>CAWHWK010000010.1:337500-381044 GCA_963833005.1 uncultured cyanobacterium | reverse complement strand
CGGCAGCTCATACATCTGCGGCGCAAACTCCGCACACTCGCGCACATCCTGCGCCACAAAAATCTTCCACAGCCGCAAATTGTCATAAGCCGCCCCCGTCGTATCCAACGAGTCCAAACTCAAGCTCCCAAACCGCTCCTTCAGCGACTCCTGATACTCCGGCAAGTCGAACTCAACGCGCACCCCAACCAGCGCCTCAGTACTCGCCTTTATCCGCTCCTGATAATTCAGATCCAGCTGCCTAGCAAGCGCAGCATCCTCACGAATCAGCCCTTTCACCTGGCGAAAATAATTCTTAGTCAGATCCTCCCAGTGAAACTCTTCTGGCAAAGCAGCGTCAGACAGCGCCACACACTCTCCGGCAATAAGTCTCCATCAAGCCGCTTCACCTCAAACTCAAACGCTCACCCAAAAAAGCTGCGACCGTCGCAGTTCCCAGAAAAGCCTCAAAGGTTTTGCTAGCTCATGCCTAATCAGCGCTGCTTGTCCAGCCGCGATTTTCCAGCTCATCCTGAAAAAGCAGAAAAAAATTTTTCTGAGACTGCTTCACCGCCTTCTTAAACAATCCGGCATCGCACGTACAGCGCCTAGAAGCACTATTCTTCAGGCGGTCTTTAAAAAAGTCCTTCGCAGCAGCCTTCGTCAGAGGCACCAACCGTCTCCTTCAAAGCCTTCGCTCAGCACCCAGCTCAGCCAGCATCAAAGATTCCAACATATTCGAAATGTAAGAAATATCTACACTGAGACTATGCCACTTATCGACAAAACTTGCTGTAAGTCTGCCCCATTCACAAAAAACTTCAACCTAACCCATACAGCCTTCTTGCAGCCCATACATCTCCGCTAGCGAAGATAACAACCGTACGTCGCTAAAATAGAGACATATCAAAAATATCTGGGGAAGCACATGACTGTATCACCAGAAACTAAAACTAAAGAAAAACCCAGATATCGATCCCGTCACTTTAGAACTTCCATCCCTCTCCCGCCACGCTATAGACGAGCTATACCACTTCCTACAATACCTACAGTTCAAACATCAGGTAGACCTCGAACCCGCTATCGAAGCAATAGAAGACGAAATAGATGTCTTTGACGCCGACGTTGCCCGCCAAGAACCTGGAGAAGCTATTTCACTAGCCGATCTTAAACTTGAGCTAGGCATAGAATGACCTACCAAGTTTTTATCGAGCCTCTGGCAAGACGGCAAATCAGCAAGCTGCCGATAACCGTTCAGGAGTCTTTACTTGCCCGTATCACTACCCTAGAGCAAGACCCCCGACCGTCAAGGCTGCAAAAAGCTTAAAGGCCGAAAGAACGAATATCGTATTCGTTCGGGAAACTATCGCGTTATTTACGCGGTTGAAGATACAAAACTCCTTGTCAGAGTCGTAAAAGCAGGCCACAGAAAGGATGCATACGAATAATCGATGTTTCAAACCACCCGTCGCCGCCTCGCCCTCTGGTACACCACCGTCACCGCCGTCCTCCTTCTCCTCTTCGCCACTGGCGTCTACACCTACGTTCGCACCACCCTTGTCGAGCGCGTTGACGACACCCTCAACCACGTCATCGAAATCGTCGAACGCTCCCTCATCATCGAAGACAGCCAAACTGAAAGCGGCCAAACTGAAAGCGGCCAAACTGAAAGCGGCCAGATCGAAAGCATACCAAGCGTCAACATCGAAGCCAGCTTCCGCCACAGCGGAGAAGCCAGCGAAGACGATCGCATCGATCTCGAATGGTTTGGCCCCGACGGCAACTTACAGTGGAGCACCTTCTCCAAATCTCCCAAAATTCCGCTTCACGTCAATCCCAACGGCGAAACCATCATTCCCCCCGACAGCCTCGCCCTGCGGCAAATTACCCAGCGCATCACGTCAGGGTCCCAACTCCTCGGCTATCTCCGCGTCAGCCATCCCTGGTTCGAAGTCTCTAAGCCCAGCCGCCAGCTCATTATCGATCTTGGCTTTGGCATCACCGTCATGATCGCCACAGTCGCAGGCATCGGCTGGTTTCTCTCTGGCCTCGCGATCGCCCCGTCCGCGACTCCTACCAGCAGCTAAAACAGTTCACCGCCGACGCCTCCCACGAGCTGCGCAACCCCATCGCCGTCATTCAAACCAACGTTCAAGTTGCCCTCGCCGACCCAGATGAACAGTTTCAGCGCAGCCAGCTAGAAGTGATAGAACGCCTTACCCGCAGGCTTGGTAGGCTCGTTGACGATCTGTTGTTCTTGGCCCGTCAAGAGAGTGGCCTGATCCCCATACAAAAAGAAGAGATAGCACTCTCTACGCTGCTCAAAAATGTCTTTGAAGAACAGCAGGCGATCGCACAAAAAAAGCATCTCACCTTCTCCTACCACGAAAATCAACCCGCCAATTCGCCCACCTATTTACTCAAAGGCGATCCCGATCAGCTCACCCGCCTATTCACTAACCTAGTTGCCAACGCCATTCAATACACCCCCAGCGGCAGCATCACCGTCAGCCTCAACACCACCGCCCACAGCAACAGCGTCGCCGTCACCGACACCGGCATCGGCATCCCCACCCAAGATCTCACTCACGTCTTCGACCGCTTCTATCGGGTTGACGCCGCTCGCAGCCGCAGCGCCGGGGGCTCAGGGCTAGGGCTTGCGATCGCCAAAATCATCACCGACAATCACCACGGCCAGCTCACTCTCACCAGCGCACCCCACAAAGGCACCACCGCTACCGTCATCCTACCGGCAGCGCCAGCTACCTCACAAAAATAAACGCTGGATCAACAGCTGGGTTAACATAGGGTCCAGCGCTTCTCTCAGCGTTCTCCGAAGATATAAACAGGAAAAATATGAACAGTAAAATATAAGCAGTCTCGCCGCCGCTACTGGCCAGGAGCCATGCTGACGTTCGGCGCAAACGTACGCTCCTCAGGCATGCCCAGCTCACCCATCGGCTGCGCCTCTGACTGGTTAAACGAGTACATCACCCCGCCTGCATTCCCAACGCGAATCGTCATCGACTGATCCGCCACCCAAGACCGGGTCTCCCCCTGCTCCAAAATCGCCTCAAACGCCATCTTCCCATCGGCAATCACCCGCACCCAAGACTGACCCGTCAGCACTAAATCCACCTCAATTGGCTTCTCTTGTGCCTTAAGCGATTCAGTCGGAGTTTCTGCCGGGACCTCTGCCACTGGCTCCGAGCTAGGCATGAGTTGTTCAATTGCTGCCGGGTCCAAAATTGGCTGCGCCGTCATATCAGGAGCCGTTCGCTGCAACAGCCCTGAGAGCGCACTCACCGCCCCCATAATCAATAGAATATAAGCGCCGTATAGATGCAGCGGGCGAAGCTGAGCCGCCGGAGAATCTTTCCAAGACGCGCGCGGTGGATTGATCACCGGACGGGTGAAAAACTGGCTTGCGATCGCCTCGCCATCTAGCCCCATCGCATTGCCATAGCGTCTCAACAGCGCCCGAATATAGATAGGCTCAGGCAGCTCCGAAATATGGCCTTCCTCCAAAGCAGAGAGCAGCATCTGGCGAATTAACGTTAGCTTTTCAATCGCCTCTAGCGTTAGCCCTCGCTGCAAACGGGCCTGTTTTAACAAGCTGCCAATAGAACTCAGCTGCTCTTGCTGCAGCTGCTCTGCGGTCGGTTCTTTAGTACGAGCTTTCTGCTTCATGTTAAGGCGTAGGTTAGGCAAGGATTTAATAATATTTTCTGGTCTTCTTAGCGTTTCTGGGCAGAATTTAGCACGGCCTAAGTCAGGAAAGATAAAGGAAACAAGAACCACAGTCTGGGCAAAAAGAGCGAGGCATAAAAAGCGTAGCTAATACGTTCAAGATTACTACTTAACTTTAGCAGTGAGACCAGCCACCTCCTTGACACTCACTATACGATAGTGACCTCGTGGCAAGCTTCCTAGCGACAGTGAGCCAATTTTTATTCTGTGAAGGGCTGTCACAGGATGACCCAAAGCGTCAGCGACACGGCGAATCTGACGGTTGCGACCTTCCGTAAGCGTCACACTCAAAAGTGCCCGGCTGTTCGGCAGTGCCTTCACTAGTCGAACCTCAGCAGGTAACGTCTGACGACCGTCTAGAATCACGCCCTCACACCACCGCCTAATCGCTGCTTTAGAGGGAACGCCTTTAACTCGAACTTGATATACTTTCGGCATGGCATGGTTGGGATGCGTCAACTGATAGGTCAACTCACCGTCATTAGTCAACAGCAGCGCCCCCGTCGAGTCAGCATCTAAGCGACCCACCGGGTGGATACCAGACCCCTGCCGCAGAGAATCCTCCAACAGATCTAGCACCGTGCGCCTACCTTGTGGATCTAGGCAAGTAGACACCACACCCTTAGGCTTGTTTAGCAAAAAATAAACGCAGCCAGGGGGCTCGCCAATTTTTACGCCATCTACACAGATACAGTCGAGGCTTGCATCTGCTTGCTGACCAAGCTCAGCAATTTCACCGTTCACTGTTACCCTACCACCTAAAATTAGCTTTTCAGACTGGCGGCGAGAGGCAATACCCCTTTGTGCTAAAAGCTTCTGAAGCCTTGCGGTCATAAGTACGAACAGCTTTAGTTAAGTATATACACCGTACGGATGCATTCGCACAGCAGATGCTATCAGATTACAAATTTGTCTATCTTAGGCCAAGGTACGTATAAGTCATCGAAATGAATAAGTCATCGAAATGAACAACGTTAAAACAGCACGGTCATCAAGACAAAAGAGTCATCAAGACAAAAGAGTCATCAAAACAGACAGATCGCGAAGAGACTTAAACGGCCAATAGCTCTGTACAAAGCCTTCTTTATTCAAGCAGCAATCTCACCGTCTATACAAGGGGGTGATCCTACTGAATGGGCAAGATTTCACAGTTACTTTAACAACACCGTACTTTGAGCGCGCCGTACTTTGAGCGCGTCATACTAAAAATTACAGTCCTTTTGTCATCAGATAGTCATCAGATAGTCATCAGACGCTTGAGAGGAAGCCATACTCGTAGCCAAGCGCCGCCGTACTCAGGATGGTTTTTTGCCTCTACGCGTCCTTGATGCGCCTCTACTATCTGCCGCACAATCGCAAGACCCAAGCCCGTACCCCGACTAGCAAGCTCGCTCGCATCAACCGCGTGGCTCTGCTCAAGTCCAGTACTATCCAAACGCGCTTGGCGGCTGCGCGCCGGGTCCGCGCGATAGAATCGGTCAAAAATATGAGGAAGATCTTTGTCATGGAGTCCCTCACCGGTATCAATTATTTCTAAGAAAAGGTGAGTAACCGTGTCAATCTGATCGATTTGGTTGGACTGATCAAGTCGAGTCAAGCTCAAGTGCACTCGAATCACCTCAGAAGGAGGGCTGTATTTCACCGCGTTGCTCAGCAAGTTGAAGACTAACGCGTGCATAAGACTGGTGTTCACGGTCGCAATCAAATGATCGGGGCCCTGATAGTTCAGCGTTAGCTGCTTAAGCTTGGCCAGCGGCTCAACGCCTTGCCAGGCAGCCTGAATCAACGGCACCATATCGGTGTCGACCTGATCTTGCAGTTGGGTTTGACGCTGCTCTAGGCTGCTCATTTTCAGCACGTCGTCAACCAGTACGCTCAGCCGAATTACTTCTTTTAGCAGGCGCTCTACCCAGGTCAACAGATTGGGGGCAACTCTAGATTGCAGGGTCTCTGCGACCAGGCGAATAGAGGTTAGCGGTGTTTTTAGCTCATGGGCTACGTCCGAAATCCAGCGATCGCGCTGCTGAGCTAGCATCACTGCTTCCTGCTTATTCTCTAAAAATACGCCCACCTGCCCCGCCGCTAGCGGAAAGCCATAGCCCTGAAAAGGATAGGCCGGGCGCTCCGAATAGTTAACCGGATCGGTTGAGATCGCATTGAACGTCCAGCGAGCTTCACAGACCGTTTGCGATTGGCGAGTGCGTTCTATTAGCTGGTCTAGCTCGTAAGAGCGCACAGTTGCCAGCAGTAAACGAGGCCGAGCATAGTCCCCCTGGTCAATATCTAAAAATTCTTGAGCGCGTTGATTGCACCATAGCAGACGACTTTCTTCATCCACCTGCAAATAGCCTACAGGTGCGTTCTGTAGCAGATGGCGCAGGTCTTTTATCTGTTGATTAAGCGCCCCTATATGAGCTTGCTGCTCACCAATCGCACTCGCTAGCTGCGCGTCGTAGCCTATCGTCGGAACAGGCTCACGGTCTTCTAGTCTTCCTAGCAGCTGTTTCAGCTTTGTATCATAGCGTCGCCGATCAAATATCAGCACGGTCAATCCAACTACCAAACCTGCGATGAAACTTGACAGCATAAGCATCGCTCCTTCTGTGCTGGCATACCTAGTTGTGGTGGCAGACCTGTAATCGCACAATGGCTATGATACAGCAACAAAAAAGGCGTCGATCTTTTTAGACCACGCCTTTCTTGCTGTAACTTTTGATCTAGCTCAATTGATTGGGCTCAATTGATTGGGCTCAATTGATTGAGCTGCTGAGTGAGCTCAGGTACGCGTGTTGCAGTATGCGGTGTGCGTATACGCACAAAGTACTAGCGAACAGTTACTAGCGAACAGCACCTAACGAACAATCGCGCCACGGTACTTCAGCACGTCTTCAGGATGCCGAACAGGCAGACCAACCACGCGGCGAATCGCATATGTCGCGCCGCGATAGTGGCCAATTTCCTGAGTTTCTGTGACTTTCACAGCACGCTCAGTGCTGTTGTACTTAACGCCACGGTATGAAAGTTGCATGGTAATCGCCTCCAAAGGGATTGAGATGGTTAAAGAGGCGCGTTCCTTCAGGGATGAAAATAACCCTTACTTCCGTCTTTCATGAGTCAAAGGCACTTGTCGGAATGTTGATTCAGAATGTCGATGCGGTTGACTGAGAAAAAGATGAACGTTGTTTTTTCTGTATCTAATGATACTGTTTTGATTCAAAAGTGTCAACGAATTTAGATAATAAATTCCTATAAAAATGTTTCGACGCTGCCTCACTGAGCTGGGCCGTCATGCAGCTATTTGCGCAGGCAAATTAGTCTAAATCAGCCGCCGTCGAAACGACAGATTGCAGCGTGGAGACTGGAGCCTGGTAGAAGTACTGTCGCCGGAAAGAGTCTTCTTGAACAGCCGCTAAAAAATGACTTAAGGCATGATCGAGCGGGCGATTAGAAGGGCCACCGGAAGCGTTCTTAGGCTCACTGGCGTCAGTCGCAGAGCTGGAATCAGGGCTGGAATCAGTAGCTGAACCGTAGCGAAAGCGAAGATCTATAGCCGAGATGTCTACGGTAAATCCAGCTTCAGATAAGGCGCTAAGCCCAATCTCTAGGGTGCGATCGCTCACTTCCAGCTTTTCCGCTAGCCGCTCACGACTCACCGCTTGCTGCGCCCGAGCCAAATACTTCGCCAAACCCAGCAGCTGCGTCCACACATCAACCGGATTAACCACATCTGGAGACGGATAGGCCAGTGCCACCGGCTGCCGCTTTTGGTAAGACTGATGCTGCCACAGCCGCAGGACTTTCCACTGCGTTGGGCAGTCATCTACGACTAAATCAGTTACAGCTTCTATTGGTTCCAGAGACGGTTCTGGAGGTAGCGGTTTTAGAGACGGTTCAGATGGCAGTTCAAGGGACGGTGTAAGGGGAGAGGCTGCGCCCGCCGCGTATCGTCGGTCCAACAGCCAGTGGTCATCAGCCATTGACCGAGCAGTAGCAGACTGAGCAGTAGCAGACTGAGCGGCAGCAGACTGGACGAGATCGGACTGAGTGGCCGCTGGGCGAATGTCGATCAGTCGAACTTCGTATCGGCGGCTTTTGGGATGGCTATTAAAATCTAGCTCAGCGATCGCATCCCACCGACCGGGGGGTAGATCGTCTTTATAGTGTCCCCACCACAGCCCTGGGCACCTGGCTGATTGACTGGCCAATCGACGGCCAGAACCGCCCTCATCGCCGCTTTCATCGCAGAGCTGAAAGGTCGCCTTAATATAGCCCACCTTAGAGCCCAGGCGATCTTTTAGCTTTTGATGCCATACGTTCTCAAACCAGCAGTTTTTAATCAGCAGCTTGGGCACAGGATTTCCCATCCCACAGGGCTCTAGCAGCTTCAGCTCTTGAAATAGCGCTTTCCCTAGCTCAGCCACTGTCACCGTCAGGTCAGCCTTGAGTGTTGGGGCACTCATTTGTGAGCCCACTTTCTGGCGATACTGCTGGTTGATTGCCGCTTGAAAAAGAGGCAAATTTTCTACTGGCAAGCTCAGCCCCGCCGCGAATGGATGTCCACCAAAGCCCGTTAGCAAATGTGCCTGAGAATGCACCAGGTCATAGAGATCGACTTGATTGACAGAACGCGCCGATCCTCTCGCTAAAAGAGGACTCGCTGAAGCAGGATTAGCTGAATTGAGGCTCGCTTCGGGTGCATCTTGCGTGAGTAAAATCGTCGGCTTACCATGCTGCTGGGCAACCTGCCCGGCCACTAGCCCCAAAACGCCAACTGGCCACTGCGAATCGCAAAGCACAATCACACCTGTCGTTGACAGATCTCGGTGCGCTAGCTGCTCGCTCACCTGTTGGAACACGTCGTTTTGCAGCGCTTTGCGCCTGGCGTTGGCTAGCTCTGCTTTTCCGGCTAGCTCTTGGCAGCGCTCAGGATTATCACTAGTGAGCAGCTCTACACAAAAGCTAGCGTCGCCATAGATACGGCTAACGGCATTGATTCGGGGGCCAATACCGAACGAAATATCTGTAGGGCGATCGCCCGCTCGTCGACACAGCTTCAATAGCTGCGCGACGCCAGGTCGAATAGGCGGCTCAGTCGTTAACTGCGTTTGCAACTGCTCAATGCCGGTCTGAGCCAAATAGCGGCAGTCGCCCTTTAGCTCGACTAAATCTGCAATCAGACCAATTGCAACCAAATCAACCAGCTCGTGTAGCGGGCGCGATGGCACCGTTGGCAGCTTTTCGTAGAGCGCTTCTACCAGCTTGTACGCTACAGCCACCCCAGAAAGCGATGCCATCGCATGGTCAGACGGCAGGGCTCTTGGATTCACAATCGCAACGACCGCAGGTCTAGTTTTGGGCAGCGTATGATGATCCGTTACGATCATATCTATGCCCAAAGACTGCGCGTGCTCCACTTCATCCGGATTGGTACTGCCCGTATCGCAGGTGACAATCAGCTGTACGCCTTGCGCTGCAAGCTGATCGATCCCCATCACAGAGAGTCCGTGAGACTCTTTTAGCCGGTTGGGAATAAAATAAGTTAGCTGACCTTCACCCGTGAAAAACTGTCTGAGGCCATCCCAAAGCACTGCGGTAGCGGTAATGCCATCCGCGTCAAAGTCACCCCAAATAGCGACTTTTTCAGTGCGATCGCGTGCCACCATCAGCCGATCTACCGCCCACTGAATCTCTTCCCCAAACTCAAACGGACTCGCCGGACAATATGCCGTTGCCTGCAAAAAACCTCGCAGCGCCGCCGCCGACTGAATGCCTCTCATCCACAGCAGTTGAGCGCCTCTAATCGGATTGGGCAGTCCCGTTATCTCTGCTACCGTATTGACCCAGCCATCAGGCAGCTCAGGAACCGGTATCAGCTGCCAATTCACCAGCCGATTTTCAGCCGAATCGCGAAGATTCGAATCACGATTTGGACCATCAGGAGAAGCCATACATGCAAAGGAGGCTGTAGATTACTCAAAACGCTCAGATGCTCTCAAGCTAGCACTTTTACAGACCTCATCGTTGTCTCTTCCCCGATACCGGCGATCTTTATAAATAAAGTGGCCAACATAAATAAAGTGGCCAACGCCATAAGCGGCTACAGCTGCGCTCAGATACAATAAGCCACATTCTCACGCAGAAACCAGAAGTCAATACCATAAGTCTTAAAACTAGGTAAGTCATGAAGCTAGGTGACTGGATCAGCCTGCTGTGTCTAATAGCCGCGGGCTATATTCTCTGGCAGATAAAATCGATCCTGCTATTGATTTTTGCCGCAGTCGTCATAGCACTTGCGCTCAACAGCGTGACCCAAAAAATTCAGGCACTTAATGTTCGGCGTCGTTTTGCCATCCCGATTGCAATTCTGCTGTTCACAGTCGTAACGACCCTCTTTGTCCTGATCATCATTCCACCCTTTCTAGAGCAATTCACCAAGCTGCTAGATTTGCTGGTCAGCTTTTCGGCCAGGCTCCCTAGTTTGCTAGCCACACTACAGGCAAATCTCCCCGATCGGATTCGCCTGCCCGAGATTGACGAGTTTTTGGACTGGCTTACCGCACCCGACTCAGCAGTCCTTGAGGTGTTTCGCAACTTCTTTGCCTTCTTCAACACCTCTGTTCAAATTTTCATCAACTCTTCCGTTCAGATCCTGATTCATACCCTGTTTGTGACAGTACTCGCCATCATGATCTTGACCAATCCCAGCGCATATCTCAATAGCATTTTGCTGCTATTTCCCTCTTTTTACAGAGCTAGGGCCAAAGAAATCTTTGGGCAGTGCGAAGTTGCGCTAGGCAACTGGCTAGGGGGTATCATCATCAGCTCTATTTTCATCTTTGGCTTCAGCTTTGTTGGCCTGCTGCTGTTGGGGATTGATTTTGCTTTTGCACACGCCCTACTCGCAGGTATCCTCAACTTTATTCCCAACATTGGACCCGCTTTGAGTATGGTCTTTCCCGTCGTCGTCGCCATCCTTTCAGACGATCCGTGGAAGGCAGTGGCGGTGATTGTCCTCTACATCATTCTTCAACAGATTGAGTCTTACGCGGTTACACCCACCGTCATGGCCCATCAGGTCTCGCTGCTACCGGCCTTTACGCTGATTGCTCAAATCTTCTTTGCTCAGATTTTCAAATTTCCAGGGCTACTGCTAGCGCTGCCCCTCACCGTTGTCGCCAAAATCTGGATTCAAGAGCTGCTGATCAAGGATGTTCTCAATCACTGGCAGCTCGCGCCGCCAGGATTCTTGCAGGTGGCCCTACCAGAAAAGCAGACACCAAAAAAACCAGCGATAGAAAAACAGCCACCCAAAGATCAACCAGAAAAGCCTCACGGAGATCATCCGGTTCTCTCTACATCTTCTGTCGAGCTAGAGCTATCATCACCCGTCTCCGATCAAAGTCCATCTTAGACATTGCCTTCAGAGCATAAAGCAGCCTCACCCAAACAATTTCAGCAGCTGCACTCTCGGATGAACCCTTGAGCTTGAGCTGAAGATTGGGTCGAGTCTGATGTTATGAAGTCGGTAGCAGGGCAAAAATGTTTTCGACTAGTGCCTTGGTTTTGTCGTCTAGCGATCGCCAATTAACTTCCCCCTCTTCATCCAATAAGCTGTCGTCGGCTTCCATCGCTGCCGACGAGCTTGGGTCGTAGGCTACTGCACACACCTGATAGCAGAGTGCCCAAATATCAACCGTCTGGTCTGCCTGCTCTGCCTGCTGTAATCGCAGCGTATAGAGCGGTGACGGCTGCGGCAGTCTTGACATCAGCGCCGCCACTCGGTCGTGCTCTTCTGGTGGGACGCCATGCAGTTGCTTTTGCAGCGCTGCATAGTCCTGCTTTTGCTCGGGCGCTGTGCCTTCAGGCCACTGCAACTCTTCCTCATAGGTGCCTTCCCACGTCGACTGGTCGAGCTGTTTGCGGATATTATCAATCACTCGAATCAGTGCAGGCTGCATGAGCTGGTCGAGTCTAGCTCTGGCCAAAGGCGTGGCAAATGTCGGCATGGTTTCTACTTCCTCCGTTTATCCATCCGGAACCAATCCATCTAAAGCTATCTGTCTAAAGAGCTATGTTGTCTAACGCTAATCCATCCGAAACCAGGCCGTTAGCGCTACCGCTAGCCCGTCAGCCGCATCGTCAGGCTTAGGAATGCTCTCTAGCTTTAGCTCACGGGCAACTGCATCTTGCACATCTGCTTTATCCGCATTGCCGTGCCCGGTAATCGATTGCTTAATTTGAGCAGGTGTAAACTCCACAAACGGCAAATTCCGCTGCGCCAGCACCAGCATCACCACGCCCCTAGCCTGCGCCACCAAAATGGTGTTGCCCATCCGATAAAAAAACAGCTTTTCAATCGAAACCAAGTCCGGCTTGTGTTCATCAATCACGCTGTGCAGATCGTCATAAATCGTGCACAAGCGTTCCCCCGTATCTGTTCGAGCAGGGGTTTTTACAACGCCATAGTCAATCACCCCAATCGCTGGATTCAGATCGCGCCGCTTGGCCGGATCGTATTCAATCACGCCGAAGCCTAGAATGGCTAGCCCCGGATCGAGGCCGAGAATACGCTGTGTCATAAGGCGTCAGGTCATAAGGCGTTAGCTTATCGCACACCGGCAAGCTGACGACCGTTTGTCGACAGCTCTGGCGCGGCAACCCCAAAGGCTGTGCTAAACATTTTCTCTACCTTAAAGCCTGAGTCAATCGACTCTAGCGGATCTTTGCGCAGGCGATGGCGCAGGCACAAGGCAATCACGCGCTGAATGTCTTCTAGGGTCACTTCGGTGCGCTCTTCGTAGGCGGCAAGGGCTTTGGCCGCGCGGTTGCTAACGATGTCGCCTCTGAGCCCGTCTACGTCTAGCTCGGAGCAAACCTGAGATATTTTGATGCGAAAATCTCGGTCCATTGTGACCGTTTTCAGGCGATTTTGAGCGTTGATAATTTTTTCTTGCAGGGCGTCTTGCTCGGCTTGGCACTGCGCGCTAAAGCCATCAGGATCTTGGTCAAACGCGGTCCGCTGCTCGACGATTTGGACGCGTAGCTCTGGGTCGCGAACGGTACGGATTTCGGCGTGCATTCCGAAGCGATCTAGCAGCTGAGGGCGCAGTTCGCCTTCTTCTGGGTTGCCGGAACCAATCAGTACAAACTGAGCCGGGTGCCGAATGGAAATGCCCTCACGCTCAACGGTGTTCCAGCCGGAGGCGGCGGAGTCTAAGAGAACATCAACGAGGTGATCGTCTAGCAGGTTGACTTCGTCTACGTAGAGTAAGCCTCGGTTTGCCTTGGCTAGCAGGCCCGGTTCAAACGCCTTTATGCCTTCTGCTAGGGCTTTTTCAATATCGATGGTGCCGCAAACCCGGTCTTCTGTCGCACCGAGCGGTAGGTCGACCATCGGCACCTTCTTGGCCGCAACGGTGACATCGGCTCCTTCGTATTCGCTGACAACGTCGGGATTGTTGGGATCGCGGTTGTAGGGATCGCCTGCTGCAACGGCAATCTCTGGTAGAAGATCAGCTAGGGCGCGGATGGTGGTGGATTTGCCTGTGCCGCGATCGCCCATAATCATGACGCCGCCGATCTTAGGATCGATTACGTTCAAGATTAAGGCTAGCTTCATGTCTTCTTGGCCGATAACCGCAGTGAAGGGAAAAACGGCTCGACGGGCTGGCTGCTTGGCGTTAGTCACAGGCTTAAGGCTAGGTATTAAGAATATCTACATTGTGCCATAGGAGGTTGTACCGAGTAATGGCGGTATCAAACCTCTTAGGCTTGAAGCGGGGTTGAAACGGGACTGAGGCGAAAAAAGGCTCACCAAACCGGTAAGCCTTGCGTACTGTCGAAAATTTCCCGATTGAAGTTGGGCTAGCTGCTAAAAGTGCGATCGCGTTTCTACGGTCTGGTCTGGGTCTGATCCGTGGCCTAATCCGGCAGCTTATCTTTAAGCGTGTCTACGGCATCACCGACTTTACTCTGTACCTCAGCACCGACTTCTTCGGCTTTTGCCTGCGCTTTATCTTTTAGCTCTTCACCAGCGCTGCTTGCTTCATCGATCGCATCTCCTGCCTTTTCCTTAAGATTGTCAACAGAAGCTTTCAATTTATCCTCGAGACCCATTGGTTTTTACCTTGAATGTCAGCAGGCTATCGGTGCATTTGCGCAGAATATATCTAATGTATAGCGTGGGCGACTCGGCTACGAAACAATTAGATACAGAAAATAAGGACAAAATGAATGACAGGTCTCTACTCACGACTAATTTTTCCTCGGCTGCTGGAGCTATCAATGCGTTCTGAGGCGATGGACAGCTATCGTCAGCAGCTGCTGGCCGAGGTGAGTGGTGATGTGCTGGAGATTGGGTTTGGCACAGGACTAAACTTGCCATACTATCCGGCGGCGGTGACGTCGCTGACGGCGGTGGACCCAAATGAGGGAATGAATGCGATCGCTCAAAAGCGCATTGAAGCTAGCCCCATTCCGGTTAAAACAGTCACGCTGAGCGGCGAAAACCTGCCGATGCCGGATGCCAGCTTTGATAGCGTCGTGTGCACTTGGACGCTGTGCAGCATTCCTCAGGTAGAAAAGGCACTCAGCGAGGCATACCGGGTGCTTAAACCTGGCGGGCGCTTTTTCTTTATTGAGCATGGTCTGAGCGATGAGCCCAGCGTGCAAACTTGGCAGAATAGGCTAACGCCCGTTCAGCGGGTGGTTGCGGACGGCTGTCATCTCAATCGGCAGATAGATGAGCTGGTGAGCGCCGCGTTCGATGAGGTGACGGTGACAGAATTCTATGGTGAAAATCTGCCGAAGGTGATGGGATATTTTTATCAGGGAACGGCCCGTCGACTGAATTAAGACAGGTTGGGCAATCTATGAGCACCGACTGAGACTACTGGCAAAGGTTGCGGGCCGATCTATTTTTTAGCCGCTGAGGCTTTGCTAGACGCGCTTTTACTAGACGCGCTCTTGCTAGATTCGCCCTTGCTAGATTCGCCCTTGCTAGATTCGCTC
Source organism: uncultured cyanobacterium (assembly GCA_963833005.1). GTDB lineage: Bacteria > Cyanobacteriota > Cyanobacteriia > Phormidesmidales > Phormidesmidaceae > Phormidesmis. The sequence goes on along the minus strand of CAWHWK010000010.1, from coordinate 366,305 downwards.
TTGCTAGATTCACTCTTGCTAGACGGGTTTTTGCTAGGTGGATTCAGTGCATTGTCTAGCACCTCGCGGGCCGATTCGGCGTCGTCTTTGGCATCGCGATAGCGCAGATTAGTTTGAGCAAAGGTCTTGAGGGTTTTGAAGCCGGTGTTTAGCTCTTCAATTTGCTCTTCTTCGATAACTTCATCGGTAAACAGCAGATCAATCAGCTCGCGGACTTTGAGCGCGTCTTCGCGAGAGCCTTGCACTTTAATCTTTAGCTTAGAGAGGTTGCTGAGCGTCTGAACGGCTTCAACTACCGCAGTTTCTTCGTCAGAGGGTTCGTTGTTGGGCTCTTTCACTTCGATAAATTCCTTAGGGTTAAAGCCATCGTCAAGTTCGGTCGGTAGCTTACCATCATCCAGGAGTGCCATCAGCTGATCCATAGCCTTTTCTCGCGCTTTGTTCGTATCTCGACCAGGCACATCAATCAAGACTTCAGGACTTTGAGCAAGGGTATATTGAACCATGATCTCACTTTAGTATATTTGTATCATCATTTTAGCTGATGGTGAATGAAAATTAAAAAACCGACTGAACGCTATCAGAAAGCTGTCATGGTGATATTTAGTACGCCTTTTTGCGCTGATGTGCAAGTGATTAAATCAAAAAAGACTGAATCAAAAAAGACTGAATCAAAAAAGATCGAATTAAGAAAAAATTAAAAACCAATGATGATCAAATGCGTCACGGTGCTAGCGGTGCTGGGATTTATGAATTTGTCTAGCTTGAGCAGCGCGGTAGCGGTTCAAGCCCAGACGACTGGCTCACCGATGAGTGGCTCACCTAAGCAGCTACAAGAGCGGCTGCGACAGCTGCAAGTTGGCGCAGTGTCTGTCCCTGAGCTGCCTATGCCTAGCCCAGGTGCGATCGCCGCTTTCCCAACGTTAGGAAGTGCCGTATTCGATGCGCAGCTAGCAGGCTATATAGATTACGTCGAAACCCACGGAACGCCGGATATTTTGATTGTGGGCAGCTCCCGGTCTTTACAGGGAATTGACCCGGCGGCGCTGCGCTATCGGCTATCGGGCCAAGGCTATGACGATCTGAAGGTGTACAACTTCAGCGTGAACGGAGCGACGGCGCAGGTGGTGAATTTTATATTGAGTGAGCTGCTGCCGGGGGATCTGCCTGAAGTGATTGTGTGGGGCGACGGCTCGCGGGCGTTCAATGATGGGCGACGCGATCGCACTTGGGAAAGCCTAGTTGCGTCTGAGGGCTATCAGGCAATGCTTCGCGGTGAAAAACCGGTCGTTGCTAGCCGTGATCCTGAGTCTGCTGAAGGGGCGACTGAAGGGACGGTTGAGGGTGAAGCAGTCGTTGCGGAAGGAATCATTGCAGAAGCGGTTGAGGCTGAAGCAGTCGGGGCGGAAGGAATCCTTGCAGAAGAAGCTGAAACTGAAGAAGCTGAAACTGAAGAAGCTGAGACCAACCTGATGGCGCTACTCAGAACGGCTGTACAAAACCCTCAGATAAACAAGTCTGCGGCCAGTTCGTTTTTAGGTAGCTTGGGTCTAAATCCTTGGGGCTTTGCGGCAGTCAGCGATTCGTTTGACCCTAGCGTTTACTATCAAGCCTTTCCTCAGGTCGCTGGCCAGTACGACGGTGCGTATTCGCCATTCACGCTGCAAGGTGACCAAACGGTAGCGCTAGCGCAGGCCGCAGAATTTGTGCGATCGCAATCATCTCAGCTAATTTTCGTCAATCTACCGCTAAGTGACAGCTATTTAGATGCATTCCGGCGCAATCTTGAAAACCAGTTTCAGCAGTTTTTACAGACGCAGAGCAATCTTCACAGCTTCCAAGTGGTGGATTTATTGACGCAATTGCAGGGCCAGTCTGATTTGTTTGCAGATCCTAGCCATATCAATCAACGCGGCGCAGTTGCGATCGCAGCTCAGCTTGCCCTCGACCCAGTACTGCTTCTTGCCCTCGGCCCGGCTGCTCATGGCGCATCACCTCTACCCTCGTCACCTCGGTTGCCTTCATCACCGCTAACTCAGCCTAATTCGCCCCAGCTATCTGGCAGCGCAGTTGACAATGCCGCCAACTAATCGCAAATGGCTGATCGCAAATGGAGACAATCGCAAAAAATGTAAAAACTGTTGCATAGGGCACAGCACTCTTTACAGATGGCTCTTATATTTACACCAACACTCCAGCAAAAACAGCGATTCTCCAACGCTCAAGTGCCAACCTCACTTTTAGCTGGACGCGTCTTCTCTGAGAGCACGGTCTCTTAGACTTTAAAAAAGTCAATAAACGACCCCATAGATACAACATTTAATCATTCATGGAACCCTCAAGCCCAGCAGTTGCTGGGCTTTTTTTTGTTTTTTTGACAGATAGGCAAGTACTAAAATCTCTTCTAAAAATCTCCTATATTTTCTGAAAGTGAGGGAAAGAATACTCGAAAAAATGTTCTTTTTCACAGTTTTATTCCGTTGGCAATGTACCTAAAGAGTCCATAGACCTCCTCCATTAGACCAAGGTCAGAAAATCGCGCAAAGACTTTACTGAGGACACGACATCCACCCTAGTAAAAGGAAACAATATGTCTGTTCGCTATTTTTCTCTGGTCATCGGCCTGATTTATCTGGTCTTTGGTATTACCGGCGTTTTGCCAGCCTTCATCGATCCGATTGAAGTGGCACCAAAACTAATGTCTGAAGTCGGTGTGACCGATGGCCTGGGCTATCTTTACGGTCTATTCCCTATCAATACGTTCGAAGCGATGATATACGTCGTAATCGGTCTAGGCGGTCTAGTTGGTTTTGCTGGCACCGAGGTGTTCGCGCGTTTGTATGCTGATACGCTGGCTGTGTGGCTGGGTTTCTTTGGCATTCTGGGACTTATTCCTATTGCCAATACGTTTTTCGGTTTGATCCCGCTGTATGGCAATGACGTGTATTTACACTTGGGTACGGCTGCGATTGCCGCTTACTTCGGATTCTTTCTTGACCAAGGCCGCCCTGAGCGCGATCCGTCAGTTCCCGATTCACTCAAGCCAGATCCCCTAACGCGTACGCCCTTCGGATCTAAGTCATAGCTCTTAATCGCTACTCTTTTTTGTAGGCCACAATCGTCCGATGACGAGGCGTGTTGCGAGCCACACTCGGCGCACTGAACCCAGCTTCTTTCAATAGTTTGGCAATGTCTAATGTCAAGTATTGATCGAGGAAAGGTTCGGTGCTTTTGAGTAGGGTAAGTACATAAGGCTGCATTTTGGTGAACGTTTCAGACTGCGGGTTCATATCCATAATGGCAAAGTGCCCGCCCGGTCGAATGAGTCTGTATGCCTCAGCGACAATCTGTTGGGCCGCCGCTATCGGCAGCTCGTGAAAGACAAGACAGGCTGAGACCAAGTCAGCAGACTCAGCCGGTAAGCCGGTCGCCTCGGCAGCGGCATGTACCCAGCGAATATTGGGGTCTTTGTTGGTCTGTTCTAGATCAGCCTGTTCTGAATCAGTCTCTTCTGACAAACTTGCTGATCGATTAGCGGTCTGGTGCTGAGCAGCAGCCTGATAGTGAGCAACCGTCAAGAAATGCGGAGAGAGGTCCACACCGATAATCTGCGCTGCCGGGAAGGCTTTTTGCAGCGCGAAACTGCTACGCCCTGTGCTGCATCCCAAGTCGACGATGTGGTTCGGTGGGGTAGGCAAAAGCTCTTCTAGCACCTGATGGTAGCTGGCTCTGAGGCTAGCATCGCCTTGCAGCCCCGAGCGCTCATCTGCTTCGGGCCAAATTCGAGCATGAACAGCCTGGGCTGCGACGCCTACCTCCATGGCCGGAAGCCAGCCCAGGTTACCTTCGTCGTAAGCATGGAATTTTTGGGTGTAGTAGCTGGGATAAACGATGTTGGGATTTGCGATCGCAGCAAGCTCTTCTTCCCAATCCGGGTGGATCTCGCTTGGCTGCTCGTTTGTGTGTACTGCGCCGTCTGAGCGGTCTAAACGGTCTGAGCGGTCTGAGTGTCGCGATCGCAGCGCATTCACTTCGTCGCGCCAGTACACGCCTAGCGTTTCCGCCCGATTAATCATCATCTTACGAGCCTGGTGCTTGGCAAGCTTAGCAAGGGGTTCAATGCTCAGAACACCGTTAACCAGAGAAGACGCAATCTGATTCATATAAAGACAAGCCCAAAGCCGCAACCTTTAGATTTTAGGCCGTTGGTTATGTCTGTAGTCTTAATTTTCTCAAAGCTTACGCTAGAACCTAAAAAATAAAACCCAGAAGCTAGAACCCAGAAGCTAGAACCTGAAAGTATCCAGAAGCCAGAGCTTAAAAGCGCTCAGAATAGAAATCTCTAACAGAACTTCAGACAGCAGGCGTTCGATAAAGGGTTTAATTTAGGCATATATAGAACCTCATAACCGAGCACTCTCACCTGGCACCATGGAAAACATCTATACAACCCTTCTTGATCAAGCTGGCCGAAAATCTTTTGAATTGCCAGGAGCCTACCCCCACTACAACCCCGATCGTCCGGGCCAAGTAGAACACATTTCGCTCGATTTAGCTTTTGACATCCCCAACAAAAGCTACAGCGGCACCTGCAAAGTTCAGATTGCGCCCGTTGTAGATGGTGTAGAAAGTCTGACGCTAGACGCCGTAGATTTGAAGATTAAATCTGTGAAAGTTGGCAGCGCCAAGCAGACGTTTGACTACGACGGCGAGCAGCTACACGTTAAGCTCAAAACACCGACGCAAGCTGGTAAGTCGTTCATCTTAGCGATTGACTACGCGGTAGAAAACCCACAGCGCGGCATTTACTTTGTCGGCCCTGACGAACACTATCCCGACAAGCCGACCCAGATTTGGACCCAAGGCGAAGATGAAGACTCTCGCTTTTGGTTTCCCTGCTTTGACTATCCCGGTCAGCTCGCCACCTCAGAAATTAAGGCCAGGGTGCCAAAACAGTTCACAGTTGTTTCTAATGGTGAGCTGGTTGCCACTGAAACAGATGGCGATGAAAAGGTCTATCACTGGAAGCTAGACAAGGTGCATCCTAGCTACTTGATGACGCTGGCGATTGGCGAGTTTGAACAAATCAAAGACGAGTGGCAAAAGCGGCCCGTTACTTACTATTTTGAGCAGGGGCGTAAGGCCGAAGCCAAGCTGACGATGGGCAAAACGCCACAGATGATGGCAACCTTGAGCCAGCGGTTTGGCTACGACTATCCATTTTCTAACTATGACCAAGTGTGCGTCAGCGACTTCATCTTCGGTGGGATGGAGAATACGACCACCACTTTGCTCACCGATCGCTGCATGATTGACCAGCGAGCTGCCTTAGACAATCAGCGAGCTGAGGCGTTAGTGGCGCACGAGCTAGCCCACCAGTGGTTTGGAGATTTGATTGTGATCAACCACTGGTCGCAAGCCTGGGTAAAAGAAGGAGCCGCGACCTATTCAGAAGTGCTGTGGTTAGAAGAAACCCTGGGCCAAGATGAGGCGTTTTACTACCACTTGAACCATGCGCGTGCTTACCTAAGCGAAGACAAAAGCCGCTACCGCCGTCCGCTGGTGACGCATATCTATCGCGAGGCGATTGAGCTGTACGACCGACACATTTATGAAAAAGGATCTTGTGTGTACCACATGATTCGGATGGAGCTAGGGGACACACTATTCACAAAAGCGCTCTCGACGCTGCTGACAGACAATGCGCACAGCACCGTGGAAACCATTGACTTGCTGCGGGCAATCGACAAGGCGACCGGGCGCAATCTAAGGTTCTTGTTCGATCAGTATGTCTATCGGGGCGGCCATCCTGACTATAAGGTGGCCTATAGCTGGGACGCGGATAGCCAGCTAGCCAAACTAACGATTACGCAGACTCAGGTCGAAGATGGCAAGTCTCAGGTACAAGAGGGCCTGTTTGATTTGAAGGTGCCGATTGGGTTTGGCTATGTTGCTGACGATCAAAAGACCGATAAGAAATCGGGCAAAAAAGCTGACAAAAAGGCTGACAAAAAAGCCGAAGCTGAGGTCAAAACCTTCAAAGTGCGTATTCACGAGCGAGAGCAGGCGCTGTATTTTCCGCTAGAGAAGAAGCCTGACTTTATTAGTTTTGATGTGGGTAATCATTTGCTGAAGACGGTAGAGCTGGCCTATCCGGTGGCTGAGCTTAAGGCGCAGCTAGCGCACGATCCCGACCCGATTTCGCGACTAACAGCAGCTGAAGCCCTAGCGAAAAAGGGCAGCTTGGAAGCGGTAGAAAGTTTGGAGTTGGCCATGAAGTCGGAGACGTTTTGGGCGGTTCGCGCTGAGGTGGCTGAGCAGCTAGGTTCGATTCAGCTCGCTCAGGCTGAGTCGGCTTTGATTGCAGGGTTAAAAGACAAGCATCCGAAGGTGCGTAGGGCAGTGTTGAGTGCACTGGGCGGGGTGAAAAGTGCGCAGAGCTATAAGGTGCTGAAGGCGGCAGTTGAAAAGGGCGATGAGAGCTATGTGGTAGAGGCGACGGCAGTGCGATCGCTCGGCAAGGTCGGCAGCGCCACCATAGCAGGCAAAGACAAAGAGAAAAAGACGCTGAAGCTAATTGAGACCGTGCTCAAAGAGCGGGCTGGGTGGAACGAGGTGGTAAGAAGCGGGGCGATCGCAGGTCTTAGCCAGTTCAAAACGTCTGAAGCCGCGCTAGATCTGCTGCTGCCCTACACCGAGCTTGGCATTCCTCAGCCGCTTCGCCTAGCCGCCATTCGCGCCCTAGGCACTATTTCTACAGGTCAAGAAAAGACAGTGACTGAGCGTATTCTTGATCGGCTAGAAGCACTCTCACGAGAAGACTTTTTCCTCACTCAGGTAGCCACCGTAGCAGCGCTAGCCCAAATGGAAGTGCGCGGCGCGGTTTCTATTTTGCGAGGCTTAGCAGCGCACAGCCCCGATGGCCGGGTAAAGCGCCGCGCCGATGAGGCCGCACAAAAAGTGCAAAAAAAGCTAGGGTCCGACCAGGCACTGGCTGATTTGCGACAGACGCTAGAAGAAGTGCAACAGGTTAACAAAGATTTAAAAAGTCGTTTGGAAACCCTAGAGGCTAAGACCCAGTCATAGAATGTCTAGTACGTAGCATTTTATATCGCGGCGTTTTCAGACCATGACGATTCTAAGTTGATGTTTCTAAGTTATGGAAACTATGGCTTTCTATGGCTTAGAAACTTCTAAACTGTAAAGGAAACGGCTGCTTTGGGTGTGTAGTTAGTGATAAATGTAGGACAAATCTGTCACGATCAATACTGTTGTTATTTTTCATTGGTTGCATGAGCACTCGGATGCTGAACGGTCGCTATGAGATAGAAAAGCCCCTGAGCCGTACGGCGTTTAGTACGGTTTATCTGGCCTGCGATCGCCGCCATTTGCATCGCCCTGCCTGCATCATCACGGCCATTCGCTACCGTCAGCGGGGAATGCGCGATCGCCTAGCGCATGAAGCCCAAACCCTCATGCAGCTTGGGCAGTTTCCACAGGTGCCCAGCGTCATAGAATACTTTTCTCTGGCGGCTGACGCTTCTTCAACGGAGCCTTCTTTGACTGAACCTTCTTCGGCTGAACCGTATTTGGCTGACTCTTTTTTGGCCGACTCTTCTTTGGCCGACTCTTCCAACCATCAGCCAAGCTCGCCTTCAGGCAGCGTTTTCTACCTCGTTCAAGAGCAAATTTTGGGCCATCCGCTTAGTCGTGAGCTAACCGCAGGTAAAAAGCTCAGCGAAAGCTATGTCTCCAAACTGTTGCAAGATACGCTAGTTGCGCTCGCCGCCGTGCACAGACAGGGAGAAGTCCACCAAAACCTGCATCCCCAAAATATCCTTCGTCAAGACTTTGACGGCCAGATTTTTCTGACCGAATTTGGCACGCTTTCTAGACTGTCGCGAAGTGAAATCACCCCAGATGGAAGTTTACGCGTTAGCTCACCTGTTAGTCCGCAGCCGTATCTTGCGCCCGAACAGCTTCAGCCTGACTACACCGAGCGGCCTCAACCCGCTAGCGACCTTTACGCACTCGGGCTCATCGCACTCGAAGCCCTCATCGGTCGGCCCTATTACAACCTTCCCTACGATCCTAGCCGTCGGCTGCTTTGGCGTGAAGGCATCACCGTGAGCCTGCCCATTGCTGAATTTATTGATCGATTGATTCGCCACGAATGGCAAGACCGATTTGCCGATGCCGCTGATGCGCTCGATGCGTTAAGGCTGGAGTGCGATCGCTACAAAATCGCTCACGACAGCAGTTTTGCCACCGTCATTGCCGCCCCTGGAAGAAAATCGCCTACGCTCACTACCACCGCCGGGCGGTATCAGCCCAGCAGTCACCAGCGCCGGACAACAGGCCAGACAGCCTTTTCCACCACCAGCAGTCCGTACTCAGCCAAGCCATTCAACCCCTATCTTTTCAAAGCCTTTGCCGGTGGGCTAGCCGTCCTGCTCGCACTAGGTGTAGGTGTCAAGACCTACCAGTGGGGGCAGTATCGCCTGAGTCAATTCCCCGAGACTTGGCAGGACTGGCGAGCGTCTGATTCGTCTGCTGAAGCGCAGCTTACAGCAAAGGCCGAAGCGAAACCTGAAGAGCTAGCCGCGCTACTAAAAGACGGCAGCATTTTGCTAAGGCCAACTGCTGTCGACGCTTTTTGGGAAATGGTGGCGGCGGCTCAGGCAGATAATGTCGGCCTATATGCATTAGCAGGCTATCGCTCCAGCACAGATGAGGCGACTGATACACCTATGACAGCAGAGAATAACTATCCAAGTGGATATGCGATCGCCATCGGTGGCACAGATGAAGCTCACGACTGGCAGCCCAGCTTTGCCCAAACCGAAGCCTTCAAGTGGCTGCAAGCCAACGCCAAAAATCATGGATTCGAGCTGTCGGTTCGTGAAAAAAGATTTTTAGGCAGCTCTTCACCAGAGCCGTGGCACTGGCACTACACCGAGCAGGCTACAGAAGAAAAGACCACAAAAGAAGAGACTACCAAGGATGACGCCGCAGATAGTACACAAAGCTAACATCACCAAAGTTCATTGAATTTGCGTAAATTCAGCGAGAAATTTATACAACCTACTAACCAAAGTCAATATTTCAGTGATATTCTCCATGCATGTACAACACTGCGCAATGTACACCTAAAACATCTTTACTTTACAGATTTTTTTTCACGGATAGCGCACTATCCCCGTGAAAAGTAGCCTAATCCGTCGGCATAAAATGCACTTTCTGGCGCTTTTCATCCAGTCTCTAATGATCTACACAAAAAGCTCTGCGTCAGAAGACCAAATTAGAAGACCCCTCCTCTAAAAGACCCACATTAGCCTAGGGCCTCTGCTCTCTTCGTTTCATGCAAGTTAACCGCCCCCAGCAAAAACTGCTCGCTTACTACAAGACAACGGTAGGGATCTTTTTCTCGGCGGGTGGCCTGCTACTAGCGCTATACAGCCTCTGGGCAGCTATCCGATCTGATAGCCTATTTTTAGCCCTAGCCGCAGTCGGCGTAGTGCTGTTTATGTTCGGTTTCTACAGCCTGAATCGGCCCTGCTTTTTGCTAGAGCCGAATCAGCTTACCGTCTATAACCTGCTAGGCGGCACCACCAAGCGCTACACCTTCGAGTCATGGGAGTTTGTCAAAGCCGATAACCGCCGTATCTATATTGATAAGAACGGTATCACCATCAAAGTCTCGGTTTTACCCTGGCTAGTCAAAGCCGACGACTGGATGACCATGCGTAAGATGCTCTAGAGCAGGTTAACAATAGGAAAGATGGCACTAGAAAAGACAGCACCAAAAAAGGAGGAAGAAAGCACTTAAGCAATCTTCCGCCTTTTCACTTATTTATTGCTTATCTTCTAGCTTTCCTTCGCCAGAAACTTCTCCAATTCGCTCAGCTTATCAGCATCAATCTTCGTCTGCATCGGGCAGAACTTAGGACCGCACATTGAGCAAAACTCCGCTGTTTTATAAATATCAGCAGGTAGCGTTTCATCATGGTATTCACGGGCACGCTCAGGATCTAGCGATAGCTCGAACTGTTTGTTCCAGTCAAAGTTGTAGCGAGCGCGGGAGAGTTCGTCATCTCTATCGCGTGCACCCGGACGATGGCGAGCAATATCGGCGGCATGAGCCGCAATCTTGTAGGCAATGAGGCCGTTGCGCACGTCTTCGGCATCAGGCAAGCCTAAGTGCTCTTTGGGCGTGACGTAGCAGAGCATGGCGGTGCCGTGCCAACCAGCCATCGCTGCGCCAATGGCTGAGGTGATGTGGTCGTAACCAGGGGCAATGTCGGTAACCAGTGGGCCTAGCACATAGAAAGGCGCTTCCGAGCATTCTTCCATCTGCTTTTTCACGTTCATTTCAATCTGGTCTAAAGGAATGTGACCAGGGCCTTCTACCATCACCTGCACATCGTGCTTCCAGGCGCGGCGCGTGAGGTTACCAAGCGTCTTCAGCTCAGCAAACTGCGCTGCGTCAGAGGCATCGTGCTGACAGCCAGGACGCAAGGAATCACCGAGGCTAAATGATACGTCGTAGCGCTTGAAGATTTCGATGATGTCGTCATAGTGCGTGAAAAGAGGGTTTTGTCTGTGGTGATGCAGCATCCACTGAGCCATGATGCCGCCCCCGCGAGAGACAATCCCAGTGAGGCGATCTTTAACAAGGGGCAGGTGCTCTATCAAAATACCGGCATGGATGGTCATGTAGTCTACGCCTTGCTGGGCGTGCTTTTCAATGATGTGCAAAAAGTCTTGCGCGTCTAGATTTTCAATGCTGCCGTGCACGCTTTCTAAAGCTTGGTAAATGGGCACCGTGCCAATTGGAATAGGTGAGCTATTGATAATCGCGGTGCGAATTTCGTCGAGATTGCCGCCACCTGTAGACAGATCCATGAGCGTATCTGCGCCGTATTTCACGGCTAAATGCAGCTTTTCCACTTCTTCGTTGATATCAGAAGAGTTAGGCGAGGCCCCAATATTGGCATTGACTTTGCACTTGCTAGCAATGCCAATAGCCATCGGCTCTAGATTTGGATGGTTGATGTTAGCCGGAATAATCATCCGTCCGCGAGCAACTTCGGCTTTAATCAGCTCTACGGGCAGATTTTCCCGCTTGGCAACGTAGTCCATTTCTTCGGTGACGACGCCTTGACGGGCATAGTGCATCTGAGAAACGTTGGCCTGACCTTGGCGCTTGGCAATCCAATTGGCGCGTAGAGGCGCTGAGCCTGATTTTAGTGGGGCGGTTTCTGTGGCTGGTTTAGCGTTTTGAGTTGGCTGAGATGAATTGGATTTGGATCGATTAGTTGTCTGTGTCATAGTTGAAATTTCCAGTAGGTAAACAGGCAATAAGGTCGCCCCGTGTAGAACAGCCATCCTGGCTGTCACGTCTTCAAAATGAGCATTAGCCATAAGGCTTTACCCGCTTCAAATCGCTGTAATTAAAAGGCTTAACGGCTTTGTACCTAAAATTGATATCAACAGCGCACCAGATAACGGTGGCAACAGTTGATATCAAAAAAGCAGCTGCAAAGCTATTGAGCAAATCCCCAGCACCAGGAAGATTCACCAGTGGCGTAAAGTCCGGCTTGGGAAAAAACAAAGTGCCAACAGCAATGCCAAAAAGGGAGCTACAGAAGGCATTGGCTCCTGTTTGGTAGCGGTTATAAAAGCTGAAGACAATCGGGAACAGAAGGGCAGCGCAGATCAGGTCCGCAATGAAGAATAGATAGAGAACGCTGAAGCCTTTAGCTGCGATCGCCACTGCCGGAATTCCTACGGCCACCGTCAAAATCCGCGAAATCAACAGCACCCGATTGGGCCGGTTCGACAGCCTTAGCAGGTCTATCGTAAATACGGCGCTGATGCCGTTAAGCAAGGTATCCAAACTGCTCATCACGAGTGCAACCGCCAGCAGAACCACCGCACCAACCAGCCAGCTAGGCACTGCCAGCATCCGCAGCAAATCGAAAAAGGCCGTCGTTCCGCTTAGCTCAAACCCAGCCGCAATCAGCCCCAGCAGTCCGGACAAAAACAGCAGCGGCAAAATGACCAAAGACGACCCTAAAAAAGCTAGGCGCACGGTCGGGTCATCCTTGCAGGCATAAACCCGCTGCCAGTTTCCCTGATTGAACAGCTCGGCGGCAATGATAGCGATAATCAGCGTTGCGCCAAATCGCAGCCCGTCTATATTGCCAAATGAAAGGAACTCAGGAAGATTTTCGCGAACAGGCGTAAACGCCGCGCCGACACCGCCAAGCAAGGTAATAGTTGCGCCAAAGCAAATCAGCAGCAGCGGCACAATTAGTCCAAACTGAAGCGCGTCGGTCAAGATAGTGACTTTTAATCCGCCGTAGGTGGTATATAGGAAAACGGCGGTAATGACGACGATGCAGGTGGTAAGCAGAGGGACATCGGCAACCAGCTGAAGGGTTTGGGCGATCGCAGTCAGCTCTGCCGTCAAATACACAAACATATACAGCAGCATCACCGCCACCGTCAGCCAGTACATCGCTGTTCCCCACGGGCTTTGTCTATTACTAGATGAGCCACCAGACAAGCCATCAGACTGGTTGCCAAGCTGGCCATTAAACTGGCCGCTGAACCGATGGCGCACATACTCATTGAGCGAGTGACCCCACGGCATGATCTGCCGCAGCCTAGGCCCAATAAATACAAACAAAAACACCGCCGCCGCCGAGCCAATGCAATAGCCCAAAATTGCCGTGATGCCACCAAACAGAGAGCCCGCCTCTACCGGACTAAACAAAATCCAAGCACCCAGCGCCGAAGCGGTGATGGTCGCTAGGGCCATAGGCCCGCCGATTTGGTTACGACTCACCATGTAGTCTTCCAAATCAACGGTTTGGCGACCGATTTGCGCAATGCCAACCAGTGCAAAGGTAGCCGCGGCTACCAGTAAGACCACTGTGCTTATGCCCATGAGCGCATCTCCAATTTCTGAAGGCTTAGGCCCTGAAGACTATGTCTTTGAAGGCTAGCTCTTAGAGGCGATTCACTGATCTGGAACGAGCTACTCTGAGACGATCTACTCAATGGCGGCTGTCCAAAGAACAGCCTCAAAATTCTATGCATGCTTTCCTCCGCTGGCATTATCCAGGCTCAGGTTCGAGGGTGTGTTCTCAGCCTTTTCAGGCACCCCTAGCGATTGATTGAGTTGAAATCGTACCACTTGTTCAGTGATATTCCGTAGCAGGTTAATATTTCCATAGGGAATAACGACCCAGCTATCTGTTCAGAAGGCGGCATTCGCGGTGGCATAGAATCAGCCGCTCATCCGCTTTGAGGCGAAGCTAGCTGGCAAGAATCGCTCACGGTAATGGCCTATGCGCCCGATGTTTGGTCTAGCTATGTTGTGTATGCAGGTGTCGCGGCCCGTGTGGCCTGCACGCTCAGCGCCTACGATTCTCAGCTCGCGACTGTCTACCAAGAAAGCGCCATACAAGCCATGGCCTACACCGAAGCGAACTATGTCGCCAACGACTACACCACTGGCGAAAAGCTGCACAATGTCGGCGATCAGCAAAATCTGGCCGCCCTAGAGCTTTACCGCCTGACGCGCGACTCTCAGTGGCACGATTTATTTCTGTCAACGACGCACCAACGGCTATCAACCTCTTGCGAGCCCATGCACTCACAGGCAAGCCGGATTATTTGCAGGCGGGGCTTAGCGGCACCCAGTTTGCGGCGGGCGCTAAGCCAGACAACTTGGTCTTTACGACTGGCCTGGGCGATCGCAGTCCCCAGCATCCGCTCATCATTGACCAGCGCATCACCGGCCAAACTCCACCGCCTGGCATTACTCTCTACGGCCCTGCTGACTTTAATTTCTATGCAGACTACTGGGTGCTAGATTCAATCGGCGGTGACATGTTTCCATCGCCCCAGAGGTGGCCCAACGTCGAAAACTACTTAGATGTTTTCAGCAACCCTATGGGCGCAGAGTATACCGTTGACTACATGGTTGCTTCTGCCTACACGTGGGGATATCTAGCGGCAAGAGAAGACTAAGTGATAGCTATACGACAACATCTAACGGACGAGAGCTGACGGACAGAAGCTGTAGAGTCGTGCGCCTCGCCTTTTTATCTACCTTCTCTAGTTTGTGCGCCTTCTCTAGTTTGTGCGCTTTCTTTGGGCCACCAAGTCTATGAATTTATTAAGCAAGCAGCCTTCTCCCATCGGATTTTTGCTGATTGCCATTCTGTCTGTTCAGTTTGGCTCAGCGTTGGCAAAGTCCCTGTTTGCCGACATTGGACCGTGGGGCGTCGTTGCCCTAAGAGTGAGCTTCTCGGCGGCGGTTCTCTTTGCCATTTGGCGGCCCCGATTCAACTCAACGGTCCGGGCACACCTCAAGCTGATCGTGACCTATGGCATCGTCATGACCTGTATGAACTGTGCTTTCTACGCGGCAATTGACCGCATTCCACTCGGTGTGGCTATCTCGCTAGAGTTCACCGGACCGCTCGGCCTTTCTGTGCTCAAGTCTCAGCGCTGGCGAGATGGTCTTTGGGCAGCGATCGCAGCTATTGGCATCGTGCTGCTCACGCCGCTCAGTGGGTCGACGCTAAATTTGCAAGGAATGCTGCTGGCACTGCTAGCAGGTTTATTTTGGGCGCTTTACATTATTCTCGCAGCCGAGCTAGGGCAAGCGCTGCCGGGTGTAGAGGGGCTTAGCTGGGGCCTGGCAGTCGGCACAGTTCTATTGCTACCAATTGGAATCGCGACAGCAGGTAGCGATTTGCTAAACCCTAGAGTGCTGCTGATCGGGTTAGGGGTAGCTTTACTATCAACGGCAGTTCCCTATGCCTGTGAAATCATCGCGCTGCGATCGCTCCCTATCAAAGTCTTCGGCGTCATGCTCAGCCTTGAGCCGATGGTTGGCGTCCTTGCAGGCTTGCTGATCTTGGGCGAAACCCTGTCTGCGCGATCGCTCACTGCCTGTTTGCTCGTGTCTATTGCCGCTGCGGGTGCTGCCCAGAGCGCGCAAAAAACCTGAACCTGTGCAAATAAGATGGGTAATCTAATGGACGATAGAGTTTTTGCGCTAAGCAACTTGCGCTAAGCAACTTGCTCTAATCAACTAAGATTTCACCGCTGAGTTTTCACGCCTAGTGCCCATTTCTTCAAGTGCCCATTACTTCAAGCGCTATGTCATCGCCTGTCTTGCCGCTGCCGCTAAAGCCAAAAGCATTTAGCGAGCTATTTCCACTCTTGAAAGATGCCAGCCCAGAAACGCTCAAAACACTGTATGAAAGCGCTACCTTCAACGAGTGTCCTGCGGGTCGCACCGTCCTGATGGAGGACTCATGGGGCAATGCGGTCTATCTAATTATCTCAGGCTGGGCCAAAGTTCGCGTTCAAGCAGGTGACGACTATGTCACGCTCGTGATCTTAGGGAAAGGTGAATACTTTGGCGAAATGGCCGTTCTCAACGAGTCGCCGCGCTCTACAGATGTCGCAGCCCTCTCTAAGGTAGAGCTTCTTAGCATTCCGGCTCAGCTCTTTATCCAAAGCCTTTTCGACGATCCCCAGCTGCACCACCGCCTCTTGCAAAGTATGGTTGAGCGGCTAAAGCAGACCCAAAAGCGCTTCCAGCTGCGGAATAAGGCTGCTGGGATCAAGCTAGTCTATACCCTAGTTAGCCTAGCCAGTGCCTACGGAGACCAGCAGGGAAATACCGCTGAGATATTCAACATTCCAGAGGCAGATTTGGCGGCGATCGCAGATATCAAACTAGCCGAAGTCCCCAAAATTCTAAATAAGCTCACTGAACTCAACTGGCTAAACATCGACCCGCCCAACAACGTCATCCGCCTGCTCGATCTCAAAAGCCTCAAACACCTTTCACACCTGGGCTAATCCAAACGAGATTATCCGCCCACATCTTTAAATTTTGTAGGGTAGTTTTGTCATTTACCGCCTATCTTCCTAAAGTAAGAGGAACTCTGTGCGCTGATCGCAAAATGTCTGGCTGATTTCAGCTAGATTTCAGCGCCGCTCTCCAGGTGAGACTCTATCCTATGAACATTCAGCCGCCGCCTATTTCACCCCGCCAAATGAACCTGCTTCGTGTCGTGCTGTCTATGGCCTGGGCTGACGACACCCTAGAGCAAAAAGAAGTCGAAATCATGCTGATCCGTTTTAGCCAGCTATTCGCCACAGAGCCCGCTCAACAGACCTATCTACAAAATCAGCTAAGAGAGTACTTCGTACAAGACGTTCCGCTCGAAGAAGCCGCCCGCAAAATTACGAACCCAGCAGAGAAAGAGATTGCCGTGCGTCTTTCCTATGAGGTTATTCAGGCAAGTGCTCGCACCCCCGAAGAGGCCCTGATCAACTCGGCAGAGCAGACTGCCTATCAGCAGCTAATAGACTACCTTGATCTACCTGCCGATGTTGTGAAAAGAGCAGAACAAGAAGCGATCGCATCGCAAAGTAAAGGTGGAGACAATATTATCGATATGCTGGCTTACCAGCTGCGTGACTATTTATCCACTTAGTTTATTTGCCTAACGCTTATCTGCCTGACGCTCATCAATCTATCTCTGTTTGCTTGGCAGCGCTCTGTTTACTTAGAGCTTACTTAGAGCACTCTGTTTACTTAGCAGCACTCATAGTTAGCATCCGCTGAATTGGCGCTAACGCATCCGCCTGGATATTTTTAGCGATAGTAATTTCAGGCGTTTTAGTCTTCATCGCCAAATACAGTTTCTCTAGCGTATTCAAGCGCATGTAAGGGCACTCGTTGCAGGCGCAGTTCGCTTCGGGCGGCGCAGGAATAAAGTGTTTGTTGGGCACCTGTTTCTCCATCTGGTGAATAATGCCAGACTCAGTAGCCACAATAAACTGCTCGCGATCGCTTGTGCGCACATGGTTCAGTAGCGCTGTTGTCGAACCAATGAAACTAGCATGACGTAGAAGCGTTTGCTCGCATTCGGGATGAGCAATAATTTCGGCTGCCGGATGTGCCATCTTTAGCGTCAGCAGCTTCTTTTCTGAAAAGGTTTCGTGCACAATACAGCTACCTTGCCACAGCACCAGGTCACGGCCCGTTTTTTCCATCACGTACCGGCCCAAATTGCGATCTGGCGCAAAAATGATTTTTTGATCTGCTGGCAGCTGATTCACCAAATTGACAGCGTTGGAGCTGGTGCAAATAATATCACTCATCGCCTTGATTTCAGCGGTGCAGTTGATATAAGAAATGACCAGATGATCAGGATGCCGCGCTTTGAAAGCGGCAAACTCAGCCGGTGGGCAGCTATCAGCTAGAGAGCATCCAGCGTCTAGATCAGGCAGCAGCACCAGCTTATCAGGGTTCAAAATTTTGGCCGTTTCTGCCATAAAGTGAACCCCGGCAAATACGATCACATCTGCTTGCGTACTGGCTGCCTGCTGCGAGAGGCCCAAAGAATCCCCAATATAGTCAGCAATATCTTGAATGTCAGGCTCCTGGTAGTAATGAGCCAAAACAACCGCATTTAAGTCCTTTTTTAGCCGCTCAATGGCAGCAAAAAGATCCTTCGGCAACGCCGTCTGAATAGGTGAGACGCTGGCAGTAGCAAACACGGGTCATCCTCTCTTAATTATTATTATTTACCATTTCCTAAGTTTTAATTATAGTCAAACTCACCATAATTGGCTATAGCTTTATCGCGAGAGCGTTTATAGGCTGAGCTAGAGAAATAAATGAAGACAAGTCTAGCTCTGAGTCAGCGAGTGAGGTAGGGCGCGATCGCACTTAACCAGACATCTGGCGCAGAATCCGTGGTCAATATCTCGTGCCAGTTGGCGTCCTCTAAGTTTTTCTTCGGCTCAGCTAGCGCTCCAAAATCCGCTGAGCAATTGCTAATAACCATCACGTCAAGCGACCGCCCCGACGGCATCTGACGCTGGTAAGCAGCTATCACGGCTTGCATCGCAGCTCCGATACCCGCCCCCGCACCTAACAGCTCAGAAAAGCGACTCTCTTGTGGCGATCGCACAATCATTTCAAACCCCATCTCTATAGCCGCCTGCTGCAAAACAGCAGACTCTACACCTTTGGGGGTCATGAACGGTTCGCTAAATTCACGCGCCTTTGCCTGGTGAGCAGCGCGCTCAGACAGCCCTGCCAGCCGCTGCAATTGAGGGACTGTAAAGTCACCAAATCCCTTTAACGGATGAGAAATAACATTGGCAAGCACTCGCAAGCCCGCACGCGCCTGCACATAGGGGCAGCCCAGCGTTAGCACAAAGTAGTTATCTTCCTTTTCACCGAGGCTAGGCGTAAAGGGATTATGGTCAACAGGTGTAAAAATAGCGCTGCCGCTTTCGGTAATAAAAGGCGCAACCAGTCCTAGCTGCTGACGGATGGGTTCCAATTCGGCGCGATCGCGATTTGTAAACACAATTACCGGCACGCCCAAGGTCTGTAGCTGTGCGATCGCTGGCCGTAGCCGCGCATACTCTGCAATCGTTGCCTTGGCCCTGGCCTCATCAACAAAGTCAGTCTCCGCAGAGTCAGTCTCCGCAGAATCAGTCTCCGCAGAACTGAGCAAAACCCCATCTAAAGCCGTCAGGATTAATCGATCCGTCATTTTCTTACGCTATTCCCCTATAAAGCTAGTCTAATATCAGCAATCTCTCTTCAAAACAGTAGATCTTAAAACAGCAGAACCAAACCATAGACAATAATCTTTGCTATATGCTGAGAGAGAAAGTGCTGTCTCTCTTGCCATTTATCTCTCTTTTACAGACCAGTCTCTTTGCCAATCTACAGACCAGTCTCTTTGCCAAACCAGTCTCCTTGTGACCTGCCAGTGCATCAGTTAGTCCCTCAATCCACCGTCAAAATCGCAGTCATTGGAGACATCCACGACCTCTGGGAGCTAGAAGACAACGCTGCGCTCAAGCATCTAGCGGTCGATCTGGCTATATTCGTCGGTGACTATGGCAACGAATCGGTCGATATCGTACGACGGATTGCAGCGGTCGAGATCCCCAAAGCAGCCGTCATGGGCAACCACGATGCCTACTATTCGGCTAGCAACAAGGGTATCAAAAACTGTCCTTATGATCGCCACCGAGAAGACTGGGTTCAGCTGCAAATGGATCTGCTAGGTGAAGACCATATTGGCTTTAGCAAACGTGAATTTCCTCAGTTTGGATTCACTGTTGTGGGCGGACGCCCTTTTAGCTGGGGCGGACCTAAGTGGCGCTATCCTAAATTTTATCGCGACAGATTCAACATCCGAAACTTTGACGAATCACTCGACCTGATTTTGGCCGCAGCTGACGAAGCAGAACACAGCACCGTTATTTTCGTGGGTCATGTTGGGCCCTACGGCTTGGGAGATCAGCCCGAAGACCCCTGCGGGAAAGACTGGGGAAAGAACGGCGGCGGTGGCGACTATGGCGATCTAGACTTTGCTAAAGCGATCGCGCTCACCCAGGCCGCGGGTAAAAAGGTGCCACTCGTCACCTTTGGCCATATGCACCATCAGCTCAAAAATAACGCCCATCAGCTTCGTAAGCGCGTTGCCAAAGCTGAAAATACTATTTATTTCAACGCAGCTAATGTGCCTCGCATTGAATCAACGCCTGATGGCAGCCAGCGCAGCTTTTCTCTTGTCACTTTAAAGCATGGCCATGTCGAATCTATCGTGTTGATATGGCTAGACTCAAACCTTGAAAAAATTTCCGAAGAGTGTCTTTACGCTCAGTGTGACGCAGCTTCATAGCGCAGCCAATTGCTGACGCCCTCAAAAAGTAAGGAGAAAGTAGGGAAAAAGCAGGAAGAAAGCGGGGATAAAAAACACTAACTAGTAGACGGCATCAAACGATTCAAGCTACTATATCCAAGCCTGTTTAAGTGTGGCTTAGCCAAGACTAAATGCAGGATAGGGAGAGGTGGCAGAGTGGTCGAATGCGCTCGACTTGAAATCGAGTGTACCGAAAGGTACCGTGGGTTCGAATCCCACCCTCTCCGTTGACTGAGCAGCTGATTGAGCAGCACCAAATCAAGTCATTAACAACGCACACGGGCAAAATATTCAGTGAAACTATCCGTATACCATACGCCTGAAGAAGTCCCGACAGGTCTCTTGCCCGACTGTGCGATCGCAATTGATGTACTCCGTGCCACCACTACAATGGCCGCTGCATTCAGCGCTGGTGCCGAAGCCATTCAGGTTTTTAGCGATCTCGATCAGCTGCTTAGCGAAAGCCAAAATTGGCCATCTGACAAACGTATTCGCGCTGGTGAGCGTGGCGGCCAGCGTGTGGAGGGCTTTGACCTAGGCAACTCTCCGCTCGATCACTCACCTAAAACAACCCAAGGCAAACGCCTGTTTATGAGCACGACTAACGGCACTCGGTGCCTACAGCGAATTCAAGCAGCGCCGATTGTGCTCACAGCCGCGCTCACTACCCGTCAAGCGGTTGCTGACTACCTGCAAAAGCATCAGCCAGAGAGCGTTTGGCTAGTCGGCTCCGGCTGGGAAGGAGAATACTCTCTAGAAGATACCGTTTGTGCCGGTGCCATCATTCAGCGATTGCTAGAGCAAATGCAAGTTAGCTATCCCGATATCATTGGTAACGACGCGGCCCTAGCTGCCACTAGCCTTTACCTACAGTGGCAGACCCAGCTACCCAAGCTGATGTACCAAGCGAGCCACGGTCAGCGCCTACTCGACCAAAATAACACCGTCGATATTGACTACTGCGCCCAGCTCGATATTTTGGATATTGTCCCCATTCAGAAAAGTCCAGGTGTTTTGGTCAGCTAGGTAGTAGGCGATTACGGCAGCACCCTACAAGCACCCCAGCCACAGATTAATCTAAAGACACCGTCTGACCACTCTCTGATGCTCGCCTCAGTGCATCGCTAACCTTAAGCGCGTATACACTTTCGGATGAGCTGACATACAGCGAACTGCCTTCACACAAGTAGGCTAATACGTTCTTAGTGTCTTTCACAAAAAGCCCTTTGCGCGGTGCCACCTCAATTGCTTGGGTTCCACCCACGGTTGTCAGCAGGCCCTCGTTTCGCACAAATGTCAGCGAGCCCAAGCTACCTTGTATTTCAACATCACGACGAGCTGTCCAAAAGCCCTCACCCTTACCGTAGGTTAGCTCTGCAATCATGCCAGACACAAACTGCAAGCGCCCAGAACTCAAAATGCTGCTGTAAAAGCTGGGCTGAGCGACACGCTTGACCACTCGTGTACAGCAATCAACCGCCCTTACGCTTCCAAATAGGTTGGTGAGTCGATGAACCCGTGACAGCGCTCCGCAAAAAGGAAACCCGAATAGCGCTGGCTGATAAGTCCATTTTAGGGGAGCAGGGCGCTGTGGATTGAGCGTACGGTAGCTGACATAGCTGGGCGTACCGATACTGGGAAGGTGCGATCGCATCGCCTGATGTAGCCCTCCAAGCAATTCAATGTGCTCCACATGTAGCAGCAAGTTCTTGGCAGATGCGATCGCCAGTAGCCGCTCGGCCTGTGCCAAGTCCAAAGACAGCGGATACTCCACCACTACGTGCTTACCTGCATTTAGCGCGGCTTCTGCGACCTCTCCATGTAGCGCGCTCACCGTTGCCACCACTACCAAATCAAGCGTCTCGTCGTTGACTATGTCCAGCCAGCTTTCAACAGACGCTATGCCGTGGCGCTCAGCAAACGCAGAAGTTCGATCGATACTTTGGCCAGCGACAGCCAATAGATGCGATCGCGTATCTGCCTTTAAAGCTAGCGCCCTAACATCAGCAGCATATCCAGTGCCAACTAGCCCTACTCGAACACTCATCATTTAAAGCCGATCACGCCAGTCAACAGCTCCAAAGGACACCAGCTAAAGTTTACCACCGTAACCATTTACATCGAACGCCCATTCAATAGTAGACATTTAGATCTTTTTAGCCCTCCGTTTAGAGGCTCTTCCTTTAGTCGTAAAAGTTGTCAATTGGCACAAATTTCTATCATTATGCTTAACCTTTATAAGGACATAAGCAAAGATTATGAGAAAGGCAATTACTGATAAAATAAAGGTCCATCAAGTTCCATCAAGAGGCAATATCCTCAGAGTCAAAATCCTTTGCACGAGACGAGTACAGACGTCACTCAAAGCATTTAGGCAAGCTTAATCATAAGTAAACTATGATCTATCTTCAACTTTAGATTACGAATACCTTTCAAGAATCCGCTAATAGATAGTTACAGCAGAATGGTTTTCTCGTAGTATCAAAATACGATGTTTCAAACCCTTACATTGTTAGCATTGTTAATTAGTTAGCGGTGTTAATTAACTTAGGGATTTGCCAACTCGATCAAACAACCGAGAGGATATTCATATGGCTAGCTACAAAGTAACGTTGGTAAATGAAGCCGAGAACCTAAATACCACCATTGAAGTGGCAGAAGACGAGTACATTCTAGACGCAGCTGAAGAGCAGGGCATTGACCTGCCTTACTCTTGCCGAGCAGGTGCTTGCTCAACCTGCGCAGGCAAATTGACTTCAGGTACCGTAGATCAATCCGATCAGTCCTTCTTAGACGACGATCAGATCGAAGCAGGCTACGTACTTACCTGTGTTGCTTACCCCACATCAGACTGCACCGTCACAACTCATCAAGAAGAAGAGCTCTACTAACCGATTAGCAGCCTTCTAGTAACGTCTTAGATTAAGCTTCAAAAGCCTTGGGTTCTCAATATGACCTGAGGCTTTTGTCTTGGGCTGTATCTATAAGGGTGCTATGAAGTCTCTAGTGCCAACAGGGTATATTGATATCAAGCTTGGTAGCATGTGACAGGCATTATGAATGACGCTAGTAGTGCCAACGGTTTTGCTGACAAGGTAGCAGTAGCTATCGAACGCTCAACATTCAAAGAATCGACAATCAACAGAGATCAGTAACACTGCAAATCTACGTTCAACTGTGAGGATGCTTGAAGATGAAAGCCATGATTTTGGCCGCTGGGAAGGGCACTAGAGTGCGACCCATTACTTACACGATTCCTAAGCCAATGATTCCCATCATGCAAAAGCCAGTGATGGAGTTTTTGCTAGAGCTGCTGCGACAGCATGGGTTTACTCAAATCATGGCCAATGTCAGCCACCTGGCCAACGAAATTGAAGGATATTTCCGAGACGGGCAGCGCTTTGGAGTAGAGCTTGCTTATTCCTTCGAAGGTCGCATTATGGAGGATGGTGAACTCAAAGGGGAAGCCATTGGTTCAGCAGGTGGTATGCGAAAAATTCAAGATTTTTCGCCTTTTTTCGACGACACATTCATCGTGCTGTGTGGAGACGCCCTGATTGATCTCGATCTGACAGAAGCCGTCAGACAGCACCGAGAAAAAGGAGCGATCGCAACCATCGTCATGAAGAAAGTTCCTCTCAAGCAAGTACCAAGCTACGGCGTTGTTGTTACAGACGAAAACGGAAAAATCAGATCTTTCCAAGAGAAGCCATCTGTAGAAGAGGCGCTCAGTACAGATATAAACACAGGTATCTATATATTCGAGCCTGAGATATTTGACTATATTCCTTCTGGTCAAGAATTTGACATTGGCGGCGATCTGTTTCCCAGGCTTGTTGCTGACAATGCTCCTTTCTACGGCATTAGCATGGACTTTGAGTGGGTAGATATTGGCAAAGTGCCTGACTACTGGCAAGCTATTCAAGATGTTCTTACCGGACAGGTAAAAGGTGTTGGCATTCCAGGAAATGAGGTTAGACCGGGTGTTTTTGCTGGACTCAACGTCAAAGCCAACTGGGACGAAATAGAAATCGAAGGTCCTGTCTATATCGGCGGGATGACTCACATAGAAGACGGCACTAAGATTGTTGGGCCTAGCATGATTGGCCCAAACTGCCTCATTTCTAGCGGCACCATCATTGAAAAAAGTGTTATCTTCGAATACTCTCGCATCGGCTCAGGTGTTCGCCTAGTCGATAAACTAGTATTCGGTCGCTATTGCGTTGACAAAACAGGTGCTTCTATTGATGTCAAAGCAGCAGCTCTTGATTGGCTAATTACCGATACGCGTCAGGCAGTTATTGCCGATCCTCCAATTGAACATAGAGCGATCGCAGAACTACTCAGTCAAACTATTGCTAAGTAGTTCCAAACTCACCTAGCAACAAAGCACCCGTACAAACTAGTGGCCGCAGCTCGACAAGCATAAGCTGCGGTCGCTTATTTAGTGCGTGTAACGTTTCTAGTCGGTACAGAGATACAAAAAATGGGCCGACTAGCAGTCAGCCCATCGCAGTTATGGGAACAACGTCACAAGAAACAATCCATCAAGACGACTACTGTAGAACAAGTCGTACGTTGGCGTTTTGCAAACCAGGACGCTTAACCTCAGCCAAAGTCTTATTAACAGCGTACTTTTGGTTGATGGAATTAATTAGCTCAGTCTGGTTGTGCTTCTTAGCAACGCCCCAGAGGTCAGCAATCAAGTCGAACGAACCGTCAGCATTC
The DNA here is from genome assembly GCA_963833005.1 of uncultured cyanobacterium. Lineage (GTDB taxonomy): Bacteria > Cyanobacteriota > Cyanobacteriia > Phormidesmidales > Phormidesmidaceae > Phormidesmis. Next base: position 341,799 of record CAWHWK010000010.1, on the reverse strand, counting down.
CGAGACCAGCCAATATCGTAGTCACCTTCGAGCACAGCCACAATGTCAGCGCGAACATTTTGGCCATTATAACCACGGATATTAGCCTCAGTCTTTACACTTACACCCAAATCGTTGAGCGAAGACTTCAAGATTTCAGCATCGGTAATCTTAGTGCGCAGAGTACTAAAATGAGACATGTGAGTTTCCTCCTAGAGAGAAATTGAGAGACATCGAGGTTAGAAATCGAAAACAGATCAGCTATCAAATGAGACAGTGTCTGACCCTTAGCAAACTGCCAACTACACCACGAAAATGTAATTGACCCTTTTTCCTGTAGGAGCAGGAAAAAAGCCTGTTAGAACTCCATCCGTTGGTATTCCGCAACCGATGAAGCCGCCGGACGAGCACGCTGATGTGCCCAGTCGCGCAAAGCCGTTACCTGCTCACTCATTGTTTTCGACAGCGGCAGCGTAGCGCGAATCGCCGCAATAATGTCGAGCTGAGTAAACTCACGACCTTGAGCAAACGCCTCGTACATAGCAGAGATTAAACCCTGCTCTATCTCAGCGCCCGAAAACCCTTCACAAACCTTACTCAACTGATCGTAGTCAAACCGCTCTGTATCGCCACGGCGCTTTCTCAGATGAATTTTAAAAATCTCTTTTCGCTCTTCTTCATTGGGTAAATCGACAAAAAAGATCTCATCGAAACGGCCCTTCCGTAAGAACTCACTAGGCAATCGTTCCACGCGGTTAGCCGTCGCAATCACAAAAACCGGAGACGCTTTTTCCTGCATCCAAGTCAAAAAACTACCAAATATACGGCTAGACGTCCCACCGTCAGAATCTGCAGAACCAGCACTACCGGCAAAAGCCTTGTCAATCTCATCAATGAATAACACTGCTGGTGAGATAGACTCAGCCGTCCTGAGCGCTCCTCGCAAGTTTGCTTCAGACCGGCCAACCATAGACCCATCGTACACACGACCCATATCCAATCGCAACAGCGGCAGGCCCCAAAGCCGAGCCGTCGTCTTTGCAATCAACGACTTACCACAGCCAGGGACTCCTAAGATTAACATGCCCTTAGGCTGCGGTAGTCCATACTCGCGGGCTCGCTCGGTAAAGGCATTCGAACGCTGCTTTAGCCAGTGCTTCAGTTCTTCTAGCCCACCGACAGAGTCAAGAGTCTCGTCCTCTTCGATATAGTCCAATATTCCATTGCGCCGGATTAACTGTTTCTTTTCAGACAATACAATGTTGACCTCTGCTTCCGTCAGCTTTCCAGCCATCACACGAGACTTTCTAAACACCTTTTCCGCTTCGTCACGAGTCAGGCCCAGCGCTGCTTTCAAAAGCTTCTCTCGCCCCTCAGTCGTAATATCAGCGGCTCCAGATTTGCTTAACTCAGCTGTCAACACCTGATTCAGTTCTGACATATCAGGAAGGCTGAAGTCTAGAACAACAACTTCCTTCTCTAGTTCAACTGGAACTTCCTGCACAGGAGACATCAATATAATCGTCTTCTGTGTACCTCGAAAGCTCTCAATTGCATCACGCAAACTACGAGTCACCTCTGGGCTGTCTTTAAATGGATGCAAGTCTTTAAAGACAAAGATGCTAGCTTCTTTCTGTCGCATGGCCCAGTTGATAGCAGCCTGAGGAGAAACGGTATTATTCTGTTGCCCTGAACCTCGCTCGTGGCCATACTCGACCACACCGTGAGTCATCGTCCAAGTATACAGGCGCTGCTGAGGCTGTTGTTGAGCAAGCGCTGCAATTGTTCTTTCTGCCCGCTCTTCCTCAAAGGTAACCAAATAGATCAACGGATATTGAGCCTGAATTAATACGCTTAGCTCTTCTCTCATGGCGATCGCCTCCAAGTAAGACGATTTGAAACATCTACCTACAACCTGAATCAACAGACTAAAGCAAGAACAACAAACTTTCCGTAGCAGTTTTGACAAACTGCATTACTCCAAAGAGAAACCTCTTCACTAACAGGTAATTAGCTCTCCTTCATCAGGGGTCCTGAAGTCCTGGCAACTTCTATCTTCACAATTGGCAGTATCAACACTAGACGACTGAGCGGAAGAATCCTGCTGAGTCATGCTGGAGATCTCCTCTATACCGAGCAAATCACCTTGTACATGGCTATTGTGATTCCGAACCAGTATCAAACTATTATTGTTCAGCGCTACGGCTGACTTACACTGAGGACAGCTGTGAACTTGATGAGTCTTTCCGTGTCCCTCTATCGAGTTCTCAACCAAGTCTGAATGACTCAAGTAGAACCCGAGGGCCCGCTGGGCCATAGCAGACATCGTTTCACCATCCACTGCTGAACGAATCTTGAACTGCCGGTGCAGATCGTCAGAAAGATATAACGTAACTTTTTGCTTGTCTGGCATATCGGATTGAAATAATGTGACCAGATATGAATACTACATTAACGAGTCACCCTGATACTGTCAAGCCGCTATAACGGCATGACGTCATTATGTTTACTTAAGTTAATAATTTCGTCCTCAAATCTATGGGTAACCTCTATATACCTAAGACCTCTGATTGCATGAATACTTCAGCTATGTCTGCGCACCAGTCTTCACTAGAAGACGCACTCAAACACTTTTTTGGATACGAAAAATTTCGGTTTGACCAGAAGTTTGTTGTCGAACAAGTCCTCAAAAATAAAGATGCTCTTGTCGTTATGCCGACTGGCGGCGGAAAGTCTCTTTGCTATCAGCTGCCAGCCTTATTACAACCTGGTCTCGCCATCGTCATTTCTCCACTGATCGCCCTAATGCAAGATCAGGTCACAGCCCTACGAGACAACGGAATCGAAGCTACATTCTTAAACAGCACTCTCTCATTAGGCCAAGCAGCATCACATCAAAAAGACGTCTTGTCAGGAAAAACAAAGCTTTTATATATTGCACCCGAAAGACTCTTCACAGATGCGTTTACTGATTTTTTAGGTCAAGTCAGCAACAGAGTAGGCATTAGCATCTTTGCTATAGACGAAGCCCATTGTGTTTCAGAGTGGGGACATGATTTCCGTCCAGAATACAGACAGCTCTTCCAAATAAAACAGCGCTATCCCCAGGTTCCTATCATCGCGCTGACTGCCACTGCTACGGCAAGGGTTCGCAAAGATATTGCACAGCAGCTACGCCTGAAAGATCCCGCAATATGTGTCTCCAGTTTCAATCGTCAAAATCTTTATTATGAAGTCATCCAAAAAGAGAAAAAGGCCTATGCCCAACTCATCAAAACGATCCAGCGCCATCAAGGGCAAGACAAGGGCTCTGGAATTATTTACTGCCTTAGCCGGAAGCACGTGAACGAAGTCACCCAAAAACTTCAGCAGGACAACATTCAAGCAGTACCCTATCACGCTGGATTAAGCAGCAAAGTACGTGAGACGAATCAGAATAAATTTATCCGAGATAACAGTCAGATCATCGTTGCTACTATCGCTTTCGGCATGGGCATCAACAAGCCCGATGTGCGTTTTGTTATCCACTACGATCTCCCTCGAAACCTAGAAAGCTACTATCAGGAAGCTGGGCGCGCTGGGCGCGATGGCGAACCAGCCAAGTGTACAGTTTTCTTCGGCTGGGGCGATGTTCACACCGTTAAATATCTCATCGGCCAAAAAAGTGATGATGAGCAGCGAATTGCCCAGCAGCAGCTCAATCAAATTATTGACTATGCCGAAAGCTCTACCTGTCGCCGCAAAATTCAGCTCAGCTACTTTGGGGAACCTTTTAACCCACCTTGCAATAATTGTGATAATTGCTTGAACCCATCTCCCAAAGAAGATTGGACAATAGAAGCTCAGAAATTTCTCTCTTGCGTCTATAGATGTGACCAGTGCTTTGGGATGAATCATATCATTGATGTGCTCAGAGGGGCTCGAAAGAAGCGCATCCTCGAACTTAAGCAAGACCAGCTATCTACCTATGGCATCGGAAAAGACCGCACCCCAGATGAATGGAAACTACTCTGTCGTACACTTATCTACCAAGACTACCTAGAAGAAACAAATGACGGCTATTCGGTTCTAAAGCTAAACGCTAACAGCAATCGAGTTCTGAAGAAGTTGGACTCTATCGAGGTTTCGATTGCAAGGCAAATAGACAAACCACTAACAGCAGAGCAAAAAACGGATAGTACGAATCATCTTAGTACAGAAGAAAGTTCTCTCATGAGTCAACTGAAAGCGCTTAGAAAGCAATTAGCAGATGAACAGTCGATACCACCATACATCGTTTTCTCTGATACAAGCTTACGGCAAATGGCTCAAAAGCGTCCT
>CAWHWK010000010.1:0-335000 GCA_963833005.1 uncultured cyanobacterium | reverse complement strand
AGCTTCGGTGCAATACTTAGTCCCGTTCATTTTCGGCGCAGGAACGCTTGACCAGTGAGCTATTACGCACTCTTTTAAGGATGGCTGCTTCTAGGCAAACCTCCTGGTTGTCTCTGCATTCCCACCTCCTTTGCCACTTAGTATTGACTTGGGGACCTTAGCTGGTGGTCTGGGCTGTTTCCCTCTTGACGATGAAGCTTATCCCCCACCGTCTTACTGGCACTGTGTTCTACAGGTATTCTGAGTTTGACTCGATTTGGTACCGCTCTCGCAGCCCGCACCGAATCAGTGCTTTACCCCCTGTATATAATCAGTACCGCTGCGCCTAAACACATTTCGAGGAGAACCAGCTAGCTCCAGGTTCGATTGGCATTTCACCCCTAACCACACCTCATCCGCTCCTTTTTCAACAGAAGTCGGTTCGGCCCTCCACTTAGTGTTACCTAAGCTTCAGCCTGGACATGGTTAGATCACCTGGGTTCGGGTCTATAAATACTGACTAACGCCCTATTAAGACTCGGTTTCCCTTTGGCTTCGTGTATCACCACTTAACCTGCCAGTACCTATAAGTCGCCGGCTCATTCTTCAACAGGCACACTATCACACGTTTAATCGTGCTCTAATTGCTTGTAAGCTCACGGTTTCATGTTCTATTTCACTCCCCTTCCGGGGTTCTTTTCACCTTTCCCTCGCGGTACTCTTCACTATCGGTCACACAGGAGTATTTAGCCTTACGAGGTGGTCCTCGCGGATTCAATCGGAATTTCTCGTGTTCCGACCTACTCGGGATTCAGCTAGTATCCTTAAACTTTCGACTACAGGTCTCTCACCTTCTTTGGAGCACCTCTCAAGTGCTTCGTCTAGTCGCCAGATTTCATGTCGCTGTCCCACAACCCCAGCAATGAAAATTACTGGTTTAGGCTCTTCCCGCTTCGCTCGCCGCTACTAAGGGAATCGAGTTTTCTTTCTCTTCCTACAGCTACTTAGATGTTTCAGTTCACTGCGTTAGCTCATTCTCACCTATGGATTCAGTGAGATGTATATAGGGTTGCCCCATTCGGATATCTCTGGATCAATGCCTGCTTCCGGCTCCCCAAAGCGTTTCGTCGGTAACCACGTCCTTCTTCGCCTCTGTGTGCCTAGGTATCCACCGTGAGCCCTTTGTAGCTTGACCTTCTCTGTTAAAAGAAAATCTTTTTGCTTACATCTAATACCTAAACGCTCAGTTCTCTCTTCTCTACTCCACTTTCGCTTCATTTCGATTCGTTACTGGTCGCTTGACTATTAGCTGGGCTTCTTGAATTTCAAATGTCTACTTCAGACACTCGAACTACCTTTGCTTTCTTATAGTTTTCTATGCAGTTGTCAAGGTTCTCACTAGTCTCGAAAGACCAGCAGTCTAAAATGTCTGACCTAAGTCGGTGTTCACATTGCTAGATGCTGATTTCTATCCTAATAACTGCTCTCACAAGAGCAGTGTGGTGGAGGTAAGCGGACTCGAACCGCTGACATCCTGCTTGCAAAGCAGGCGCTCTACCAGCTGAGCTATACCCCCAGATATGCAATTGATTGTTGCAATATTCGAAAGTGGGCCATCCTGGACTCGAACCAGGGACCTCACCCTTATCAGGGGTGCGCTCTAACCACCTGAGCTAATAGCCCGTTATTTTGAGTGGTGTTGTAACACCTGAATAACTTGAAGAGGAAAACTCACTAGTCTATCTACTTCGCTTCCACTTGTTTAGAACGGGAACTTTTTGATAGCTTCACTTGTTTTCTTTAACTAACCAAACCCTCAACGACCTTAGGTGACTACATCAACCTTCTATTTGCTTTTTGCTTTCAAAGTATTGATTAGTAGGTCTCCCTCTAAGGAGGTGATCCAGCCACACCTTCCGGTACGGCTACCTTGTTACGACTTCACCCCAGTCATCAGCCCTGCCTTCGGCGTCCCCCTCCTAAAAGGTTGGGGTAACGACTTCGGGCGTGGCCAACTTCCATGGTGTGACGGGCGGTGTGTACAAGGCCCGGGAACGTATTCACCGCAGTATGCTGACCTGCGATTACTAGCGATTCCGCCTTCATGCAGGCGAGTTGCAGCCTGCAATCTGAACTGAGCAACGGTTTATGGGATTAGCTCACTATCGCTAGTTGGCTGCCCTTTGTCCGTTGCATTGTAGTACGTGTGTAGCCCAGGATGTAAGGGGCATGATGACTTGACGTCATCCCCACCTTCCTCCGGTTTGTCACCGGCAGTCTCCTTAAAGTGCCCAACTTAATGATGGCAACTAAGGACGAGGGTTGCGCTCGTTGCGGGACTTAACCCAACATCTCACGACACGAGCTGACGACAGCCATGCACCACCTGTCTCTACGCTCCCGAAGGCACTCTTCCCTTTCAAGAAGATTCGTAGGATGTCAATCCCTGGTAAGGTTCTTCGCGTTGCATCGAATTAAACCACATACTCCACCGCTTGTGCGGGCCCCCGTCAATTCCTTTGAGTTTCACACTTGCGTGCGTACTCCCCAGGCGGGACACTTAACGCGTTTGCTTCGATACTGACCGGGTCGATACGGCCAACACCTAGTGTCCATCGTTTACAGCTAGGACTACAGGGGTATCTAATCCCTTTCGCTCCCCTAGCTTTCGTCCATCAGTGTCAGTTATGGCCCAGTAGAGCGCCTTCGCCACTGGTGTTCTTCCTAATATCTACGCATTTCACCGCTACACTAGGAATTCCCTCTACCCCTACCACACTCTAGTTATATAGTTTCCATTGCCGATCCACAGTTGAGCTGTGGGCTTTAACAACAGACTTATATGACCACCTACGGACGCTTTACGCCCAATAATTCCGGATAACGCTTGCATCCTCCGTCTTACCGCGGCTGCTGGCACGGAGTTAGCCGATGCTGATTCCTCAAGTACCGTCAGAACTTCTTCCTTGAGAAAAGAGGTTTACAACCCACAGGCCTTCCTCCCTCACGCGGCGTTGCTCCGTCAGGCTTGCGCCCATTGCGGAAAATTCCCCACTGCTGCCTCCCGTAGGAGTCTGGGCCGTGTCTCAGTCCCAGTGTGGCTGATCGTCCTCTCAGACCAGCTACTGATCGTCGCCTTGGTAAGCTCTTACCCCACCAACTAGCTAATCAGACGCGAGTTCATCTAAAGGCTATTAATATTTCACCTCTCGGCACATCCGGTTTTAGCAGCAGTTTCCCACTGTTGTCCCGGTCCTTTAGGCAGATCCTCACGCGTTACTCACCCGTCCGCCACTAACCTCCGAAAAGGTCCGTTCGACTTGCATGTGTTAAGCACGCCGCCAGCGTTCATCCTGAGCCAGGATCAAACTCTCCATTTTAGAAAAACAGATATCTGACTAATGCCTTAACATTAATCAAAAGCTTGTCTCTTTACTCAGCCTTTTCTGGCTATCCTATTGCTTACTTATCATTAGCTATGCTAACCTAAGTGCAATTTCAATTTATTAACGAGGGTCTCGTTAATTCTCTTCAAATTATTCAACTTTCTAGGTGCTACTTCTCGCTCAGGTCGCTCCCCGTTTCAGGTCGCTCCCTTCAGCGCTTAATCACTATAACGACACTTGGCGATTAGTGTCAACATTTTTTTTCAGATAAAATACAAAAAAGCTGTGTTGCTTGCTACAGCTGGATTCTTCGGAGCTATAGTTTAAGATTGGTTTTTATTTTTTCAAAAAAGCCTCTGTAATTTGAGGATTTTTTATTTTGAATTGCGTTTTTCTCAATGTTATTGACTCCCATGTGAGCGCAGCGATCGCACACAGGAGCCATATCAGCGAAGACAAAAAACAAAATTACATAGATTAGTCTGAACTTAGATATAGACTTTCAGGCTTCTTTTTGTGGGCGTAGTAGCAGAGACTATGTATGTTATTGCAAGTGTTATTTAAGGACGCGCGGTGAACTTTCAGTCTGTCATTGTTACGTTGAATCAGTTTTGGGCCAATCAAGGGTGCGTCATTATGCAGCCTTATGACACAGAGAAAGGGGCGGGAACTAAAAGCCCTCATACTTTTTTGCGGGCAATCGGACCTGAACCTTGGGCTGTTGCCTATACAGAACCCTGTAGGAGACCTGCTGACGGTCGATATGGCGAAAATCCGAACCGCTTCCAGCATTATTTTCAGTACCAAGTATTGATTAAGCCTTCGCCTGACAATATTCAGGATTTGTATCTAGAGTCATTGAGGGCATTGGGAATTATGCCTGAGGATCACGATGTGCGATTTGTAGAAGACAACTGGGAGGATGCGGCTGTTGGCGCTTGGGGCGTTGGCTGGGAAGTTTGGCTTGATGGGATGGAGGTGACTCAGTTCACTTATTTTCAGCAGTGCGGGGGCCTAGACTGTCGGCCCGTATCGATTGAGATTACCTATGGGCTTGAGCGGCTAACCATGTACCTGCAAAAAGTGGATGCGATGGCCAAAATTCAATGGAATGATCAGCTCACGTATGGTGATATCTACATGCAGGCTGAAATTGAAAATTCTACTTACAACTTCGAAGCTTCTAGTTCTGATCTATTGTTTAAGCTTTTTGAGCTGTATCAGCAGGAAGCAGAGCAGCTAATGGTAAGAGAGCTAGTGCTTCCCAGCTATGACTATGTATTGAAGTGCTCTCATGCTTTCAATCTGCTAGATGCCCGAGGGGTTATCTCGGTAACTGAACGAACACGCTATATTCGTCAAGTGCGTGGGCTGGCGCGACAGGTCGCTCAGCTTTATTTAGAGCAGCGCGAAAAGCTTGGGTTTCCGCTGTTGGAGCAGGCAGCAGCAGTGAAGCAAACAGCAGTAGAAGCAACCTAAGCGTCAGGGTCCATTGCAGGGTTGGAGTTGAGGCAGATTGAGGCATGGCGAATATCTAGAAAACCTAGACACTTCGAGTATTTTTGATGTTTGCTGGGGGTATTAAGAGAACGTGAGCGAAGGTTTGAGAGGATATTTAGAGCCGATTGCTGGTTGGTTTGCACAGTTTGATTTGCCCGAACCGATTGTGCATTGGGGACATCCGGTGATGATGGCGATTGTGGTGTTTGTGATGGGCGGCTTTGCTGGCTATGCAGGCTGGCAAGGACGGCTGGCTGCCGATAGTGGGGTTGCGGTGACGCAAAAGAAGCAGCATGCGAAGATTGCGCCGCTGATGTATTTGTTTATTGTGATGGGTGCGAGTGGTGGCATCTTGTCGCTGGTGATGCAGGGCGCGCCAATTTTAGAAAGTCCGCATTTTTGGACAGGGATAACTGCGATCGCACTCTTAGCGACTAATGCCATCATTGCGGCGACAAAATTTGGAAAGGGAAGTAACATCCTTCGGTCGGCACATGCTTACATCGGTAGCGCTGCGTTGGTCATACTGGTAATTCATACAGCTTTCGGAATCCGGCTTGGGCTCTCTTTTTAGTCTCGAACTTGAGGCTGAAATTTGAATGCAAGGTTAAATCAGCCAGTGACAATTAATCAGTGCAAACTAATCAATTCAAAAAGCCTCGACAGTTAATTGCCGAGGCTTTTTCATTCGTAAAACGTTAGACGTAGACAAGTTGTCGTCGTTAGAGCGATGGGAATGGCGAATAAGAAAGAAGGTAGCGAGATTTGCTATCGAGATTTGCTATATGGGTTCTCTAGAGAGCGTAATTGTTAGGTTCTAGCAAATGACGGCTTGGGGAACGTGGGTGATAGCTGGGGCTTACCTAATTGGGCTCTTAGCTACGGGCATTACGGAAGCACGAATACTAGGAAGCATATCAATTGCAGGTATTGCGGTACTGATTCTCGGGGGAATTAGCAGCTTGTTTGTGCCTTACTATTGGAGGCTTGGTCCGACAAGACGACAGTGGTGGATAGCTGGCATAGTTGGGCTGGTAGGAGCGAGCTATTGCGTGGCTATGTCGCCTCGACCAGCGCCAGATGATGTTAGCCAGTTTGCATCTCACAGAGAGTTGCAGGTAGTGGGAACCGTTGTGCAAATGCCGCAGACTAGCCGGAATCAAAAGGGCTGGTTCTTTTTGCAAGCGCGGTCAATCAGGGATACCGAAAGCAGTAGTACTTTTGAAGCACCGAGAACGGTGAGCGGAAAACTCTATGTCACGGCAGCGCTAGCCCCTAGCAAACGCCTTTATCCAGGAGAACTAGTAGCGCTAAAAGGTAAGGTTGACAGCACTCAAGCATCAGAAAACGAGGAAAGCTCTGGATTTGGAGAGTACTTGTCACGACAAGGCTGTTTTGCCAAGTTTAGGACGCACTGGGTAGAGTTTTTGCCTAACCAAGCGCCGCCACGCTGGGCGCTATGGAAGCTCAGAGAGCGAATTGTTTTGGCGCAAGATCGGTGGATAGGAGCCCCAGCGGGGACTTTGCTTAGCGCTATGACACTGGGGCGAAAAGCGGTGGATTTGCCCTATGAGGTAAGAGATAGCTTTATTGCGGCTGGCTTAGCGCACACATTGGCAGCTTCTGGATTTCATGTAGCGCTAATGCTGGCGTTAGTTTTGAGGCTGGTGCGCACTCAGACGCCTAAGACGCAGGCGATCGCAGGTGGAATCGCACTTATCGGGTATGTGGGGCTGACTGGATTGCAGCCAAGTGTGGTTCGAGCTTCCTTGATGGGGGCGGGCTCGCTGTTGGGATTGGCGACCGCTAGAAAAGTAAAACCTTTGGGCGGCCTAGCGGCGGCGGCTTTGCTGATTTTACTGTGGAATCCTCAATGGATTTGGGATGTGGGCTTTCAGCTAAGCGTTGTTGCCACCTTAGGACTCATTTTGACGGTGCCTAGAATCATGCGGCTGTTAGATCGACTGCCGATAACAGTAGCAACTTTACTAGCCGTTCCAGTTGCGGCCTATCTGTGGACCATTCCGCTACAGCTGCTGTATTTTCAAAAGCTAACAACGTACAGTATTTTGCTAAATGCGATCGCAACGCCTTTGATAGTGGTGATTAGTATGGGCGGGTTTATCAGCGCGATCGCAGCTATTGTTTGGCCTGTATTAGGGAGTGCGATCGCCGCGAATTTGTACTATCCCATTCACCTATTGATTTGGATGGTAGACCGGTTCAACCTTTTTCCAGGCAGTGCGATCGCCATTGAAGGGATTACGGGGTGGCATGTGGTGCTGAGCTATAGCGTGTATGTGACAGTTTGCGTTTGGCTATGGCATAGAGATAAAAATGGCGCGGGCTATGACGAATCGTCTTTCTTGCTCTGATAAGAGTCGATAATTGAAGCCAGATTTTATAAGAAATCGGTGTAAGATGTAGGACCATCTTGGAGAGGTGGCAGAGTGGTTGAATGCGGCAGTCTCGAAAACTGTTTTAGGGTCAAACCTAACGGGGGTTCGAATCCCCCCCTCTCCGTTTTCATTTAATAGCAATTGACTAATAGAAGTTGACCGTAGGGTTGACGCGTTCAGTGCATCCGTCAGCTAGGGTAACCAAAACTGAGGTAAAAGCTGCTGTCCAATATCGCGAATCGTTTTATTGATGACGCGAGCCGCTTGGATATGCGGTTCATCAGGCACGATAGGAATGATATTGGCAGGCTGACCAACACCAAACTGCTTGATGACACGGTTCGCAGCTTCTAGCCCAGTCACATAGGCCTTCTCCTGAGACCAAGAGCCATGACGAGTGACAATCCAGTCACCGCTCATAAAGACGTTGGAGAAGCTGGTTGTACCAGGAAGTAAATAGCGGTAGCTACCAGGTGCAAAGTGGCTAACACCCTGACGAATCCGGACAACCGCGTGGTCTGTGATTTTGGCGGTGCCAAAGGCAGGAATACAGCCTGCAAGATCTGTTTGAACCAAGGGAAGAATCTGCTCATCGCTGAGATTTAGGAGCTGGTTGGCATGATAGTAATCGACTTCAACGACGCTACCAGATTCCTTTTTGTACTCATCGTGTAGTTCGTTAAGATCAAAAAAAGTCCAGCCAGTAGTTTCGTGGAAACCAAAGCAGGCATTAGAAGGCAAGGGAATGTCGATTTTGCGATCAAACCAGAGGCGGGCGGCGAGGACGTCAATGCCGCCAAGATTTGAGAGATTGTGAAATTCTGGGCGATCGCACAGCACCCCGCTCTGCGCCACAATTTTTTGCATCCCCGTAATCCCTACCGAGAAAATCACCGCGTCCGCTTCAAACATGTCATCACCACAGATGACCGCATCAACCACATTATTTGCCCCCAGCCGAACGTCACTCACCCGGTGATTGGCCAGAATTTGACCGCCTGCCTTTTCAATCTGCTGGACCCAAGGGCGAAAAATCATTTCGCCGACAGTACCGCGACACCAGCGAACATCAAAATCAGGCTGGTGGGCCAAGATAAAGTAGTAGAGCATTCCCAAAGCCGCGGCGGCTGAACATTGCTCACCGGGTGCAAATAAGCCCACTAGCAGCATAGGCTCAAAGGATTCCTTATAAAGCCGTTCGGATACGCCATATTGCTTGAACAACTCGCGAGCGGTCATGTTGTCATACCGCTTCCAGGCTTCATCGGAGTTATCAAAATCTATCAGGGAATACAGCAGCGGTAGGGCAGACAGGCGATCTACGAGAGGCAGCCGCTTAAACTGTGTGTAGATAAAAGTACCTAGCGGCGTGGGTAGATAAGGCTGCTGCTGGAAAAGCGGCGATTCGACTTCTAAACCAGCCGGAGAGTACTGCGATGAGCGAGTGTAAGGGGTAAAGGGCTGAATGCCTAGCTCGTCAGTCAAAGCAAATATATTGCGGTAGGGATACCAAAACCCATGAATGCCCGCTTCTACAGAACGGCCTTTGGCAGTTTGCCAACCAGCAACCAGTCCCCCTGGCTGCGCTCCGGCTTCGAGCAGCGTAACGGCGTAGCCCTGCTTGGACAGATGATGAGCAGCGCTTAGTCCAGCCCATCCGGCACCGACGACAACGACTTTCTTTTGAGTAGCGAGGTTAGACATTAGGTTGGTAGAAATAAAGGGAAATGGAGCTTGGCAGTAAAAAAGCCACGGAAATATCCGTGGCTCTCTGGGCGGTTAGTGCGTATTTGTTAATACGCGTTGCTCAACATGCAGATGACAGTCTAGCTAACACCAATGAGGGCAGGTTCTTTGGCAGGTAAGGCTGTGATTTCGCCTTCTTTATCTACATCAAAGACAACTGTGTCACCGTCTTTGAGCGTGCCAGACAGAATGGCTTCGGCTAGACGGTCTTCGACTAGGCGTGCGATCGCTCGGCGCATAGGTCTTGCACCATACCGCTGATCGTAACCTTCCTCGACTAGACGATTCTTGAAGGCGTCCGTCATTGTGAACGATAGATTGCGATCGCCCAGTCGGCTGCTTACTTGCTTCAGCAAAATCTCAGCAATTTCCTTCACTTCATCCTTCGTCAACTGACGGAATACGATGATTTCGTCAATTCGGTTGATCATCTCAGGGCGGAAGAACTGCTTCATTTCTTCATTCACTAGGTTGCGAATGTTGTTGTAGCGGCTAGTTGTGCCGTCTTCTTCGGTTAGCTCAAAGCCTAGACCGCCACCGCCTTTTTCAATGACCTTAGACCCAATGTTGCTAGTCATGATAATCAGCGTGTTTTTAAAGCTGACTTCACGCCCTTTAGAATCTGACAGATGGCCCTCATCTAATACCTGCAAAAGGATATTAAAAACATCGGGATGCGCTTTTTCGATTTCATCCATCAAGATGACACTGTAAGGCTTTCGGCGAACGGCTTCGGTAAGCTGACCACCTTCGTCATAGCCAACAAACCCTGGAGGTGAGCCGATCAATTTGGAAACGGTATGCGATTCCATAAACTCAGACATGTCTAGTCGAATCATTGATTCTTCCGAACCAAAGACCGCGTTTGCGAGTGCCTTGGCTAGCTCAGTCTTACCCACGCCGGTTGGGCCGGAGAAAACCAGACTGGCAATGGGTCGATCCAATCCGCGCAAGCCAACACGGGCTCGACGAACCGCTCTAGAGACCGCTTCTACAGCTTCGTTTTGGCCGACCACCCGCTCATGCAGCGTATCTTCTAGGTGCATCATCATGACCGACTCAGTTTCGGTAATGGCATTAACCGGAACACCCGTCCAAGAAGAGACGATATCGGCAATGTCTTCGTCGCTAACTTGAGGAATGCTAGTGATAGAGACATCGCCTTCTAACGTGTCTTGAATCTTCTGCATTAAAGATGATTCTGACTTGCGCAGCGTAGCCGCCTGATCGAAATCTTGATGCTGTACGGCTTCTATAATGTCTTTTTGGACCTGACGGAGTTCACGGCGAAGCTCGCTAGCCGGGATGTTTCTAGAGTAGCGCAGGCGGACTCTAGAGCCTGCCTCATCAATTAGGTCAATGGCCTTGTCAGGCAGGTGGCGATCTGTAATGTAGCGATCGCTCAAGTTAGCCGCAGCTTCTACCGCTTCATCGGTAATATTCAAACGGTGGAACTGTTCGTAGCGACTGCGCAGACCATACAAAATTTCAACCGTGTCTTCGACTGAAGGCGGTGCAATTGTCACCGGCTGAAAGCGACGCTCTAGCGCGGCGTCTTTTTCAATGTACTTGCGGTACTCGTCTAGCGTGGTCGCCCCAATACACTGCATTTCGCCTCTCGCTAATGCGGGCTTTAGCAAGTTAGCAGCGTCCATGCCGCCTTCCAAAGAGCCGGCGCCAACTAGCGTATGGATCTCATCAATTACAAGAATAACGTCTTGAGACTTGCGCACTTCTTCAATGACTTGCGTAATGCGCTCTTCAAAGTCGCCTCTAAAGCGAGTACCAGAAACCAATAGCCCCATGTCTAAGCTGATGACCCGACGGTCAATCAGCGCTTCTGGAACGTCTTGGTTGACAATGCGCTGGGCAAGACCTTCTGCGATCGCCGTTTTGCCCACACCCGGCTCACCGACTAGAACTGGATTATTCTTAGTTCGTCGTCCTAAAACTTGAACAACGCGTTCGATTTCTTTATGACGACCAATCACAGGATCTAGTTTGCCCTCAGCGGCAACTGCAGTCAGGTCAGTACCGTACTCGGTCAGAACGCTACCATCAGATTTTCGCTCAGACTTAGTGCTTCCCCCCGAACGCCCTGATGTAACCGGCGTGCTCTCGCCTATCACCCGGACCAGCTGAACTCTGATCTTCTCAGGGTCTACGCCAAGATTCGCAATGACTCGGTAGGCAACGCTTTCAGAATTTTGAGTCAAGCTAAGCAAAAGATGCTCAGGCTCTATGTATGGGTGGTCAAGCTTACGGGCTTCTTGAAAAGCCTGCTCAAAGACCTGCTTGACCTTAGGCGTAAATGGAATTTCGACCGGACCGTTGCCCGATCCGCGACCGATAATAGACTCCACTTCGGTGCGGGCATTAGTGAGGTTGATACCAAACTCATCTAAGACTTTGGCCGCAATGCTCGTGTTTTCTTTGATAATACCAAGCAGTAATTGCTCACTACCGACAAAGTTATGACCCAGGCGACGGGCCTCCTCTTGCGCCTGCATGATGACCGCGATCGCTGTGTTTGTAAAATGCTCAAACATATTTGGAGAGACCTCTAGCCCAGGATTAATGGCTTAACATACTGCTTTGGATAACTGCGCCCGACGCTGGCTCACAGACAATTTTCTTAAAGCATTTTTTAAAACTGCTCATAAGGCAATTGGCATGTAGACAACTAAAGCGAAACAATTGCATAAAGCAGACGAAACCTTTTGTTCACTCTGGCTTTAAGTTAAGTTATCTATCTACTTATGCCAATATACTTGTATTCCAGTTCATCTGGCACTAGAGAGAGCCGTACTCTATGGTGTGTTTCCCGTAACGCCCATATCAGCGGAGCTTCAACTAGCGTTCACCAGTTATTGTTATCTCAGTTTCTATTTTAATCTAAGTATACAAAACTTAATCGTTTTGAGCACCCGCAGAATCAGAATTTTCTGGGCATCGGCTGAATTAAGATCTTCGCCACCTCAATTGCTTGTTTCCTGGGCTACAGAGTAAGCACAAGTTCTTAGGCACAGGGTTCTTAGGCACAGAGTTCCCAAGAATGTGGCAGGCTAAAACTCATTACAGATATTGAGAATCCTGATACGCACAGGCTCTAGAAAGCAGTCTCAAGAAGTCATTATTTTCAGAAAGTTATCATTTATCGATGCGGTCACTTTCGATTGCTTGGGGGGTGAACACTAGCGAGCAAAATCCGCTTTACACACAGCTAATATTTCCAAATCTTGAGCGCCTAGACCCTCAAGCTGATGAAAGCCCTCTAGCGTATAGGCATCTGCGGCGTTGCCTGCGACTAGGTCTTGGTTGACTTCGAGTGCAACTTCGTAAGGATAAACAGTTTGTTCATAGCTATTGACAATATCGACAGCTAAACGGTCAGGAAGTACTTTGCCCTCGAAGCAATCGAAAGAGGAATTGGGTTGATAAAAGGCACCAACGGCCTGGTTGTCTTCAACCGAGATAACCGCGTAAGTAGATCCCGCTACGTTTGGGTTTGCGCTTTGGCCAAATAAATAATTGCCGTCTGCGAGTACCGAGCGCGTATCGCTAGAAAGCTCTGTAGTTTCATCCACTTGAGCCGCGCCGACGCCAGGAAAAGCTAACCCAATCGCAGCCAATACCAAAAGAGACTTTTGGATCATACCGGCTCTGGTAGAAATGCTTTTAAGAAGGGTCATGGGTAGTGCTCCTGACAGGTTTATTAAAAAGGCGCGATTGGGGCGATTTGAAGGGGGTGGCGGTAAATATGCCTGATTTGATGGCAAGAACCCTAGAAAGCTGCGGAAAAAATGCGATGGCTTCTTTTAGTTCAATCAAGTTCTCTACTTTAAAGCTGACAGAGCAGGTAGCCATTTATGAGTTTTGTATGTATTTCTATACACAAAACAAACAAATCTTATGCTACTAACCTAGCGAGCTTTCCTCTGACAATGCATCTGCTACAAGGAAGATCGATATCAACCGTAGGGGATAAGCATGTTGGAGGAGCCTAGAACGGGTTGGAAAACGCTACAGCGCCAGCTTGAGCAGATGGACGGATGCGGCTACAGAGAATACAAACGCATCAAGGGCGATTACGTATTTTCCGAGTTCACATTGAGCGTGGACTATGTGCAAGGAGATCCTTTTGCTGCACCTAGTCGCATTCGACTGCGTTTGCCTCAGGCTCTAGCGAGGTTTCCGGCTCATTGGATAACTAATTATGTTGGTCAGTGCGCTTTGTCAGATTACGTCACTAGGCAGGTGGCCCAAGTGGCCCAGGCACTAGAGAAAAAACGAGGGTCTGGGAAAAGTGGAAAAATTGAAATTGCAGTCCCTAGTCAGGCCATTCTCAGGCGATCGGCGGTTTGGATAGACGAACAAGAAATTGAAGTTAGGCTGACAGTTGGGCTACCGGCCTTTGGCAGACGGATTGCCGGGAAAGCAGCAGCGGCGCTTCTCTGTGAAGATATTCCTAAAATAGTGGAAGGCGCTTTGAAATATGAGGCGCTAGATCAAGGAGCTGTAGAACGTCAGGTACATATGCTTGAAGATGCTGAGGCGCTGAGAAAACAGCTAACCAATCGGGGGCTGGTGGCTTTTGTGGCAGCAGGGGCCTGTTTGCCGAGGCGCAGTGGTGTAGATGAGCGTCCGCTGCTAGGCGGTGTGGATTACTTTATTCCACCTGATACGGACACAATTGAATTGGAGACGCCTCACAGCGGGCGCGTGCGTGGGCTAGGCATTCGCGCTGGCGTGACGTTGATTGTTGGCGGTGGTTATCACGGGAAGTCGACGCTGCTAAGGGCAATTGAGCAGGGAATTTATAACCATGTGCCCGGAGATGGACGAGAGCAGGTGGTGGCACACCCTCGAACGGTGAAGCTGAGAGCTGAAGACGGTCGAAGCGTGGTCAATGTTGATATTTCGCCGGTGATTAACCGGCTGCCGAGAGGTCGTCAATCGCAGCAGTTTTCAACGGAGAATGCGAGTGGCAGCACATCGCAGGCGGCTGGATTGATAGAGGCGATAGAGGCGGGAGCAAACGTACTGTTGATAGATGAGGATACGGCGGCAACAAATTTTATGATTCGCGATCGCAACATGCAGGCCCTTATCGCCAAAGATAAAGAGCCTATTACGCCCTTTATCGACAAGGTGCGTCAGCTATATGACGACTATGGTATTTCAACGATTTTGGTGATGGGTGGCAGTGGTGACTACTTTGCGGTGGCTGATACGGTGATTGCAATGGAGGATTATCAGCCGCGTATTGTGACGGAGCAGGCTAAGGCGATCGCTTCAGCAGACTCAAGCTGTCGCAAAAGAGAGGGTGGCAATAGATTTGGCACTGTCAGTGCGCGAGCCGTTCTGCCAGGGAGCTTGCCAACGCCTCCCAAAAATCGGTCCTTAAAAGTCAAGGCTCGGCGGGCGAGCCTGATGCTAGGAGATGAAACGATTGACTTAAGAGCGATTGAGCAAATTGTAGAGGTGCATCAGGTGTGGGCGATCGCTCAGGCAATGATCTACGCTGAGCGATACTACTTTGATGAAAAGCGATCGCTTAGCGAAGTGCTAGATCACGTCATGGAAGATATTGAACGCGGTGGCTTAGACGTATTGGCAGAGGCGAATTCATTGTCGAGCCGTGGATCATCGAGCCGTGGATCATCAAGTCATAGGTCATCAAGTCATTGGCTAGCAGGAAACTGGGCAACTTTCAGACGATTTGAGCTAGCCGCAGCGATTAATCGACTAAGAACAGTTAAAACGCAGCATTTTTCTGAAAGCTGACAGATTTTGTACCACGAGAGATTAAGAACTTCTTAAAGCAGACCACATTTATGAATCGAATCGATATGGTGTAGGCAAGATACCTCCTAACTGCGTCTTTAGCCTTACTGTGCTGTCTTATTCGGTCAGCGGGTGGGGCTTTTTTTTGCCCAGTTTCTAAAGGTTGATACGTATGCGCAAAGCCCGACTACCTTTTGTTATCGCTCTGTTGAAAAATTTCCAGTCAAAAGATTTCCAGTGGATTTTGATACTGACAGTAGCGGCGATCGCCCTATGGACAATCAACTTGGGCAACGTGCCGCTAAGAGACTGGGACGAGGGGTACTATGCGGTCGTAGCCCGAGGGCTAGTTGACAATCATCAGTGGATTTATCCTACTCGATTTGGAGAACCCTACTTTCCTAAACCCCCTTTTGGCTATTGGTTGGGCTCTTTGGGATATCTTGCGTTTCAACAGGTCAATGAGTTTACAACCCGGCTGCCCATGGCACTGACAACGGCATTGGGCGTGCCGCTACTCTATGCGCTAGTGAAATTGCTATCGCCATATCGCCGAGAGGCCGTTTTGACAGCAGGGGTGTATATGACGCTGCTGCCGGTGGTGCGCCAAGGGCGGCTGCATATGTTTGATGGGTTCATCAACACGCTGCTTATTTTGCTGCTGCTGTGCTTGCTAAAGTCGGCAAAGTCTCGCCGATGGGCGTTTGGCATGGGGCTTTGCTTGGCAGCGATCGCACTGACGAAAGGCATTTTAGCGATCGCACTCGGTGGCATTGTTGCTGTGTTTGCCGTGCTAGATCGCCGCTGGGCACTCTTCAAAAATCCCTATACCTGGCTGGGGCTTGCGGTGGGGTTAAGCCTAACTGTCGGTTGGAATGTCGCGCAGTATCAACGATATGGCAGCGTTTTTGTGCAAGAGCATTTGGGGTTTCATAACCTAGCGCGAATTTCTAGCACGTTGGAAAATCACGATGGGCCGCCCTGGTACTATCTGCTAGAGATTTTGAAGTACTGTTTTCCGTGGGTGCTGTTTTGGCCGGGTGGACTGTGGCTGGCGTGGCGATCGCGTTACAGTACGCGAGGACGCCTGATACTGACAGGGACGGTACTTTTCTTGGGTATGGCGTCGGCAATGGGTACAAAGCTGCCCTGGTACGTGATGCCAATTTATCCGTTTGTAGCGATGGCTGTCGGCTGGCAGCTATCTCGCCCGGTGCAGCCATATGCTTACTCGCTGCGATGGATCTTTGGCATCTCAGCGGCTGTGGGAATTGGCGGAATCGTTTATTTTGCGATCGCAGATCCTCAACTTCCTCTGCTTTTACTAGGCGCTTGTCTAACGATTACATTGGGACAGGTATCATGTCAGCTAAGTCAAAAAGAACCCAATTTTGTCAATACACTGCTAATTGGGTTCTATAGCTGCCTGATGCTGCTGATGATCTCTCACTCCTGGGTCTGGGAGCTGAACGAAGCGTTTCCGGTCGTAAACGTCGGGCGAATGGTGGCAGCAAACGTACCGTCAGGAGAAACAGTCTATTCCTCTTTTGAGTATGGTCGCCCTAGCTTGGAGTTTTATGCGGAGCATCCAGTAGGCATTGCGGATAATGAGACGCTGCAACAGCACCGCCAAAGCGGACACTATTTGCTGTTAGAGCCAGATGCTTTAGAAGCTTTGCAAATTTTACCGACCGCAATCATTGAAACAGTAGACGGGTTTAGCTTGGTCGAACCGCCATAGCATTTGCCATTGACACAGAAAAAATGCCAATAAAAAAGCCTTGGTCTGCTTTACCAGACCGAGGCTTTTCAGAAGAGTTAAGGAAGGCGATCGCACACAGATGTCTATGAACGATATCTATAAAAGATGTCCGTAAGCTTAATCAAAGCCCACAAATTCTGAGCAATTGCTGCCATCGGTGGCAGCGTGGCACTCTTCCCAAAGGATTTGCTCAGCTAAAACGGGGGGTAGCTGATCTTTGAGTTCGACGGCCTTAGCGAACCACTCTAGACTCTCAGAATCCTTATCTTGGCGAACGAGCAGCTGGGCCTTGAGGTAGTACAGCTCAGGGTTATCAGCAGCGGCGGCTAATGCCTTGTCAACAGCAGTTAGCGCATCGTCATACTGGCCCAAATCCCGGTAGCCAATCGCCACGCCACGCTGGGTGAGATAGTCTGGATTGCCATACTGGGTCATCCGAGAAATAGCTTCGTCTGGATTAGAAAACGGTAGGTTGACGGCTAGCATCAGATCCATATAGCCTTTGAGCAAGTTCAGCTCGGCATCTTCGGGTGCGATCTCTTCAGCCGCATCTAACTCAGTAAATACTTGCTGTAGCATTCCTAGCGCAGTCGGCGTAGCTCTTGCAACGCCTTCGGTTTTTAGCAGATAAGCGCCTTCGAGGAAAATACCAACCGCTGTATAAAGATGGCCTCGCAGCTCATCGGTTTCTTTGAGAGCTTCAGCCGTTTGTTTGGTCAGCTCCGCCCGTTTTAGCACTTCATCTAATCCAGAGTCTCCTTCTAAATAGGCCATAGAAGCCAGCATTGCATGTACAAGAGGCTCATCCGCTTCAGCCGTCTCAGCCTCTTCTAGAATTTCACTCGCCCTTTCATAATTGCCCGACTTGAAAATAGCTTCAAATGCTTGCTCAGTTAGATCACCAATTTCATGAGAGTTATTGTCTCTAAAAGGATCGGCGGCAAGCGTTGGCAGCGCGACAGTAGCGCTCATACCTAGCGCGAGCAGCACACTTCCGATACGGGTCGAGAGCGCGCCGATAGAAAAACTAGAAGGAGATAAATTAAAGGGTTGAGAAAGGACAGGAATCGAAAAGATAGAGGAGTTTTTAAAGGCCATCACACTTAGTGCTAAACGGTACGTGATTCGGGAAATAGGAGGGTTGGCTGACAATAAAAGCACACCTATCAGCATTTAGGGTCAGCGTTCAGGGATGCCCTCTCTAAGTAGAGTATAGACAGATGGTTTTGAGACTCTCTACAGGCTGTGAAGATCTTGTAGGTGTCATAAGATAGCGACACGTTAAGTTACAAACACACTCAGCAGGACTTGAGAGATTCTTCAGCACCTGTAGATACTATTCCGCATCTTTTTCTTTACAGCTTTTTTTTGAACATATTTTGAGCATTATTCTGGCAGGCGATCGCAGCGGTACGGGCAAAACGACATTGACGCTAGCGCTACTAGCGGCGCTCAAAAAACGAGGCGATCGCGTTCAATCATTCAAAGTGGGTCCAGATTATATTGACCCCATGTTTCATAGCGCCATTACAAGCAGACCTACCTACAACCTAGATCCGGTGCTAACTAGTGAGGCGTATGTACAGCAAAGCTTTAACGCACACTGCGCAGGTGCCAACCAGGTAGTGGTAGAAGGGGTAATGGGCCTGTTTGATGGCGCAACGGGTGCAGATGACACGGCGAGTACAGCGCATATTGCTAGGCTGCTGGGTTTGCCAGTCGTGCTAGCCGTAGACTGTGGGCGCATGGCCAGATCGCTAGCGGCTTTGGTGCAGGGCTATAGACAGTTTGACCAGCGGGTGACGGTAGCAGGCGTAGTTTTGAACCGGGTGGGAAGCGATCGCCATCTTCAGCTACTAAGCGAAGCGCTAGGGGCGATTAACATGCCGATTCTGGGTGTTTTTCGGCGCGAGAAAGATATCCAGTTGCCCAGCCGTCACCTTGGGCTGGTGCCAACTGGAGAGGTCAGTGAATTTGAGCAGATTGCCGAACGGCTCGCTGAGATTGGGGAGCGGTGTTTTGATTGGGAACGGTTGCAGCCGCTGCTAAGGGCAAAATCAAGAGAAATCACGGCAACGTCAGACCGTTTAGAAGCGCGGCCTTTAGAGGCTATTCAGCAAAAGAAGGTGAAAATTGCGATCGCCTATGACGCGGCCTTCAACTTCTACTATCCAGACAATTTTGAAACCTTAGAACATCAGGGCGCAGACCTCGCTTTTTGGAGCCCTCTGGCCGACGAAACGCTACCAGCAGCAGACGGCCTATATTTTGGCGGGGGATTTCCCGAAGTATTCGCTGCCCGGCTGTCTCAAAATAAGGCAGTCAAAGTAGCTGTTAAGCAGGCGATCGCGCAAGGGACGCCAACCTACGCTGAATGCGGCGGCCTCATGTATCTTTCTCAAACGCTAATAGATTTTCAGGGCAAAGCATGGCCAATGGTCAATACCATTCCCCAAACGGTAAAGATGGGCCCAAAGCTATCGCTAGGATACAGACAAGCTAAGGTATTAACGGCTGGCCCTGCGCTAAGCAAAGGACAAACCGTCGTCGGTCACGAATTCCACAAGTCCAGCGTTGTGGAACCGATCGCACAGCCGATCTACCAGAGTCAGCGGTATTGGGGCGAAATAGGCGATACTCAAAAAGAGGGCTATCACCTATCCAATCTCCATGCCTCTTACATCCACCTACATTGGGGGCACCGCCCAAAAATAGCACAGCGGTTTGTGCAGCAGTGCAGTGCCTTCCGCGCAAACTGCTAGAGGCAGCGGCTATCGAGCTTCAACGCTGAGTCTAAAGCGACCAAACCCCGACGAATCTAGCGCATTGGCATAGACATAGTAGCGACCGTTGAGTGGAAGCGTGACAGACATTCCCGCACTCAGTGAGTTTCTTGACACATCGTCGTTGTATTCGACAACCTCACCATCGGGCCCCACCAGCAGGAGAAAAGGATCAAACTCCTGACTATCCAAAGCAATCGTGATTCGCTGTCCAGCGCGGCCCTCAAAGGGAAACTCTTCGTAGCGGCTACCGTCGCTTTCAAAAATGCGTGAATTTGAGTTCAGCGTCCCTTCAGTCTGAATCGGTAGGCTGTAAAGGCTTCCTTGCTGCCCGGTAACAGGTAGCGCCGCAGTTGTATCAGAGCCTTCAACGACTCGCAGCGCGTAGTCACCTGTCTCCCTAGAACCGTAGGAATTGGCCAGTACGGTGTAGGTGCCATCTTCTGGCAGCGTAAAAACTAAACGAGCGTTGCGATCGCCGCCGCTGTCATCGTCTTGGGCCAAATCACGCCCTTGCGGTGACAGCAGAATCAAGTAAGAGTCAACGTTGGCGCTGCTCATTTCTATCGACACGCGCTGTCCGCCGCGCCCTTCAAAAGAATAGGCGTTGTAATAGCTCTCATCAGCAGGCAAGACTTCACTCCCACTCGTGAGCTGCCCTCGAACGGGCGAACCATTCAGCGTAATTTGCTGGGCTGGACGCCGCAAAAATGGGGATTGCTGAGCAGATAAAGTTGCAGAGCCGTTGCGGATGGCGACTAAGAAGTCGTTGACCTCGCTCACTGTAATGGCAAAGCCAATGCCGATATTACCGCCTGAGCTAGATACGCCAGGAGCCGAGCGCTGGGGCGTAAAAATGGCGGTATTGATGCCGATTAACTCGCCCCGACTGTTGAGTAGCGGACCACCAGAGTTTCCTGGATTGATTGCTGCGTCCGTTTGAATCAATCCATTAGTCGTATCAATACGGCTGACGATGCCGGTGGTAAAGGTGCCTTCAAACCGTCCGAAGGGGTTACCAATGGCGAATGCTCGCTGCCCGACTTGGACAGAATCTGTCGCAATCTCTACAGTCGGCAAGTTATTTGCTTGAACCCGCACCGCCGCCAAATCGGCCCCATCTGCACCATAGCCGACGACGCGTCCCTGAAACTCTCGGCGGTCGGGCAAAATGATGCGTACGGTCTCTGAGCCATCAACGACATGAGCGTTGGTTATCACTAGACCGTCATCATCTATGATGACGCCGCTGCCGCTGCCGGTTTCAGTGACGATAGTAACAACCGCAGGGCTCGCGGCTTGATAGACCTGGACGTTGGTGTCTTCTTCGGATTGAGCGATCGCAGTTTGAACCTCACCCAGCGTCTGCGGGCTCAATAGCTCCACAGGGCTTACAGCATTTAACAGCGTCAGGCTCAATCCACCAACAAGTGCCAGTCCAGTCGTCAGGCGAGAGAACGGAGCATTAATTTTCATAGGGCGCAATGGGGCACGTAAATAATAAACAATAAAAAAAGCTGCACTTACTTGGCTTCTCCCCGCTGTAGAAGGCGGATTCCGGACGAAGGAGAAAATTTGCAAAAGTTTGCAGCCGTTACACCCTAACCAATCCTTTTCACGACATCTGCCAAAGCCGCTTTGGGCTCAGCATATTCGTACGTAAAGCCTGCCGCCTGCGTCCGCTCGGGCAGTACTTTCTGTCCTTTTAACACAACAACCGCACCGTCGCCTAGTAGAGCCTCAATTGCAAAGTCAGGCACTGGCAGCCAAGAGGGCCGATCCATTACTTCACCGAGGGTTTGTGCCAAGTCTTTCATGCGTACGGGCTCTGGCGCGGTGCCGTTATACACCCCATGCATAGACGGATCAAGCACGGCTTTAATAAATAGACTGACCAGATCATCAATGTGAATCCAGGAAAACCACTGACGACCGCTGCCGATTGGGCCGCCTGCATACAGTTTGAAAGGGGTAATCATTTTGGCGATCGCGCCCCCATCCCCCAGCACAATCCCCGTACGAATAATCGCCACCCGCAGCCCAGCATCCTTCGCCTTTCTTGCTGCTGCCTCCCACGCCTGACACACCTGAGACAAAAAATCTTTTTCGAGCGGTTCGCTTGTCTCAAAAAACTCTGCCGTTTCGCTCGTTCCGTAATATCCAATCGCCGAACCGCTCACCAAAACAGACGGCTTTGGGTCAGCATTTTGAATAGCCTCCACCAGCTTCTGCGTCCCCACCTGACGGCTATCAATAATCCGCCTTTTGCGTTCTGCCGACCACCGCTCCGAAATGGGCTCACCCGCCAGATTAATCACCCCGTCACAGCCAGAGATTTCAGCCTGCCAATCACCCGATTTTGTCGGCTCATAAGCCACATATTCCAAAGCCTTAAACTGAGGCGCTACAAAAACCTTTCGAGCCTTCTCTACCTTGCGCGTCAGCACCTTTATATCGTGGCCTTCATCCACCAACCGAGCGACCAAGCGAGACCCGACAAACCCTGTTGCACCCGTGACGGCAATTTTCATAGCTGGGCGATAATCCTATTTTATCAACTGCCTTTAATAGTAACGAGCTAAGGAGCTACAAGGCATAGAACATAAGATAGAGTTGGTGCTGTAGCAGCGAAGTGCCACAGCCGAAAACGGACTACAACAGCAGTTGGGATTGCCTGGGATCAGTAGCTGTCTTAATGCTAGCGTGTCGGCATCGGTAGCAAGTGCAGTGTAGGTCAAAAGCGTCACTGGCTGGTCGGCATCAAATGCAGCGTGGTCGTAGATGAATGCAGGCCGGTCAGCATCAAGTGCAGTGTGGTAGAAAGCGTTACGGGCTGATCGGCATCAAGTGCAGAGTAGTCGTGGACAAGTGCAGGGTAGTTGGCATCAAGCGCAGTTTGAGTTTGGATGATAGATGTCAAAGGTTTAGGTCATTCTAAGCTGTCGCTTCAGTGCCTCTGGTAAGTTTTTAGCAGTCTCCAACCCTCTAGCGCCTGCCCAGTTCGTCCCTGCATCCCAATCGATTCCATTAAGATCTGCGTCATTAAAGTTGGTACTACTAAGGTTAGTAATCCGATACGGGAAGAAGTTGTCAATCTTCTCACCACAGAGGTTAGCGCAGCTTAGATTGGCACTACTAAAGTCAGCGGCAAAAAAATTGGCATGGCTCAAAATAGCGCAACTTAAATTCGCACTGCGAAAATTAACGTAACTAAGATTCGCACGACTGAAATCGGCGTCTTTGAGGTTGGCAGCGCTAAGGTTGGCACTACGCAGAGATGAGAAGTTGAGCTTCGCAGAACTGAGATCGGTGTAACTTAGATTGGCATTGCAAAGGTCGGAGCCGAAGAGATTCGCTGAATTGAGGTTGGCTCTACTAAGGTCAACGCTGTTGAGATCAGCACCAATAAGATTGGCGTCACGAAGGTGATGACCTACAACTCTTGCGAACGCACCGTGTCCAAGAACTTGACTATAGCCAACAATACGCGAGAATTTTCCAGAATCAGCATCCTCTGCATCTATGTCTCCGCAAGGATGAAAATATAATGACTGGAAGTTTCTATTCTTTGGTTGTTGCTGCTGGCCGTAGCTATGCATCTCAAAAAGCAAAATCATCACGTTTAGTCCCGCATAGATATCGACCTGTCTCATGCCGATCGGAATATCTACTACGTCCATTTGCATCATCTTAATTTGGGGCAAATTTTCACGAGGGGCCTTGTCTATGTAAAAGCCCTCACACCAGTTCTCATAAAACTGATGCAGACGCTGAAAAAACCGCACTAGATCATCCGACTCGCCAGCAGAAAATAGCAGCTCTTTAAAGTAATCAACAATTTCAATAGTCAACGGCCCATAGCCCAACAAGTCATATATCTGCCGCGCCACCTCAGCATCATTCAGCCGAGGCTGCCGCTGTTTATCTAGCTCTGTCCAATCGTCAAACGCTACCTTCAATCGCTCGGCGAACAAAAATTCGCCAAAGCTTTTGTGAGCAAACTCCACTGACCCAGCTTTGTCCCCTTCCCCCGGCCTCAGGTAAAAAGCAGTAAGTAAATTATTCAATGCCTTATCTTCTGTTTTTTCCGTCTCAGCCTGTGCTTGCTTCAGCAGTTCAGCTATCGGATTAGCATCATTCACAAAGCGACTTTTGAGCATTGCCAGCTTTGCCGTTTCATTGCCTGACTGCACCATGCATAAAGCCGCCTCTTGAAGCACTTGTCGCAAATCTTCTGCTACGAGTCCCGGAATTTTCTCGCTTACGTCCTGCCGCTGTCGCTCCAGCACCCACTTCACCGACTCGTCGTACACGCGCACTTTGGCCTGTATGCCTTCAGCTCCAGAAAACATTTGAGCAGTTAAGTGCCGCTCACGGTGCAGCCGCCCCAATAGATAAAGCAGCAAAGGCTCGCGAGCTAACTGTTCACCTATATCCTTTGGGCAAGCCGTCAAAAAGGATTGAAAGTCTTGTGCTTCTGCGTCACCAAAAAGCTTTGCCCAGTTAGACAGCCACTCGTTTCGCTGAGCATCGGCCATCGGCTCTAGTCGCACTCGCCACAGATTGTTCGTTTGACTCAGCGCTCGGTCTACCCCTTGCAAGGCCAGCGGTCGGCCTGTCACCAAACACTGATGATGGCTATTCTTTTGAAAATCGCCGAGCTGCTGAACCAATTCTTTAAGGCCGCCACTCTCGCGCCCCTGCAATAGCAGCTCGTCAAACCCATCAAAAATCAGCAAAAATCGCGTATTCTCGTCCGTCAGCCAGCCACTATCGCTCTGCACAAAATCCAGATCTTCTAGATGGGTTTTTAGGGTTTTTGTCAGGTTGTTTTCCAGCACCCGCACATCCCGCAACCGAATCAAAACAGGGATGAATGCCGGAAATAACTCCAATCGGACCATCGCCGCAAACATTCGGCAAAATACCGACTTGCCTCTGCCCGCTTCCCCTTCAATAAATCCAACCTTTCGAGACTCAGATTGCTCTAGTAGTTTTTGTGCCCAGGCATGAATACCTAGCACACTTTCGGTCGTTCTCTTACCGCTAATATCCAAGAGCTGCACTCTTAGCGGCACGTACAGATCGCTAAACGTCACCGCCGGATCGGCTTCGTCAAAAACCTGTTGGCTCGGCAACGGATCGATTTCATCAGTTAGGTAGTCTTTAATGCTCTCGAACTTCTCCTGAATCCGCAGCCCATCCGATCGTAAAAACTCAGCCAGCGGCTCTACCTTATCCTTCAGCTCTGCCACCACCCCATGAAAATACTTCGGCAGCCCCCAGGTCGTTTGGTCCACCAACACCTTCACTTCCCAGTCGGCCAAACCTGCCGCCAGCAGCAATTCACTCAACGCCTCGTCCAACGTCTCCACTAGCTCAGATTTTCTCAATTGAGTCAGCGTCTTCTTCGCCCGCGTCTTCGTCAGAGAAACCGTTTCACTTTTCTGTAGCTGCCGCTCAAACACCGCCGCCAGTTTCACCGTTTCTAGCTTGGCCTTAGTCGCCTTATCAGTTCGTTCCAGCACCCCAGCCAAACTTTCCAAATAGGCCATCTGCGCCGCCACCACCACCGAACTCTCAAACGTCGGCTCCGTCTTCGTCACATCCAAATACAGCTTCAGCAGCTCAATCCCCACCGAAGCAAAGGGCAACCCCGCCACTGCCAACTTTGTCACGGGCGAGTCAAACGCCTTAAAAAACGAATCCAGCCGGTCTAAATCCTTCAGTTTCGCTAGCTTCGGGGCCGCTTCCTGCCAAGCTTCGCTCAGGTCAGCCGTCGCCTTCGTCACATCAATCGTCTGCTTCGCCAAATCTCCCCAAGGCAGTTTCAGCCCACCCTTCAGCCAATCACCAAACCCACGCAAACTCTGCATAGCGTCGCCATTCTGCTACATTCTCTAGTCAAGGTAGCGCAGAACCATCAACCTCAATGACTTGCTCTAAAATTGAACACGTAACTCAGACACCTTATCTTGAGCTAATCATTCCAATCACTCATTTGAGCCGTCCCATCATGCAATTAGAAGACTACTTCAGCTTCCTAGAGCCTAATGACATTCGGATAAAAGGCACTCGTGTAGGCATCGAAACCGTCCTATACGACTATATCTTTCGTGCCCGCACACCCGAAGAGATTGAGCAGTCTTACTCGACAATCACACTAGATCAAATCTACGCAACCATCCTTTACTATTTACGCAATAAGGAATCTGTCGAGAAATACATTACGGACTGGATTGAGTACGGAGAAGAAATGCGGAGAGAGCAGGAAAAGAACCCTTCCCCTTTTACGCTCAGGATGCGGGCTCTAAAGGAAAAGCAGGCCGCAAAGTAACAATGCTCAAATACTTGATTGATGAGAATCTGTCTCCCGTTTATGCTGAATAGTTAAGGCGACGTAATCCTGATTTAGTCGTCCGAGCAGTAGGAGAACTAGGCGTTCCTGGGACGGGCACCCTCGATCCAGAAATACTGAAGTGGTGCGAACTCAATCAGTTTGTACTGTTCACAAATAACAGAGCATCAATGCCCATGCACTTAAGGGCTCATATCGCCGAAGGAAGACACGTACCGGGAATTTTAGTGCTCAACAAAAATATGAGCATGGGCCAAACTATCGAGGAGTTGCTTGTAGTCGCGGAAGCTGCCTTTGATGATGAATTTCAGGATCGAATTGACTTTCTGCCCGTCAAATGAGGATAAAAGTCATCAGTTCGTTTCTATCCTTTAACACCACTACCTGTCTCCGACGGCACGATATATCGCTGCGCCGCCACAAAGAATAGAATAATCGGCACGATTGAAATGACTGAGCCCGCCGCAATCAGTCGCCAGTCTAGGGAAAAGCTACCGGCTAGCCGAGCAACGCCGAGCGGCAGCGTGTAGTATTCGGGCCGATCCAAAATCAGCAGCGGCCAAAGAAAATCACTCCACGAGCCGATAAAAACAAAAATTGCTAGCGTCACCAGTGCTGGACGCACCGATGGAATCATGATGTGCCACCAGATGCCTAGTTCTGTGCAGCCATCAATGCGGGCCGCTTCTTCTAGCTCTTTGGGTACGCCCTGAAAGGCCTGACGCATAAGGAAAATGCCGAAGGCTGACGCAATTGAAGGAAAAATTACGCCAATGTAGCTGTTGGTTAGCCCTAGCCGCACGGTGAGGATGTAGAGCGGAATCATTACAATTTGGAAGGGAATCAAAATTGTGGAGACAACTAGAGAAAATAAGAGTTCTCTGCCTTTGAAGTTTAGCCTTGCTAATGGATAGGCGGCGAGAGAGCACAGCAATAGATTGAGGGCGACGGTGACGACAGCAATCAGGGTGCTGTTGAAGAAGTAGCGGCCAAAGGGATTCGACTGCCACACCTTGATGAAATTGTCAATGGTGGGAGAGGCGGGTAGAAACTGTGGGGGAAACTGGAAGAGGTTTTCGGTAGGGCCTTTGAAGGCGGTGCTGACGAGCCACAAGAGGGGAAGGAGCATGGTGAGCGCGATCGCACTCAAAAGCCCGTACATCAAAACCGTCTGAAAAGTCACCAGAGCTTGGCTACTGCTACCCATCCGCGTCATCTAGCCAAACTCCCGCGACTGCATCAGCCAAAATCCGGCAAAAGACTCTGAATCAGGACCGGACTGCACCGCTAAGAAATGCACATTATTAGCAGCCTTTTTTGCCGCCTCAAACCGCTGCGCCTCAGCCTGCGTTGCGGAGGTTGTCAAGTCGGCCATCAGCCAAGTATCGGTCGTTCCCGTATCCATTAGCAGACGCGCAGACGCGCCGTCGGTCGGCGCAACGTAGTTACTTGCCTGCTCTTTGGCCGCCCGCACACAGGCGACCTCTAGCCCAGACATCCAAGCAGCCAGCGCATTTGCCCGATCAGAGTAAACAATAAAGCCAGGGATGGGCGTATCCGGCGCAACCCCAGCTGGGGCAAGCGGAAACGATTCGCCAAAGCCGATGTCCCACTCATCCATTTCATCGAACGCTTCAGCAGGCAAGCTCACAAGCGCCCACTTCTGACCCAGCAGTGCGTCTGGCAAAGGGCTGACCACTTCTAACGGCTGAGCGACAGACGCTGTTGCCGATGCCTGATAGCCCGGTTCGTTTGGGTATACGTTTTCTCTACGATCTTCTAGCCACTGCTGCAGCGCCAGGGTGCGACGACTGGGATAGGGCAGCAGGCCCAGATTCTCACAGGCACGCTTGATCATGTTCTGCATTTGATAGCGAAAATAGCGAACCTTAGTAGGAGATGCCTCGGACTGCTGGGAAGCTTGGGCGATCGCATCTTCAAGGGCTGCTTGCAACGTTTCCGAATTCACATCGCTATTCGACACATACTTGCTATAGCGAAACAGCGTTTCCGGCTCGTCAGTTACCGATTGCAGCCCCTCACAAATCAAAATCTCCCACAGTTTTTTATTTCGATCGTCTAAAACCGGTCTGGAGTAAAAATCCAGCTCCCAAACACTTCCCATCGTCACTCACAGCCAATATTATTGTCCCAACCTGAGGCGCAGACCTCCTTTTGTTTGCTCTGAGCGTAGTCAAAGGAAAAGAAGAGTGCCCATAGGGCGGGGTGTATTTTTTTTAATTGTCGCCTTCAGCCAGCGTCTTAGCAACGTTCTTGGCTCGCTCTTCAGCTTCCGCCATCATCGTCGGCATCTCTTTAAGAATCTCACCAGGATACTTTTCTAACACCTGAGTAGACAGCGCTATTCGGCCTTTTTGATCGTCAATATTTAAGACAACCGCCTTAATCGGATCGCCCACCTTAAACACGTCTCCCAAAGCAGACACGTAGCTCTTACTGATCTGCTTAATGTGCAGGAGTCCCGAAGCGCCACCAAAATCTACGAACGCACCGAAAGGCTTCAAAGAAGCAATCGTCCCTTCAATCAGCTCGCCTTTGGTCAAGCTGCTCATCGCCGTCGCTCTGGCCGCGACTCGCTCAGACAGCAGCAGCTTATTATTCTCTTCATCCACCTCTAAAAAGGCCACGCTGATCGTCTCACCCATCAGCTCATCTAGATCTTCTACACGTCTCGCCAAGTGCGATCGCGGAATAAACGCCCGCAAACCGCTAATATCAGCCGTCACACCGCCCCGATTGCTGCCTGAGATCGTCACCTCTAGCACGTCACCATTTTCCTGACGCTCTCTTAAGCGCTCCCATAGCTCCTTAATTTCCATAGCCCGAATGGAAATCACCATCTGACCATTGGCATCCTGATCGCGCACAATTAGAAACTTGCGCTCCGTACCAATAGGCAGTTCCTCTGCCAGTACAAAATTGGGCTCAATAGACGCTTCTTTTAGCGGCAAAAAAGCTGCCGACTTACCGCCGATATCAACGTAGGCTCCATCGCTTTCGTGGGTTTCCACTTTGCCGGTTACCACGCTACCGCGTGAAAACTCATAATCTTGTTGCTCTAGAGCTTTTGCGAAATCTTCGGCTGAAAACAACGGAGAAATCTCCTTGGTCGAAATAAATAATAGTTTTTCAAATATATCGGGTTATCGCAGGTTTTCACCGATATCGGGTCTGACTTAACAACAAGTATGGATGAGATACTATAACCAGACCGCCATAGAACCCCCAACTAAACATCTGGCCAAACACCGATAAAACATCAAGAATTATTGAGTAAACCTCAAAAAAAGCAAAATCGTCCAGCACGAAAGGCAGATTCCCGACTAATCTCTAGGTAGCAACAAAATCTTTGCCACCTGGGGGGGCGCACTGCAAGTGGTTCAGTTCCATATCCAAACCGATAGCGAAATACCAGCGTCAACGCAACTGTATGACCAAATTTGGTTTGCGATCGCATCGCGCCAATATCCACCTAGCTATCGCCTACCAAGTACGCGGCAGCTAGCGATGCAAACTGGCCTGCATCGCAACACCATCAGCAAGGTATATCGTCAGCTAGAAGATGCTGGCGTAGTGGAGGCCATGCCCGGTTCAGGCATCTATGTCCGTGCTGAAGGCACCACAGAAATTGTCAAACCCGGCTCACCGCTATTAGATAAGTTTCCAAAGGCCCAAGAGCTAGTGGAAAACAGTCTAGACGAACTGCTGCGCCAAGGCTGCTCTTTGCACCAGGCGCGCGAGCTATTCATGGCTGAGGTAGACTGGCGGCTGCGCTGTAGCGCCAGAGTTCTTGTCACCATCAAAAAGGAAGATGGAGCAGGCGAGCTGATGGTACGCGAGCTAGAGCAAGCGCTAAAAATTCCGGTGCAGCTAGTGCCGCTAGAAGAGCTTGACCAGGTGCTGGCACAGACCCGCTCAGGTACAGTTGTAACCAGTCGCTATTTTATTAGCGAAGCAGAGGCGATCGCAGCCCCCAAATCCGTTCGCGTCATCCCCATCGACATTAATGACTACGTCGAAGAGCGCAAGCTCATCAAAGAATTGCCCAAAGACACCTGCCTCGGTATCGTTAGCCTTAGTACCGGCATCATCCGCATTGCCGAAGTCCTCTCTTACAGTCTTCGCGGCGACGACATTCTCGTCATGACCGCGCAAGCAGAAGACGCCCAGAAGCTCTCTGCCGTCGTCCGCAGCGCCCAGACCATTCTGGCTGACAACGCCAGCTACCCCATCATCAAAGACGCCCTGCTTACCGCTCGCAACGACATCATCCGCCCTCCCGAAATTATCCGCTGCGGCAACTATATCGGGGAGAAGTCTATTGAGCTATTGAAGCGCGAGTTAGGATTGGATTAGGCCCGCTTGCGAGCCTTTTATTGCTTAGTGCTCGCAATTTGCCAAACCTAATTTGAGACAAACCTAATTCAAGTGATTGCCAACCTAACAGCACTTGTAAATTAGCCTTAGAGCAACCTTGGCTCGCGCTAGGCAGTCACAGGAAGCTCTGCATCAATCAAAAATGAATTAATGATTTCTAAGTAGCTTTCTGCGTTTTCCATCATTGGGAAGTGCGCTGTATTGGGCATCAAAACGTACTGAATGTTATCGCTCATATCAGCAGCCTCCTTACCTAGCTTCGCTGGTGTAATTTTGTCGTATTCACCTGAAATCATCAGCGTCGGCACCTTAAGCGCCGCAAACGCAGCAGGCATAGCTTCGGTAGCATGCTTGCTAACTGCGGCTTTGAGCGTACCGAGCGCCGCGCCAGCATCGGCCACAAGAAAGTCTGCAAGAAAGGCTTTTTTCTCCTCCAGCGGAATAGAGCCCTTTAGAAAACGCTGCATGAACATCTGAGGGGCAAAGGGAACTTTACCCAGCCACTTAGGACGAAAGGCAACGACGTAACCGCCGAACAGATAGAACGCTTCAAAGGCCCACTTTTGGTAAGGGAAACTGCCATTACAGGTAAGGATGGCCTTCTTGACCCGTGCTGGGTAGCGATCTAGAAAGTAGAGACCAATAGAGCCGCCCATAGAATGCGCGTTCATATAGACAGGCTGGGTCAGCTTTAGCGTGTCTAGCAAGACATTGAGGTCTTCGGCAAAGCTTTCTAGGGTGTTAAGTGAAGGATCGGCAGCGAACTGTTCTGGCGTGGGAGATTGCGATCGCCCAAAGCCTCTTTGGTCATAGAGCAGACAGTCGAAGGCATCCTTGATCGCCTCAGCCGTCGATCGCCAATAGCGAGCAGAGCCCGCCCAACCATGCAAAAAAACCATCACTGGCTTTTTATAGTTGCCAGGATGGTCTTGAGTCGAAATCCATTCGTAGTAATGATCAACACCATTGACGCTAGCGTAGGGCATCGTTGCTGCTTACCTTCTAATCCAATAAATTTTCGACTAAATCTTCGGCGCTGGGCTTTATAAGGCCACCCAGCCTAAGTTCACACGGCTACGCAGACTCTGGCTTAGGCAGCGATGATGGATGGACTAGCAAATCGGCGGTTGAGCGATTTTCTACCATTTTACGGGTAATTACGCAGGTCTTGACATCGTCTCGCGAAGGCAGTTCGTACATCACATCTAGCATGATTTCTTCAATGATGCTGCGCAGCGCGCGTGCGCCAGTTTTGCGATTGAAGGCTTCTTTTGCGATCGCCCGAATCGCATCCGACTCAAACTCCAGCGCCACATTATCCATCCGCATCAGCTTCTTAAACTGCTTCACCAAAGCGTTCTTCGGCTCCGTTAGAATCGACACGAGCGTCTTCTCATCTAAAGGTTCCACAATCGAAATCGCTGGAATGCGGCCAATAAATTCAGGAATCATTCCAAACTTGACAATGTCATCCGGCTCTAGATCCTTCAGCGTCAAAGCGGACTTCGCGTCGCTGCTAATGTCTTTCCCCGGCTGCACAAATCCCATCGACTTCTTGCCAATCCGCTGCTCCACAATCTTATCAAGACCTACAAATGCCCCGCCACACACAAACAAAATATTGCGCGTATCGATTTGAATACAGTCTTGGTAAGGATGCTTTCGTCCTCCTTGCGGTGGCACGTTGGCGATCGTCCCTTCTAGCATCTTCAGCAGCGCCTGCTGAACGCCCTCACCCGAAACATCGCGAGTAATCGAAGGATTCTCACTCTTGCGAGCAATCTTATCAATCTCATCGATGTAGATAATGCCACGCTGAGCTTCATCCACATCCAGATCAGCAACCTGCAGCAGCCGGAGCAAAATATTTTCGACGTCTTCGCCGACATAGCCC
The DNA here is from genome assembly GCA_963833005.1 of uncultured cyanobacterium. Classification (GTDB taxonomy): domain Bacteria; phylum Cyanobacteriota; class Cyanobacteriia; order Phormidesmidales; family Phormidesmidaceae; genus Phormidesmis. Next base: position 303,008 of record CAWHWK010000010.1, on the reverse strand, counting down.
GCTTCCGTCAACGTAGTCGCATCTGCTACTGCAAACGGCACTTCTAAAATTTCTGCCAGCGTCTGGGCCAACAGCGTCTTACCACATCCGGTCGGACCGATCAGCAAAATATTGGACTTTTGCAGTTCAATGTCCTCTTCCTCATCTTCGCCACCTTCAGAGTTCACGAAACTCAGCCGTTTGTAGTGATTGTAAACCGCCACAGACAAGACCTTCTTGGCTTCGTCTTGGCCAATTACATGCTCGTCTAAATAAGACTTGATTTCCCTTGGCTTTGGAATTTGATTTAAGGAAATTGGAGAGGGGGACTTGCGTCGACGATCAGGCGCTTGCTCACGACGAGGTGCAGGCGCAGCTACAGACGAACCAGAGTCAAACAGCTCTTCGTCTAAAATTTCGTTGCACAAATCTACACACTCATCGCAAACGTAGACCCCAGGCCCCGCAATCAGCTTTCGCACTTGCTCTTGCGACTTACCGCAAAACGAGCACTTCAGATGGGAGTCGTACTTTGACATAACCGTTAACCTACCGCAGTCAGCTTAGTATCAGAGAGCATTTGTCGGGTTACCACCTGATCAATTAAGCCATAATCCTTTGCTTCTTCAGCAGACATAAAAAAGTCCCTTTCCGTATCAGCCTCAATCCGCTCGATATCTTGCCCAGTGTGGTCGGCTAGCATTTCATTCAAGCGTTTCTTCAGGTACAAAATCTCTCTTGCCTGAATCTCAATATCAGCAGACTGTCCTTGGGCACCCCCCGAAGGCTGGTGAATCATGATTCTGGAGCTAGGCAGCGACATTCGTTTGCCTTTTGCGCCACCTGAAAGCAAAAACGCTCCCATACTAGCAGCTAAACCAAAGCAGATAGTCACGACATCAGGTCGAATTTGCTGCATAGTATCGTAAATGGCCATACCAGCCGTCACCGATCCACCTGGAGAATTGATGTATAGCTGTACGTCTTTTTCAGGGTCTTCCGCGTCTAAAAATAGGAGCTGAGCCACAATCGAATCAGCCACATCGTCCATTACAGGTGTACCCAAAAAAACGATGCGCTCGCGCAGCAGCCGAGAATAAATATCAAAGGCCCGATCTCCTCGCCCAGATTGCTCAACCACCATGGGCAGCATACCGTTCGGCTGAAAGCTTGGAGCATCTACCCGTTTTTTCGTCTGTAGATTTCTTGACTCTGACTTTGGCACTAACTGCACTTCTTGACTCTCTTGCACAGGCGTGCCCCAATAGAGATCTCGAGTGCCTGATTGTAAATGCCAACGGTTCGATATGTTCATAAAAATGAAGCGGCTGCCTATATACGTGCTTAATGTACCGCATCTTATCCCGAAGTGAAATTAAGACGCGCTAACACTGTAGCGAAGTCATTACTGATTCGACATTTTTCCTTTGGCAATCAGTCTTTCACGACCTCAACTTCTACTGTCTTAGCTTCGGCATCTTCATCATCGGCCTCTTCATCAAGAGCTTCAGTAGCCTTGGCCGATGTTGCCGCGTCTACCTCATCCGACACGTCTGATTCTTCCGGTGCCAAAGATCCCTCAGGAACCAGCTCCACTTTCGAGTTTTCTTTTAGCCACGCCAATATTTTCTCTTTCAGCAGATCCTCATTTACCACCTGATTTAAGCGCTCAGAATCAACCTGACTGGGATCTTCCACCTCAGCCATCATCTCTTCGGCCCGCGCACTCACTTCTTCTTCAGTGACTTCAATGGATTCTTGCTTGGCAATTTCACCTAGCGCCAGTGTCCGACGAAGCCGCTCAACGGCTTCAGGGCGGGCATTCTCGCGCATGTTATCAACCAAGTCTTTGGTCAAAAACTTACTGAGATCCAATCCCTGGCGACTGAGCTGCATGGCGGTTTGTGTGACAATAAAATCAACCTCTCGCATGACTAGGGTCTTAGGAATCTCGGCTTCAATATGCTGCACTAGCTCATCAAGCAGGGCCTGCTCAATATTGCCTTCTGTCGCATCGTTTGCCTCTTCTTGGTAGCGCTCCTCCAAAGACTTACGCAGCTCCACGAGCGTCTCAAACTCGCTGACTTCCTCCGCAAAGTCGTCATCTAAGTCAGGCAGTTCCTTTTCCTTAAGTTCCTTGAGTGTGATTTCAAACACAGCCGGTTTACCTGCTAATTCGGCTTCAGGATAGTCTGCGGGAAAGGTCACCTCGACCTCTTTAACGTCCTCTAAATTCATCCCAACGATGCCTTCAACAAAGCCAGGGATAAAGCGCCCTTCGTTGATTTCAACCTGAAAGTCTTTAGCGCTACCACCTTCAAATTCTTCTAGCTCACCGTCGGCGTTTTCAGACTTGCCTACAAAATCGACGACCGCTACGTCACCCTCTTGAGCGACTCTATCTTCTACGGGCACTAGCGTTGACTGGTTCTCACGATAGCTTTCTAAGGTGGCGTCTACGCGCTTCTCATCGGGCTTGATTTCTTCAGCTTTAATAGATAAATCTTTGTACTTAGTTAGCGTGACTCGTGGTGAGACGTCTACCGAGGCCGAAACAGTAAAAGATTCGCCCGGCGTGTAGGTGCTTAGCAGCTGCTCAAAGTCAGAGGTCAGCTGATAGTTGCCGAGGGCGTCGATATCTTCTTGCTTGATTGCCTTTTCGATCACCGTTTGCAGCATGTCCTCAAGCGCAGCGGCTTTGATCTGTAGGCTGCCAATTCGCTGAATTAAGATTTGGCGAGGCACCTTTCCTTTGCGAAACCCAGGAATATTTGCGGACTTCATGTAGTCCCGCAAAACCTTTTCATAGCCCTGTTTAGATAGATCAGCGGGAACTTCTATTTCTAGTCCGACTTGGCTATCGGGCAAATTTTCCTGGGTGACTTTCATTTAAAAACTTACGTTAGAGGAGAAACACTGTAACCTGGCGCGAACTGAAGTCGCCTACGTCTTATCCGCGATTCTGAAGTCGCTCACTAGCCTTAAAACTTACTAGCCTTAATCTTATACAGTCATTGAGGAAGCGCAAGCTTCTGCTGCATAGACCAATTAGCTATAGCCATAGCAGGAACAATTAACAAAGAATCAATTAAACCAACTGGCGGCTAGGTTAACTATCGCAGTTAGCAATCATACACCTGTTTTATTAATTGTAAATAAATTTCAGCCTATGGCGATACATCAATCGCTGTAAGTACGGGGGTTTAGGTCAATTTGACAGACTGTGTACAAAAGGCAGTCCAAAACGCTGTTTCACTTAGGGTATATTGGTCACAGGGTTTGCCCGATCAATATAAGCAGTCGATCCATAAATCGAGAACCTGAGTTTTTTGCTTGCACAAGTCGATTTCGCAAATCTAAGGCAATCGGCCCAAGATAGCTGTCAGCCAAGCATTGGTAACGCATCTTTGAGTTTGATCAACTAATGATGAGCGGCTGTCAGAATAGAAATAATTGTGGCGAAGCGATGGTAGTTACGCGAATAGACGATTTTGTGACTATGTCCGCTGTAGAAATATCCAATCAATGTGTACAACCGTACTTCTCTATAACTGGACTACTCAAAATATTTGATATTGAACGCTTATTCAGAGATTAGCCACTTTTTTTTAGAAGATTCTAAGTTTCAAATGATTTTAATATTTTGTTAGGAGGATACCTGCTTGCCTAATTCTTACAATGTCGCGATCTTAGGGGCCACTGGCGCAGTTGGCACCGAGCTAGTTCAGTTACTGAGCGATCGCAATTTTCCCTTAAAGTCTCTCAAGCTATTGGCCTCTCCTCGTTCAGCCGGAGCGCAGATTGACTTTCGAGGAGAAAAAATCACTGTTGAAGCAGTGACCTCATCCGTCTTCAAAGGTATAGATATTGTTCTAGCCTCCGCAGGGGGTGCCATTTCCAAGCAGTGGGCCAAAGATATTGTCGAGTCAGGTGCACTGATGATCGACAACTCTAGCGCCTTTAGAATGGATAATATGGTGCCGCTGGTCGTGCCAGAAGTTAATCCCAAAGCGGCTGAATCGCACCGAGGGATTATTGCTAACCCAAACTGCACTACAATTTTAATGAGCGTTGCAATTTGGCCGCTGCATCAGATACAGCCGATTCAGCGAGTGGTCGTGTCGACTTATCAATCTGCTAGTGGTGCAGGTGCACGGGCAATGGAGGAGGTCAAGCAACAAACTAGAGCAATTTTGGCAGGAGAGACGCCGCCAACGGAGAGTTTTCCATATCCGCTGGCTTTCAATTTGTTTCCCCACAATACGCCGCTCAACGAGCAGGGCTATTGCGAAGAAGAAATGAAGATGGTCAATGAAACTCGCAAAATCTTTGATGAGCCAGAGCTGAGGATATCGGCGACCTGCATACGGGTACCCGTACTGCGGGCGCACTCTGAGTCGATTAATCTAGAGTTTGAGCGACCTTTTGACCTTGCGAAAGCAAGAGCCGCCGTCCAGTCAGCTGCGGGCGTCGAGCTAGTGGAAGACTGGGAGGCGAACTATTTTCCCATGCCGATAGATGCTAGTGGGAAAGACGACGTTTTAGTCGGACGAATTCGTCAAGACATCTCTAATCCAACAGGCATAGAGCTGTGGCTAAGCGGCGATCAAATTCGCAAAGGTGCCGCGCTCAACGCTGTTCAGATTGCAGAATTAGTGGTGGCCAGGCGCTGTCTGAAATCCCCTGTAGCAGTTTAATGTCTACGATAGAAAGCCTGTAGGGAGAAAGCCCGTAGGAAGAAAGGCTGTAATTGAAGCTCTAATTAGACGCTCATAAAAATGGAAACAAGCATGACTGACAGCTCAACGAGCCATCAGAAAACGCCCCGGTTTGGCCGAGTACTCACAGCGATGGCAACGCCTTTTCACGATGGCGGCAAGGTCAACTATGCAGTGGCAGAAAAGTTGGCCAGCCATCTGGTTGATCACGGTACTGACACAGTTGTGGTCTGCGGCACGACCGGTGAATCGCCTTCGCTAACATGGGAAGAGGAGTATGCGCTCTTTAAGGTTGTGCAGCAGGCCGTAGGCAGCCGCGCGAAGATACTGGCAGGCACAGGGTCTAACAGCACTCAAGAGGCGATCGCAGCGACTCAGAAAGCTCATAAGCTAGGTTTGGACGGATCTTTACAGGTAGTGCCCTATTACAATAAGCCGCCTCAGGCGGGACTATATGGTCACTTTAAGGCGATCGCACAAGCGGTCCCTGACTTACCCATCATGCTTTACAATGTGCCTGGACGTACCAGCTGTAATTTGCTGCCCGAGACAGCAGTAAAGCTAGCAGATATACCAAACGTAGTTGCTATTAAGGAAGCGAGCGGGAACCTTGATCAAGTCAGCCAGATCAGTCGTCTGAGCCCTGAAGACTTTGAGATATATTCTGGAGACGACTCACTAACTTTACCTATGCTCTCTGTTGGGGCAGTAGGCGTTGTGAGCGTAGCGAGCCACCTAGTAGGCAACCGTCTTCAACAGATGGTTCGTGCATTCGAGATGGGTAAAGTTATAGAAGCTGCGAATATTCATCTCGAATTGTTTCCTTTGTTCAAGGCACTTTTTGCAGCGACCAGTCCGATTCCTCTAAAAGTAGCGTTGGCATTACAGAGTTGGGATATTGGTAGCTGCCGTCTACCCCTTTGTGCAGGTTCACCCGAGCTACATTCACAGATTGAGGCTACACTGTCACAACTAGGTCTGCTAGAAAACGGGTCTGCTTAGAAAATAGACCTAATAAAAGGCAAGTCTGCCAGAGGGCAGATAGCCGTTAGCCATCTGAAAAAAGAAACCCCCTGAAAAAAGAAACCCCAAGAGAGAAATCGAAAAAGAAGTCGAAGAAAGCACTTCCAATATTGAATGACGATGCCAGTTGCCATCTTGTCATTCAATATTGGAATCTCATCTAAGTCCGATACGTCTGCACTAGACGTTAAAAAAACAACGCTAAAAGGCGCGCAAGGCCACAGATACTGACTCTCAAAGCTTGTGATCATCGAAGTTCATACAGCTAAGGAAAAACAGGCAATCACGCTTATCGACTCAGCTCCTATCACATTAGCCAGCATCGTTCATTGGTGAACTTGTCTAACTAGCTCATTACTGAACATTTTGTATCGTCAGTATCCTGACAGTTGCTGGCTGGCAGTGGCCTAGCCCGCGACATACTCGTAGAAGCTAATTTTGGAGCCTACGCATCCTTTTAGAAAAACTGCAGACATACATTTAGATAGAAAATTGACGTAAATAGGGCCTTACAAACTTCCCCTTAGTCCTTTTCTCAAAGCGATTTATAGGCGCTAACCCTTCGTCAATAGCACCGAGTCATCGCACACCACCTTTCCAATCTTCAATTTATCGTTCAAAACAGGAAACTACATGAGTAGAAAGATCAGTAGCAAAAAACAAGACAACAATACTCTCAAAATTATTCCCCTAGGCGGGCTGCATGAAATTGGCAAGAATACCTGCGTATTTGAATACGATGACGAAATCGTCCTGCTAGACGCTGGCCTTTCTTTTCCAACAGAAGGAATGCATGGCGTCAACATCGTGCTGCCAGACATTACCTACCTCAAAGAAAATCAGCACAAAATCAAAGGAATGATCGTTACACACGGTCATGAAGATCATATTGGCGGCATTGCCTTTCATCTCAAGCAATTCGACATTCCTGTGATCCACGGGCCGAGACTGGCCATGGCGCTTTTGCAGGGCAAGCTCGAAGAAGCTGGCGTTTTAAACCGCACGGAACTACATACAGTCGGCCCTCGCGATATTGTCAAGTTTGGCAAGCACTTCAGTGCGCAATATATCCGCAATACGCACTCTATGGCCGATAGCTTTACCATGGCGATCAAGACGCCCGTGGGAACCATCATTCATAGTGGTGACTTCAAAGTAGACCACACTCCAGTAGACGGCGAGTTCTTCGACTTTCAAAAAATTGCAGAATACGGCGAGGAAGGTGTACTTTGCTTGATCAGCGACTCTACTAACGCTGAGATTCCTGGTAACACTCCCTCAGAACGCGCTGTTTTTCCCAACTTAGATAGGGAATTTAATAATGCAAAAGGCCGTTTGTTCGTGACGACTTTTGCCTCCTCTGTGCACCGCGTAAGCATGCTGCTAGAGCTGGCCCAAAAGCACAACCGCTCTGTCTTTATTGTGGGTCGTTCTATGCTGAACGTAATTTCTCACGCTCGCAACTTGGGCTATATCAAATGCCCGGACAGCCTTTTCAAGCCAGTCAACCAGCTCAAGCAGTGCCCAGATAATCAGGCGATGATTCTGACTACTGGCTCCCAAGGCGAGCCGATGGCGGCACTCACTCGTATCTCGAATAAGTCGCATCGCCAAATTCGAATTGAGGAGGGAGATACGGTTATCTTCTCGTCGAATCCTATCCCTGGCAATACTATCGGCGTGGTGAACACTATTGATCGGCTAATGCAGCAGGGCGCTCGTGTGATCTACGGCAAAGACAAAGGTCTCCATGTTTCTGGACACGGCTATCAAGAAGACCATAAGCTAATGCTGGCGCTAACTCGACCTAAGTTCTTTATTCCCGTCCACGGTGAGCATAGAATGCTGGTCAAGCATGCGGAAATGGCAGTCGACTCGGGCGTTGAGAAAGAAAACGTTGCAATTGTCAATAATGGCGATGTGATCAAAATTACGTCAGATAGCATGAAAATAGACGGCAAGGTTACCTCTGGGATTGCTTTGGTAGATGCATCACGCACGGGCATTGTCGAGCGCGCGGTACTGAAGGAACGTCAACAGCTAGCAGAAGACGGCATTATTACGGTCTCTGCAACTGTTGATAGCCAAGGTAAGCTGCTAGGCGATCCGACTATCAACCTGCGCGGGGTGGTTTCAGCTAAGAGCCAAGCTGAGTGGGAAAGTGGCGTCGTACCTATGGTGAAGAAATCTCTACTCACGAGATGGAAAGAAGTGGTCGACAGTTCCGAGAGCGATCGACCTGATGTCAACTGGGATGGATTGCGATCGCGCATTGAAGAGGACGCCCGTCGATTTGTCCGTCGTGAGCTGCCAAAACAGTATCCGGTTACAGTGTTGATGTTGCAGCATGTCGATGTTTCTAGCAAGCCTAGCCAAAATGACAGCGCGCCTACACAAACAGATACGCCCAAGCCCAATCTATCGGGAAGACGTCGTCGTTCTCTGTCTGCGGCTAGTGTCTCTTGAATCAATTGCACTAAGGACTTGCTATTTGAGGACTCGCTATTTGACGGCGCTATCTAATCAATTAATCTAGACCTGTGAGTCTCGGCTATAAGGTTAAAAACCCTTGATAGCCGGGACTTTTTAGTAGTTTCGATGGAAAGCGATTGTGCCAAAAAGCCAACCTACGCATGCTCTCAAATCAAGCCATATTATTTTTTGTGTAACCTTTGCACATAAAAAGCACCGCTGGCGCTATAATACAGCCACAAGCAAAAGATGCAGTTAGACAGATCAATCCTTACGATTAGGCATTGACTGTTGGCCCATGCTATCAGTAATGCTGCCTTTTCTTCAGCGTTTCAGAGTTGTTTTTCCTTGCCCATCCAAGGACTTTATCACTCTAATGTTAGGAAAAGACAAGGGAGTGCTCTCACGCTCTTGCAGCTTTAAAGCAGCATTTTCATTTAAGAAGTTCGCGCAATAGCCGTCCAACAGAGGCTTTTTGATTGAGAACTCTTCATTGACTGTTTCATCAAGCGATGGGTGCTTATCTAGCCACTCATTTCAACCAAAATTTAAAAGCTCTGTGGAGACGTTGTTTTTATATACAAGTAAGCCTCGTGAGGGACTGTCCTCATTGGTCAGGGCTTTAGAAGCTATCTCTTACAGATTGTATATTCAACAAACGGTTTCAGAATAAGTAGCTTTTGAATAGCTTTCAAGTACACAGTTTTTAAGTACCAAGTACGTAGTTTTCAGGTTTCAGCCTCGTTAGAGTGATCGTGGCGTCCTAACCGATTCACTGCTTCAAAAACCTTCAACATCCCAGTCTTTTACACCTCATGGGCCTGTCAGCTGTTAAGCCTTCAGAATGAAGGCACGCCCTGACAGGTCTCAGAGGAAATATTGAATGTCCAAGCAAATTGTCATTGCAGAACAGCATCGCATTGCCGCTGTTTTTTCAGAAGATCAGATACAAGAGATTATCGTTGCCACTGGCAGTCATCAGGTCGGAGACATTTACCTCGGCACAGTCGAGAACATTCTCCCCGGCATTGACGCTTGCTTTGTCAATATTGGCGACAGCGATAAAAACGGCTTCATGCATGTCTCTGACTTGGGCCCACTCAAGCTCAAACGCATGGCTAGCTCCATAACTGAGCTATTAGCACCCCAACAAAAAGTGCTCGTTCAGATTATGAAAGAGCCGACTGGTAATAAGGGCCCTCGACTCACTGGCAAGGTGACTTTGCCAGGCCGCTATCTCGTCCTTATGCCCTATGGCAGAGGCGTCAATCTCTCTCGCCGTATTCGTAATGAAACTGAGCGCAATCGATTGAGAGCGCTAGGGATATTGGTAAAACCTGCGGGCACAGGACTGCTAATTAGAACAGAAGCAGAGGGCGTTTCTGAAGATGCCATTATTGAAGATTTAGAGTCTTTGCAACGGCGCTGGGATGCCATTCAGCAAGAAGCAATGAGTACCCGCCCCCCCTCACTGCTCAATCGAGACGATGACTTTATTCAAAAAGTGCTACGAGACGTCTATAACGATGATGTCAATCGCATCGTCACCGATACCGAGAGTGGCTTAGCGAGAACTAAAAAGCATCTAACCAGCTGGAGTGATGGTCGGATTCCAGCTAATATTCTCATTGATAGTCACAAGGAGTCCACTCACATCCTGGAGTACTTCCGGGTAAACGCCGCCATTCGCGAAGCGCTCAAACCTAGGGTAGACCTTCCTTCGGGTGGCTATATTATTATTGAGCCTACAGAAGCGCTTACAGTAATTGACGTCAACTCTGGCTCCTTTACCCGCTCAGCCACTGCTAGAGAAACCGTCTTGTGGACTAACTGCGAAGCCGCTACTGAGATTGCAAGACAGCTCAGACTACGCAACATTGCGGGCGTAATCGTAGTTGATTTTATCGATATGGAGTCTAGGCGGGACCAAATGCAGGTCCTAGAACAGTTCGGAAAATCCATTCGCGCTGACAAATCTAGGCCACAGATTTCGCAGCTATCTGAACTAGGACTTGTAGAGCTGACCCGCAAACGGCAAGGGCAAAATGTCTACGAGCTTTTTGGGAAAACTTGCCCAACTTGTGGGGGCTTAGGTCATTTGGTGCACCTTCCAGGCGAAGCGCCCGACGAAGCCAGCTCAGTAGGCGTAGTATCGATCCGTTCGGGTGGATACAGTTCACCTGCCCAAAGTTATTCAAGCAGACCGTCTGCACGCGACCACCGAGAGGATAAACCCGGTCTAAGTCTGTCGCCCCAGGATTCGGATCAAGAGCTTGACTTGCTCAATCATCCTAACTACCAAGACAAAAATGGCCGGGGCGGTCGCCGTCGTCGTCGTCGCACGACGGACGGGGCAACCCCAGCAGCCCCAGCAGCACCGAGTCGTTCAGGCACTTCCCCTTCGCCTGTTACAGCTGATCGTTCGTCAGAGCGCAACGGTGACGATAGGAAGCGGCGTCGAAGCAACAACCGCGTTGATGAAAGAATCGAGAAAGAGCGACTAGAAAGAGACAGCCAAACAGACTTCAAGGCCGAAAGTACGGATACTTCTGGAAATACGGACACTTCTGGGAGAGGCAAACGGGTCCGCAGCAGTCGCCGTAAATCGGAAGATCCGCCAGAAATCATTGCTGTCGAAATGCCGATAGAGGTGCAACGCGTTTACGCAATGATGGGAATTTCTCCACTGGCCTTCAGCGAAAAGACCGTTGAAAATGTTCAAAATGCGGTGGTTTCGGTCGTTTTACCAGGAGAGGCTGAAGCTTTTTTAGAAAACGCTGAGGCAGAAGCTCAAAGCGCTAAGGCAAACAAGCGAATTATCAAAACGCCAGCCCATCTTGAAACAGAAGAAGATGACGACGAGACATCACTCAAATCATCAACATCGACAGAGACCGATACAGAGACAGGGCTAGAGAATCTATCAGAAGACACAGAAGACCAGCCGACGGGTAAACCTGCCCCTATTCGTCGAAAAAGGCGCTCAAAGTCTTCCGTCGATAAGACTATCGGCGAGAATATGGATAAAGATATCGTTGAGAAAGCAGACGACGCAGCGTCTTCGGTTTCAGTCGAGTCGCCGCTGATTGAATCATCTGATGGCGACTTGAAGGCGCAAGATTTGTCTATCGCAGAAGACAGCGGTGTTAGTGAAGCTGCAGCAGAGGAAAAACCCGCTGCTAAGAAAGTTGTACGGCGACGCCGACGCCGCTCCTCAGCTAGCTAAAACTAGGTGAACGGGTGTAAAGTAGGCGGGTTTGAGTGGTTTGAGTTTGAGTGATTCGGGGTTAAGTTATTCGCTCGCTGGCAATAAACAACTAATTATTGCTGGCGTTGATGAGGTGGGCAGAGGGGCTTTGTTTGGCCCTGTGGTAGCAGCCGCCGTTGTCGTTCCGATGGGATCAGTCGCGGCAGCGCTAACAGCCGTTGGGGTCACTGATAGTAAAAAGCTCAGCGCACGCAAGCGGCAGGCGCTGGCGATTCAAATCAGGCAGATGGCGGACTGTGGTGTTGGACTGGTTTCTGCTTACGAGATTGACCGTATCAACATTTTGCAAGCATCTCTCCTAGCGATGCGTCGAGCGGTGACTCAGCTACCCGTAGCGCCACAAAGATGCATGGTAGATGGCAATCAACCGATCCCTCAGCTATCTATGGCTCAAGAAACAGTGGTTAAAGGCGATCAGAAGGTGCTGGCGATCGCAGCAGCTAGCATTATCGCTAAAGTGTGGCGTGACGAGCTTATCATCCGGCTGGATAGACACTACCCAGGCTATGATCTCACTTCTAACAAAGGGTATGGCAGCGCCAGACACCGCCAAGGAATCGCTAGACAGGGCATATGTCGTCAGCATCGACGGTCGTTTAAAAGCTGCCAAGTCTCACCCAAACTTTTTTGAGCCCATTTCAGCAAGCAGCCGTTAAAAGGACAGGAAGAATGCTCGAAGCTACGAAAGGCTAGATACAGGGGGCGAAGAAGAGGCCCAGGCACAGTAGTCAGCGATTAGCTGCCGCATAAGCCTTTGCTTTAAAGCGACTAGAATGCCGTTAATCAGACCATTGCCCGTCCGCTCTAGTAATGGTTTTGGCGTAAAGCTCATGGCCTGTGGCAGATCAACACTCACAATTAGGTTGGCCTGTCCGCGCAATCGCTTTCCTTGTGCTGTCTGCTGACTCACCAGATATCCCTGCATGTTCATAGAAAACTTTTGATTGAAGTTCTCATAGCCTTCTAGCTGACAGCGGTTAGAGCGCAACCTCACTGTGCCAGCGTCCAGCCAGACTTCGATGTCGCATACTGGCTGAATCGACAGTCCCAAAAACTTAAGCGCGCGAACTCTTACTCTAAATAGGTTGGGATTGATTCTTTCTACATGCTGAGGATCAATCAGGGCATAGACCAGGCGCTCTGGTTCGTTTAGATAGTCTTCTATAGATAATGGCTGCGTCGGGACCGAAATAGTAACGGCCTGAGAAGCACTAAAGCGGACCATAGCTAAACGTGAAATGAAAGGAAATGGTATAAGCTAACCCTAGCACTCTATAGCATTGACGAGACTTCACTCCATGACGGTTTCAATTGCCCATCTTGGACCGAAGGGGACCTTCTCAGACTTTGCTGCCGCTACTTATGCCCAGAGCCGCCCAGATACATCTGCTCGGCTCGTAGCCTATCCTACGATTGCTCAAGCTATCAAAGCCACTGAACTAGGAGAGACAGATTTCTGTGTCGTCCCGGTAGAAAACTCTATTGGCGGTGGCGTCATGATTACCTTAGACACGCTGTGGGAGCTAGAAACACTACAGATTCAGCAGGCTTTTACGCTGCCAGTACAGCATGCCCTGATTTCCAGTGCTGAGCAACTGACGAATATTGAAGCTGTCTATTCTCATCCCCAGGCATTGAGCCAGTGCCGCAACTGGTTAGCAAAAAATTTGGCCGACGCGCAGTTGATTCCAGCTAGCTCTACCGCAGAACCTCTGCCCAAACTAAAAAATAATCCTAAAGCAGGCGCGATCGCATCAAAATGGGGAGCCAAAGTCTATGACTTGCCTGTTATGGCTCATCCTATTAACGACTTTGCTGACAACTACACACGCTTCTGGGTCCTAGGCAAGCAGGCCGCCATGCAGGGAGACTTTACCTCGCTCGCATTTGGCCTGCCTACTAACGAACCAGGTGCTTTGCTAAAGCCATTACAGCTCCTTTCTGCGCTCAACATAAATATGAGCCGAATCGAGTCACGCCCAACCAAGCGGCTATTAGGCGAGTATGTTTTCTTTATTGATGTGGAAGCCGACGCCAGTGATCCTACTATGCAAACAGCCTTAGAATTGCTTGAGATGCACACTGCTACTCTAAAATATTTGGGCAGCTACAATCTGAGCGAGATTCAACAAATTTTATAACTTCAAAGTTCAGAGCTACTGGCTCTCTACTCTAGAACGTCTTTTAGCGCCGTGCGTGCCGCCAAGTTGTTGCGGGTTGATGTCAAAATTTCAGCTTCACGCTCTAAACGACGCATTGTATTTTGCATCTCTAGCAGTGACTGCTGCTCTAGGGAAACCCCGTGCAGTGTGCTGGCCACCCAGTAAGAAAGCTCAAGGGGCAGATCGGGAACATCATTGGGAAACTTAATATTTTGGCTCGTCAGCTTTGCGGACAGTCTGATCACGTCTCTAAGCAATTCATCAACTTCGCCCGCCAGAGGCACTAAGTCTTCTTCTACCGGTTCATCTTCAATCCATTCTACCAAGCCGACCAAATATGGTGTCTCACGCACGTAGTCAAGCACTCTAAACCGTTGCTGACCTAAAGCCATGACTTTCATACGGTCATCAGGCATGCGTTGATAGTGAATCACCTCCGCGCAGCAGCCAACCTTAGCGACTTCACCAGTAGCCGGATCAACCATGAGCATCCCAAATCGGCGGTCGCCTTGCAAAATCGTATTCATTAAAATACGATAGCGAAACTCAAAAATATGTAGCGGCAGCCGCCGACCTGGAAATAAAACCAGTTCAGAAAGGGGAAAGAGTGGTAATTCTCGAACGGCGACTTGGGGAGAAGGGTTCATTGTGTTCAGAGTAAGGCTAAACGATAGGATTACTGCTCAGGCAGTGAAACTCGCATCGCTATCGTTAGTTTAACGCAGGCACTTATCCCTTTGCTTGTACCTAAGCTAGCGTTCTAAATCGACCTTTAAACCTAGCGATCAGGCGCTACAGCTTAACTTCGATATCTACACCAGCGGGCAAATCAAGCTTCATGAGCGCGTCAATTGTCTTAGAAGAAGGCTGATAAATATCAATGATGCGTCGATGAGTGCGGGTCTCGAAGTGCTCACGAGAATCTTTGTCAACGTGGGGCGATCGCAAGACGCAGTAGATTTTTCGCCTAGTTGGTAAAGGAATAGGACCGACAGCCGTCGCGTTGGTACGGTTGGCGGTTTCGACAATTTTTTCGCAAGAAGTATCTAGCAAGCGGCGATCAAAAGCCTTGAGGCGAATGCGGATCTTCTGCTGTTGAATAGTTGTAGCCATTGAGAGTAAAAGCGCCCTATAGCGCACCAGTGTTTAGTTTTCTAGGTTCAATATGGTAGGGGCACAGCAACCGCCATGCCCCTGCATTTTATCTTGTCATCGGTCGATTGATTGCCAAGTAAAACTTACTTGGTAATTTTGGAGACCACGCCCGCACCAACTGTACGGCCACCCTCACGGATCGCAAAGCGCATCCCCTGCTCAATCGCAATCGGGTTGATCAGCTTTACGTTCATCTTGATGCGATCGCCAGGCATAACCATTTCGGCTGCGCTTCCATCATCAGCTGTAAAGCTCTCAATAGAGCCAGTTACATCAGTCGTACGCACGTAGAACTGAGGCTTATAGCCAGGAAAGAAAGGCGTATGACGACCCCCCTCTTCTTTATTAAGCACATAGACTTCTGATTCAAACTCAGTGTGAGGCGTAATAGAACCAGGCTTAGCAAGTACCATACCGCGCTCAATGTCTTCTTTCTGGACACCACGGAGCAGCACGCCTACATTGTCTCCAGCCATACCAGAATCCAATGTTTTCTGGAACATCTCGACGCCTGTTACGGTTGTATCACGAGTATCTCTGATACCCACTAGCTGAACCGTCTCGCCTACTTTAACGACGCCACGCTCAATTCGACCCGTCGCTACCGTACCACGGCCTGTAATTGAGAAGACATCCTCAACTGCCATGAGGAAAGGCTTATCAACTTCGCGTTCAGGCGTAGGAATGTAAGAGTCAACCTCATCCATTAGATTGTGAATCTTATCTACCCACTCATCATCACCGCGAGCAGTAGTAGGTTCAGCAACTAGCTTTTCAACCGCTTTGAGCGCAGAGCCCGTCGCGATTGGAATATCGTCACCAGGAAAATCGTAAGAACTCAGCAGTTCGCGCACTTCTAGCTCAACTAGTTCAAGTAGCTCTTCGTCATCTACCTGATCTTCCTTGTTCAAGAACACGACGATATTGGGAACGCCTACCTGACCCGCTAGCAAGATGTGCTCACGAGTTTGAGGCATCGGGCCATCAGCCGCAGATACGACCAAAATCGCGCCGTCCATTTGCGCTGCGCCCGTGATCATATTCTTGACATAGTCAGCGTGGCCAGGACAGTCAACGTGAGCATAGTGACGGCTTTCAGTCTCGTACTCAACGTGAGCAGTATTGATAGTAATACCACGCGCTTTCTCTTCAGGCGCAGCGTCGATTTCATCGTACTTTTGAGCCTTTGCCCCGCCGCCAGCAGCCAATGTCATCGTGATAGCCGCAGTCAGCGTTGTTTTGCCATGGTCAACGTGTCCAATAGTGCCAATGTTGACGTGGGGTTTGCTTCTTTCAAATTTTGCGCGTGCCATGAATTTCTCTTTGTGTTCCTAAAACTAACTATGCGTTCCCTTTATTTCTGGCGATAATCGCCTCAGCCACGTTACGCGGAACTTCCTCGTACTGGCTGAACTCCATAGAGAAGGAACCCCTTCCCTGAGTTTTTGAGCGGATATCTGTGGCATACCCAAACATCTCGGCTAAGGGGACCCGAGAGGTTACTTTAGTAATGCCATCTTCAGATCCCATTCCCTCAATCTGACCGCGACGAGAGTTGAGATCTCCCATCACGTCTCCGAGGAAGTCTTCTGGAGCTTCCACTTCGACCTTCATCATGGGCTCCAAAAGAACCGGAGACGCTTTCATCACGGCATCTTTGACCGCCATAGAGCCAGCAATTTTGAATGCCATCTCTGAAGAGTCAACATCGTGATAAGAACCATCCACCAAAGTGACCTTTACATCAATTAATGGATATCCGGCTAGAATACCAGATTCGCAAGCCTCTTTCATCCCTTGCTCGGCTGGCGTGATAAATTCCCGAGGAATTGTACCACCCACAATTTTACTGACAAACTCAAACCCAGATCCCTGCTCAGCCGGTTCTAGCTCAATGACAACGTGACCATACTGGCCCTTGCCGCCGCTCTGGCGGATGAACTTTGTATCCGCTTTCGCGGCCTTTAGAACGGTTTCACGGTATGCCACCTGCGGCGCGCCAATGTTCGCTTCTACCTTAAATTCTCGCAACATACGATTAACAAGAATATCTAGATGAAGCTCACCCATTCCAGCAATTACCGTCTGATTGGTCTCAGAGTTGATACTAACCTTGAACGTGGGATCTTCTTCAGACAAAGACTGAAGTGCCTTTGACAGCTTTTCCATATCTTGCTTAGTCCTAGGCTCAACCGCCACAGAAATGACTGGCTCAGGAATAAAAAGAGACTCTAAGACGATTGGATGATCCAGATCGCAAATCGTGTCACCAGTGAAGGTATCTTTGAGACCTAAAGCCGCTCCCAGATCACCGGCTCGCATCTCGTCAACCTCAATTCGCTCGTCTGCCTTGAGAATAATCAGTCTAGAAATGCGTTCTTTTTTGTCCTTGGTGGCGTTGTAAACATAGCTGCCCTTCCTCAACACACCCGAATACACTCGAATAAACGTTAAACGACCATAGGGATCAGCCATTATTTTGAAAGCGAGCGCTGCCGCAGGCGTATCATCACTGGCTGGGCGAACGCCCGTCTCACCACTCGGCAAAATTCCCTCGATAGCTGGGACTTCAAGCGGAGACGGCAAATAGTCAACGACCGCATCTAGCAGCAGCTGTACACCTTTATTTTTGAAGGCAGAGCCACACAGCATGGGGACAAGATTGTCTTGAATGGTGGCTTTACGGATACCTGCCATCAGCTCTGCCGAGGAGATCTCTTCTCCCTCTAAATAACGCTCCATTAGGTCGTCATCGGCTTCGGCAATCGTTTCTAGCAGAATAGTCCGATACTCTTTGGCCGTTGCCAGCATGTTCTCGGGGATATCGGTCACTTGAATGTCTG
The DNA here is from genome assembly GCA_963833005.1 of uncultured cyanobacterium. Classification (GTDB taxonomy): domain Bacteria; phylum Cyanobacteriota; class Cyanobacteriia; order Phormidesmidales; family Phormidesmidaceae; genus Phormidesmis. The sequence continues at coordinate 285,388 of CAWHWK010000010.1, read as the reverse complement.
TACCCAGATCGTTGGTGTATAGATGAGCCTTCATCTCTACTAAATCGACCACACCTTCAAACTTGTCTTCGACACCAATCGGGACTTGCAAAGGAACGGCCTTGGCGCGCAGTCGATCCTTAACCTGTTCGTAGACCCTAAAGAAGTTTGCGCCCGTGCGATCCATCTTATTGACGAAGGCAATTCGCGGCACCTTATATCTATCAGCCTGCCGCCAGACCGTTTCGGACTGAGGCTGAACACCGCCCACTGAGCAGAAAACTGCCACTACACCATCGAGAACGCGCATAGAGCGTTCAACCTCGATCGTAAAATCTACATGACCAGGCGTATCAATAATGTTGATTTGGCGGTTTTTCCAAGTGGTAGAAATAGCCGCAGCAGTAATTGTAATCCCCCGCTCCTTTTCCTGCTCCATCCAGTCAGTAACTGCATTGCCGTCGTGGACTTCACCAATCTTGTGGACAACGCCCGAATAAAACAAAATCCTCTCTGTCGTCGTTGTTTTACCAGCGTCAATATGAGCGGCGATGCCGATATTTCTAACGTCTTCTATTTTAGTAGTACGTGCCACACCGGGCCTCCTTGACAGCTAGCAGCGAACAGTATCGACTGCAACAAACAACCATTACAAAAATTACTGAGCGCTTTAACTCAGCAATTTGATTTATGCATCTGCACACTCGACCAGTAACGCACAGCTTGAAAACACAGCCCAACATCTCGTCTTAAATGACAGACCTAATAGCGATAGTGGGCAAAGGCCTTGTTGGCTTCTGCCATCCGGTGAGTTTCTTCACGCTTACGAACAGCACCACCAGTTTCATTAGCAGCATCGATTAGCTCGTTAGCTAACTTTGTTGCCATGGTGCGACCACCACGAGACCTAGAAAACTGAGTTAGCCAGCGAAGAGAAAGCGCCGTTCCTCGCTCTGAGCGGACCTCCATTGGCACCTGATAAGTGGCTCCTCCAACTCGGCGGGCCTTTACTTCTACCAGAGGCGTAGTATTGCGAACCGCTTGTTCAAATGTTTCTAAAGGGTCGCTACCAGTACGCTCTTCAATAATCGTAAATGCACCGTAAAGGATCTTATTGGCGACAGATTTTTTACCGCTGAACATGATACGACGAGACATCATGCTGACCAAACGACTGTTGTAAACAGAGTCTGGAGGAACGGTACGTTTTTGTGCTGCTGAACGACGAGACATGAGGTTTTAACCCTAAAAGTTATGTGAAGGTAAGTGAGGTGTAATGATCAAGAGCTATCTACTAGAAATTGTTAGAAGAAGGTAGCTATCGACAGATAGATAAAAAACGGTAAAAACTTGATTTCTTACTTTTTGGTACAGAACGCAACGAACCTATATAAGAAGCAGTACAAATGGGTCTCAGCATTACCCTTTTGACACTGGTCTTAGAAGGACCGTACCAAAAGGCAAAGGTCTTCTAAATATGGTGCAGTAAAAGCTCAGGTGAATAAATTCTAATACAAACGGAAGATAAATCTGCCTATGCATTCACGTCTATTTTGAGCACTTTCTGTACCTCAGACTTTCTACTCCTTAGGTTTTTTGGCACCGTATTTAGAGCGGCTTTGGCGACGATCTTTGACGCCAGCCGTATCAAGGGTTCCACGGATGATATGGTAGCGCACGCCAGGTAAATCTTTGACGCGACCGCCACGAATCATGACGACGGAGTGCTCCTGTAAATTATGGCCAATACCAGGGATATAGGCAGTAACTTCAAATCCAGAGGTTAAGCGAACCCTCGCAACCTTTCGCAAAGCCGAGTTGGGCTTTTTAGGTGTCGTGGTGTACACACGGGTGCAAACACCACGACGCTGGGGGCAGCTTTTTAGAGCTGGTGACTTAGTCTTTTTGGTTGCTTTGGAACGCTCAGTACGAATGAGCTGTTGAATCGTAGGCATAAGGCGGGGGAAGTATAACTCCGCAAAAAAAAGTTGTCATGAGATCCGATAGTACCGTGAATATTTTTGTCTTGTCAAATAGTCAGCAATCAAATAAGCGATCAAACAGCGAAAGCGTGCCCACATCGGCAGCTTTCGGTAGCTAGCGGGTTGTCAAAGCGGAAGGCCCCGCCAGTAAGATCTTCGGCAAAATCTATTTTTAGATCTTTGATATAGTCAGCAATATTTTCTGTGGAGGTTTCATCATCGCGCCTAACCACGAGCTGCAATCCGTCAAACTCATAGACGTCGTCTTGCTGGGCAGCAGTGGCTTCTAAGCTGAGCGTATAGGCCCACTGAGCACAGCTGCTAGGCTGTAAAGATAGACGACACACCGCATTGGGCTGGTTTTGCCGACGGCGAAGACGATCAATTTCCTGCTGTGCTGTATCGGTGAGCTGAATCATGACAGGGAAAAGCTAGCTGGGTGTAAGATTACAAGCTTACTATAGCTAGCTTTGTCGTGGCCCAGTGCCCTTTTGCTGCGCGAGCCTGCTCTTCACAAAAAAACGAGAGCGCCTGCTTTCCAGACGCTCTCGTTTTCCTTTAGCAGTATCCTGGGGGCTCAAACAGGCCGTCTAGTTGCCGTCCTACTACCTGTTGGCGTTATGGTTTAAGCACCACAACCAATCGCTATGACTTAAGCGCTATGACGGGCGTAGTCGTCTTGATAGCGGGTGATGTCATCTTCACCTAAATATTCGCCATTTTGAACTTCGATGAGAACGAGGGGAATAACGCCCGAGTTTTCTAGACGGTGAGAAGTGCAAGCAGGCACATAGGTGGACTGGTTTGTACAGAGCATTCTTTCTTCATCACCACAGGTGACTTTGGCAGTACCAGAAACCACGATCCAGTGCTCACTACGGTGGTGATGCATCTGTAAGCTGAGGCGGTGACCAGGCTTAACTTCGATACGCTTAATTTTGTAGCCAGAGCCTACTTCGAGGACGGTAAACGAGCCCCAAGGGCGAAGTTCAGTCGCAGCGACGCCTTCAAAGGTAGGCATGTTAGCGGGTAAATCTGCAGTAGAGCGTTCTTGAGCTTGAACCATGTCGATGGTCTCCTCTTTCATAACAGTAATATTTAGGTGGCACTAGGCCGAGCGAATAGTTGAAATCTGAATTTGGAAGCTAATGCGCAAAAACGAATCTAAACAATCGTTAGCAGGCTAGCTAGTTCAGCGCGATTAGTTACTAGGAAATCTTACTAGTGGCTGATTAAAACGACTAGTGCGCCTTTAACTCTTGTAGATGTTAGCAAAGCCTTTCCGGACTCTGTAGATAACAGCGATTACAGAGTAGGATTCCTATCAAGTCTTCATGCGCATCAACTGAAGTTGAAGATAGGTCATTCTATTGGCACTGGCCTTTAGTATGCCCAGAGGCTTTTAGTCACCTAGCACGAATAGGCCAATTCCATTATTGACCCTAGCAGCGGTACGGGACTGGCGGTTGAGTAGCGTGCCGCCTAGATAGAGACTAGAAGAGCTGCCACCGTCTAAGTTCAAGGCATCGACTGCACCTAGCTGCTGCATAATTTGAGCAGTTTCTTGGAGCGTAGGGCCCCTTCCACCGACGCGATCATGCATGGTGGCAATAATCCAAGTGCCGTCTGCAGTTTTGCCTACTGCGGTGCGCGGGGCAGAACCCTCAATGAAGTTGATGCTGAAACCCTCTAGCTGAGGATTGAGAACGACGCGGCGATCGCGAATTAGCAAAGGCCCGCCGCCTATCACGTTGGGATACTGCTCAAATATGGGGGGCTGAGATTGGCTAGTAAGTAGCACTGGCGTTCCGGGTGCAAAGCTGTTTTCAGCCGATTGATTGCTTCTGAGCGTTAGTAAATAGCCCTCGCCATCCGCTGGAATAGGAACGCTGCTGGTGCCTGCTTTGCCTAACGTTTGTCGAGTGGCAACCTGGTTGTCGCGAACGGTCACGACGATCTCGTTATCAACAATAGGAGTGTAGCGATCACCCCAACCGTCTGTATAGCGGGCAATTCCGGCTTGAACGTAGCCGCTATTGACGCTCAAGAGAGGGAAGGACTGTCCCGCTCCAAGGGTGACAGATTCATTTAATGTGAAACGGTCCATTACCAGATCGCCGCGATCATTCCAGGCCATAGCACCGCGACCTAAGATTGGACCAGAGATCCACTGTCCAGCATTACGTACAGCGCCCAAGGGCAGTTGATTATTGCGGTTAAAAAAGCCTGCGTTGACAGCGCCTGTCACTTGCTGACGCTGGGCCTGGGTCACGATAGGCTCAATGCCAATAGCGCTATTAGGATTGGCCCGAATAGGTCGAAGCGCTAGGGTAGATGGATTGGGCTGGGCAATAAACATGTAGACCGGAAAGCGGTGCGGCCCAACGGCAATGTACTGCTGTCGCCAGCGCAGATCTGGAGCCCAGGCAATATCGCGCTCTACCATCGCATCGCGGCGAATGTCGATGACCAGGCGAGATGGGTTGCCAGCCGTCCAAATTTGAGGCGTAGCACCGTCTTTTGTTTTGATTTTGAGGACAGTTTGTCCGGCTAGAGGCGCAGCGTGAAGCTGAGTGATGAAGGTGCCTGGGACTGCGCGGAAGGCGCGTACCATTTCGGGCGCGATCGCTGCGGCGATGGTAACGGTATATTCGTCAGTGGTTTCTAGTTGCCAGGTGGCAGGACCCGTGAGATCGACGACGATGCGATCGCCCCAAGTCTGCTTGCCCTGACGGATAGCTGTAGTCTGACTAGACGGCATCGTTAGCTGAAGCGTGTTGCCACTGGGCTGACCAGTCCATCCAGTAGCCGCAGCAAGATCTGCAATATCAACGTAACGATTGGTCGCATCCCACCAAGCAGACGGGCTAATCACACCAGCTTGAGTCGATGGGAACCAGCGAACAGGCTGTTGAGCGGGCGCTGTAGTGCTGAGCAGTTCAACGCCCAGCAGATTGGCCATGCTACCCATAGAAATGCCGACTCGGCCGTCTTTTTGCTGCCAAAGACCTGGAAACGTTTTGCCGTTGAGGCTGATTTGAGTCCCCGAAATGGGAACGGTATTGTTGGATTGGGCAATGGACTGTAGTGACGATAGAAGCGGCGGTAGGCTAAAGGCAATTTCACCAGATGCTTTTTCTGATCCGGCCTTTGGCTCAACAGTTGTGGCCACTAATGAAGTGAGTTCATTTGCAGGAGAGACCACAGACCCTGAACGTGTAGAGACAGGTGATTTTCCCAAAGAGCTCAGTGTCGCCCAGCCCAGCACCGTCATCAGGCCAAACGAAGCTAGCTTTCTAGCAGAGACTCTACGACGGCAGATGGATTGCGGCAGCCCTGGTAGGGGACTCACTAACCGAGGCGAAATCCGCTTACGGGGAAACAAGAATTTCATTAATTCCGTTGAATAAAAGTTGAATAAGAGTAGCTGGGCGCTGGCTGGGACGCAAAAACATTTATGAATGCACTCAATAGCTAAAACCAGGCGCTAAAACAAAGATTGGCAATCGGCAAAAGAGCACAGGTTTAACTGTTCAGGGTTGTTCAAAACGGTTGTGACGCAGACAAATATTCTCAGATAAATATTCTCAAATAAGTTACCAAAACTTTTTTGATATTTCCTTGCTGATATTTCCCTACCAAACATAAAAAATTAAATGAGATGAAAGTCAATATAAGGGAAGCACTATGAGAAACAGGCGCTAGAACTGGACAGTGATTGTATTGGCTAAGGGTGTATTTACGGGAGCACACTTGGCAAACGCCCAGCAGACGCCATCAAAAAAGTAGCGTTTGGCGTCTCACAAGAATTCTCTGCAATCCCCTAAGTTTACAGACCATTTTAGACTGATTGAATATAGGCCATCAGGCATGGACACATAGACCTGATGGCAACTGCTTCATTTCTTAAAAAGTTTCTTGTGAACTTCACGTTCACTTAATATTTCTATATAATTTTTACATAACACTTCAGGTAAACACGCGCGTGACTCTCCAACCAACGATCGAGCCAACAAGCTTTCAAACAGACGTCTTGGAACCCTTAGGACCTAGCTGGCTCGTGGAAGAACGCGATGCCTGCGGTGTTGGGTTTATTGCTGATAGACAGGGGCAAGCGAGCCATCAGCTAGTCATAGACACACTGACAGCGCTTACTTGCATGGAGCACCGGGGCGGCTGCTGCGCAGATAGAGAGTCGGGCGATGGCGCGGGGATCATGACGGCGATTCCGTGGGGGCTGCTGCAAGGATGGGCGAGCGAGGTTGAAATAGGCGAGCTGTCAGTGACTGGCACGGGCGTAGCCATGGTGTTTCTACCGCAGACAGAGCTAGCAGAAAGAACGGCGCGCGCTCAGTTTGAGGAGGCCGTTCAGGCAACGGGCTTGACTTTTGTTGGCTGGAGAGAGGTGCCGGTGGCACCGGACACGTTGGGGCCGCTGGCAAGAGAGTTTCAGCCAAAGATTGCACAGGCGATTGTGACTTCTGGCGCGCTAGAAGGTGATGCGTTAGAGCGATCGCTCTTTTTAGCCCGTCGTCGCTTTGAGAAAGCCATTAGCCAGCTAACGAATGATCCAGCTTCTGAACCGGCTGAGGCCAAAGCACTCGCGGACGCGTACATATGCTCTTTTTCTGGCCGCACCATTGTATACAAAGGCATGGTGCGATCTGAAGTTTTGGGTCACTTCTACCAAGACCTCCAGAGCGACGAGTACAAAAGTGCATTTGCGGTTTATCACCGACGGTTTAGTACCAACACCTTGCCAAAATGGCCTTTGGCTCACCCAATGAGACTGCTGGGCCACAATGGCGAAATTAACACGCTCGTTGGCAACATCAACTGGATGACCGCACGACAAGCCAATTTGTCTCACCCTAGCTGGGGCGATGACCTAGACCTGCTCAAACCTGTCGTTAACATAGAAAACAGCGACTCGGCCAACCTGGACAACACAATGGAGCTGCTGGTCCGCACGGGCAGATCGCCAGCGCAGGCACTGATGATGATGGTGCCCGAGGCTTATCACAATCAGCCGGAGCTGGCGAAGTATCCTGAAATTGTTGACTACTACGAGTATTACAGCAGCATTCAGGAGCCTTGGGATGGCCCAGCGCTCGTGGTGTTCTGCGATGGCAAGCAGGTTGGGGCAACGTTAGACAGAAATGGACTGCGGCCCGCTCGCTATGTGATCACGAAAAGCGGCTATGTGATTGTGTCTTCAGAAGCGGGTGTGGTGAACATTCCGGTCGAAGAGATTGTTGAGAAGGGTCGTTTGGGTCCAGGTCAAATGCTGGCAGTGGACTTTGAAGAAGGACATGAGATTCTCAAGAACTGGGATATCAAAAAGCGAATCGCCCAGGCACAGCCCTATGGCCAGTGGCTAGCAGAGCGCAGACAAGAAATTTCGCCTCAGCTTTTTGGCAAGGAAACTTGGCTAGATAAGCAGGCGCTATTGACGCAGCAGACGGCTTTTGGCCTTACGGCTGAAGACATGGACATGATCATTCAAGACATGGCGGCGCAGGCGAAAGAGCCGACGTTTTGTATGGGAAATGATACGCCGCTAGCGGTGCTGTCCGAAAAGCCTCATTTGCTCTACAACTACTTCAAGCAGCGGTTTGCGCAGGTAACAAATCCACCTATTGATCCGCTTAGAGAGCGATTGGTGATGTCTCTTTCTACACAGCTAGGGGCGCAGGGGAATTTACTTGAAGAACATCCGGAACAGGCGCGGCTGCTAAAGCTAGAGTCTCCGATGATCAACGATACAGAAATGGAGATGATTCGCGCTTCGGATTTTCCGACAAGCGAGATTTCTACGCTGTTCGAGATTGCTGCTAATGGCGCTATGAGCGGATTGGAAGCGGCTATTAAGGCGCTTTGCCAGAAAGCGGCTGAGGCGGTAGAGGCAGGTAGTCAAATCTTGATTTTGAGCGATCGCATTGATGATGCGGGCGACATCACGACCCTTTCTGAAACCCAAACTTATATTCCGCCGCTCGCTGCCGTTGGCGCGGTTCATCACCACCTCATCAGCGTAGGGCTGCGGATGCAAGCGTCTTTGATTGTCGATACCGCGCAGTGCTGGAGCACGCATCACTTTGCCTGTCTGCTGGGCTATGGCGCGACGGCAATTTGCCCCTACCTAACGCTAGAAGGCATTCGCCACTGGTGGGCGGATAAAAAAACGCAAACGCAAATGGAAAGCGGCAGACTGCCAGTTTCGACGCTTAACGGTGCCCAGGCAAACTACCGCAAGGCGGTGGATAACGGCCTGCTAAAAATTCTCTCGAAGATGGGGATCTCTCTACTGAGCAGCTACCGAGGGGCACAGATTTTTGAAGCGGTAGGTATTGGCCAAGACTTGAAAGCGCTTTCCTTTAAAGGCAGTGTCTCTCGTTTGGGCGGTCTTAGTATTGAAGAGCTAGGCCAAGAGACCATCGCCTTTCACGAGAAGGCATTTCCAGAACTGGCCAAAAAACGGCTGGAGAACATGGGCTTTGTGCAGTCGCGGCCATCGGGTGAGTATCACATGAACAACCCGGCAATGACGAAACTGCTGCACAAGGCGGTAGAAACCAAGCAGTATGACCATTACGAAATCTATCGCGAGCAGCTAAAGGGACGACCCGTTTCGGCTTTGCGCGATCTGTTGGACTTTAAGAGCGATCGCGACTCCATTGAGCTATCAGCGGTAGAGCCGGTTGAATCCATCATGCAGCGCTTTTGTACAGGCGGCATGTCACTCGGCTCGCTCTCTAGAGAAGCTCATGAGACGCTGGGCATTGCGATGAACCGAATTAACGGTAAGTCGAACTCGGGCGAGGGTGGTGAAGACGCCGTACGCTTCAAGGTGCTTGACGATGTAGACGGAGAAGGGCTTTCAGCGACTCTGCCTCACTTGAAGGGGCTAGAAAACGGGGACACAGCCTCTTCTGCGATTAAACAGGTTGCCTCGGGTCGCTTTGGGGTAACGCCTGAGTATCTGATGAGCGCTAAGCAAATTGAAATCAAGATGGCACAGGGGGCAAAGCCAGGAGAAGGCGGGCAGCTACCGGGCAAAAAAGTGAGCGAATATATCGCTTCTTTGCGCAAATCCAAACCAGGTGTGACCCTTATTTCTCCGCCTCCGCACCACGACATTTACTCGATTGAGGATCTGTCTCAGCTGATCTTTGATCTCCACCAGATCAACCCTAAAGCGGGCGTCTCTGTAAAGCTGGTCGCTGAAGTGGGGATTGGCACGATCGCAGCAGGTGTAGCTAAGGCAAATGCCGATGTGATTCAAATTTCGGGCCACGATGGCGGCACGGGCGCGTCGCCGCTCAGTTCAATCAAACATGCGGGTCTGCCTTGGGAGCTAGGCCTGACTGAAGTACACCGATCTTTAATGGAAAATCAGCTGCGCGATCGCGTTCTATTGCGAGTAGATGGTGGCCTTAAAACCGGCTGGGATGTGATTATGGGCGCACTAATGGGCGCAGAAGAGTATGGTTTTGGCTCTATTGCCATGATTGCGGAGGGCTGCATTATGGCCCGCGTGTGCCACACTAACCAGTGTCCGGTGGGTGTGGCAACCCAACAAGAGGCGCTACGGCAGCGATTCTCGGGAACGCCGGGTAAGGTGGTGAATTTCTTCTACTTTATTGCCGAAGAGGTGCGATCGCTGCTAGCCAAGCTGGGCTACGGGTCGCTAAACGAGCTGATTGGTCGAGCTGATTTACTCGTGGCACGTCAGGACGTATCGCTCGCAAAGACGAAATCACTAGATCTGTCGGCGCTAGTTAAGTTGCCAGATGTGAAGAGCGATCGCGCTTGGCTAGATCACGGCGATATTCACAGCAACGGCCCTGTGCTAGACGATGAAATTTTGGCAGATGCTGAGGTAGCTGCGGCGATCGCTAATCACGGCACGATCACCAAAGCCTGGGATGTGATCAATACAGACCGGACGGTAGGGGCGAGGGTTTCGGGTGCGATCGCCCAAAAATATGGCAACACCGGATTTACCGGCAAGCTCAACCTCAACTTTAGCGGCAGCGCTGGCCAGAGCTTTGGCGCATTTAACCTAACCGGGATGACAATGACCCTCACTGGCGAAGCCAACGACTATGTCGGCAAAGGCATGAACGGCGGTGAGATCATCATCAAACCCTTCGAGGATGCCACCTACAAAGCCGAAGATAATGTCATTGTTGGCAACACCTGCATTTACGGCGCAAGCGGCGGCACCCTATATGTTAACGGCATTGCTGGTGAGCGTTTCGCCGTCCGCAACTCCAAAGGAATCGCAGTTTTAGAAGGAGCGGGTGACCACTGCTGTGAATACATGACGGGCGGCGTCGTTGTTGTCCTCGGCAGCGTTGGGCGCAACGTGGGCGCAGGCATGACCGGCGGCCTTGGCTACTTCTTGGACGAACTCGGAGACTTTCAAACCCGCGTAAATCCTGAGATTGTGCAGGTGCAAAGAGTGCTAACACCCGCAGGAGAGCAGCAGTTAAAGTCTTTGATTCAAGCCCACGCGGATCGCACAGATAGCGAAAAAGCGCAGCGCATTTTGTCAGACTGGCAGGCTTACTTACCCAAGTTCTGGCAAGTTGTGCCGCCTTCTGAAGCCGATAGTGCAGAAGCGGGCGTGCAGAAAGATTTGGCCACTAGCAGCGCAGGGTAAAACGAATCAGCGACAGGATAATCGCTGTAGAGAAAGCTGATAGGTTTCGCATATTCGTCGAGGCCCACAGCTAACCTGCACGCGTGATCCCATAGGGCGACAACAGCTAGGGCGACAACAGCTAAAGAGGCTACTACACTACTTCGCTAAACTCCACCTGAACTCGCCTGGTGTGGAGAATTTGAGTGGTGAGGATATCGTCATAATCGTCAGGCAGAGCCATAGAGTCAAGACCAGGAATGAGCTGAGCGATCATTTTGACTTGGGTCCTGAGCATTCCTATAACATCACAATCAAATTCAAACTGGGCTGACAGCGCACCGCGATTTAGTCTTTCACGCACGATAGGCTGCCAAGAAGGTTCTCCCGCTAGCCAAGGGTGCTTTTTGAGATCGATGGACGTAGGAAGCCTGTTGATTCGCTTGGGATATTTGAAAATCTTGTGATGGAGCTGAGCTGCTAGATTTTCTTGACAGTCGAGTGCTGAGGTGGCCGGAATAGGTGCCATTGTAATTTTAGTTGCACCAAGTTCTCCTAGTAGCGCTAACAGCGCTTGCTCACGCTCCTTAAAAAGAATGGAAAAGTAATCTGTAACCGGATAGTAATGATTAGACCGTGACTTAAAGGGATGCCTGCGATAAGTACTGCCAACAACAGGGTGACCAATCGGAAACATGAGGTTATGCGGCAGGGCGCTAGGGCGTAAATAGTCAACGGTGCTTTGTGACCAGGGTCTGAGGTTAAGCCGGGCTAGCTGCTGAAAAAGCAAGCGAGAATCGTGGTTGCGATGATGAATGCGATAGGCGTCGTTAGGCTTGGGAAACTTCTCTTGAAGAAGCGCGTTGATAGTCCAAAACATAGGAGCGACAGCTTTGGGCAAAGAAAGCGCTGTCAGCGTTGAAATAGAGTTGATTTCCGACTGGGTCATCAAGGCCAAGGACTGCATGGCATTTCTCAGCTCAATTTCCGCTCTGGCAATGTAGACATCCGTTTGCCCCCGAAGCGCGGCTTGCTTGGGACGCGTCACCATATCACCTGGCTGCTCATCGCGGCCTAGGATGTGTAGAAGTGGCTTTGATAGAAGCGGCTGTCCGGCTTTTGTGAGTTTTCCACCAGGCTGCCTGACAGATAGCGGGCTGAGGAGAGAAGGCTGTAGTGGACTGACTGTTTGCTGACGCTCTAGCTGCTGGTGATCTAGCCGCTGGCGCTCTAACTGTCTGCTTTTGGGCGAATTTTGGCGACCAGTCATATTAAATAAAGGAATTGAAGACGGATACTAAGAGTCGATTAACGGATAAAGCAATTGCGGATAAAGCGATTGGAGATAAAGTCAGCTGTGCTGTCTAAAGTCTGAGGAATGTTAGCTTTTTGCGGTGATGGAAGCATCAATCCCCAGTAAGAGAAAGTACTGAAGGTCATGGAATATGAGCATAGCAACTAGCGCATACCTGTCAGATTACATCTGATAGGTCTTCAAGTTAGGCTAAGTGCGCTACAGTATCTAATCTTTAACGGTATCAATGTCTATCCAATGACAACAGCATGTATTTGAAATCCCTATTTGCAGATATCTCTGCTGCTTTTGACAATGTCTACAGCGGCTGGATTCTGTGGAACTTATTCTTGGCGTTTATGCCTTTGTTTCTAAGCTATCTACTCTTTCGCCGCCAGGTGCTCTCTAGGCGAAAAATATGGGGATCGCTGCTGCTGATCAGCATAGTAGGCATTATGGGCATACAGCCTAGATTGCCTCGCATTATGAAGGCGCAGATGCAGCTAATGAACGCGCTAGCAGCAGGCGAGCAAACAGCGCAGTTAAAGATCTTGTGGTGGATTGTGCTGGGTCTGACTTCGATAGCAATGAGCGTCTTTTTATTCAGGCGCAAGAAAAGTGCACGGACGATGCTGTGGTGGCTAGGACTGGTGTGTTTTATTGCGTTCTTACCCAATGCACCCTATGTACTGACAGACATCATTCATATCATTCGCGGCGCGGGGCGGTGGGGCACTCGGATATGGGTGATTGCGCTGGTATTTGTACCACTGCATTCGCTAGCGATAATTGCTGGATTTGAGGCTTACGTTCTATCAATTCTTAATTTGGACTATTACATTAAGCAAAACGGCGACAGGCGATTCATTTTGCCGACTGAGCTTTTGATCCATGCGCTGAGCGCTATGGGCATTTATCTCGGCCGATTTACTCGCGTTAATAGCTGGGATTTGGCAACAGATCCGACCAGCATTGTGACACTGACGTTAAATACGCTGACGACAAAGCGACCGGCAGCGGTGGTACTGGTCACTTTCATCATTTTGACGGTGCTGTATTGGGTTATGAAACAAATTACGCTGGGCATTAAGCTGCGCATTTATTACGGCCAGCAAGGTGTAGATGCGCTGGATCTGTAGCGGGATAGCGAGAGACCTAGCGCTAAAAACTAGTCGCTAAAAATTAGTCGCTAAAAATCAACTATTCATAGCCCAACGCGCTGCCGTCTTTTCGCGGATCAGACCCACCGATTAAGCGATGATCTCCGCTGATCCAGATAGCCTGACCGCCGCCGTGCGGGAGTACTGCCGGAGTGACCTGGTGGCCTATCGCAGCTAGCTGATCTTGCACTTGGGTCGGAACGCCACGCTCAACACAGCAGGTTTTGCCATCGTGAAAGACTCTAGGAAAATCTAGCGCTGCCTGGACATCCATACGATAGTCCAGCAGGTTAGTAAGAAAGTGAGTATGACCGGTCGGTTGATACTGACCGCCCATGACGCCGAAGGGCATGACCACATGGCCCGCTTTCATAAGCATTCCAGGAATAATGGTGTGCAAAGGACGTTTTCGGGGCGCGATCGCATTTCGATGCCCTTCTGTTAGCACAAACCCTGCCCCCCGATTTTGCAATACAACGCCCGTTTTTGGGCTCACTAACCCACTGCCAAAGCCGTGAAATACCGAGTTAATGAAGCTCACCGCGTTCCCTTCCTCATCGACTACGCATAGGTAAACGGTGTCAGGATGGGTTGGAAAGTCTGAGTCTGCGAGCGGTGGCATGGCGCTATCTAGGCTGATTTTGGTCCGCAGCTGAGCGGCGTAGTCTTCAGACAGAAGAACGTCGAGCGGAATATTGGCCTGATCTGGATCGGCAATATAGCGATCGCGCACCCCGTACGCCAGCCTTGCGGCCTCACACTCTAGATGCAGTCGCTGCGCGCTCATCGGCGCATAGTCTGTCAGCGAGAAGCCCGAAAGAATATTGAGCATGATCAAGGCCGTCAGCCCTTGGCCATTAGGCGGGCATTCCACCACGTCGTAGCCACGGTACTGGGTAGAAATCGGGGTGACGTATTCAGCCTGAGGGGCGGAAAAATCTTCTAAAGTGTGCAGTCCGCCTAAAGACTGAAGATAGCCAACGATGTCTTCAGCAACTGGCCCGGTGTAAAAAGCCTCTCTGCCAAAGCGGGCGATCGCCGCTAGCGTTTCACCCAGTTCTGGCTGGCGATGGCGATCGCCTGCCTTCGGGGCCATCCCATCAACTAACAGCATCCGAGCAGCATTCTCTGTAACCCTTAGCTTTTTCGCAAGCTGAGCCCAGTCATAGGCTACGCGCGGGTGCACCGTATAGCCTTCTGTAGCCAGGCGAATCGCGGGCGCTAGCAGCTCAGCAAAGTCTTTTTTTCCATAGTCTGTGTGGAGCTGGCACCAGGCATCTACCGCCCCTGGCACGGTCACTGAATGAGGGCTTTGCAAGGAGATTTGTTTCATCCCCTGATCGACAAACCAGCTCAGTTCAGCCTTTCCCGGCGATTTACCAGACCCGTTGAGGGCAATCACTTCGCCGCTAGCCGCTGGCGCATAGAGCACAAAACAATCACCACCAATGCCAGTAGCCTGAGGCTCGACTACGCACAAAACGGCTGAGGCTGCGATCGCGGCATCTATCGCGTTACCGCCTGCTCGCAGCACATCTACAGCCGTTAGCGTCGCCAGCGAATGAGACGTGGCCGCCATTCCCTTTTGAGCATAGGCAGGAGAGCGACCGGGCAGATGAAAGTCTCGCATTGTAAAAGCAAAAGTAAGGGCGAATGCAAAAGTAAAGGCGTACGTCTACTTTAGGCCATTCTTTTAGCCGCGCTATGGGTCTTTTCAGAGACTGGGATATGTGTAGTGGCTGCCGCAAGACCGAAAACTGGCATGTTGCCATAGATGCATTCACACTTGGCCGGATCTATCTGATACGTCTCGTGCCAAATACCAACACTGCCATCGTCACCAATATCTTTCATAAATTGCTGCCAAGCCTGCCAGTGAGGATCGCTGCTGCTGCGCGCAAAACGGGTCAAATCTTCAAACGAGCGCCAGTATGAAACCAAGCAGGTCTCTAGCGGCCACAAACGAAAAAACATATTGGAACTCAGCAGTCCCTTTTCTGGATGCTGGGCCAATGTCGCCATCATCGGCTGCATAGCGGTTGCAACAGAAAGCCATTTTTTGATTGCCCAGAAGCGATTCACTCGCATGCCAAGAAGGAAAACCACACAGGGATGTGAGACATCAGCCGTATAGCGTCCCGGAAAAACATCTTGACTCATAAGCTTGCTCCTATACCCAAAAGCTTCAGGCAGAAAAATGTTTACAGTGTCAACTTGCGCATACCTCAAAGACTAGCGCAGACATGTTGACACCGTCAACACCTGTAATATAGTGAGCCTATCTAGCTCTACAAGATTGGCTGTAATGGCAAAGAAAAGAGAAGGAAAGGAAACTTACCACCACGGCGATCTGCGGCGGGCGCTACTGGATGCGGCACTGGTGCTATTGCAAACCAAAGATGCCAAGAGCCTTTCGCTGCGTGAAGTCGCTCGTGAGGCGGGAGTGTCGCATACGGCCCCCTATCGTCACTTTGCAGATAAAGCAGCGCTGATGGCGGCAATTGCCCAAGAAGGCTTTGTTGAATTTGGTAACTATCTACAGGCCGCTGTAACCGCCGCCGAGGCTAAACCAACTGAAAGCCTACTGGCTACTGGCGTTGCTTATGTTCGCTATGCTCTCGATCATCCCACTCACTTTCGCGTCATGTTTAGCCATTTTCCGGCTGACGAGCCGCCTGAGAGTAGGCTCTGCCAGGTCTCTAAAAGCACCTTCCAAATTCTGGTTGATATTATCGCTGCCGGACAAGCTGCAGGGCTTATGAGGGCTGGCGATCCTCAGTTTATAGCTCTAGGGAAATGGTCTCTGGTCCACGGTCTGGCGATGCTGTTGCTCGACGGGATGCTGCCAAAAGAAGAAGAAGAACAAGCTATTGAGCTGGCGCAGGCCCTGATTCAAGAAAATCTGACTAGTCTGATTGTCGAAGGCTCAATCGCTAAGGGTCCAACTGTCGAAGGCTCAATCGTCGCAAACTCAATCGTCGAACGCTAAAACGGCTGCGTGCAAACCTGCCCAAACAGTCGCTGCGTGACATCTGGAAAGCCACCATTAGTCCAAGACTTTAATAGGGTCAACGACTGAGGTGCTTCTAGCCGAGGTAGCGCATACTTTGAGGTTTCTAAACGGACAACGGGATCATCGGCAACTGCCACTGCCGAGCGAAGATATTTGGCAACCTGGGTGCAAACAGCCTGATTGGATCGATTGTAGGGGAAGGCAAAATGCTGGGGCTGCTCGCCCATTTCGGATAAAAAGTGGGCGGTTGAGAGCTGTATTTCTTCGTCGGTGCGATCGCTATGCGTTCGCAAGTCCAAATGATTGGCGGTGTGCACACCCAAAGTTATCTGAGGATAGCGCTGCCGCAGCTCACGGACCTCGTTCCAATTCATCGTCAAGCGGGGAGGGTAGGCGATGGGTGCAAGCTGCTCATCAATATTTTGGAGAATTTGTTGACGCTGTTGGGGAGTGCATTCGATTAGGTGGCGAGTAATTACGCTATAGGCTTTCTCGGCAGTGCTAGCCGCTCTTTTGGCCGATGTCTCAGCAGAGATTGCTAAATTCCAGTGACTGCCCAGCACAGTCAAGTCATGCTTTGATCGGGCTCTAAAAGCCCCGTACAGCGTATCAATCCACTGATTTTCACTCGTGTTGACATAGGCGGTTGCCAGATAGAGGGTCGCGGGCAAGCCATACTTTGCCAAAATCGGCGCAGCGACCCGCAGATTATTCAAATAGCCATCGTCAAACGTAATCGCAACCGTCTCCCGTCGAATTGGCTCGCCCGTTTCCAGCTGGTGAATGAGCTGATCGATACTGATCACATGGCGATGCGACGCCAAAAATCGCATTTGCACCTCAAACTGCTCTGCCGATAGGCAGTTACGCGGGTCTATCCAGCTCGTTTCGTGAGGGCTCGGTATGCTGTGGTACATCAGAATGCTAGCCACTGAGCCCCTCGCCGAGCGGTCTTTCAACCGCGCATATATAGAAGATACGCCAGAGAAATATGACAGCAGATGTAGCTGTCTCACGGCTTGCGACTTAAAACTAGGGGCCGATACGGTATTCAAGGCATGTAGCGCGACCGGCAGCGCTGGCGCGGTATCAGACTGAATAGCAATCATTAGATCTCACAGGTTGCTTGTTTGTATACAAGAGCCGAACGAAAAGAGAGATGTTCCAGCGGTTGGCTGTAGGACTCAAAAAATTACTCAAAAATTATTTGTCTCTAAAAATTATTTATCTCTCTTTATATATGCGGCTCAGTAGCTAAGGGCATACCAGCTAAGGGCATACCAGCTAAGGGGGCATACCCGCTAAAAAGCACGTATGAAAGCCCACAAAAGTATTTATTTTTTCAAAACCAAATATAAAATTAAATATTTTTTAATACTGAGATAATATGTGCTTAGTCCATCGGTATGTTTGCGTTTACTGCTTGCTTTCACGCGATTCACCTGCATCCTTTTAAGAATAATGGCTTTCTCTTCTCGGCAAATATCTTCCAATAAATGGGGCATCTACAGCGACCTAGGGCTTTTAGCGACCGTTTCCTGCAAAAACGTCTGCGAGACCATCATGGCTAATTTAGAAAACGGTCGTAGAGATGTCCCAGCTAGCAGCGAACTAAAAGGTCTTTATCAAGTTCCCAGGTCGTCAGACAAGCTGTCAGGGGGAAAGCCGATTGCTCAACAGTCTATTCAGGTTAGACGCTATCGATCGACGACTATTTCTAAGCGCAAAAAGAAAAAAGTCAGCATCCAGAAGACTGAAAACACAGCTAGCGAACAGACGCTAGATCAGCAGAGTGTTGGCAAAAATAATAATAGTAAAGTGGTGCGAAACGTATCTAAGGAAGTCGCTTAGTTAAGCAGTTTTAGCAGAGAAATTTTGGCAGATCAGTTTTTTGGCAGATCAGTTTTATCGCAGTAAGGCAGTCTCATCACAGTAAAGCTCATCACAGTAAAGCAGTCTCATAGAAGGAACGTCATATAGTGCATGCTCATCATCGGTTTACTCGCTGTTGGATCGGTGTTTTGAGCTTGGCCTTGATGACGCTGGCTGTTGTTAGCGATAGCCAAAATGGCTTAGCAACCGCTACACCTATCGCCACATCGACCACAGAACCGTCGCCAGAGAGCATTACTCCACCATCTGCCGCTGACAATACAGAGACATTAGCTGCGATCGCAACTTCTCAGGTTATCTACCTCGGTGAAACCCATACCGACCTTAACGATCACCTTGCTCAGCTAGAGATCGTAGAAGCCCTTGCGACGCAAAGCGATATTGCTATCGGCCTAGAAATGTTTCAGCGCCCTTTTCAATCCGTACTAAATAGCTATCTAGCTGACGAGATTACAGAAACAGCCCTGATCGAACAAAGCGAGTATGAAACGCGCTGGGGCTACGACTGGGAGTTTTATGCGCCAATTATTCGCTACGCCAAAGAAAATCAGATTCCTTTGATTGCACTGAACACGCCAGCAGAAGTGACGCGTCAAGTTGCCCAAAGTGGGCTAGCTAGCCTATCTGGTGAGGCGCTAACGTACATTCCACCTATTGATGAGATCGATACAACAGATGCAGCCTATCGAGACGCGATCGCGGCTGTTTTTAGCGCGCACGGTGGAGCAGGGCATAGCTCCGCGTTCGAGAATTTCTTTGCCGCTCAGGTGCTGTGGGACGAAACAATGGCGCAACGCATCGTTACACAGCTAGAGGCTGATCCTGAAAAACAGGTGGTTGTATTAGTGGGGGAAGGTCATATTGCCTATGACTATGGGATTCCTAACCGCGTAGAGCGCCGGATTCCTGACGTAGCACAAGCCAGCGTTCGATTAGTACCCTCCACACAGGAAATCGAACCCGAGTTCGCCGATTTCTTATGGATTACACCAGAATGACAAAATTGCCACAGCTAGACGACAGCTGGTTTAGGTTAAACCGGCTCTGTCGCCTTAGACGCCCGCAATTGGCCACAGGCAGCGTCTTTTTCTAGGCCACGAGAATACCGCACACTGACGGCAATGCCTTTATCTTTTAGCTGTTGGGTAAAGCTTTCTATTCTTTGACGGCTAGGACGTTGATAATCGACTTCGCTGATGGGATTGTAGGGAATTAGGTTGACATGGGTCTGAAAGCCGCGTAAGTCGTTTGCTAGCTCTAGGGCATGCTCTGGTCTGTCGTTCACGTCGGCGAGCAGCACATATTCAAAGCTGACTCGGCGGCCAGTTAGATTTACATAGTCGCGGCACTCATCGAGCAAAGCGTCGATGGGATATTTTTCGGCGCTAGGAATAAGCTGTCTGCGCAGGGTTTGGTTGCTGGCATGGAGACTAACCGCCAGGGTAATTTGCATGCGCTCTTCGGCAAGGCGGCGAATGTGGCCAGGAATGCCGACAGTAGAAACGGTGATCATGCGCTGGCCAACGCCGATGTCTTGATTGAGCGATCGCACCGCAGCCACGACGCTTTCAGTATTCAACAGCGGCTCGCCCATGCCCATAAAAACAATGTTACTCACCCGCCGCTGAAAGTCTTCTTGCACCGTCAGCACCTGATCGACAATCTCGTAGGTTTCCAAATTGCGGGTAAAGCCGCCTTTACCGGTCGCGCAAAAATCGCAGGCCATCGGACAGCCAATTTGCGAAGACACGCACACCGTCAGCCGTTTGTCAGAAGGAATGCCAACCGCTTCTATAATCAGGCCGTCTTTGAGGCGCAGCAGGTATTTGATAGTGCCATCAGGCGATTCAGAGCGGTGGTGAATATGCGATCGCCCAATCGGCGTCTCTTTCACCTCAGCTCGCCACTGCTTTGAAAAAACAGTCACCTCTTCTAGTGAACGAATGCCCTTTTGATAGATCCACTGGTGCAGCTGCTTGCCCCTGTAGGCAGGCTGCCCTTGCTGAGTGACCCATTCCGTTAACGCTTCAACCGAGCGGCCTAGCAATGGCATCACCGCCATCTGGTCTGAAGTCTGGGCTGCTTGATCTTGAAGTGGAGTTTGATCTAGATCTTGAAGTGGGGTTTGATCTAGAGGTGGAGTTGCTGCTGTTACCGTCGCCATAGCCGTTCTAATACCGATTATTTGTCTATCCTAGAAGGGTCTCCATCATTCATCAAATCAACCAAGCCTTCAGTCAAAGCCTTGGGATCCATAAAGAGAACCTTAGAGTTCTCACTTTCACCAATCTTCTGGTTTGCCGTCACATAGTGCCGTGCCAGCAAGTAGTGCAATACTTCCTTACCATTCCCCGTTGCCTCTAACGCTTCAGAAAGTATGCGCATCGACTCTACATCCGCCTGAGCCTCAGAGATCTTGGCATTTTTTTCATAAGTCGCCGCTCGCTCTTTCTGCATCGCATCCAGCACATCTTGCGGCGGATCTAGCTTCTGAATTTCTACTCGGTTTACCTTCAAGCCCCAGGGCGCAGTCGCCTCATCCAGCACGTCTAGCAAAGAGCGGTTGATGTCGTCGCGAGACGAAAACAGGCTTTGAAAATCCATCTTGCCCACCTCAGAACGCAGCGTGGTGATGACTAGCTCCTGCATCGCAAACTCAACGTCTTCGATAGCGTAATACGTTTTTTCTAGATCGTAAATACGCCAGTAGATAATGGCATCAACTTCTAGGTTTACATTGTCGCGCGTAATTGCTCTTTGCGGCTCAATATCAAGCGTTTGTTCACGCATAGAATCTTGCAGCACCACTGAATCTAACAGCGGCACAATCATATTTAGCCCTGGCCGCAGCGTTCTTTTAAATCGACCTAGCCGTTCTACCAGCGCGGCATTGCCCTCTTTGACAATCTTTACTGAGCCAGCGGTATAGCCAAATATTAGAAAAGTTAGGACAGCTAAGATCGACGAAAACATAGCGGGGACTCAATTGGAGTGTGCTCTCTAATTAGCACGTTTGTCTGAAAAAGTATAGCGAAATCAGGCTCGATATCTCGAACATTTCAGCACAGTCTAAGGCCAGAGAGCCAAATCTCCCGTGTGTTTCGCTAGAAACCAGCAAATGCACGGCGGGAATATTGATCAGCAAGATAGTCGATGTTGCCCAGTTTATTTGGCCTGCTTATTTGGCCTGCTTATTTGGCCCGTTTATTTTTCTAATTTGTTTAGTCGACTCAATTGTTCACTCACACCACAGGTTATGCCTGATCAAGTCGTGGCTAGAAAGTTTTTTGCGTGGAGAGCATCAGGGCGTCTACGGCGTCTCTCAAGGATGCGCTTGTGGAGCGGGCTAGGCAGTTTTGCCGCGCTGCCGTTCGCGTTGTCGCTAGGAGAGCGCGCTGCGATCGCACAGATCAACGCCGCACAGGTTAATATCGCGCAGGTTAATAATGCCGACTTAGCCTGTTATCTACAGAGCGAAGAAGGCCGACAGTACGACCTGAGCGCGCTCTGCGGCGGCTTTAGCGCACCTCAGACAAGCCGAGAAGCTACCCTACAAACAGGCGATGTTCAAGTCACTCTGCGGTGGGACACGGACGCTGACTTAGATCTATATGTCGTTGATCCAAGTGGTGATGAAGTTTCATTTTTTAATCCGCAGGTCGCCTCGGCGGGAAAACTTGACGTTGATGCAAACGCTGGCTGCGCTGAAAAAATGACAGCACCTGTAGAGAATATCTTTTGGCCGGAAGGGGAAGGAATACTCGGCAACTATACCGCCAGGGTAGAGTACTTCAGCGGCTGCTCCCAAGCAGGCCCCGTTAATTTTACGCTCAGCATATTAACCCACGGTGAGGTTCAATCTCACACAGGCAGCGTCTCAGAAGCCGAAGAGAATGCTAGTTTCCCTTTCTCTCTATCGGCAGAGCCTCCAGCACTGCCAGAAGCTTCAGAGTTACCAGAGACGCCTGAAGCAGCCAGCGCTGAGACAGAATTCTGAGACAGAATCCTGAATGCGAAGAGGCTCGAAAACGGAGGGGTCTCAGTTCCTCAAGTTGCTCAATTCGACTTTAAATTCTGATATCTAATGGGTGGCTGGTATCTAACGGGCGGCTGAGTGTGTCAGCGGTAGCTCAACGGTAAAGGCCACCTGATCTGCCTGGCTCTCTACTGAAATATCCCCTTCTAAATGCGCAACTAGCTTTTGAGCCAGAGCTAGCCCCAGCCCAGTTCCGCCCTGCTTCCAAGGATCAGCGCTCGGCACCCGGTAAAATTTATCAAAAATGCGCTGCTGCTCTTTCTCACTGATTGCAACACCCTTGTTCACAACACAGAGCTTGATGCTGTCGACCTCACCGATCACAAAGATGTGGATGTCGTGGCCAGGAGGCGTGTACTTACAGGCATTGTTGATTAGCTCGGCTAAGATTCGATCGATGCTAGCGAGATCTGAGAGAAATTCGGGCAAATCGCCTGGAATACTGAGCGTTATCTGCTGCTCACGGCTGCTGGCTCTAGGCTTGAAGCCATTGACTAAACCCGGTAGCCAGTTGGGCAAATCAATAGGTTGAATCATCATCGGATGATTGCCAACATCTAGGCGCTGTAAGTCTAGCAGGTCATTAATGAGGCCAATTTCTCGCTCGCATTCTTCTTTTAAAATGCTGTAGTAGCGGGCAAGTCGACACTGCTCAGTCTGCGGTTTTTTGAACTCCTCGTCTGCTAGGCCGTAGTCCTGAGAAAGGGTAACGCCCAGTAGCTGTAGCGCGACTCGCATGCTGGTTACAGGCGTGCGCAGTTCATGAGAAACCGTGCTTAAAAAGTCATCTTTGAGCGTGTTGACATGTTCTAGCTCGCGGACTTGAGACTGTGATTCTTGGTAGAGACGGGCTTGACGAATTGCGATCGCTAACTGGTTTGTCACCTGCTGCACTAGGCGAATATCCCATTCACTCAAATAGCTGTCGGCATCATTAATGAGCCACAAATCGCCGAGCACATCGCGATCGTCCAAAATAGGCGCGGCAAACATAGACACGCGACCCCGCTGAGGGTTGGGCGAAATCGAACAAAATTGAAGATACTGTCCGGCTAGTAGCTGATGGTACACCTCAGAATAGGCCTCCATCTGAGAGACCCGGCCTCGCATTGTGTTCGACCCTGGAGCACATTCGTAATACACCGTAGAGGTGCCTTGCTCTAAATCATAGAGCGCAGTGTTGGCTTCTTTCGCACTGAGCGCAGCGACTAGCTCATCGACAGAAGCCTGTAAAATTTGAGCCTGATCTAGGCTGTCGCGCACGCGATCGGTGATGCGCTTTAGCGTTTCTTCTAGCTCTAGCGCAGTTTTGAGTTCGGCTTTGTTGTGACTCAAAGCCTGTAAGAGCGCAGCGTTTTCTTGTTGAACCTTGGTTAGCGCTGCAAGTAGGTCGGGTTTTTCGGTGGATTCAGACAGGCGGCCAATTGATAAGCTCATTACGCAGTTCAACGGATGTCAGGGATATATCAGGGTGCCCTTTTAGCTCATAGAAATATAAGTCATTCTTGATATATCGGCGGTGCGTTCAGTCGTTTTCGGGTCAACTTTTGGCGTTCAGACACAACTATTTACGAATGTCACCACGAAAACGAGAGAAAGCACGTACATTTACAGATCCGCTCAGGTCCAATCGATACACCATAGATATACAGAACATAAGATATACAGAACATATGACGGCTTCGACTTCTTCACAGCACCCTTCACCGACGACCGCTTTGGTATCACCCACCCTAGCAGTGAATGAATATTCACCGATAAAACAGCCGCCGCTGATACTGGGCGTGATGGCGTCGGGAAGCGGCAGCAATTTTGAAGCGATCGCCAAAGCCATTGAAGCGGGCACCCTTAACGCTCGCATTGCCGTTGTCGTTTACAACAATCCCCAGGCCAAGGTAGCTGAACGCGCCCGGCGACTAGGCATCCCCGCAAAACTACTTGACCACCGTCAGTTTGACAGCAGAGAGGCGCTCGACGATGCGATCGCGACCCATTTTAAGTCTTACAAAATCGACTGGGTAATCATGGCGGGTTGGATGCGAAGGGTCACTCAGCGCCTACTGTCTGCCTTTCCCAATCACATTCTCAACATTCATCCCAGTTTGCTGCCCAGCTTTCCCGGCATTCGATCGGTAGAACAAGCGCTGAACGCTGGGGTCAAAATTACGGGCTGTAGCGTGCACATCGTTGAGCTGGTCGTCGATAGCGGCCCTATCGTCATGCAGGCAGCGGTTCCTGTCTTACCAGAGGACAGTGTTGAGACGTTGCAAGCGCGCATTCAGGTGCAAGAACACCGGATTTTCCCACAGGCGATCGCACTGGCCGCCAGCCTATATTCCTAACTCACCCAACCAGTCATAAACAGCAATCGGCGAAAACCTGTCGAGAGGCCCTTCAAATTATCAGCAACCAAGCATAATAAATCGGTCTCTAATAACAATAAAAATACCTTTACCGTACAAATACTTAAGTGATATCAACAGCAGCTCAAGCAGAATAATTTTAATATCAAAAAACCGAAAAATAGAACTCATTCGGATTTCCTTAAAAACACAAAGCAACGAAATAAAAAATGATTATTTATCAATATAGATAGTTATCACTTTGCTTATGATTTTTGCGCCAAGAGCCTACAAATCTGTAGATGTGTCATATTAAGCCTCTTTGTGTATAGGGTTTTACGCAGATTTTTATTTTCCCAAGTGAAGGCTATCTACAAAGGTAGTTCTTTCAACGGAGTGAGTTATTAAGGCAAGTTGCTATATTTAATCCGCCTGTATAATCGTTAACTTTCTAATGATTGATCTGACAATTCAGATCCATTTTATTTCTTTTTATTCGGCATTTTCTTCG
This sequence comes from uncultured cyanobacterium, assembly GCA_963833005.1. Classification (GTDB taxonomy): domain Bacteria; phylum Cyanobacteriota; class Cyanobacteriia; order Phormidesmidales; family Phormidesmidaceae; genus Phormidesmis. Next base: position 260,531 of record CAWHWK010000010.1, on the reverse strand, counting down.
GCGATCTTTTAGCTTTTCCTCCGGAGCAATACCGCACTCAAAAGAAAGTAGAAGTGTGAGTCATTAGAGTCTAGGAAATGTTTACAATGTCAAACTACAAGTTTCGCGCCAATGGTCTTGAGTCACTGGTTAGAACTGCAATAACAAATGGTGAGCTAGCACCGGGTGTTGCCACGCAGATAAATCGCTATCGTAATAGCGAACTCTCTTCTGAAGGACAGCGATTAATCGCTATCTTGGACGATGCAATCTCTGATGGTTGCGTCGTCCCAATCGAAGTCTCAACAGTTGCCCTCCCCACTCGCCAGAAAGCATACAGAATGGATTAATCTCACACATCTATCGAAAACCTCTCGACTCGCAGAACAAACCAGTCTGCTACCAGTTCTGCTAAAGAAGACGTAAGTCAGCCTTTTAACAGGTGCTTAGGCTCTCAAACAACGGTTATATAAGATAAAGAGCAAGCAGCCCGCTATTTGGTGTGCTTGCTTTTTTCGTTATCTGCCCTTTTTGGATTTTTCTAAGTTCAGGTTTACTTCTCACGCGATCTCAGCCTATATGCCGTTGACCAACCCTCTCGAACTTTCTCGCTGGATGCTGTTTTCTATGGGCATCCAGATTCAGCTGCATCAAGCAGAATATCTGCCGCGATCGCCCTTTTTAATGATTTCTAACCACCGCAGCTTTTTAGATGCACCGCTGCTGATCGCCGCTGCGGCTCAGCCTGTACACTTTGCCTGCCATCACTACATGTCGCAGGTGCCTGTGATGAAAGAATTTGTCTCAGCCCTAGGCTGCTTTCCGTTAGACGGTCCTAAAGAGCGGGGCCGGATGTTTTTTAGGCAGGCGACTGATTTTTTGCGATCGCAAAAATCTATCGGCGTGTTTCCAGAGGGCACCCATCCCATGGTCGAACTCACTGCGCCGAACCAAGTCAGCAGCTTCCATCGTGGCTTTGCGCATCTGGCCCTACGTACCCCCATCGAAGACTTAAAAATCGTACCGACCGCAATCGTAGCGATTGAAGAACAGCAGCGAAACACCGTTCCCTTTAAGGTGCTGGGCTGGTTTGATCCCAGCGAGCCTCTGTTTCAGCAGACAGGTCGCCATCCGGCAGTGATTTACCGTAAAGTTGCCGTCATTGTTGGTAAACCGCTGAGCATCAGCGACTTGTACCGGCAAAAATATCACGGAAAGCAGGGTGGCGAAGTCGCCAGTCAGCTCACCCATAGCTGTCACAGCGCGGTTCAAGATCTCTTGCAAGCGGGCTGCTATTAATATGCGATCGCCCGTAAAGTGGCGTCAATTACTCTAAAGAAAATGAGCTTAGTCGCCCCCGTCAAATTTTTGCATCCGCTACCGGCTGAGCTGGGTGAACCCAAGCCTGGCAACCGTGAGACCAGCAGACCGCTGTTTATATTTTTACCTGGAATGGATGGCAGTGGCCGACTGTATAGAACCCAGAGCGAGCGACTAGCTCCCTGGTTCGACATTCGCTGCGTGGCGCTCAATCCGTATAACAAAAGCGACTGGCGATCGCTTGCTCACCAAGTCTCGCAGCTAGTCGTCCAAGAGCTAAATCTAGAGACATCACGGCGGAAGCGGTCAGTCTACCTGTGTGGTGAGTCTTTTGGCGGATGCCTAGCGATGCAAACACTCACGCTCTCGCCACATCTATTTGACCGCGTGATTGTGGTTAATCCAGCGTCTTCTTTTCGCAAGCTGCCCTGGATGCAGTTAGGCCCCCTCATTACCCAGAGGCTACCGAGCATGGCCTATCGCTTTAGCTCGCAGGGTATGGTGCCTTTTTTGATAGAGCCAAGCCGCGTGGCTAGGCGCGATCGCGTGGCGCTCGCTAGTGCAATGGAATCTGTTCCGGTCAAAACCGCTGCGTGGCGGATGTCTCTACTCAATCAGTTCGAGGCAGAACGGCTGCCGCTAGAGCGGATGACTCACCCTGTTTTGCTGATTGCAGGCGGATACGACCGGCTGCTACCTTCCACGCGAGAAGTTAAAAGCCTACAGGCTCGCTTTCCGAATGCACAGCAACTTCTTTTACCTCGTAGTGGTCATGCCTGCCTGCTCGAAATCGAAACTAACCTGCTAGAGATTTTGAAACAGCACCAGTTTTTGCCAACTTAGTTTTGCCAACTCGTTTCTTCGGGCCGCTTTTTCCGAGTCGCTTTTTTTGGGCCGTCTTTTCAAGCTGATTTTCTGGGCCCAGTCTGACCCACCACAAAGCAGAGAAAGCGACATTCCTCTATCATTTAGAGCAACACCCTTATGAAAGCAAATCACCCTCATCCCCCTCAAGTCGATGTCAATATTTTTTGGCTGGCTCCGTCAGCTCGTTTGTTTTACTGCGATCGCCCTATTCGCGATTCAGCTCGTCAGCGCGCCTGCCTTGGCCACCAGCCTGTACAGCATGCCGCAGACACTCAAGAGCGATACATGGATACTCGACGAGGCCGCTCAGGTATCGCGTCTCAACGAAAGCAAAATTAGCAAAGCTCTCAGCGAGCTGGCGCAAGCAACTGGCAACGAGGTTCACTTTGTCACGATTCACCGACTAGACTATGGCGAAACGGTTCAGTCTTTTGCCGATCAGCTCATGGAGCTGTGGTTTCCTAACCCTGAAGCGCAAGGCGATCAAACTGTCATCGTGCTAGACGATGTCACCAACAACATTGGGATTAGCGTAGGGGAAAAGAGCTCGCAGCAGCTCAGCGAGGATATTGCCACGAGTGTGGTCAGCGAAACTATGAAGATACCCTTGCTACAGGGCAACCAGTATAACCAGTCGTTTTTGAACGCAACCGACCGGCTAGTCGCGGTGCTCTCTGGGGAAACTGACCCAGGCCCACCCGCCGCTTACGATGACACCGTAGACACAGAGAGAACCTTTGCCACCGCCGATGAGACCGAAGCGACCCGAGGCTCTTCTACTATTGTGGTGGTTGTGCTGCTGATCGCCGCAACCGTTATCCCGATGGCGACTTACTACTGGTATATGTCGGTAGGGGGCTAAGCCTATGGATTGGATCAATCGACAACCGCGCTGGATGAGATGGGGATTAGTGCTGCCGTTACTGGCGCTCAATGGCTGGGTGGCCCTGCTGATTTTTGATTTTTTCAGATCGCAGTTCACTATTTTTCTAGTGGCCACGCTTTTATCTTTCATCCTCAACTACCCGGTACAGTTACTTTCTCGGTTCCGGCTGCCTCGAGCAGTTGCCATCGTCTTGGTCCTGCTGGGTACATTTTCTGTGCTGGGCGTGCTGGGTGTCATTTTAGTGCCGCCATTAGTGGCACAGGTCAATGACCTCTCGGGCCGTCTACCCTCTTGGATTGACTCTGGCTCGTCTCAGTTTGCCTCGTTTCAAAACTGGGCAGTTAGCCTCGATCTCCCTATTGATCTCTCTAGCCTGGCTGTTCAGCTTCAGTCAAAGCTCACCACTCAGCTTCAGAGCCTGAGCGCCAGCGTACTCTCACTGCTGCCTGACGCAATTGGCAGCATTGTCGATTTAGGTTTGACGGTTGTTCTTACGTTCTATCTGCTGCTGCACGGCGAGCGCCTGTGGGACGGTCTTTTTCTGTGGCTACCCGAAACGTGGGGGACCAGGGCACGTCCGCTGATCAGGCAAAATTTTCAGAACTACTTTCTAGGGCAAATTACGGTGGCCCTGCTAATGGGAACTGCAATGACCATCGCTTTTGTAGTGATTCGGGTGCCCTTTGGCCTGCTGTTTGGCATTGCGGTAGGGGTCATGGCTATTTTTCCGTTTGGCCCTGCTTTGAGTATTACCATCATCAGCTTTTTGACCGCGCTGAAAAGCATTTGGCTAGGGGTGCGGGTAGTAACCGTGGCCGCCATTATCGATCAGGTGGTAGAAAATGCGATCGCACCGCAGCTCATCGGTGGCTTTGTGGGTCTAAACCCGGTGTGGATTTTGGTCTCACTGCTGCTAGGCACCAAAATTGCTGGATTTTTGGGCCTAATTGTCGCCGTGCCCGTTGCTAGCTCGATTAAAAGCATTTTTGGCGATCGCAAAACACCACCGTCTGCGCCGATCGCATCAGAATCTATTGAAAGTGAAAGTCCTGGCAGTTCGGCCCTAGCGACTGTCCAGTCCTAGTCCTCAGTAGATAGCAAGGTTGAGAAAATAGCAGAACTGGAGAAAACATATCTGACAGCTCTGTCAAAGGCGCTCGGCTACCTGCTTTAGCCGCTGAAGCTGCGATTCCATGTCCTGCTTGGTCCAGCTGGCGGCAAACTGCCGAAAGCCGAAGCTCACGAGCGGGTTAGGAATCGTAAATTCAAAGCGGTTTAATAGCGTAGTGCCTAATCTTGCAGCGTCAGGTCTCGCAGCTTTAGGCCTTGCAGCGTCAGGCGAACGATCAAAATCGGAGACATCTTCAGCGCTATCATTGCCTTCTATCTGGCATTCCCAGCGATCGCGCCCCCGAAAAAATCCATCAAAGCCCCACACCACCCGTCCGGGCGATCGCTCTACCACTACCGAGCGCAGGGTTGGACGCAGCGCTGTCGGCAACACCGGCACCTGCAAGCGAAAATCAAACTCACTGCCCACGTTAGTGCGCCAGTCACCCACAGGTTCACACACCAGCGCCGGGTTAAGCCACTGGTGCATCAGACGCTGCTCGGTAAAGCAGCGCTCTACCGTGGTCGCGCTGGCACGAATAAAAACAGACTGCTGGTAAACGAATGGTTCAGACATAGGCGTATTCATTCTTCATTCTTCATCGCTCATCGTTCTGTTTGCCGCCTGCTCAAAGTCAGCAGTCGCCGTCAGCGTCGCTGGCACGTCAAAAAACGCCTCGGCGATCGCTTCAGAGAAAGTAAACGTATCGACCCCCTGCGCAGCTAGAGTTGGAATATCTTCAATATCGCGGATGCTGGCCGTTAGTATCCGGGTCTGTGAACGCACTCCATTTAATATCTGCTGCATCTGGGCAATGTCCGCGCGGCCATCTCGCCCGGCATCGTTAATTCGCCCCAAGTACGGGGCCACATAGCTAGCACCAAGGGCCGCCGCCATCAAGACCTGATGCACCGCATAGACCGCCGTTAGCGTTACCGGAATGCGATCGCGCACCAGCACCTTAGCGGCCATCATGCCTTCTTTGGTCGCAGGCAGCTTCACCAGCACTCGCCTGTCTATTCGGCTTAAGTCCTTTCCGACCTCAACTAGCGCCGCTGTCGTGCTGCCCCAGGCCTGCAAATGCACCTCTTCAGCGCCCAGGTCAAACGCCTTTCGCGCCAGCCGTCTAAGCACCTCTGTGCCGCAGGCTACGCCCGCTTTTTCTAACAAAGTCGGGTTGCAAGTCACCCCGTAAAACAAGCCCGTTGGCAGCCAGGTTTCCCAAGCCGAAACCTCTGCCGTATCTAAATACAAATGTAGATGGGGAGAGTGGGGTTTAATCACTGGCTTTCGCCTCCAATTACAACGTTTTTTATCCGCAGGCTCGGGCCGCCACAGCCAACAGCCAGACCACTTTGCCCGCCTTTACCACAGCCACCCGACTCATCCCAATAAAAATCGTCACCGATCGCATCAATATTGGCTAGCGTGCTGAATACGTTGCCTGAGAGCGTCACGTCTTGGACGGGCTCAGCAACTTGGCCGTTCCGAATCATCCAAGCCTCGCCTGCTGTAAAGGTAAACAGTTCGCCATTGGTTTCACCGCCAATCCAGTTGCGGGCGTACAGCCCTTCATCAATCCCAGAAAACAGATCGGCCACTGGCGTATCACCGCGCTCAATCCAGGTATTGGTCATTCTCACCAGTGGAGAATAGTGATAGTTCAAGCAGCGGGCGTTGCCAGTTGGCGCTTCGTCTAGGCCACCAGCAGTTTCGCGCGAGTGCAGTCGTCCGGTCAAGACGCCGTCTGTAATCAGCTGGGTCGTTGTTGCCGGAGTGCCCTCGTCGTCGTACAGGTAGCTGCCCCGGTGGCCTGCGGGCGCAGCCCCGTCAAAAATTTGCAGATTTTTGGGCCCGAACTGCCGCCCTAAGCTCATCGTCTCTAGCAGATCTGGATTTTCATAGATCATGTCGGCTTCGGACAGATGGCCAAAGGCTTCGTGAACAAACAGACCGCTGAGAATAGGATCGATAACGACGGTATAGGTGCCACCTTTGGCAGGCGGTAGGCTCAGGGCGGTGATGGCGCGATCGCCCGCCGCTTTCACCTTAGCTTCTAGGCCCAATACGTCTTCATAAGCTCGCCGAGATCCCACCGTTTCTCGCCCTGTCTGCACCGTATCGCCCTGTCGGGCCGTCGCCGAAAAGCGCATTTCCATATCCATCCACCCCTGCTCAATTAGCGTGCCTTCGGAGGTAGCCAGTAAAATTTGCTGATAGCTATCGCTATAGCGAACGGCGGTAGAAGCGATCGCACTGCTGCCGTTCGGACTGCCCCCGCTCGGACTGCTGCCATTCACACTATTGCCATTCGCACTGCCCGCGCTGCGCAAAATATCAATGTAATGATGGCAAAGCGCTTTTTTGTCAGCAAGTGAAATTGTTCGCGGATCGGTGCCGGTTAGGGGCAAAGTGCAGGTCGTTTGAACAATATCAATCGGGGCGAGCTGCGTGATGTCTTCACCAATAAGTTTGGCAGTCGCGATCGCATCTTCCACCCGTTGCGGCAGATCTTTGAGCCGGTTAAAGCTAGCAAACCCCCAGCCGCCCTGATGGCAAACCCGCACTTGCCCACCGATCGATAGACCTTCGCTCAGCGCTTCTGGCATATCGCCTAGCAAGCGAATCTGGCAACCCTCCGACTGCTCCAACCGGATCGCCAAATAATCCACCCGGTGCCGATGGCGCGCAATCAAATCACTGACCAGGTTTTTGTATTCATGCATGCCAGACTTCACTCCCAAATTTCGCTCAATGTAGATTCTTAGTTGTTTGCTGTCAGTTGCTTGCTGTCAGGATCTCTATCAGTCGCTGCTTTGCAGCTTTCTAGTGAATTCCTACCTTCAGCATAAGAGCTTCTACCGGTAGAAAGCACTAACTCGTATTAACATAGGGCTTATAACGCCTTGAGCTAATGCCTTGAGCAATGTGTTGAAATAAGAGCAGCGTTGCAACAAAAGCAGCGCCACCGCTGAATGGGTGAACGATTGAATAGGTGAACTATGATTGGTAAACACTATGACTGGTGAACTAGGTTACGCCTTACCGCCTGCCATTCGCCGCATCGCCACAAACTTTAAGCGAGTCGGCTGGGTGAGCCTTTGGATGCAGATCGTTGTCGGTGTGATTGCCAGCATCTTGTTTGTCTTCAACGCGCTAGAGCCCAATAGTGGGTTTTCGAGTGCCTCCGCCGATTTGTTCACTACGGTGGGCATTCTGGCTATTTTTATTAGTGCTTTCTGGGGCTTTCGCTATGTTCGGCTAGGTCGCAAGCTCAGTACTAGCAATCCGGACCTGCGGCCAAAGCCCAAAGATGCTATTAGGGCCATTCGCATTGGTATCATGATCAGCCTGATCGGAATGCTGATCACTATTTTTGGGGCTGAGGTTGTCATTGCCGATCTATGGACCCGGTCGCTGCGACAGGTCGCCACCTTTGGCGCAATTACCCAGGATTCATCAGCCTTTATCAACGCCGCTGATATTGCAGTCGTATTTTCGGTGGTCAACGCTATTTTTGCCCACTATGTTGGCCTATCTGCCTCAATATGGCTGGAATACATCACTAATCGCCAGTGAGCAATCTGCCAGTAAGCCGATCGCTAGCTAGCTATGCAGATCTCAGAATCTCGATCCTGGCTGCTGTAAAAAAGTAATTTCTTCTGATGTGCTTTGGCGGCCCAGAATTTCATTGCGATGGGGAAAGCGGCCAAAGCGCTCAATCACCGCTTGATGGCGAATCGCATAGTCCAATCCGCCTTTAAGACCATCATCCAGGTCAGGAAATTCCTGATTGAGCTGCTGCATTAAGGCCACACATCGGTTCTGATGCTCCATTTTCTCGCTGTGCTCAAAGGGAACGTACACAAAAAAGCGCTGCGCCGGGATTAGCGATTTGTCTGCGCCAGAATTCACTAATTGTTCCGCAACCGACAGCGCCTGCGTATCCGTCGCAAAGCTGCGAGGGGTTCCCCGGTACAAGTTGCGAGGAAACTGATCGAATAGCAGCAGTAGCGCCAGCGCGGCGGTCGGCGACGCAAGCCAACTGTCATACTCGCCACTAGCAGCTTTTTGTACGTCAGCTAAAAACTGCTGACGGATTTTAGCGTCAAAGTCAGGATCTTTGACAAACCAAACCTTGCGGTAGCCGCCATAGATAGCCTCTGAGGGTAGACCGAACCAAAAAGCGAGAATGTCTGCGGCGGGAGAAAGCGAGAGCATGGTTATTTAGGATGAGCAATTCCAAAGGAAGATAATTCTAGAGGGAGCACAGGTGCGATTGGCTATTTTTTGGCATAATCTAGCGAAAGTTGAGAAAGTATAGGCGCTACTCTCTCGGAAATAGGGCAGTGTGGGAGCATTGCTTGCTGTGTTCGTCTCGATTCTGTGGCTATGTCTATTATTTCTATCGTGCTGGCGATCGCAATTATTTTAGCGGTTGTTAGCTGGCTAACCGGCTATCGGCTACCGATTTATCGACAGGTAAAAGGGGGTGAGCATACCAGCATCCAGCGCGATCGCGGCGTTTCTCGCAGCACCCGTGCGCAGCTGTTAAGGCTAGTGGGTGGCAATGCGGCGGTTGCCCAGCGGCTAGTTTCAGATGTGAGCGATCGCAACCCTGGTCGCACCGAGCAGTGGTGCTGGGAAAAGGCTATTTACGATATCGAGCGCGATCGCCGTGCTTAACCCTTCTGCCCTAGCTCACGTCATAGCTCAGAGCATTCTCCCCACATCCCTAATCTAAAAAGTCCTGATCTAAAAGCGCGGTCTAGAAAATCGTGCTGACTACAGCAAGCCGTTCATAAATACATCATTTATTCTTGATGGAGTCTATTCGGACGCGCTTGAAAGAGCACTGTAAGGTAGATCACGATGTGAGAAATGATCAAACTCGCCACCGACACGGGTAGCTGGGCACAAATAAGAGAAAAACAATGGGAAAACCTTAGTTCACTTTTGATCTGATCCCGTGGGCATTCTGTGTCCAGCCCTATAAAACTAGCTAGAAAGCAGAAAAAATCAGCTCGTTTGTCCTATTTTTTTACTGGATTACCGTCTTTCAAATAGGTTCGACTACTTTCTATAATTCTTTCGCATCACTACACTTCCAATTGACTAGAGGATTTCAAGCACAATGACGCAACCGAAACGAGCACTCATTACAGGCATCACCGGGCAAGATGGCTCTTATCTAGCAGAGCTACTGCTAGATAAAGGCTACGAAGTCCATGGGATTATTCGTCGGACTTCTACCTTCAACACCGACCGAATCGACCATATCTATGTTGATCCGCACAAAGAAGATGCCAAGCTCTTTTTGCACTACGGCGATCTCAATGATGGGACAATGCTGCGTCGCATTCTAGAAGAAGTCAAACCTCAAGAGCTCTACAACCTAGGAGCACAGTCTCACGTTCGCGTCAGCTTCGATTCGCCAGAATATACTGTTGATACGGTGGCAATGGGCGCACTGCGTCTGCTCGAAGCAATTCGCGACTATCAGCAGCGCACAGGTGAAGAAGTTCGCTTCTATCAGGCCGGTTCGTCTGAAATGTTTGGCAAGGTACAGCACGTTCCTCAGTCCGAGGAAACGCCTTTTTATCCTCGCAGTCCTTACTCCTGCGCCAAGGTTTATGCCCACTGGCAAACCATTAACTACCGTGAGTCTTACGACATGTTTGCCACGAACGGCATCTTGTTTAATCACGAGTCGCCACGACGAGGTGAAACCTTTGTCACCCGGAAAATTACCCGTGCGATCGCCCGCATCATCGCCAATAAGCAAGACAAACTTTATATGGGTAACCTAGACGCACAGCGTGACTGGGGCTACGCCAAAGATTACGTCAAAGCGATGTGGCTGATGCTCCAGCAAGATAAGCCCGACGACTTTGTAATTGCGACCGGAGAGACCCACTCTATCCACGAATTCTTAGATATCGCCTTTGGATACGTCAACCTCGACTGGAACAAGTACGTTGCCTTTGATGAGCGCTACCTCAGACCCGCAGAAGTTGATTTACTCATCGGCGACCCAACAAAAGCGAAAAAAACCCTAGGCTGGGAGCCTGAACTAGACTTTCCGGGTCTAGTCAAACTGATGGTAGACGCTGACTTGGAAGCCATTGGGCTAAAGCCAGTGAACGAGAGCAATGGCAAGGGCCTAGACATCGCCACTGTGCGGCGTCAATCAGCAGGCTCTCTTTCCTAGCATCTCGTTTCTAGATGCAGTGAGGAAATGCAGTAAGGCTGGCTGCTGCGAGGACCGCTTAATCGGTCCTCGCGTTTTAAGCTGCTCGTTGATGCCCGGTTAAAGGATTTGATCGTATTAGGGGTGTGGTTTCAACACGTATCAGCACGGCAAGTATTACAGGAGACACGAGCAGTTATGGAACTGGCAAATAAAAAAATATTGGTTACAGGGGGCGCTGGTTTTTTAGGAAAGCAGGTAATCGCTCAGCTAACGCAAGCAGGGGCCAAGGATGAAAACATTCTGGTGACGCGATCGCGCGACTACGATCTCACCCAGATGGAAGCCTGCCAGCAAGCCGTCAAAGGGCAGGACATTGTGGTTCACCTGGCCGCTCACGTTGGCGGCATCGGCCTCAACCGGGAAAAACCCGCCGAGCTGTTTTACGACAACCTGATGATGGGCACTCAGCTGATCCATTCGGCCTACGAAGCGGGCGTGGAAAAATTTGTCTGCGTTGGCACTATCTGCGCCTATCCCAAATTTACCCCTGTACCCTTCAAAGAAGACGACCTGTGGATCGGCTATCCCGAAGAGACCAATGCCCCTTATGGCATTGCCAAAAAAGCCCTGCTCGTGCAGCTACAAGCCTACCGACAGCAGTATGGGTTCGATGGCATTTATCTTCTTCCAGTTAACCTCTACGGCCCCGAAGATAACTTCAACCCGCGTAGCTCTCATGTGATTCCGGCGCTCATTCACAAAGTGCATGAAGCCCAAATGCGCGGAGACAAGACTTTGCCGGTATGGGGTGACGGTAGCCCTACCCGTGAATTTTTGTACTCTACCGATGCTGCCAAAGGAATCGTCATGGCAACTCAGAACTACTCTGATCCAGCGCCGGTAAATTTAGGCACCAACGCTGAAATCTCGATTCGTGACCTAGTCGAGCTAATTTGTGAGGTGATGGGCTTCGAAGGCGAGCTGGAATGGCAAACAGATAAACCTAACGGTCAGCCAAGGCGCTGCCTAGATACTGAAAGAGCCAAGCAGGCATTTGGCTTTGAAGCGAAAACAGACTTTCGAGAGGGTCTAAAAAATACGGTCGAGTGGTATCGGCAAAACGCTGTGCTACAGCCTGCTTAGCGGCTATAGCCTGGTAGTTTAGGTCGGTCTTTTGGCAACAAATTGTCAGACCGACCTAAAAAATCAATTTAGATGGTCAAAAGAATTTAGCTCAAAACTTCTATAATTAGGGCGCAGTCGTCGAAAACGGACACTTAGCGAGCTATGGCAGAAGAAGAAAAGACATCCGAGCAGACATCCGAAAAGGCCGCAGAAAAACCAGCAGAAAAACCAGCAGAAAAATCAGAAAGTAAACAGTCTGAACAAAAAGCGCCAGCCGCTAAAGCTGCCGAGAAGAAACCAGCTGCCAAGAAAAAAGAAAAGCCGCCCAAGCTAGAAGATAAGCCTTTTAATGAGTTCATTGAGCAGCACTACTTGCCGAGCCTAAAAGAAGCGATGGCGAAGGTAGGGGTTGATGACTTAAGCCTTGAATTTGCTAAGCGTAAGCTAGAAGTGATGGGTCAAAGCGATAGCGACGACTATTGGCAGGTACAGGGTCAGTGGGAAGAAGCAAGCGAGGGCAAGCATCAGTTTAATATTGCCTTTATTGACGAAGATATTTCGGGTCAGAAAGTATTTACGCTGACCGCAAACGATGCGCTGCCCAGCACCATCGAACAGTTTATGGGTGATGAGCGCCGCATTACGCTAGATCTGATGGTGCTGTATACGGTGCAGCGATTGAACGGCCAAAAGTGGCTAACGCGTAACTAGTTCGGACACAGCACTAGTGCGAGACTGTTGCCAGAACATTGGTGCCAGAATCAATCCTAGAGCATCGGTGCCAGGGCATCAGTGCAAGAAGTGACGAACGCCAGTGAAGGCCATCACAATGCCCAGCTCGTCGGCGGCTTTGATTGAGTCTTCGTCGCGGATACTGCCGCCTGGCTGCACGATGGCTTTGATGCCAGCAGCAGCGGCTGTGCGCACAGAATCATCAAAAGGAAAGAAGCCGTCACTGGCAAGAACAGCACCCTGGGCGCGATCGCCTGCCTGCGCTAGCGCAATATTGACCGCACCGACCCGGTTCATTTGACCTGCGCCCACGCCTAGGGTGGTATTGTCTTTGACAATCAAAATAGCGTTTGACTTTACGTGCTTGACAACGCGCCACGAAAACAGCAGTTCGGCTAATTCGGTTTCACTTGGCTTTTTCTGAGTGGGAATCGTCCACTTAGCGGCATCTTCACGCAGGTTGTCCGCGGACTGTACCAAAAATCCACCCGCGATCGCCTTAATCTGTGTAGCCCTTTGAGATGCGCGCGTGCTCAAGTCGGATGCACTCAAATCAGGCAGTATCAGTATCCGCAAATTTTTCTTTTTGCTTAAGATAGCCTTCGCCGCCTCGCTACAGCCGGGGGCGACCACACATTCTAAAAACGTACCGGTCAGGGCAGTGGCCGTCGCCTCGTCAATGGGCTGATTGAGCGACACGATGCCGCCAAAAGCTGAAACATTATCGGCATCAAAAGCCTGCTGATACGCGACGGCTAGCGTGTCGCTAACCGAGACGCCACAAGGGTTCGTGTGCTTTAACACGGCGGCAGCTGGCCGCTCATGACTGGGAAACTCAGCAATAATTCGCCGAGCGGCTTCGAGATCTACGAGGTTGTTGTAGCTTAGCGCTTTACCCTGTAGCTGCTCGGCAGCGGCCCAGCCGCTAGCTGCGCTACCGCCGCCAGTTTGATACCAGCCAGCAGGCTGATGCGGATTTTCGCCATAGCGTAGGGTTTGATAGAGCGAGCCGCTGATGGCGTAGTTGGTAGAGAGGCCAGACTCATCGGTCGATTGAGCCTCGGTGAGGTAGTGGGCGATCGCACAGTCGTAGTTTGCCGTGTGCCAAAAAGCCTGCTGCGAGCAAGACGCTCTAAAAGCTAAAGGTGGCTCGCCTTGATTGGCCTTTGCCACCACCAGATAATCGTCGTATTGATTGGGATTGCACAGCACTGTGAGGTACTGATAATTTTTGGCAGCGGCTCTAATCATAGTGGGGCCGCCGATGTCGATTTTCTCGATGGCTTCGGCCAAACTCACCCCAGGCTGAGCCACGGTCTGCTCGAACGGATACAGATTAACCACGACAAGATCAAACGGACGAATGTCATTCTCAGCGAGGTCTTTTTCGTCAGCGGCCTGATCGGGCCGTGCCAAAATGCCGCCGTGCACCTTCGGGTGCAGCGTCTTGACCCGACCGCCCAGAATTTCGGGAGAGCCGGTGTAGTCAGAGACTTTGGTGACGGGAATACCCGCCTCGCTAATGGCTTTGGCAGTGCCGCCGCTGCTGACGAGTTCAAAATCTAGATCTTGGTGGAGCGATCGCGCCAGCTCAATCAGGCCAGTTTTATCTGAAACACTCAGCAGGGCAAGACGGGTCATGAGAGAAAGAAATTGTTTGGACAGAATTTAAGATTACAGGAGAGCGGAGAAACGAAGAAACGTCGAATGAGCGCGGTAGAGGATAGGAGAAAGCACATAATATAGGGCTGTTATTTAGCGGTTGTTTGTATGATGTTTAGCGGTTGTTTACATGTAGGCGTTGACTATGGCTTCGGATAGTACGATTCCAGACAGTATGGTTTCAGACAGTGTGGATTTAGACAGTACGCTTAATGCGATCGCCCTCAGGCCAGAGGGGGCAGGCCAAAAGCTGCTTGTGCTTTTACACGGCTGGGGCGCAAATGCGCGCGATGTAGCAGGCATTATTCAGGAGATCAATATGATTAGCTCGCCAATGCAGGCGATGCTGCCAGAGGCCCCTTTCAAGCATCCGATGGTGCCAGGCGGACGCGCTTGGTACAGTTTTCCAGCCAGCTATGACTTTGTGCGATCGCACGACTTCGACGCCCAAGCCGACCTGCAAGAAAGCCGCCAGCGGCTCATCACGTGGATGCGATCACTGCCCAAACAAACCGACATTCCACTCGAAAGAACCATCATGGGCGGCTTTTCACAAGGGGGCGCGATGACCTTAGATGTCGGGCCCCGGCTGCCGCTAGCCGCCATGATGATACTCAGCAGCTACAGCCATGCTCCGATTGCACCGTGCGTTACGCCGCGTCCTATCCTGCTGCTGCACGGCAGACAAGATCCGGTCGTTCCCCTTGCCAAAGCGCTTGATACCAAAGCTCAGCTAGAGCAGCAGGGACTCAGCGTAGACTATAAAGAATTTGATATGGGTCACGAAGTGTCTTTAGAGGCACTGCAAACAGCTAGCAACTTCTGTGCGACGCAACCTGTATAATTCCGTGTCATTTGTTGAGGTTTTGTTTAATGGCTTAACATTTAACTGTCAAAGAGACAGCACTCGCTATCACAACCTCTAAACTGAAGTCAGCCCAAAACTTAGTCAGCTAAAACTTAGTCAGCCCAAACTTAGTCAGCCCAAAATTGTCACGACAGCCAAGGGGATTAGCCATGATGACATCAGCCGAACATCGCTCTGAAAAAACTACAAATCCAGCGTCTCAGCCCAATACGTCCAAAGCCAGCAGCCATATTTCTGCCCAAGAAATTGCCGCAATGACGCCTGAAGATGTGGCCGAAATTGCTCAGCGACTAGAGCAGGACGCGTACAGCACTCCCTTTGAGGGCTTAAAAGACTGGCATCGACTGCGCGCTGTTGCCTTTCAGCGCTCAGAACTCGTAGAGCCCTATATGCATCTGCTCGATTTAGAGGCCTTTGACGAATCGTAGACAAATCATGAGTGTCTCTTTGATGGCAACTTCTAGTCAAACTTTTCTAGTCAAGCTTTTCTAGTCAAATATTTCTAGATGCAAGCGCTTAGAGGGTGCATGAAAGGGTACATGACAAGATCTAGATGAAAGTTCTCATCGGCGTAACTGGCGGTATTGCAGCTTATAAAATTTGTGAAGTTACCTCTACCCTGGCTAAAGCCGGGGTAGAGGTTCGTGTGCTGATGACGGAGCAAGCCCAAAGCTTTGTCTCAGCGCTGACATTTGCAGCCTTATCTAGACAGCCGGTGTATACCGATGCTGACTTTTGGTCGGCGCAGCACGGGCGGCCACTGCACATCACACTAGGTGAGTGGGCCGATGTATTTTTGATTGCCCCGCTTAGTGCCAATACCCTAGGAAAATTAGCGCATGGCCTTGCAGACAATTTGCTGACCAACACGGTACTCGCCTCTACCTGCCCTGTGCTGCTAGCACCAGCGATGAATACAGATATGTGGCAGCAGGCAACCGTTCAGCGCAACTGGCAGCAGTTGCTGCCCACAGGCAGCCCGCACTCGTCGTCTCGATTTCACTCAGTAGGGCCAGACGCTGGGCGATTAGCGTGCGATCGCATCGGCACCGGACGCATGGCCGAACCCACCGAAATTGTCACCCATCTCTACTCTCTGCTGCACACCCACGGCCAGCAAGATTTGCAAGGCAAGCATCTACTTATCAGCACCGGTAGCACCCGAGAATTTATCGATCCGGTCAGGTTTATCGGTAATCCAGCCACCGGGCGCATGGGCATTGCCTTGGCACAGGCTGCAATTCATCGCGGCGCGACCGTCACCCTTGTTCATGGCCCCCTGACAGCGGCTGTATCCGCGACTATCCCCTCATCAGACGTATTGCCAATTGCTGTTACCACCGCCGCCGAGATGGAGACCGCAATGCTGACCCACCTAAGCGCCGCTAGCTGGGTCATTATGGCCGCTGCCGTTGCTGATGTTCGCCCCAGCCAAACCGCCTCAACCAAACTTGCAAAAAAAGAACTGCCCGCTCAGCTTGCGCTCTCCTTAGTGCCTGATATTGTGGCTCAGCTAGCAGCCAAAAAATCTCAGAACCAGCTCATTGTTGGCTTTGCAGCTCAAACCGGAGACATTCTTACACCCGCGCTTGAAAAGCTTCAGCGCAAGCAGCTTGACGTCATTGTGGCCAATCCTATCGATAAGCCCAACAGTGGCTTTGGCAGTCTCAATAATGAAGCCGTCATCTTACTCACCAGCTTAGCCACCGACACTCAGCAATCTGCCAATGCTCAGCAGACTGACACTCGGTTCATAAAAATTCCTAACAGCAGCAAACTCTATCTAGCTCATCAGCTCTATGACTGCCTGCTTAAAAACTGCCACTCATAAGGCACTGAATAGGTCATTTCCGTACGTTTCACGATGGGTTCGCTCAGAGTTTCCACCAGCCATCTAACGAAACCTACGGATTGATTGGACTCAATCATCAGGATTAATTGTTCTTTGATCCTGCTAACTTCACAAGACCCGCTCAAAATCAAAAGTTTCAAAGAAGTGCTTCTCGGGATCTACCGAGAATAAATTGAGCCTTCATATGATGATCTCAAGCTCACAAATACATTAGGGCTTTACGAATCGGTCATATGAACACATAAGGTCCAATCTCATGGTCACCCTCCCACTAGAGAGTAATCAATCCGTCCGCTCAGCGACTATAGAAGAAAAAGCTGCAAAAAGCGGTCAATATTATCGTGTTGCGCTCACTGCCAAAGCCTTTAACTGGGGCACACCGCTACCCGCTGTCACCAGTCTTGCTAAACGTATTATCGATATCGTGGGTGCCTTAGTTGGATTAGGAATTGTTGCACTGGTGTTTCTACCGATTGCGATCGCGATTAAACGAGACGGAGGTCCGATCTTTTTTGCTCAAACTCGCTATGGCTATCGAGGCCGCACTTTCCGCATCTGGAAATTCCGTTCTATGGTGATGAACGCAGAGGCTCTCCAGCACACCGTGAAAAACGAAGCGTCAGGTCTCATCTTCAAAAATGGAGAGGATCCTCGCATTACGCCTATCGGAAGGTTTTTGCGACGAACTAGCCTAGACGAACTGCCGCAGTTTTGGAACGTGTTAAAAGGTGATATGAGTCTAGTAGGGACTCGTCCGCCGGTGCTGAGCGAAGTAGATAAGTACCAGCCTCATCACTGGAGGCGACTCGCCGTTAAGCCAGGCATGACCGGCAAGTGGCAAACCAGTGGCCGCTCTAGCATCAAAAACTTTGAGCAAGTCGTTGAAATGGATTTGGAGTATCAGACACAGTGGTCTATCTGGACTGATATCACCATTATTTTAAAGACAATCGGGGTCGTCTTCGGCAGCAAAAACGCCTGCTAATCAGCAAAAGCAAATCCCACAAAAAAGCCAACCCAGCTAGATTGACGCTACGGGTTGGCTTTTTTAGTCAGATCTTTTTGTTAGATCTTACCGAGACGTTGTCAGAAGGAGATCGAAAACCGCGATATATGTCCACATGCTTATATCCAAGCACGCTTACATCCGAGCACGCTTACATCCGAGCACGCTTACATCTCCGTACTGCACAACTTGCACTATCTATTCAGATGGGGCGGTCTCAGGCGCAGTTTGAGATTGAATCGCATTGATAGTTTCAGAATCGGGCAGTAGGCGAATCTGGTTGAGCGACTCATCTTCGCTGGTTTCCATCTCAATGAGCATCGCTTCTAAGGGCAGTACGCCAACACTAATAGCCGCACGGGCTTCAGGATCACGTTCGCCTAGCTCTGATAGCAATACTTCTAAGTCAGCCCTTGAAAAAAACATAGGAAATATCGTTTCACCATTATTCTGCTGCATGGGTGCCAGCGAACCATCTTCAAACCGGGCAAAGAATAAGGGGACACCACCCTGATAGCCAGTTCCTAAAGCTGCCGCTTCAGTCGCCTCGTCTTGCTCTGGCACATAAACAATCGGAAGATCTTCTGTCTGGGTTTCTTGATAAAGTTTTTCTAAGCTCGTAATCCCAACTTGAGCATCAGGGGCAAATTCTGGATTGGCTTGATTGGTTCGGCTTAAAAAGGTTTCGGCATCTTGCTCAGACATAAAGACGTAGAGACTAGGACCAGCAGGTGGGCCTTCTGGCTGATCGCTTTGAGCGCTAGAAATCAGGATCAAACCGTTCTCATTACCCAAAACGAAAACAGGAACACTAGAGAGCTTTTCAGCTACCTGCGCCTGGGTAAGTGCCCAAGCAGCACTTGGAGCCATTAGAGTTGCCCCGAGCAAGCTGGTGCCGATCGCACTCAGTGCCAAGGTGCGGCGAATAAAAGACTTCATAGATTCTCCGATGATAGGCAGTAGATTTTTCGTTAAGGTTACTACAGTCATCATCTAATGGCTGTAGCAAACAATTCTATCCATCATGAGTGAGTCGCTTCTGCCAACTCACATCCCGATGGACAATTAATAAATTGACTAGCTTGGGAAAATGTAGCTGGAGAGGTAGCTAAAAGTGCATTGAAAAAATGCACTAGAAAGCCGCTTACGCCTGACGAGGTAAGGCCTTTGACAAGGCAAAACCTGACGAAGTAGAGAATAGAGAAACTGTAATCGGGATGACAGGATTCGAACCTGCGACATCCTGCTCCCAAAGCAGGCGCGCTACCAAGCTGCGCTACATCCCGGCCCCCATAGTAACATGGGTTGCTATGCTTTTCAGTGGCTAAACTTTTTAGCGGCCATATAGCAAAAGCTAACGGATGTCTTGGCCTGCTGCGGTTCTGCTAACGGTTCTACTGGCGGTTTGCTAAGGGTGGCCTAGTCTACCAACAAGCTATTTCAAGCTGATTGGATATAGGCTTTCCATTAGGTGCTTTCTTAATTAAGTGCTATTGATTGACGACTTTACAAAAAACACCGTTTACAAAATGGGCCTCACCCAATCAGCTAACCATCCAATTTCGTCGCTGCCCGGATTGAGTACCTCTCAAGTAGAGCAGCTCAACGCTTATGGCATTTTCACGACTTTTGATTTGCTTCGTCAGAGCAGCAGTCTAAGCCAGCGACAGCAGCTTTCTCGGCAGCTAAATGCCAATATCAAGTATGTCAATAAGTGGGCCGCGTTAGCTAATTTGGCCAGAATTCCGGGTGTGGGGTCCCAGCACTGCGGGCTGCTGTTACACGCTGGGATCAGTACACCTCAGCAGCTCGCAGGCATGAGCGTACAAAGGCTGCATCCTCTGTTGCGGCGGCTACAGGTGCAGTTGATTCGGCGGGCAGATTTGGCACCGGATATGGCACAAGTAGCCTCTTGGATTCAGCAGGCGAAGACGATTGGATAGCGTTTAAAAGCCTCGTAGCCGCTGGCAGCGCAGCGTCTAAGTAATGGAAACATATCCATCTAATCTGGATACCAAAACATACCTTTAATCCCTTCTGGATCGGGCATGAAGCCAAGCTGCTTGTAAAAGTCCACCACGTCTGGGTCAGCAAATAGTGTCACGTTGCTAATGTCTTCGCTGCGCAGCTTTTTAATCAGCTGATTCATAAGCGATCGCCCGAGGCCCTTGCCCTGAGAATCTGGGTGTACAACCACGTCCCAAATCGTAGCGTTAAAGGCGTGATCAGAGGTGGCGCGAGAAAATCCGATTAATCGCCTGCGGTTGCCTTTTTGTTCCCACATCGTGATGACGAGAAAGCTGTTTTGAATGGCTTTTCGCACTTTACGGATGGGCCTGCGAGACCAGCCAACTGCATCACAAAGCTCTTCTAGCTCGTAGAGGTCGATAGTGCGATCGGTGCTAAAGAAAATACGAGTGTCGTCGTCAGAGCCTTTGGCCTCTGCAATGTATCCACCAGGTTTGGTTTGCTGGGAAGCTGACGCAACATCAGAAGTAGTGAACAAGCTTTTCCAAAAACCCATGCAGGCAAAGAGAATTAGTAACTTTGATCTTGTGTCGAACCGACAGTACTAGCAGTATATCGCCTGGTAGCTCATTTATAGCGTTAGCTACGAGTGCATATGAGAGCAGGTAGTAGACAGGGTTTGCTTCGTATCAAATTATCCTTATTGAAGCTAGTACATCTTCAGTAATCCGGGCAAACTATAGCATCTGTCGCTATTGCTTCCGTTCGGTTTGAGCGTTGCCGCTTTTATCTAAACAAAGCATAGCGACTGGCAAGATGCACGCTGTGTTTTGCACTTTGCCGGATGATAATTTTTAGCTTTTTAAGCAGCGTCGGCCCGCTATGGCACTTGGTTTAGAACCTTCGACAGTGGAATTGCTCAAGCGATTCAATCGAGCGTTTCCTCAGTTTTATGAGCAGTTTGTCGGTAGCGATATTCAGCTCCAAAATCTGCGCTTGGCCTATCAGCTTTTTAGAACTGAAAAGGCGGTAATTGAGATGTATGCGGAGGGCGATCGCACGACGCTGCAATTTGCCTACCGCAATCAGTCATTTCTACTTAGCGATATCTTTGGCGTTTTGGCTGCCTACGGCCTGACGATCCACAGCCTTAGCCTATATGGCCAAATTTATCCGCCTATGCTGGTATTTGCCAAGCTAATCGTCTCTAGAGGCGGCAAAGAACTCACGCCCAAGACGGCTGAAAACGTCCAAAGAGCCGTCCGCGAAGCGCTAGCTGGTCGCTTTGAAGTGGAAGAGATGCTGAATGTGGAATTCAACCTAGACGAAGGGCTAGCCCAGGTTGAAACCGAGTTTTATGTGGACCCGGTTTTTCACCTGCCCGCTCTGCTGATTGAAGCGGATAATCAGCCTGGTCTGTTTTATAAGGTGATGTACACCATTTGGCAGGAGGACTTGCTAGTGGTCAATGCCAACTTGCTGGTGTGGCGAGGCCGGACTCGGTTGATTTTGTACTTGCTGGGGCCTAATGAAGGGGTGATTCCAGAATATTTGGGTCAAAAAATCGCGGTTGGGGTGCGGCAGCGACTGCTGGGGAATCAAAAAGCTTGGCAAGAAGGCGCGCGGCAAAGCAGTTAGCGCTAGCATAATTAGTATGCTGAAAGCGAACATTGCAGGTGTGCCTCACGCTTATGAAATAACAGAGCGCCGCGCGGGTCATGAGGTAAAAGACCACAAGGCGAAAGATCATAGGGCAAGAGATCATAAGGCAAAAGACAAAACAGAGCCTCAGACGTTGGTGTTTGTTCACGGATGGATGCTGAGCCAGGCATATTGGCAACCGCTGGTTGATTTACTATCGACTCAAAATCGCTGCTTGACCTACGATTTGCGAGGCTTCGGCGAGTCAACAAGCCCCGATCCTCTGCCTAGTTCCCTAGAGCAGGCTAGAGAGATCGCGCTGCCACTGGGGCGATCGCTGCCCAACCAAAGATCAACGCAAGATTTGGCAGCGACAAACGGCGCAACGGCAAACAACACAGTGGCAAACGGCACGATGGCAAACGGCACGATGGCAAACGGCACGATGGCAAACAGTCAAGCCTTGGCTACTAACGGCGCAGCTAAGACTGAAGCATTTGAAACTGAAGCATTTGAAACTGAAACGGCTAAGCCTGAAACGCCTAAAATGTACAAAGCATCGACGTATAGTCTGGCGGCTTATGCCCAAGACTTGGGCGCACTTTTAGACGAACTTGGCATTGAGCAAGCTTGGTTGATAGGTCATTCTTTGGGGGGCAGTATTGTGCTGTGGGCGGCTTACCTGCTGCCAGAAAGAGTTAAAGGCGTTATTTGCATTAATGCAGGTGGGGGCATTTACATTCCTAAGGAATTTGATAAATTCCGTTCGGCGGGTCAGCAGATGGTGAAGTATCGCCCGGCTTGGCTACAGCAATTGCCGCTGTTGCCTAACGTTTTTGCTCGGATGATGGTGCACCAGCCGCTGGCCCTTCACTGGGGAGCGCAGCGGATTCGAGATTTTGTGCGCGCTGACCATCAGGCGGCTGTTGGCACGCTGTTAGAAACCACTAGCGCGGAAGAGGTGCACCTGCTGCCTCAGGTAGTCAGCCAGATAACTCAACCTGCTCACTTCATTACCGCAACTGAAGACACCGTGATGCTGCCGCGCTATGTGCACCATTTGGCTAGCTTTCATCCTCACTTTAGTGAAGCGCGATCGCTCTTTGAAATTGCTGAGTGCGGCCACATGGCAATGGTTGAACAGCCACGGGCTGTTGCTGATGTGGTTCGTACCATTCTGTCGAATTACCAGTAGGCCGTTCTGTAACGGCTATCGGTCGGGGGCGGCAGTCGTTGGAAATAGGTAGAGTTCTGAAACGTCGGTGACAGGTAGCTTTGACTGAACGCCGAGGGTTAGAGGCGATCGCAGTCCCCGCGCAAAGCGTTCTGCAGCTACGCAGGCAATCATCGCCGCATTATCCGTACAGTAGGCCATCGGTGGAAATATCACCCTGAAGTCGTTGTCTTGAGCGGCGATCTGTAAGCGCGATCGCAGTTCACTATTGGCCGCAACCCCACCGCCAACGACAACCGTCTTTAGCCCGTAGTCTTGCACGCAGGCAATGACTCGCTTTACGAGCGATCGCACCACCGTGAACTGAAAGCTGGCCGCCACGTCGGCAACAGGAATCGATTCAGCCAACTCAGCAGCCTCAGCTTTTAACCTGTCGGTTAGCCTCAGCACCGCCGTCTTCAACCCGCTAAAGCTGGCATCGTACCGGTGATAGCCACCTGCTGGCAGCGAAATCCGCCCTTCTGGCAACGCAAACGCCTTGGCATTTCCCGTTTTCGCCAGCCGATCAATCACGGGTCCTCCTGGATAGCCTAAATCCAACAGTCGAGCAACCTTGTCAAACGCCTCGCCCGCAGCATCGTCTCGCGTTTTGCCCAAAACTGTGTACTCACCAACCCCTTTTACCTGCACAAAGCTAGTGTGACCGCCTGACACCAGCAGGCATAAGAAAGGAGGCTGCAGCTGCGGGTCGCTTAAATAAGAAGCATAGATATGGCCTTCTAAATGATGTACGCCTAAAAACGGCTTGTTATGCACCATCGCTAGCGTTTTAGCGGCTGTGACACCCACCATCAGTGCGCCCACAAGGCCAGGTGCGCAGGTAGCCGCGATCGCATCAATAGCCGCCCAGCCTAGCGCCGCTTCAGTCATAGCCTGTGCGATCGCCACACCGACCGCACCCACATGCTCGCGTGAGGCCACTTCTGGCACAACGCCGCCATAGCGCTGGTGGATTTCAATTTGGGAGGCAACAACGCTGCTAAGCACTGTGCGCGATCGCACTATCGCCACCGCCGTTTCGTCACAGCTCGTTTCTATCGCCAGAACAGTAGGACCATCGGCATTAGAGGTAGGCAGATGAGAAACAGCCGAATGAGAAACAGCCGAATGAGAAACAGCCGAACGAGAAGCAGTGTCCATGAGAGGCATATAACAGAGTGTGTTGATAATTGTATCGGGATGTAAAGCCTAACAGCGCTTTCTTTACGGGGTTCTCGCCCGAGGAGTATGATTGCCTACAAGCTGGGCTAGGCCTGTAGATTGCCCCTGGGAATATTCTTTTTCGAGAGATTTTTTACAGGGACTTTTCTAAAAGTCTACATGGATTAGCCCGACGCTTAACTAGTAACGAGAGAGGAAACCTATATGCGACGGTTGTTTGCTCTGGCTTTAGTTCTCTGTCTTTCCTTTGGGTTTGCCTCTCCGGCAGCCGCAGGAATTGCAGGTGACAACGTAGCAGGCTTGACGCCTTGCAACGAGTCAGCCGCCTTCCAAAAGCGTGCTGAGGCCGCGACTACTGAATCTGCAAAAGATCGATTTGAGTTCTACGCTAACACTAGCCTTCTATGTGGCCCCGAAGGGCTGCCCCACCTTGTGGTAGATGGTGATTTGGCCCACGCGGGTGAATTTTTGATTCCAAGCGTACTGTTCTTGTTCATCGCCGGTTGGATTGGCTGGGCTGGGCGCTCCTATGTGATTGCAGTTCGCAGCGACAAATCTCCTGAAGAGAAAGAGATTGTCATTGACGTACCGCTAGCTATCAAGTGCTCTTTGGGCGCAGCGACTTGGCCTTTGCTCGCACTAAAGGAAATGACTTCAGGCGAAATGTTTGCTAAGAAAGAAGAGATTACGGTCTCTCCTCGCTAAAGCATCTCGCTAGAGCGCTTAGGGTCATCCCGAATTAGGGTCATCCCGAACACGCAATGGCAGAAAGCAACAGAAAATTGCACCTAAACGCGATGTTCGTTTAGGTGCGCCTATGGGCCCAGATATGTTTGTCACCTTTGACCGATAATTTAGCCCTAGTCAACCTTTTACGATTAAGACTCCAAGGAGGAGTATCCATGAGCAGTAATCTATTGAAATATCTTTCAACCGCCCCTGTCATTGCTACCGTATGGATGGTAATTACGGCCGGAATCTTGATCGAGTTCAATCGGTTCTTTCCTGACTTGCTATTGCACCCATAGGGAAAGTTTGCGATCACCGAACGCAGTTGTGTTGAGTAAGTTTGGAGAACTTTTAATTAGCTATGCCAGCATCATCAAATTTTATTAAGCCCTATGCGGGCAATCCTCAGATTGGTAATCTGGAGACCCCTTTAAACTCATCTGGGTTATCTCAAGCCTTTTTGAGCAATTTACCGGCCTATAGGCAGGGTCTGTCTGCCCAACGCCGCGGATTGGAAGTGGGAATGGCCCACGGCTACTTGCTGTATGGACCGTTCGCGCTACTTGGCCCACTCAGAGATACAGATGTACTTGCAGTTGCCGGTTTGATCGGCGCAGTGGGTTTAGTGTTGATTTTGACTGTTTGCCTTTCTTTATATAGTGGTGCCAACGTCAGCTCTGCGATTTCTCGCAATACGCTGCCGTACACCCCTCCCGAAGCTTTGAGCACCGACGAAGGCTGGAGCGAGTTTGCAGGTAGCTTTTTGATTGGCGGTATCGGTGGCGCAGTATTTGCGTTCTTCCTATCGGCTAACTTGCCACTGCTAACTGGCTTGGTAGCAGGTGCCCAGTAAGCACGGAGGACATAAAGTGGTCCCAAATGGCTGCTTCGAAGCTATTCTGTAGGTGGCTTTGCGCCTATAAACTGTCTATAGACTACTAATTGGCAAGTCAAAAAACTAAATAGTAGAGACTCTCTTTGATCGGTTGATGGAAGAGAGTTTTTATTTGCAAGCCAATTGTCCATACGGTAGCCTGTGATCCGTCGTAGGCTTTTACAATCGACTTAAAATAAAAAATGTGACGGCGATGCCTTGGGGTATCGGTAGTGGCTCTTCACTTACAAGGTTAGCGTATGAATATTGGTGTTCCTAAAGAGATTAAGGATCAAGAGTTTCGGGTGGGGCTGAGTCCGGCGAGTGTGAAAGAGCTGTGCGATCGCCAGCACACTGTTGTGGTAGAAACGCAGGCAGGTGCAGGCGCAGGCTTTAGCGATGATGATTATTTGCAGGCGGGCGCAAAGATTGCAACAGAGACCGAGATGGTCTGGCAGCAAGAGATGGTTGTGAAGGTAAAAGAACCTTTGTCGGCTGAGTACGGCTGTCTGCGCCCTGGACTGCTGCTATTTACCTATTTACATTTGGCGGCAGGGCGGACGCTGGCAGAAAAACTGGTGGCGAGTGGAACGAGTGCGATCGCCTATGAAAGTGTCGAGAGAAACGGTACGCTACCGCTGCTGATGCCCATGAGTGTGATCGCCGGACGGCTCTCTGTCCAGTTTGGCGCACGCTTTTTAGAAAAGCAGCAGGGGGGGCGCGGCGTGCTACTTGGTGGAATGCCAGGGGTGGCGGCAGGAAAAGTAGCGATTATCGGTGGGGGCGTGGTCGGCACAGAAGCGGCCAAAATGGCCGTTGGGCTTGGAGCACAGGTCACAATAATCGACATCAGCGTAGAGCGACTGACTTATTTAGAAACGCTGTTTGGCTCGAGAGTAAGCTTGCTGTATAGCAATACGCCAAATATTGCCACCACCGTAATGGATGCGGATTTGGTAATTGGTTCGGTACTGGTGCCTAACCGGAGAGCACCGACTTTGGTAACACAGGAGATGGTAGCGTCAATGCGTAAAGGCTCTGTAATTGTCGATGTGGCGGTCGATCAGGGGGGCTGTATTGAAACGCTAAAGGTGACTTCACATAGCGATCCTGTCTATACAGATCTTGGAGTAGTCCATTACGGCGTACCAAATATGCCAGGGGCCGTGCCCTGGACCGCAACGCAAGCGTTAAACAACAGCACGTTGCCCTATGTATTACAGCTAGCGGCGCATGGAATGGATGCATTGAAGCAGGATAGCGTGGTTGGTAAGGGATTAGCGATCGCGTTAAACACGCACGAGCATCAGCTAGTGCATCCTGCCATCCAAAAGGCTTTCCCTGAGCTGTAGCCTCCTGAACTTGAACTGTAGCCTCCTGAACTGTAGCTAGCCTGGTTTAACTGCCACAAACCTACCAAATTTTCTCATCGCCAACGCTAATGGTCGCTAGCCGGTCTAGGCGAATGATCGTCCCGTCTTCTAGCTTGCAATAGTCGGCCCCGTCCTTTGCATAGACATCTGCGATCTTAGCGTTTGCCGCTTTGGTATCACCTGACTCGGTGCGATAAGAGATTTCTCCAGTGCGATGGAGAGTGGCCATTGCTTCTAGCTTGTCATACAGCTCGCAGCTGACGGGGGTGTAGTTACTCATAGGGTTGTCCTTTTGCGAATTTGAGCTTGTGAATTTAAGCAGCTGTTTTCTTGCCTATACTTTTTTGCCTATACTTTCTTGCCTATATTGACGTGCTCAGTAGTCTGATAATCCTTATATTTTTAGGGCTGAGTCACGGCCAGATCATCACTCTACAGGCGGATGTATCAGAGGCGGACTCTCAGGGGCGGATGTATCAGTGCCGTTTGCGGCAGCGTTCAGAGACAAACAGTTGCTAGCCATAACACTTGCGCCAAGCTATCGTCGTTGAAACAGCCCAAGTCCCAGCACATAGGCATAGCCAACGAAAAACATTAGTAAAAAGGGTAAAGACAAATAGTGCGTGTGCGCCACAGCAAACATAATTGTTACGGCCAGATACCCTAGCATCAATAGCTCTAAACAAAGTACGCCTGTTTTCGCACCGCGATACCGCTTAGCCGTCCAAGACTCTGAGGGCATCACCACACCATGCTTTGGAGTCCGTACGAAATCTGTTCCAGTTCGCAGTAGGCCATCGCATACGGCCAATGACTGATTAAGGCTAAGCCCAATGCCCACACTGAGCAAAAAGAAAATATGATAGCCAAACTGCCAGGGCGAGATAGAAATCTGTTGTTCTCGCTGTGACACCCAGTAGAAGCCAAACAGGTTTAGCGTGGTAACGACAAATATGGGCAGATAAATCAGCAGTCCGTACTGCCACTGATGCTGAGAAACGTATATTTGATAGGGCAAAGACAGCAGCAATAAAACAATCAACAACAAATAGTTAAAGTTGTTGGTTAGATGTAAAAAAGCTTCGAACTTTACGTGCAGAGGCAGCGGAGCCTTGCAGACAGCTCCCAACAGCTTTCTAGCGACTTGGCTAGCGCCTTTTGCCCAGCGAAACTGCTGAGACTTAAAAGAGTTCATCTCCATCGGTAGCTCGGCTGGGACCACGACGTGCGGCAGATATACGCATTTCCACCCTCGCAGCTGGACTCGATAAGAGAGATCTAAATCTTCGGTGACGGTGGTGTGTTGCCAGCCACCAGCATCGGCGATCGCACTCACGCGCCAAATGCCCGCTGTTCCATTAAAGTTAAAAAAGCAACCGGCTCGGTTACGCGCTGTCTGCTCAATCACAAAATGACCGTCTAACATCAGTGCCTGAACTTCTGTCAGCAGCGAATACTGCCGGTTGATATGGGCCCATCGGGCCTGTACCATCCCCACCGCCGGGTCGACAAAGTAATCAACCATTTGCAGCAACGTGTTGGGCCGGGGCACAAAGTCTGCATCAAAAATTATGATTAGCTCACCAGCGGCTTGCTGTAGTCCGTAGTCAAGGGCACCCGCTTTGAAACCTCTGCGGTGCGATCGCTGAATGTAGTGAATATTAAGCCCCTGCTGCTTTAACGCCGCGACCTTTTGCTGGCAAAGCTGCTGCGTTTCATCGGTAGAGTCGTCTAATACTTGAATTTCTAGCTTGCCGGGTGGGTATTGGAGATTAGCGATCGCATCGAGTAGCCGCTCAGCCACATACAGTTCATTAAAAATTGGTAGCTGCACCGTTACCAAAGGCAGTGCTTGCCGATCTGGCTGCCGATCTGGCTGCCAACCTGCCTGCCAATCTGCCTGCCGATCAAAGGGAAATAACACCTGAACGCTAGTAGCCTGGTATTTATAAAATCGCCAGATCATCAGCACCTTATGAAAGCCGTACAGCGAGATAACTGACAAAACACCGAGATAGATCACTGGCGTCATCTCCAACAGCCACGTTGTCATCTCTAACAGCCAATCTGTAGAAAAAGCATTCATAGTCAGAAATTCGTGGTTATATTGTTTGTGCGTTTCACTTTTTCCCAAACCACCAAATCTTCAGGTCGATCAACATCGCTGAGGATTTCAAGCTCGGCCATTGAAAGTCCTAGCCGCCAAGCCTTTGTACAAGTTTGTTGGAATACTAGAGATGTTCCCCAATCAATATCATCGAAGATTGCGGTGTGTGGGTAGCGCAGCCCAATGAGATAATAGCCGCCGTCTTGAGCCGGACCTAACACCAGATCGTGCGATCGCAACCGTTGAAAAGCCTGCTCGATATGCCGTAAATTCACATCAGGGCAATCGGCTCCAATCACAACAACTCGCTCATATCCCGACTCAAATTCTTGCTGAAACGCATCTTGAAGCCGTCTGCCTAATTCACCCCTTACCTGTGCCTTGTAGGAAAACCGCTCACCCAGCCAATTTTGAACGCTATCTAAACAGCTTCCAGTAAAACAAATTTGTAGCTGCCAATTTGGACTCAAAATTTGGGAGAGCAAATGTTCGGCCATCTGGCGCTGAAGGCTAGCCGCGCCCTGAGCGCCAAGCGCCGGAATTAGCCTAGTTTTGGTAGAGCCAGGCATGGGATAGCGTAAGAATAAAATTAGGAGAGAAGAAGGAGACAATTTTGGTAAGGAGGAGAGTAAGCGCGATACCTAGAGCGCTGCGCTCGAAGCATCAAAGAGGTGTATGCAATGGATAGGTTAAAAACATTACGCTTAGAGACATTACGCTTAGAGACATTACGCTTAGAGACATTACGCTTAAAGACATCTCTATGGTTGGCGATTCAAAGACCAATCGTAATCTGAATAGCGGATGCTGTAGTCGCCTGCTTTTAAATAGTCGCGATCTGCCTCATCTACATAACCACTAATAAAATTGAGCACAGCTCGCTCATTATCAGATCCTGTAAAGCCTTCACTGGTCGAAAAACCAGCCGCCCAGTCTTCTTTAAACCAGTCAAAGATAGAGGAAAGCTTTACTTCGCCCTTCTCTCGATCAATTTCCAACACTTCAGAGCGACTCAAGAAAATACGAACCTGGTCGTCTAGCTGAGCATCTAGCTGATCTCCAGTAAAAGCCTCTTGGCGTAAGTAAGGGCAGCTAATCGCCGCGCAGACCAAGGCGGCATGAATACGTGGCTCGGTAAAATTAGCGCGCAAAATGTCATGTTCAATATTGTTGAGCGTTTGTTCGCCTTGCAACAGTCCGTGTCGGTTAAAGCGCCACACCCCTGCAATATCTTTAATGCTTGCTTTAATGGGTGATTCGTCAATGATAGCTTTGAGCGTCAGCGAATTATAAGCATTGATTAAAAAGGCGATCTGCTCGGCTTCACTCCAGCTATCGAAACTCGCTTGACTAGTAAGTTGAATAGACGCGTTAAAGGCATCTAGCTGCTGACGATTGGACTGCAAAGCATCGTAGTCTACTAGTCCTTGCTCATCAACGTAGGTATTCAATACGCTATTTAGTGCAGCTGTGTTAACCGCATCTGCGGCAGCTAAAGTCTCCGACTGGGCTACGGTTTGGGTGGCTGTAGAGCTAGCTGTGGTGCCGTCTGCCGACTCTATGCCCGCCTGCGACGATTCGATTAAACAGCCACCTAAACCGATGAGGAACGGAGCTAGCGCGAACAAGAGATATTTCTTCTGCATAGGGAGAGCCGTACTCGCCATCAGCGAGCAGTAATAATTGCTGCGCTCAGCTTACGGTTTGAAAGCTTGGCTAGACTGAAATATTGCTGAGAAGGCGATAAGTTCTAGCTGTAATGGAATAAGGCTGACGGAACAAGGCCCAGACAATTCAATGCAATTAATCTGATAGCTGAGCGCTTCGAGCAGAGGCGACCAAGCCTAAAATAAACGGTCCCCATAATAACCAGCGCTGTAGATCGCTTAGCATCCAGCTGTTAGATCCGGCGACCAAATTGTGGGTGGCTAGATTATGGGGCAAGGCAAAGTAAACAAAAGCCGAGACGCTGACTAGCTGAGTACCCCAGTGACGGCTAGCGACAGCAAAAGGTACTAGCCAAGTAAAATACCAAGCATGAATCACGGGTGACAACAACATCAGGGCGACAAAATAACGCTCAGTAAACTGAATGAGCGTTACAGAACGCCGAAAATTCCATAAGATTACCGCACACAGGGGAAGCGCATAAATCCAGTTCATGCGGATAGAGGTAGGCCAAACGCTGGCGGCAATCTGAGGAATGAATGCGGCGCTACGACCATAAAGTACAAAGGGAGAAGACAGCGGAATGATCGGACAGGTCAACGCTTTGGGAAAACCCTGACAAAAAGGAAGCGTGGCGAGACCGATCGGAAGAGCGCAAAGGAACAGAAAAACGATTCCCCAGCACCAGCGATTTCTCTTTCTTTGTCGTTTATTCGGTCGCTCGTTCTCCTGGTCGTTCTCCTGGTCGATCCTCTGGTCGACCGGTTGACAAACAAGACGCCAAGCCAGAAAACCGACAATGGGTAAAGACACCCACTTCACACCAATGCTAGTGCCCAGCGCTAAAGCGACAGGTGCTAGCGTAAAAGGGGCTGGCATAAAAGATGACTGGCATAAAAGATGCTGGCGAAACAACAAAACGCTCCCACCACAGCCAAGCGATCACCAGCGGCAGTAAAAACCAGCTGTCGTAGTGGCCACCACCCGCGAAGCTGTATATCACCAGCGGGTTCCAGGCATACAGTAGGGTTGCCCGATGCCCAAAGCGAGCGCTGAGCAGCCAGCAAATACCTAAATCGGCCAGCATGAAGGCCGATTTGAACAGTAGAACAGCAGGACTAATAGCCGCGAGAATACGAAAGCCAAGCTGGGTAATGGGTGGATAGATGGCGGCCAAATCGGAGTGGTTAATCTGCGGCCACCATTCAAAGCGAAAGGGCGCTAATACGTCGGCGCTAGGTGCTAGCAAGTAGGGATTGAAGCCTAGATTTTGCAAATGTCCTTCCCATAGGTAGCGCCAGATATCGTCGCCAGGATACATGGTTAGCAGAACGAGGCGAGGGGCGATCGCAACCCCCCAAAACCACCCAGCGCCTACTTTTTGTAGGGCCCAACTGCCAACAAAACCCAAGCTCATCAGCCCCATCCCCCGCCAAAAGAGCGGAACCGCGTCAGGCTGATTGAGAAAATCACCGTGTGGGGCCGCGAGGCAGCTACCAAACATAATCAGCAGCGCGATCGCCCACAGTAGCCCTCGCTGAACATCAGGTCTATCTATCACCGTGGCTTTTAGCTTCTGCCCGTACAGCTTCGCCAGGGTCAATAAAATGATCTGCCCTGCCTTGAGACTGCCGCGCACCGTCCCCGCAATCTTAGAGCGGCCCCCCTGGCGGGGCAGATAGTTCACTGGCCGTTCGCAAATGCGTAAACCCTGTTCAGCGGCTTTTGCCTGCATCTCTACTGTCCAGCCAAATCCCCGGTCGGCCATCGCTAAGCGATCGAGCGCACGCTGGCGAATTAGACGCAGGGGGCCCAGGTCTTCGTAAGCATAGCCCCAGCCGAAACGAATGAGCCGAGTCGCCAGCCAGTTGCCAAAATTTTGGGCGGGGGTGAGGCGCGATCGCCCGGCCACCGTCCCCCGACGATTTCCCAAGATAAAATCAAACTCAGTGCGCAGCGCCAGCAGGTCTGGAAGCTGCGAGAGATCGTCACTACCATCGCCATCGCAGAACAAAATCCACTCAGCTTGCAGTGCCTGCTCACTTTGCAACCCTCGCCAACAGGCTTGACCATAGCCTCGTTTTGGTTCTGAAATGACAATTGCGCCCTGCTGAGTGGCGATCGCCGAGGTTTGATCCTCGCTGCCATTGTCTACCACACAAATATTGAACAATCCCTGCTGCTGTAGCTGCCGTAGCACACCCGCAATCGTGGACTCTTCGTTCAATACCGGAATGATGACAAGAACATTTTCCAAATAGAACTGACCCTTTCGTGATTACCGCTTTCGTATGGCCGCTTTCGTATCACCCCTGCGTACTAATTGTGAGTACCTGAGGCGGCGTTGCATCCGGTGGATATAGAAACTGTACTGTCACATCGCGCTGTTCTCTAGGCGCTAGAGTCATCGTGACTAGCGGCTCTCCCTGCTGACCGCTGTTTTGCACTACATAGGTATAGGCCGCCCGCGATCTGCCATTGTCTTCTTCGTACAAAAACAGCACCGTTCCTCGAAAAAAGACGCGCTCTGCGGGCGAGGCGTAAAACTGAAGCGCATCGCTCATACTATCATTTTGGATCGGCGTTTGCACCGCGAGTGCAACTGTTTTAGGGCTATCCGTATCGTTGTACAGCGGCAGAGATAGATTGTACTCAACCCCGTAGTTGCCGTTAGCCCGGTAGGCCGTATCTCTATAGCGGGCAAGCAGCGGCGCGCTCTGCACTTGCCCCGTGCCAAGCGTGTTGCGCTCTAGCGTACTGAGGCCATAAGAGAGATGTTCGTCAGGTTCGGGAATGGCCAGCTGAGAGCTGCCGCGATCGGTCAAAGTTGCCCGCCACTGAGAGCCCTCAGCAACACCCGCTACTCGGCCATAGCGAAAGGGATTTTCTCGGCTGCCGGGGCGGCTTGGCGACTGGTCGCGAGGGGTCGCTAGCTGGCCGCGAAACAGCACCTGCTTCCACTCTTCTAGCGTGGGCACCCGTTCGTTGCCGTTGCTCTGGGGGGCATGCATGGCCAAGCTCGCCAGATAAACCGGGCCGCTGCTGGTTACTCTGAGCAGGGTGGAGCGGCCATTGAGCCTGGGGCCTTCGCCTGAGCTAGCGGTAATAGGCGGTGGGGTAATAGGGCTACCGGGCGGTAGGCTGCCGTCGGTGGCAACGTTGAGGCGACGCAGGGGAATGGGGGCGTTAAGCACCAGACGGCTCTCTTGCGGGGGGATGGTGATCTGGGCAGGGAAGGAAGACTGGCGGCGACCGCGCAGAACGTCGCTGGTGACGCGGCTGCCCGGACCGGAGAAGTTGTTACTGTAGAGGTTGGAAGATCCTGAGGCGATTTCGTTCCAGGGAGACTCTTGGCTAATGTGGGACGCACCGTCGCGAATGGTGAGGGTAACGGCGCGATCGCCAGGATTATGAACCAAGATTGATTCATATACGGTGCGCGTATCGCGGTCGTCTTGCCCTTTGGCAACATGGTGAGAAAAAATGTCGAAGCGCCCGTTAAATGTGTAGTTGAGGTGGGCGCTAGGATCGCTTTTACCACGGCTGGGAAACGTAGAAAGTAAAATCCCATCGCCGCTAATCAGTTCAGGGCTATTGCTGTTAAAAACCGGAACGCTGTCTAGACCGCCGGGTAATGCTCGCACCTCTTGAGGAATCGTGATGATGCCAGAAGACTGGCTAATAGACTGGACAACTGGCGGCGGTGCATCTTCTGCTGGTGCGATCGCTGGCGCTGGCAAAACCGGGCTAGTTAGCACATTGACTAGCGAAAACAAGGAGAAAATAGGAAGCATTGTAAGTCAAGGGCCTGAAAAGGGACGATTGTTTTAATCTACGTACAGATAAACCCGAAGTGGTATCAAAATGAACGGATATGAACATATCACCACGAGTGAAAGCATCGCAACTTAGAGGAGGACAGTTCGTGAGGAGGGAAGTCATTCTACGGGTTATCTTCTGTGCACCGTTATCTTTTGCGACCGCTATCTTTTGCGACTGTTGTCTTTTGTGACCGCTATCTTTTGCTCGCTATTAGCTCACTTCAAATAAAATAAACTCACTTCAAATAAAACTCAATTCGTTCTTCTAGCTGACTCACCGGCAGGTCTTGGCTCCAGTATTCAACTAGCGCATGACCAAAAGCCCAGGCCCGGCGATCGGCCCGATGGCGACCGTCTGTCTTTAGTAACGCGGGCCAAATGGTAAGCAGGTCAAACGTCGTTTTGCCAATCGATCCATTGCCCAGCAGCGAAAACAGCTCGTAGGCCATTTGCAGCTTACCCAGCACAATCGGCACTTCTTCGACCGGAATTTTTTCAATCAGCAGCGCTCCCAGGGCAGGGGTTCCCGTCGTCAGAGTAGAAATAAACTGGAGCACCGGGCTTTTTAGCAGCTTGGTGAGCCCTTCGGTGGTGGTCATTTGAAACGTGTAGCCGTCGATAATTTTGGCAGCAGCGACGGTACGAGCTTCTTGGCTACGCAAAAAGCGCGCGAGGCGGAGCTGTTTGGCCGGGGCGATCGCATTTACCAAAGCTGCCGATAGCGCATCGTTTCCCCAGGCGGCTCTACCCTCATGCTGGGCAACTAGTGGCAGCACCTGCTGACAAAACGCCGACAGTGCGTCGGCCCGGTAGGCCACCGCCTCGCGAATGGAGGTCTCTTTTGGCCAGCCGCCAGTTTGCCAGTTGTAAGGGGGGCTCCACTCTCGTACAGGCCGGAGCCGGTCCACTTTGGTAACCGCTGCGATCGCAGGCAAATCCGCCATCTCAGCTCTCACCGCCTGTAAAAAGTCCGCATCTACCTGCAAAGCAGGATCGAGTGCTGGCGTCACCAGCAGCAGCACATCTGCCTCACTAGCGTAGTCAAGCACCTGCTCGCGAAAATCTTCTCGACGGGCCTGCTCATAGCCAGGCGTATCCCACAAAATTAGCGACTCAGCCGCTTGCTCATTTTGCCAGCGATAGCTCTGGATTTTATCCGTGCTAGGCAGCACATCTACAGCGGCTCGCTCTGATTGAAATAGCGTATTAATGACGCTGCTCTTACCTGCGCCCGTACGGCCTACTAGCAAGATATTGACCGGTTTTTGGCGAACCGTCTCGGTAGGTTCAGCTCGCTCTAAAATTTCTCGTAGGGTTTGCGTTTTGGTAGTTGGCAAGGCCGATACGACGCTAGGCGCTTCGAGTACAGCCACAGCCAATTCACCCTCAGCGCCACCTCCACTGTCAATACCTTGGCCAGAATTTTGGTCAGGGTTGTAGAGTGCCACAGACTGCTTGGCAAGATTTCGCAGGGCGGTTTCGCGCAAGCCATTACTCAAGTTCAGCACGATTTGCTGGTTGGCCTGGCTCATATTTCTAGCGCTGACCTGGCGGGCGATCGCTGCCGCTGGGTTTAGGGCCCACTGCGCCCAGTTAAACGCCCTGATCAGCTTTCTGGCTGAAGGCTCTAGCTTTTGATAAAGCTCTACGCCTTCTACCATCTGGCCCACCGATAGCTGGTTGAGTACAGGCGAAAGCCGCTGCATCATACGGTCGGTATCGTCGACTGTGCCCCGAATTAGACCGTAAGCTTCAGGCACATAGATATTGAGCAAGGGTCGCTTGACTTCTGGGTGGTAGGTATGGGCGATCGCGCTCACCAAAGACAGACAGCGCTGCCAAAACAGAGTCCAGTCGTCCCAAACAGGCGGATCGTCTTGGGCCGCCTGCAGCACCTGATTTAGCGCCGCTTCTACTTTATCTGCACTTTCTTGACGGGCGCTTGTGCCCGCCTTGGCAACTACGCTATCAGCCGCCTGTGACGCCTCAGCAACCTGCGCTTCTAGCTCAGCGTTCACCTCTGAAACAATCGCTTCTGCCTGGGCAACCGCCGGACGCGTCCACCGCACCAGCAGCCACCGCCAGCCCAGCAGCAGAAATACAAACACCGCCCAAATCCAGTTCAGCCCCCAGGCTCGAATTTGCTGACCAGCAGCAACCACCAAAAACAGCCCAATGACAGCAATCGGTGCAATTAGCACAGCCACTTGCCACGGTTTCAATCGCATGATCATCAGGCCAGCACTCCTTATATCTCACAAATTCCTACATCCACAAGACCTTTCAAAGACCTTTCAAAGCTCTTTCAAAACCTTTGCAGATAGGATCTAGTCTAGTACGGCCTTTCTGTATCGAACGAGGGCTTGTCGGAGTGCGATCGCAGTAGGTTCACGGAACTAGATGAATTAGGCGTTGACGAATCTGAGTCAGACAGATGCTGAAGCACGTAGATAAAAACAATGAAGCCAACCAAAAAAGCAGCGTGCAGCCAAAGGTATGCACCACCACGCTTAGAAGAGCGACGAGAGGAAGGGCGAGAAAAACGAAAAGACACAGAATGGTTCGAAAGTAACGGTTTGAAAATAAGGTCAGACATTAAGACACATCTCTTTGCACCTTCTTGGCGCATATTGCGGGTGAAGAGCTGCGGATGAAGAGCGACAGGTAGAGCGTTATGTTTGCACTTTTATAATGTATCAAAAAATACAATTTCTAAGCAAATCATCTATCTCGTTAACATCGCTCTCGTTAGTATCGCTTTAAGCGCTAGTTTCACTGATCCAACTTTTTCTTCTTTATCTTTAATTCCCCTATCTTGGAATAACTCTCTAAAATGAATATCCGATGTTTCATTGAGTAGGTCATTTACAAAGCATGTTGCAGGCAAAGTCAGGCGATACCGTCAAAGTTCATTACACAGGAACGCTCAACAGCGGCCAAGTGTTCGATTCTTCGAAAGAACGCGAGCCGCTAAAGTTTACGCTCGGCAGTGGAATGGTGATTCCAGGATTTGACGCAGCGGTTACCGGATTAACGGCAGGTGAGTCCGTGACGACGACGATTCCGGTAAATGAGGCGTACGGTGCCTACAATGCGCAGATGGTGGCAAATATTGATAAGAAGAACATTCCGGCAGATTTTGAACTCGCGGTAGGACAGCGGCTGCAAATGCAGGCACCGGGGGGTGAGGCAATGGCGGTGACCATTACCGATATTCAAGGTGAGACGGTAACGCTAGACGGCAATCATCCGCTGGCCGGTCAAGATCTTACTTTTGAGCTAGAGCTGGTTGAAATTGTTGACGCCTAAGGCATTTTTTTCTGGCTTTAGCCCGTGGCAATATGGTTACCTTGCTCAGTCTGTTTTGTTGTATGGGCGGCCTGAAAGCAGAGCCCAAAAACAGAATCTAAACACAGAGTCTAAAAACAAACTATTAATGGAGAAGTAATGGCCACTTATTTGGTGACAGGCGCGAACAGAGGAATTGGCTACGAGTACTGCAAGCAGCTACACGATAGGGGCGATGAGGTGATTGCGGTTTGCCGCCAGCGTTCAAGTGAGCTAGATGCGCTGGGCGTTCGCGTAGAGACAGACGTTGATGTTTCGGATAGTGATGCGATCGCAGCGTTAACTCAGTCTCTTGCAAATCAGCCGATTGACGTTTTGATCAACAATGCTGGCATCTATCGTCAGTCAAATTTAGAAGACTTGAACGTAGCGGGCATTAAAGAGCAGTTTGAGGTAAATGCGATCGCGCCGTTAAAACTCACCCAGGCCCTGCTGCCCAACCTTAAAGCCGCCAGCGCCGACCCGGTCAAAGTCGCCATCATGACCAGCCGCATGGGCTCAATAGCCGACAACACCTCCGGCGGCACCTACGGCTATCGCATGTCAAAAGTCGCCGTTTCAATGGCCGGAAAATCTCTCTCTCAAGATTTAGAACCCGTAGGCATTGCCGTTGCCATACTGCACCCAGGGCTCGTCAGCACCGGTATGACAAACTTCAACAGCAGCGGCATTTCCCCCAAAGAATCAGTCCAAGGGCTCCTCAAAGTGATCGATGCCCTCAGCCTAAAAAACACAGGCACCTTTTGGCACTCCAACGGCGAAGAGCTGCCTTGGTAAGTCAACTTATCGTGGTACTCACACACTTTTTCTGGCCCAACTTTTCTGGCATCACCTCACGCGAGCTAGCCCAGCTTACACTGGGCCTCGCCGCCTAGCTCAATCCACCCGTGAATCAGCCCGGAAGTCGATTGGGCTGCGCCGCAAAGCCCAGCGCTATCTATCACAATCACGCCGCCATCGCCGTTTACCTTATCCACCAAATATTGAATGCCTGCGGCGGCGGCACTCTGCGCATCTAAACCCTTAAACAGCACAAAGTCGGAAACCGTTTTACAAAACACCGTGCGCAAAAACTGCTCTCCGTAGCCCGTTGCCGAAGCCGCACAGGTGTCATTATCGGCAAACACACCCGCACCGACCACAGGCGTATCACCCACACGGCCCCAGCGCTTATTCACCAGACCCCCAGTCGAAGTCGCGGCAGCCAAGTTGCCCTGAGCGTCCCGGCAAGCGGCCCCTACGGTTCCTAGCTTTTGCGCCGCTTTTTTTCTATCTCTTTCGTCGGCTGTGCCTGCCTTTTCGTGGTCTAGCATCACACGCCCTGCCGCCTTAGCCTCTTTTAGCTGCTCGATTCTGTGCGGCACGATGAAATATTCATCCGGGCAAATCTCAGCCTGATAGAACTTGGCAAATTCTAAGGCTCCCTCAGCCGCCAACATGACGTGATCACCCTGCTCTAGCACCTGGCGTGCCAGCGAAATAGGGTTTTTTACATTTTTCACGCAGGTTACCGCGCCCGCTTTAATGCCGATGCCGCTCATGATTGCCGCATCCATTTCAACCTGGCCGTTTTCATTCAAAACAGAGCCTCTGCCCGCGTTGTACAGCGGATTGTTTTCCAGCAGGTTTACGCAGTATTCAACCACGTCTAACGCAGTTTCTCCTTTTTCTAGGCGATCGCGCCCCGCAGCCAATATTTCTAAAATACTTTCTCGAAAGTCAGCTTCACTCGCTTCATATTGCAAATCTTCTAGAGCACCAGCGCCCCCATGAATGATCAAAGAATAAGGGTTTGTCATGATAGTCAAATAGTATCTCGTAAGAAAAGGGGCTCGGAAGGAAGGAAGCAGAAAAAGAGGTTTCAGGCAAGCTCACGTAGCGTCTGACTTACGCCTGTGGGATAAGCTCTTCTAAAATGGTGAAGCGCACGTGGTTTACGGCCAAATCGCCTAGCGAGAAATCTTCTGGCTTCTCATCAGCTTTGATTTTCTCGAAGGAAATGCCTTTACCAATTTCGGTGTGATACCAAGACAAGCCCATGAAAAAGCGGGTGGGGTAGGGCCCTTTATCGATCACATCGTCTACGTTCGACTCCATCGGCAGCCAGCCAACACCGGGCACATAAAACTCTAACCACACATGGTTAAAATCTGGCTCTAGCGGTAGGTTTTTCTGTTCTGGTGTGGCCGGACACTTGTAGCGACCAATGGTGCGACAGGCAATGCCGTTGAGCCGGGCAAGGGCCAGCAAAACACCGACATATTCACCACAAGAGCCAATCCCCCGAGCGAGCGCTACATCTGGGGTATCAATTTTGGGCTGAATGCCGTACGAAAGCTGGTCGTAGACGTAGTTACGAATTTTCAGCATTTTTCTCAAGATGTTGGTCTCAGTGCCTGCCGCCATCTTGGCCGCCGCCCGGATGGTGTTGGAGTCCATCGCCAGCTCGTCGTCATCAATGAGGTATTTTGCTTGGAAGTCATCAGCGAGTGCGGGCGCATCTTCTACGTCAGCAGGCGTCATAAAGTATTTGAGGCTGTACATTTCAACCGTTGCTTTCCAGCCGATTAATCCGGCCTGGTGAGGCTGGATGTCGTCAAGCTTAAAGACGGCAACTCGCTGTCCGTCTTGGACTTCTTCGGTAAAAGGATGGCCGATATAGTCTACTTTGCGAACTTTTTGACGGAGCGTGTCTGAAGGTAGCGCAATGCGCCATTCTACGCCTTTGAGCAAGACCGGCTCTAGGGGCAGCAGCTCTTCTGCGTAGGAAATCTCGATGAGGTAGCCGTTTGAAAGCGTGTAGGGCTGACCTTCTGGCTGATGAAAATAAAGCGGGTGGATGAAGGTGCGATCGCGAAACGTTAGCTGGTAGGGCGAGTCAGCATTAGGATCGTCGCGGATATAAGCTTCCTCGTGGGCGTAGGAAATATAGCAAAGGCGCTCTGGGCTGCTGGCATCTGGATCGGGGACGGCGTCAAAAAAGGTAATTCCTGTTGGCGAGGCAAACGGAGTCAGCATGCTGCGCTGGGTGACACCGGTTTCTAAATCAAGCTGGTAGACGGTTTGTTCATCGCGATCGCACACCCAGAGCCCATCCGTGCAGACTGTCACATTCTCGCGCCCAATTCCGGGCTGGCGAATTTTACCGAGCGAGTCACCACTTTCTCTCGCAAATATGTGTATATATCCTGACTTTTGACAAGACACATAGACCTTATCTTCCCAAACAGCCACACCGTTCGCATCGTAAGGCAACCGGACAAACACCTCAGGCAGCAGCGTTTTAATGTCACAGCGATATACCAGCTGGTCACGAACAAACCACAGCGTTTCCTGCCAGATATCTAGACCTGAACTCCCAACCCAGTCTTCTACTGTGTATGGGTTAAGGATCGTTGTCCGGTCAGTCAGTGGACAGACCTCAACCAAATAACCCCGGACCGTATCTACCGCTAACAGTTGCTGCTGATTAGCAGCTAGTCCAGAAAGCATATAAACACCGACTGGCCGAATAGTCGCATGCGGTTGGGACGTCCCAGATGACACCTGCTCAGAAGTAACCATATAGAATTCAGATATCGAAGTGAGTAGATTAGAGACATAACCAGCGTACAAGGCATTTACCCAGATGCATCATTCCAGCTTCGACAATCGGGCTTTAACAACCTAGTCTTTCAGACCAGTTTGTCTTCACAATTGATTTATAATCGATTAGATTCTAGCCCCAGCAAATGTCCTAGCACGCGCAGCCCATGAAAATAGTTTATGACTCAGAAAAGGACATCTTACAGATTTCTTTTAGACAATGTGTTGTTGAGGAAACAACTCAGATTACCCCTGGGTTCGTTTTAGATTATGACGAAGACGGAAAAGTGATTGGACTAGAGCTGAGAAATGCGTCCAAAAAGGTGGATAACCCATACCAAATGATCTATTTAATCGACAAAGCGAGCGACGATAAGCCGCTCGCTAAAAGCAAAGAATAAGCACTGATCGGATGAGCCTTCGGCAGGTCTTGAAAGTTGGCCATTCATCTGACCGTTTAGCTGGCCGTTTAGCTGGCTGTTTAGAATGGGTTAGCCGATCTAAATGCTCTTGCTACCGAGCGATAAGGTTGAGAAAAAAGTTGAGAAAAAATCCAAGAGAAAGCGGCATGGGAAACAGTAAATTTGGTTCTCTATGCCGCTTTTTTGTATTGTTGCAGTGCGAATTGTTGCAGTGTGTGTCGCTACGGTATTCTAACTAATCATTTGCCCAAGACTCTGGCCCTAGCAGATCGCTGATTGAGTCTCTCAGCAAATATTCGTTAAGCGTCAAGATGCACTCAACCTCTTGCCAGTCTTGGTCATTAAAGTATCGCGAAAGACTGTAGAGCTGCGTCTTCTTATCTAGAACACCCCTAGCAACTAGAGATTGAACCTCTTCTGTAACCACCTGAATGGAGTATCGCTGACGTGTTTGAAGCATGGTAGATGTCCTCAAGACATGAATGGGCATTAATACGATAAGCGTATTTCGGAAATCCCTTGAACTTCCTTATAGATTACGCTTTGAAATAACAGTGTATTCAGTAAATATGAAATTGCAAACTGTAGGAAGCGTCATGTCATAAGATTCGCTCAATTACTTGATCAAAGACACTAAATAATAATTAAAAAAGCTGTTTAAAAAAGTATAAATTGAGGTTAACAATCTCTTAAGTTTTTTACTGAATATTTGCTGAACAAAAGAGAAAAATAAATTGGTGATTATCACCTCTGTAAAGAAGTAACTTTGTTGAAAAACATCCGTTCAAAAAAGCGCATCGCTGCTGAAGAAAGCTACATTCAATTAAGATCTAATCAGGCAAGACCATATTGAGTTATCTCAAGCGCTTTCTCGAGCAATAGGAACCAAAAAGTACACTCTTTATTAAAGGCCAG
Source organism: uncultured cyanobacterium (assembly GCA_963833005.1). GTDB lineage: Bacteria > Cyanobacteriota > Cyanobacteriia > Phormidesmidales > Phormidesmidaceae > Phormidesmis. The sequence goes on along the minus strand of CAWHWK010000010.1, from coordinate 218,084 downwards.
TGCGTTGGTTCAGCGCGCTAAATCAGTGTCACTTTTAAGTCGATAACGGTATTGTACAGCACAGTTTTGGACCCTAGTCATCTTATAGTCATGGTTTCCTGACAATCGATAAAGACACTATGCGGCCGCTGTATTTAGACAGCGGCATTTAGACAGCGGCTGTATGGAGTTGAAAGAGCGAGCCACATAATTTCTTTACCGACGCTGTTATCAGTCGCTACTATCAACTGTTGTTACCAGCAGCAGATGGAGGGCCGTTTAGTCTGCCCTCTCGTCCGGTCGCAAAAAATACAAAGCCGATGGCACACAAGCTCCAAAAATAAATAAGCATTTAGTTAGATTTATCTGTAGTCTGTAGGTTTGGCCAAAATAACACTGATATTGCGGTTCAATTTTATTCGAGCCTCAATAACGAGTGCCCTACAGAAGAAGGATAATTTCTATGACTGCTGCTGCCAATATTTTGATGTGTCCGCCCCACCACTATGATGTCGATTATGTCATCAATCCCTGGATGGAAGGAAACATCCATCGATCGTCGCGCGATTTGGCTGAGGAACAGTGGAACCAGCTACATAAGATACTGAAAGACTACGCCGCCGTAGAGCTGGTCACGCCAGAAAAAGGCTGGCCTGACATGGTGTTTACCGCTAATGCTGGGCTAGTGCTGGGTGACCAGGTTGTGCTGAGTCGCTTTTTTCACCCGGAGCGTCAGGGCGAAGAGCCCTACTTTCAAAAGTGGTTTGAGGCGAATGGCTACACGGTTCATACACTGCCTGAAAGTCTACCGTTTGAAGGGGCAGGCGACGCTTTGTTTGATCGCGCGGGCGGCTGGCTGTGGGCAGGCTATGGCTTTCGTTCAGAGCTAGAGTCTCATCCTTACCTAGCAGAATGGCTAGATATTGAAGTGGTTTCACTGCGCCTGGTAGACAGCCGGTTTTACCACTTAGATACCTGCTTTTGCCCTTTAACCGATGGCTACTTGCTCTACTATCCGGGTGCGTTTGACGATTATTCTAACCGCCTGATTGAGATGCGCGTACCGGCTGATAAGCGGATTGCGATTGATGAGGTTGATGCGGTTGTGTTTGCCTGCAATGCGGTCAATGTGGGCCGTACGGTGGTGATGAATCAGGTGAGCGATCGCCTCAAACAAAAGCTGGCCGAGCACAAGTTTGAGGTGGTAGAAACGCCGCTGAGCGAATTTTTAAAAGCAGGCGGCGCGGCTAAGTGCCTAACGCTCAAGATGACTGAGCCGAGATCAACTAGCCCCCAGACTTCGACCATTCAAAGCCGCGTGATTCACCTAGAAGGCCATCTGCTAGATTCGGGCCTAGTGAACCAGGCGCTAGATACGATTGTCAGCGGCGGCGGCAGCTTCAAGGTGCTGAACTTTGAGCTAGGCAAGCAGCGTAACGACAAGTCAATTGCCGATGTGAAGGTGACTGCGCCCGACGACACGGTGATGGACGACATCATGGGTCAGCTAATTGATTTGGGTGCGGTGAGTGTACCGCGTGAGTCAACAGCCGCAATGCTAGAGCCTGTTGTACAAGATGGGGTTGCGCCGGATGACTTTTATGTGACGACTATTTATCCGACAGAGGTCTTGATAGGTGACCACTGGTTTCGGGTGCAGGGGCAGCGGATGGATGGCGCGATCGCAGTCACAAAAAATGAGGGTAAAACTATTGCCCGCTGCAAGCTGCTAAGAGACTTAACGATTGGCGAAGAAGTAGTGGTGGGCTCTCAGGGCCTCCATACTATCCGTCAGGCTAGCTCACTGAAGAAAAAGAACACCGACGAGTTTAGCTTTATGGGCGCAGGGGTTTCGAGCGAGCGCCGAGTGGAGTTGGTAGTAGAACAGATTGCTTGGGACTTGCGACAGATTCGCGATCGCGGTGGCAAAGTCGTGGTGACAGCGGGCCCAGTTGTGATTCACACAGGCGGCAGTGAGCACCTCAGAAAGCTGATCAAAGGCGGCTATGTCCATGCACTGCTAGGCGGAAATGCGATCGCGGTTCACGACATTGAACAGTCGATGATGGGCACTTCCTTGGGCATGGATATGAAGCGGGGTGTTTCGGTGCACGGCGGGCACCGTCACCATCTCAAAGCAATCAACACCGTGCGGCGACACGGCAGCATTGCCAAGACCGTAGAAAGCGGTGAGCTGACCAGCGGTGTCATGTACGAGTGCGTGAAGAACAACGTACCCTTCTCGCTCGCGGGCTCTATCCGCGACGATGGCCCCCTGCCCGACACCAAAATGGATCTGCTAGAGGCCCAGACTGACTACGCTAGGCTGATTGAGGGCGCTGACATGATCTTGATGCTATCGACCATGCTGCACTCGATTGGGGTGGGGAATATGACACCTGCTGGGGTGAAGATGGTGTGTGTAGACATCAACCCGGCAGTGGTGACCAAGCTGAGCGATCGCGGCTCGGTCGAATCGACGGGCGTTGTCACTGACGTGGGTCTGTTCTTGAGTCTGCTCGTGCAGCAGTTGGCTAAGCTGACGGGTCAGTACATTCAGGTAGAGTCGATTCGATAGAACCGTTTGCATATCTGTAGGTAGGTGATGCGATCGCCGCCTTGACGATTCAGACGGTTTAGACGAATTAACAGTCATCCAAACTGGCGGCATGCGTCACAATCTGATCGATCAGGCTACGGACATCGCGCCCGCTAGCATTTGTATCATTCACCAAAATGCTGAGTGCTAGCGGGGGATGGTTGACCGGATTGAGATAGCCGCTGAGGGTATAGGTGCCGCTGAGCGTACCGGTTTTACCCTGAAAACGACCTTCGGCGACGGTGCCGCGCATCCGATTGCGCAAAGTACCGCTGCGTCCAGCTACAGCCAAAGAGTTGCGGTAGATGCTGGCATTGTTGGTTTTGGCCATTGCCTGAAGCGTATTGACAAAGGCTTCGGGCGTAACCTGGTTTTGGCGAGAAAGGCCAGATCCATCCACAATGTCTATGCTGCTAGGCGCAACGCCAAGGTCTGTGAGAATGCGAGCAACTGCGGCAGATCCAGTTTCGTAGGCATTTGGGGTAGCAGGGTCTACGTTGCGGCCCAAAGTTTTGAGTATGGACTCGGCATAGATGTTGACGCTATAGAGATTAGTTGGATCGATAAAAGCCCGTAGAGGTGGCGACTGAATAGCGGCGAGTTCAACCAGGCCATTAGGGGGGTTAGCAGTGCTAGTCTGAGCCCTAGCGCTGCCTAATCCATAGGCACTAAGACTCTGTTGAAACTGTTCAGCAAAGTAGCTGCCCGGATCGAGCAGGGCTATGGAGGTATTTTCAGAGGCAGAACCGGCAATCAGCTGCCCTCGGACGTTCATTACTTTTTGACCTGGCTTTTGGCCCGCATCGATGAATTCACTGCCGCTGCCGACAGTGCGAGAGTTGTTTTCGATTTGCCAGCCGCGAGCGAATTCAGGGCGGTCCCAAACAATGCTCAGCGGCTGCCCGACCCTACCGGGAATTGCGGTAAAGCTAAGCTCATTGCGGTTAAGGATCAAACTGTTGGCGGCTGCGCCGTAGCCTGCCCGGTAGTCTTCTGCATCCCAATAGGGGTTAGCCAAAGGGCCTACAAAGTAGCTATCGACAGCGGTGAGGCTGTTGACCCGGCGAACACCCTGCTGCTTTAGCTGACCAGACAGCAAGTTGAGCTGATAGCTAGTAAAGGTCGGATCGCCGCGACCCACCACGTAAAGGTCTTGGGTGGCGCTGCTGGGCTGGCCGTAGACGGAGGTGCGAATGCTAAAGTCGGGGCCAAGAGTTTGCAGCGCCGCGGCGGTAGTGAGCAGCTTGACGTTAGAAGCCGGAACAAACTTCTCTTGGGCGCGGCGGGCGTAGAGGGTGCGGGTGTCAGGACTGGCGTCTTCGATGAGGATGCCGACATTGGCGCCGTTGAGCGTGTAGCCGTTAGCGATCGCATCAATTTTACCTGGCAGCTCGGCTCGGCAGATACCTGCTAATGCCGCGTCAGCTTGAGCTAATACGGCCAGACCCCCGATTAATGCAAGCGACGCCTTCTGGCACCAAGAGAGCCTTAGCGAAGGCATTAGGTGAAACGAAGGCATTAAGCGAGGCGATATCTTCATAGCTCATATGACAAAAGAAAGAGTAATAGATGGATGGTATTTCCAATCTATCTACAGCAGCTAGTAACTATGGCCTCACCAGGACAAATTATGCAACTGACCTCATTTGAGCGGGCCAAACAGCGCTCTAGCCTAGAAATCTGCCCCAGCTTTAATAGATCTCTTTTGGCCAAAGCTGTCACTGGCACAGCCAATTAGGGCCAAAAGAGAGAACTCTAAACAAGCAAATAGTGCAGCAATATAGAGAAAAGCCACCGGCAAAAACAATCGCTATCCGTCAGCTATATTTCTTGTGTCTAGCGCTTGTGTCTAGCGCTTGTGCTTTTCCTTTTGTTTGAGCCCACTGTTTGAGCCTACCGAAAGATCTGCGTTTTCACTACTTCAAATTCACCCACAACCCGGCCATAGCTAGCAGCAGCCTCGGGCCTGCTAGAGAGCTGACGCACCTGGCCACTTGATAGGTCAACCGCTTCAAACCACTCCACAGTCGCTCTATTGTTCCGGCAGTGAACAGCGGCTTCACGATCAGAAAGAAAGCCAATATAGCTTTGAAAGCCAAGATTGCCGCACATATTGCGGATTTGCACAGTTTCGTCATTCTCTGCATTCATAAAGATGACGTAGCTGCCTGGGTTAGCGTGGGTATAGGCAATTTGCATCTCTAGCGCTAGAAACTGGCTATTAGCAGAGAACGCTCTGGGTTGATACAGCACATAGCCTTCGGCATAGGGCTCGTCAACTAGCCGATAGCTTTCGGATTCAGTTTCAATCACCAAATGGCGGGCGACGGTGTGGCGCATATCTGAGTAGCAGGTGCGGTTAGTATCTGTCTGCCTGAGCGGGCTGCTAGGGTCAACGATTTTGCGTAGCAGCCCTTCAGCATGAACGTGAATACGGCCATCTGGTGAGATCAACTGATGCGAGCGATAGCTCACTTCTGTAGCCCGGTTGCAGTGTCTGCTTAGGGTGTTGAGCATCGTCTGCGGGGGCATTACTTGAGCTGAGGCAGGAAGCGACAGTCCGAGTATCAGAGCGCAGAGACTAGCTGAGAAGCCCTCTGAAAAGCCCTTGGGAGAGCCCTCTAAGAGACTATTTGAGAGACCGTCTAAGAGATCCTTTGGAAAGCCTTTGAAGAATTGTTTATGTTGCATAGCTAAAAGCATTTCAAGATATATTCTTCACAGAATTCAGAAGTAAATACGGCAGTTTTTTTGACTAATTTCAGATAGTTTTTTACAGGGGTTGAGCCGCTACCACTACTTTCGTTGCATTCACTCAAAGTTAAGAACAGCTAGCTGACAGGCGGCTAGCTGGCTTACGAACAGCTGGCGGGTACTAGACATCCAAAAATTAACCATCCAAAAGTCTTGAAAAAATATTGATTTGTATCTTAGGTGTGTTTGTCGCTCGTCACCTTCGTTGATAATACTCAAGTTGAAAGCAAGCAGCAGGCGGTAGCTATGGACGTGAAAGCAGCAGTCGCATTTGAGGCGAACAAGCCCCTCAGTATAGAAACCGTGCAGCTAGAAGGGCCTAAAGCAGGCGAGGTGCTAGTCGAAATCAAGGCGACGGGCATTTGCCATACAGATGCTTACACGCTCTCGGGCAAAGATTCTGAAGGTTTGTTTCCATCCATTTTGGGCCATGAGGGGGCGGGCATTGTCAGAGAAGTGGGCGCTGGGGTAAAAAGCCTGAAGCCCGGAGATCATGTCATTCCGCTGTACACGGCTGAATGCCGAGAATGTGCCTACTGCCTCAGTCAAAAGACCAATCTTTGTCAGGCAGTGCGGGCAACGCAGGGCAAGGGCCTGATGCCCGATGGCACCAGCCGATTTTCCTTTAAAGGTGAGCCAATCTATCACTACATGGGCACCTCGACGTTTGCTAACTACACCGTGCTGCCTGAGATTGCGCTAGCTAAAATTCGCTCGGATGCGCCTTTTGACAAGGCTTGCTACATCGGCTGCGGGGTGACGACGGGCGTGGGCGCGGTGCTGTTTACAGCCAAGGTGGAAGCGGGTGCCAACGTGGTGGTTTTTGGCCTTGGGGGCATTGGCCTAAATGTGATTCAGGGGGCAAAGATGGTGGGTGCCAATAAGATTATTGGGGTGGATTTGAATCCGGATAAGCGGGCGATCGCAGAACAATTTGGCATGACTCACTTCGTCAATCCAAAAGAAATTGAAGGCGACTTGGTTGGCCACTTGGTAGAGCTGACAGACGGCGGCGCGGACTATTCATTTGAGTGCATTGGCAACGTTAACGTCATGCGCCAAGCGCTAGAGTGCTGCCATAAAGGCTGGGGCGTATGCACCATCATTGGCGTCGCCGAAGCAGGCGCAGAAATTAGCACTCGGCCCTTTCAACTCGTGACCGGGCGGGTTTGGAAAGGCAGCGCCTTTGGCGGCGCTAGAGGCCGCACCGATGTACCTAAAATTGTGGACTGGTACATGGATGGCAAAATCAATATTGACGATTTGATTACGCACACCATGCCGCTAGAAAAAATCAACGATGCATTTGACCTGATGCATCGCGGCGAGTCAATTCGCAGTGTTGTTTTATATGACTAAACTTTAAAGGCTATGCCCCTAACAGAAAAATCACGCATCCAAAGCTTCGGTGGCACCACTCGGTTTTACACGCACCCCTCTGAAGCCTGTGCCTGCGACATGAACGTTGCGGTGTACATCCCCCCTCAAGCAGAGTCAGGCCCGGTGCCCGTCTTGTACTATCTTTCTGGGTTGACCTGCACCGAAAAAAACTTTATTGAAAAAGCCAATGCCCAGCGCTATGCCGCTGAGCATGGCCTGATGCTAGTTGCGCCAGATACCAGTCCGCGTGGTGTAAATATTCCCGGCGAAGATGAGAACTGGGACTTTGGATCGGGAGCAGGCTTTTATATCAATGCGATCGCCGATCCGTGGGCTCAGCACTATCATATGTACGACTATGTGACCGCCGAACTGCCCCGTCTGGTTCAGCAGACTTTTGCGGTAAAAGGCGATCGCGCAGGCATCACCGGTCACTCGATGGGAGGTCACGGCGCGCTGATTTGCGGCCTCAAGAACCCAGATAAATACGCCACCATCTCAGCTTTTGCACCGATCACCGCCCCGTCTCAATGCCCCTGGGGCCAGAAAGCCTTTACTGGCTACCTTGGTACAGATAAAACCAAATGGGCCGATTATGATGCGACCGAGCTGGTCAAAGCAGGCCGTAAAACAGCCGAAGCTATCTTGATCGATCAAGGGGAAGCCGATCCGTTTCTCGCAGACGGCCAGCTTCTTCCAAAAGTCTTTGAAGCGGCCTGCTTACAAAGCAATCAGCCGTTGACCCTAAGGATGCAAACCGGGTACGACCACAGCTATTATTTCATCGCAACTTTCATCGAAGATCATATTCGTCACCATGCAGCCGTGCTCTGCGCTGACTGAGCAGACTGACTTCGTCGCTGAGCGATCATGCTGACTAACCCCTCTATTTAAATTAATTTAAGTTGAATAGCTATGGCCGATACAACCCTCGACAAAGACTATCTACATCCCCAATACAAAAAAGATCGAGAAACGCTCAATTCGATTATGGCTGGCCCAGCAGACAGCTTGAATCTAGCAGAGTTAGCGCGATTGAGGATTCGCTATGACGGCTTTCAAGGGGCTCGCGACATCCAAACCGATCTCGATAAAATGCTGACAAAGCTAGGTTTGAGCGAAGCAGAGCTTTTTGAAAAAACCAGAGAGATTCATCGTACAGAGACTGTCTTTACGCCTACCTGGATGAAAAAAGGAGAAGATTGGAGCTGAAGAAAGCCCACAGAAAAGCCCACAGAAAAGCCCACAGAGATATGCGTCTAACCTGCAAAGTAAAACTGGCCCTTACCTTTCCCTGACCCATCTGCGACGTGCTACGGTAAGCAAGACTTGAGCATATTCACGCATTGCCCCTGCTTAATTTTCATAATCCTTTACTAGACCAGGCGTTTCTTATGAAAGCTTTACTGATCTATCCGCTATTTCCCAAAAGCTTTTGGTCTTTTGACAAAGCAATTGAGCTAGCAGGACGTAAAGCGATTTTGCCACCCCTAGGACTGGTGACCGTAGCAGGAATTTTGCCCAAGTCGTGGGACTTGCGCTTAGTTGATCGCAACGTCGAAGACTTGAGCGAAACAGACTGGGACTGGGCAGAGCTGGTTATTTTTTCTGGCATGATTGTGCAAAAGCCCGACATGCTAGCGCAAATTCAAGAAGCCAAGCGACGAGGTAAGTCGGTGGCGGTGGGTGGGCCCTACGCCACGGCATTGCCCCATGAAGTAATAGAAGCTGGCGCAGATTTTCGCGTACTTGACGAAGGCGAAATTACGCTGCCTATGCTGGTAGAAGCTGTGGAAAAAGGCGAAACCGAGGGCACGTTCCGGGCGCTAGAGCGGCCCGATGTCAGCACTAGCCCGGTGCCGCGATTTGACTTACTCAAGCTAGACGCCTATTCAGAAATGGCGGTTCAGTTTTCGCGCGGCTGTCCGTTTCAGTGCGAGTTTTGCGACATTATTGTGCTGTATGGCCGCAAGCCCAGGACCAAATCGCCGGAGCAGCTGCTGGCTGAACTGCAGTGCCTGTATGATTTGGGCTGGCGGCGCAGCATCTTTATGGTCGATGACAACTTCATTGGCAACAAGCGCAACGTCAAGCTGATGCTCAAAGCGCTGGTGCCCTGGATGAAAGAAAAGGGCTACCCCTTTACCTTTTCGACAGAAGCCTCGGTGGATCTAGCGCAAGACCAAGAGATGATGGATTTGATGACGGCCTGTAATTTTGGCGCAGTCTTCTTGGGCGTAGAAACACCAGACGAGGATAGCCTGGCCCTGACGCAAAAGTTTCAGAACAATCGCGATCCGCTCAGTGAATCCATTCATAAGATTGCCAGCAGCGGTATTCGGGTAATGGCAGGCTTTATTATTGGCTTTGATGGTGAAAAGAAAGGGGCGGGCGATCGCATTGTCCAATTCGTTGAAAAGTGCTCGGTGCCAACAGCCCTCTTTAGTATGCTGCAAGCCCTACCCGATACAGCGCTGTGGATTCGTCTAGAAAAAGAAGGGCGTCTGCTAGCTGGCAAAGAAACCGCGAACATTCACCAAACCACACTGATGAACTTCGTGCCCACGCGCCCGGTCGAAGACGTGGCCCAAGAATACGTCAACGCCTTCTGGAATCTCTACGACCCCCAAAAGTATCTAGACCGCTGCTATCGCCACTACCGCATTTTGGGTGAAGCCCCCTGCCACAACGAGAACAAGAGACCGCCCAAGCCTAAATCTGCCAAAGAGCCTTTCAACTGGCATTTACTCAAAGCGCTCGCTATTGTCTGCTGGAAGCAAGGCATCGAGCGCGAAACCCGATCCACATTTTGGATTTATCTGTGGAAGATGTTTAAGCATAATCGTGGTGGCGTCGCTAGCTACCTGACTGTTTGTGCCCAAATCGAGCATTTCTTAGAGTATCGCCAAATTGTTAAAGACCAAATCGAAGACCAGATTGCCGAGGTCATTGCGACTAGAGACACAACCGCTGTGCCCACTGCGGTTGCCGCTTCTTAGGGATTACTTTTGATATTTTGAACGGGGTTGCTATTTTTCTTCAGGCCCTAGGAGTCGATCGTATTCATTTTTGGCTACCCTAAAGCACTCGCAGGCCGCTGATTCTAGCAGCGTTCTATCAAGTATTTGGATATTGCCGTGACGATACTGAATAGAGCCAAGCTTCTGTAGCTTTTGGGCGGCTTCTGTCACACCCGCTCGCCGGACGCCCAGCATTTCGGCCACGAAGCGATGGGTGAGCGGAATGTAGGTTGTATTGAGCCCGTCTTCAGCTTCTAACAGCCAGCGAGCCAGGCGCTGCTCTAATGAATGCAGGCGATTGCAAGCGGTGGTTTGAGAAATTTGGGCAATGAATACCTGATTGTAGCCTAGTATAATTTTTCGCAGCTCTGAGTGTTCTTGAAACAGTTTGTATGCAACGGCGGCCTCTAGCTGGACTGCCTCACCGGCCACCTGTACGACGTATTCTGTCTGAGTTGTGGCCTGCTGATCGATAAAAGCATTGATGCCTAGTACGCCTCGATTGCCAATCAGGCCAGTTTCAGCGGTCCTGCCATCGCTCATGGTAATGGTGATAGAAAGTAGGCAGCTAAGTGGGAAATAAACCGCGTTAATAGGCTCGCTCGGTCTGTGCAGAACGGTTCCTTGCTCTAGGGTTGTGTACTTCCAGTGTGATATGAGTATCTGCCTGAGCTCGGGCGAAAGTGCTTTGAGAAGCTGATTTTTCAATTTTTTTTGGCCATACAAAAGAAATTTTGTTGCTTTTATATATAGAGAAGAAAATATAGGGAAAGATCTTTGCCACTTGCAAAAGATGTTTGTAGATAGCAAAGATGCTTGTGAATAGAGAAGATGCGAATGGCGATAGAAACTAGCTGTGGAAATAAGAACCCTCTAAACTATCTTACTTAATTCATCCGGTTAATCCATTTGACCTCATACAGGTTGTTTTGAAAACAGATACTGTTGTGAGGAGAGCTACTGTGAGAAGAGACAGCTATCTTTCAAGAGAGTAACATTTAGAAGTAATATTGAGATCTATACTCTCAACGCTTGTTTCTATCCCTCGCCTTCTACCCTTTGTATTAATATTTTGTACGTTTGTCTGGTTGCTAATAGATTAGCAATACCTGTTGCTATTCTCAATCTAACCAGACTTTTATCCCGTTATTTTGTGGTGATGGAATAGCTAATGACGGACTAGAATTCACCTTGTCTTTTTGTCTCAAAAAATTATCAGATGGCCAGCTCTATTTAGTTGGTATTGTTTCATCGGCATTGGTACAGAAAATAGCCAGACTTATATAGCCGCTTAAACTGCTACTTAGTTTAAACAGTAAGGGACTGCGAAGTCGGTACGAAATCGTACCAGTACAAAGCGAATTTTTGGATTGAAATAATAAATGTTTTATGGCGTCGCTATATATTTAGCATCAATCTATCTCTAATAGATGTGTAGAAGCTTTTGGATAGCTGAAAAACCATACTACTGGGTTTGTCAGCTCGGCTACTGTATGGGTGCTTTTGCTGATGATATCTAGATCTAAATGTCGCTATTGCTTAATACTATTAAGTATTAATAGTATCTTTCGATATAGATACATAAACGTCAGCCTGGATGCTGCTATAAAACTGAGTATAGCAAGCACAAAAACAGGCTTAAATAATAAGTTAGAAGACGAGACAAAAGCCGCTGCCGATTTAAACAGTAACTCACGCTTATGGAAACTGAGACGTTGGAGAGCTTGTCTGCAAACAATGCGGTTCATATCTTAGTGATTGAAGATAATGATGATTCGGCTTATTTAGTTCAGTTTTTTTTAGAAGATTTGGGATATAGCGTGGTAGTTGCCCGTAGCGGTAAAAATGGTTTGGCTATGGTGCGATCGCATCACCCAGATATCGTTATAAGTGATATTGGCCTAGGGGATGAGTTAGATGGATATGCGATCGCTCAAGCCATCAGAGCTGACAAGAACCTGCACTCGACCTATCTGATTGCGACGAGCGGATATGCCAGCCAGGAAGACAAAGAGCGCTGTATGGCAGCCGGATTCGATGAGTGTCTAGCCAAGCCGCTAGATTTGCCTTTGCTCGGTCAAATTGTTGCGCGGTGGGTCGCTGAGCTGACTGAAGAAAAATCTGATGCAGCATCAAATCTAAAATCGAGGGTTGACGCTGCAGACGCTGCCTTAGTCAAAAGAATCCAGGAAGAAGAAACGTCTATCTTTTTTCTGTTCCTATTTTTCTGTTCCTACTAATGCTTCAATATCGCTTGCTGCGGTGGGCAAATCGAGGCTAAGCACTTCATTACCTGCGGTGGTGATTAAAATGTCATCTTCGATGCGGATGCCCCTAACATCGCTAAACTCAGAGAGTCGTTCCCAGTCCACCATGTTGGCGTAGCGATCGCGATTTTTTGGATCGTTCAAAATCGCAGGCACCTGATAAAAGCCAGGTTCTATGGTGACGGCCATGCCCACGGCTAACGGGCGATTGAGTCGCAGAAACGCGAGGCCAAAGCGATCGCTGCGTACCCGCCCTTCCGCATAGCCCGACAAATCACCCAGATCTTCCATATCATGCACGTCTAACCCCATCAAGTGCCCCACGCCGTGCGGAAAAAACAAAGCGTGCGCATCTTCAGCAACCAAATCTTCTGGGCGACCTTTTAAGATTCCAAGATCTACCAGGCCGGTGGCAATCGTTTCGCAGGCCGTCAAATGAATAGACTGATACTCTACGCCTGCTTTCGCTTTGTCTATGCAAACATCGTGCGCAGCCAATACGATGTCGTATAAATCTCGTTGAGTCGTAGAAAACTTGCCGCTGACTGGCCAGGTGCGCGTAATATCAGAAGCCCAGCCGTCAGCCGTTTCTGCGCCCACATCTGCCAGCAGCAAGTCGTGAGGCCCCAGCGGATTGTGGTAGTGATGGTTGTGTAGCACTTCTCCAGCAATGGTGACAATGCTGTTGTAGGCGCAGCTCATATTGTGGCCGGTAATGACCGCTTCCATAGCTGCCCGGATATGGGCCTCGGTAATAGTGAGCGAATCGCTGCTGAGACGAGTGGCTGCCATGCCTGCTTTGTGGGCGCGAATAGAGACGGCAATGGCTTTACGAATGGCAGCGATCGCACCCGCATCTTGAATCATTCTGAGCTGCACAATCGCCTTTTCTAGATCCTGATTTCCCATTGGGTGGTGCCGCTGGAGCACAATGCCCTTAGCCAGCAGGGTTTTTTCCATCGCGCGAACGGCCTCATCTTGATCGCCCAGGGTGGCGGTCCCTTGGGAAAACTGAGCCAAATCTGCAAGGGGGCGCGCCTCATCTGCTCCAATGTGCTCAGCAATCTGATCGCGGCTGGGGGTAGGGCCGTGCCAGAGGGCATCGTCAGCGCTGCTGTCGTCAAGAAACAGCGTTAGGGAGCTGCCATCTAAGCGAATAGCGGCATTTTCGAGCGGGAGACCGGCAAAGTAAAGAAAATGGCTGCTGGCTCTGAACGGATAGGTGTTGGCCGCAAAGTTGCGTGGCTTTGAGACGCCAGACCACAGCAGGACCGGAAAATCCACCAGCCGAGCCAGGTTAATGCGACGCGATCGCAAAACTTCGGAGAGCACCAGCTTCTGCCCATCGGCACCAGCGTTAGCCGACTGATCGCTCCCCTGGTCTGAGTGGTGGTCTGAGTGGTGGTCTGAGCGATGGTCTGAGTGAACTGAGCGAGCTGAGCGCTGTTTGGGATGAGTAGTCTGAGTTTGATTGGGTGCGGTTTGCATAGTAAGGGGCCTTACTCGATTCAATGAGTCATCTGGGCTTGTGATAGCGTTTGGATGCTCTCTATTTTCTCTAGCTATGTTTTCTGCGACCGAAGCCGAACAGTTGATTTTGACGCTAGTCGATCCGATCAGAGAGGCAGAAACAGTAGATCTCACGCCTGAAGGCTGTCTTAATCGAATTTTAGCGGCTCCGGTCATTAGTGGGCTAGATTTTCCCCACTGGGATAATTCGGCGATGGATGGCTACGCGCTAAGAGCGAGCGATGTGCAGCAGGTGCCCACAATGCTGACGGTGATTGAAGAAATTCCAGCGGGAAAATCGCCTCAGAAAACGGTAGCTATGGGGCAAGCTGCGCGGATTTTGACTGGTGCGATGATGCCGCTAGGGGCCGATACGGTGGTGATGCAAGAAGAAACCGAGCGAGAGGGCGATCGCGTCACCATTTTACAGGTGCCCACGCCTCAGTCGTTCGTCCGCCATCGTGGCAGCTTTTATCAGGCCGGGAAAGCGCTGCTAGAAGCTGGCCGAGCGATCGCACCGGCTGAAATCGCATTGCTCGCGGCGGCTCAGCAAACCCGGCTCAGCGTCTATCGGCGACCGCGGATAGCCATTCTTTCGACAGGCAATGAGCTAATCCGGCCAGATCAGCCGCTACAAGCAGGACAAATTGTCGATTCTAATCAGTATGCGCTAGCCGCTTTAGTGGCCCAAACCGGCGCGGTGCCTGTGCCGCTAGGTATTGTGCCAGATGAACAGGCAGTGGTCGAAGAAGCGATCGCATCTGCGCTAACCCAGGCCGATATGGTGCTTTCTACGGGCGGCGTGTCGGTGGGTGACTACGACTATATCGACGACGTGCTGGCGGCACTCGGTGCGACCTTGCACATTCGCTCAGTGGCCGTTAAACCCGGTAAGCCATTGACCGTCGCTACGTTCGATCAGGGCATAACGCAGCTGTACTTTGGCCTGCCCGGCAACCCGGCCTCAGCGATGGTTGGCTTTTGGCGGTTTGTGGCCCCGGCGATCGCAAAGCTGTCGGGTCAGCTAGGGCCGTGGTCACCCGAGTTTGTCTGGGCGATCGCCACGAGCGATCTGCGCGCAGGTGGAGGCCGAGAAACCTATCTGTGGGGACAGCTAAGGGGGCATCAACTAGGGCATCAACTAGGGAAACAGCTAGGAGAGCAACCGGTCGCCGCAGGTATCGGTTATACCTTTGAGCGAGCGGCAGGTAGCCATAGCTCTGGCAATTTAGTCAATTTGGCCAATATCAGCGGGCTGGGCATAGTACCTCAGGGCGAAACGCTAATCGAGGCAGGGCAAGCCGTTCGTGTCTTGAAAATTCGCTAACATGCTATGACTTCACAACTGGGGCCTCACAACTGGGACTTCATAACTAGGACCTACAACTAGTTCACAACAATTGTTAGAATCAAATAATGTTATTCTCGTTTGTCATTGGGGCATGGTGAGGTAATGCTTTGATAGGGTCTTCTCAACTGGTCTCTTCAACTGTGCGATCGCTAGGATAACTATGACCTCGAAATACGACGATTATGACGCTCGCCAAGAGCGTTCAGCGCGTCCATCGGCGTCTCCTCACGATTCGCACTCAGCTAGCCCTCGCAAACCCGTTCCCAAACCGCCTGCCCCTGCCCCCACACAGCCACCCCCCGCGCCGACCGTTCGCCAGCAGCCCGCACCGACCGTCCGCCAGCCCCAATTTTTTGCCGCCCAGAAAAAACCGCCGTTGGCCCAGAAACCGCTTACTCAGCTGCCCTTTACCAAAACACCTAAGCCCCCTCACCGGCAGCAACCCGCCAGCTTTCCCCCCACGGAAGAGTCTCAGGCGCTGCCCAGCGATTCTGACCAAATCCCAGTATCTTCATTTGGCATGAAGTGGCTCAGGAGCTGGCCTGTCCTCGTTCTGATTATTTTTGGCATTTTGGGAACAACTGGCGCAGTGGCAATGGTCAGCCTGTTTCGCATTCCCAATTTGCCCAACTGCCGGGCTATTTTTTGGCCCACCGCATCGGCTTCTTTGCGCTTGCAGTGTGCAGAATCGTACGCGGCGCAGGGTGATGTAGAAAATCTGCTAGCTGCGATCGCCCTAGTAGATCACCTACCAGACGACCACCCGCTACGTAACGATATCAACGCCCGCATAGAAGACTGGGCGACATTGGTTTTAGATCTCGCAGAGCAGTCTTTTGAGGAGGGTGAAATAGAAAAAGCCATTGAAAGCGCCCGCAAAATTCCGGCAAAAACAGCGGCGGCGGCAGTCGTAGAAGCGCGTATTGCTCGCTGGCAGATCATTTGGAAAGAAGGCGAAAGCAAGTTCAACACCGCGATTGAAAAGATAAAAGAGAAAGACTTTCAGGCAGCGTTTACCCTATCTGTGGAGCTGCTAGACGTTGATAATAAATATTGGTCAACCGAAAAATACAATGAGTTGACCAAAAAAATTAGCCTAGCGAGAGAAGACAGTCGGCGGCTGTCAGAGGCTCTAGGCTTCGCAAAAGAAGGAACGCTAAAGGGCTACAAAGAAGCTCTCAAGCGGCTAAAAGAGATTTCAAAAGAGAGCGTCTTTTACGCGGAGGCGCAGGGTAAGCGCAAAGATATTGCCAAAGAAATGCTAGAAGTCAGCGAGGGCCTGCTAGCCGATCGGCAGCTATCAGCAGCTCAGGCAATGCTCAATGCCATTCCACGCGATGTGGATTTGGACGAAGAAATTGCTGACTTTCAGATATTTGTCACGGCGTATCAGCAGGCGTGGAGCGGTAACGTTAATGGCCTAGGAAATGCGATCAGTCGCCTAAAAGCAATCGGCAAAAATCGGCCTGCCTATGCCAAGGCCCAGCAGCTCATTGGCCAGTGGGAAGCAGAAATTCAGGACATTGCCTTGCTCAACCAGGCCAAAGAAAGAGCTAGCCGAGGCAGTACGGCTGATTTGAGCGCGGCAATTGAGATAGCCAGTCGCATTTCACGCGATTCTGCCCAATGGGACAACGCTTCAGCCGAAATTAGTGAGTGGCGCACCCGAGTTGAAACCGTACAAGACAGGCCAATCTTAGACCGAGCCGATCAGTTGGCGTCTGTTGGCAGTGCCGACAATCTCAGAGCAGCGATTCAAGAAGCCCGGAAAATTTCTTCTGGGCGGACGCTGGCGAGTGAGGCCAACAGGCGAATTGCAAGCTGGACTGAGCGAATTCAGCGGATTGAAGACGAACCTATTCTCAATCAGGCTAGGCAAACCGCTAATAGAGGAGACCGGGCTGGTGCGATCGCCATTGCCTCTAGAATTAGCGAAGGCCGGGCGCTGTATGAGTCTGCCCAAGAAGAGATTGGTCGCTGGCAGGCTGAAGAAAACGGGCGGCAGCGGCTCGGCGAATCCATCAACGTGGCCGCTGGAGGCGACGCCGACTCCCTAGCCAATGCAATTGACTTGGCCCTGAAGGTGCCTGAAAATAGTGAAAGCCGTGCCAGCGCCAACAGTCAGATCGACCGCTGGAGCTGGGAGCTGCTAAGGCAGGCTGAATCTGTTGCACTTGGCAACTTGGGCACAGCCATCGGCTTAGCCAGTCGAATTCCCTCACAGGCAGAAGCTTATGAGGCTGCTCAGGGCAGGCTACGCGACTGGCAAGCAGCCCAACGGCAAATAGAAGAGGCCGGAGAAGAAGCCAGAGAAGAGGCCGAGCGGCGAGCAGCGCCTAGCCCCGCTCCAAATGAAGTAGACGCTAACGGCTTACCGAACAGCCTAGAGCTAGTGGCACCGGGTGAGTAGACTTACTTAACTTTGTCTACCAAGTCAGAAGCCGCGTCATTTGCCTTGCTTTTCAGATCATCAATCGCTTCTTTAGCAGCCTCTAGCGGATCCGCAGACTGCTTTGATACACGCTTGGCATTATCAGTCAGCAGCTTTGCTTTGTCTTCGTTGGCATCGAACCGGGGGTCTACGGCCTCAAAATTGTTCATACCGCCTTTTTCTGACTGAATCTGGTCGTAGCGCTCAGTACTCTGTATGCCACCCGTCTCGTTTCTCTCATAAGGAACTGCGTTTGCTGGCAGGCTTATACCCCAAAGCATAATAGTGAGAAGGCCCGCGCTTAGCAAACGCTGACCCACTCGTCTAGAGCGATTCGTCGACTCAAGCATTTGCTGGCAACGTCTGATGGTCTTATTCAAAAAGTTTTTCATGGAAAGATCCTCTTTTCTTAGTCTTTTCACAGACAACTATAGAGAGTTCTCTCCTAATTGGGTCTCTTTCAAAAGGGGTTGCCGTCGCGGCTAGCTAGTCATCTTTGGAGAGATTCCTCTGACCCATTCCTCTGGCTTATTCCTCTGGCCTATTCCTTTGGCCTTCAGTCATACTGCTTTTGAGCCATCGCGCTTTCTTTAAACCCCCTCACATCTCTAAAGGCTGACGCTGTGGTGACATCTATCTCCTTAACGACACTAAAGCTACCGTCAGTCTCTAAAACAACAGCGTCTATCTCCTCAATGCTGCTATACCCACTCGTGCGAATCGCGGCCAGTACCTCCCCTTTGGCAACGCGTTCGTCTTTTAGCGCACCCTCTAGCATCTTGCCTTTAAAGGTAAGGAGTGTCGGCTCTGACTTAATCAACTTCTGAATGACAGGGGTTCGTACCGAGAGCCAGGTCAGTAAAAATTGATATGCCACCAGTAACCCAAACGCCACCATCACTTGTAAGAAAGGTGTGGATTTGTTCAACAGAGCACTGGCAAGAACTGAACCTAGCGCAATAGTCACAATAAAATCAAAGGCGTTCCATTTAGAAAGGGTGCGCTTACCCGAAACGCGCAGCCAGGCGATCACCCCAAAGTAAGAGAGCGAGCCGACAATGAGCGTATGAAGCAGATTGCTCCAGCTACCGAATAAATCTTGGGTAAGCGAATAGTCCATAGGAAGAGGAAGAGGCAGAGACAAAAAGAGCTAGCATGGGTAGCCACCCAAAGAATACAGGCTTTGAGGTTTTGTGTAATATCTACAGAGACAGAGATACAGAACGGAAATCTTTAGCGGCAGGGTCTAGGGCGTATTCTTGGCGAAGAGTAGCTGATCTTATTTTGCTGATCTCAGCCGATCTCAAGGAAGGACAAAATATGAAAAGAGTCATTATGACCGTTGGCTTGCCAGCTTCGGGAAAATCTACCTGGGCCAAGGCGCTGATTACTAAAGAGGCAGGCCGCTGGGTTCGAGTCAACAAAGATCTGCTGCGAGAGATGTGCCACAATTCACAGCACTCTAAGTCGAACGAAAGGTTTATTGTGCGGCTGCGCAATCTGATTATTTTGGAAGCGATCGCAGCTGACAAGCATGTGATTGTTGATGATACTAACTTGCACCCTAAGCACATTCAGGCGGTCACAGAGCTGGTGAAAGGGCAGGCACAGGTGGAGGTAAACAACAGCTTTTTGCAGGTGCCGGTAAAAGAGTGTATCCGCCGCGATTTAACACGTCAGCACTCTGTAGGTAAAGACGTGATTATGCAGATGTATCGACAGTTTCTTCTGCCGCAATCAGCGCCGCCTGTGCATAATGCGGCCTTAGAAGATGTGATTGTGGTGGATATGGATGGAACGCTGGCGTTGATTGGCGATCGCAGCCCCTATGACGCCAGTAAATGCGACCAGGACCCACCCAATATGCCGGTGCTGCAAACTATTTTGAAGTGGCAAGAGACTCATAAGATTATTGTGATGTCTGGCCGGACGGACGATGCCAAGGTAAAAACAGAAGGCTGGCTGCAAAAGTATGGTGTGAACTACAGCGCTTTGCACATGAGAGCTGTTGGAGACATGCGCAAAGACACTATTGTTAAAGCAGAAATGTACCGGGCGCATTTGGCTGAAAAGTACAACGTGATTGCGGTGTTTGACGACCGTAAAAGCGTGGTAGAAATGTGGCGATCGCTGGGCCTAACCGTGTTTCAGGTGGCAGAAGGAAACTTTTAGCTGTCTATGGCATCACAAGAGGCGGCACCGTAAGCGGCTAAAGAAGCAAACGTTTATATCGAAGGTAGCTAAAGATGACTTCGACGGTTTAAATAAAGATCAGGATTTTATATGAAAAGGTACTGGCAGACGGTTTAACTAGGGCAGCGCAAATTTGTCGAGCGCAACGGTTAGCTGCCGAAGGCGATCGCTCACCTCCAAATTCACTTCTAGCTTTTTCAAATTGCTAGGAAGCTCTGAAAGTAGTAGCGGGTTCTCACCTAGCCACTCGTTCATCGCAACGCCATTCCAAACTGCCTTTGAATTAACAAACTGATCGCGCAGTCTATCGAGTTCTTGTAAACAATACTGTCTAAAACCAGCAGCTTCAAAAATTGCCTCCTTCAAATATACTTCTACGGCCTTTAAATCAGCTTCTACTTCACGAATAAGCAATTCTTCAGGCGTTAGCGCTGGCTGAGCAACTTGTCCTACAATCTCTACAATCTCTTGAACGCCGAGCACTTTCTCTCTAATTGTCAAGTCATAAAGCAGTTTCATGCCATAGTTAGCAAATCGCTTCAAAACTTTGAATTCCGGGCTTTCTCCACCGTAGTAGTTGTCTAATATCTCGATGCCTGGGCCAAGTCTTTTAACAATGCTACAACGCATTTCGCTGTCTACCGGGCCACGAACCAAGGCTTCTACCATTGGTCGGGAAAATCGCAGAAATAGAACGCTCAAACTACGATCTAGCGATTCTACATAGGCTTCGGCATCTTCAATAAGACGCAGCTTAACTTCGGGGCTATTCCACATCAAAGATGATATGTATTCCACCAGTTCTGTAGCTTCTTGCCGAAGTTCTATGGCTAGCTCTTTTGAAATATCTTGAAGCATTTGACTGATATCGGCAAATAGCTCTTCTCGCCAGTCAAAGTTTGTTTTCTGGCTATCAAATTGAATGACTGATTGTTGCTTAAAGATGAGTTCTCTTCGCTGTGCGGCTTGTTCTTTAAAAGCTGAAAACAGCTCGTCTACATGCGCTAGATAACGGACGTGGAAACTAGCTTGAATTTTAGTAGGTGCTGAAAGCTGAGCGGAGCTTTGGTGAGTTCGATCAGAGTGTCGGATATTCAGGTCATAATAGTCAGCCAGCTCAGCTAGTATCCGCTCCCATTTAGCTTCCCACCATTTAGAAAAGCTGATGCGTTTGCTGTCTTCTTCTTGCCGTTTGGCATCTTCTGGATTGCCTGAGTATCGTTTGCTAACGGAACTTTTAATGCTCTGTGAAGTAGATAATATTCGACTAATTGAGGCTTCACAGCGCTTTTTGAGCACGTCAACTCTTTCAGTATTAATATAGGCGTTGACTCTACTTTTGATTTCTTTAATACCCGTCACTTGATCGAGGAGCTGATCGCGATCGCTTATTCCCGTCAAACCTTCAAGCCTTTGCCGAACGGCCTCAGGTGAACCGACTTCTTGTAGCGTTTGCTCGCTAGCAACGCCACTTAACACTAAATGAGATCCCGCTGTTCCTGAAACGATTCTACGGTCTGGCAAATTGGCCTGTCTGATCCAATCGGCTTTGGCTAAGGTAACGTGATCTTTAATGGCCTCGGCGGTGTTTTTTGAGTCGATTCGGCTTAGAAACGCGAAGAGTTTATCGGCGACCTGGACATTGCGATCGCCTTCTGCTGTAAATTTTATAATGTTGCATTCGGCTTCTCGCAGGCTTGGGAACATCTGAACGATGATAACCGCATCACAGTCGGACAGCATTTCTCTGGATTCTTCTACGTGCTTGGCCAAGCCAGAGTCGAGGCCAGGTACATCATAAAAAACAATACCTTCTGCCTGAGCTAGCTTGTTGGTGTGCAGCCAAATTTCATCAACGGCATGGGCAAAGCGCTCGTCGGCAACATACTTTTGCAAAGACTCTTTTATATCTTCTAAGCGAGAGAACGGAATCTCTTTATTGCCTTCATCTATCACCTGCTGAAGCGTAGTCGCATACCGACTGATAGTCTCTAAATCTTTTTTTGCGTTTTCTTCTGTTTGCGCAGCCAATTTCAGCTCGTGCTGTAGCTGAGCAAATTGAGCGGGCGACTTAGCTTTTACAGATAGTACTTGTTGAGAGTCGGCTTGCACTGAGAAAATTTGCGTGGTGGTAAATGTGCAGCGTCCACCTTTAGAAGGCAGCAGGTCACAGTCTAACCAAGCGTTGACGAAAGTACTTTTACCCGCTTTTTCTAAGCCGACGACAGCAATTCTAAATTCGCGCTTTTTCAGCCGCTCAAGCTGCTTTTTAGCAGGGATTGCCTCATCGATCAAAACGTTCTTTTCAAGTTCGCCAATGCCGGTTTGGGGCAAATTTGCTAGGTTAAGAGCGTGACGCTGCACGTTGAGAACGTCTGTTAGTTTTGCTTCGTAATAAGCCGAGGCTTCCTGCCAATCCATTTTTACTGTTTCCTAAGCTCGGTTAAAATCTTGTAGGCCGTTGAAGTCATTGAGTAAAGCTATTTTTTTAATAGTGATTGCCTCTTTATCAGCAATTTTTCGCGATACGCTTCGTTTGAGATCATCGCCGATTAAATCGCTTCCACCGGGAATACAAAGTTGAACAAATAAATCGCCACCTTCTGGAAACTCTTGCCAGCCATTATTAGCTGGCACCTGAGGATCATATTTCGCTGTTTCTGTCACCAAGAAGTAAACTGAGTCATCAATCAAAGTAATTGCCTCATCTGCCAAGAACTTGCCACCTTCACGCAGCCGATTTTGGAGAGCCAACTGAATACGTTTACAAGGAATCACCAACCACAGATCTGCTTCACGCTTTTCGTCTTGTGAGGATACAGAGTTGACTTTTTGTAAGTCGCTTTCATTTTTTCCGTCTCTCGAAGGACGGTTGAAAAGCTCCTGTATCTTCTTTATCGGCTTCATGTCGTTGCGTTGTTGAAAACTCCATAGGCTGACAACTATCAAGGCTGCAACAATAATTAATCCTATAGAAAAACCAGCAGGATTTAAGCTTAAAGTTTTCTGCGCTAATCCTGCTATAGACAAGTTTCTTATATTCATTGGATCTACTCTGCTTAAAACAGGTTGAAACGAAGATACGTTGTTCAAGACTTGCAAATCATCATAAAAAGAAGCGGATTGCCCGATTGAGAAATGTTCGATAATCTCATCCGAATTTTCTGGAGCCATAATCTCTATACATGCGTACAGAACACCTTCTTGGCGATCTGTGACATCATAAAGAATTTTTTCAAGGATATAGCTATAGCCGTTTTCTTGTATCATAAGTAGGTCGATCTAATTATTTATAAAATGCATTTCGACTACGCTCAAGGCTCAATACGCCGCAGCCAGAAGTCTGAGCGTAGTCGTATAGCTTGCTCTTCTCGAAGAGTAGCCTATTTGTTAAAGTGATCTTTAATTGTACTGAGCTACTTATTTGTTCTTCCATTCTGCCCCTAGCTGATTTATCTGGGCAGCAATCAAGTCTGATTCTTCCTTTAGCGGCTGCCAAATCTCCATCTGGCTGTCGTAATCTATCCGATTATCTCGATGGGCTCGATCAAGTCGGGCTTTATACTCATCAATAACGCTCGTCTGATACTTTTCTACATCACCATGAAAGCGATCAAATTGCTCTAGCCACCAAGTTGACATTACGTTGAAGGCGTCTATTTCGCCGCGTTGCTTCTGAAGCTTCCAGCCCCTATCTAGATCATCAAAAGACGGAATCTTAGCATTATCGCTAGAGCGGTTTTCTGCCGTAGTGGTATACACGTCTTTTTCAAAGAAAAACCAAACTCGCTTAGTTCCAGTCTTTCTTGTCACGTTTTGGGTATAGATCTCCTTGGTAATCGGTGAAAAGCCACTTTCAAGTGAAAACTCTGGTTTGGCTATAAAGCTGACCTTTGTCAGCTCTGCATGTGGGAAATTAATCACTAAATCAGGTGCAATGTTGGTCACTTCTTTTTGCAGAGACTCTAAATGAAAAATAAACAGATTTTCTATTGCACCTTCAACCCTTATCATTTCTCGATCTATCACTTTCTTTGCGATATCGTTGATGATGCGTTTTAGCACATATGAAAGATCATTAAGCTTGTTATTAAACGTTTTAAGCTTTTCCTTTTCTACAGAAGTGCGCGCCTGAAACTTTTTGCCAGCATAGGCTGAGTAGCCTTCTTTAGCCAGATCTCTAACGAGTCCTTCTAACAAAGAAACATCACCAAGTGTGGCGTATTCAAAAGCTTTTTTGTTTAAAAGGCTGACACTTTTGCCGTCCTGCAATGCGTCAATAATACACTTTGTAACGTCGCCTACTGCCTTAGAAAGCTCCCTATCCCAATCATAAAGAGGTATTAATCGATCTGCAATTTGTTTACCAAAGCAAGCATTGTCCTTCAGATCTCTTATTTTTTCATTTAAAGCCGTTATCGGGTCATTAATCTCTTTCCCAGCTGAATCTGTATTCTTTACCCCACTCAAATAGTCTTGCAGCATTTTTTCGATTTCTTCAAAGGGAGATCTTAGGGCTTTAGCCTTGTCTCTAACGCTCTTTTCAAGACTTGCCCTAATATCTTCAACTCTATTGCACTCAATCTTATATTTCTCTGCCGAGCTATTTATCACGGCGCTAGTCGTCTGAGTAGCCCATCTCATAAGCTCAGAAGCTGCGTTGTCTTTAAATTTGCTAATAAGCTGAGGCAGAATAAGTTGAGGATACTCATTTAAAATATGCTGCTTCAAATGTTGGTGGAAGGCTTCTGCATTTGCTTCTTTCCAAACGCCCTCAGAGAGTCGTTTTCGATCGTGATCGGTCCATTTATCAACGTTTCTAGGCAGATCGTCTAGCACATCTTCCGACATTAAAAAATTAAAGTGACTGTCTAATACGGCGGCAGCACTATTTTTTTCTGTATCGTTTTCACTAATCATCTTTAATGAAAGCAGAGCAGGCAAACTGCTTAACCTGACAATCTCTACATCATCAATTTCGCTTTCATGTTCTCCTAAGTGTTCTTTTAGTTTGTTACGAATATTCTGTCCAGTTTTCTTACAAAATAATTCTTCGCTTTCTGGCCAATTCTTATCGTTGCGAAACACGTCAATACGGTTGAGGATAAAAAGCATCCTCGCAGGCGAACCGCCCAATTCTTTAACTTGGTCTACAATCTCTTGTAGCAAGGAGGCAACTTTTGCTTTGTCAGTTTCAGCACTGTTATAAGTCACCAAGCATAAAGCTTCTTTACATCTTCTGATAGCTTCGGTGTTACCCTCGTCATCATTTACACCAGCTAGCCCAGGCAAATCCATTATCTTTACCGTAGTACCCTTCGGCAAATCTAAAAGCCCTGCCTCAGCCACAAGCCTGAACGGATAATAAACCGTCGATTGAGGGCAAGCAATATCGCTTCCGCCATCTTCTCTACTATCGCGATAGATAGTCATCACACTCTCGAGACGAGAGTATATATCCTCATTACTAACGTTATACCAAGTGCCGCACTCCCAGGTAGCGCCCGCCGTCTCCTCAATTTTGATCGCTTTTTGATCGCTGTACTCTACCGTTACGACCCCGGCACTCATCTCCTGCACCGCTCTAGGCATCAACTCCGCGCCGCACAGCAAATTCACCAGTGAACTCTTGCCGCTGCTAGTCGTCCCTGTTGTGGCCAAAATTAAAGTTGGATTCTCAAGCCCATCACAAAGCATCTTGATAGCCTGGTTGAGCTTGCTGGTCAAAAACGTGATCCGAAGCTCAGGATCAATATCTGCTTCATAATCCGGCGGCAGTTCATTATAAATTTTCTCGCAGCACTTCCATAGCGCTGTCGAAAAATCCGTAACCGTCCCAGGAAATTAAAGAAAACTTAGGAAATGTAGGCTCCCAAAGCCGCTAATTTAGAGCAATGGAAGAGTTGATAGAAATCGCAGGAATCCAAGTGCCAAAAGCGGACTGGGAGGCAACGCCCCCCAGCATCCAAGCGTTGGTTTTGGCCTTAAGTGAGCGGCTGACTCAGATAGAAGAGAAGCTAAACAAGAATTCGCGCAACTCATCGAAGCCACCCTCAAGCGACGGTTTTGAGAAATCGGTAGAGGATAACAAGAAGGGCAGAAAGCGCGCATCGGGCCAGCGTCAGTCGGCCCCTCGGCAAATGCGCCAGCTCAAACCCATCGAGGCGTGCGACTGGGTTGAGGAAATCAAGCCAGCGGTGTGCGGTGGCTGTGGTGCGCCGTTGCAGGGCGAGGATCCCCGCCCCCATCGGCATCAGGAGATAGAACTGCCACCGATAGCCCCGTTAGTGACTGAGTATCGGTTACATCAGCTGGTCTGTGACGGCTGCGGTCAGGCGACGCGGGCGAGCTTGCCAGTTGGGGTTTCATCCTCGGGCTACGGCGAACGCTTGAGCGCCATCGTGGCGCTGTTGAGTGGGCCCTATCGACAAAGCTATCGTCAGGTGAGTCGGTTGATGGCCGAGCTGTTTGGCGTGCGACTCTCGCGAGGGGGTATCGGTCGGCTGCGCGATGAGGTCAGTGAGGCGGTGAGCGAGGCGGTAGCGGCGGCTGGAGCCTATGTTCAGAGCCAGCCTGTGCTGCACAGCGATGAAACTAGCTTTGGACAACAGAATCGAGATGGTGGCAATCCGCAACAAGCCAAAGGCTGGCTGTGGGTGTTAGCAACGCCATTGGTGAGTTTTTTTGAAGTGGTGTTGAGTCGTTCTCAGGCAACGGCTAAAGCACTGATTGGCGAAGCTTACGAGGGCATCGTCACCTCTGACCGCTACAGTGCCTACACCTGGATTGAGCTGTCGCACTGGCAAGTCTGCTGGGCACATCTGAAGCGGGATTTGACCGCTATCGCAGAGCGCGAGGGCGCTTCCCAGGAAATCGGTGAGGCACTGCTGCGGCGAGAGCGGCGGCTGTTTCGCTGGTGGCATCGGGTTAGAGATGGAACTTTGTCGCGTGAGCAGTTTATTGAACAGGTGGGCTACCTACGGCAAGGCTTCAAGGCCGTTTTACAAGCAGCAGCGGCGCTGCCGATTGCACCTGATGAGAAGACGCCGCTAGCAAAAACGGTGAGAACAACGCGACGATTATTGAAGATTGAACTGGCCCTGTGGACGTTCGTTTACACCGAGGGTGTAGAACCCACTAACAATGCAGCGGAAAGAGCCTTGCGACCAGCTGTAATATGGCGGCGCACCAGCTTTGGCTCGCAGTCTCACAGCGGCAGTTTATTTGTTGCTCGGATGCTGACAGTGACTACCTCACTCAAAGCGCAGGGGCGAAACATTCTCGATTTTCTTTCTGAAGCTTGTCTGGCAGCGCGCATGGGAAAAGCGCCGCCTTCGTTGCTGCCTGAGACCACGCCAGTAGAGGCTCTGCACACTGAAGAAGATTCTTGCGTACTGGCTTGACTAGTCACTGCCTGGGACGGTTACAAAAATCCTTAGCTTCTTTTTTTATCGAAGCAAAAATTTCTCTAATGTCATCAGCCATTAAGACATACCACTTTTGGAGGATTTACAAGCTACGAACAAGCAAAGATAGGCAACTGTATGCTCAGCGCTGTTTCGTTTTCAAACACAAATAGCTACGCACGACAAAGTCACTTACGCCCAAACTTTTGACCGTTGGTTAGCGTTAGGCTTACTAATATTTCCCGCTATTTAGTTCAAAATTAACTGATTCATCCAAAAATATTTTCTAGAGACTTATCCAAACTCGGTCATAAAAGTGTTGGTTATTATCTAATCGCGTTTTCCTGACGCTCTTCAGTTTGTGCTGTCAACATTTTGTGTTCTCAATTTATTAGCGATGAAATATCAAGACTATCTACAGTTGAAAAGAAACTGAGAAGCTCATTTTTGATCTGTGCTTCCCCGCCGGCTACGTTTGATTCAATATTCAAGGGCAAAACCGGATCGTGTAGCGATAGGCGCAGCAAAAACCAACCGTCTGTCTTTGGACCCGTACAGGACACGCGAAGGCCCTCGTAGTTGTTAGGAACAACTTGCCATCCGGCTTGAGCTTCTACATAGTCACGTAGCTGCTGAATGACTGAATTGCCGTGAGTTTTGAAGTCTTCTTTTAAAATCTTCAGCCGATACTCTTTACTCTCTTCCGGCTCTTTAAGATCGGCAATAAGATCGGTGATTACTTTATTAGACTGACGAGCGATCGCAAGCTCCACTAGCAGCTTACTCACCAAATAGGCCCCATCATCTAGAAAATAATTCTCCTTCATCGCCCCGTGCCCGGAGGTCTCAATCGCCAGCCAAGAGTCTTTCCCAGCCTCGTTCAAGCGTATCGCTTCATTAATTACATTCTTATAGCCGCGCTTGAACCGATGATGCACGCCGCCCAAGCCAGTTATAAACTCGGCCAATCCATCAGACGTAATCGAATCTGTCACAATCGTAGAGCCGGGATGCTCTCGCAGAACAACTGCTGAGATCAGCGCAATTAATCGATTTCGGTTCAGCTCATTTCCATCTGGGTCAACGGCTGCCGATCTGTCCACGTCGGTATCAAAAATAATGCCAAAGTCAGCGCTGTTGTCTAACACCGCCTGACGAATTGCCGCCATCGCCGCCTCGTTTTCGGGATTGGGAATATGGTTGGGAAAATGACCGTCCGGATCTAAAAACTGACTGCCACTCGTATCCGCGCCTAGCGGAACCAATACCTTATCTGCATAGAATCCACCGGCCCCGTTGCCAGCATCTACCACAATGCGAAGTCCTTTTAGTGGCTGATCGTAGTTTTGAGGATGATCTACCGACTGGCGAATCTGTTGTACTAGACCTTCCGCATAAACAGCGATAAAGTCTCGTGATGTCATCTCTCCTTTAGTCGCTGCGGTTAGAAAGGTGTTCTCACTAGCCAGCTTCAAAATTTTGGTAATGTCGGGTTTGTTGAGGCCACCCTGACTGGTAAAAAACTTGAGGCCGTTGCGATTGAAGGGAAGGTGGCTAGCAGTCAGCATGATGGCCCCGTCACAGTCGTAGCCGGGGGTGACTGTGCTCATAAACATGGCCGGGGTGGATGCGATCGCAAAATCATAAACCCCTGCCCCTATCGACATCATCCCTTCGGCTAGGCCACTCATCAGCGCGGGTCCAGAGAGCCGACTATCGCGTCCGACCGACACGACCAAATTAGACGGGGGCTTGTTTACTTTCTTGGCTAGCCATGTTACAAACGCCTGACCCAGCTTATAGGCTACCTCCGGCGTCAGATTAACCGCCTCGCCCGCAACGCCATCGAGCGCCACCCCGCGAATATCCGAGCCATTTTGCAGTCGCTGCCAAGATTGCGCTGATTGAGTAGCCGTCATACTGTCTTCCTTTTGCGTGAGATTAGCCAGATAAAATGAGCTTATAGCTATAAAAATAACAGCGAAGGGGACCGACCCTTAAAATCGTTAGGGATAGAAATAAGCAAGAGTGCATCTAAGCTGATTGGTTTTTCTCGATAGATTAAGTCTGTTAGATTGGGTAAACCATAGCCAACGGATGGATGCTGTCGGTCTGATTTTTGCACCTGAGATGCTTTATTGCCTAAACCCTGACTGCCCCCATCCGTCTAATCCTGCTGGCAATCTGCATTGTCAGTATTGCGGTCAACCGATTACGCTGCGAAATCGATTCAAGGCATCGCGATTGCTAGGCCAGGGCGGATTTGGCCAAACTTACCTCGCCCAAGATTTAGACAACCGCAATAAGCCCTGTGTGATCAAGCGATTGACCTACAAGGGCCCCGATGACTATTCCACAGAAAAGGCGCGTCAGCTATTTGAGCAAGAGGCCGAGCGACTAGACCAGCTTGTACACCCGCAAATTCCTCGGCTGCTGGCCTACTTTCAAGAAGGCAGCTATCTCTATCTTGTTCAAGAGGTTATTGAGGGGCAGACGCTGCGCGCTGAGCTGCAAGCAGACGGGCCGTTTACCGAGGCAAAAATTAGAGGCGTGCTCATTGGGCTGCTGCCAGTGCTTCAGTTTGTACACAGCCGCAATGTCATCCACCGCGATATCAAGCCCGACAATATTATGCGTAAGCGCAGCGGTGAGCTGGTCTTGATTGACTTTGGGGTTGCCAAGCTTTTAGAAGAATCTGGATTTTCTCGCTCGACGACGACCATTGGCACCCCTGGCTACGCAGCGCCCGAGCAAATTCAAGGGCGGGTCAGACCTGCTAGCGATTTGTTTGCCCTGGGGGCAACTTGCTTTCAGCTATTGAGCCAGGGGTTTGATACGGATGACGAGCTGACGACGGGCTACGGCTGGGTAACCAAATGGCGGCGGTACGTCAAGCAGCCAATTAGCGACAATTTTGCGGCTATTTTGACGCGGTTGATAGCGCTAGAGGAGTGCGATCGCTACGGCACGGCAATGACTGTCATGCAAGATCTTCAAACGCCTAGTACGAGCATTACACCCTCAGCATCAGAGTCGCTAACGAGCTCATCCGCTGCGCCACTTTCACAGATTCCAACGGTTGCTGTATCGCCCGTCGCACCGTTAGGATTATTGTCACCGACGGCTCCGTCACTATCACCATTGGCGAATTTGGCATCGGAGAATCTGGCCCCGGCAGCGCGATCGCAAAAAGGTTCGTCTGATGGCGTGATCGCGGCTCCACCTCTTAAAAAAGTACCCGTCAGCGGCGGATTTTGGCTGACCTATGGCTTTCGTAGCTACGTCAGTCACGCCGTTAGCTTCTTGATAGCCGTGGTTGCGATCGCTGCGGCTGTAGCTTTTCAGCAGCTAGAGGTAGCCAGCCTATCATCGGAGCAAATGCAGCCTGCCTTACGGCTGGTATTTTGGCTGCACTGGCCGGTTGCAGGCGTGTTTGTAGGGTTAGCTCAGTGGATGATGATAAAGCAATGGTTGCCACGGGCGCTGTGGTGGTTACCGGCGACAGTGGCCGGTTTTTGGGCGATCGCACTAGCCATTGGCAGCAGCTATACCGATATACTGAGCGGCATTGTGTGCGGGCTAGTTTTAGGGCTGTGCCAGTGGGCCGCGATGCGTCAGCAGGCCCCTAGAGCTGGCTGGTGGGTGCTGTGGACCATGCTGAGCCTGGCGGTTTTGTTCCAATCTTTTTCGCTAGGATATTTGCGAGTATTAGGCTGGTTTGCCATAGCGCCACTGCTAGATGGGCTGTTGCTATGGTGGATATTAGGGCGGCAGGTAGACAGGCAGCAGGCAGTGTAGAGCGGTTTTGGCAATCGTGCCAGAATGGCACCCACTGGCGAGCGGCTAGCCCCACACAAAAGAAACTGCAACGGCGATAGAAACGGCCTGCTGTTTTTAGCCTTGCGATATACTTCTTGCGATATGCTTCTACAGTTCAATCAGCTTTTTGGTTTGTTGCTTTGACAAGGTCGCCTATACAGTCGTTGTCTCTAGCTTGGGCTGAGCTTTTTTGCGTTTGCGATCGCTGGTGCGCACTCCGCCTGCCATTTCATACTCACTGCTATTTCGCCCAAACCTTGTCACCACACCTGCCAGCATCCGCGAACTTGAGTAAGCTAACTGCTTCTCCATTTCCTCTAGCTCATTGGAGACTTTATCTGCTGCGTTGAGCATCGAGTTATAGGACTCGATCTTTTGGAGCATTGCACTCACTTCTTTCTCAAATGCAGCCACTGTCATTCCACCTCCTAAATCCAGCTTTGGGTCGATATCTTTCAACCCTTGCAGCCGAGATTTTGCTTTCAGCACAACTGCCGTCGCCGTCTTTTTCTGTCTTGCCATAGTAGAATCCCTTAATCTGAACAAAACTTAAACAACAATAGTCAACAGCTCCGCAAGTTGATCCGCTCGCGGCTCGCTGCTATAGAAAAAGTGCCCGTAACTAAAGACAAAAAATCACTCCTATCCTACGCGTAATCACAGAAATAAGCACCTCATTCAACAAACTTATTTATTGCAATCCGTATCTCCACAGAAAAATATTTATGCAGAAAGCGTTCAGCCTTCCTTTGGCAAGTCTCGAAACACTTTAGCGCACTCCCGAATGTTATTTAGAGAGTTCCAAACCATCTCAGGAACCTTCCGAAACTTATTTGCGCCAGCCAGAATCTTTGCGGGAACCTTCCAAGACTTATTTGCGCAGGCCAGAATCTTTTTAGGAACTTTCCGGAACTTATTTTCGCGGGCCAAAATCTTTTTAGAAGCCTTCCAAGCCTCATCTTGGAAGGCCAGAATCTTTTCAGGAACCTTCCAAAACTTATCTGCGCAATCTCAAAGACCAGCAATAAACGGCAGCCCTTACTCGTTTAGGACGACCCATATTCTCAAACTGCTGCCTGAAGAAATGAAACTATATGCCATCTCTCTGTAGCAAAAATTGAGTCGTTGAGGACTAACGACCAAGTTGAACGGCGGCAGACAACACCAAAACGAAGCAGAAAAACTTCAAACCGACGTTCCAACGTCTTGTTAGCTGGCTGTCCCCACCGATTGTTTTCAAATACGTTTGTCCGTCAGTGCTTTGCAGGAAAGCTCAAGGTTGAAAGCGCAGGTGTTGGAGCGATCGTACTTGGGCAATAGTTTCAAAGTCACGATCGTTGTGAATCAAAAGTAAATCGTTTTCCAGTGCAGATTGGGCAATACAGCAATCAATTGGGCTGCGAACGGTCAGCCCTTGGCGGCGTAAATCATAGTAGATGCGGGCAGCCGCTTGCCAAGAATGACTCGCTGGTTCAATGTAATCTTGTGTTTCGAGGTATGTGGAAAGAAGCGTCCATTCTTGCTCGTTCAGGCTACCTTGCAGCAATTCAAGCTGAGTAAATCGAGTGAGTAAAACTTCCCGATTAGCAATTAGAGTTTCAAGCTGCTGGCGAACTTGACCGCTGCGATCGCGGAAGACGCTGATCCAAACAGATGTATCAATCAGCAGCATGACGAGTTTCACGCAGGGCTTTATGGTCGAAATCTGGGACAAACTGAATTTGTCCGGCTAGGTCAAGTAGGTTTTTCTTACGGCGCGATCGCACAAGTTCTTGCAGAGCAAGTTGAATCAATTCATCCTGCGTAGTGAGGTCGGTGAGTTGAAAGGCTTCGTTGAGAAGCGCTTCATCAAGGTTAAGGGTAATTTGCATAGGACAGCTACCAGAGAAACAGGGTTCAGGAGGAGTTGATTTGAATCTAGTGTAGTTGAACTTACCGATTGCCCCTCACTACCGTCCCTACCAATTGCATTTTGGGTGCTATCCCACCTCACGGACAACCTTGAATGATGCTAAAGCTTCAAATGGTTTGTCGGGGAACTGCTGTACTTTTATCTCCAGTATTAGGTGTGCCTGCTGGTTCAATCAGTAAAAGATGTACTTCTTCTTCTGCTACGGGGCAATGTTCTACACCACGAGGCACTACAAAAAGCTCACCTGCTTCAAGATGGATATCCCGATCGCGCAATTGAATCGTTAGATGCCCTTTAAGAACCAGGAAGAAGTCATCTGTTTCATCATGCTTATGCCAAACGAACTCATCTTTGACTTTAACAACCATGATGTCGTACTGGTTAAGCTGGGCAACGGTCTTTGGCGACCAGTACTCTGAAAACTGAGAAAGTTTTTCGCTTAAGTTAATTTTGTTCATATCTCCAGATGCCTTAGCGTTGACTCTTGCATACTCGCTGGTGCAAATCAACTCCTGAAAGTGTAGCACCACTACAAAATGCTCCAAGCGACGAGTGCAAGACCTCTGCACACAGCCAGCTAACGACTAAGTTGAGCCGCCGCAGATAGCTTCTGATTCCCACCAGCAGCCTCTCGGCAGTCGGCTCCAACGACTTGTTAGATCGCTTGCTCACACAACATTATTCTATTGCTTTTAAGCACTACGTGCTGAGCCAGAATTATCTTGAGTGTCGGTTGGATCTGTCTGTTTAAGTAAATTACATAGACTCCGAGCAATTACTAGCTTTTCAACCAAATCACGAATTGCAAATGATGCTTGAAACCTATAGTTACGCTCTGCTGCTGAAAGATTAGCTTCGCCTTTTTTAAGTAAGCAGCGATAATAGCTGTCAAGTCTTCCCATTAAAGGACATTCATCACTAGAAAAATCTCTCTTAACTGCGCGAACCGCTGCTTTTAACTCTTTATCCTTTAAGTCTCTTTCTAACTCCTGAAGCTCAGTATAAAAAACTGTATTAAACCAAACAATAATACTCTTTACTTCTCCAGCTTGAGGTGTCTGTATATAGTCAGCATCTTCGTTATTATCTTGATATCTGCTTAACGATTTACAGTGCTTGTCCAAATTATCTATTAAGTGACACAACCGTTTGACGTAGGGATCTTTGCTTACATTAAAAGGTTTGCCACTACTATTCACGATAATAATTTGGCTACATTAATTTTACATTCTCTAGTAACTTCGGAATATATTGTTCTAACAAACGCTCCGCAACAGCGTAAATCTGTTGCATTCTCCTAAGGGAATCTTCTAATTTTTCACCATACTCATATGATTCAGAGTTATAGAACCCATTTGAGATCTCTAAGGATTAGCTGCAAGCCGCTTGAGCATTAGCCTGACGAAGCATAGGTTGAGCTGAGTCGTGGCATTGTCCAGCGTTCGCTCAAAGTTCTTCACCAAACTCTTGCAACGCTCCATCCAGGCATTAGAGCGTTCTATCACCCAGCGGGCAGCCGCTGGCACGAATCCACTTTTGCCAGCGGCTGCTTTCTCTGCTTTCGTCGGCTTCGGTGAGCGCTCAAATCGAATCTTTCGCATAATTTGGGGATACACCTTTTCTAGTGCCGCTATCAGCTTGTCGATGTGATAGCCGTGGTCTAGCAGAATGGTGATCTTCGGAATATTCATCGGCTTGGACCGGAAATAGTCGATGTTCTGGGTGAGTAATGCAATCAATCCAGTATCATCGCTTACACTCGCTTTCGTGCAAATCGTAAAGAACGGAAACCCAAGTATATCAACCGCTAGATGCCGCTTTATTCCATTCGTTGCTTTGTACGAACAGAATCCTTTGGACTCCACACTCGCATTACAGGTGTTCTTCACCGCTTGTGAGTCGATGATGATTAAGGTTGTCCACTTAGGCTTTTTTTTTACTTGTGCTCTTGCTTGCTCGTGCAAAATCGTCATCAGTTTCTCAATCGTACCGGCTGCACGCCACTGCTTGTAGTGCCAGTAAACTGTCGAATAGGGCGGCAAGTCTTTGGGCAAGTCCTCCCAATTGCACCCGTTCTTGAGACGGTAGAGAACACCGTCAATCAACTCTCGATAGCTCCAATCGAGCGGCTTAGTCTTTTTCTTCTTTGGTAAAACTTCGGGTAACAGCGGTTCGAGGATTTCCCATTCTTTATCGGTCAGACTGCTTGAGTAGCTCATGCTCCTTACGATTGACGTCATTTACTATTGTGCCGTAAACGCCATAAGATCTCAAATGGGCTCTATAATATTTTAGGGTTCTAACTTTATCCATGAAATTATTAATGTCGTTCAAGCTTTGCAAAAGCTGATCAAGTTCACTAATAAAAATTGAATCGATCCCGCCTTTCTCAAGAGAATATTTTAAATTATTAGAAATTCCATTGAGCAACTCAAATTTTGGTAGGATTGTTGAGGGCGATATCATCTCATTTTCAATTTCTTCTTTAATTGGTTCAAGAGATTCAACTATAATTTCTACGTTATGTTGAATTTGAAGTATTTCTTCTAGTTGAGTATTGAAAGGTACACATGTCTGAACAGGTTGCCCTGTATGAATATCAATGATTTTCCTATGTTTACTACTTTGCTTATTGCTTTCTACCTTCTTTTTATAAAAATCTGAAGATGTACCCTCTATTGGAACAACTTTCGTTCTACTTTCAATCTTTCGCTTGTCTAAAGTTATAGATTCATTTAAAGGCAGTGGTGAAGGCACAGAGCTTTCGGCCAGACCACCTGATTCCGAGCTTGCAATTGTTGGATCTTCTAAAAAAAAACTTTACGCTTAACAGTTATTTTTTCACTTATGACTTTAATTCCTGTTGGCAACTGGCGCAATCCTATTCCTTTGCTCGCTATTAATTCGCTTCTTACATTTGAATTTGCCCAAATTACTTGAATGTCATAAGTTTTTCCATCATCTTGCGAAGCTGGTTGCCCAAAAGGAATATTTTCAATCTTCCATTGACTCAAGACTCTATCTATCTCTCTCACTCTATGAAATTTATAGAGCGGCGCGTCATCTAAAACATAGAGCCAAACACCTTCTTCGTAATCAGACTTAAGATTCTCAAATGATCCCTTAACTGTCTCTTTGTGTTTAACATCTTGATGGGGGTAAGCTATTTTGAACTTTGGCAAATCACTGGTTTCAGAAGAAGGTTGTGTACTTTGAGAACTTGTGCTAGACGTAATTCCTCCCTGTCTTTGCTCTCCCTTAGTTTGCCATCTTCCTAAACCATACCCAGCCCAAGCAGACGCTACTCCCCCTGTAGTCGCAAACAAAATATTGGTAATATTTTTTTGGGCTTGCGGAGTGCTAATTGTAACAGCTCCTCCAATGGCAGCACCTAGAAAAGTACAAAGTATCCCAAAGAACAAGTTATTCATGCTTTGCTCAAGTCAACTTTAAAGATCCGTGAACCAATCCATACCACTTTTCTAACAAAATTAGAGGATTCAAAAAGAAAATTTCAGGATAATTTAAGTTTCAGATGAAGAAATGGTTTTGCAGTTTCCCCCCCTCCACAGATATCTCAGCGGTCTAACTTTTAATTAGAGGGAAAGTTTCCACCTAAGATCCTGTATCAGAATCTTAGGTGGAAATATTTCAGCCTAAGATCCTCGCGAGGGGTAAATAGGTAGAATTACGTCTGCATAAGATTCCTATATGGGTAAATAGGCAGAATTTTTCAGTATAATCATCCCTGCGTTTGGGGTTGCATGTGCTTAAAGTTTGTTTACCATCTCTTTTCAGGTGCTGTCTCGATGCAAGCAGAACCTTCTCCGAAGAAGTTACTCGATCAGGTTCGAGACGCTATTCGCCTAAAGCATTATTCATACCGCACAGAGCAAACCTATGTGCAATGGATTCGCCGCTACATCCTGTTTCATCACAAGCGCCATCCCTGCGAGATGGGCGTTCCCGAAATTGAAGCGTTTCTCACTCATCTAGCCGTTCAAGACCAGGTTGCGGCCTCTACTCAAAATCAGGCGTTGAGTGCCCTTCTCTTTTTATATCGACACGTTTTGCAGCTGCCGCTAGATGAACGAATTGATGCTATTCGAGCAAAGCCTTCGCGTAAGCTTCCCACTGTTTTAACCCATGAAGAAGTGCGGGCTGTAATTCAGCAAATGTCGGGCGTGCATCGGCTAATTGCGCAGTTGCTTTATGGTATTTGTCCGTTCTTGTCAGGCGCGATCGCTTTTCGCAGCTACATTATGAATGTCTAGCAGTGTGGCTTTATGTCTGCTCATAAATCGGTTGAACAGAGCCTAACACTCTTGTTCCAAATCCAATTATTGCTTATTCTAATGGCGGCTTCAGAGGCCAAATTAATTTCCTTATTCCGGTATTGCGATCGCTCATCACCAGAACCGCTACCCAGTTTGCATTGGCCCCTTTTTTAAAAGACTACATCCAAGAACGATTTTAGCTGACCTTTCTTTAGTCGAGTCCTTTTTTAGTCGAGTAATAGGCGATCGCACAGACACAGCTTAGTGCTGGCTAATAGGCTGTCATTCCCTTGCTGCATATGGTTTATGTAGATTGCGTCACCTCTTCAGGTTATTCTCAAGTGATGACTGTAGTGATGACGGTGAGGATTGCCCATGCCAAATTTGATGACGACTGTTTTAAATAAGCTGGCTTTCAACAAGCTGGCTATTTTTCCATTCGACCTGCTGCCAGTGCACGGTATTTTGAGCCTCGCGAGCTATCGCAGCATTTTGAGCCTGGGCAGTGTAGGCAGCTTTTTGAGCATTGGCAGTGCGGGTAGCATCCTCAGCATTTGCAGCGCAGGCAGCATTTTAAGCGTCGGCAGTGCGGGCAGCATCTTAAGCTTTATGAGTGCCGGGAGCGTGCTATCGGCGCTCAGCATTGGCAGTCGGCTCAGCTTTATGCAGCGGGAAAGCTCATGACAGGCAGGCTGAGCGCAGGTTAGCTAGGCGGGCATCTGAATCTGTCAGGCTGCGATCGCATCTTTCGCATTGCCAAACCGGCGATCGCGCGTTTGAAACGTCATCAGCGCCTGATGAAACGCCGCCCGATCAAAATCTGGCCACAGCGCATCGGTAAAATACATCTCGGTATAGGCTAGCTGCCACAGCAAAAAATTACTCAGCCGCTGCTCACCGCTCGTGCGAATCAACAAATCAGGATCGCCGCCTGCCGTATATAGATGAGAGCTGATCAAATCTTCAGTCACATCGCCCGCCGCAATCTCACCTTGTTCTACTTTTGCCGCCACTTTCTGACAGGCTTGAACAATCTCACTGCGACTACCGTAATTAATAGCCACATTAAAATCAACCGCCGTATTGTGCGCGGTTTCTTTCATCGCTCTAGCAGTCTCTTTTTGCAAAGCGGGTGATAGCTCGCCAAGATCTCCCAAAAAGCGAATACGCACGCCTTCTTTGTGCATCTCCTTTAGCTCTTTTTGCAGCATCTTCTCAAACAGCACCATCAAAAAATCCACCTCAGCAGTCGGCCTGCGCCAGTTTTCCGTCGAAAAAGCGTAGGCCGTCAGCGCCCCAATGCCCCAGTCTTTGCAGCAGCGCAGCAGTTCTTTTAGCGTCTTTGCCCCCTGCCGATGACCCGCCACGCGCGGCAGCCCTCGTTGATTGGCCCAGCGGCCATTGCCGTCCATAATGACCGCGACGTGCTTGGGAAGTGCCTGGGCGTTGAGATCGGAAGGAAGCGCGGTGTAGGTATTCATAAGAGATTTATAAGAGAAGCGTAAGGAGAGAGATAGAAAGGCAAAGGGGCAAAAAAAGAAAGCAACTCAGGAAGGTGTCATCTGTGTTCTCCTCATCTCAGGTCAATAATTCCCGGTGGCTTAGAGAAGTCAATCGGGGATTTTACGGTAAAAAAACGTATCTGATTCTTCCTTTGAGGATGATAGTGATGACAATAACCGTGACAGCGAGCTACATGCGGCAGAAGTGATGGTTGAAGCCCCCTTTGCCTTGTAAAGAAAATGAGCCAGTCGTAATGCCAAAGCAGAATTAATCTTATGAACGCTGATAATATCGCTTTGGCAACTGTGCTTTACAATTCTGCAGCGACGGATACCAACCGCAAATCTGTAAAATTCGCCAGCTTGCAGGCAGTTCCATCGCTTTTGGGATAGCTTTCAACGTATCAAGGCGGCTTTATCTATGATAAATATTTAACGAAGCTGATGCGATTCCCTGCACGTTGATTGTCAAATCTTGGAAAATCGAGGCAGGTGACATTTGCATACAAAATTATGGT
The DNA here is from genome assembly GCA_963833005.1 of uncultured cyanobacterium. Classification (GTDB taxonomy): domain Bacteria; phylum Cyanobacteriota; class Cyanobacteriia; order Phormidesmidales; family Phormidesmidaceae; genus Phormidesmis. Next base: position 179,167 of record CAWHWK010000010.1, on the reverse strand, counting down.
GGATACAGTTTCGTTAACTATTGACTGGCGTGCGGCTAGTAGCGGCATTCCAGATACCCAGCAACCAGATACTCAGCAACCAGATACTCAGCGAGAAATGCAGACGCAAACCCTGTTTCGTGAGCTGCGATCGCTCAATTCAATCGAAACCGTCACGCGTGTACCCGAGTGCAATGTGCCCCCTGGCGCAATGGGTGCTCAGTGGCTGTGGGGCATTTTGACCGCAGAAATTTCTGTTGAGGCTTTGCGCTCAGCTGCGACAGAAGTTGTAAGCCGTCTATCGCACCAGCCGATGGAGCTGACGATAGAGGTTGATGGCGAGTCGCAAAAGATTGATGCCAAGAACGTTCGACCGGGCGATTTTGATGAGGTGGTAGACAAACTCGTAGACGCTGCCCAGCGCCTAAAAGCATCGGAACAATCCGCCGCATAGAGAATCTCCCAGAAGAGCAGTCCAGAAGAGCAGTCCAGAAAATCTCTTAGGGGAACCGCCAAAAAAAACGCCCCAAAAGAGCGCGCAGAGAAAAGAGAAGAAAATCGTCACGATTTATTTTTATCCTCTCACCGCACCCTACTGACCAAATGGCTAGAAAAATTGCATTATTGATTGGAGTTAGCGACTATGGCGCTGGGCTCAAATCGCTACAGTGCCCTATCAACGGGGTCGCCGCGATGCAATCTATATTGGAGTGCCCAGAGATTGGCGGATTTGATGAAGTGGTTGCCTTGCTAAACCCTGATGTGGGAGAGATGCGATCGCGTATTAGCGAAGTCTTTGCCAGTCTTACCAAGCGAGATCTTGTGTTGTTTTACTTCACCGGTCACGGTCTCAAGGATATGACGGGCGATTTTTATCTAACAACGACACAAACAGAACTGTTTCCTAACGGCAGGCCAAATGCTGGAACGGCTGTAGAAGCCGACTTTTTAAAGCGAGAATTGAGTAACTGCGCTGCCGAACGCAAAGTGGTCATCTTAGACTGTTGCTTTGGCGCGGCTTTTGCCGATGGCTTTTTGGCGATGAGCGATGAAAGCGTTGATATAGAGGCTCAGCTCGGTGGCAAGGGCTGGTGTATTCTCACGTCTTCTACCTCTTCTCGTTACGCGCTAGAACAGCAGGGGAAATCGCTTTCTGTTTACACCCGCTACCTGGTTGAAGGGCTGAAAACGGGTGGCGCAGCGCCGGATGGGCAAGATTTTATTTCTGTTCAAAATTTGCACGAATATGTGACCGAGCAGATAAGAGTGGCCGCGCCAGCGATGGAACCCGCTATTTTTAATGCTCAAGAGGGATATAGCATTGTGATTGCTAGCGTTCAGCTCAATAATGAGCAGCGCTACCGCAAGCAGGTACAGCAGAAGGTGCGCAACGGGGCGATTGGCCCAGCCGGTTTGGCTGTGCTCAGACAGTGGCAGCAGCGCCTGGCGATCGCAGATAGGCAGGCGGCGGCTATTGAAGCCGAAATCTTGCAGCCCTATCGGGAAAGGCAGAAGCATTTGGCACTGTATATTCAGGCGCTAGAGGCTGAAAAAACGGTTTCCTATCCATTGAATGAGCTAGCCATTCAAGACTTGAAAGATTTGCAGCGGCTGCTGAGCCTGCGCGATGAGGACGTGTGCTTTGTTGAACAGCAGATTTTTAATCAGCAGTGCGTCGAACAAGGCACAGGCTCTTCTGCTAAAGGGCCAGCGGAAGGACTCGCGGAACGGCCTGCGGCAGGGCTCGCAGAAGAGTCAGAAGAAGGACCAGTCGAACATCAGGCCGAACATCAGGCCGAACAGCCGATGCCATCTTGGTTGCGGTCTGCTGGGCACAGTCAAGATCGCAGCCAAAATCATGGTCAAAGTTGTAGCCAAAATCGCAGTCAAAATGCGATCGCCCAGCAGTGGGTTCGCGCCATCCGCGTAACGCCCAAATCTCTCCAGCCCTTGCAGTTTCAGGATATTCAATTCAAGACGCTGCGGGTAAACGCACAGGGCAAAGTTATTAAACGCAGCCGAGGAGAAGCGACGACTTTTATCGAAAAACTCGGTGCGGGCATCACCCTCAAAATGGTGCGCATCCCCAGCGGCAGGTTCACAATGGGGGCCGCGGCAGGCGAAAAAGAGGCCAGCGACAACGAGTATCCGCCTAAAGCGGTCAGCCTGTCAGAATTTTGGATAGGCCAATACGTGGTCACCCAAGCGCAGTGGAAAGCGATTATGGGGCCAAAAGTGATCAATGCCCAAACGCCCCCCAACGCCATTCACCGGATCAAAAAGCCCCTACAGCCCATCGACAATATATTTTGGACAGACGCAGTAGAGTTTTGCCAGCGACTTTCGCAGCTGACCGGGCGCGACTACCGTCTGCCTAGCGACGCCCAGTGGGAGTACGCCTGCCGCGCTGAGACAACGACGCCTTTTCACTTTGGTGACACCCTCACGCCAGATCTAGCCAACTACAATGGTAACTATGCCTACGGCGAAGGCCCCAAAGGACTCTATCGCGAGCAGTCTACTGAGGTCGGCTGCTTTCCGCCCAATGGCTTTGGCCTTTACGACATGCACGGCAATGTGTGGGAGTGGTGCCTAGACGGCTGGCAAAATTTTGAGCCGCACAGCCCAGCGCGTGACAATATTCAGCGACTCTCTGGTCAAAAAAAGTCTCTACGTGGGGGCTCTTGGTTTTATTTGCCAACCAACTGCCGGTCTGCGCACCGTCTGACCTACCCCTTTCACAGCAGAACCGACGACATTGGTTTTCGCGTGGTTTGCACGTTGCCCAGCACGCTGTAGCTCTGTAGCTTTCGGATGGGCTAACCTATGGAGTGAATCTATGGACTAATCGCCCCGTTCGAGAAATTATCCAGCGCCCCGGCAACGGTTTGAATCACTTCGCTTCCACAGCCATTGAGCTGATGGCGTCCGCCTAAATAGCGTGGGTCGTTGTAGGCGATGTTTACCTGCCCGGCCTCATCTTCCCAAATCAGCATTTTTTGTGGCAGATCGATGGCGATGCTTTGGCTGCACTGCATAAGCGGAGTGCCCAGCCTCGGATTCCCAAAGATGACGACGCGCGTGGGGGGCAGGCTTAAGTCAACGCCTGCTGCATTCTGCGCATGGTCTACGGTGGTAAATACGTTTAGCCCTTTCTCTTCTAGAATGCTGACAAACCGTCGCTCGGTTTCTTCAACGCTATGAGGGCTCTGCTTGATCACTAGGCCAGTCGGGGTTGGCACGGGCAGCGTCTTGCCTGTGCCAATACCTACTGTCATACCCAAAGTCATCACTACGCCGAGAATAGCGATCGCGCCCCCAATTCCAACAAACTGCCGTACCAATAGCCTAGATCTTGTCATTCTTTTTCCTGATCTCCTAATACATCACTCAATAAATCATTCAAACAACGTTACAACAGCATTCGCAGTGGCTGAAAAACAGTGGCTAAAAATCGGCTAAAGATCTTATGACCTCTGAGGCTTTTTCAACATTTTCTGAGATTTTCTAAGATTTTTTGGGATTGACTGCATTGTAAATTGCTGAGTAGTCCCGATCTGCTAGGCCCTGGTCGATGGCCTTTTGCGTTAACTGCGCTACGCTGGCAGCCACGCTCGCATCAATATCCTGATTTTCTGCAGCCTGAACGAACAAATTCATATCTTTTAGCAGGTGTTTCGTAGGGAAGTTGGGGTCGGCAAAATTGCGATCGCACATTCGTTCCAGCTTTTTATCAAAGGTGGGTGCATACAGCGCACTGTCACGCACAATTGTCATAAACTTATCTAAATCTAGCCCTTCGTTTTGTACCAGCGCGAGGCTCATTGAAAACGCCGCCGTCAGGCTGCCAATCAGCTGATTCATCGCCAGCTTAGTGGCTGCGGCTGTTCCTACGGGGCCCATCAGCGCTGGCTTGGGCCCAAAGCATTCCAACACAGAGCGCCACTGTTCAAACTGCTTGGGCGTTGCGCCCACCATCAAAATTAACGTCCTAGCCTTGACCTGAGGCGTGCTGCCCAAAACCGGCGATTCTAGATAGTCTCCACCTGCTGCGGTAACAGCAGCTTGAATGTCGCGGCTTTCGGCAGGGGCGATGGTGCCCATTTGCAAAATTGTCTTACCGGCCAGTGCCTGCGGTTTGGATAAGACAGCGGATTTGATCGCAGCGGCATCGCTGAGCATAGTGATAGTAACGGGCGCAGATGCGATCGCAGCTCCTGCCGTTGATGCCGTTTCAATGCCTGCCGCTTGCAAAGGCGTCAGCTTCTCGGGTGAGCGGTTCCAAGCGATGACCTCAAAGCCCCCTTGCTGTAACTGCAAAGCCATCGGCCCGCCCATGAGCCCCGTGCCTAGTATTGCGACTTTCATGCGTTCTGCTGCTCTGTAAAATCAACCCTCTCATCATAAAATCCTATGACACTAATAATTAAGACGCATTAAAGAAGGCGATCGCAACTTCAAAGATCTTTTAACCTGAATGTATAGAAAATCACCTATTGTTTGTATTTTTTGTTCATTTTTTCATTCGAGTGCGACCTATGGCAAAAAAGAAATCTGATACTTCCGCTGCTGTCGATGATGCGGCGGTCGCTAAAAACGGTGCGACGGCCACAACCACAGAAAAGTCCAAGGCAGAAAAGTCTAAAGCCCTTAAAAATGAGGGAAATAGCGAGAAAAAACGGAGAAAAAAGAGCGAGGAAAAAAGTGACCAGCTAGCAAGCTCAGAGGAAATCAAGTCAGAGGAAATCAAGTCAGAGAAAACCAAGTCAGAGAAAAAGAAAAAACTGAAGAAGAAGGTTTACAAGCAAGAGCTGAGGCGCTTGCAGATTGAGCTAGTCAAACTCCAGTACTGGGTAAAAGAAAAGAATCTGAAAGTTGTCGTTCTGTTTGAAGGACGAGATGCTGCTGGCAAAGGTGGTGCGATCAAACGCATCTCTGAATGTTTGAATCCTAGACTTTGCCGGGTAGTAGCACTGGGAACGCCAACCGAAAAAGAGAAAGGCCAGTGGTATTTTCAGCGCTATGTGGCTCAGCTACCAGCAGCAGGTGAAATCGCACTGTTCGATCGGAGCTGGTATAACCGAGCTGGCGTAGAGCGGGTGATGGGCTTTTGTACCCATCAAGAATATGTAGAGTTTTTGCGCTCGTGCCCTGAGTTTGAGCATATGCTGCAACGCTCTGGCATTGTTTTGGTCAAATACTGGTTCTCGGTCAGTGATGAAGAGCAGGAGAAGCGCTTTCAAGATCGGCTAAGCGATCCGACCAAGCGCTGGAAGCTAAGCCCGATGGATCTAGAGGCGCGGGCCAAATGGGTTGAATACTCAAAGGCAAAAGACGATATGTTTGCAGCTACCGATACCACTCGTTCTCCCTGGCATGTGGTCGAAGCTGACGATAAGAAGCGAGCGCGATTGAACTGCATTAGCCACTTGCTAAATCAAATCGCCTACGAAGATCTGACACCGCCGCCTTTGAAACTGCCGAAGCGACAGAAAAACATTGACTACGAGCGTCCACCCCTAGAAACGCAAAGCTTCATTCCCGATCAATATTGATCGGCTGGGGTTATTAATTAAGGAACACGATGGCTAAGCAGTTCGCGCAGATTGATGCAAAGATTCAGGCTTTTATTGAGCAGCAAAAGGTCTTTTTTGTGGGCACAGCTGCGGCGACAGGGCGCGTTAATGTCTCACCAAAGGGCATGGATGCTTTGCGGGTACTGGGGCCTAACCGGGTGGTGTGGCTAAACGTGACCGGCAGCGGTAACGAGACGGCTGCCCATATTGCCGAAACGAATCGGATGACGGTTATGTTTTGCGCCTTCGACCATGCGCCGACGATTTTAAGGCTGTATGGCATCGCCCAGGCTGTGTATCCGCGAGATGCCGCATGGCCAGAGCTGATCGCGCATTTCCCAACGCTGCCAGGAACCAGACAGCTATTCGACTTCAGTGTGGATTTGGTGCAGACTTCCTGTGGGATGGCAGTGCCTTTGTACGATTATCAGGGAGATAGAGAGCTGCTAAATCAGTGGGCAGAAAATAAGGGCCCGGCAGCGATCGCAGACTACCAGCGACAGAAAAACAGAGTGAGTATCGACGGTCTGCCAACGCATCTTTTTGCCGAGTGATTAGGCTGCGATGTCTCCGGCGATTTTAGAAGATCTCAACTCTTCTTTCGGCAGCGTACATAAACGCCTTTGGGCTTACGACACGTTTCAAACGTATCAATGGCTTCGAACAAGCTGCTCAATTTGGCATAGCCGTAGTTGCGAGCGTCAAACGATGCCTGATTTTTAATGTGGACGCCTATCGCCGATAGCCGTGCCCATTCGTCCAATTCTTGCGTGCTGGCGATCGCACCTCTCAAAAGATTCATTAGCTTGGTATCCTGCTTTAGCAGCTTGCCTGGTTTTCTCACGCCTGACGTGCTTTTGTCAATATCAGCAGAAATCTGATTGGCATCTAGCTCACTCGTTTGATCAATCGTCTCTAAATACAAGAAAGTAGAGCAAGCACTGACAAATGGGGAAGGTGTCTTGCTTTCACCAAAACCGTAGGCTTTCAGACCATTTGTCAAGATTCGCATAACCAAAGGCGTGAAATCGCAATCACTAGAAACAATCGCAAACGCGTCTAGCTTTCGCGTGTACAACAAATCCATCGCATCAATAATTAAGGCGGCATCCGTTGCGTTTTTGCCCTTGGTATAGTCGAACTGCTGCACCGGGCGAATGGCATACTCGTGTAGACATGCTTGCCAATGTTTCAAATTAGGCTTGGTCCAGTTGCCGTAGGCACGGCGAATATTAGCGACACCGTGCTTAGCAATCTCTGTCAGAATAGATTCGATTTTGTCAGCAGGGGCATTGTCTGCATCAATTAGCAAAGCAATGTTGAGTTGTGATGGCTTCATAGCGATCGCCCGAGAGATAGCTTCAGAATGCCCAACTGCTGGGTCATCGGTGCATACTAGAGTGTCTAAGGCAGCCGTGCAGGAAGGCGCACGCTAGCGACAGTGCCGGTTTCTATGGTAGAGGTGAAGATAAGACTGCCTCGGTGAGCTTCTACAATACGTTTGACGATGGCTAGCCCAAGCCCATTTCCAGAAGATTTGGTAGAGAAAAATGGCTTGGTAAGCTGCGCGAGGACCTCGGGTATGATGGGCTCGCCGCCGTTGCAGACATTCAAGTAGATAAGGGCGGCGGCTGATGCGGATGGGAGCCGTGAAGAGAGAGCGATTTTGATCGGGTCACCGACGGCTACGGCTTCGCAGGCATTGCTGATCAGGTTGATAATGACCTGTTTTAGCTTATCGCGATCGCCCTCCACAACCACTGCTACTTCAGGCAAATCAAGCTTCAGGATTCTCTCTTTAATCAGCGGCTGCTCTGACAGAGTTGCTACCGTTTCTGTTATTAGCTGATTGAGGTTAACTGTTGTTGTTTCTAAAACTTGCGGCTTGGCGTACTGCAAAATCTCATCTAAGAGCTGTTTCAGGCGGTGTTCTTCTTCTAGCGCCAGGGTGAGTCGAAGGCGATCGCGCTCAGAAAGATCCAGTACCTGTAGCGCATTTAACCCCATTCTCACCGTCGTCAGCGGATTGCGAATCTCATGCACAATCATCGACGTAAATTCACCAATCGCCGCTAGGCGTGCCTGCTCTATTAGCTGCGCCTGTGCCACTTGCAGCTCTGCCGTGCGCTTAGCCACTTCATCCTCCAAACGCTCATTAAATCTCAACTGCTGCTGATACATCTGAAAATTATCAATCGCCGTCGTCGCCCGCTCTGCAAACAGCTCTACGCACCCAATTTCTTCTGAGTCAAAGTTGCGAGGCTGCTTTTGAAAGCTGCAAATGGTGCCTAGTAGCTTGCCCGTTGACGACCGCAAAGGCACCCCCAAATAGGCTCTATACCCTTCAGGATTTGCGCCATGCTGCGCTTCGATTTCAGTATCGGTTACAGCTAGCAGGCACCCGCTTTTTACCACCGTTTGCGCCACTGATCCATGCAGCGAATAGGGCCGCTTGCCAGCCTCGTCCAAATCCAAACTGCTGGCCAGCACCTGGCTGACATCACCTAAGTTGAGCGTAACTACCGTCCAATCAGTTGAAATTAGCTGGGAAACGCCACGAGCAATGTCGTCTAGATAGGTGTCTAGACTGTCTTGACGAAAGCTAAGCCCGGTCAAATGTCTTAGCGTTGCCTGGGCTAGTCGGTCTCTTTCAACGGAGTCGGCTTCTGCCCTGGTTCTTGTGCTGGCTTCTGTCCTCGTTTCTGCATGGGCTTCCGCATGGGTTTCTGAGTGGACTTCTATGTCGAGATTTGCTTTCTTAAGTGGCACAGGTTCAAACGGAGCAGAGGAAGTCATAAACAAGCTGTTGAAATCGCAACGTTCTCCGCTATCAAATGTACTCTCCCTGACCAAAAGTGACTGTGTGTTTGCACCAAAATATACAAACGACCAAACAAACCCTACTAAAAAAACTACTGATCTAATCCGCGTAGCCGTCGCAGCAGGTCTATTGCCCGCTCGCGGCCTAACCCTTGGCGGTTCTCGCTGTGCTCCCAAAAGGCTTCCCACCAGTCCTCTGGCTCTTGATGATTGCCGTTATATTCAGTAGGGCGGCGGGTACGACCGTCGGTAACTAGGCTACCAACATAGTCGGCATCATCGTAGATACGTGAAATTTGTTCGTCAATTTCGGCTAAGTCTTCTGCCGATACCACCCCGTTATCTGTTGCTTTATAAAACTGAACGGTAACGCGAATCGGAAAATCAGGATCGCGCTCAATCTCAAGATTGTCGATTTCCGTGAAAGGCCCTTCGACTTCACCGTGTCCAATCACAGCGGCTTCTACGTTGCTCTCCCTTTGCATCGCCGCCTGTGGCGCTGGCATCGCTAACTCTTGCAGTGTTGAAGAATCAGCGGCTGTCCCAAAAGATTGAAAAGAGTCTTTTTGCTTGAGTGGTACTTGAATTAGCATCACCATGTTTAGTCCGGCTTCTTCAGAAACCTCTACTGGCGGTAGCAGAACAGAGCCATCATCTGTCTCGCTCTGTTCTGCCTGCTGTTCTGCCCGAAAGTCGCTAATACGTTTGCCTGTCAAGCTAGCACGCTCACCATCTTTGTTAAAGAACAATCTTTGACCCCAAGTGCGGCCCGCGTCAAACCCATCGCGCTGGTTGTCAATAACGGTAACGCTAGCGCCTTCGCGAGTGGCGAGAATCGTCATTACAGCGGGGTCATCAGGATATGACTGATAGTTGAATAAAACAGGGTTAAAGGTGGCTTCGCCGCTGGTAGGGATGGGGAGAAAGGCGGCTTGGGCGCTGACAAGAACGTGAGAATCGCGTTCGGCTAAAAGAGAGTTTTTATTACCTGCCCAGGAGTCAGGTTCAGAAAGGTAGGCGCGCAGGTCTTCGAGTACATCGGCAAGCAAGGTAGGTTCTACGTCTTCACCTTTCTCGTTGCCAGTGAGGACAGAGAGCCTCTGCATGGGCACGTCTGCGGTTAGATCGGAGAAGTTGGGATAGCGGATGACGGGCATGAGGTGAAGCTGGGCTTCGCCTGTACGAGGGTCGCGGTGCTCGACTTGGATGGTCATGTCGCTGATATTGGGGCCAACTGACGAGTTATCGTAGCGGCCTGTGTCTTCCCAGGTGATGTCCATAATTTGCAGGTCGTGCTCGGCGGCAAGGCGCTGGGCTTCGGGGTCGCGGAGCATGGATTTGGTGCGCTCGATAACCTGGCCGTACTGCTGATATTCGGAGATGTCGGTGATGATGGGGGCAGCCTCTCTATCAGAATCGGACAGATCAGGCTCGGAATCAGGCTCGGATGGCGTATCTGGTGTGGCAGATTCAGCGGACTCAGGGGTGTCAATGCCCCAAGACTGGGCTAAGACGCTGCGGTTGAGCGCGAGGGTTGTGCCTAGCGTGCCACCTATGAAAAGGGGAAGGGTGAGAAAAGGAACGGCGATGAGGGCGGTGAGTACAGTTTTTTTCATAAGGATAGGCAGGTAACGACTGGGCCGTTTCGTCTAGTTATGTTTTAATCGAACGGACTTAATCGTAAGTTAACCGGCGGACGGTCTAAAATTTGGCTGGTTTCTGAAACTGAAACGCCAGATCGAAAGGCCAGATTGAAAGGCCAGATCGAAAGGCCAGATTGAAAGGCCAGATTGAAATGCTAAAAGTAAGGAAGCGCGGTGCTGATGAAAAGGGTTATGTTTGTGTGTCGGAAGAATTCGGCTAGGTCGCAGATGGCGGAAGGGTTTGCGAGAAAGCTCGGTGAGGGGAAGATAGCTGTGGCGAGTTCGGGGTTAGAGGCCAGCGCGGTGAGGCCAGAGGCGATCGCGGTCATGAAAGCCATCGGTATCGATATTACCGATCAAACCTCGGACGCACTGGCAGACTTTAATCCAGAAGATTTTGACGCGGTGATTTCTCTATGCGGCTGCGGGGTCAGTCTGCCGGAAGCCTGGCTGACGAGGGCCTATTTCGATGATTGGGAATTGGAAGATCCGGCAGAAAGGCCAGAGATCTTTCCGGAAGTTCGAGATGAGATTAAAAAGAAGATCAGTAGTTTGATCGAAAAGATGAGTTGAGAGGCGACTTTTAACGACGACACTGGCGACTTTTCTGGGCCTGCCATCAGGAACGTTGCCAGGACTCCTATTGAAAAACCTATTTATGAACGATGCTGTAAATTAAGTATTGTGGGCGTTTTGAATGTCTCTTGTGAGTATTTTAAGGAGAATTGATATGCCTAGGCCGTCGAGCAACAGAGTACTGGGACTGGCCGCAGGACTGTGTTGGACATCACCCGGCTGGGCATTACCCGCAGCAGCACAATCTGTGACGCCTACGCTGGGTTCGGGGAATGTGGGCACTGTGGTTGATGGGACTGCGGCCTTTACGGTGACAGGCGGCAGTCAGCAGCTCAACACGTTATTTCACAGCTTTAAAGACTTTTCTCCCGAAACTGCCGACGTCTGGTTTCAGCTAGACGGGAGCCAGAGCGAGGTTGAGTATGTCATTGGCCGAGTGACTGGGGGCAATCTCTCTAATATCAATGGCTGGTTGGAACTGACTGGTGGCAACAGTCCAGATTTGGTTTTGATAAATCCTAACGGCATTGCTTTTGGGGAAGATGCCTATCTTGCGTTGCCCGGTTCTTTTTTTGCGAGTACAGCGCAGAGTGTTTTATTCGAGGGGGGCTTGGCCTTTGACAGCGCGAATCCTGGCACGGTTCCCTTGCTAACTGTCAGTGCGCCAACAGGATTACAATTTGGCCAGTCTGCAAATGCAATTACAGTGACACAGAGCTATCTAAGCCTAGAGCCCGAACAATCGCTTGGACTGCTAGGGGGCGATGTCGAGATAGCAAACAGCTATATTCCCATTGATGGCGGTAAGCTGCGATTGGGCAGCGTTGGGCCTAACAGCCAGGTGGGCATTAACGGTGAAACTTTTTTGGTGGACTATGCTGATGTCCGTGACTTCCAAGATATCACGCTTCAAGAAGGATCTTACATTGACGTCAGCGGCGACGGTGGCGGCACGTTTCAGGTGCAGAGTCGTAACTTTCGTATCATTGAGGACTCTCTCTTAGAGGCTTCTAATCTTGGCCCTACTGGTGGCACGGAAGCCAGTGTTAACGCTACTGAGATGCTGGAGATTAGCGGCAATATTTTTGTCGATGCTTACTCATCTGGCCAGGGCAGTCATTTGTTGATCAATACTGGTCAGCTAAGTCTGACAGAAGGCGCTGGGATTACAGCCGACAGTCTAGGTGCTGGCGATAGTGGCGATATTGCAGTCAATGCTAGCGAGATCTTTATTTCTAACGGTTTACTAACTTCAGGGGCTTTTGATGCGGGGAATGCTGGGGATCTGAACATTCGTACGGATCGCTTAGTTTTGAGTAATGAAGGTCAAGTAGTCACCGGTACACGTGGTAGCGGACAAGGCGGTAGGCTTACCGTAGCAGCAACAGAATCTATTGAAGTTAGAGGGGTTGAAGGAGTTGGTGAAAGTGCTTATTTAACTGGCTTTATTGCAAGCGCAGAAAACAATTCAACTGGTGATGCTGGTGACATCTACATTACAGCTCCTCGCCTGAGTGTCGTTAGAGGCAGTCAAATTGCTTCTAGTGCGACTGGCTCGGGGCGATCTGGCAATATTGTGATTCGCGCTGATGACATAGAGATTGCGGAGACAGTGGGGCTGATACCTTTTTTTGCCACGGGGATTGTCACCGATGTGCTGAGGCAGGCTACGGGAAATGGTGGCATGATAGACATTGAGGCGAACAGCCTACGAATTTCTAGTGGCGGCCAGGTGAATAGCTCGACTACTGCTCAGGGAAATGCGGGCACGGTCAATGTGCGCGTTCGAGATATAGAAGTGGCAGGTCAGTCAGAGAACGGATTGTTTCGCAGTGCGATCGCCTCTAGCTCCGTCACTAACTATGATGCCGGATCTGTTAACCTCACCAGTGAGACAATCACCGTTCGCGATGGCGCAGAGCTTTCGGTGAGTAGCTTAGGCGGTGGGAATGCTGGCAATATAAATGTGCTGACAGACCAGCTGTATCTCAACAACGGTTTTGTGCGATCGCAGGCGAGTGCTGGCAGTGAGAGTAACATCACTATCCAAGCCAATCGCAGTTTGATGATGCGTCAGGGTAGCCAAATTACAGCGAGTGCAACAGGGAGCGCGACGGGTGGCAACATTGCCCTGAGTGCTCCAGTAATTGTAGGGCTAGAAAATAGTGATATTACTGGTAATGCGGTGGACGGCAATGGCGGCAACATTCGCATCACCACCCGCGGCCTATTCGGTCTGCAATTTAGAGAGCAGTCAACCCCAGAAAGCGACATTACGGCAACGTCTCAGTTTGGACTTAGCGGCATAGTGGAGATTAACAATCTCACCGTTAACCCAGGTGAGGCCCTTGTGCAACTGCCCGAATTGCCTGTCAATGCTGACGATCAGGTTGCTGCGGCCTGTTCTTCTACTGCTGGCAATCAGTTTATTGCGTCTGGCCGCGGCGGGCTGCCGCCTAGCCCCTCTCAGGAATTGTCGATCTATCGACCCTGGGTTGACTTTCGCGATTTATCTGCTTTACCTGATGGTCAGGAAGACCTAGATGAGGGCGGTGCTGAGGTTTCAGCGGCGTCAATTGATGAGTCCGTTGAGCCCACTGCGGCTGAGTCTCCTACGCTTGATCTTGTAGAAGCCGGTAACTGGACCGTAAATAGCCGCGGAGACGTTGAACTATTGGCAGCTTCGACAGACACGCGCGCGGAGATTTTTTTAGAGAACTGTTTGGCCCAGTCGAGTTAGGATTACTGACCCACTAGCTCTTTAAACCAGTCGTCACTCCAGATTTCTTCAAAGATTTCGTCAGCGAGGGCTTCTTGCTTGTAGCTGGGCTCTAGGCGAACAGCCTGCTGGAGATTTTCTAAGGCCAGATCGTTGTCGCGCTGGAGGGCGTAGCACAGGGCGCGGTTGTAGTAGGCTTTGGCGTAGTTTGGGTTGACGGCGATCGCTTTATCAAAGCTCTTGAGGGCATCGCGATCGCGCCCTAGTCGCATCAGCACATAGCCGCGATTGTCCCAGGCTTTGGCTAGCCCCGGCTTAAAGCGAGTCGCCTTTTCAAACGAGTCTACGGCCTCTTCATAGCGTTCTAGCTCGGTGAGGGCCAGCCCGCGATTGAGCCAGGCGACGGCGTCGTTAGCCTGCAAAGTCACCGCCTGATCAAACGATTCAAACGCCTGGTCGTGGGCCTGCAAAATGCCAAAGGCGACGCCGCGATTGACCCAGGCTTCGTGATATTCGGGGTTGATGTCGAGGGCTCGGTCAAAAGCTGCGATCGCCTCTTCGCGCTGTCGCAAGCGGCTGAGCACCAGCCCCCGGTTGAGCCAAGCTTTGGCGTCGGTGGGCTCGGCTTCAATGACCGTATCAAAGGCACTGAGCGCGTCTTGGTACTGCCGCAATTCTCTGAGCAGCAGCCCAGACTGATACCAAGCGTCACTGTTATCTGGATCTAACTGCGTGACTTTTTTTAGCGCTGCGATCGCCTCTTCTTTGCTCTCTAGGGCAATTAGCACCCGCGCCCGGTTAAACCACAGCTCGGCGTTGGACGGCTGCACCTCTAGGGCCCGGTCATAGGCCGATAGCGCCGCCTCATATTGCTTGTTTTCTAGCTGCTGATCGCCCGTTTCAATAAACTCGTCAGCGGTCAAAAACAGTTCTGGGCGGTTGTCTTTAAGCCGCTGCATTTGCTTAGAGAGATCGGCTAGCTGAGTCTGGGCGCTGCTGACAAAGGTATCGGCAACATAGTCAGGCGTCACGCGGCCCAACTCTTGCATAATCTGTTGCTTTTCGCCATCGGCTTCTGCTTTTAGCGCCGCTAGCTTAGCTTCTATCTCTTCTTTCGTCTGCATTAACTCGGCTAGTGCCTGTTCTTGCTTTTTGTCCATTTGGGCCTGCATCGCTGCTAGCGCCTGGCCAAATTTCTCTTCTATCTGGCCTAGTCGTCCCTGCGCTGCCTGCTGCCGTTCGGTTGCGGCCTCGGCCAATTCTCCAATTTGCTCGCCTAGCCTTGCGTCAAAGTTGTTGAGCTTGCCAAGAATAATGTCTCGGCGGCCAAAAACCGTATTGCGCACCTCCACTAGCTCATTGCTAAAGCTGCTTTCTACTTCCCCTAGCGACTTTAATAGCTGCTCGCGCTCACCGCCAATGCCAGACTGCAGGGCTTCTACCTCACGGGTGAACTCGCCTTGTAGCGATCGCACTCTCCCTAAGGTTTCACCTTGCCGCTCATCTAGCTCTAATCCCATCGCCTTTAGCCGCTCAGCAAACTCGCGAGCGCTTTCGCTTAGCTCCGTATACAGCTCTGTTTTACGCGTGCTAACATCGCTACCCATATTCGCAATTTGCGACCGAAACCCTTCTGCTGTGGCCTGCAACTGCATAATCGTATGGCTGCGCTCTTCGCCAATGCCCGTCTGCACGTCGGCAATCTGCGCCTTAAAGTCACCAGCTACTCGGTCCATTTCGCCTAGCAGCGTACCTTTACGACCTTCCACATCGGCCTTCAGCGTCGCAAACTGCGTCAAGAATCCATCGGCAGACTGGCGCAGGCTCTGCATCATGTCGGCTTTGCGGGCTTCTACCTCAGTGCGAATGCCGTTGAACTGCTGTTGCAAAGCGCTAGTAGCCCGTTCAATATTTTGCAGCGCCAAGTCTCGGTGGCCTAGGGCGCTGGCCTGAATCTCGGCAAGCTCTTTTGCCACGTCCGCTTCGGAGTCTTGCAGCCGCTCAAGGGCACTGTTTCTTTGCGATTCAATTTTGGCCCGCGCCGCGTCTTCGGCTTCGAGGAGTCTGGGTCCAAATTCTTGACTTTGCTGAGCGATCGCACCCAAAACCCGATCTTTTTGCGCGACCGTTTCTGCCTGCAAGCTGCCCATCTGGTCAGAGAGCACCGATTCTTTGCGCTCAATTTCGTCAAAGAACGCCGTTTTACGCCGCTGGGTCTCTTCTCTAATCACCCCAACATGGCGCGAGAATTCAGCTTCGGAGGTGGTAAAGCGCTGGAGTATTCGTTGGCCTTCAACCTCGGCCTCGGTTTGCAAACCGTCTAGGCGCTGCTTGGCCTGATCGCGTAGCTGCACCGCTACCTGATCAAAATCTGTCGCCGTGGCCGCTAGCTTGCCATTAATTGCTTCAAGTTCTTGTTCCCAGTTGC
Source organism: uncultured cyanobacterium (assembly GCA_963833005.1). Classification (GTDB taxonomy): domain Bacteria; phylum Cyanobacteriota; class Cyanobacteriia; order Phormidesmidales; family Phormidesmidaceae; genus Phormidesmis. Next base: position 163,426 of record CAWHWK010000010.1, on the reverse strand, counting down.
GGGCTGTTTGCGCTTTAAACTCACCTAGCTCTTCAATCAGGCCGTACAGCACCTCACGCTGCGCCGCGATTTCTCGCTGAAAGTTACTAGAGCGGCCCTGCAGTTCGCCTGAAAGGTCGTCAGCTTCTGACAGCACGCGGTTTAGACTGCGAGTTGCGCTGTACACCTTATTTTCTAGCTCAGTCATCTCATTGAGCTGGGTGCGCACAATGGTCGCTACTTCACTGACGACAGAGCGGCGCAAGAACCACAGCATAATGACACCAGCGGCTAAAATCAAAACCAACAGTCCCAGCATGAGCGAGATCAGGTCTGTCAGCCTGTCTTCTGCTTCTGCTTGGGAGGAGACGATGGCGGTGTTAGCGTTGGGGGCTGTATCGGTAGGGAGTGGCTCAGATGGAGCTGGCACAGTCGGAATGGCGGGTAGCTCGGTGGGATTGGGTGGGGCGTTTTGGGCCAGTTCAATCGCCTGATTCTGCTTCCGATTCTGATTCTGCTCTTGGGCTTGGACCTTGCTAGGTGCAGTGGCTATTATCGACACGATCAGTGAAACCCCTAGCAAGCCAGTGCGGGTGGCGATCGGGCTTATACACAAACGCCTTGCTTGCAAACGGCTTATTATCAAACGTCTTACTCGTAAACGTCCTATTATCAAACGTCTTGCCATCAAACGCCGATTTTTTTGATTCCCCTGCATGGGTGACCCCTTACCGTGGCTGACGCTGGTCAGTTTTATATTGCATTCTACCTGAATCGTCAGGTTATCAGATAGTTGGTCTATGTCCCCGGTACTTTAGCCCGTTAATATATAGATAAGCTCGTCTTAACTCAGCGGTCTACGGCAAAGGTCTATGGCAGACGTTTCGATTGCCCAGCACTATCACCAGCGGACGAAGTATGACCCTCAGACTTTAGCGGCAAAGCGTCAGGGTCCAAACGGTGGCCTCGATTGGTCTCGGCAGCCACTTCCCTACAAAGATTACAAGCTAGGTCACAGTGTTGATCTAAAGCCCTATTTAGAAAAGACACCGGCAAATGTGGACGCGGTGTGGCGCTGGTGGCAGCGAATTTCTCGGCTGCTGATTGATAGCTATGGGCTCACTGCCAAGGTGATGACTGGCTCGGGCAAGCCCATTTATCTGCGCTCTGCGCCGTCGGCGGGTGGGCTGTATCCAGTAGAAATTTACCTGGTTTCTCGCGGCACGACTTTGCTGCCTGCCGGACTGTATAACTATCAGGTGCGATCGCATTCGCTGCTGCGGTTTTGGGACGATCATCCCTGGCAGGCACTGCAGGCGGGCTGCTTTTGGCATCCGTCGCTAGAGACAACCCAGCTAGCGCTGGTGGTGACCAGTGTGTTTCAGCGGTCGGCCTGGCGCTATCAAGATCGGGCCTATCGGCGGGTGTGCTTAGACGCCGGGCATGTTCTCGGCAATTTAGAAGTGGCAGGGACACTGTGCGACTATCGGCCTCATCTGATTGGCGGCTTTGCCGACGCGCAAATCAACCAGATGCTGTATTTAGATACGAAAGAGGAGAGTGCGATCGCCCTTCTGGCCCTAGCCGATCTTTTCCAAGTCGATCAGAACCTCTCACCTGCTCGCTGCGCCCTGCCGAGCCCTATTCATACCGACATTGTGGCAATGCCCGACGGCAAACTGCTGGACTATCTGCACCAGAATACGCTGATCCCAGCTGAGTCTGACTTTGGCCAGCGACATCAGCAAGACAAAAGCACGCTAATTTGGCCTGCCGGGTCGTCTGCCGATCTGTCTAAGCGATCGCCCAACGGATCTGCAAACGGATCTTCAAACGGATCTTCAAATGGCAGCGGCTTTCCGATTCCTATCAACTTGCCCGATGCCTCTGAAGATAGCGCTGAACCGCCGCCAAGCGATCCGTTACCGCCTGAAAGCCCTGCTGGCGATAAGTACAACTTTCCGTTTGGTATCACCGTCTCGACTAAAACACAGCCCATCCCCTGGGGCGATCGCCTTGAAGATTTAGAAGATACCCTTTTCACCCGCCGCTCTACTCGCCACTACAGCCGCGCCCCGCTGCATGCTGCCGACCTATTTGCCCTGCTCGACTTTACCTACCACCCGGCCCACTACCTGCTACAGTCTTTTGACCAAGAGCCCGATTACTTTGATCTCAGCCTAATTGAAACGTTTGTCGCTATTTCTAACGTCGATGGTCTAGAGCCGGGCTGCTACTACTACGCGCCTGTGGCCGAAGAGCTGCGCCAAATTCGATTCAATCAGTTTTATAAAGATCTCCATTTTTTGTGCCTGGGTCAAAACTTAGGCCGCGATGCGGGCGCTGTGATTTTTCACACGGCTAACTTAGCGACAGCCGTTGCCAAATACGGTGATCGCGCCTATCGATATTTGCATATGGACGCCGGACATTTGGGTCAGCGGCTAAATTTAGCCGCAACCCGGCGGCAGCTTGGGGTCAGTGGCATCGCCGGTTTTTTTGACGATCAGGTAAACGACCTGCTGAGCATTCCAGCGCAAGAGGCCGTTTTGTATATTACGACGGTGGGGCAAAAGGCGACGCGGTAGCTTCGGCAACGCTCAGCTACCTTGTGGTGCTGTCGGTGGCTGAGCGCAGTCGAAGCCCCGGCTATTCAATTGCGCCCATTGCTCTGACGCTTCTCGCTATAGCTGAAATATCTTCGTCGCCATGTCCCTGGGCGATCAGTCCATTTTCGATTTGCTCTACGTATGCGGCCATCGGTAGCGGCAGGTTTAGCTCGCGAGCTGTGGCTAGTGCGATCGCCAAATCCTTTTGATGCAGCCGCACCCGAAACCCCAGCGGATAGTCATTCTCAATCATGTTCCCAGAGCGATTGGTCAGCCCCCAAGAGGCGGCTGCGCCACTGCCAACTGCCTGCACCACCTTCTCCATGTCTAACCCCGCCTTTAGGCCCAGCGCCATGCCTTCTGCCACCGACCAGTAGGTTCCAGCGACAATAATCTGGTTGATCGCCTTGGTGGTTTGCCCTGCGCCCACCGATCCCACATGCGTAATCGTTGTGCCCATCGCGCTGAGGATCGGCCTCGCTTTTTCTACTGCCGCTGCTTCGCCGCCCACCATAATCGACAGCGTGCCTTTCTCAGCACCTTCTGACCCACCCGATACGGGCGCATCGATCATATCAATCTCGTTCTCGGCCAGCTTTTGGGCGATGTCTCTAGTCACACTCGGGCTAATGGTGGACATATCGACTAGCAAGGTGCCCGGACGCGCGCCTTCAATAATACCGTTCGGGCCTAGCACAACCGCCTCCACATCTGGGCTGTCGCTGACGCAGGTGATTACCATTTCGGCACTGATCGCGGCGGCTTTTGGGGTGTCGGCTGCAGTTGCACCAGCTGCGATCGCTGCTTGCGCCTTACTTTTTGTGCGGTTGTATACCGTTACGGCGTGATTCGCTTTCAACAGATTGAGCACCATCGGTGTGCCCATTGTCCCAAGGCCAATAAATGCAATGTTCATAAAGCTGCTCAGATTCTCTAAATTACGATGAACAAACGTCATCATCACTGTACATCTGCCATAAAAAAATCCCCGGCGATACCAGGGATCTGTTTGTTGCTGCCCTTGAATCTATCTGATCAGGAACAACTATTTTCTCAGTCTCTATTCGCTCAGTCTCTATTCGCTCAGTTTCTAAAGGTTTAGATAAAACTTAAACAGACAAAGCGTAGAGATTGACCGAAAGTCATTGATTCTTAGAGACTACTCGCCTTCAGGCTCTGCACCCTCTTCAACAGCACAAGGGTCGGCATCGGCAGCGCCAGGCTCTGCGCTCTCTTCAACAGCACAAGGATCAGCATCGGGATCAACTTCACCTGCAGCGTCAGTACCGGTGTCAGCAGCGGGCTCGCCACAGCTAGTCAGTGCAGTCATACCAAAAACAGATGCAGCAGCAAGCGCAGCCATGTATTTAACTTTCATCTCGGACTCCTTGAAAAATAATTTAGAGCGATTCACCACCCCTGCACGAGTGCAGCAGCAGCAGGATGTATTCCTTAAGCGCTTAACTTAATTGTTACAATTGTGGCCTGTCAACTGGTCAAAAGAGTGAGAAATCACTGAGAGTCTGGTAAATAAGGGCTATAAGCTTTATTACTATTCTGTCATTTTTACGGACAGATACGTTTGTTCGCAAATTCAGAGCATCTAGCCTCTCTTGCAATCGGCTTTTTGTAATCGACAGCGGCTGATTAGAATTGTCGAGAGGCTTTTGGTTTTCAACGTTTTTTGTTTGGCCTTCTATCGGATCTTTTACCGGACTTTCGCTGCTGCCGCTTTGCGCGCCCCCGATAGCTGCCCACCGTATCGCTGACAGAATGGCTAATTGAGCCTAGCTCTAGCCCAATCAGAATAGCCACCCACTCTGCTGCATATTCTTTTAATAGAGTGCGGAAAGGCTGTCTCAATAGACGCCACGAGAGCTGCGCATTCCACAGAAAATTTAGCACTTCAACGCCAATCACCACAAAGAGTGCTAGCCAAACAGAAAGATAAACAACTCTAAGGATGGTGCCAATTATCGGGCCATGAGAGAGGCGGGAGCGATGCCTGATTGCCATTTGATAGGGCAGCCAAATCCACCTGAAAGGCCCCCAGCGGTTGTATTGGACTGAGTGAATATCGAGATCTGGGCCCAGCATTAGCCCGCCTACGAGAAATGAAAAGCTGACAATCGCGGTGAGGGCCAAGCTGCGGGTCAACAGAGCCGTTGGCAACATTACAAATGGCAGACACCAGTAGGTGATCTGGTCGTGAACGCGGCCTGAAGGCATAGGGGATCAAGGGATAAATCGGCAATACCCTATACACTAATACAAATGAATTGCTCGCTACCGAGAAAGTACGGAAGATGAAAGCATGGAAGATTTGCAGTGATAGGCCAGAGCAGTAGGCCAGAGCAGTAGGCCAGAGCAGTAGGACCCGCGATTCCGATTCCAAATTTCGCTGCAAGTGGTTCACTTCTTCTGCTATTATCTTAATCCGGGCGTAGATGCGAAGCTTTGTCATCGCACTCTTTTGCACCGTTCCGGGCGGTTAGCTCAGTTGGTAGAGCGCCTCGTTTACACCGAGGATGTCGCGGGTTCGAGTCCCTCACCGCCCATATTTTTCAACCTGTTCTATGTCTCCTAGGTCTCAGGATGCGAAGCCGCGCCTGCCTTTCCAGTTTTGGATTGTGGCTTCGATTGCGTTTATCAACTCTGTTAGTTTTACGATCATTATTCCGACGCTCTATCCTTATGCTAAGCAGTTTGGGCTGAGCGATTTTGAGGCGAGCCTGCTGACGACGGCCTATTCGCTTTCACAGTTTATTGGGACGCCGCTGCTAGGCCAGCTTTCTGACCGGTGGGGGCGTCGGCCCTTGCTGGTGATCAGCCTTTTGGGGACGGTGGTGGCTAATTTGCTGGCGGCGATCGCTGGGGTTGCCTGGCTGTTGTTTGCCGCTCGCATATTTGATGGCATTACCGGGGGCAATAACTCTATCGCGCAGGCGGTGGTCAGCGATATTACATCACCCGAACAGCGAACGCAGGCATTTGGCGTTTATAGCGGACTGTTCCGGCTGGGCTTTGTGGCAGGTCCGCCGTTGAGCTATGTGGCACAGCTAGTGCCGCCGCTGCAAATAGGTGGCTGGGGGGTGTCATCTTTGGGTATGAGCTTTTTGGTGTCGGCTGCGATCGCCTTGGTCGCAGCCGTCTTGTGCTTCTTTTTCCTCACTGAAACGCAGCGCTCAAACGAGCCGCCTATCACCGATAGCGCCGCCGCCGACCGTTTCCCTGCCAAAAAGAAGGACTTCCAGCTCGATTTTCTGAGCCTGTTTACCGCGCTCAAACGCCCGGTTGTGGGCCGCATTTTGCTGATGACTTTTCTCAACGGCTTTACCTTTACGATTTTTACCTTCGCGTTTCAGCCCTTCTTTCTAAACGTGCTGGGTCAAGATGCCAAAAATTTAGCGATCGCATTTGTCGCCTTTGGCCTGCTGGCCTTTGTCTCTCAAGTATTTTTCCTAGAGCCTTTACGCAAGCGCTTTAGCCTTGTGAACGTGCTTGTTGGGGCGCTGATTGCTCGGGGCGTTCTCTTTTTGCTGATGCCCGCTTGGCCCAATATTGTGGCTTTCTCGGTGCTGCTAGGCGGCTTTGGCCTGGTCAACGCTTTCCCTATGCCCCTGATCGACTCGATTTTATCCACCCGTAGCAACCAAAAAGAGCAGGGTGAGGTTTTGGGGATCAATGCGTCTTATTTGAGTATGTCTAATGCTATTGGCCCAGCGGTCTCGGGCCTGCTGGTGACGGCTTACGGCTATTCGGTGCCATTTTGGGTGGCGGGGGCGCTGACGGTTGCGATCGCTGGATTTGCGCTGACCTTGCAAGAGCCAGCAGCGCAGGCGTAACTTAGGCAACTGCTGTGTCTGCGGCGGCTTGCAGCTTCAGATATTTGGCCTGAAGCGGCTGCCACTGGTGCCACAGCGCCAACCGAGAAGACTGAAACGCTTGGTCAATGGTCGGTAGCCGATTGGCCCATTCTTTACCCAGTTCATCGGTCAAAAAGTCAGCGATTACTAGCTGATCTTGGAGCTGACCGAGTACCTTTTGCAGCGATCGCAGCTCTCGAACCTGGGCAGCATAGTTAATGCCATAGATGCCGCGAAAAAACTCGGTTTGATAGCGGGCCTGCTTAATTTGCTTGCGCAGATCGTGTAGCGAATCACTATCGGTTTCGAGCTGCTGGTTTAGCTGATTGAGGGTGATATTTTTAGTTGGGACTCGCTGCTGGCCTTTCTGGCTGGTCGCAACGTTCCAGCCAGGGTGCTGCAACAGCTCTACCAAAGGCGCGATCAGGGTTTCGACTGCGCTGCTGGCTGCTGGCTGCTGGGCGGCAGGGCCGAAGCTAGGTTGCTTTAGCCACTGCTTGCAGCGCTTTTTCAGCTTTTTGTAGACTTTGCTCGTCAGCGCTTTTTCCAGTTTAGAAAACTGCTTTTTGCGGCGCTTTTTCAGCTTTCTGAGCAGGGCTTTGATCGTTTTCTTTTCTTTTTTGCTAGGAGTTGCGATCGCATCTGCTAGCCACTGCTGCATCACATCCACATCGCGCACTTTACCTAGCGCTTTGGTTAGCTGTTTTACCGGCTCAGTCAGCGTTTCAAGGCTGCTAGAACTGCCCGTGTCAGAACTGCCCGTATCAGAACTGTCTGTATCAGAGCGGATTGCTTTTGAGGCGTCGGCCTTAACCACATCGGTAAAAAGCAAAAGGGCGGCTCGAAGGCGGCGAGTGCCGATGCGCATCTGATGCAGGTTTTCGATGTCGGTGTCACCGAGCACGGGCGATCGCAGCTCAAAAACCGCCTGTGACTGCTGCCGAATAATTTGATAGGCATAGCCCCCCAATCGAGTTGCATCTTGGGCCACTGGCTTTGATTCGTCTTTTCCTAAACTTGTTGTGCCTAAACTTGTTGTGCCTAAATTTGTGGGATCGTCTGTGGGATCGTCTGTGGGACCAATCGTTTTAGCCATGTTTCTACCTTCTCAAGCTCTTATATCTTCTAAAGCCGCTATCTCAAGCTCCTAAGCTGTAAATTCTTATTTGCCATAGTCTGTTTTCTATAAACAGCCTGACGGAAAACAGCCTGATGGAATTTCTTAAGCCTTCTATTGGCTGATGAACTCCCCATTCTAACGTCAAACTCAGTTGACCGTTATGGCATGGTAATTGCAGCGATCGCCGGGGCAGCCTGTTTGCCTATATTTGCACTTCTCAATACTATAGAGATTGGCGAATCAAGCCACACGGCGGCTTTACAGCGCGCAGAATTGCTAGTTTTTAGGTAAATGTGACTTATATCAGTGCTAATCGAGCTCCAAAGGCCAAACCTTCCGAGTGGTTCTCAAATGTGCCAGCAGATCTACTCGCTGGTGTGGTTGTAGCGCTTGCGCTTATTCCTGAAGCGATCGCTTTTTCCATCATCGCAGGCGTTGATCCCAAGGTTGGCCTCTATGCCTCCTTCACTATGGCGGTGACTATTGCCTTTTTGGGTGGTCGCCCGGCGATGGTGTCTGCCGCGACGGGTGCGATGGCGCTGCTAGTAGTCGATTTGGTCAAAAACTATGGCCTAGAGTACTTGCTAGCGGCCACGCTGCTGACGGGTTTGCTACAGGTAATTTGGGGATCTTTGCGGATTGGCCGGATTATGAAATACGTGCCGCGCGCAGTGCTCGTAGGCTTTGTTAACGCCCTGGCTATTTTGATCTTTAACGCCCAGCTAGAGCAGTTCACGATTGCGAGTGAAGTCGAATTTTTGGGACCCAACAATACGCTGATGTATGTGATGGTGGCGGCAGGTCTAGCCATTATTTATCTGCTGCCGAGGCTGACTAGTCGCATTCCTGTTGTCAAAGACATTCCCTCTCCTTTGATTGCGATTGTGGTCCTCACAGTGGTTTCGGTTTCGACCGGGATGCGACTGCCAACCGTGAGCGATATGGGCGAATTGCCTAGCACTCTGCCAGCCTTTCGCCTGCCGAATCTACCGCTGAACTTTGCGACTATCGAGATCATTTTGCCTGTGGCGCTAACGCTGTCGGCGGTGGGTCTGTTGGAGTCCTTTTTAACCGCGTCGGTACTAGATGATATGACCGACACCAATAGCGATAAAAACCAGGAAGCGCGGGGTCAGGGCATGGCTAATCTGATTACCGGCATGTTTGGCGGGATGGCAGGCTGCGCCATGATTGGTCAGTCGGTCATTAATGTAAAGTCGGGCGGACGTCAGCGGCTCTCTACCCTGAGTGCGGGCATCTTTTTATTGTTTTTTATTCTGGTGCTGCGCGCCTGGGTTGGCCAGATTCCGATGGCTGCGCTCGTCGCTGTAATGTTTATGGTCTCTATTAGCACGTTTAACTGGGCGTCGCTGACAAACCTACGCCAGATGCCGAAGAGTGAAACGCTTGTGATGCTAGCCACGGTAGTGACAACGGTGATTACTCATAACTTGGCGTTGGGGGTGATGGTGGGAATTGCTTTGAGTGCGATCGCCTTCTCGCGCAAAATCGGCAAGCTCATCCGCGTACAGAGCAAGCTCAGCCAAGACGGTACTACCCGTACCTATCATGTATTTGGCCAGCTATTCTTCGTGTCTGCCAATAACTTCCGCGAAGCCTTCAACATCCATGAAAAAATTGAGCGCGTCATCATCGACCTCACCCACTCTCACCTGTGGGATCAGTCTGCGGTCATCGCGATTGACAAAGTCGTGCTCAAATTCCGGGCGCACGGCTCCGAAGTTGAGCTAGTAGGCATGAACGAAGCGAGCGCTACGCTGATTGATCGGCTCGCCATTCACGATAAAGAAGATGCGGCTGAGCTAGTGGGCGGTCACTAGAGAACAAAGGGCTTATATAAAGATCAACAATCGTTGAATACCTTGTGTTCTGGCAATTAGCTGAAAGTGTCGCACTGATCAACATCACCCGATTGCAACCCCCGACGAAACCATTCGACCCGCTGGGCAGAGCTGCCGTGGGTAAAAGAGTCTGGATTGACGTAGCCGCGCTGGTTGCGCTGTAGGGTGTCGTCGCCGATCTGGCTGGCGGCGTTGAGGGCTTCTTCGATGTCGCCAGATTCTAGCAGGTCGCGCTGGTCGGCACGGTTGGCCCAAACGCCAGCAAAGCAGTCAGCCTGTAGCTCTTGGGCGACAGAGAGCTGATTGGCCTGGGCTTTGCCCATGCGACGTTGGGCCGCGCGGACCTGCTCGGAGACGCCGATCAGATTTTGTACGTGGTGGCCAACTTCGTGGGCGATGACGTAGGCCTGGGCAAAATCGCCCGGTGCGCCTAGCTGATTTTTGAGGCTGCGGTAGAAGTCGAGATCGATATAGACCTGCTGGTCGGCAGGGCAGTAGAAGGGGCCGACAGCGGCTTGAGCAGTGCCGCAGGCCGATTGGACGACGCCGCTAAAGAGCACAAGCTGAGGTTCTTGGTAGCTGCCACCAAATTCTTGGGGGAAGATGCTGTTCCAGGTGTCTTCGGTGTCGGCTAGGACAACAGAGACGAATTCGGCGAGCTGGTCTTCTTCGGGGGAGGTGGCCTCATAGGGAGCACCAGAAGGGGATTGACGAACTGGCGGTGCGGCGGCATCTAGCAAAATAGTAGGATCGCCGCCGAGTAAGGTAATGACGATAGCGACAACTAGCATACCGATGCCGCCACCGCCTACGACTAGGGGGCTACCGCCACCGCCGCCCATCCCACGCCTGTCCTGCACGTTTTGGCTACGACGACCCGTTTTCCAGCGCATACCCTTTTACTCCAGCGAAGATAATCAAAGAACAACCATTGCCTATCACAGAGCTGCTTACTATAGAGCTGCTTACTGAAAGCCCTCGTCATAAGCCTGCGGAGCGCAAATATTTCAACACAGTATCATTTCGGCTGGTTCTGACTTTCGGCTAATAGTAGTAACTTTTCTTCTAATGTTGCTTCTAGCGAAATTCAAAAAGCGCCCAGCCCGTTATCCCCAGCCCGCCGCCATAGTGAACTTGTTGACTGGAACTTGCTTACTGTGTGTTTGCTTGCATTGAGGCGCTATTGGGGCGCTAGAGATGGCACTAGAGATGCGTGGGCGCGTGAGGCTGTGAACAAAGTTGGAAATGAGTGGTTCATGTTGATGTGTCGTATCCTAATTCGCTTTTAACCTGTTCTATCTGCTGAGGTGCCCGGATCTTGCCAAAAAGCGCGATCGCTTCTCTAAAGCAATTTGTCCTTACCTCTATCTGCGTTCTGGTGCTACAGCCCATCTGAAAATACGCCTCTGCCAAATCACAGGTCGCGCCGATAGTTTCGCACAGCTCAATGGCCTGCGTATGCTGTGCGATCGCATCTGCCAAATTTCCTTGCTGCCGCCGCAAGCTTGCCAGCCCGGTCAGCGCCTTAGCCTTTACCTAAATATAGTGACCGGCTTCAGCAGATGCGATCGCTCGCTCAAATAGCCCTTGCGCCTTTTCCCTTTCGCCCAGTGCCCCAGACGCTTGCCCCAGCAGCTGTAAAAAGTAAGCATATCGACCATACTCATCGTCTGCAACGGCCGTAAACTGAACGGCTATCCGATTGGCTAGCGCCTTAGCCGACTTTGCTTTTCCTAAATAGGCCTGTACTAAAGCTAGCCCCACCGTTGCCTTATTTGCCCATGCCTGGTGCGCGCTCCCTTCTGCTAGGGCAATCACCTGCTCGAATTGTTCAGCCGTCTGGGGCAGTTCCCACAAATCAATGTGATAGAGGCTAATGCTGAGATGCGCGTCTTCTGATGGCCCTTACTTTGGAGAGCGTGGGTAAGGTTCGCACTACTTTTGCTCGTCCAACACAAAGGCGATTCTGGATCCCCTCGGGTAGCTGGCTCAACCAGTTCTTTGAGGTCACTCAACAGCGTCGCATCATGCTCAATTAAGGCTTTACGCCCGCCGCCTGGTTGGCGAATCCTTGCTTGATTAGAGTTCGATGACCTCGAAGTGTCAGGTTGCCGCAATTCAGCCATACCCGCATGAATTTTGGTCCGAGACAAGCCAGTCGCACGCGACACACTAGTGACCCCGCCGTGCCCTAAACTCAGCGCTTCTGATGCTGCCCATGCTCGTAAGCTTTCCTCATTAAAATAGGGCTTGAGCTGGTCATATTTATGTTGCAGTAGGTGTCTCTGTTGCGGCGCTTAGCATGACCAACTCTCACGCAATTCCTGACTTTCTCTACCTATAGTCTAAATCAGATAGTCTAAATCAGAAAACGTTCAAGTTATTTTTTCACGAGTCCTAGTCTAAAAATGAGGCGCTCTGCATAAAGAAGCAGCCAAATGCACCTAAAACGGTATCCTGAATGCTGTAGTTACTGGCATTACTCGGTTTTTACGGGTCGTCTAGATTGCTAATAGCACCGTTAAGTTCGGATAACAAACTATCGAAACTGACGCTAGCAGTGGCCATTAGATGAATCTTGCCAGGGCTGTTGGAGACACACTTTATTCACCTTACGCCATCTCAGCAGCGGCAGCAGTTGTCATTCCTTTTCGTTCAATAGATATGTTCTTAATTTAGAACTTAGAACTGCTGGCTTTTTGCATCGTTCTCATTTTCCACAGATTAGATAGTTGCATATAAACAGGTATACCTTCGACAGAACTGTCAAAGGTATACCTACAGGGATCAATATTAGAGACAGTTGGCAGCCGTTGAGAGTCTAGATAGGTTAGGTGCCATCCATCACGGCAATTCAGTAGTGCCCATTAGGTAGCGATCGCACTCCCTGGCCACCCCGCGCCCTTCATTAATCGCCCACACAATCAAACTCTGCCCCCGACGACAGTCACCCGCCGCAAACACACCGGGCTTGTTTGTTGTATAGTCTTCATGCTCAGCTTTTACATTGCTGCGCTGCGTCTTCTCCAGTCCTAGCGCATCTAGCAAAGGAGCCTCTGGGCCCAAGAAACCCATCGCCAACAGCACAAGCTGAGCCGAAACTCTCTTTTCACTACCTGGAACGTGAATGGGGGTGAAACGACCGTTCTCATCGCGCTCCCACTGCACCTCCACCGTATGCACCGCCGCCACATTGCCCTGACCATCATCTTCAAACTGGGTAGCCGTAGTCACATAGCCCCGCGGATCTTCTCCAAACAGCGCTTTAGCCTCTTCCTGACCGTAATCCAAACGGTAAATTTTAGGCCATTCTGGCCAAGGGTTCGCCGCAGCGCGCACTTCAGGTGGCTTAGGCATAATCTCTAGCTGGTTGATGCTCTTGCAGCCATGGCGGATAGAAGTGCCCACGCAGTCTGTTCCGGTGTCGCCGCCGCCAATAATCACAACATCTTTTCCAGCCGCAGAAATGTAGTCATCACCAGGCTTTTTGTCTAAGACCGCACGGGTATTCGCTGTCAAAAACTCCATTGCAAAGTGAATGCCCTTTAGGTCTCTTCCTTCAATCGGTAAGTCTCTAGGCCGCGTAGACCCGGTGCAAAGAATCACCGAATCAAAGTCATTCAACAGCTTTTCAGCAGGCAGATCTTTACCCACTTCTACCCCGCAGGTAAAGGTAATACCTTCTGCTTCTAAAATGTCTAGCCGACGCCGCACGATATCTTGCTTATCGAGCTTCATGTTAGGAATGCCGTAGGTCAGCAGGCCGCCCGGACGATCGGCACGCTCGTAAACGGTAACGGTATGACCCGCTTTGTTGAGCTGATCGGCAGCGGCCAGACCAGCCGGACCAGAGCCGACAACCGCGACTGTTTTACCCGTGCGCTGCGCAGGCGGACGCGGCACGATCCAGCCTTCTGCCCAACCTTTTTCAATGATGGAATACTCGATATTCTTGATCGTCACAGGCGGATTGGTGATGCCCAGCACGCAGGAGCCTTCGCAGGGGGCCGGGCACACGCGACCAGTGAATTCGGGGAAGTTGTTGGTTTTGTGCAGGCGGTCTAAGGCTTCGTGCCAGAGGCCCCGGTAAATTAGGTCATTCCATTCGGGAATGAGGTTGTTGATAGGGCAGCCGCTGGCCATGCCGCTAATCAGCTCGCCCGTGTGGCAAAAGGGTGTACCGCAGTCCATGCAGCGAGCGCCCTGGTTTTGCAAGGCCTGGTCGGGCATCGGCTGATGAAATTCTTTCCAGTTGCGGATGCGATCTTTGGGCGCGGTTTCAGTGGGTGCTTCGCGCAGGTGTTCGATAAAGCCGGTTGGTTTTCCCATGGTTTTTTTGGTTTCGAATAGGGGTAATGAGGAAGGCAGGTCGATGGGGGTTGGCTATCCGCTACGCGGACACTTCGTGAACGACTACGCTCAGCCACCGGGGTGGGCTGGGGCAGAATTCGTCGGAATGATCGGCGATATATGTAGACGATCGAGACGGACGCTTACTGTCCGAGGGCTGAGCGTAGCCGAAGCCCGGTTATTTAGCTGCCGCTGACCCTAGCCAAATCGCGGGCATTTTCTTCAAACGCAGCAGACATGGCTTCGTCGTCACTAAGCCCAGCGTCTAGCGCTTTTTGAATGTGTTGCAAAACGCGCTTGTAGTCGCGAGGCATCACTTTCACGAACTTGGGCAGGGCGGCTTTCCAATCTTCTAAAAGAGATTTTGCTTTGGGGCTACCAGTGTAGTCAATGTGGCGCTGAATGATCGCTTGGAGTTCGTCGCTCTCTTTCTCGGTTTCAATGCGCTCTAGTCCTACCATTTCGGTATTACAGCGAGAGGCAAAGTCTCCGCTTTCATCGAGTACGTAGGCAACGCCACCGCTCATCCCGGCAGCAAAGTTGCGGCCCGTACGGCCCAAAATAATCGCCTTGCCGCCAGTCATATATTCGCAGCCGTGGTCACCAATCCCTTCTACAACCGCTTCTACACCAGAGTTGCGAACGCAAAAGCGCTCCCCAGCCTGACCGTTGATGTAGGCCGCGCCAGCCGTAGCGCCGTAGAAGGCGACGTTACCCGCCACAATATTGTCAGCAGCGACTAAAGGAGAGACTTTGGGTGGATACACAATCAGCTTGCCGCCACTGAGCCCTTTACCGATGTAGTCGTTGGCGTCGCCTTCTAGGGTGAGCGTCATGCCGCTAGGGATAAAGGCCCCAAAGCTTTGGCCAGCAGTGCCTTTAAAGTGAAGCTGAACGGTGTCTTCGGGCAAGCCTCCCCAGTGTTTTTTGGTGATTTCGTTGCCGACGATGGTGCCGACGACGCGGTTGATGTTGGTAATGGGCAAGGTGGCCTCAACCTTGTCGCCGTTGTCGATGGCGGGCTGGCAAATCTCTAACAGCTTAGTGATGTCGAGAGATTTGTCGAGGCCGTGGTCTTGAGCTTGGGTGCAGTAGCGACCGACTTCGGGGCCTGCTTCTGGCTTGTGCAGCAAAGGCGATAGGTCGATGCCTTTGGCTTTCCAGTGGTCGATGGCCTGCTTGGGAGCGAGCATTTCGGTGCGGCCTACCATTTCGTCGAGCGTGCGACAGCCTAGCTCGGCCATGATTTCACGGGTTTCTTGAGCGATGAATTTCATGAAGTTGACGGCATAGGCCGGGTCGCCGTTGAACTTGCTGCGCAGGTCTGGGTTTTGGGTGGCCACGCCAACCGGGCAGGTGTTGAGGTGGCAAACACGCATCATGATGCAGCCTAAGGTGACCAAGGGCGCGGTGCTAAAGCCAAATTCTTCTGCGCCGAGCAGGGCTGCGATCGCAACATCTCTGCCCGTTTTCATCTGCCCATCGGTCTCAATCACAATCCGACTGCGCAGATTGTTCAATACCAGCGTCTGATGCGTCTCAGCGAGGCCCAGCTCCCAGGGCAAACCAGCGTGCTTAATCGAAGTCTGTGGCGACGCGCCCGTGCCGCCGTCAAAGCCAGAAACCAGAACAACATCTGCGTGGGCTTTGGCAACACCAGCGGCAATCGTGCCGACCCCCACTTCAGAGACGAGCTTAACGCTGACGCGGGCCTCTCTGTTAGCGTTCTTCAGGTCATGAATCAGCTCCGCGAGATCTTCAATCGAGTAGATATCATGGTGCGGCGGCGGCGAAATCAGGCCGACGCCTGGGGTAGAATTGCGAACCTTGGCAATCCACGGATAGACCTTTTTACCCGGTAGCTGTCCGCCCTCTCCAGGCTTGGCTCCCTGGGCCATCTTAATCTGTAGCTCTTTGGCCTGAGAGAGGTACAGGCTGTTGACCCCAAAGCGACCAGAGGCTACCTGCTTGATGGCGCTGTTTTTAGAGTCACCTTCTTCGTTAGTCCAGGTATAGCGGTCGGGGTCTTCGCCACCTTCACCCGTATTAGAGCGACCTCCGATGCGATTCATTGCGATCGCAAGCGTTTCATGCGCCTCCTGCGAAATCGACCCGTAGCTCATTGCCCCGGTCTTAAAGCGCTTCATAATCGCTTCGACAGATTCTACCTCTTCAATCGGAATCGGCGTTTGGGGAACAAACTCCAACAGATCGCGCAGACGGAAGAACTGCTTGCCCTGCTCGTTCACCAGCGCCGAATACTTTTTAAACAAATCGTAGCTGCCGTCACGCGTGGCCTGCTGCAACAGATGAATGCTTTGAGGGCTCAGCAAATGCGCCTCACCGTCTTTTCGCCACTGGTATTCACCCCCTACATCTAGCGTCGCCGCGTTGCTGCTACCGGCTGCCACCCGCGTGGGGAAAGCGTGCCGGTGCCGCTGAATGGCCTCGGTCGCTAGCACATCTAGGCCCACGCCCTGGATTCGAGAAGCCGTCCAGGTAAAGTACTTGCCAATTACCGATTCATTCAGGCCGATCGCCTCAAAAATCTGTGCGCCGCGATAGCTTTGCAGGGTTGAAATGCCGATTTTTGCCGCGACTTTAACCACGCCTTTCGTCGCGGCTTTAATGTAGTTCTGGCAGGCTTTTTCTAGCGTGACATCGAGCAGCAGATTCTCTTCTATCATCCGCTGGAAAGTCTCGAAGGCCATGTAGGGATTAATCGCCCCGCAGCCGTAGCCCAGCAGTACGGCAAAGTGATGAACCTCACGCGGCTCGCCCGATTCGAGCACGATGCCAACGCGGGTACGAGAGCCGTTGCGAATCAGGTGATGGTGCAGGCCAGCGACTGCCAGCAGTGCCGGAATCGGCGCTCTGTTTTGAGCCACGTCACGGTCAGAGAGAATCAACAGTTCGTGGCCAGATGCGATCGCCTCATCAGCCTCCATGCAAAGCGCTTCTAGCGCGCCGCTTAGTCCGGCTTCACCCATATCGGGATCAAACAAAATAGGCAATACCGCCGTCTTAAACTGGGTGTTATGCTTAATCTTGGCTAGCTCGTCGTTTGTAATAAACGGCGTCTTGAGCTGAAGCAAACGACAGCTTTCTGGCGTGGGCTCTAGCAGATTGCGCTCGGAGCCAACAGTGGTTTTGGCAGAGGTTATAATCGCTTCGCGAATAGAGTCAATCGGCGGATTGGTGACCTGAGCAAATAGCTGTTGGAAGTAGTTATACAGCAGCTTTGGTCGCATAGAAAGCACCGACAGCGGCGTGTCTGTGCCCATCGCGCCAATCGCTTCGACGCCATTTTTACCCATCGGTGCTAGCAGCATCCGTAGCTCTTCAAAGGTATAGCCAAAGGCCATTTGCCGCTGGGTCACGGCGGCTGGGCTGGTATCTACAGACGGAGCTGCGGCATCGGCAGGAGCCTGCAAAGTCTCTAGCGTCACTAGGTTTTTGTCTAGCCAGGTTTGATACGGCTGCGCGGCGGCAATCTGCTGTTTGATCTCAGCGTCAGGAACAATGCGGCCTTCTTGGGTATCCACCAAAAACATTTTGCCGGGCTCTAGGCGACCTTTTTCTACAACGTCTTCGGGCGGTACAGGCAAAACACCTGCTTCAGAGGCCATAATCACCCGGTCGTCTTTGGTGACATAGTAGCGACCAGGACGCAGACCGTTACGGTCAAGCACCGCGCCCATTTGCGTGCCGTCAGTAAAGGCAATAGAGGCCGGGCCATCCCACGGTTCAATCAGGCAGGAGTGGTACTCATAAAACGCTTTCTTCTCGGCGTCCATCGTCTCGTGCCCGCTCCACGGCTCTGGCACCATCATCATCAGCGAGTGGGGGAGCGATCGCCCGCTCAGCGTCAGCAGCTCTAGCGTATTGTCAAAAATAGTCGAATCGCTGCCGTCAGTGTTGATCAGCGGCTTAGCTTTTTCTAAGTCGTCACCAAACAGCTCGGAGGCAAACATCGACTGACGCGCCGTCATCCAGTTGATATTGCCGCGCAGGGTATTGATTTCGCCGTTATGGGCGATGTAGCGATAGGGGTGGGCGCGCTCCCAGCTAGGGAAGGTGTTGGTACTAAAGCGGGAATGAACCAGCGCGATCGCACTTTCCAAATCCGGATCGGCCAAATCCAGGTAGTACTCACCCACCTGCACCGGCATCAGCATGCCCTTATACACAATCGTGCGGCAAGACGCGCTCGAAATATACCAATAGCTATCAATCTCAATAATCTGCCGATGCGCCAGCTTTCGCACCAGATACAACTTTCGCTCTAGCGCCAGCTCATCGGCTTGCGCGTCAGCGCCTTGGCCCAAGCCGCCACGACCGATAAAAGCCTGCTGCATAAAGGGTTCACAGCCTTTTGCCGTTGGCCCCAGCGAAGCGTTATCCGTCGGTACATCTCGCCAGCCCAGCACCTCTATCCCAGCCGTCGCCGCAACCGTCTCAAATATTTTGCGCCCCTTTACCCGCAACGCTTCATCTGGACTGGCATACACCATCGCCACACCATACTGACCCGCTGCGGGCAGCTCAACGCCCACCGCCTGGGCCACCTTCGCCATAAAGCGGTGCGGCATCTGCATCAATATGCCCGCGCCATCGCCTGTATTAGGCTCAGCTCCAACCGCCCCTCGGTGGTCCAAATTCAGCAGAATCGTCAGGCCCTGCTGCACGATATCGTGAGAGACTTTGCCCTTCATTTGCACCACGAAACCGACGCCGCAGGCATCGTGCTCATACTGTGGATTGTAAAGCCCCTGCTGAGCTGGGCCGGTGGGCTTTTGCGCAGGCTTTTGTAGGTGGGGTTTTTGAGAAGAGCGATTTCTGAGACTGGTTACAGTTGGGTCGGAAGGAGCCATCGCAAAAAAAACCGGGAGAAGGAGGAGTACCGAAAGCAAAGCAAAATCAAAGCAGCCTTTCAGCCATTCTGTATACAGAAAAACTGTAAAGAATAAATATTCACTGCATAAAGAATATTACGGTAAATGAGGCAGTGAAAGGGGGCTTGATGCTCGATCCCAATCGTACGAATGAGTTCATTCGTCAACAAGAAAGGGATATACATTGTCCATCAATAGAAGGTATAGACATGAGCGCCTTAACAAAATAAATAGATGCCTTAATAAAAGCACCAATTTCGTTACAAAACGTTCCTGTTCTAGTTGCTTATACGGAGAATTTTGTGCTTTTTAATACAGACTTAATGCGGTGACGAGCTTATGCAGATAGGAATCTTTGGCTGACATCGCCGTTGAGCTGGCTAGCGTCGTTAGCATTGATGCCGCCGCCTTTTTACAGGGCGTAGTGGCAGGAAGCTTTTGGGCAACAACCATCATTTAGGAATTAGCGGTATTGGCGAGTGCCTCGTCAGCTGACGAACACAGCTCAACAAATGACGTTGATAGTCCTTTAAAACGTTTGTTTGAGTTGCGATCGCCCGCACCAACAGCCCATGACATCCGGGCAAAGACGACTCGCACACCTGCATAACCGACTCATTTATCTCATACTGTTGCAATAGCGTCACTAGCTGCTCTAGAGCAACGCCAGGTACAACAACAATAAAGTTCGCCAAAATAGGAAAGCCCGTAAAAAAGTGGTTGTCTTTCAGTCGATTGGCCTGACCTAACAGCCGTAAGTTATCAACAAAACATAATTTACCTTCTAGGTTTTCTATGCGCAAACAACTTTGAAAGTGTTCAAAGGCATAAAGCTCTCCTCTAGCCATTCGCCCTGGCACAACTATCTCGCTTAGCAGCATTCGCCCTTGAGGATGCAAAGTCACGTTCATTTTATGGGTAAGCGCAGCTGAAGGGAACAGAATTATCGGCTCTGGCATAAATTCAAAATAGGCATCGGCACCCACTCGAATAGTCCACTCCACTCTAGCGGCAGCACCGTCTACTGGTTTGCTATGTACTTTGGTTGCTGACTGATCCGTAAGATAGAGACTGGCGCGATCGCCCACCTCAACCGCCATCCTCAAATCATCCCCTGCTAAAACCCCCGGCGAAGCATTCATAATGTAGGCATAAACCCTGTTTGGGTCCGTTGGGTCTAGCCGCAAATTACCCGACAGCCGAAAAGGATAAGTCGCATACTGATGCGCCACAAAAGACGTACTCGTTCCTTTCGCGCAGGCCACCCGCAAAGACAAGTGCGGCTCCTGTTGCACCAACACAAACTCCCCTTCACCCTGGGGAGAAGGGGCCGGGGGATGAGGGCTCCGAACGACATCAACCATCAGCGAAACACATAAAGTCTCCCCAGCGGCACCTCGTCCACCGGCTCACAGGTCGCTATCTCACCATCCACTCTCACTTCAAACGTATCTGGATCTACCTCAATCTCAGGACACACATCGTTGTGCAACATATCTGCTTTGCTTAGTTGACGCGTGTCTTTTACCGGCAGCAGCTCTTTTTGCAGCCCCAGCCTGTCAGCCAACCCTCGTTCCAACGCGAGCTGCGTGACAAAACAAGCCGAGGTGACAGCGGCAGCACTGCCAAAGCTGCCCCACTGGGGGCGATACAAAATCGGCTCACAGGTCATCAGCGAGGCATTCGATTCGCCCATGGGTGACCAGGCGATAAAGCCCTGCTTGATAATCAGCTCTGGCTTGATGCCAAAGAATCCGGGTTTCCAAAGCACAATGTCGGCCATTTTGCCCGGTTCAATCGAGCCTACATAGTCAGCAATGCCACAGGTGCGCGCAACGTTAATGGTGTACTTAGCCAAGTAGCGCAGAACGCGATTGTTGTCGTTTCTCTCACTGTCTTCTGGCAGGGTGCCTCGCTGGTCCTTCATCTTGGACGCGAGCTGCCACGTCCGGCAAATGACTTCGCCAATGCGGCCCATGCCCTGAGAGTCGGAGCCGAGCATACTGATGGCTCCCATGTCGTGCAAAATGTCTTCGGCGGCGATGGTTTCAGCGCGAATGCGAGACTCGGCAAAGGCTACATCTTCAGGGACGCGAGGGTTGAGGTGGTGGCACACCATCACCATGTCTAGGTGCTCGTCAAAAGTGTTGACAGTATAGGGATTGGTGGGATTGGTTGAAGAGGTGAGGCAGTAGGGAAAGGAGG
Organism: uncultured cyanobacterium; assembly: GCA_963833005.1. GTDB lineage: Bacteria > Cyanobacteriota > Cyanobacteriia > Phormidesmidales > Phormidesmidaceae > Phormidesmis. The sequence goes on along the minus strand of CAWHWK010000010.1, from coordinate 142,540 downwards.
CAACTTTGATGATGTCTGGGGCATGTCCACCGCCTGCACCTTCGGTATGATAGGTGTGAATGGTTCGCCCTTTGATCGCGGCCAGGGTGTCTTCTACATAGCCCGATTCATTCAGGGTGTCGGTGTGAATTTTGACCTGAAAGTCGTACTGGTCGGCGACCTGCAAGCAGGTGTCAATCGCAGCGGGCATCGCCCCCCAGTCTTCGTGAATTTTGAGGCCCATTGCGCCATTGGCAACCTGTTCTACGAGGCTCTCAGGGAGGCTGGAGCTGCCTTTGCCTAAAAAGCCAAAGTTAATGGGGAAGGCTTCGGACGCTCTGAGCATCATTTCTAAGTTGTGTGCGCCGCTAGAGCAAATGCCCACGGTGACTGGGCCAAGACCGCCCCCCAACATTGTTGTTAGCCCGCTAGAAAGGGCCTCTGCACAAAGCCCGGCGCTGTCAAAGTGAACGTGGCTATCTAGACCACCGGGGGTAGCGATTAACCCTTCGCCTGCTCGCACGTCGGTATTGGCGCTGATTATCAGGTTGGGAGAGACGCCTTCCATAATGCCGGGATTGCCCGCTTTCCCGATACCGACAATTTTGCCGTCTTTGATGCCAATATCTGTTTTTACGATGCCTTGAACCGGGTCAACCAGCAGCACGTTGGTAATCACAAAGTCGAGTGCGCCGTCTGCTGCGGTAACGCCCGGTGCCATACCCAGGCCATCGCGTAGAGTCTTACCGCCGCCAAAGACGCATTCGTCGCCGTAAACGGTGTCGTCGCGCTCTACTTCTATGATCAAAGAGGTGTCAGCTAGGCGGACGCGATCGCCCGTAGTTGGCCCAAAGAGTTCGGCGTACCGCTCGCGACTAATTTCCATTCATCTCCTCACTGTTTTCAGAACGATTGCTCTCGGCGGAAGGGTTGCGCCTAGAACTATAACCCTGCGCTTGCATCCGCTCTATCGCAGCGGCGCGGACCTGCGGGTCATCTAGCGAGCCGTTAACCAGATCGTTTAAGCCTTGGACAGTGCGATCGCCTGCCAAAGCCACCAGCGTCACCGTCTTAGTATCACCTGGTTCAAATCGTACCGCCGTTCCTGCTGGAATATCTAACCGAAAGCCCAGTGCCTCTACTCGGTCGAATTGCAGCATACGATTGACTTCAAAAAAGTGAAAATGGGAGCCAACTTGAATGGGGCGATCGCCCATATTCGTCACCGCTATCACTTTCGACTCGCGCCCAGCATTTAGTTCTAAAACACCCGGCTCACACATGACCGCACCGGGTGTCAAAGGATTATTAGAGGCTGCACCTGCCACAACCTAAGCCTCCTGAGGTCGAATAGGATTGTGAACGCTCACTAGTTTAGTGCCGTCATTGAAGTGAGCCTCTACCTGAATCAGTGGAATCAGCTCAGGCACACTGGGCAATACGTCTGCGGTGGTGAGCAGCGTTGCGCCTTCTGCCATTAGCTGCGCAACAGATTTATCTTCTCGCGCGCCTTCGACAATATAGTCGCTGATGAGTGCGATCGCCTCTGGCACATTCAGCTTAATTCCTTTATCTTTCCGCCTACGAGAGATTTCAGCAGCGGTAAACAACGTCAAGCGTTCAGTTTCTTTAGGCGTCAAATACATTGGAAAATCGCTGTTGACAAGACGGTGTGTCAAAAATGTGCACAGAGAAGAACAAAATTGAAAACGCTCTTTCTCACTGACTTACTGAAAGAGCGTTCGGCCCAAAACTTCAACAGTTAAGAAACAGGCTGTGTCACCTTCACAGGCTCGGCCTTCTTCACCGCAGGCATCACAGGTTGCGTTTGTCGCTGGATTCGGAATACCCTCAATCGGACATTCCTCAGTACCCACCGTTCCACGAGTCAGCGCTTCCACCTTCTCCTTAGCCTTCTGCGGATCGAGTATCCATTCACGGTAGAAGTCGTAAGGACATTCCATCATGCCTTCATCGCCATCGCCAGAATTGATCATACCGGTATAGCCGCGGTGCAACAGCTTGAACAAATGATTCTGGGATTGAGCGTGCTTGCGGAAATCCCGAATTGCAAACTTAGAGAGCGCCGCGTATTGAATACCGTTCTCTTCTTCACCACATTCGCCCAGCGTACGACCATCAAAACCCACCACTGCCGAATGACCAAAATAGCTGTACACACCGTCAAAGCCAGCAGCGTTGGCCACAGCTACATAGGTGTTGTTCATCCAGGCCATTGCCTTAGACACCATAATCTGCTGTTCTTTGGCCGGATACATGTAGCCCTGACAGCGAATCACCAGCTCAGCGCCTTTCATTACACAGTCGCGCCAGATCTCCGGGTAGTTGCCATCGTCGCAAATAATCAGAGAAATCTTCAGACCCTTTGGCCCGTCACTGACATAGGTGCAATTGCCTGGATACCATCCCTCAATCGGGGTCCACGGCATAATCTTGCGATACTTTTGAACAATCTCTCCTTTGTCGTTCATCAGAATCAACGTGTTGTAAGGCACTTTTTCAGGGTGGTTTTCATGCCGCTCACCCGTCAAAGAAAACACGCCCCAAACCTTGTTGCGGATACAAGCTTCTGCAAAAACATCCGTTTCAGGCCCCGGAATGCTAGAGGCTGTGTCCATCATCTCCTGGGAATCGTACATAATTCCGTGAGTAGAATACTCAGGAAAAACTACCAGATCCATCCCTGGCAAACCGACCTTCATCCCATCGATCATGTCTGCAATATTTTTGCAGTTAGCCATGACTTCCTCGTGGGTGTGCAAACGCGGCATTTTATAATTGACAACGGCTACACCTACTGAATCATTACTCGAAGAAATATCGCCATGCACTGACATAAGAGTCTCCTTGACTTTGTAGTTTCCCAATCGTTTCGCACAAAAAAATGTGCTCTATTCAAATCTCTTTTACATACTCTGCTCTTGCTTTATAGTCTATGACTTCGAATCCATTGATTTTGAACCTTGCTCTAAAAACCTCGTTCTAAAGTCGGATCTCAAGACTACCTAGGACAGCTCAGGGGTATAATCGTCACTTGATTCTTAGCATTGAGTGTTCTAAGAGAATGTCACTGTGGATACAAACTCAAAAAGCGCCTGCTCTTAGTATCTGGTCAGTAAAAATGCAGAAATTGAGAAAAATACAGCAATAGAAGAATGCAGTCGAGAGCCAATAGTCACTCTATGTTTGCTTGTGGCGCTGTTATTTGTTGTGTTTTTGCAGGTTAATTTTTGCAAGTTGATTTTATCAGTGGCTGCAAAAACGTCTGAATTTTGGCTTTTTCCCTGGTTTTTTGGCTTCCTGGTTATTACTGAGTTGCTAAAGGGCGAAGAGCCAAGGCCAATTCTTCGTAAATCGCTACCGAAGCCGTTACGGTGACGTTGATAGCGCATTTTGTCGAAGCAGAAGCATTTTGTAGTATTTGATACAAATCATCGTCATTTCACTCTTTAGTATGAGGGCTACCTACTCCCTTAGCACAGGTGAGCAGAAGTAATCGTTTTTTTGCGTTTGGTTCTGTTCCCATGCGGCTAAAGCAGTTTAAGGAGTCGATTTGCGATGCGAAAACAGATCCGTATTACAGATTTTTAACTCTCGTTTAGGACGGTTTAGCACTTGTTTCCTCTTTCTGAGAGTTCGTTTTTCGTATCGCGATACAAAGGGCTCAATGTTTTGTGTGGTTAAGGAAACAAAATCGAAATGTCAAAGTCCCCAATTATTTCAAGTGGTTTTAGCCGACGGAAGTTTCTTCAGTACAGCTCTCTGGCCGTTGGAACTACTGTTTTAGCTGCCTGTACTGGTGGCGGCGGTGGTGGTGAATCGCAAGCAGACCTAGGCGAAAACCCCATCAAGGTCGGCGTTATGTATTCCACGACAGGCAGTATCGCTATTGTTGAGAAATCTCTTCAGGACGCTACTTTCCTCGCTATTGAGCAAATTAATACCGGTACCGGTCCTTGGGAAGGGAAAGGTGAAGGTATTGGTGGTCGCAAAATTGAGCGCATAGTCGTCAACCCCAACTCTGACTGGGATCTTTACAACCAAATGTCCAAGCGCTTGATCGACGAAGACCAAGTTGTTTGCGTCCTCGGCTGCTACACCTCTGCTAGTCGTAAGTCAGTACTGCCTGTATTTGAAGAGAAAGATTCTATTCTCTACTACCCGGTTTATTACGAAGGCAACGAGTGTAGCTCCAACGTCTTCTACACAGGCGCAGCGCCTAACCAGCAGATTACGGACTCTATTCCTTACTGCTACGACAACTTTGGTCCCAAGGGCTTCTTTGTCGGATCTGACTACATCTATCCTAAGGAAAGTAACCGGATTGCGATCGCTGAGCTGGAGAAAGCAGGCGGCCAAGCTGTCGGTGACGAGTACGCAGCTCTAGGTACTACAGAGTTCATCACTATCATCAACAAAATTAAAGCAGCCCAGCCTGATTTTGTATTGAGCAACCTAGTTGGTGACTCTATTCCTGCTTTTTACCGTCAGTTCAAAGACGCTGGTATCAGTGCAGAAGATATTCCGATCATGGCGTATCCCACAACTGAAGAAGAAATCCAGGCCATGGGCCCCGAGTATTCAGCCGGTCACTACAGCAGCTTTAACTACTTCCAAAGCGTAGAGACCGCTGAGAACGAGGCTTTTGTGGCTCAGTTTAAAGAAATGTTTGGCGATGGCCGAGTGACCAACGGTGTGATGGAAGCCGCTTACATCCAAACCTTCTTCATGGCGCAAGCAATGAGCGACATCCTAGAAGCAGGCGACGAAATCAACACAGAAACCCTTCGCGAAGCCACTCGCGGACAGGAATTCAACGCGCCACAGGGCCCTGTGAAGATGGACGAAGCCAACTACCATGCTTACCTCTACTCCAGAATTGGTAAGTGGCAGGAAGATGGTCAAGCTGAAATCGTCTTTGCGACCGATGCAGCCGTCAAGCCGATTCCGTGGAGTCAAGCGCTGTACAAAGGTCGTATGTGTGAGCACCCCACACCCGACGATCGCAGCGACCCAACCAAAGAGACTGGCAAGGACTTAGAGCCTGTATTCCTCTAAGCACCGTTAAGGCAAACGGCGTGCCGATAAAAGCACGCCGTTTGTTTTTCGGCAGCTATTGCTTCCCCTCATCAAACCAATAGTCAAATCAATAGTCAAATCAATAAGAAGACAACAAAACAATAGCCTTTCGCCCATGCTGATGCCCTTTCAACCGAACTGAAGACCATGTTAGACCTTGCGCTATCTTCAATGCTGTCATCGCCCGTTTACCTGCTAGCCCAGGAAGCCACCGCAGAAGCGGCAGAGGCAACCGGCGAAAGCTTTTCCTACACTAGCCTGGCCAACCAAGCGCTCAACGGCATCGGGATTGTCGGCATTTTGCTGCTAACCGCTTTGGGCCTCGCCATTACCTTCGGCGTGATGCGCATCATCAACCTTGCCCACGGCGAGTTCATCATGCTGGGAGCCTACATCACCTTTTGGATGCAGGATACCTTCGGTATGGACCTGCTGCTAACGATTCCCTTCGCATTCGTTGGCACAGCCTTGGTGGGTGCTCTTGTCGAGCTAACAATTATTCGCAGGCTGTATGGCAGGCCATTAGAAACGCTGTTAGCGACTTGGGGCTTAAGTATTGTGTTGCAGGGCGTCATTAAGCTGATATTTACCGCTCAGCTGAAGTATGTAAAGGCACCGGCTTACCTCTCAGGCAGTATTGACCTGATGACAGACGAGGCGGGCTCAGTGCTGATCTCCATGTCCTACTATCGATCTTTTATCGTCATTGTTGCCCTAGCTCTGTTGGGGATAACCATGTTTCTGTTTTATGGGACGTCTTGGGGGCGCCAAATTCGCGCAGTCACCCAAAATAGCAGTATGTCTCAGTGCTTGGGCGTGAATACCAAGCTGATAGACATGGGTACGTTTGCATACGGCTGTGGCCTTGCAGGCATTGCGGGCACCGTTATTTCTGCGCTCAAAACAGTCTCGCCACCGATGGGACAAGACTATCTGGTTGACTCCTGGATGGTAGTCGTTACGGGTGGCGTCGATAAGCTCGTGGGTATTTTGGCAGGCGCGTTTTTGATTGGAGAGTCGAATGCGATTATTGCCTTTCTGCTAAACGACCCGACGGCCAGGGTGCTGGTACTAGGTGCGGTGATTGTTCTCATTCGCTACCGACCTGAAGGTCTATTCACGGTTCAAAAACGGTCATAGACAGGTTTTTAAAAGAGCTTTAATTATCATCTTCGTTCCCTTCTCTTTCTTAAACACTCTGTAAACACTCTGTCGGAGCTTGTGCTATGTCAAATGTTGTAATGGGTTACAAGCAGTCAACCTTTCCCAAAAAACTAGCTGCTATTAGCGGTATCGCACTGCTGATATTTATTATCCTTCCTTTTGTTGTTGGGAGCTTTCAGCTCTCTTTATTGTCAAAGCTGCTGCTATTTGGCACCCTGGCCGTCACCTTAGATTTGGTCTGGGGCTTTACCGGAATTTTGAGTTTTGCCCATGGCATTTTCTTTACGCTGGGTGGCTATGCATCGGCTTATTATCTCAAGCTCAATCTTTCAGCCGCGAACAACACCTACGGTGGTGAGCTGCCTGACTTTATGGTCTGGAATGGCTTAGAGGTGCTTCCCTGGTTTATTGCTCCGCTGAAGTATTTCCCTGTCGCCTTTCTCGCAGTCATCGGCGTTCCCGCTCTTTTTGCCTATATCACAGGCTCCTTCATTTTTCGCTCGAAGGTTAGCGGTGTATACATCACCATCATCACCCTGGCACTGTCATCAGCGCTGACAACTTTTTTCATCAGTCAGCAGGCTTACACAGGCGGTACTAACGGCATTACAGACGTTAGTAAGCTCAGTGTTTTTGGTATCAACATTCCGCCTATCGGCATTTACTTTTTGATTCTGGCCTATACCGTTTTTGTGTTGGCACTGAGCTGGTGGCTTACCCAGTCAAACTTTGGCCTCATTCTGCGCTCTATTAATGAGAACGAAAACCGTATTGCCTTTTTGGGCTACGACGTTGCTCAGTACAAGATTTTTATCTGGACGCTGTCGGCAGCGCTGGCTGGAATGGCTGGCGGATTATTTGTACCGCTCAACCGGTTTATTTCCCCTGTGTACTTAGCAGTGGCTTTTGGCACCCAGGTTGTAATTTGGGTCGCAATTGGTGGACGAGGGACGCTAATTGGTCCGCTGGCAGCAGCAATAATTTTAGGACAGGTGCAGAACTCTGCGGAGAAAGTGACTCAGGATTGGCAGCTAATTGTTGGGATATTGCTGTTGGTGGTCGTGCTCTTTATTCCTAACGGATTGATGAGTTTGCTGCCTAAGCAGATGAGGTTCTCTAATCTGTCTAAGCCGAAGCCGCTGCCAGGGACGGCGGCTGAGCCGACAGCACCCCTGCCTACAGATGCAACTGTAGAGAGAACGGCAGAGAGAACTTCAGAGCCACAGCCCGAAGCCGCGCAGCGTGGTTCCTAAGCTTTTTTATTCTTTGTTATTCATCACTTTTGTAACCGCCTAAAAGGATTAGTGCAATGACAGCGGCACCGATGACAATAGCGCCCTCAGCTTCGAACGCAAAATCAGTTTTGTCTGTAAAAGACTTAAATGTTGTTTTTTCAGGATTTAAAGCGCTCAAGGGGGTCAATTTAGAAGTTTATGACGGTGAAATTCTCACCATTATTGGCGCGAACGGAGCCGGAAAAAGTACGCTGTTAGATGCGATCGTGGGGAAGTCTCCGGTCGCCTCTGGGCACGTGTATTACGGCAGTAAAGACATTACCAACAAGCAGCCTCACAAGATCGCCCGGTTGGGCATTGGCCGAAAATTTCAAAACCCGAACGTCTATAACGAGCTGACGGTTTTTGATAACATTTTGCTGTCACTTAAGGGCTCTCATGGCATTTTTGAATCGATGATGGCTAAGCTAACCAAGGCCAGGAAAGGCAAAATTTTTGACGTGTTAGAACGCACGGGTCTGCTGGATCAGGCGTTTGAAGAAGTGTCGTCGCTCTCCCACGGTCAAAAGCAGTGGGTGGAGATTGCCATGGTGCTGGCACAAGATCCTTCGGTGGTGCTACTCGATGAGCCGACCGCTGGAATGACCACTGAAGAAACCTATGCGACAGGCGAAATTATTAAGAGCATTGCTAAAGGTCACTCTATTGTGGTCATTGAGCATGACATGGAGTTTGTGAAACAAATTGCAGAGCGCATCGTAGTACTGCATCAGGGTGCGGTGCTAGCAGAGGGGTCTGTACAAGAAATTCAAAGCAATCCTAAAGTGATAGAGGTATACCTAGGTCGTGAAACAATCAACGCCGCTGCTTGAGAAAGACGGAGCGCAGACGGCACCTCAGCCGCTGCTAGAGATGAATAACGTGGTCGCTGGCTATGGGCCAACGCCTGTGTTATTTGGCGTGAATATGACAGTGAATGAAGGTGATATTGCCTGCTTGCTAGGGCGAAATGGTGTGGGTAAAACCACGCTCTTGCGAAGCATTATTGGCTTGAACCCGCTCGATAGCGGCAGTATTTCCTTTGCGGGTAAAGATATTAGCAAAGCTGCCACTTACCAGCGAGCGCGCCAGGGAATTGCATACATTCCCCAAGGCCGAGAGATTATTCCTTACCTGTCTGTGCTTGATAACTTAAAGATGGGCCTGAGCGCTAGTGGAAAAAAGGCCAGGACTAAAGGTGATGGCATTCCGACTGAGCTTTATGAGTTCTTTCCGATGTTGAAAGAGCATTTGAATCGGCAGGGTGGCTTGCTGAGTGGGGGACAGCAGCAGCAGCTGGCGATCGCACGCGGCCTCATGTGCGATCCTAAAATCATGCTGCTAGACGAACCCACCGAAGGCATTCAGCCCTCTATTGTTCAAGAGATTGAAGATACGCTGCGTCGGATCAATCAGGAAAAAGGCATCACCATTGTTGTGGTAGAGCAAAAGATTGAGTTTGCCCGTAAGTTGGCTCAGAAGTTTTTCATCATGAAAAAAGGCTCTATTGTAGAGAACGGGACTACAGATCAGCTTTCCGATGCGCTACTACAGAAATACTTAGCGGTGTAAGCGGCTGATTATATCTATGATTTGTTGTTTAGGCTGCGCTCTACCAGTAGATGCGCGGCTTATTTTTTCTCTTTATTACACCGTGCGTCATTAGATTTCTCTATGCAACAAAAAACGTTTCTGTAGTTGATTTTACATTTCAGTCTACGTAATAAACGGTATAGATAGAGCACGCCATTCAGTTCAGTCTCTAGTTTGGTGCTTAGGCCGTGCTCGCCTGCTCATCTCCTCAAAAGATGAGGCGATACTGCTTTTGGAGATATTGTTTTTCACTTTCCGATTGTTCATCTTTAGGCGTTTAGGTTGAAAGCTGCTTGCCTGCCATGACCTATATCTTGCTGCCGTTATTTAAAGTTTGAACATGTTTAAAGCCCCTTAGAAATGTAAAAACCATGCCAAAGACTCTCTTCAAGATTGACCTCACGAAACCCATGTCAGAGCAGGAGATTCCCGGCCATAACAGATGGCACCCTGACATTCCAGCCGTCGTGTCTGTCAATCCAGGAGATGTGTTCCGCATTGAGTGTAAAGACTGGACTGACGGCCAAATCAAAGATAATGACGACCCCAGCGATGTGCGCGATGTTGACCTGACAAAAGTGCACATGCTCAGCGGCCCAATTTATGTCAACGGGGCCCAGCCAGGAGACATTCTGGTTGTAGATCTTGTCGATATCGGGGCGCTACAGGGCGATGAGTGGGGCTTTACCGGCATCTTTGCAAAGGAAAATGGCGGCGGGTTCTTAACTGACCACTATCCTAAAGCAGCCAAGGCTATCTGGGATTTTGAGGGTATTTATACCTCTTCTCGGCATATTCCTGGCGTAAAGTTTGCAGGCATTACCCACCCTGGCCTGATTGGCTGCGCTCCCTCGCAAGAACTGTTGAATAAATGGAACAAGCGTGAAACCGAACTGGTCAATACTGCGCCAGATTTGCGAACCTACGGAGCGGGTCTTTCTGGAGAGGATCCGGTACTGGCGGCATTGCCCAACCCGATGAATGCGGTATTGGGTCAGCTGGCGGAATCGGAATATGACCGAGTGGCGGCGGAAGCAGCGCGAACGGTTCCGCCTAGAGAACATGGCGGCAACTGCGATATCAAAAATCTTTCTAGAGGCACACGCATTTACTTTCCGGTGTATGTGGAAGGTGCAAAACTCTCTATGGGCGACATCCACTTTTCCCAGGGAGATGGTGAAATCTCGTTCTGTGGTGCCATCGAAATGTCTGGCTTTATTGATGTCCATGTAGACATTATTAAAGGCGGCATGGATAAGTACGCTATGGTTAACCCCATTTTTAAGCCGGGCCCAGTAGAGCCAAACTACTCAGAGTATCTGGTATTTGAAGGCATTTCGGTAGATGAGTACACTGGCAAGCAGTACTACATGGATACGCACATCGCCTACCGGCAAGCTTGTTTGAATGCGATTGAGTATCTTAAGAAGTTTGGCTATACCGGAGAGCAAGCCTACTTGCTGCTCAGCTGTGCGCCGGTAGAAGGGCGAATTAGCGGCATTGTTGATATCCCGAACGCTTGCTGTACGCTGGCACTACCGACTGCGATATTTGACAAGCCGATTTTGCCGACCTAAGGAGCTGAAGAAATGCCACTTTATGACTATATGTGCGATCGCTGCGGCCCTTTTGAGGTATGGCACAAAATGTCAGAAACCAGCTCCCCCAGGACCTGCCCTGACTGCAATGCCAAGGTCTCTCGGGTATTCACCGCGCCCAATATTAGCTTAGGTTCAGGCAGCCTGATGAAAAAGGTAGGTCTGCCCGATCCGCGCATCGTCAAACGGCAGAGCGAACCCGCTAAGCCTCAAAACCAGAGTGCAAAGCAGGGCAGCCGTCCGTGGATGCTCGGCCACGCTGCTGAGAGACTGTAGGAAAAAGAAAATCGTTTTTGTATCTAAATATACAGAAATTCTTGATTTCTTGTTTAGCGGCTTAGAATTGGGATGTAAGATCTTAATTTATTGGAGGCGCATCAATGACCCTTTCGACGGCTAACCAGAGCAATCTCAGTTCTGTTCATACCGCTAACGTATTGACGCAGCTGTCCCGCCGCTTAGAAATGGCTAAAGCCCACCAAAATCAGTCGCTGGTTGCGGCGCTAGAGTCTGAGTATGCTCAGCTTACGGCCCCTGCCCACTCTACGACTATCCGCGATCGCCTTCAGCAACTGTGGCTTAGCTTTGCAGGCACACTCAGCGAGTGGACCAAGGTTCATATTGAGCAGACTGTAGACACCAAGGGTACGCCTTGCTGGTATGCCTATAACCCTCAAGCAGGCCAGTCAATTTTCACTGAGTCAGAAAGTGAAATGCGACAGTGGATCACCCGGAGCTACTGGGGACGCTAGAGTGCCCTAGCGAAGCCCCTTAAATGGAGAATCGCGAAGCCTCTCAACTGATCAACCTGCGGCCAGTATTCATTTGGATGCTGGCCGTATTTTTTTGCTCTCAATCGAATTCCGGAGGCTCATCGGCTTTATACTTGCCGCCTCTAGCCTCATCAGACCAGTCACAAAAGTACCCTGCAGGCTGCGGCAAAGACTGATTCCAAGGCAACGGCTCCACAGGCGTCTCCGTTTCTAGAACAATCTTAAACAGGCCATCTGCCTGTACTTGACCGATTCGCGCTGTCTTGGCCATGTGATGGCTAGGCTGCATCGTCACTGAGCCCTCTGGGGCATCAAAAGACTGGCCATAGACTTTTTCACGCACAGCTTCAGCCTTTGTGGTGCCCGCGTCTTCTACCGCTTGAGCCCACAAATGCACCGCCGTATAGGCCGATTCCATCGGGGCTCCTAGCACTCGGTCTTGACCGTATTTCGCTTTGAAGGCGGCGACCCACTTTTCGTTCTCTGGACGCTCTATCGTCTGAAAATAGCTCCAGGTGGCGTAGTGCCCGACTAGATACTCCGGCCCTATTTGACGAACTTCTTCTTCCGCTAGGCGAACAGACATCACAGGATACTTTTCGGGCTGGATTCCAGCACTGGCCAGCTGCCGGAAAAAGGCGAGGTTACTCTCTCCACTAAGGCTGTTGAAAATAACGCCGCCTTCGGGCATTGCTTTCTGGATGCTGTCGGTCAGCGCGGTTAGTTCTGCCGTTCCCGAAGCGATCGTTGAATCTATTGCTGCCTGCCCAGCGAGGCTGCCTGCTTTTTCACTGAGCTGTGTTTGAATCAGGGTACTAAGCGTCTGAGAAAATAACTCGTCGTCTCCAACGAGGAAGAACGATTTGCCTTTGTTCTCGTCTTCGTTCTCACCTTTATTCTCTAGAAGCCAATCTACAGCAGGTTCTATGTTTTGGTTTGGGGTAGCCCCTGCGTAAAAGACATTTTTAGAACATTCTTGACCTTCATACGGTAGAGGATACCAAAGCATATGGTCGTTGGCTTCCACTACAGGGATAACGGCCTTACGACTAGCAGAAGTGCCTCCGCCAAAGATGACGGCCACTTCTGCTTGCTCAATCAGGTTCTCTGCCCTTTCTGCAAACGTTGGGCTATCGGAGGCACCGTCTTCTATCACAGGTACGATTTGCCGCCCAAGGATGCCACCGTTAGCGTTGATTTCTTCTATAGCTAGCGCTTCCGCATCCACCAAAACGGCTTCGCTAATTGCCATCGAGCCAGAAAGAGAGTGAAGCAGCCCAACCTTTATCGGCCCATCCTCTTTTATACCGCTGGGATTCGCCGCGTCATCAGGCTCTAAAGCAGGGGCGCTATCTGAGGATGGGACAGATGACCGCCACTTCCACAGTAAGGTAAGCCCTACAAAGAGGACTAAGCCACTTCCCGCTAGTGCCGCTAGGGTAATGGCTTTTCGGCGTGTCAGGTAGGTTGTTTTGCCTTGTAGCGGATCGCTGTTCCGCTCGTCTTCGGGCGTGGCGGGTGGCGTGTTCTCTGGTGATTCTTCTGGTGGTGCTTTAGACAAACTCAGTGTCCTCTTTACGATGGCACCTCTAGTTTTGATCACTTTGCTGACATCATCAACATCGGCTAAAAGCCTGATAAAACGAAAAGCAAGGGTTTAGAAAAGGAAATATCGCTGCGCCATTGGCAGCACATCCGCTGGCTCACAGGTCAGGAGCTTACCATCTACTCTCACCTCAAACGTTTCAGGTTTTACTTCAATATTTGGCGTCAGGCTATTGAGCTTGAGATCTGACTTTTTCACTTGGCGCGTGTCAAAAACAGGCTGGAATCGTCGGGCATCTAGCCCCAACTGACCGGCAATATCTCGCTCCATTGCCACCTGAGAGACAAACGTATAGGCCGTACTGCCTCTTGCCCCCCCATAGCTACCAAACATAGGCCGCATATGCACCGGCCCCGGTGTCGAAATGCTGGCATTGGCATCGCCCATCTGCGCCCAGGCAATAAAGCCACCCTTCACCACAGTTTCTGGCTTCACCCCAAAAAATGCCGGACTCCACAGACACAAGTCTGCCAGCTTGCCCACTTCCACCGACCCTACGCAGTGAGAAATGCCATGCGCGATCGCCGGGTTAATTGTGTACTTCGCCACGTATCGCTTAGCCCGATAGTTGTCGTGTGTCTCGCTCGTATTCTCTGGGTTCGGCAGCAGTCCCTTTTGCACCTTCATTTTGTGCGCCGTCTGCCAGGTGCGCGTTACCACCTCACCCACTCGGCCCATCGCCTGCGAGTCAGAGGCCATAATGCTAAACGCGCCCATGTCGTGCAATAGGTCTTCGGCAGCAATGGTTTCGCGACGAATGCGCGACTCGGCAAACTTCACATCTTCGGGAATATTCTTGTCTAGGTGGTGACACACCATCAGCATGTCTTTGTGTTCGTCAAAGGTGTTGATGGTAAAAGGCCGGGTAGGATTTGTCGAAGCGGGCAAAACATTGTTGAGCGCGCATACCGTCAGAATATCGGGCGAGTGCCCACCGCCTGCGCCTTCGGTATGAAAGGTATGAATCACCCGGTCTTTAAAGGCGGAAACAGTGGTTTCAACAAAGCCAGCTTCGTTGAGTGAGTCTGTATGAATCGCCACCTGAACGTCGTATTCGTCGGCGACAGACAGGCAATTATCAATGGCAGCGGCGGTGGTTCCCCAGTCTTCGTGTAGCTTTAGGCTCATTGCGCCTGCATTGATCTGGGCTACTAGCTCGGCTGGCTGGCTAGAATTGCCTTTGCCATTGAAGCCCAGGTTCACCGGAAAGGCTTCAGCGGCTTCGAGCATCCGGTGAATATTCCACGCGCCGGGTGTGCAGGTTGTTGCTAATGTCCCGGTTGCAGGGCCCGTACCGCCGCCGAGCATGGTGGTTACGCCTGAGGCGATCGCGACTTCTATCTGCTGCGGACAAATAAAGTGAATATGCGAATCAATCGCTCCTGCCGTTAAAATCTTTCCCTCTCCAGCAATAATCTCTGTGCCAGGGCCAATGATGATATCTATATTGTTTTGCGTGTAGGGATTGCCCGCTTTGCCAATCTGCGCAATCTTCCCGTCCTTGATCCCCACATCGGCTTTTACCACGCCCCACCAGTCCAAAATCAGCGCGTTAGTAATCACCGTATCAACCGCGCCATCGGCTCTAGAGATTGGCGACTGCCCCATGCCATCGCGGATCACTTTGCCGCCGCCAAACTTTACTTCGTCGCCGTAATAGGTGCCGCCATAAGTAGTGAGGTCTTGTTCTACTTCTAGAAATAGCTCGGTGTCGGCTAGACGAATGCGATCGCCCACCGTCGGTCCAAAGGTATCAGCATAGTCGCGGCGGCTAATATAGTTACTCATTGCTTACTCAGAGATAGTCGGGCAGGTGGGAGCGATAAATAGTAATTAATACAAAGTGAGCATTAATAAAGTGATCAGCAGGGGGGTGAGTAGAGAAAAGACTCTTTGTTAAAGAGGCATCCATAAACAGCCTAATATCAAGTAGCGAGCTGTTGTGGATAATTTTAGACTTAGTTACGCTTAAATGAAACCAGCGCTCAGTCTTGGGCAGATATTAAGGATCGTCGCAATGACCTTTAAAACGGATAGCCGAGGAATTGCGATCGCCCTCCTCTCTACGGCAACTTGGGCAACCGCAGGCATTTTTATTCGCTGGCTACCGGGCTGGTCACCATTTGCCATTCTCTCGGGACGCTTTTTTGTCGCAACACTGGCGCTGCTACCTGTTGTGCTCTCTCCTAATATTCGCCCTGAGTTTTTTCGGACATTGCGATCGCCTACTATTTGGGGACTCAGCTTACCCATGATCAGTGGTTTTTTGCTGGGCACAGCGGCGTTTCAGATGGCGCAGGTCGGAGAAGTGACGCTGATGCTAAGCACACCGCCGATTTTTGTAGTTGTGTATAAGCTGCTAGCTAAAATTCGCGTTTACAAAAGTGAGGGGATAGGAACGCTGCTGGCGATCGCTGGCATTGGGCTAATCTTACAGCCTCAGCTACAGGTAAGTTCGAGCGGATACGGGGCGGGCATATCGTGGGAGGTGCTAACCGGATACCTTTTTGCCCTAAGCGCGGCGGCACTGCTCGCTGCTTACACCCTTTGGTTTGGTGCGATCGCACGTCAGGGCAAACCGATTGGATCGATCAACGTTGTCTTTATCACCTGTTTATTAGGCTGCATTCTCTCTTCCATCTGTACAATACTATTCTCTAATTCAGACGGACTCACCGGGCTAAATCAGCAAGCTATGCTAGTGGTATTAGGGTTGGGCATTCTACCAACTGCCATGTCTACCCTGTGTTACACCATTGCCGCTCAGCGGCTACCCGCTATCTTAGCTGCCGCAATTTTGCTAACAGAACCTATGTTTGCTGTCTTGTTTGCTTCGATTCTTTTAAAAGAGAGTCCCTCATTTTGGTTTGGGCTCGGTAGCTGCTTTGTGCTAAGCGGGTTGCTTTCTATCGCAAACGGTACTGAGGCAAAATTATAGAGATCTTTAAGACGATGGTGAATCCAATCTTATGAACATTCGTTTTCTAGCAGCCCAATCTGTTGACCTTCCGATCCTAATGAAATACATGAAGGCGTTTCACGAATTTGATCACATTACTCCCTTTGATGAGATATCTGCTCGATCTGCTATGGAAAAAATTGTATTTGATAAAACTATCGGAAGAGTCTGGCTCATTCAGCAAACAGGAGATATTGTTGGATATATCGTTCTTACGTTAGCTTTCCGTTTAGAATATCGAGGCTACTATGCCTTTCTAGATGAGCTATATGTTCGAGCAGATAGTAGGGGCCAGGGAATTGGGACAGCAGCACTGGCATTCCTAAAACAGGCTTGTAGCCAGATAGGTGTACAAACGCTGCAATTAGAAGTCAAACACGATAATTCAAACGCTAGCAACCTCTATTACAACAATGGATTTAGCCGACAGGAGCGATATGTTTTAGTCAAGCAGATCTAGTGCGCAGGGACTAACTCGCAAACAAACGTCTAGAAAGCTTGGCCTGTCGCATTTGCGCGATGTCAATCAGCGGTGTACAAGACCACATGTCGTCTAGCGATCGCACCACCGCCTGCTGACACACCATCACCATATCTTCAGAAACCGCCCGCCGCACCTGCTGCGCCTGCAAGTGGCCAATTGCTCCTAGCCGAATCGCCGCGCCCAGTAGCCCAGTCACAAATCCATGCACAAAAGCTATCAACGTCGCCTGCTGAGACAGTCCCGCCGCCTGTGCAACAACGGCAAATACCACCGGATGCAGGCAGTTAATTTCGCCTTTAGCCGTTTGATTAGCTAACTGTTCTAGCTGCTCGTGAGGCCAAGTTTTGCTCGCTACCATCAGCAGTGCCCGTCCGCTTTGACGCTGAGCAAGGCGCGTTTTTTCAATCGCAGTTTGGGCAAATAGGCGCGCGTCAATATCTGCGATCGCCTCCAAATCATCTTGAACGCTAGCCGTATGCGCATGGGCAAGCGCGACGAGATCCGTACTGCCAACTTTGTTGCACAGCAACAGCCTCACAAAACTCTCAACATCTTCAGCGCTGTTCATTCGCCCACTTTGCACCAAGCTTTCTAAACCGTGAGAGAGCGTATACGCGCCCGACGGAAAAAATGAGTCTGCGAGCTGCATTAAAACAAACTGCTGGGCGATCGCATCGGTCATATCTGTCGTTTCCAAAAAGTATACAGCAGTCGCGATATCTCTATTCAGGAGTGGTGATATTCAGGAGTGGTGATATTCAGGAGTGGTGGTATTCAAGAGTGATGGTGATGAACGTCGACACCGCCAGAAAAATCTACAGACTCGTCGGCTGATTTTATCTCATAGCCAATTTGCAAGCCTTCTATCGCTAACGCTTTCACCATCTTACGAAGCGTTGATTCCATCACAGCCGCCTCTGTAACCAGTGCCACATACAGCACATCGCCCTTAACCACAATTGGCCAATGCTGATTGCCTAAAACGTGGCCCAAATGAACCAAGGCGATCGCACGATTGCCCACCCCAGCCTCAAACTGCAACGTCATTACCTGCTGCTGCTGAATGCTGATTATTACGAGATAGTTGTTCTTTGAGAGAAACACATCGCCATCGCGTAGCAGCCAATCGCGCGTTTTTACAATGCCGACGGCTTGACCTGTGGCGGTGTGGGTGAGGATGCGGCCTTTAGTGCGATCGCCCAGCCCAATCGACACGTACAAACAGCGAGTCTCTTCCTTTGCCTGCGCGATTCGAATCGCCAGATCTGCCTTCTCACTCACATTGCCCAGATAGGTTTCAGCCAGTTCAGTTGGCCTTATTTCAGGCGGTATTGTTTCAGGCGGTATTGTTTCAGGCGGTATTGTTTCAGGCGGTATTGTTTCAGGCGGTATTGTCATTACAGCGAATAAGGCAGCGCAGCCTCCCCCCGTAGTTTCCTTACACAGTTTACTGCGGCTTTGAAGCAAGCTTGCATTTCCCGTGTCGTCTTAGCCATGGCTCGCACAAATAACCCTCTTTCACCAATACCCTTCTCACTGGGCAACACAGAACTGGCTAAAACAAGAGAGCTTTCATCACCTGCAAGCTGATCGATCTCAGCGCTCAATGCAGATAAATTTTCTCCAGTTGCGATCGCTTCTGGCAATACCAACACCAGCGTGCCTAATACCGCCCCACTTGAAAACAGCGCCTGCTCCACAAACCGATTATCTTTGCCCAAAAGCTTCATTGACTCGGTAAACCACACCTGCCCGCCCGGCGATCGCAGTCGCAGCCGACTAAAATACTGACGAAACTGATAGCGCTCTCCCCTGGCCAGCCGCCCCGGCAAAACAATCTCACCCAAACTCAGCGCAGCTGACGGATGTAAGGTTATCTCTGTAGTCTGTTGTAATGCCGAATCTGCGAAGAGAATCAAAGGCTCAGGAAGAAACTCTAGCGTGGCGCGATCGCCCACTTCAATCCGATAGTTCACCACTGCCTGCGCGTTATCTTCAGGCATGCTGTGTATCTTTGTCGCCGACTGATCGGCTAAGTAAAGCTGAGCGCCTGCCTCTAACTGCATCGAGATCTTGAGCGTATCGCCTGCCAACAATCCCGGAGAGGTATTCATTCGGTAGAGATAGGCGCGATTCGCTGACGCTGCGCTCCCATTTTCTTCCAACCGAAAAATCGGTGAAACGCTCAGCGGGTAGGCCATATACCGACGAGTTAAGACTGTTTTTCCTACAGCGTTACAGTCTAGTTTTAGGGTCAGCTGTTCTATAGAAGTAGGCGAAACAACATCAGACAGCCCCAAATTAGACAGCAATGCGATTCACCGTTTCTGACTTTTCCGGTTGTTGAGCAAACAACAGCGTTTCTTGAATGAATGCAACGACCTCGCCCAGTCCTTCTGAGGTTTTGCAGTTGGTATATACCACGGGTTTGCCCTGCCGGTATTGGGCAGATTGCGATCGCATCAAATCCAAATTTGCCCCCACATACGGAGCCAAATCCACCTTGTTCACCACCGCCAAATCAGACTGCACAAATCCTGGCCCATTCTTACGCGGAATGTCATCGCCCGCCCCCACATCAATCACAAAAATGTAGGCGTCCACCAGTTCATAGCTAAACGTAGAGGCCAAGTTATCACCCCCGCTCTCAATCAAAATCAGATCTAGCTGCGGAAACAACAGCTCCAAATCCTGCACCGCGAGCTGATTCATCGTCGGATCTTCGCGAATCGCCGTATGCGGGCAGCTTCCCGTCTCTACACCGATTACGCGCTCAGCCGGTAAAAAGCCCTTGCGCTTTAGCCGGTCGGCATCTTCACTTGTTAGCAGGTCATTAGTGACCACGGCCACTTCAACACCCTGCGCCATCAGCAGCGGCACAATCCCTTCTATCAAGGCGGTTTTGCCACTGCCAACCGGACCACCAATTCCTAAACGGGCCGCTGATTTTGGCATTTTCTTTGCCTCTAGATATTTTGGGGACTATTTCTTTGGGGACTATTTCGGAGACTATTTTTTAAGATCTGCGCCGTCGTACTTACCATTAAAGCCATAAATCTCCTGACTGCCACCATAGGGCACTAGCTCAACTTCTTTTTCATCCCCCGGCTCAAACCGCACCGCCGTTCCCGCCGTAATGTTCAACCGCATTTTCTTCGCCTGTTCTCGATCGAACTCTAAACCTTCGTTTACTTCATAAAAGTGAAAATGAGAGCCCACTTGGATAGGGCGATCGCCCACATTACGCACCACCATCGAGATCACGTCTCGCCCCTGGTTCAGCTCAATCATCTCAGAGCCACCCGGAATGATTTCGCCAGGAATCAGTGGAATAGGGTCAGCATTGTTTTGTGTATACATGGTTGATTATTCTGGCTGTATTATTCTGGCTGTATTATTCTGCGATTGGATTGTGAACCGTAACCAGCTTTGTTCCATCTGGAAAGGTGGCTTCTATTTGCACCTCTTTCACCATCTCCGGAATCCCTTCCATCACATCCTCACGCGATAGCAAGGTGGTGCCTTCGCTCATTAGCTCGCTCACTGTTTTACCATCGCGAGCCCCTTCCATAATTGCCGCCGAAATATAGGCCACCGCTTCTGGGTAGTTTAGCTTCACGCCCCTTGCTTTACGCCTTTCGGCGACTAGCGCCGCTGTAAAAATCAACAGCTTGTCTTTTTCTTGAGGCGATAGCAACATAACTCTCAATCTTCTCCTAACACACGGTGGCGGCTGCTCAATTGCGTCAGCACTTCATTATTCTATTCAGCTAAGCGAGCTTGCCTGCTTTGATCTTTATGAATATTGTTATGAACGCTCTTCTTAAGAAATACAAAGAAATTAGGCTGTATGTGCCGCTCTGTAAAGCTTTTTAGTCATTTAATCTTTTAGTCAAAAGAAAAGGGTGACAATTCCATTTAGCTATCCGCCTTATTTGTAAATTCCTTTAGTGCCACCAGGAGGATTAAACCATGCCCGAAATGACCGCCAATGTATCCGCAGATACGGGTCGAAAGCCGCAGAGAAAGATTCCACTGCAAAAGCTGTACGACGAGCTAGCCAACATCGACAAAATGGAGCTGACCGCGAGTGCCCAATGTCGCGAGCAGGCTCAGCAGGTACTAGCCAACCCCGGCATTAGCCTGAACTGGAGAGATGCGATCGCAGAACGCCTTCACGAGGCCAACCACACCCTTGGCATCAAAACCGTCACCGGAGACGACAGCTACTAATCAGCCAATCAGCCAACTAGCTACGTTCACCCACGCCCATCACGTAGCCAGCCCCAGCCAGACGAGTTAGTTTCTAGCTGGGGCTGACTGTCGTTTCTTTCGGTTACCTAAGACTTCAACTACCTAAGACTTCAGCTATCTGAAGATCCAGTCGCCTAAAACTTCAGCCGGAAGCGATAGTTCGCCACCGATTCCACCAGCCCAATCGCGATAAAATTCGTCAGCAGCGCCGATCGCCCATAGCTCATCCACGGCAGCGGAATCCCCGTAATCGGAGCCAGCCCAATCGTCATACAGATATTAAGAACTGCCTGAAACACAATCATCGACAGCACACCGACTGCCAGCAGCGAACCAAAATTATCCTTCGCATTTTGGGCAATCATCACCAGCCGCAGACAGATCAGCCAAAAAGCCAGCAATAGCGCTATTCCGCCTACAAACCCTAGCTCCTCGCCCACTGCCGAAAAAATAAAGTCTGTATGCTGCTCAGGAATAAAGCTTAGCTGCGTTTGCGAACCGTGAAAAAGACCGCGCCCCCAAAGCTCACCCGCACCAATCGCAATTCGCGACTGGATCAGGTGATAGCCACCCCCTAGCGGGTCTTTATCAGGATCTAGAAACAAAATTAGGCGATCTTTTTGATAGTCCTTTAGCAGACCCCACATCACACCGCCCAGCTTGCCCGATGCCACGTTGATGACAACGGCAGTCACTGCGCTATAAATTGACCACCAGGGCAATGAAAAATAGGCGATGACCCCCATTGCGACGACCCAGCCAATCCACACA
Organism: uncultured cyanobacterium; assembly: GCA_963833005.1. Classification (GTDB taxonomy): domain Bacteria; phylum Cyanobacteriota; class Cyanobacteriia; order Phormidesmidales; family Phormidesmidaceae; genus Phormidesmis. Next base: position 120,985 of record CAWHWK010000010.1, on the reverse strand, counting down.
GGCATATATACACTGAACATAATGGCCGAGACTAGCGGTGAAATCATCAAGACTAGCCAGCCTGGATTTGTGCCGCTCCAATACAGCATGCCAAGCGTAATCGCCCCGAACACCAACGAGGTGCCCAAATCAGGCTGTAAAAATACCAGCGCCCAGGGGACCGCCGTAATGCCTAACGCTCGCAACATGCCCCACAGCGTCGGCGCATCGCGGTCTTTTAGCGCTGCCGCTAGCGTGATAATTGCCCCTAGCTTGGCAAACTCAGATGGCTGCACGTTGAATCCAAATACAGAGATCCAGCGCTGTGCACCTAGCCCTTCTGTACCAATAGCCATCACCGCCAGCAAAGATGCAATCGTGGCTCCGTAGATAATCCAGCGCCATTGCAGCAATACTTCATATCGACTGCGCGCAATCCACAGCGCCAGCACCATGCCAATGAACCCTAGCACCGCGTGGTTAATCGCAAAGCTGGTTTGGCCGGTATATTTTTGGGTGCTGCCAATCAGTACGCTGGCAAAAATGGTGACGCCGACTGGCAGCATAAACAGCAACCAGTCAACCCCTTGCCAGCCTTGAATCAATTTTTTCCAGCGACGCTGCATCGGTGAAGAGGATGAATAAGTCGTCATAGTTTTGAATGATAAAAAACCGAAGAAAACCGATGAAGAGAAATATCACGCAAGATCCAGAGATACCAAGATCCAGAGCTATAAGACTTAGAGCTATAAGACACGCCTAGAGACGACGTGCCTAAAACAATTCCCCTAAGACAAGGCCTATGTGAGCGCGGCTACGGAGATTTTAGCAGCCGTCTTTTTGGCAATGTCCATCAGGGCGATCGCACTAGCCGACTCAGGCGCAGACAGCACAATGGGCAGGCCCTGATCGCCACCGACACCCACCGGCAGCTCTAGCGGCACCTTACCGAGCAAATCCACGCCTAGCTCTGCTGCCGCCTTCTCACCGCCATCCGTTCCAAAAATGGCATACGTCTTATCTGGCATATCTGGCGGAATAAAGTAGCTCATATTTTCAACTAGGCCCAAAATCGGCACATTTAGCTGCTCAAACATCTTCAGCCCGCGCCGCGCATCCGAAATGGCCACCGCTTGCGGCGTCGTCACAATCACCGCGCCTGCCATCGGCACCGCCTGTGCCAGCGTTAGCTGCGCGTCCCCAGTCCCTGGCGGCATATCCACAACTAAATAGTCCAGATCGCCCCACTGCACCTGATACAAAAACTGACGAATCACCCCGTTTAGCATCGGACCACGCCACACCACAGGCTGATCGCGATCAATCAAAAAGCCCATTGAGACCATCTTCACCCCGTGATTAAAGGCAGGCTCTAGCACCTGCTCGCCGTCTTGGTCACGAACGGTAACGTTGGCTTCGCTTAGGCCCATCATCATCGGGGCATTGGGGCCATAGATATCGGCATCTATTAGACCCACCTTCGCGCCCGTTTTGGCTAAGGCAACGGCTATGTTGATGGCTACCGTGCTTTTGCCCACGCCGCCTTTGCCACTGGTGACGGCCAGTATATTTTTTACCCCGTCAATGCCGGTTCGATCCGGCAGGGCTTTTTGCTGCGGTGTCTCAGCCGTAATTTCTATTTCTACAGTCTCTACACCGGGCAGCGATCGCACCGCTTTCTCACAGTCTTCTCGAATAAACTCACGCAGGGGGCAAGCAGGCGTGGTCAGCACCAGCGTAAAGCTCACGTCTGCGCCCGCGACCTTGACATTGCGAATCATGTTGAGGGCAACCAAGCTCTTTTGTAGCTCAGGGTCTTGGACAGGTTTTAGCACCTCTAAGACAGATTCAGCGTCAAGTGTTTTAATCATTTTTGAAGGGGGATATGTTTCTAGCAAGGACGCCAGGTTCGTTAAAAAGCGACTTCAAAATACTAGCGCGAGGCGATCTGGTTTTGGAAAGATATCTTGCGATCGCAAAAAAAGCGATGCCATTCTGAGCGATGCCATTTCTGGCCGTGCGCCCGTGCGTCTAAATTTTGCCCAAAAATCTTGCTCAGGAATTTGTCACAGATTGTCACGCTCTGTTGCAAAAGTGCAATAAAGGCTTCCAAATCATGTTTGACTAAATGAAGGAATATTTATAGTTATCAACCACTATGACCCTCTCTCCGGCTAAAGCTGTTCGCCCAAACACAACTAAAAAGGCATCAGCTCCAACGTTGCCCCCTAGCGACTCGCGCGATCGCGTCAGCAGCGCTTTCAAGGGGTTGCAAGATCGGATTTGTCAGAAGCTAGAAGCGGTCGATGGTGGCGGTAAGTTTCAGCAGGATGCCTGGGAGCGCCCGGAAGGTGGCGGTGGGCGATCGCGGGTGATGAAGCAGGGCAATATTTTTGAGCAGGGAGGCGTCGGCTTCTCGGAAGTGTGGGGCGATAAGCTGCCGCCTTCTATCTTGGTAAAGCGCCCCGAAGCAGAAGGGCATCAGTTTTATGCAACGGGCACCTCTATGGTGCTGCATCCTCGCAATCCCTACGTGCCGACGGTGCATCTCAACTACCGCTACTTTGAGGCGGGCCCGGTTTGGTGGTTTGGCGGCGGCATTGATCTCACCCCTTACTACACCACTGAAACTGACGTAGTGCATTTTCATCAGACGCTAAAGCAAGCGTGCGATCGTCACAATTCGCAGTACTACCCTAACTTTAAGCGCTGGTGCGATGAGTACTTCTATCTCAAGCACCGCGACGAGCCTAGAGGCGTTGGCGGCATTTTCTTTGACTACCAAAACGGTCAGCGCGGCGAACTCTACCGTGGCCACAATCAAGATGGTCCCGCTGCGCTCTACAGCAAAGAAGTTGGGAGCGCCCCCAAGCGCTCTTGGGAAGAGATTTTTCAGTTTGCGATTGACTGCGGCGATGCTTTTTTACCGTCTTATGTCCCGATTGTAGAAAGAAATGCTGATAAAGAATACGGCGAGCGCGAGCGCGATTTTCAGCTCTATCGCCGAGGCCGCTACGTTGAATTCAATCTCGTCTTCGACCGGGGCACGCTTTTTGGCCTACAGACCAACGGTCGGACCGAATCTATTTTGATGTCTTTGCCGCCGATGGTGCGCTGGGAATACGCCTATACTCCTGAACCAGGCACCCCTGAGGCTAAACTATACGACGTCTTTCTCAAGCCGCAGGACTGGGCAGGCATGAGCCTGTAATAAAGCTTGTATTAAAGGCTGTATAAAGGCTGTATAAAGCCGCCTGTAAGCGTTCCTCGCCTCTTTCTGCTGGGCACTCTATGTGGCATATACGCTCGTTTCCTCGTTAGTTTCTTTTCGGGAAGAGCGTTTTAAACCCATTAGAGTGAGTGACATCAGATATGGAGCAAAGAGACTTTACAACTCCCGAAGGCGATAAGGTTGCGATTTTGACCCCCACAGGTCGGTTGGATATCACAACTGCTTGGCAGTTTCGGCTCAAGCTACAGGACTCTATTTCCGCCGCCTCGCCTCATATTTTGGTCAATCTCAGTGGAGTGAATTTCATTGATAGTTCAGGGCTAACCTCTTTGGTGGCAGGCATGCGCGATGCCGACAAAGTAGACGGCAGCTTCCGCATTTGCAACATTCACCCCGAGGCAAAGCTGGTCTTTGAAGTGACGATGATGGACTCTGTATTTGAAATTTACGAAACAGAAGCAGAGGCGATCGCAGCGCCATACCAGGTAGCAGCAGCTTAAAGCCCTTTCAGCTTGATCATTTCAAACGGCCCCATCAGGGCACCCCATAGACCTCGACCTGTGTCGGGGTCTATTCCTTTATCGTATGTTTTTAGCAGAAGGGTGCCGCCGCTAGGTGCAGTCTCTGGTTCAATATCAAAACCTAGATAGACGTATCGCACCTGACCCCCATACTCAAACGAGCAGAGCTGACCGTCTTTGAGCGCAGATTGAAAGCGATAGCCAGCCGCGACTGACTGGTACTGAATCGTTGCGCCGCTGTTGGGCAGTACTACCAAATCAGCTTCAGACATTTTAGAAAGTAGGCTAGGGTCGGTGCCAGCACCTTGAAACTTGAGCGGATCTTTTAGGGCAAAATACTGGCCCTGTAGCTGGCCGGACTCATCCGCTGCTCGAATTTGCAAAATGCGCTGGCGGTAAGGCGGCTGACCCGAAATAACGTTGGCCTGCTCTAGAAAAAAGGTGTGCGATCGCTCAGAAGACAACCCAGGCACCCGCCTCTGCCACAGCCGCAGATGAACATACCAAGCCGGTTCGGCAGCCGCCTGCGCTTGATTTTCAAACTCACCCGCTAAATAGGTCGCCAGCGTTGCCAAGGGGGGGTTACTCATACGTAGACTCAAGCTAGGACTCAAAAGATGGGCGCTAAAGCAACATAAACCAAAGCGCGATCGCGCCCAACCCCATCATGGCCAAAAATCTGGCCAAAAACCTGGCCGAAAACCCTCATCGTTCAGCCTCCATCCTTCGTATTTCCATCTAAACTTTCTACCTAACCGCTTGGCAAAGAGACTGAGAAGCGTAACAATTAAGTTTACAAAGAGTATTTAGAGCGTTTACTTGTGAACAACGTCCGCACGGTTTCAGACACGAAGCGAGCCTTCTACGGCCAGCACACTCGCCCCATCAATGCGATCTATCGCCGTGTGATTGAAGAGCTAATGGTGGAAATGCATCTGCTACTAGTGAATGCAGACTTTAACTACGACTCTATCTACGCGCTGGGCGTTGTCAGCACTTATGACCGCTTCATGCAGGGCTATGAGCCTGTAGCCGACCGCGACGCGATGTACATCGCCATCGTTCAGGCCGTCAAAGCCGATCCGGCCCAATATCGGCAAGATGCAGAAGAAGTCCTTACCGCAGCCAAGTCGATTGCAACCCTAGACGAATTTAAGGCATTGGTAGAAGCTGCCAAGTCTGAAGGGGGCAGCGAACCGCTAAAGGCCAATTTGCACAAAGTTATCAGCAACCCTAAATTCAAGTACAGCCGCCTGTTTGCAATTGGACTGTACAACATAGCTGAAGCAGTTGACGCCGAGGCTCTGAAAGCAAAGGAAAAGCGCGAGGCTCTGTTCAGCAGCCTGGCAGAAACGTTTGGCCTAAACGCAGATCTGCTGAAGAAAGATGTTGACCTGTACCGCAGCAATCTAGAGAAGATGGTGCAGGCGCAGGAGGTCATGAAGGACATGGTTGAGGCAGAGAAGAAAAAGAAGGCAAAGCGCGAGGAAGATAGAAAGAAGCGCACTGAAGCCAAAGCTGAGGACAAGCCTGAGAGCAAGCCTAGCGAAGACAAGTCCGATGAGAGCGCAGTAGCAGACGCTGAAGTTGAATAAGCTCGACACCGGCATGTGATCGAGTATATGGTCAAATTCTGACCGACAGCTAGACAAGATCTGACCGGTAGCTCGCTGAACAGATCGGCTTTACTTCTGCCTGGGTCTCGGCGCTGTCTTTAAAAAGCCGCTGCGGCGTAGGATGCGCTTTTGTCGCTGACGGGCTAGGGCCTGCAAGTCCACGTTGCGGTCAGTTTCATCAACAATCTCTCCGGTTAGCACTTCGAGGGTGTCTTCGAGGGTGACAACACCAGAGACGCCGCCGTACTCATCAACGACGACCATGAGGTGCTCTCGCAGCGACTGAAAGGTTTTAATCAGGCTGTCCGTGCGCTCTGTGTCTGGAACGTAGTGAACTTCGCGCATGATGCTTTTAACCAGCGTGTTGCCATTTCCCTGGACAAGATTCGCCAGCAATTCCGCTTTTAGGGCCACGCCAATCACATGATCTAGGTCGTCTTCAATCACCAAAATGCGAGTGTGCTGAGATTCGATGATTTCGTTCTGGACTTCTTGTAACACCGCACTGCCGGGGATGTAGGTAATGGCAACGCGAGGCGTCATGATATCGGCGGCCATCAGGTCGTTGAGCCGAAAGACGCGATCAATCATTTCGGCTTCGTCATCTTCAATCAGACCTTCTTGGTAACCCAAAATAGTGAGCAGTCGAATTTCTGATTCGTTAGTAACGGGGCGTTTGCTGCCTTTGGTAAGGGGGGCGGTAATTTTTTCGAGGAGCCAAATCAGTGGAGTGAAGGCAAAAGTCAGGCCCTTTACCGGAATCGCGACGACAGTGCCAATTTTTTCGGCATAGCGTTCACCCAGCATTTTGGGTAGGATTTCGGCGAGCAGAATGATGGCGAAGGTAAGGCAGGCGGAGAAAATGCCCAGAACTGCGCTGCCAAATTGCTGGTCGGCCATGCGGCCTATAACCATGCTGCCCACAATATTAAAGATGTTGTTGAGAACCACAATGGTAGCAATGGGCCGAGAGACGTGCTGGCGAATGCTGAGCAGCGCGATCGCACCCGGTCCAGGCGTACCCTGTGCAAGCTGCTTTGCCCGCAGCAGGGGAATAGACAATAGCGCCGTTTCGATGCCGGAGCAGAGCGCCGAGCCGATAATGACAATAAAAACAGCGATCACAAGTGAAATCATTAAGCGAGCCTCAAAATCCCAAAGAGGCACAAAAAACTAAAGAACACAAAAACTAAAGAACAAAACTCAGTCAGCACATCCATTATTCATCATGCATCACGTATTCTTCATCCTTCCCTGAGATGTCTCCCAAGTGTCTTGAGAGTGTCTGGAGGTGATATTGCCTTGGGATATCGCTTTAGATACCGCTTTGGAGACTGCCTTGGGGTGCCATTCTGGGGCATCGCTGATATGATGCTTGCTAAATATGTGATTCGCTAGTCGCCTGGCCGAAATCTCCTTTATGAATGACACCATCTTAGATGTTCAGGGCCTAACTATTGAATTTGCCACTGCCGACCGTGACGCGAGCAGTGAAGGCCCCGGTGAAGAGCGCGGTGAAGAGCGCGGTGAAGGCAGGCGAAGCATCGTGGCGGTAGACGACGTTTCGTTTCAGCTACAGCGCGGTCAAACGCTAGGAATCGTGGGTGAGTCGGGTTCGGGCAAGTCGGTAACGGCGCTGGCGATTATAGGGCTAGTGCCAAGCCCGCCAGGAGAGGTGACTGGCGGACGCGTTATTTTTCAGCCTGATGATAGGCCGCTGATAGATTTGCGCCAGGTGTCTAAACGAAAGATGCGTCAGTATCGGGGCGGACAAATCGCCATGATTTTTCAAGAACCGATGAGCTCTTTGAATCCGGTCTATACCTGTGGCTTTCAGCTGATTGAGGCGATTAGGCAGCATCAGAAAGTCTCTAAGCAGCAGGCCCAGGAGATGGCGATTGCTCAACTGCAAGAGGTGCAGCTTTTGCCGCCAGAGGTGAAGCACTTTGAGGAGATTCGCGCTGAGATTAATAGCGAAGACACAAGCCTGATTAGCCGTGAAGTTAAAAAGCGGCAGAAGGCAATGCTAGAGCGCTTTCCACACCAAATGTCAGGCGGACAGATTCAGCGGTTAATGATTGCGATGGCGCTCTCTTCTAACCCTTCTCTGTTGATTGCCGATGAGCCAACGACAGCGCTGGATGTGACGGTGCAGTCTACGATTTTGGATCTGCTGCGTGAGCTGCGCGATCGCCGGGGCATGTCGATGATTTTTATTACCCACGATTTGGGCATCATCGCCGAAATTGCCGACCGGGTAGCGGTGATGTATCGCGGCAAAATTGTCGAAACCGGATCGGTACTCGATATGTTTGAGCAGCCCAGTCATCCTTACACCCGAGGGCTGCTCGCCTGTCGGCCCCAGCCTGCTCAGCGGCTGCGTCAGCTGCCAACGGTGGCTGACTATATGGAAATTGTCACCAGCCCAGAAGGCGAGCCGCTAATCATCGCAAAGCCACAGGATGATTTTGGGGCGGGTTTGCCGCCAGTGACCGAGATTAGCCCGCGAGAGATGCAAATTCGCCTAGAGGCCCTGCAAGACAAAGGGCCACTGCTGACCGTAGAAAACCTCAAGGTGGGCTATCCGGTGCAGGGCGTCTTTGGCCAAGTAGAGCGCCACATTATGGCGGTTAACGATGTGTCTTTTCGCATATACAAGGGCGAGACCTTTGGCCTGGTGGGTGAGTCGGGCTGTGGAAAGACGACGCTGGGTCGAGCCCTGCTGCAGCTGATCAAGCCGATGAGTGGCCGCGTGTGGTTTGAAGGGCGAGATTTGACGCGTCTGGGCAGCTGGCAGATGCGCAAGCGCCGCCGAGAGATGCAGATTATTTTTCAAGACCCGTACAGTTCGCTCAATCCGAGGATGAGTATTGGGGAGGCGATCGCAGAGCCGCTAAAAATTCACGGGGTCATTCGCGGCAGGCGAAACCTCAAAGAGCGGGTGCAATATTTGCTAGAGCGGGTAGATTTGGACCCTGGGTCGCTCAACCGCTTTCCGCATGAGTTTTCTGGAGGGCAGCGGCAGCGGGTCTGTATTGCGCGGGCCTTAGCGCTAAGTCCAAAGTTTATTGTGTGCGATGAGTCGGTTTCGGCGCTGGATGTTTCGGTGCAGGCACAGGTGCTGAACCTGCTAAAGGAGCTGCAAGAGGAGTTTAAGCTGACCTATATCTTTATCTCTCATGACTTGGGCGTGGTTAAGTTTATGAGCGATCGCATTATGGTGATGAACGCGGGCCGCATCGAGGAAATCGGCACCGCTGAAGATATCTATCAGCGACCCCGCCGCAGCTATACGCAGCAGCTGATCGCCGCCATTCCAGAAGGCACCCCAGAGCGCATTCACACCTTACAAATCGAAAGAGAACGACAGAAAGCCTTGCTGTAGACTGCGTACCGGCTGAATTCTGAGCCTGCCAAATTGAAGTTAGACTGAAACTGCGTCAGGTTCATTACGTCTGGTCTATTGCGTCTGGTCTGCTGCGTCGGCTCTGCCACGTCAGGAACTAAAACGGTGATGGGGTAAAATACTGAGACTAGGGGTGTCTTTATTTAGACAAAATTACGCTCAGCATCACCTCCCATGTCCGACACCTATATCCAGCTCGCTAGCCAGGGAAGGAACCACTGGTGGCGATATCTTCTGGGCACTTTACTCACTTTTTTTCTGTTTTTCGCTGGCAGCATGCTCACACTGGGCCTGTTTGTTTTATACATTGCCAATGACAGCAATCCGCTAACGCAGCTAGCGTCTCCTGAGGCAATAGAAGCCGGGCAGGCTCTATTTACAGGCATTGACCCTTTAGTTTTATACGTTGTTTATAACCTGGCATTTCCTTTCTTTTTGTTAGGAATTTATCTATCGCTACGGCTTTTGCACGGCAGAGGGCTGCGATCGCTGATTACGCCCCAGCCTCAGATCAGCTATCGGCGGATATGGCAGGGGTTTTGGATTTTCTTTGTGCTCAAGGTACTGGAGATTTTAACTGCGATCGCCCTTACCCCCAGCGACTTCACACTCAACTTTCAGCCTGGGGCTTTTCTCTCTTTCTTGCCTTTTATTGTTCTTCTTACGCCATTACAAACAGCGACAGAAGAACTGTTCTTTAGAGGGTATTTGCTGCAAGGGGTAGGCTATCGGCTTGGCAAGTGGGCTGCGATTCTTTTCCCTTCTGTGCTATTTGCGCTCATGCATCTTTCTAACCCAGAAGTGACTAGTCAAGCCGGTTGGACTGGCGTGGCTAGCTTAGCAGTTTACTACTTTATGATTGGCGCTTTTCTCGCTTGGCTAACCGTTAAAGAAAATACGCTAGAGCTAGCTATGGGGGTGCACGCCGCCAACAATATGGCGACTTTTCTGTTGGTCACCAGTAAAGACAGCGTCATTCCCTCTCCGGCCATTTTTAGCGTGAAGGAGATAGAAGCCAATTTCTCTTTAGTGTTTTTTACAGCCGTTTGGCTTTTAGCCTTTAGCGTCATTGTCTTTAGAGTGTTGCGGCGACCCTTGGCCAAACCCTAAGCGACATTGATGTCGTTTAGGCAACGGAATAGATTGCTCATATTATTAAAGGAGTCAAGATTGATGTGAGGGCTAAGTTGTGCAGACCATTAAAACGAATGTAAGCGTTGGTGATGACCGTAAGCTCTTAATACAGTTGCCCGAGGACGTTTTGGCAGGTGAGTATGAGGTTGTACTGGTTTTGAATCAGCGAGCTGCTAAAGATGATGTCAGGCATCAGCAGAAGACCGCGCTTAGTAGAGCTAGAGCAGCGCTTAGGGAATCTGTTGCGCTGGGATATTCCATCGCGGATGAGCTGATTGAGGAGCGGCGCAAGGAAGCTGAGCATGAGTAAAGTGGTATTGGATGCTTCAGCCGTGCTTGCTTTTGTTAATGAGGAGCCTGGATCGGAAACGATTGAGCGGTATCTGGATAACGCTGCTATTAGCGCCGCTAATGTGTCATAGGTAGTTGCGAAGCTTGTAGAGAAAGGGCTTTCAGAAGCGGTTATTCGCGAGCTAATTGAGGAGTTGGGTTTGGAGATTGTTGCTGTTGGTGAAGAGCAGGCGATCGCAGCAGGCATTCTCAGGCTCACAACGAAGTCGCTGGGCTTATCTTTGGGTGATAGGCTATGTATTGCTTTAAGAAAGCACCTTGACAAGCCTATTATCATGACAGATCGTCAATGGCAGAAGCTAGCTATAAAGGGCGTTTAAGTCCAGTTGCGAGGTAGCCGTTTTGTGATTAATTGAGCCGATTGTCTTAATTAATAAGGAGGATCAGCAGGCCCTCCGTAGCCACACATGCCGAGGCGTGGTGAGTTGATAAGTTCAACCGGATCGCCGTAGTTATTGTGAGGGTGGGTTTCGGCGTGTTGGTCGCACAGGGTGCCCCAGATTTCGTCTGTGTACATGCATTCTATGCAGAGGTGGGTAGCCGGTTGACTACATTCTATGCAGGTTTCGGCGGGTAGGTTGTTTCTGGCCATGAGCACGATGGGCTTGGCAGAAAGCGGTTTGCCTTCACGCCTGCCGACTCGCTTAATCAAGGTTTCGGATGAAGTGCCAAAGTCGTAGGTGTGTAGGATTTTGTCAGCGTCGCTAAAAACGCGATCAATCGTTCGACTCATACCGACTGCGTTTTGAAATCCGCCGAGGGAAAATTCGCTGAGGTGACCACAGCATTCTAGCCAGATGGCTCTGAGGTAGTCGTCAAGATTTTGAAGCTTTTTAGAGCCGCGCATTTCTAGGTTGAGCCAAAATTCTGGGCGGTAGGCGTCTTGTATGCGCAGGTGATAGAGGGTTTCGGGAGCTCCTTTTTTGGTGGCTGCTTTTTCTATGGCCGTTTGCCTTGCTTTGCAGCTTGTCAGGTGCTTGGACATGCCGCCTTTAGACAGTTCTTTGTCGCAATAGGCGCAGTTGCCTTTTGATTGTTTTTTGCCAGCCATGAGCTGATATTTGTCTATCGGTTGCTTGATTCTATGTTAGGGCAACGTGGAGTCGGTGGATTGCGGAGTCGAGGGGCGAATTTTGGCTAATGACTTGGCAGTAAATAACTGGCAACAAGTACCTGGCAATAGATGCCTCTCTATAATGATTGAAGCGGAAGTATTACGCTATTGATCAATGTTTAGAGTTCGGCGGGAATAGCTATGGAAGCAATGATCGAGACGATAGTGACTAAGCTGCGGCGACTATCGGCAGACAAGCTGCAAGTCATTTTGGACTTTGTCAATTTCTTGGATTGGCAGGAGTCCGAGGATAGTAGCAAACCGGAGTCTGCGGTGTCCGTTTTAACTAAGAAAAAGAGTACTAGAGAAGAGAGGATTGCTCTAGATAAAGTTGCTAGGGGTAGGTTTGCTCATCTGCCAAACTCTAGTGAGGAGTTTGCACGGCGCAAGCAATATGAAATAGACCTAGAAGATCGTCGCTGATGGTCTATGTGCTAGATGCTTGTGCTGTCATTGCCTACGAAAGAAATGAAGTGGGCATAGAAGTCGTACGAAAGATTTTGCTGAGCGATGATATCTGCTGGATGCATACTATCAACGTATGTGAGGTCTACTATGACTTTCTACGAGTTGGCGGTGTTGATGCTGCTGAGAAGGTGATGGAGGACTTGAATGGCTTTGGCGTTCAGCTTTATGCAAAAACGGACGATGCTTTGTGGAAAGAAGCGGCACGTTACAAAGCGGACTTGCGGCGCATTTCTTTGGCAGACTGTTTTGCGCTGGCGCTGACCAAACAGTTGAGCGCTACATTGGTCACTTCTGATCGAAAGGAATTTAGCGCCGTGAGGGAACGAGGGCTTTGCAGAGTTCAGTTTATTCGCTAAGACAGAGCGATTGTTCCGGCACGCTTGCGCTGTCGTGGCGAATGCCGTTTACTGATTAGCAAGTAGTGGCTCTGTAAGACGGTGTGGTGATGTGAACGAAGAGGAACGGCGCAGGTGAAAGCTAAGGAGGTATTGCGCCAGTATGCGGCAGGAGAGCGTGACTTTCGCAATGCGAACTTGCGAGGGGCGAACTTGCGGGGGAAAGACCTGAGCGGCGCGGACTTTAGCGGGGCGGATATTCGCAGTGCGAACTTCGCGAATGCGACGCTGTGGGGGGCGAACTTTACCAAGGCGCAGGGTGGGTTGCAGCGCCGGTGGTTGGGCGTGCAACTGCTATTGGTCACTGTGATTGCGGGAGTGTCCGGTGTTTTACAGGGTTTTGCAGGCGCAATTGGAACTTACCTGCTAGATGGCACAACTGAGGGCGCAGTTGGGTTTGGGGGTATATGTGCTGCTTGTGATTGTTGTGTATGTTGCGATCGCCCTACAAGGATTTAAAATTCGAGCCTTCGGCTCGATTGCAGTCGCAGTCGCAGGCGCAGTCGCAGTCGCAGTCGCATTCGCAGGCGCAAGCGCATTCGCAGTCGCAGGCGCAGGCGCAGGCGCATTCGCAGTCGCAGTTGCAGGCGCATTCGCAGGCGCAGTCGCAGGCGCAGTCGCAGGCGCAGGCGCAGGCGCAGGCGCAGTCGCAGTCGCAGTCGCAGTCGCAGGCGCAGTCGCAGGCGCAGTCGCAGTCGCAGTCGCAGGCGCAGTCGCAGTCGCAGTCGCAGGCGCAGTCGCAGGCTTGTTGCTCAGTGTCTATGTAGGATGGCGAGTGCTAAAAGAGGATGGAAAGTTTGAGATTGTTCGAGGTTTTGGCTTAGCGCTAGCGGCAGTAGGCGGTACTTCTTTCGCGGGCGCAGATTTGACCGGAGCTACCTTCTCAGCAAGCTCGTTTGAAGAGCACAAACTTTGCCGACTCTCGTCAGAGAGAAACAAACTTACGCACGTTTGTTGGAAAAGAGCTGACAAGCTTAACCGAGCCCGTTTAGGCAGTTCCATCTTGCAAGATCGCCGCGTCCGTCCATTGCTGAACCAGCCCGAAAAAGGCTACAAGCAAGATTTCACAGGTGCCAACCTGCGAGGCGCTAACCTCAGTGGCGTCACATTAGAAGCAGCGCAATGCTCAGACGCGCCATCCTCAGCGATGCGCTGTTAACAAATGCCATACTCAAAGACGCCACCCTCACCGAAGCGCAGGCGGTGAATGCTGACTTTACCGGTGCTTGCCTCACTGGGGCAACCTTAGAAGCCTGGAATATTGACAGCAGCACGACGCTGAAAAATATTGACTGTCAGTACGTCTTTTTACGAGAGACACCCGATGCCAAAGGCAACCGCGAACGCCGCCCGCATAATCCTGACAAAGTGTTTCAGCCGGGTGACTTCGAGAAATTCTTTAAAGAAATGCTCGATGAAGTGCAAATTCTCATTCGCAACGGCATCGATCCGATCGCGTTCCGTGCAGCCTTTCAACAAATCATGGAACAAAATTCTGACATCACTCACGACGCGATCAAATCTGTTGAAAAGCAGGGCGAAGATGTGTTGGTGACGCTGCAAGTGCCAGAGGGAACCGACAAAGGCAAGGTAGAGCGCGATTGGGACAGCGGCTATCAGCTCGGGCTAAAAGAAGGCCGCACGACTGCACTGTTAGAAAGCGCGCCAAAATTTGAGAAGCTGGCTTTTTTGCTAGCCGAAAAAGATATTACCACTATCCAAAGGACTGAAGTAATGACCGGAAATGATCAAAGCCAACGCATCAACATTCAAGGCAATGTGAGCCAGTCGGCGGTGAGCTTGGGCGACAATAACACGGTGACTAACCAAATCAATCAGCTAGGCGACAGCCAAACGCAAGCTCAGCTCAAAGATTTGCTGTTTCAGCTTACAGGCGGCGATTGAAGCGGAGCCGACGCTGGCTGAAGATGAAAAGGCGGACGCGCTAGCCGAGGTGAGCGAGCTTGCAGCGGCGGGTCAGGCTCCTAACGATGGATCAATGAAAAAGACGGCAAAGCGATCGCTCAACGCGCTGAAAGGAATCACGCTAGGGCTGGGTGAAACGACGAAGCTAGCGACAACGGCAAAGGGACTTTTAGAAGCGATCGCACTCCTTTTTAGCCTCTAAAACACCCTAATAAAGCTGCGAATTTCACTATGGGGAGACAGACGAAATCGAGTTATCAAAGCGCGGACAGCGCACATAGAAAAAACGCTGCGCCAGATGAGCATTGCAGAACAAGCCGTACAGCTAGCCAGTGACTATCCTCACACTGACTAGCTGCACATACTTCAAAGCTATCTACTGAACCGCAGAGGGGTAGATGCTGTCTGCCACAAATACAGGCTTCTGCTCGTACTCAGCATTGATTTTTTCTGAAACACTCAAATCCCAGTTGAAATCATAGTCCCGGTCAAATTCAGCCTGGATATATGGACGCAACACGCCTGTTAGCGCAACAATACCACCTTCCTCTACGGTTGCCGGATCTTTGGGAGGAATCACCAGCAAGTCGTCGCCGCCAAACAGCTCATCTTCGTCCATCGTGAACAGGCCAGACTCTAGCACCTCCTCAACTTCCCCCTGGAGCGCAATTCGCTGGTTGTAATACATCTGGGGGTTGGCCGCAACCTCACCCACCTCAGGTGCGAGGGCGAGCGATCGCGCAATCACCACCGGCTTATTTTCGTACGCGGTAAACAGCTCAGGGCTTAGCGTAATGCCATATTCATCAGCAACAGTTGCCATCGCAAAAGTTTCGACCTGGCCCGTAACCTGCACCTGCGTATCGCCCACATCAGGAATCACAAATGGCTCGGACGAGGCATTGATTACAAGAATTGCTTCACCATCAAAGTATTCATCATCAGCGATAAGAAAAGAAGAGTTGTCAACCGTTTCTTCAACCTGAGAGCGAATTGTCACCTCTTCACCTGCAAAGTTGCCGGGTTCCTCTACCAGCTCTTCAGAAGTCACGTTTGCTTCTTCTGAAGTGGTAATTTCTGTCTGAGGTGTGGCGCAAGCAGGCAGTAAAAAAAGTAAGGAAGCTGTAGCTAGCAGGGCGAGGGGGGTATTTTTCGTGCTGTTTTTTCTATTAAGTTTCAACTTAGTATTTTCATTCATAGTAATTCAGTGATATTGGTCGCTATTTCAAAATCACACATCGTTTGCTAGAGAGCATCCGGCTAAAGGTGTGTTCTACGATACATATTTAGTTAGATAAGCGGTGAGTTAGATAAGCGGTGAGGTATAGGCTATCGTGCAGTCAGAAAAGACGCCCAAAAAAGATATTCAGGTAAAGACATTCGGGTAGAGGCATTCGGATAAAGGCGTTCAGATAAAGAGAATGGGCGCTGTTACAGACACTGTTAGGAGATCGCATGGGATTAATCAGTACTATCTTGCTTTGGCTACTTGCGATCGCACTTGCGATTGTGCTGCTAGTGCTGGTCAGCCTGTATATTCGTGGCGCTTTTCGCTGGCGACCGCTAGTGTTTATCGAAAATGCGATCGCGCCAAAAGACGACCGATTTCCCTTAACTATCGCCAGTCTGTCAAAATCAATCTCCACAGCCGGACAGATCGTCGGCTTTTGGAACACCGCGCAGACCATTCAGCAAGCCAGGCTAGACGCCATCAACAGCGCCCGCTATAGCATTCAGTTCGAGACCTTCATGATGATGCCAGGGCGACGCGCTCAAGACTTTGCCGCTGCGGTCACTCGCAAGGCGGCTGAAGGCATAGACGTACAGGTAATGATCGATAGCATGGGCGGCAGAAGCATTCCCGATAAATACTGGAGCAGGCTGCGTTCGGCGGGTGTACAGCTCATACTATTCAATCCATTCGACTGGCGAGCACCTGCTAACTTTTCGGGCCGCACCCACCGCAAACTGCTAATTATCGATAGCCAAAAGGTCTTAATCGGCGGGGCTGGCATGTGTGATCTGTGGGATGGAACCGAAAAATCGGACGATACAAAACCCTGGCTAGATATGGAAGTTGCCCTGACTGGTGAAGTAGTTTCAGTCATGGCAGCGGCCTTTCAAGAACACTGGCAAGGACATCGAAAACGGGATACAGCAAAAGACACAATCGCCGCAGCAGACATCGCAAAATTCTATCCGCCAGCCGATCTTTCTAGCCTGCCCACAGCCACGAACAAGGAAAGCACAGACGAGAAAAGCACAGACGAGAAAAGTCTGATTTTGGTCACACTCGGTAGCCGACCTAGCTATCGGGCGTCCTCAATCGAAATGCTCAAGCAGACGCTGATTGCCAGCGCGCAGCAACGAATTTGGCTATCGAGTCCGTATTTTTTACCCAATGAAAGCACTCGGCAGCTATTGATCCGCGCAAAGCAGTCGGGTATAGACGTGCGTATTTTGACCACCAGCGCTCGTTCAGACAAAAAGCCGGTTTACTACGCTTCTTATGAAGTGTACGGCCCTCTGCTAGAAGCAGGCGTGCAAATATTTGAATATCAGCCCAGTATGCTCCATGCCAAAATGCTCATTATTGACCAGGAGTGGGTGAATACAGGCAGCGCCAACTTCGACTATCGCAGCTTTTTGCACAACGACGAACTTGACATTTTAGTGAACTCTTCTCACCTGGTGCAGTGCGTAGAAGGGGTGTTTGACAAAGGATTTGCCGAGAGTCAGCAGATTGGACTGAGACAGTGGCAGCATCGGTCTTGGCTAAAGCATCGGCTGCTGGGAAATGCGGTGCGCCTTGTGCAGTGGCAGCTTTAGGCTTCGACTCCGCTCAGCCTACCTACCCAGGTTTACTTGAGTTGGGTAAGCTGGGCGGAATGGCCAGAAAAGACGGTGTAGCTATCATTAGCTTTGCTCGTTAGCTTTGCTGCGGTTCTTTCAATGATTGTTCTATCATGCGGGAGGAGTGAGGGTTTACTGAGCGCTGTTGTCCTGTTTGCTGTCCTATTTATAAGATAAGTTTTGCTGTCAAACAACGTTAGAAAAAAAGACAAGACAAGACCCCCTAAAACAAACGGCATAGGGCCGATTTTGTTGACGGTGCTAATGTTTTTGGGCGTAGGCTGGACGCTTTATGCATGGGATATATGGGGAGCGCACTCTGATCGGCACTCTCAACTAATGGGGGCGACCGACTGGGTAGCCTCGCCTTTGCCGCTAGAGATGAAGGGGGGCGATCCATATATTCGAGCGCTGATGCGAACGATTTCGGCGAGCGAATCGAATACGGCAGACCCGTATCGGCTGCTGTATGGTGGCGAGCGGGTAAAGGATTTGAGCGTACATCCCGATGAGTGCGTCCCTATTGTCAATGGCCCGAATGAGGGCGACTGTACAACGGCGGCAGGGCGGTATCAGTTTTTGACGACGACTTGGCAGCTAGAGGCGCGCAACTATCACCCCCAGCGGCCAGCCTGGTACGAGCTTTGGGAACAGCCTAGCTTTCAGCCTGAGTTTCAAGATGAGGTTGTATACGCTTGGCTAGCCGATCCTAGCGCTTGGGGGGTTGATATTTCGGCGCTGTTGCGTGATGGTGAGATTACGTCAGTACTAAAGACACTTTCGGGCACTTGGACGAGTCTGGGCTACGGAATTGAAGACAATAGTATGTCGGCGCTGCTGCCACAGATCTATGATGAGATGCTAGCAGAGGAATTAGCGGGGCAAGGATAGCGATGGTATCTTACCGGACGGTCATTTTAGAGGCGCACGACGGGTCGCGGTGGCGATCGCTCTCTTTACTGCCAACCTGCGACGATGCCAAACTCAATCAGTATTTGCTTTGGGAAAATCCTAGCCTGTCACCGCCTCCTAGCAAGGCAAAAGGCTTTCCGCCCCTGCCAGAAGACTGTAGTGGCCGGGTGCGATCGCGCCTCAAAGGTGTGGCCTACTATGTCACTACCTGCCTAGATTTGGCTGGATTCAAAGCAGGCGTAGATCATGTTGCCCATGTCTACAAAGAGCGCAGCGCACAGGTTATGACCGAGCTAAAAGGTGCGATCGCCATGGCAGAAGTCCTCGCCGATGGCAATATTCCTGTCCGGTTTATCATCTTGCTAGATTACTAATTCGCGTTACTAATTCGCACTCTTCTTTATTCGACTGGTCTTTATTCGACTGGTCTTTATTCGGATTTAGCCTTTTGTACGGCTGCGATCGCAGCCGCTATCTGACCTAGCTTATCTTTCACCGTGCCGGTTTTCAAAAGCGATCGCCCCAGCTCAAACCCGGCTTCTATGCTCTCTACTCTGCCCACTCGCCACAGATAAAATCCGCTGTTCCAAACAGCCGAACGGCTAATTTCATTTACCTCACCCGCCAGCGCCGCCTGGTAGTCTGCAAGCAGATCTTCAACTGATGTCATTTCTGGATCTGTTCCATCAAAGCCGTAGTCACGCGGATGAAGCAACAGTCGTTCGGTTTGCAAGCTGCCGTTCTCTACCTGATTGAGGCTAATAATGGCCGTGCGATCGCGCGCAATATCACAGCTACCTTCTAGCCCTTTCACCGTCGTAAAGAAGCCCGTTCCTCTTGCGGTAAAAGCAGTCTGCGTCCGCACCTCGGTGGGCGGATGCACATACCCACTCACTACATTGCAAGGACCGCGATAAGGCGACCACATAATTTCAACCGTCGCTAATGTCGGTCGCTTGCCAATCTGTTCTCGGTAGGTCACCATAGCCTCCGCTTGAGGAAACTGGACCGGCTGATAAACAAATCCCAGTCCCGTTTGTGCCAATACCGTTTGCAAATGATCGAGCGTAGCTAGCTGACGCCAGTGCAGGCCGAGCCCTTCAAATGCTTCGATAGTGGGCAAACCGTATTTAGTCGGCGTGCGATCGCCCCCATGTAAGATAGCGGGTGCCTCAGCGCTCGCCAAAATCAACGCAGTCAACGGCGTAATCGGCGCAGTGCGCGAGCGGCCATCATACGGATTAGAAAAGACGGTGACCGGATACTGGCTGACTATCGGCTGAATTGTCGGCCCTAGCGCATCGTACGTATCGAGCATTCCCGCTAGCTCGGTAGGGGTAGGCCGCCTGATCCGATGGGCAATCATAAAAGCCCCGATCTGGGCGGGGGTAGCGATTTCTTTTAGCATTAGCTCAGTGGCGATCGCGGCCTCCTCTCGGGTTAACGCTTTAGACGTATGCGTACCGCTGCCGACTTTTTTCAGCAGATCTCGAAACTGAATCTGTTGCTCTTTTAGTGTTTGTTTATCTTTATTCTGGCTATTTTGGTTCTGGCTGTATTGGTTTTGGCTGTCTTGGTTCTGGCTGTCTTGATTAGGAGCGATCGCGTTGAGATTGATCATGATAGCAAGGCAGCAGCGTTATCAGGGCAGTGCTGCTATAGAGAGGGCATTAAAACCGTCACAAGCTCATCCGTCTAGAGAATCTTAACTTTGATTATTAGACCACTACGAGTTTTAAGCGGAGTTTTAAGCGGATGCGTTCAAAGGTAGTTTCTAAAGGATGACTTCTAAAGTCGGATAAAGCCGGATCTTAAGGAGATATTTTTAACAATTGGCCGGTAACAGCGGCATTGCCTAATGACTCGGGCGGAGGGGTTTGAGATGATTTTTGAGCCGGTGATTTTTGAATAAGTGGTTTTTGAATAGGTGCAAAGGTGCGATCGCTCAGGCCGCTAAAATAATTACCAGCCTCCTGCTGTACCAGTTCGCAAAACTGTCGAATGGGGGGAATCAGCAAACGATCGTGAGTAGTTACCATCACCACCTTACGCAACAATACAGGCTTTCCCATCGGACGAACCACCAACTCAGGATCGCGGCGGCTGTCGGTCAAAGCAGAGCGAGGGAGCAGCGCGATCAAATTTCCCTGGCGAACTACCCCGCGAAAGGCATCTAGCGTGTTCAGCTCTAGCGCCACCTTTAGCTCTCGGCCATGCTCGCTAAACTGACTTTGGACAATGCGCTGCATTCCATAGCCGTCTTTAAACATCACTTGCGAAAAGCGAGCAATTTCTGACCAGGGCACCTCATCATGCTCGGCCAACGGATGCCCCGCTGCCATCAGCACCTCAATCGGCTCTTCATAAAGCGGTGTCACACTCATCTCCTGATTGCTGGTAAGCAGGGGATTTTGCATCACAATAGCCACATCGACTAGGCCATCGCGCAACACCTTGAGAGCGCGATCGCTGCCCAGCGCCGTCATCCGCAGCTGCACGTCTGGGTGGCTACTGCAAAACTGCGTCACAATCGGCGGCAGTAAATAAGCGCAGACCGAATGAATACCCGATATACACAGCTCGGTTTGCTTGCCATTTACCAGGTCATCAATATCTTGGCGCGCCTGAGTCCACTCCTTGCAAATGCGCGTGGCCCGAGGCAGCAGGCTATGGCCTGCAAACGTCAGCTTTGCCTGCCCCGTACGGTGAAATAACGGCACACCCAAGTCGTCTTCTACCGAGCGCACCTGACGACTAATAGTCGATTGGGTGACACCACACTGACGGGCAGCAGCTTGAAAACTGCCCGTTTCGGCGACTGCTAAAAAAGCCTGTAGCTGCTCTAAACGCATACTCTAAACGCATAAGAGTGATCGAGCCAGTAAAACTGCGCAGCGTTTAGGACAGCCAATATAGCCGGATGTCGGCTGCCACAGATAAATCTAGACTGCCTATACAATCTAAGGCAATGTATGTTTCCGTTTTGTAAGGGTTGTTACGCACTGACAATTATGACTGCAACTGGGCTCTCGATCGGGGCTCTTGATCGGGCTCTTTTTGAAAGGAAAGTATAAGCTGAGAGGAAGTTATGGATGAAAGGAAAGTATGAGAGGAAGTTATGGAGAATCGCCAATAGGCTTACAAATTATTCCTTAATTTCAGATTTCATTCTTTCTAAAGTTTGATGCATCTGGTCAAACATTTGCTGCGGCGTCGTGCCAAACTGACCGAGCTGTGTTTTGAGCTGCTCCATGGTCATCTTGGCCATAAAGTCTTCTGAAAGCTCGAATCGCTTCATAAAAATGCGATAGCGCTCCATCACCGACTCCATCTGATTGATGAATATCTTTTTACCCTTTTGGTCGAACTTACCGTAATTATTGCCCAGCTTCATCAGAGACTGGTAGTCCTGAAATAGCTGAGTGGCTTCTTGCTGCACTAAGTCTGAATCAAACATTCCCATGACTATCACTACTCCAGAGCAATCGGTAGGCCGTGTATGCTTTAGCCTACGTGTTTTTTGAATCTACAGCCATAGCCTAAAAGCTCTCGTAGGGACGCGCCAAGGTGAGATATCACTACCCATTGTGTTGCTTGTGTTGCCTTCGATCTTGGCTGACCTCTGGCTGATCTCTAGCTGCTGTCTACTGTAGAGCTAAATGTGTAGAGCTAAATGATTGCACGCTTTTATAGAGCCAACTAATTGCACACCTTAGCGATTGAGCAGTCTGCCTAGCCACGCTTTAGAAGCCGTTAGCGTATCGGCGGCGTCTGGTTGCGGACTGGGGCTAGGTGGCGCTGTCTGCGGCTGCGGCTGTTTGGTGGCAGTATCTTCTACAGTAAGGCCCAAGAGAGTGCCATATTTAAGGGCAACTTTGTGGTTAGGATTTAGCTTTAGCGCTTGGCGGAAATGGGCTTTAGCCATACCAGATAGGTTCTGTTTGTAGTAGGTCTGGCCAATCATAGAGTGAATTTCTGGGCTCTGCGGCGAGAGCTTGAGGGCGTCGCGCAGCTCTTGTACTGCCTTTTCGTAGTTTTTTTGGCTGAGGTAGATTTTGGCGCGGTTGGTGTGCTGGCGAACAAAGCTAATCTTGCTAGCGGTGTCGTAGCTAGGCCCTTTGCTAGCGGGTGAATCCGATGAGTGGCCTACAGATCCGCGATTTACAGTTGTTTGGATGGGGATTTTTGAGCTGATAAGGGTATCAGTTAAGCTCGTTTCGCTAGAAATTAGCCCGGTTGGTTTGGGACGAATGACCAAATCGGCCATTTTGCGTTGCAGGTAAACAAGGTTGATCTGACCAATGGCGAGCGATCGCACATGAAAATCGCCTAGCGAGCGAAACTGAATAGCGGCTAGCTGACTGAGCGCCTGCTCGTAAAAAACGTCAATTTCCGCTGCTTCTAGGCTTTCTAACTGCTGAGCATCTGGAAAGGTAGGGATTAGCCTTTCGCTGCGAACCAGCCGCCGAACGCGTAGCCGTAGCAAGGTAATCGTCTCTGTTCGGCTTTTCTGATGCTTCAGCTTTTGGTAGGCCGGATTGATCAGCTTGGAGATGACTTGAGCGGCAATCTCGGACGTTAAGCCCTGCGCTTGGGCTTCGCGGATCTGCGTATGGTCAGCCTGTATCTGGTCAATCTGCGTCTTACTAATCTGCGTCTTACTAATCTGCGTTTTACTAAATAGAGCGTCCGGGTGGAGCTGCTTGGCAATTTGGCGATAGCGCTTTGTCAGCCTTTTGTCGTCAGCGCTAACCGAAACGCCAAGTAGCGCAAACGGATCAACTTCTCCTAAGTTGCCAAGTTCAGTGAATAGTTCGGCTTCTGACATGCAAAAAAGAGGCGCTAATGAGGCGAGAGACGGCCAGATGTCGCTCGTTTATAAGGTGCCCATTATTTTTGAGTAAGTGTCTAGCTGGGTGAGCCTGTATCAAATGAAGTTAGTCAAACGATGCTGAATATAGATAGCATTGGAGAGATGAATTACTGTGGGCTGTTCTGTGACCAGTGCTGCTGACTGGTGCTGCTATGGAGCGAAAAATGGGGGAGGGGCAAATGGGGGAGGGGCGAGCTGGAGAGCGAAAAATGGAGCGAAAAGTTGCGATCGCACTCGCATTCGCAGGCGCGCTACCGACCCCTTTGCCGCTGAGCTGGCTACACAAGTTCTATTTGGGGCAATATCTGTGGGGCATTGTGTATTTGGTGCTAGCGCCGACGCTGCTACCGCAGGTGGCCTGCTGTTTAGAAGGCGTTTGGTATTTGTCGCAGAGTGACGAGCGTTTTTTAGAATCCTTTCCCAAAGCAGGGGCGCTAATCTCGGCTAATGCAAAAGCGTCGAAGCAGGGCCATACCCAGGCTCAGGCGGCACAGCAAATGGCGATCGCACTGCGCGAGCTAGAGCAGCTACGGCAAGAGGGCCTGATGACCGAATACGAGTTTGAGCAGAAACGTCGCAAGCTGTTAGTAGATATCGACTAGGGTGCCAGCCTATGCTCAAGCAGATTTTCGCTCAAGCTCTCTCAAAGCAGAATTTCTTCAAGCAGAGTTTCTTTAAGAAGAGTTTTTTGTCAGGCTCGCTGCATCCGCTGCGGCGGCGGCTTCAGCAAGAGCCGTTCTATCGCTTTGAGTCGTTTGCCGATTTACAGCTAGCAGCAAGCTGGGGCCTGCGGATTGATGCCAACACGGCGTCGGTAGATGACTGGCTGAGGCTACCGGGGCTGTCAATTCACCAGGCGAGGACGCTTTTTGCGCTAACGCAGCAGGGAATGGGGTTTAGCTGTCTTGAAGATGTGGCGGCAGCGATCGCCCTGCCAGTTGCCCAAATTCGCCCCTGGGAGGCTGTTCTACAGTTTTGCTACTACGACCGTGAGCAGGCGCTAGAGCCCGAGACCGTCAACGCCAATACGGCGACAGCATCTGAGCTAGCAAGCGTGCCCACTCTCGATATTTTCTTGGGCAGGGCCATCGTTCACTATCGTCAGCAGGGGCCCTACCGAGATTTGGCAGACCTGCAAGATCGACTGCGTCTGACGACAGCGGCAACGGCTGAGCTACTGCATTATTTACGGTTTTAGGCTGAGATTTTAAGTTGAAGTTTTGGGCGACTTTGAGCGGCGATCGCACAGACCAGATCACCAAGCCAGATCACCAAGCCAGATTACACGCTAACTACGCCCGCTTGATCGAGCGGCCAAAACCGGAGCGCGGCGCGGCCAATCACATTCTCTATGGGCAAAAATCCCCAAACGTGAGAGTCATTGCTGTCGTTGCGATTGTCTCCCATAACAAAGAGCTGACCGGCAGGAACAGTCACAGGCGGCATGTCGTACTGCGGGGCTTCTAGGATGTAGCTTTCGACTAGGGGCTCGCCGTCTACATATACCTGCCCTTGGCTAACCTGCACTTGCTGACCCGGCAGGCCAATCACCCGTTTAATAAAGGCTTGGCTGCTGCGATAGCCGTATTCCTGTAGCTGCGGCGGCGGCGCAAAAACAACAATATCACCGCGAGTGGGAGGATGGAGGTGATAAGAGATTTTGTCGATTAGGAGGCGATCGCCCACAGCGAGCGTTGGCACCATAGAGGGCGAAGGGATAAAGCGCGGTTCGGCAATGAAAAGGCGAACGACTATGGCAATAGTGAGGGCGATCGCAACGAGTCTGACATTTTCAAGAACGGTCTTTCGCCATCCCTTGTTGGGCTTTACTTCTTTTTCAACCGCCATTTATTTTCCAGCTTTAGCATCTAGCCCAACTAGTTTAGGGGATCGCTGCGCTCTGTAGTAGCAGCGGCAGTTGCAGCGGCTCTCACAGCGGCTCTCGCAGCGGCTCTCGCATTTCGTCTGAGCATTTCGGGCTTAATGCGTCTTAGCGCCGAAGCTGGAAATCGCTCATTCCACTGCGCTGGCGTAATCTCGGCTAGCTCAGCGAGGGTCGGCGAGACGTTACCAGGATAGGGCTCAAAGCCCGGTTCATCGGTAGGTTGCGCAAACCGCTGGTTCCACGGGCAAACGTCTTGGCAAATATCGCAGCCTGCGACCCAGTTTTGCAGATTGTGGGCGATCGCATCTGGCAGCGCCTCGGCCCGGTTCTCAATGGTGTGGTAGGCAATACAGCGGTTGGCATCGACCACTCCCGGCGCTCGAATAGCGGCGGTGGGGCAGGCGTCTAGGCAGCGCGTACAGTTGCCGCAGTGCGCGGTGTGAGGCGCGTCGGGCGTCAGCACCGCAGTCGTCATAATTTCGCCTAAAAACACCCAAGATCCGTACTGCCGGGTAATCACATTACCGTTTTTAGCATTCCAGCCAATGCCTGCCTGCTGTGCCCAAAACTTATCTTGAACCGGGCCTGTATCTGCGTAGAGTCGAGCTTCAAGGGGCGTCTCCCTGTCGTCAGTTTGCGACTGTAGCCATAGCGAAAGCTGCTTTAGCTTTTTACTCAAAATTCGGTGGTAGTCTCGGCCCCAGCCATAGCGCGATATTTTGGCGTACTGCGCGCCTTCTGGCCGCTGATGGTCGGTGTAGTAGTTCAGGGCGACGCAAATCATGGAGCGAGCGCCCGGTAACACCTGCCGGACGTCTTGGCGTTTGGGGCTTTGCATCCAGGCCATATCGGCGTGAAAGCCCTGCGCTAGCCAAGCTTGCAGCTTTTGCTGATTGACCTGTTCTAGGGGAGATAGTTCTGCGGAAATAGCCGCGATGCCGACCTGATGAAATCCGAGTGCGATCGCCTGCTGCTTCACCCTCTCAGCCGTGAGCTTATTTTCGTTGGCCCGCTCGTTCTTTATCATTCCGCTGCCGTTTTTCCGCCGTTATTTTCTACCCTCATTTTCCACCGTCATTTTCTGCCGTCATCTTTTCTACAGACGAGCGGGCCATTACCACCCGGTGCTTGGTTAAAAAGCCATAGCGATCCTCATGCTCCACTATTGCTTTGACCACTGGCGACCAGTGCTCAGCCGTCAAAATCTGGAAGCCCGAGCGCTGATAGAACGGAATGTTCCAAGGCACGTAGCGAAAGGTCGTCAGCGTCACCCGCGCTGCGCCCCGAAAGCTAGCACTCCGACAGCAGGCCGATATTAGCGCCGAGCCGACGCCTTTGCGTCCGTGGTCTGGGTGGACGCTCAGCTCTATGATAAAGCAGCTTTCCGGCAGAAATTTAGCAACGATAAAGCCAATAGGGGCAGATTCGTCAGTAGGAACAGCGACCCACAGCCGCTTTTCTGCTTGCGATCGCCGTAAAAACGTCAGCGGCGTTAGGCCCTCCAAATGCTCAGCCGAAATTTCTAGCTGCGCTAGATACGGCAAAAAGCGCTGCGCTGCGGCTCGCTCAACCGCTGGCAGTGCCAAAATATCTTCTTCCTTGGCCAGCCGCACCGTATAGCCATACACCCTAACACCCTCCTGCAAAAGTCCCCCTTCAAAAGTCCCCTTCACCAAGCCCTTTCAACAGGCCCCTTCAAAAATTCCCTCCAAAACATCGTGCAAAAGAGACTAAAGCTGACGAATCTCTCGCGACAGCGTCTGCGTTGAGCGCTCAATAGCCTCGAACTGCTCAATCAAAGGCGTTAGGCCCGCTCGCTCTTGATCGACATACTCATAGAGATCGTTAAAGCTAACGCTAACTTCGTCATAAATCCCGCTCAATCTATCGTTTAGCTGCGCGGTTACGGTCGATTCAAACCGCTCCTTGTTTCGCTCTAGCTCCCGGTCTAATTTCTGAATCAGTCGCCGTCGCTTGGCGACTAAAACGCCGCCTGCTAGCAGCACGCCCACGCCCAAAAACACACTGCCAATAATATCTAAAATCACCACTTCTGTCACCGCCGCAATCACCCCGCCAATCACCGCCAAAATACCGCCACCCGCAACACCGGGCCCAACGCTATCAGCCGTATCTGTCAGGCAGTTCATAAACGTCTCATCGTTCAGCAGATTTGTAATTTTGCTTTTAACGCTTTCAATCACCTCATAGCGATATTCCAACAGCGGTAGCGAAATCTCGGTATTGCGAAGATTGTCATTTTGCAAGGTTGTCAGCTCTGCCAGTAGCTGTTTGATCATCAGCGCAATGCCGTCTAAAAATCGCTTAGCCCCTTCTTTCGAGGTTTCATCTAGCGTGGCTTCTAAATCGGCCTGCGCCCGCGCCTTTAAATCTTCTAGCCAAGTCTCTACTCGCTGCTTACGATTAAACACAGAGAGAAAAGAACGCTTCGCTAACGTAAAGATAGAGAGTCCTTCACGAAACTCTGTTTTCACTTGGTAAATCGTGCGCTCGTACTGCACCATCAGCCGTTCAACGAGCGCGTCAACCTCATAGCGAGACTGTTCTTGTCCTTGACCCAAGCGGCTGCGAATCTTACCAACAACCGCTTCGTCCGTCTGCAGCTGTTGCTTGATCATCTGCATATCTGCTCTCAGCCGATTAACGATCTGCTCGGCTGAGCCAATGTTGCTCGTCAGCTTGAGCTGGTAGCCCTGGCCGCCTGTGATGGTGCTGCGCACAAAGTCTTGAATGGGGACAAAGCCGCCATCGGCATCGCCTCGGGTGCGATCGCCACTGATGCGATCGCCACTGATGTGATCGCCACTGACAGTCAGATCGCTAGGCGGATCAATCGCTAGCTTGGCAGAGGTAGCAAACACTTTGGGATCTGCAATTTGCCGCTGCTGCGCTTCTTGTTCTATGTACTGACGTGAGGTTTGAAGCTCTCTGTCATCGGCTAGGTCGGACTGTTGCAGCACAAAGATAACCGGCTTTTTCCACTCTTGATGAGCAAAGTCAACCAGTGACCAGGCGGTGTTGGTGTAGGGGTTTTTAGAGAAAAAGACAAAGACAACCAGATCGCTGTTAGGAATGAAGGCTTTGGTGATGTCTTCGTGCTGCTGGAAGGGGCTGTTGGTGCCAGGCGTATCGACGATGGCAATTTGTTCGAGGATGGGAACGGGTCTGCCAATTTCGCGCAGCTCGCCGGGCCGGGTTTCGCGGCTGTAGCCGTCGCCTTCTGTGTAGACGATTTTAGCAACCATGTTAGTGCGCGGGTCTGCGCCGACTTCACAAATTTCTCCGCTGCCCAGCAGGGCGTTGATAAAGCTGCTTTTTCCGGCTTTAACTTCGCCGATAACAACAAAGAGAAAAGGCTGATTAATATTTTCTTGCAGGCTTTGAACCGTTTTGGTGAGCGTGGCATTTTTGATGGCGATCGCAAACTTTTCTAGCTGGTCTAGAAGCTGAGCGATCGCATCTTTATAGCCCTGCAAAACAGGGTCAACGATTGCACTTTCAACGGTTTCACTTTCAACGGGGGCGCTTTGGATAGGACTGTCCATTTGCATGGCCTCAAGATTGGCATAGCCTCAAGACAAGATTGGCATAGCCTCAAGAATAGAGCAATCATACCGTTTCTAAAGCAACGCCGCAGCCTGCGCGGCCAAGTCAGAACGCTCCCCTTGGTAGAGCGTAATGTGGCCCGCTAGCGGTTCGTTTCTAAAGCGCTCAATTACGTAGGTAAGGCCATTGCTAGCTGCATCTACATAGGGGTTGTCGATTTGGGCCGTGTCGCCTGTAAGCACAATTTTAGTGCCCTCTCCGGCCCGAGTCAGAATGGTTTTGACTTCGTGGGGAGTAAGGTTTTGGGCTTCGTCAATCACAAAAAACTGCTTAGGAATGGTGCGACCGCGAATGTAGGTGAGCGCTTCAATTTGCAACAGGCCCATTTCCATTAGGTCTTCGTGGCCGCGTCGCCAGTGGGCAGGCTTTGCGGTCGTATCTTGCGTGTTAAAAATCAGATCGAAATTGTCATACAGCGGCTGCATCCACGGGGTGAGCTTTTCAGTCATGTCGCCGGGCAAATAGCCGATGTCTTTGCCCATGGGCACAACCGGACGCGATATCAGCAGGCGAGTATAGCGCTTTTCTTCGGTGACCTTTTGCAAACCAGCTGCGATCGCTAGCAGCGTTTTCCCCGTCCCTGCCTTTCCGACTAGCGTCACCAGCGGAATGCTGTCATCTAGCAGCAGCGACAGCGCAAAGCGCTGTTCCCGGTTACGGGCGTGAATACGAGAAATGCCGTTATAAGGCATCTTGGCAAGCGGTATTAGCTGGCCATCTGCTCGCATAATCGCAAGCGCGGTATGGCTAGGGTTATTCACATCAACCAGCGTCAGTGCCTGGTTTGGAAAGAATTTTCCCTTTGGCGCTCCTTCCTTTGCCGATCCCTTTGGCGTCAGATTCGGCAGATTCGTCCCGCCGTCTTGAAACAGGCTGCTCATCTGCTCTGCGCTGACTAGCATCTCCCCCATGCCGGTATAGAGATCTTCAACGTCTATTTTGTCGGTTTCATAGTCTTCTGCCGTCAGCCCTAGCGTATCCGCCTTGATTCGCATGTTGGTGTCTTTACTCACCATCACGACCGGGCAGTCGCACCGCTGCTTTACTTCTAGCGCCACCGCTAAAATAGCGTTATCGCCCCCGTCTGCCTTTAGCTCTGCGGGCAGGGTTTCTAGGGTTTCTCGCTGACACAGCACCACCCTGAGCTTGCCGCCGTTTCCTAGGGCAATGCCTGCAGTCAGGCTGCCTTGCTGACGCAGCTTGTCTAGCATTCGCGAGGTTTGGCGGGCGTTGCGGCCGGTTTCTTCTGGCCTTTTTTTGAACCGGTCTAGCTCCTCAATGGTGGTGATCGGCAGCACTACCTCGTTGTCCTCAAACCGCAGCATTGCATTAGGGTCGTGCAGCAGTACGTTGGTATCGAGGACGTAGATTTTTTTCATAGAGATGCTTGACGACGTTGAGTTACTTTAGCAGTCTTTTTTTAGCTGTCTTTTTTTGGCTGTCTTTTAGCCATCCTTTTTAGCCGTCCTAGAGGCTGTCGTTTGGAGCAGCGTCTTTTTGGAGCGGCACCGGATCGTAGCCGCCGGGGTGCAGCGGATGGCAGCGCGTAATGCGCCGCATGGCCAGCCAGCTACCTTGCAGTGGGCCAAAGCGATCAATCGCCTCCATGGCATAGCAAGAGCAGGTAGGCTCGAATCGGCACACGGGCGGAAATAGCGGCGATATTAACTGTCGATACCCTTTGATTAGAAGGATGAGGAGACGCTTCATGGGCGATCGCAAAATTCGCTAACCTAATCTATCTAATTTAGCAGGCTATTCCTGACTATTCCTGACCTATTTCCTGAGGACAGACACTGACAAGTGCGATCGCCCAACTCTATCGAAGGAGAATCTAACTGCGTTCTGCCAAAAGGATATGCTAGAGGAAGACACCTACAAAATATGGATGGACAAGTCTGAATGGACGTCTTACAAGGCCGCTACCTCAAACCAATCACGTCTAAAAGCGGCAAGCTTAAGGGGCTACAAATAGAGGTAGGCGATGGTATCGAGTCGATATACTTACCCAAACCGCTGCGAATCATTGCTCAGCAAGAGCTTGATACAGGTGATGAGCTGAGGATATGGAGCACTCGCGACCAAAAAAGTAGCCAGAAAAAAAGCCAGAAAAAAAGCCAGCAGTCGAAGTCTCAAAAGCGCTGGGCTGTACAGGTCATTCCGCTATCGCCTAGGGCACAAGTGGCCACTCAGCCGACAGCCATCACGTTAGAAAAGCAGTTTGCGCAAAAGCTAGAAAAGGCATCAGGCCAGAAATTGGACCAGAAATTGGACCAAAAACCAGATCGAGAAACAAAAAAACAGAAGAAGAAAAAGACTAAGCGCGTTACCGTTCAGCTATGTCAAAAGAAGAACTGTTGCAAGCGAGGCGGCACTCAGCTTTGGGAGTCTTTTGAGCAGGCCGCCGAGGACGCTGCGCAGACGCCATTCAAGCTAGAGGCAGTAGGCTGCTTGGGGGGCTGCAAGCGGGGTCCGAATATTCGCTTTTTGCCAGATAACGTAAAGCACTATCACGTTCAGTCAAATGACGTGTTGCCTTTGCTGTCGCGCCATCAGGGCTAACAACGCCCCTGCCGGTCTAGGGTATTTTTGTTAAAAAACTGCAAAATTTGACCTGAAATCTTACTTTTCCTATGAATATATAAGTTCTGAGGAAGTGCCTATGGTTACCTCAGACAAGTAACGTTCCTCAGACAATTAACGTTATGTATGGGCACTCGATAATTTGACCCAGACTATTTGACTCAGATAATTTGACCTATTGCGATCGCTCTCGTTGTATCGCCCTCTATTTCTGGTTCTAGCTCTCTCTCATTCTCCTGACTATCGCGTTCCTGATCACTGCCTCATCGAGTGGCTACTCAGTCGCTCTTTTATGGCCAGTCGTTTTATCTTATCTCAGTAGAATTTACTAGCTACAGTAAAGCTTTTATGCCGATGTCTTTACAGACACAAGGATGTCTGGCGTGCTGTGTAACTATATATTTTGATATAAGGTGCGCTGTTTCGGGGTTAATAAAAAGTGCTTGATACAACAGAGCAGGGAATGTCAGCAATTCTTCAAATTGGCCAGCAAACGCTAAACGCCTCCGAACTTATCGACAGGCTGAAACAGTATCGACTGATGCCGCAGCTAGTGCAGGAGCTAGTGATCGATAGCGCGATCGCAGACATAGAGTGCGAGCCGCACCGGGCGATGGACAGCTTTTGTGCCAAGCGCAGCCTGTTTTCTGAAGAACATCGTCAAGCCTGGTGCCAGCAGCAGGGAAGCTCACCCCAAGACATGCTGAACGCGGCAGTGCGTGAGTACAAACTGCAAGTATTTCAAGACGACAAGTGGGGCCCTCAAATAGAGTCCTATTTTTTGCAGCGCAAAACGCAGCTTGATCGCGTGTGCTATTCGCTGATTAGAACCAAGAATGCGAGCTTGGCACAGGAAATTTACTTTCGCCTTAACGACGACGGTGCGCCTTTCAGCGAGCTAGCCAGTCAGTATTCGGAAGGTCAAGAGTCTAAAACAGGCGGACTCATTGGCCCAGTAGAGCTGAGCGTGCCTCATCCTGTGCTGGCTAGAATGCTGTCGGTGAGCCAGCCAGGGCAGCTATGGGCCCCTACCCAAATAGGCGAATGGCTGGTAATTGCAAAGCTAGAGCGGTTTGAGCCAGCTCAGTTCAATGAGGCGATGCGTCAAAGGCTGCTAACCGAACAGTTTAAAAGCTGGCTGCAACAGCAGCTACAGGAAACCCCCGTAAAGGAGATGAATACTGGGCCGATTAGCCCTGATGAAACTGGCCCTGATGAAACTGGCCCTGATGAAACTGGCCCTGATGAAATTAGAACTGATGAAACTAGCACCGAGGATGAGCTTGTGAGCCAGCGGTAGTCTTCTCACGCTTTGACACCTCTGCTCTTTCTACATCTGCCCTTTCTACGGTCAGCTTCCGCTTATTTTTAGCCTTCTCTTAAAGGAAGTCTTAGCCTTAGTGGCTATTATTTTTAACTGCATGTCCGCTCAGCTTGCCTGCTTTTGCCCAGCAACTGCGTTTAGCGCCTATCTGCTATGACCTATACCGACATTTCACTCGATCAAAGCCTGGGGGATATTTTTCCCTTCGACCAGCTGCCGCCACCCGCGTTAGAGCAGCTAGCTGGTGAGAGCCAACTGCTGCGCTATCGCATTGGCCAGCCCATCTTGCGCCGCGAGTCGATGCCTTATCAGCTAGTAGCAATCTTGCAGGGACGAGCGCGGCTGCTGGGCTACGACCCTGCAAAGCAGGCCCCCATGACGCTAGATTTGCTGGGCCCCAAGGCAGTACTGGGTCTAGCGAGCCTAGTGCGGGGAATGCCCTGCGAAGGGGTAATTGCCTCTTCTGAAGTGGAGGCGATCGCAATTCCGGCAAACGTCGTTCGGCAGCTAATTGGCAGCAATAACGACTTTGCAAGAGCCATTACCAGCTATTGTTACTTGAGTGAGGTTTTTGACCTCGTCAGCCAGTATTTTCAAACCCAGGCGCGCAACGTTGACGACTTAGCGGCTACGGCCCAGCGGCTACAGGCGGGGGCAACGGCCATAACGCTCAGAGCGGGCAAAGTCGTCATCCCCAATCCGCCGCCCAGCAAGCTGTGGTTTGTCAGCTCACAGAGCATTCCTAGCCATCCGGCAGGTAGCTGGCTGTTGCCAGAGATGATGGACGGGCGAATCGTCAGCCAAAAAAACACTCGGCTGATTGGCATTGATATGGGTCAGCTAGCCACGCAGTCTGCTGAGCCCGATCGCTTACAAGATAGTCATCAGGCACAACATCAGGCACAATATCAGGCAGAGGGAGCGGTCGCTGAATACCCCTCTGAATACCCCTCTGAGGATACTGCTGAGGGCAGCGGCCTAGCGGTGACGAACGGCAGCAGCGGCGTTCAGATGCCTGCGAGCATTCCCTACGCGCCAGAGCTGAGCTTTGACACCAATATTGTTGAAGAAGGGACTGCGCGAGCCGCCGCGATTAAGTATCCGGTCATTCGCGGTCGGGGCGAGGTGGGCGAAGCGCTCTCTTGCTTTGCCATGATGGCGCAGTACTTAGAGATGCCGTTTAAGCGCGACGTGGTGCAGCGGGTGCTGGTCAATCAGAGCGAGCGGCTGGGGCATCTGTCTTTGACGGCCTGCGGTGCGGTGGCTGATTTGCTGGGACTAAAGCCGCAGCTAGCAAAAATTCCGGCAGGTGCGATCGCCCGCCTGCCCAAGCTGGGCCTGATCAAGTGGCGAGAAGGCTTTGCCGTCATCTACGCAACCTCATCGACCGAGTACGTCCTCGGGGTGCCCGCCGAAAACAAAATTGTTCGACACTCGCCCCAAGCCTTTGAAGAAATCTGGGGCGCAGAAGGCGAAATTTTGTTAGTTGAAACCACCGACCAAACGCCCCAGCAAAAATTTGACCTGAGCTGGTTTATCCCCTCGCTCAAAAAATATCGGTCCACGCTTAGCCTGGTGCTTATTGCCTCGCTGTTTGTGCAGGTGTTTGGCCTAGCCAACCCGCTGATGGTGCAGGTGATTATTGACCGGGTGATCAGTCGCAACAGCCCAGATACGCTGCACGTTCTGGGTATTTTTCTGGTCGTGGTTGCGGTCTTTGAAGCCATTCTCACCAGCTTGCGCACCTACTTATTTGTCGATACCACTAACCGGATTGACATGGCTCTGGGCGCAGAAATTATTGACCATCTGCTGCGACTGCCGCTAGGCTACTTTGACCGTCGCCCCGTAGGTGAGCTTTCTAGCCGGGTCAACGAGCTAGAAAACATTCGCCAGTTTTTGACCGGGACAGCGCTAACCGTGGTGATGGACGCCCTGTTTTCGGTGATCTATATCGCGGTGATGTTCATCTACAGCGTCAAGCTGACGATTGTGTCGTTGGCCACCATTCCGCTGTTTATGGCGCTGACGTTTTTTGTTTCGCCAATTGTGCGCAAACAGCTGCGGGCCAAAGCCGAGCGCAACGCTGAAACCCAGTCATTTTTAGTTGAAGCGCTGTCGGGGATTCAGACGGTAAAAGCGCAGAACATGGAGCTGAAAACCCGCTGGAAGTGGCAGGAAAAATACGCCCGCTATGTGAGCGACGGCTTTAAGACGGTGCTGACCTCTACCACAGCCGGGTCTGCCAGTGGATTTTTAAACAAGCTCTCTGGCCTGCTAGTGCTCTGGGTGGGTGCGTACCTTGTGCTAGAAGGCAACTTGACCCTGGGTGGACTAATTGCCTTCCGCATCATCTCGGGCTATGTGACTCAGCCGCTGCTGCGCCTGACTCAGCTATGGCAAAACTTCCAAGAAACAGCCCTGTCGCTAGAGCGCCTGAGCGACATCATCGACCATCCGCAAGAGCAGCTAGAAGAAGACCGGGCCCAAATTCCGATGCCAGACATTGTGGGCAATGTAAAGTACCAAGATCTGTCTTTTCGCTTTGCGGCGTCGGGGCCTTTGCAGCTAGTAAATGTCAATCTGGAGTTTCATGCAGGCGAGTTTATCGGCATTGTCGGCCAGAGTGGTTCGGGCAAGAGTACGCTGATGAAGCTGCTGCCGCGTCTGTACAATGCAGAATCGGGCCGCATTTTGATTGATAACTACGACATTAGAAAAGTAGAGCTGTATTCTTTGCGTCAGCAGGTGGGTATTGTTCCACAAGACAGCCTGCTGTTTGAGGGCAGCATTCAGGAAAACATTGCGTTAACGAACCCGCAGGCCAGTACTGAAAGCGTAATTGAAGCAGCCAAGATTGCCGCCGCGCACGATTTCATTATGGATCTTTCGGGCGGGTATAACTCTCGGGTCGGTGAGCGGGGCTCGTCACTCTCGGGCGGACAGCGACAGCGAATTGCGATCGCCCGCACCGTGCTCCAAAATCCTAGACTGCTAATCTTGGACGAGGCCACCAGCGCCCTTGACTACGACACCGAAGCGCAAGTATGCCACAACCTAAAGCAGTGGGCCGGGGGCCGCACGGTGTTCTTTATCACCCACCGCCTTAGCACTATCCGCCAGGCTGACCGCATTTTGGTTATGGACAAAGGCTCTGTTGTAGAGCTAGGTACGCACGCAGAACTGATGGCGCTAAAAGGCCGCTATTTCTGCCTATATGAGCAGCAGGGAGAATAATCGCTATGACAAGTACTTCAGATAGATCATCATCCCCAGTTAATAGCTCAGCCAATGGCTCAGTTAATGGCAACGGTCGAATGAGCGGGCAGGTTAGCAACGTTAGCAACGGGCAGGTTAGCAGGGTCGGGGGCCCGGTCAATAGCCGCACCAATGGGCATCAGGTAAATCCAATCGATCCGCTGGGCAGCGGGGCTATGCCTCCCAATGGCAATGGCAATGGTAATGGTAATGGCCCCAGGGTAGAGTCTCATGTGCCGTCGAGCTTTGATCGGCCAGTCATTTTAAGACAGTCACCTGCTTGGGCCAAGGGCATTGCGATCGCCATTATGGGTGTGACGGTAGCCTCGGTCGCCTGGGCCTGCCTCGCAAAGGTAGAAGAAACCATTGGCGCGCAAGGCAAGCTAGAGCCGCAGGGTGTAGTACAGCTAGTGCAAGCGCCCGTTGGTGGCGTGATCGAAGAGATCCTGGTGAGTGAAGGTGAGCGGGTTGAAAAAGATCAGGTTGTAGCCACGCTAGATGAGAGCGCGAGTGAGGCGCAGCTAGCGTCCAATAAGGAAATCACTGAGCGCCTGAAGGCAGAAAGCGCCTATTACCGGGCGCAGCTATCTGGATCGACTAGCGCGGTTGCGCCAGAAGGCGTATCGGCAGACTTAGTGCAGCGGGGACGCGATCGCGCCGAACTCCTGAGCAGCAGCGCGCTCTATCGAGCCCAAATCAACGGCGATACAGCGGGCCTTTCGGCTGAGCAGCTAGACCGGCTAGAAACCTCCCAGTCGAGGCTCGATTCTCAGCAGAGTATCAACCGCTTGCAGGCCGACCAGCTCCGCGAACAGCTTGGGCAAACCCGCATCCAGCTAGCAAATGCCGAAAGCGACTTGGCCACCAATAAAGACATCCTAGAGCGTCTACGCATCTTAAACGAGCAAGGAGCCGTGGCCGAACTCTCTTTCTTACAGCAAGAGCAGGAAGTCAATAACAAGCAAGCCGAGGTAAACACGCTCAAGCAAGAAATTGACAAGCTCGCCTTTCAGATTTCTCAGGCCGAGCAAGAAGTGGGCCGAACCTCATTTGAAGCCACAGAGACCCTGCAAGATCGAATTTCTGTTAACGATCAGCGGATTGCAGAAATTGACAGCCAGCTAACGCAGCGCATTCTAGAAAACGACCGACAGCTCTCAGAGCTCAGCAGTCAGCAGGCACAGCTAGATCAAAGCATCCGGTATCAGGCCCTGACTGCACCCGTTGCCGGAACGGTCTTCAATCTAAAGGCCAACCGAGCCGGGTATGTCGCCAACTCTACCGAGCCAATGATGGAAATTGTGCCCGAAGATGCTCTAGTGGCGCGGGTCTTTATCTCTAACGCAGACATTGGCTTTATCAAAATAGGGCAAAAAGTAGACGTGCGCATTGACGCCTACTCGTTTAGTGAATTTGGCGATATGGAAGGAACCCTCATCAGTATCGCCAGCGACGCCCTGCCTCCCGACGAGCAGTTTCCCTATTACCGCTTTCCTGCTGAGGTTGAGCTAGACACACAGGAGTTTATTGCCGACGGGGTGCCGCTAGGTCTGCGCTCGGGGATGTCGCTCAATGCAAATATCAAGCTGCGCAAGCGTCGGGTGATTACGTTCTTGACCGACTTGTTCAAGCGCAAGCTCGACGCGGTGAGTTCGGGGAGCTAGCTTCGGCTACGCTCAGCTAACGGTTTGGCTACATTTAGCTAACGGTTAGCTAACGGTTCGGCTACGTTTAGCGTTCGGGCTCAGCGTTTTCGGTGGCCGAGCGTAGTCGAGGCCAAAACCAACCGGTTCATATCTGACCCCTAAAATGCGGTTATTGCACGACAATTTTGCAATAACCGCATTTTTTATTCACGTTTTGTTGCAAACAGTAAAGATCGTTACAAAAGCAATTTGAAAGACTTGCGACAGTGTAGAAATCGCTTATTCAAGGACTTCTATGAAGTATTTGGCATCTCTACTTTTGCCTGCTGCCCTAGGACTGGTGGCCGGTGTAACTCACGGATTTGTAGCCCACGCGATGGACTTACCCATGGGGTTAGAAGAGCAGCTAGTGATACCTTTTGAGTCGGTTCAGCCTTTAGATTGATTTGGGCGTAATGACGCCTTTGAAATGCCCTAGAACGTTTGACACATTGCAGCCAACAAATCAATAGCCTTAGTCAAGAAACATAGCCAAGAAATATGGCCAAGAAATATGGCCAAGAGCCTTAGTCAAGAAATATAAACGGTATCCATTTATACAAAAAATCTGAGAGAATAGAAGAGTGATTGTTTTAAAAGGGATGTTTCCTATGAACTATAATTCTTCTGCTCGGGTTGCTGGCGCTCAGATTACTGGCCAGGCTACGGGTGTAGACAAGGCCATTGCGGGCCTACTGATAGCGGGCGTTACCTTTGTGCTGGGCTATACCGTTGTTCGCGCTAGCTTGGCGGCCTCTACGCCTTCTACTGACGCTGCTGCTGCGAGCGATGTAGAAATTGTTATTCCACATGAAGCTGCGCTGTGGGCAGATTTTGCGACTCAGTTCTAGAAACCCGCTTCTAATTCTGTAGACGGGGTAACCGTTGAAAAGAACAACAGGCTCAGTTAATGCTGTAGGGCCTGTTGTTCTTTTTTTTGCTCATTTTTTCTCTTAGGCTTCTGACTTAGGCTTTCGACTCAGGCTTCTGGCTCTTGGGCTTCTGAAAAGGGACTCGCCGCGCGATCGCACAAATTGAAAGCATCTTCTATCTGTTCGATATACTGCTTTTTGTCGGCTTTTTGTTGGATGGTGGAGCGGTATAAACAATGAATGACATCAAGTTTGCGATCGCAGGAACGGCAGCAGAGGAGGCAGCGCGATCGCTCTTTGAGATTGACGGACTGCAAGGAGACTATGCGCAAGACTCGGAGGTTACGCGAGACGGCGGGCTGACGGTGATTGCGACGGTGGTGGGATTAGTCGGCGGGACGATGGCGATCGCAGAGCAAATTCGCAAGTGGTACGAGGAATATAGAAGCAAGCAGGGTGTGAAGAAAATCGAAAAGGTGCTGATTGTCACCCCGAATGGGCGGCTTTTGCTTGAAAATGCAACGATAGAGGAGATTGCTAAGGTGTTAGCGCCGCTGGCGAAGTAAGTCTCGGTCTAACGCTTGTCTGGGTTTGAGACTGGTCTATTTTTATACCTGTTCTTCTTTTCTGCTGCTGATACCGGCCTGTGGCTATGCGCGATCGCCCAAACATTATCCACGTTGATTTGCGGAGCCTGAGTGAAGACTATGCGGATTTGCGCTACAGCCAAGAGAATCTGAATGATTTTGAGGCGCGCCGGTTGCCGCTGGCGCAGATTGCCGACCTGATAGACCTGATGGAGCGAGACTATTATGTAACGCTGCCGGAAGACTATGCGACGACGGGGCGGCGGCTGTATGACTGGATTGATGGGAGCGGCGAGCTGTCTACGTTACTGGCCGGTTCGGGGACGACGGTGCTGGCGATCGCACTTTCGGAGCGGCTGGCGCATTTGCCCTGGGAGGTGATGCACGACGAGCGGGGCTTTTTGGTGGCCAGGTCGCAGCCGGTGATTCCGGTGCGGTGGCGGGCCAGGCGTGAGGGCGATCGGCTGAGCTGGGCGGAGCGCGAGGTGCCGAATCGACCTTTGCAAATGCTGTTTATGGCGACCTCTCCGGTGGGGGTGGAGCCGGTTTTAGATTTTGAAGGGGAAGAGGGGCGCATTTTGGCGGCGACGAAGCGGCAGCCGCTATCGCTGACGGTGGAGGAGAGCGGCTGCTTGGAAGAGCTGGAGAATTTGCTGGCGTCTTATGAGCGCGATTATTTTGATGTGGTGCATCTGAGCGGCCATGCGTGGATAAGTGAGGACGGGCCGCGCTTTGTGACAGAGACGGAGACGGGCGATCGCGCAGATGTGAGTTCGGATGAGATTGCCAAGGCGCTTCAGTTTCGCTTTCCGGCGGTGATGTTTTTGTCGGGGTGCCGAACGGGGCAGGCGGGGCGCGGGAGCAGAGGAGCCGGGGAAGTGCCGAGTATGGCGGCGGCGCTGCTGACGGCGGGCGCAAATGCGGTGCTGGGCTGGGGCCGTCCGGTGCGAGATGTGGATGGCATTTTGGCGGCAGAAGCGTTGTACAAAGCGCTGTCTGAGGCGAAGACGCTGCCGGAGGCGCTGGCGCTGACCTATCAGGCGATGATTCGAGCGAATGCGCAGGACAGGACGCAGGGGCGAGACTGGCATTTGCTGCGGCTGTATGTGACAGGGGAAATGCCGCAAAATTTGGTGACGCCGCTACGCACGAGGGGGCGACAAAAGGCGCAAAGGCCGTCGATGGCGACGGAATTTTTGGATGCGGCGGAGCAAGTAAAGGTGGCGAGTCGGGAGAGCTTTGTGGGGCGGCGCAGGCCGTTGCAGGCTTGTTTGCGAGCGCTGCGCGATCCGGACGGGGTGGGCGTGTTGCTGTATGGCATGGGCGGACTGGGTAAGAGCAGTTTGGCGGCTCGGATTTGCGATCGCCTGACCTACTTTGAGCGGGTGGTGCTGTTTGGCCCGCTGGATGAGGCGGCGCTGGTAAATAGTCTGGCAGGTAAGCTGGCCGATTTGGAGCTGAAGCAGCGGGTGGAAGATCCGAACGTGGCGCTGACGGATCGGCTGCGGGAGGTGTTTGAGGCGGATTTGGCGCGGCCTTTTTTGCTGGTGCTGGATGATTTTGAGGCAAATTTGGAGCCGGTTGCGGCGGCGGCGAATGAAAAAAGCTTTCGGCTGAAGGCGACTGAGCAGGCGAATCCGGCGCGGGTGTGGAAGGCGCTGATGGCGGCGCTGGCGGCGGCGGAAAGCGTTAGCGCGATGGGGCATCGGCTGGTGATTACCTGTCGGTACGATTTTGAGCTGGGTGGGGAGCGGCTGGCGCAAAGGCTATATAAGCAGCCGCTGGCCCGGTTGCAGCAGGCGGATTTGGACAAGAAGTGTCGGCAGTTGGCGGCGTTTGGCGACAAGTCTACGATTGAGCCGGATTTGCGGCAGCGGGCGATGCGGCTGGCGGATGGGAATCCGAGGCTGTTGGAGTGGTTGGATAAGGTGCTGCGGCATCCGGAGGCGCTGGGGCCAGGGCTGGCGGCAAAAGGAAGCGTGGCGGCGGTGCTAGATAGGCTGGAGGCGGAACCGGCGGAGCTGCGGGAGCAGGTGCTGGCGGCTGTGCTGCTGGCGCAGATAGATGCGCCGATGCGGGAGATGCTGGCGCGGGCGGCGGTGTATGAGCTGCCGGTGCCGAGGGCGGCGATTTTGGAGATTGGCGAGGCGGGCGCTGATGGGGTTGGCGATAGAAAGCCTGATAGCGCGGGCGGTGGCGCTGGGGCTGTTGGAGCAGAGTGCGGATGAGGGGTTGAGAGTGCCGAGGGTGTTGGGCTTTGACGCCGCTCAGCCGATGGAATTGGTTGGGAAGGCGGCGCAGGTGTTGTATCGGCTTTGGTGGGAGGAGGCGGAGGGTTGTAGTGAGGTGCAGAAGTTAGAGATTCATCGGCTGGCGGTAGCAGGGAAGTCGGCGGAGATTGTTGGAGAAATTGCTTATCAGTTGATTGGTGGCTGGCGTAACAAGAGTCGATTTAGAGAAGCTGTCGAATTAGGAAAAGCATCAACAGGCATTACGAAAACGACAAAGCTTCTAAAGGAAATAGCTTACTCAGAGCAACAGATTGGCAACGCTGTCAGAGCTAGTCAGCTCTATGAAGAAGCGCTAGAAATTTGTCCTGAGATACCAGAAGAGAAAGCTTCACTCATGCACATCGTAGGGATGCTCAAAGCGAATCAGGGGGATGTGGAGGGCGCGATCGCTCTCTATCAGCAGTCTTTAGAAATTAAAGAAAAAATTGGCGATGTGCAGGGCAAAGCCGCCACCCTGCATCAGTTAGCCATGTCTCAAAGCGAATCAGGGGGATGTAGAGGGCGCGATCGCTCTCTATCAGCAGTCTTTAGAAATTAAAGAAAAAATTGGCGATGTGCAGGGCAAAGCCGCCACCCTGCACTGCATTAGCCAGGCTCAAAGCGAATCAGGGGGATGTGGAGGGCGCGATCGCTCTCTATCAGCAGTCTTTAGAAATTAAAGAAAAAATTGGCGACGTGCAGGGCAAAGCCGCCACCCTGCATCAGTTAGCCATGTCTCAAAGCGAATCAGGGGGATGTCGAGGGCGCGATCGCTCTCTATCAGCAGTCTTTAGAAATTAATGAAAAAATTGGCGACGTGCAGGGCAAAGCCGCCACCCTGCATCAGTTAGCCATTCTCAAAGCGAATCAGGGGGATGTCGAGGGCGCGATCGCTCTCTATCAGCAGTCTTTAGAAATTAAAGAAAAAATTGGCGACGTGCAGGGCAAAGCCGCCACCCTGCATCAGTTAGCCATACTCAAAGCGAATCAGGGGGATGTCGAGGGCGCGATCGCTCTCTATCAGCAGTCTTTAGAAATTAATGAAAAAATTGGCGACGTGAAGGGCAAAGCCGCCACCCTGCATCAGCTTAGCCATGCTCAAAGCGAATCAGGGGGATGTGGAGGGCGCGATCGCTCTCTTCCAACAGTCTTTAGAAATTAAAGAAAAAATTGGCGATGTGCAGGGCAAAGCCGCCACGTTGGTGGTGATGGGTCAGCTACTGGCCGACAAAAAAGGCGACTTTGAAACAGCCATTCCTTACCTACAAGAAGCCCTCGCCATCTTTCAGCGAATTGGCTCACCAGATGCCGCGCTGTGCAAGACATTCTCAATCGCATCACAGGCGAATCGTCGTAGACAACAATGCTATCGGATAGTTTCTACTGGCGTGAGTGATCCTGCTGCAATCGAAACCGCGAATTCGCCGTTCAATCTCATGCGCAGTTGTCTGCAATTCCTGCAAATCGCTCGCCAGCACAAACGGCGAAAGCACTCGCAAAATATCAGCTAGCTCAATCGAGTCAGTCAGCAAAAGCTGAGTAATGTCGTTTTCGTAAATACTGGCCTTGCTAAACTGACCCTGCCGATAGAGCGAAGGCAGCGCAAAAAACTTCAGCAGCAGCAGTCCTTCAATCGTGGCGCAGCGAACCGTGCGATTTCCAAACGGCTC
The DNA here is from genome assembly GCA_963833005.1 of uncultured cyanobacterium. Lineage (GTDB taxonomy): Bacteria > Cyanobacteriota > Cyanobacteriia > Phormidesmidales > Phormidesmidaceae > Phormidesmis. The sequence continues at coordinate 78,444 of CAWHWK010000010.1, read as the reverse complement.
TTGCCGTCGCATACTCATCACACACCAGCCGAAAAAGCGCATTGCGCGTCAGCAAACAATCAATCTGTAAACTACCAAACTGCCCCCGTGCAAAATCTTTGTTCTCTTCTGCAATCACAATTTCGTCAATCGCATTCAAATCAGCCCTATCCAAAATAAAATCAATATCTTGCGTATTGCGACCCTCCACATAGCTCAACAGCGCAATTCCACCCACCAGCAAATACTCAATCTGCCGCTGCTCAAAAATATCAAATAGCTGTTCAACAGCCTCCGGTAGCTGATTGACATCAGGCGGCTCGCTGCCCCAGTTTTTCATATCAAACAGTATCCCGTTTTTAATGACATCCCCAATCGCTGTCTTCATACCCAATGACCAGTACGTAACGCTTGGCACCTAACAACTGCACTTTATCAGTCACATCTCAAAATCACTCATCCACCCACTGCACTTTATCAGTCACACCTCAAAATCACTCAGCACCACCCGGCATCAACTCCGCTCCATCCGGGAATCGTTCAGCACTACCCGGCATCAACTCCGCTCCATCCGGGAATCGTTCAGCACTGCCCGGCATCAACTCCGCTCCATCCGGGAACCGTTCAGCACTGCCCGGCATCAATTCCGGTTTATGCTGGACTCATATCTCAGCCTTTCCCAGTTCACTTATTATCCCAGTCAGTTATAGCCAAAGGTGAGGATAGGGCCTTAAGTTTCAAGTTTAGCCGGGGTTCGACTACGCTCACCCCTCGTGTGCTGGCCTCTCGTGTGTTCATGTCTTGTACGCTCACTTTTGGGTTCAGCTTTGCGCGTTCAGTACTTTTTTGGGTGCGAGTCACTTTTTCTGCCGCGCGGCCTCATACTTCTTTTCATTAGCCGCTACAGACTTCTGCAAATCTACCACCGGCTGCGGATAGTCCACACCCAGGCGCACGTCAAACCGCTTTTGCTCTACCGGCTGAAGCTTCCACGGCTCGTGTACTTTCTTGGCAGGCACGTTCTCTAGCGCGGGCAGCCAGTGCTTTACATACTTGCCTTCCGGGTCATAGTCTTTAGACTGCTTTGGAATGTTGAAATAGCGAAATCCACGCGCATCGTTGCCCACACCTGCCGTATAGTTCCAGTTGCCCCAGTTGCTGCACACGTCATAGTCAATCAGCAGCGACTCAAACCACTCGGCCCCCATCTGCCAGTCTATACCCAGATTTTTGGTCAAAAAGCTCGCCACATTTTGCCTGCCCCGGTTAGACATAAAGCCCGTCGCAGCAATCTCTTTCATATTGGCGTCAATAAGCGGATAGCCCGTTTCACCTTCTCGCCACAGGTCAAAGCGCGGCCAGTCTTGCTGCCAGTCTATTGGCAGCCCCCGCAGGCCCCCTTTACGAAACACCTTGCGCCCATACCTGGCACAGACAAAGCGAAAGTAATCTCGCCATATCAGTTCAAAGATCATCCAGTAGGTGGAATTGTTCTTTTTGCGATCGCGCTCATACCTTTGCACCTCTGCATAAATCTGCCTGGGCGAAAGGCTCCCATTTGCCAGCCAAGGAGAGAACTTAGAAGAATAATCTGCCCCCAGCATTTCGTTGCGAGTTTCCTTATACACTTGCAGCCTGTCGGCATCCCAAAAGTAATGCTGCAACCGCTTAAAGCCTTCTGTTTCACCGCCCTTAAAGGCCAAAACTCCCTTTGGATCGATAGAAGATTCTTCTAAACCCAGCTCAGACAGCGTTGGCAACTCGCCAGGTTCTAACTCATCAGGCAATGGAGATAGCTGCTCGGGTGGGGGGAAAGGCGGGAAGACCTGGCTCTCTTTTTCAACCGCCTTACGAAACTGAGTAAAAACTTCTGGCAGCTTACCGATCTCAAAAGGCAAATCATCAGGATGATAGAGAGTTGCGCCCCAATAAACCTCAGAAGTCACCTTCAGCTCACGCAGCGCTTTTTCTACGGTCTGCTCTACCGCTGTTTCTTCACTCGTAACTTCCTCATGCCAATACACCGCGTCTATATTTAGGGCCTTAACCAGGGCTGGGATTTCTTCTTCTGGCTTGCCCTGACGAATGATCAGGTCACTGCCTTTTGCCCGTAAGGACTGACGTAAATCGGCGATGGTTTCTAGTAAAAACTGAGCCCGATAAGCGCCGGTTTTGGCAAAGCCGAAGCTGGTTTCACCAAAGTGACGCGGGTCAAAGCAGTAGAGCGGGATGATGTCGGCTTTTTGCTGTAGCGCCTTGTGCAGCGGCTCGTGGTCGTGGAGGCGAAGATCGTTGCGGAGCCAAAGAAGAATGCGCATGAACGGTGGAATGGGAAAAAGGGACGCTAGCTGTTTGTCATGATAAAAGGGTAGACGTAGGATTGCTAGCAGCGGAAGGCAGAAGAATGGCAGTAGGCAAGAAGCTCAAAACTCAGCTAGAAGAGGCTTGCGAGGGGCTGTGGTGGAGCAGCGAGTCAGATTATCCGGTTGAGGTGGTATGGGTTTCAGCGACAGCCAAAGCCTCTGAGGATCAGGTAGCCGCTGAGGATCAAGTAAATAGTGTCCTCTCGACGGAGGGGGTGTGTAGGGTCTTAGGTATTGAGAATACAGATAAGCTGACGACGGTGGAAGTGGAGGATTTTTTTGCGCGATCGCTCACCCCCAAAAGCTGGCACACCGCCGAAGACAAAGCCCAAATCACTCAGCTTCAACAGCTCAAAACGCTGCTAGTGCGATCGCTACAATCCTTAAAAGTCTACAAAGTGGGCAGCGTAGAAATAGAGGTATATATTCTTGGCCTCGCCCCAGACGGCACCCTCGCAGGCGTTAAAACCTGCCTCGTCGAGACCTAACCCTACTCAATGCTTAGGCGGCCAAATGAGTTAAAGAATGAGTCAAAAAGTGAGCCCAAAACAGGTCAAAAAAGCAGTGACTCTCAGAAAGAAACAGCTAAGGAACAGCCAAGGAACAGCTATCGTCGCTTGACTCAACACAAAAATCGTCCTATCTTCAATAGTCAAGGTCTGTGATGCCTATCACGCCTTTGTCCTCAGAACTCAACTGACTAAAGCGCTATCGGCAGGTGTTAGATCAGCACCTACCGACAGCTAACTCCCAAACTGAGACAGCCAGTCTGTGAGCTAAGGTTAATGTACCTTAGCGACTCCGATTTGCCCTACATTTTGCGGTGTTGCCAAGGTCATTTGGGTTCTGGTTTCCTCGAATACTCTTTAACTTCGGAGACCAGATCTCATGCTTACCCTTTCCCCATCGGGCGCGATCGCGTCCACAGTTTCCGCTGCCGCGTTCACAGTCCCTCAACCCCAACCAACTGCTCAGCCAACTGCTCAGCCAACTGTACAGGCATCCGGCGCAGCCCCTCGCAGCCCCATGCCCAGCGAGCCATACAGCCGCGAGCAGGTAAGGCATCTTCTCTTTGGCACACTCACCAGCATCCAAGCCACCATTCGCCTGCTGCACAAACTTGGCTACGCCGAACCCAACGACTGGAGCCGCCCAATGTCTACCGGCAAAGCCAACGAAATGATGGCGATATTGACCAAGCGAGTCGTCGCAGACAGCGAGCAGTAGCAAACTAGGCACGGCCACATGCTATCAGTGCTGGCCGTTTCGCTGGCTATTTCATAGCTTGTCGGCAGGTCAGCGCAGCGCGGGCAAGCTATTGATAAGCCAACCTTTACTAAAAACATTCCACCAAAGACAATGGCAGAACACTGGCTTTTTTGATGAGCAACCGATTCCCAATTTTTGAAGTACCATCAGATGCTGCCGAAGCCATCGAAGTGATGGGTACTAAACCCAAGTTTTGGTTCGATCATTCGCAGTTCGGCAAATGCCTATTTAAACAAGCCCGCTCAAATACAGGAGAAGACTGGTCTGAGAAAATTGCTGCCGAGCTAGCCCAGCTTTTAAAGCTCCCTTGTGCAAGGCAAGAACTTGCAATCTATAAAGGCAACCCCGGTACAATATCTCCCATTATGCTCCCGGCTGACAGTTCGCTAATTCATGGTAACGATATTCTGTCAGGCATGGTGTCTAACTATCCTCGTAGCGAGCGTTACAATGTTTCTGAGCACACCCTTGCTACGGTGCTACAGGCTATAAGCCAGCCCTCACTAAACTGTCCGCTCAATTGGAACCCACCAGATGGCATTAATACAGCACTTGATACGTTCGTAGGCTATCTACTGCTTGACGCCTGGATTGGCAATACCGACAGACATCACGAAAACTGGGGATTTGTGAAAACGGTTGAGAAAAAGACCCATCTAGCCCCAACATACGATCATGCATCTTGTTTGGGCAGAGAGCTACTAGACACGGCTAGAGAAAAACGGCTTCAGAATAGTTCCGTCGCTGCCTACACAAACAAGGCACGATCCGCTCTCTTCACTCAGTCAGGCGACAACAATCCTCTGCTTACCGTAGACGCGTTTGCACAATCAACACAAAGGGCACCTCAGGCGGCTTCTGTCTGGTTGCAAAACCTCGATTCAATCGCATCAGCAACTATAGAAGAGCTTTTGAGTAGAATTCCAAAGAACCGAATTTCTCCTAAAGCTATTGCCTTTGCGTTAAGAGTCCTCGATATTAACAAAAGCAAACTGCTTTGTTTGCAGGAGATACTTTCTTGAAAACGCTATTTCTCGCTTGGCAAAACCCAGTTTCACGCGCCTGGTTCCCGGTGGGTCGTCTTGACTTTGAATCAGGCCTGTATCGGTTTGCTTACACACAAGGGGCTATTACAGCGCAACAAGAAGGTAGCTTTGAACCGCTTTTTGCCTTTCCTGAGCTGGCGCAGGTTTACGAGTCAGTCGAACTCTTCCCGCTGTTCGCCAATCGGCTGATGCGGCGATCGCGCCCAGAATTTCCAGACTTCGTGCAGTGGCTGAACGTTCTTGAAAATGAAGCCGATCCGATCACCTTGCTAGCGCGCAGTGGGGGTGATCGCGTTACCGATCACCTAGAAGTATTTCCCTGTCCTGAGCGCGACGAACAAGGTCAATATCACCTTCACTTTTTCTCCCACGGACTACGCCACCTTCCCCCTGAAACCAAACCATTTATCCACCAGCTAAAGCTCGCTGACCGTCTCTACGTCGCTCACGATGGGCAAAATCCATACGATAAAAAAGCGCTACTATTACGCACTAAAAATCCAACTATTGTAGGCTACTGCCCTCGATACCTCGCCAACGAAGTTTTTGACCTATACCACCGCAACCCCGAAAAACTAACTGTCACCGTTGAAAGGATTAATCCACCACCAACGCCCTTAAAGCTAAGCCTGCTGTGTCACATGACTATTGATTGCGCTATTGGCTTTCAGCTCTTTTCTAGCCAAGACTATCAACCCTTAGCCGTTGCATCTCTGGGATTAACTGCCTAGCTATCTAGCTAATACTCCACAATCCCACTCGTCTCGTCCCGAATCTTTAGCGCCTGTTAGCCGAACTGCTTCATCGCAAAAAAACTAGGGCGCTAAAGGCACCGAGATTTCGAGAATAGGCTCACTGCAATAGAGCGACAGCTTGCAGGCAACTTCAACCGCCTCGCGGGGCGTGTGGCCCAAGTGCAGCGCGGCCTTAGCAAAGTCTTGCCCAGCACCAATCGCGTCAAACTCAGAGACTTCATAGACATCTAGGCCCTGCACGACCCGAAAGAGCTTGCTGTCATAGGCAATCAAAAAGCCATTGCCCGGAGAATAGCCGCCCTCTTTTTTGCGAACCCACTCTTTGAACTCAACTAAAAACTCCATAATGCCTAGCCGAGTCGTGGTTGACGGCTTGTGGTTGCGGCTAAACAGCTCCATCATGGTGCCTTCAAAGCAGTCACCTGTGCTGCCAATGACCATGCCATTTTGCTCAATTAGCTTGCTGTAAACTATCTCAGAAGACGTTACTTTGCTGAATCCATCGGAAATTAGAGTATCAGCAGCGAAAATAATGGCGTCGGACGTTCTACGGGCGGCGATAACTGTCATGCGTTTGCTAAGAGCCTTTTAAGCAGGTAATAACGATTGCCACTTACCGTACAAGATGATCGTACCGCTGTGATAGCGCCAGATCACGGATACGGGATGGCTGGGTCAATGGCTAGGCCAATGTCTAGGTTGACTATTGCGCCTCAATTATGGCCTGAATGCCTGTCGGCACGTCTGAAAGCAGATCGTAGCCGGTGGCAATTTCTATCCGGTCGATGGTGGTGCGGTACTGCTGCCAGTCAGATTCGATGCGATCGCTATTCGGCATATCCACCGCAATCACCTCTGTGCCCCGATCCACCACATCATCGATTGAATCTAGCACTACCATCACCTTCCACACCCGCCCCGGCACCGTCACCCGCCCCACCGAGCCTTTGTCGCCATACACGCCCGCAATCACGTACACCGCCTTGCCCTGCTGATAGACCAAATCGCGCCCGTACGCTTCTAGCGCGCGCCAGGGTCCGCGATTGTTTTCGCTAGACTGCGGAAAAATATTCGTCATCAAAAAGGTAAGGGAGTTGTCTCTGGCGTTATCGGTGCGATCGCCCGACGGCACCATATGCCCCCGATCATAGCCACTGCGCCGATACTCCCCCGGCGTCGCCTGGTAAAACCCCTGCGGCAGGCCACCATCTGGGCGAAAGTCATCCTGCCGTTCGGTTTGCCCTAGCCACCGAGCATCGACCCACCAGCTCGCCCAGTTAAGCAGATTGCGATCGCGCCCATAAGAGAGCACATACTGCTCGCGCTCAATGAGCCAGTTATTAGGGTTCTCTTGGCCTGCATTGCTGGGGTTGCCCAGTGCCAAATGCTCGTTATTACTAAAGTACGTCGCTAGATCTAGGCTAATAGCCACCTGCGGCAAACTCTCACACGCCTGCCCATTCCCGTCTCGATCTAGCCTGTAAAAATCTTCCTTAAACGCCTCAAAAACCTGCTGAGCCAAATCACGGCTGACAAAATCACTACAGTTGCAAACGTTATTTACACAGGGCGGCAGCTTAGAGTAATCATCAGCCGCTGCAAACAGCAAATCGCAACCCGATAGTCCCGCCATCAAAACGGCGACAGCCGCTCGCCCAAACCACTCACCCAAGCGGTAGCCCCATTGATTCATATTGCTACCCTACATCGCCACTAATACTTGCGTTCCATACCCTACAAGAGCCACGTATCGTGTCGCAAGGGTGCATACACAGCACTGGACAGGTAGCTTTATCACCGTTAGAACTGCGGTAGTGCTGGCCGCAAGCGCTAAAAGCTATAACGCCTGCTTAACAGTTCATCCACATCAAGCATGAGCGGTATACTAAAGCCGTACAGCGTCTGAAGGATTCATACAAACCTTCAACAGCAAATAGTTAATCTCAATACCCCCATGTTAAACACAGTGTTAAGCACAGCCATTTCCACACTAAAGACTTGGTTCCCCGCCCCTGAAGTACAAGCCCACTGCGATGGTCCTTGTGGCGTATACGATCCGTCCTCTGCTCGCATTGCTGCCGAAGCAGTTGTCTCCATGACCAAAAAGATGTTGGACTTGCAGCATCCTGAAGGTGGCGATGCTCAAGCGATGGCATCTTACCAAAACACCATGTCTCGCTTTATTGCGATCAAAGAAGAACAGGCCCAAATTACTAAAGATGAACTGTTGATTCTTTGGACCGACTACTTCAAGCCCGTTCACCTAGAGACCTATCCTGACTTGCACGATACCTTCTGGAAAGCAGCCAAGCTTTGTTCTGCGTGTAAAGTAGAAGTCAGCACCCAGCACTGCCAAGAGCTAATGGCCGCTGTTGAGAAAATTCACACCATTTTCTGGGCCACTAAGAGCCGCGATATTACTTGGTACACCGCTAGCTAGGAACCGATAGCCCAGCTATCTACTAGCATTCACTAAAAGAGAGATCCTGTAGCCTGTTCAACCAGTCTTTTAGGATCTTTCTTGCTTTATGGTCATTGTATTCTGACAGTTATCTTTTGACAGCCATAAACAGTCATGAAACTTAGACGAGACTGGAAAGAAATTGGGCTCTGGACATTGGGCAAAAGGTGGCGCTTTCATGTGTCAGGCAACTCCATGCTGCCGACCCTCAGAGAAGGTGAAGATGTGCTCGTCACGCCCATTCCAAAAGCAGCAAAAATATTTCCAGGCGACATCATTGTGTGTAGGCACCCTTTCAAGCCGCAGATTCGTATAATTAAACGTGTCACCGAAGTCTTTTATGACGGTAGCTGCTATGTCCTTAGCGATAATGCCAGCGAAGGCAATGATAGTCGCGCGTTTGGGGTTGTCGCCCGTGAGCTAATTTTAGGAAAGGTGACCAGCCGGTTGATTTAGGCAAGAAACGGTTCTAAGGGAAAACAGTTCTAAGAAAAATATGACACTTACTATCAAAACGAATATCAGAGCCGCTACACCTGATGATGTCTCAACTATTTTTTCGTTTAGTCGGATGCTCAGCGAATATGAAAAGCTAGCTCATGAGATGGTGGGAACAGAAGAAAGCTTACATAAAGCACTTTTTGGCGACAGGCCCTACGTAGAAGCCTTTGTCGCTGAAGTCGAGGGAAAGGTTGTTGGTTCAACGCTTTTCTTCTACAACTTTTCTACTTTTTTGATGAAGCCAGGCATTTATTTAGAAGATCTTTTTGTATTGCCCGACTATCGACGTAGAGGGATTGCAACAGCGCTGTTAAAACACCTGGCCAACTACGCACTCAGTCAGGGCTGTGGACGGTTTGAGTGGAGCGTACTGGATTGGAATGTGGATGCGATCGCTGTCTACAAAAAACTTGGCGCGGTGCTTATGGATGAATGGACCGTCTGCCGAGTCGATGGCGAGGCCCTAAGCGCTTTAGCTCAGCTGGAAGAGACCCAGGCTGAAGTAACCCGGCTTGAGAAGTAAAGCGTGATACTAAAGCGTGAGGTGACGTGCGATCGCAAACCGAATTAACCGCCCAGGCTGCTGCGATTTCCGAATCACTTCACCGCGCAAATACTTCATCAGCAACAGCCTTCCTAACCCTTTAATGCGCGCATAGGCTCTGACTTTCAGCCAATCCCAACGGCGTACGTTACCATCTGCTGCCGCGTACATTGGCGCAAATGCCAATTTGCCATACAGCACATCCGCTCGGTGCGCCTTACTGAGCTTGTTTTTGCCATGCTCAGGATTGGGCAGCCCGCCATGCTCGCCGTAGTTACGAAACGGCACATAGTTATGCAGCTTAAAATCACGCAGATAGTACTCAATGCCCGAATCCCAAGGAGAATAGCTGCGTGGCCCCGGATCTTTTTCCACCTGCGCAGCGAGATCAATCAGCAGCCGAGCACTCTTTGCAGTCACCACGTAGGCCACCATTGCGGTGGAGTAGCCCTGCGCCCAGCCGCAGCTAGGTGAACTACTAGTAGGCGAACTACTGGTAGGCGAACTACTGGGTGAACTGGCAAACGCAGAGGCTGAATCGGTGACGTTATAAATTTGCGAGGCACAGGTATACAGCCACGCAATGCCTAAGTCTGGATCTGCCGGATCGAAAGGGGGCGGCAGCTGTGTAAAGTTTGATACTGGCACAAAATCCGCTTCGACGATGAGCGTAGGCTTTTGCGATCGCAAGGCCAGCTCCCAAGCGCTGCGATGATTGAGCAAACACAGATAGCTCGGTGAATAGGTCTCATACCCCGGTTGATGAACCTGCCTAAGCACCGTGCAGTCACAGCCAAACTGTTCGAGCACACAGGTTAGCTGCTCTGTAGGTTCTTTGTAAGCAATTACGAATGTTTGATCAATGCAGTCTATCAGCTGGTGCGAAGTTCCCTGATTTTGTTTCGGCATATCTACTCTTTACAATAAGTGCGTTTATGCGCACGTTCTATTTTTTCTATGTATTTGTACGGTCGTTCACGTATATATTGAATTAGTCTTACGTAAGTAAGCAAATGCCCTCGCTTCGATACCGTTCTCACGCAGTACCCTTCTCGGTCAATATCCTTCTGGTTCAACAGCCTCCTTGTTCAACACCCTTCTCAATAATCGGCTCTCGATCATCAGCCCTCAATAATCGGTCCTTTTACCGGGTGCGCTGGCTCATCACTTCGCTCTGTCTGGACTTCGCTCTGTCTGGACTTCGCTCTGTCTGGACTTCGCTCTGTCTGGTAGTCGCTTGAGCAGCCCTTTTTGATCCAAATGCTTTTTGGACCATCGCTTTTTGATCAACACTTTTTGGTTCAACCAAAGTTTTAGCACTTCCCTGTGGTCTAGGCAAAGCGATCGCAGCTAAAAATCAACCTTATTCTATGAAGCACCAAAACAGAACCGCTCAGATGATCGATCAGATCATTGAGCCAGTTACCCGGCAGGCTGCAAAAACAGCACAAGCATCGCATCGCATCGCATCTAGCCCGGCCCGTACTCGCTCATATTCTCGATATAGGGTCGATAAAGTAATCGATCAGGCTGTTGGCAAGCGTACCTTGCTAGCAACTGATATAAACTCGCAAGCTAAAGTTGTTCTAAAACTTGTCTTATTTTCCCCAGATCTTTTAGAAGAGGAAAGAGAACAAAGGTTATTTCAACAGCAAGATAGGCTGTCAACGCACGAACTCCCTACCAGCACGCGCTATCTGGCCTCTTTTGAAGCCAAAACCCTTTTGGGTGAGGGGCTTGTTTTAGTGAAACCGTACGTTGAAATAGGCACAAATGAAATAGGTACAAGATGAAATAGGCACAAATGAAACAGACAGAGACAAAACAGACAGAGACAAAATAGGCACAGAAGATGGTTTTTCTCCTATTAGCCGTCCCAAACCCAAACCTGGGGCCATTACCAAGGCCAGTATCCATCCACGCCGCTCTTACTCAGCTTTTAGAGTACGAGCTACGCAACAGAAGCTTGAAATCCAGTTTCCCGAAGCACGCATCACAGAAGGCATTCTCTCCAACAGAGAGAACGCAACTAGAGAGAACGCAGCACCTACCCAAAGCCTAGAAAATTGGCTCAGCGTTGTTTTATCCACCGTTGTGTTTGTTGGCGGCACGGTGGCGCTGACTAGCTCTGCTCTGTTGGGTACGGCGGTTGCGGCGCTGCTTCCCTTGGCGTTTCGCAAGGTCACAACCGCCGTTGACAACCGCCGCACCGCCATCATTAGGTTAACGACTGAGTCGAGCGATCGCACCTTCCTCAGCCTAATTACCCTGCTGCCCCCCGTCAAAGACAGAAATGGCAAAATCAACGGGGCTTCTCAAGAAAGCACGCTTCATGGCTCTAGACTCTCTGTTAAAAGAGTCGAACTATCATCAACGCTAATGCTCATGCCTGGTTACAATCCCCTAATGGCACAGCTCAGCTTTAGCTTTTACAACCCCACCGATCGCTGTACACATATCCGTATCGTCGGTAGCTGCGAGGAAATCCGCTGGGTATCTCACCAGTTGGCCCAGTGGAGAAATCAGATAGAAAAGTAGATCAGAAAAATAGGCCAGAAAAATAGGCCAGAAAAATAACAAAACAGCGGCTGAGCCTAGCTGAGCCTATATGGGGCGTATATGGAATCTTGTGCGGCGGCATTTATTGACGCTCAGCGATACACTATAGCTGACATTTTTTTCAAGAACGCAATGAAGATCGGCATTTGGGTACTGGGCGATCAGCTATGGCAAGGACAGTCGGCGCTCAAAAGCTGTAAGGCAGATAAAGCCAACACGCCTGTTATTTTGATTGAATCGCTAGCGCATATAAAAGAGCGCCGCTATCACCGCCAAAAGTTAATTCTGGTTTGGTCGGCGATGCGCCATTTTGCTGAGGAGCTTCGCGCTAGTGGCTGGGAGGTTACCTATAAAGCCTCGGATAAAGCCTCGGATGGAACTACAGGTAAAACTACAGATGAAGCAGCAGACTCATTTGAAGCGCCGTTGAGCGCCTGGATTGAGCAAAACAAGATTGATGAGCTGCGAGTGATGGCACCTGCCGACCGGCCTTTTGCAATGTTTTTGGACGGGTTAAAGCTAGCCTGTCAGCAGGTGCAAACACCCAACAATCATTTTCTCTGGTCTACACAAGATTTTGAAGCGTGGGCAAAGTCTCGAAAAAGTCTCCTTTTAGAATCGTTTTACCGAGAGGGACGCAAACGGTTCGAAATTTTGATGGAGGGGAAAAAGCCGGTTGGTGAGCAGTGGAATTTTGATAAAGAAAATCGTCAGTCGGTAAAAGGCAAGATTTCGCCACCGCCACCGCTGCTATTCGAGCCAGATGAAATTACTCAAGGCGTGATTGAAGCGGTAGAAGTGGCTGACTATCCTACGTTTGGTGAGTCTGAGGGTTTTGGCTGGGCAGTCACCAGAGAACAGGCGCTAGCAGTACTCGATAGCTTTGTGCGCGATCGCCTCACCGACTTTGGCCCCTACCAAGACGCAATGGTCACCGGGCAAGATACAATGTGGCACGCGCTGCTGTCGCCTTACCTCAATATCGGCCTGCTGCAGCCGATGGAAGTGATTGATGCGATCGCCGCTGCCTACCAGGCCAATCCCAACATCCCACTCAACAGCGTCGAAGGTTTCATTCGCCAGGTGCTTGGCTGGCGCGAATACATGCGCGGCATCTACAACCATGTAGATGACGACTACCCCTCACGCAATTATTTCGAGCACACCCACGCCTTACCCGATTTTTTCTGGACGGGTGACACCCAGCTCAACTGCCTCCATCAAACCATCGACACCGTGAAGCGCACCGGCTACGCCCACCACATCCAGCGCCTGATGATTCTGGCAAACTTCTCTCTGATTTCGGGACTTTCTCCACAGGCGGTAGAAGACTGGTTTCACGCTGCCTTCATTGACGCTTACGACTGGGTGATGCAAACCAACGTAATTGGCATGGGTTTGTTTGCAGATGGTGGCACGTTGGCGACCAAGCCGTACGCGGCTAGCGCGAATTACATCAACAAAATGAGCGACTATTGCAAAGGCTGTGCATATGACAAAAAGGCACGCATTGGAGAAAACGCCTGCCCGTTCAACTTCTTCTATTGGGACTTTTTAGATCGTCATCGAGAGAAGCTAAGTTCTCAGGGTCGGATGAATTTTATCTTGAAAAACCTGGACAGAATGTCTGACGAAGAGCTCGAAGAAATTCGTCAGCAGGCGAAAGCGTGGCACCAATCCAATTAAGCGGCCAAACTAGACGGCCAAATTAAACAGCATAGCTAGACAGAAATTCGATAAACGCTGCCCCTAACAACTCTGCCTTCTGGGCCGGGGGCAGTCATGGCTTGGCGGGTAAATTTTAGCTGCGCCTGACTCAGCGCATGGCGAAACCCACCGCGCGTTGATCGATCTGGATCGCTAAGTAGGCAGAGGCCACCGGGCGCTAGCACCGCCTTGATAAAAGCGATAAGCGGCGCAATGTTGCGCTCTTCATAAATTACGTCAGCCGTCAAAATTAAAGGAACTTGCCAGCTTGGCGGCACGCGCCAGTCGAGTGGCTGCGTTTCAAAATTGTCGAATCCATTGGCGATCGCATTGCGTGCGGCAAACGCTACCGCCGTTGCATCGTAGTCGCTAAAAATCACCTGCATTCCCAAAGAAAGCGCCACAATGCCCGCTAGCCCCACCCCGCAGCCTACTTCCAAAGCCCGATGATTTGCGGGCCAGTCTTGCTGCATCAGCACTTCGCCTAGCATTTGAGACGAGGGCCACAGCTCTGCCCAATACGGCATATACTCATCAGCCTGAAAAGCCTCATGAGTACTTGGATGATCGAGTAGCTGATCCGCATTGCCGGGGTAGGCTATCTTAAATGTTTTTGAGCCAATAGCAACAGATTTGTAAATGAGCTGATCGACCGCCTCCGCAGGCGTTGTATGGATAAAGGCTTGAGGACTATTTTGGGCACCTTTCGAGGTAGAAAGACTCGGCTGGTCGTTCGTAGAAGGCATAGGCTAGGATCAACATATCTGTTCATAGTCTCCCACAAGATTTGCTGCGAAATTTTGTAGCGAGACAAGGGAGAAATTATGGCTAAAGCTAATGGACTATCAAGGTTGCTCAGGACTAGTTTGACCAGGTCTAATCAAACCGGGCCCGGTTCGATTAGGCGTTCTTTGCTAGCTGCGATCGCAACAGTGCCAGTGACGGTGGCATTGTTGGTCAGCTGTCAGTCGCAGTCTAGCGATCGCACCTTATCCGAAACCGGTCGCATTACATCCGACACCGCGCCCGCTGCCCAAACACCCTCCACCCAAATTAGCAAAATCGACAAAACAGTCGGCACCCAAAGCCAAAAAATCACCTTTCGCCACGCCAACGGCACGCCCGAATTCTCTCTCCTATTCAAATCCACTGGCGGCAAGCTGCTCGATAGCACCGGAGCCGTTATCGCCAACCTGATTCTAGAAAGCGATGGTACGCTGCGACTCACCAATGCTAGCAACGCGGTCACTGGCTACATTGTCCGCACAGAAGACAGCATCCTTTTAGAAGGCCCCAAGCGCACAAAAACGCTCTTTTCCTTTACCCAAGACGCTAGCGGCGACGCCTCGCTCATCCGCAGCAACGGCTCCACGGTGTATCAGCTCAATGCAACCAGCACTGGCTATACCGTCAAATCAGACAAAGCTGCGCTCTACACCGTACGCATGAACAAAGGCATTGGCCACCTGCAAACCAGCGACGGTGTAACGGTAGTAGCCACAGATAGCAACATCGCACCCGCCGCCCTAGCGAGCTTTGGATTCACCAAGCTAACCCAAGCCCAGCAGGCAGGCTTAGCCTATGCGCTCTCTACCTATGCAAAGCCTTAAAGCATTGGCTGTCGCGTTAGCCGTTGCCCTTGTCAGTCTGCTCGGATTTGTCGCAATGCCTTCTTTGGCCTTTGCAAATACGTCTTATCTAAAACCGTCAGAAGTCGATTGGAACTACCAGGCTGAAACTGGCCCTACTCACTGGGCAGATATAGACAGTCAGTTCCAAACCTGTGCCAGCGGCCAAGCTCAGTCACCAATAGACTTAACTGCTGCTGAGCCCACAGACTTATTGAACCCAAAGTTTCATTACCGGCCAGTTCCCTTGAACCTGTTAAACAACGGCCATACAGTTGAAGTTCCCTACGCACCGGGAAGCTATCTCACGCTAGAAGGAAAGCGCTACAACCTGCTCCAGTTTCATTTTCACAGTCCAAGTGAACATGCGATTAACGGTGAGCCCCAGATTGCGGAGCTGCACCTGGTGCACCAGAGCAACGAGGGTGAGTTAGCGGTGGTCGCGGTGCTGCTGAAGGTGAGTGAGGAAGATGCTAGCGATGGTCGTGCGATCGCCTACACAGCCCTCAGCCAAAATCTACCCGCTCAAGCAGGCGACAAAGTCCGCACCGGCAAAACCATCAACGCTCAATCCCTACTTCCCACGCAAACCACCACCTATCGATACAGCGGTTCACTCACCACCCCACCCTGCTCAGAATCTGTCACCTGGCTAGTGATGAGTCAGCCCGTTGACCTGCCAGGCTCGCAGCTAGCCCAGTATCAAAAGCTGCTAAACCACAACAACAGGCCCCTGCAAAAGCTCAACCGGCGAGCTGTCCAGATGGACATTTCCGCATAGATTGTTTTCACGGGTGCCTTCACTGACGCCTTCACGGGTGTCTTCACTGGCGATCGCCTACTCTTCTTCGCTCATCTCAGCTAGACTCTCTTTGGCCACACTCGCTTCATCCACGCTCGCTTCGTCCACACGCTCTTCGCTCACGATCTCTGTATCAACACCCTCTTCGCCCATACGCTCTTCGTCCTGAAAAAGTTCAGTCTCCACGTCTTCTTGCTCAGTCGCGATAATCACCTCTTTAAATCGCACCATTTCCTGTCTCGGATCGGCGTAGCTGAGGCAAATCGTTAGCCTTTCGCCAATCTCTACAGCCCGATCAAATCGCATCACAAACTCCAGCCCCAGATCTTCAAAAATTATGAGACCCAGTCTCTCGTGCTCTCTGAGCCAGCGAACCACAACGACTTCCCAAGGCTGACTAGGATTGGCCTCATCTTGCCGCCTGAGATATTCAATCGCCCAGTATTTTTTAGTCTGCCGCTCTACCATCATGGCTTCGTACGCAGCATTGGCAACGCTGGCAATAATCTCGGGCATCTCGGTTGGGGTAAATGGTAGCGCTTCACCGCGGAGGTGCGCTTTGATTTGAAAATGACCCATCAGATCGGTGTAACGGCGGATGGGAGAGGTGACCTGGCAGTAGCGATTAAGGCCAAGGGTAGCGTGGCGAGCCGGGTTAAGGCCCATTTCGCTACGGGTCATGCAGGCGCGAATCGCCGAATCACGGACCCAGCCAGCTTCTAGCTGCATCAGGTCT
Source organism: uncultured cyanobacterium (assembly GCA_963833005.1). Lineage (GTDB taxonomy): Bacteria > Cyanobacteriota > Cyanobacteriia > Phormidesmidales > Phormidesmidaceae > Phormidesmis. The sequence goes on along the minus strand of CAWHWK010000010.1, from coordinate 62,094 downwards.
TCTTCGGGGGGTAGCTCTGGCTGCGGCTGACTGCGGAAGGGCAAAGGCAGCTCATTTTCTTCGCCATAGCGGGCAGCAACTTCACCGGTAAGAATCATCATTTCGGCGACTACCTCGCGCGCGACGGAAGAGGTCAGCATGTCGATGGTGATGGTGTCTTGCTCGCGATCAACCTTGATAGAAGATTCGGGCAGTTGAATGTCGATAGCGCCTTGTGATTTGCGCCAGGTGCGGCGGGTCTTAGCCAGATCTGCGATCGCTAGCATTTCTCCCTCAGCCGTCACCCCTAGCTCAATCATTTCATCCGCATCTTCATACGTCAGCCGATACGTCGGCTTCACCTGACTCGGATGAATGCTGTACTCGGCCACACTGCCATCGTCAGCAAGCACCACGCCAAAGCTCAGCGCATGACAGACCTGCCCCTGCACCAGACTCATCGGCCCGGCTGCTAGCTCGAACGGAAACATCGGAATCACACCCGTTGGCAAATAGACCGTTGTGCAGCGGCGACGCGCTTCGCTATCGAGCAAATCACCCGGCGACAGCCAGCGGGTCGGATCAGCAATATGAATCCACAGCTTACGGCGACCATCTGCTAGCGTCTCGCAGCTCAGGCCGTCATCAATTTCGCGCGTGCTTTCAGCGTCAATGGTGTACAGCTTTAGGTGCGTCAAATCTATGCGGTCAGTTGCCACGTCTGCAGGCGGATCGCTCATGACTTGCTCAATTTGAGCGGCCAGCTCTTCAGGGAACTGGGTGGGTATTTGGCGGCGGCGCAGGGCCAGATTTTCGTGCCGTTCCCAAATGCTGAGGGCCACCAGAAAATCAAACGCGGCTTCAGGCGATTTGTCTCGGTCTAGGGCGCTTAAGATTTCTTGGGCGGCGGCTTTTTGGCTAGATTCATCCCCCAGCAGAGCGTAGCGCTCTACGATTTCTAGGCGGGGGCGATCGCTTTTCTCCCAAACCGACGCTTCGCCCGCCAGCACAGCTCTTGCCCGTGAAAAGAACCCTTCCGTTTCTTCTGCCTTTGCCGCCTCACGCGCAATTTTATGCTGCAGCTCCTCAACTTGAGTTGCCGGACGCGGTTCATAATAGTCGCCCTTTTGCTTAAAGAAAAGCTTATCGGCACTCAAAAGGCAGTGGGCCGCGTAGCACAGCGGTGGGCTCTGGTCAGAAAACAGCAGCTCTGCGAGCGATTCAGGCGTGGCCGACTCTTCTAGCTCGCTCAGCAGCTCCCAGGCAATTTCTAAATTATCAGGATCGATGTATCCTTCGGCTTCTTGAACAAACGCGGCAATTTCTGTGGGCTCATAGGTCGCTTTGCCCACTTCATAAATCACCTGACGCGGATGAATCGTATGCGACTGACCGCTCTGATCAATCAAGACCCAGTTTTTCTTGCCTTCAGGTCGGTCGGCTACCGCTAGATGGGGTGTCCCTTTTAGCTTAAATTCTACGAGCGTTCCTTTTTCCACCGGTCCCCATCTCAACCTATGATCATTTTTCAGCGTGGCCTACACAACACGCTGAAAATAAAAAAGCTACCTGCGCTACTTGTCAAAGTACCAGACAAAAGAAACTGTCTTTATGTCTAACGCGGATAGCTTGATATTTGTTTGTTTCGAGCTACACAAATTTTAGAAGTATGCGCCCCACGAAAGGAGTGAAGCACACTCGTAATACCTAAAGCTTTTTCAAGGCTCAGTTTTCTTAGACTAAGTTTCCTCAGACTAAGCTTCCTCAGACTAAGCTTCCTTTAGCCGTCTTCATTGACATACGGAAGCAAGGCAACGACACGCGCACGTTTGATTGCTTTGGTTAAATCGCGCTGCTGCTTAGACGTTAAGCCAGTAATACGACGAGGCAAAATTTTGCCGCGCTCGGTGACGAACTTGCGGAGCAAATCCACATCTTTATAGTCAATTTTTTCTCCCGGCTTAATAGGAGAAACTCGACGACGGAAGTAAGCCATAATCTTTGGGTCTCTTTTATTTACTTAATTTCGAGGTTTGCTAGAGTTCTCTATAGATTGAGCGCTCTACTTGATCTCGTTCTACTTGATCTCGCTCTACTTGATCTCTTTATGAACTGTGTGCTTATTGCAGTGTGTGCAAAACTTTTTCAGCTCTAGGCGACCTGTCGTATTGCGACGGTTCTTTTGGGTGGTGTAGCGAGATACCCCGTTGGAGCGCTTATCGGGGTTAGTGCGACACTCAGTGCATTCGAGTGTAATTACGAGACGGACGCCTTTTGCCATGATCCTAAAATTTGTGTCAATGCAGTTTTCAATTATTGCACAAGAAGCGGCGTATCGACCCTAGATTTGCGCTGGACTGACAGAAAGCTACAAACCCTGGCATTACAGCCTGCCTTTTAGCCGTAGAGTACAAAAGATCACAAAAAAGAATACAGAAGAAATTACAGAGAACTCAGCTTTTCTCCCACTAGCCAATCGGTAACGTCTAGCTCCAGCTTCTCTACGCTCTCACCTAGCTTTTCTAGCGCCATGATGGCCGCGTACTGCAAATCCCAAATTGGGACTGTAAGCGCAGTTTTTAGCTCCTCAATGGCTGCGGCTTGGCCTAGCTCACCAAGCGCGATCGCAGCGGCCACTCGCGACTTTTGAAACTGCGGCGCTTTGTTATGCAGCGCTTCTACTAGCAAGTCATAGGCTTCGCTCATTTGCAGCCAGCCAAACAGCCGCATGATGTGATAGTGAGCGCCATAATCGTTATAGCCTTCAGCTTTGTAGCTCTCTAGCAAAGCGGTGGGGGCAGCCTCGACATAGTGCTCTATCAACGTTAGAGTGCCTAGATAGCAGCGGCCAAAATCCGTACCGTACAGCTCTTGAACCAGTCCGCTCAGATCGGGGATCTGTTCGTAGTGGTGTACAAGGACAACATCCCCTGGGTAGTCGCGGATGACCTTTTCTAGGACGCGCTGTATCTGTGAAAATTTGAGCGTTTGGGCTGCGATCGCACGCTCGGCCAGCAGTCGAATGCCCCGCAGCCGAAAGACCATAGACACCGGACACTGCGCAATATTTGGAATCGCTTGAAAGTAATCAGCATCAATGAGATCTTGAATGCTGCCTCGACGGGCGTTGACGTTGGCGCTCTGTAAAAAGCCCAATACTTTTGGCATGGTTTTCGCATCGCCAGTGAGCTGATACATCGCTGAAAGGGCTGCGCTGGCAATCGGGGCGCTCTGGCTGCTGACGAACGTTTCAATTCGCTCAGCTGCCGGGGTATATTTTAAGCTCGCCAGCGCGTGAATAATCGTGCGATAGCTTTGGTCGGGCCGGGTTAACTGCTCGGCTAGCTTTTCTAGCATGGCGGCATCGTCGGTGCCAATTTCGCCAATTGCCCAGGCTGCGTTTTCTACCAGATAAATGTCTTCGTCGTCTAGGCAGTTTTGAATCACCGGCAGGGCAGCTTTTACCTTCAGTCGGCCCAGGCTCTCTACGGCCTTGCGACGAACAATTCGGTTGTCTAAATCGTCGTCAGTGTTATTGGCGGCTCTGATTAAAGATGCGATCGCCGCTTCGCTATCGAAATTGACCAAGTGTGACGCCGCGATATAGCGGCTAGAAGCCTCGTCCGAATCATCCGCCGGACTGTCTAAAATCTCGATGGCCTGTGCTTCAGTAAGATTGAACAGACCAGAAAATCGATTATTCATCTTATTTTTTCGAAGCGCTGGACTCAAGCGGCTTGGTGAAGACTGTTTACTTTTACTAGGATCGCACTAGAGTGGGACGAAAATCAAAAATTACCGGTTGCCTTCCACAATCTGAGAGAATTTAAACGCATAGCGCACCTACCTTGCTGCAGAGCAGCCATCCACCTGTTCTCAGTAAATTCCTTGATTTTAGAAATAACTATGACTAGCCCTCGTAAGCCTTCTCTTCTGTCTCAATCAGAGGCTGACGCGCTGATTCTAGATGTTCAGCAGCAGCAAGCCACCGGGAGATTCGATACCGCCGATCAAGCGCTGATTGCCCAGCTAGTTGAAGGCTTTAACGATACGCGAGGGATGAAGCGCCTAGCCTTTGCAGAAATACTGGGTAAGGTTGGCAAACCAGCTACCCCGGCATTGATAGACGGGCTGGCCAGTCACGAAAATCCGGTCGTCCGCCGAGCCTGCGCCAAAACAATGACGTTAATTGCCGATCCAGCGACCATTCCAACGCTTGTCAACTCGCTGCTAAATGACGATGACACGGTTGTACGGGCATCTTCGGTCGGCGCGCTAGCGGTCATGGGTGAAGCAGCGGCTCCGGTGCTGCTAGAAATTATTGGCTCACCCGACTACCCCGACAGCTCCAAGGGATTGGCCACCTGGGGGCTCTCTTTTATTGGGACGGCAGGCGCAAAGCACCTTTATCAATCGATTGATTCTGAAAAGGAAGAGGTACGCAGCGCGGTCATCGGCGCGCTGACGACGCTGGTGCAAGAGAATGAGGACCAGCAGGCGCTAGGGCTAATTATTAGCGGGCTGAGCGATCGCGCCTCAATGGTGCGCTCTGAGGCGGCGGCGGCCTTAGGTAAGCTCAGCAACCCAGATGTTGTGCCGCACCTGACAACGGTACTGGTAGACAGACATGGCGATGTGCGCAAGACAGCGGCCATGGCAATGATGAAGATTGGGGATTTGGGTGCGATCGCGCCACTACAAAACGCCCTCAGCCATGAAACCGACACCACTATTCAACCGGTGCTCAAACTAGCCATTTCTCAGCTAAAGAGAAAGCAAGAAGAGACAGAAGACAGCTGGGACTAGCGATCTCAACGCACACGACTTCAGCAAGGCCGACCTCAGAAATGCCAACCTTAGCTCACACGGCGCTATTTCTTAAGCTGCCCTTAGCTTCACGGAGATTAATCACATGCTCTAGCCGGGGTAGAGCGCTCTCTGCGGTTTCGCGAACGTAGCTGTCAACCGTGTCGTCTTTGATCAGATCGCGCAGTACGTCTAGGGCGCGAGGGTCACCGATAGAGCCAAGCGTATTAGTGATGGTGAGTGCGATCGCCACATTATCTGTCGTCTTTAGCGTCTCTAGCAGTGTCTCCACAGCAGGCATACCGATTTCGCCTAGCGACATCACCGCCGCAATTTGCACCACCGGATAGGGATCTGCCATCGCCTTTTTCAAACCTTCCAAGCCCTCTACCGAAAACGGCTCATCCGGGTGATATACCGCAATTTGTGCCATCGCCTTTGTACAGCTCGCGCGCACCGTGTCATCTTCAGCAGTCAGCATCTGGTCAACGACCGCAGGCACCGAGTCCATCCCGATTGCGCCTAGCGTCTTCACACAGGCCCGGCGGTATACTACGTCCGCTTCGCCTAATGCCGTCATCAGCGTTGGGATGGTATTTTCATCCCGATTATTCACAATTTCAGTCATGGCGCGATCGCGCATTTGTGGATTGGGATGCTTGAGCTGGTTAAAAACGGAATCGGCAACCATGGGTCTTAGAGGGTCTTAGAGAGTAATTTCTGATCAATTTGACAGCAAAAAGGACTCCCGGAAAACCTTATTACTAAGGGATTGGCCAGAAGTCCTTATTTTTTCCAACGCTTCAACGTCTCAACACTCAAGTCAGCAAGCTGACCTAAGCCCAATCAATTAAGAGAGGGAATTGATGACATAGTCAAGCAAGGAGCGGAACTCAGTAAGTGCCTGAGGAGACATGTCACGAGGTGCGCAAGCGCGATCGCGAGTGAACTGCATAGCAGTTACGTAAGGCGCTGTAGGCAAGTTCAAAGAGCGATATACTTCGCGTGCACCTGCAATGCCCCACTCGTCCAAAGGACCCGTGCCGCCAACTACCAAGCAGTAGTTGATCAGACGCAAGTAGTGCTTGATGTCGCGAAGGCACTTGTCCTTCTTACCTTGGTTGCCGCCTGCTTCACCTTCGTTGGTGAGGTAGGGGTACTTTTTGAAAGCAGCATCGTAAGCTTCTTGAGCAACTTGGTCGATACCAGCGTTTAGCTTCTCAGCAGCTTCTAGGCGAGCAGCCGCACGCTGCAAACCACCTTGAACAGCCTGCAAGTCAGCAGAACCAGGGAAACGGCCAGCTGCATCAGCCGAAGCGATAGCAGAGGTTACAACAGATTTCATGATTTAATTCTCCAAGTGATGTTTGATCGGTCAACTAAATAAAGTCGATGTTGGTTTTGTCTTTGACTATGAACTCGCCCAAAGAACTTTTAGGCAAAGAGCTATTAGGAAAGAGCAGAAACAACGCGATCAAAGTAACCAGCAGCTTCAGAAGCGAGCGCAGAGCAATCGCCTTCTTGAGCGTCGTTCTTGTTGTAGCGAGAGCCACCTGCTTCAGGGCTGTTAGTACCCTTCAGGTGAGCAATGCTAGAAGCCTTCATGATGTTAACTGCGCGAGCAGCAGAACCAGTTGGGACGCCCAAAGCAGCGTAAGTCTCTTTCAAACCGTTGAGGCAACGATCATCAAGAACGGAAGCATCACCTGCAAGCAAAGCGTAAGTGACATAGCGAAGAACGATTTCACCGTCGCGTAGGCAAGCAGCCATACGACGAGTGGGGTAGCAGTTACCACCAGCTTGAATCAAGCCAGTGTTCTCACAAATCATGCCAGAAACAGCATCGGAAACGATGCAGCTAGCGTTGGAAGCGATCGCGTTTACAGCGTCCAAACGCTTGTTTCCTTCGGAAACGAAGCCTTTCAGAGCGTCTAGTTCGCTGCCGCCGATAGTAGCAGTCTTAGTGTCGGCCGTGACAACGGCTCTAGAGAAAGCGTCAAGCATCAAGCTCTCCTTCTTCTTAATACAGCAACTGGCTGTTTTGTAACCAGTGACACAACTTTAAAAGATGAACGGCCATTGAGTCCGCTTTATTAAAAACAAAGCAATAATCCGTTACATTCTTTCGCCAGTTAGAGCCAAACCCTATATGTACAAAGGAATTCGCCTTATCATAAAGAAAGTAAATGTATCGAAAATTCGTATCGTTTCTTAGCATTTCGCATCGTTTTCGCCTGCATAGCTATTTCTATTCAAAAAGTGGCGCAGTAATTAAGGAATAGCGCAATGGAGAAAGAGTACGAATAAAGCCGAACTAATCAAGGGGATTAATCCGGCTTTATATAGAGCACCTATTTAATTTTTTGCTATTGAAAAGTGTAATCATCACGAAATGATTACAGGAGCGACCGCTATGAAGACAGTCGAAGCCTCACTGATATCCCTGCTTTTACGACGGTCAAAACCAGGCATGAGGCGGCAAAAGTATTCTCTATCAAGCATTTCTAAGTAAATGCTTGACAAGGTTGTCCTTTACCATCATTTGTCGCATAACCTCAACAACATATTCTTGAGCCTGTTCCAAACTTAGGCCTTTCACCTGATCTTGAACGATTTTTAGTTTGAACTGCTGCTCCATGCTGAGACTGCCGGGCGCATTGTCTTTGCCTGATGTACTCATAGTGGTCTCTTTTCCTCAAAAGGTTTAGATAGATCTGGATAGTTAGATAGATCTTGAATAGGCGGTTGAACCTAAATCCACAGAACCTAGGTAGGCTCTGATAGCTAGAAGTCGCGGTGATTTGAGTCACCGGGGCAACAGGTTATCTGGCCCCTTAATCGTTCGGCTAGCAGACGCTAACCAAATTTGATTAATCGGATTCTAACTGTAACGCACACTATCGTCAAATTGTAAATAGATTCGGTAGCAAGTGTTACTTAAGTTTATTTCTCAAGGATTTGGACGATGTTCTCTACCCCCAGACCAAGCCTCTAGACCGAGCACGTATATATGGAGAGAGAGGCAATTCAAATGCTCGATTTTCAATCTAGAAATCAGGAATTTGCTCGCTTAGCAGCTAGCTATACATCGCTTTTAGATACCTTTAGACATATGCGTAAAGGCTAACGAGTTTGCAACAGCGATGAGCTCGTTCACAAGACAGGTTTAGAGGGCGATCGCCTCTAGCAAAAGGATGAGGTTGCCCAAACCTGCCCAGTTCCGGCGCGTTATAGTATTAAGAGAAATAATTATTGATAAAGATGAACGTAATGGAGTTTTTCCAGCAGAGTGCTGGGCAGTGGCAATCTCAACGAACGACGCATCACCTACCCTTTCGGCGGGCAGAGCTAGGCGGTTCTAATATCAAAGTTGAAGCCCTGCCAGCTAACAATGAAAAGGTAGTCGAGATCTGCAAGCTTCATGACGTAGACCCCGGCACGGCGGTTGGGGGCGCGTATGTAGAGTGGAATGGCGCTATGGCCTGGGATAAGGAAGACGAGAACCACAAGGGCTCTACGGTGTTTGCGCTGGTGCCCGACGCAGATAATCCGCAGACGGGTAACTTGCTCAGAGAGCGGGGCTATGCGGAGATTGTGCCTGTGATTGGCCGCTTTGAAATGGATAGTGAAGATGGTTTGGTGCTAACAACTGAATACGAAACCATGAGTTCGATTGAGCGGTTTTGGTTTCCTAGCCCCGATTTGCGGATACGCACGAGTGTGGTGAAGCGCTTTGGCGGATTAAGTACGGCATCTTTTTGTGCGGAGTCGCGGGTAGAAACGGTGCCCGCACAGGATAAGGATGAGGCAGCGGCTAGAGAAGCGTTTGAAGTCGGTTCACAGCATTCGGCCTTTGGCTGGTAGCGCCGTCAAGTTTGCAAACTCAAACAGAGTTACGAGAAGGCTAGACGTGCGATCGCGCTCATACCCAGCTCATGCACAATCGCACTCATCCCTCTAACGGCGAAATCATCACGACCCCTCGGGTCAGCCCCGATACCGAATCCACCGTGTTGATTGCGTTCCACAGCGTTTCTACCTCAACCCATACCGAGGGATACTTATAGCGCGATACGTCCAAAATCAACACCTGATCTGTATCTGCGTCATAGGCAGCTAGTGGAGAAATGTGGCCGCCTCGCTCTTGCCCAATCGATCGGCGCAAGTAGTTAACCAGCATGAAGTTGTCTGATTCAGATAGATTCGTGGCAATTAATTGCCGAAACTGATCCAAGCTCACGTCGCTACCATGATGGCGCTCTACCTGCACCGGATAGCTCGCCAGAATATTGGACAGTTCTTCTAAAGTCAGCCCTTGCCGCGCAATCGTTTCACGAGGAATCACCGCTTCTGTCTCGGCGTTGAGCACATTGTCTTGAGTAAAGTAGCCTCGGTCCCATGCGGGGGCGTTGGGGGCAGGAATGCCGATGCCGTTGAGCACCATGACCGTACTAGCAATGCCACAAAAGGCTTGGTTCTCTTGAGTGACAAACTGACTCATCAGTGGCACAAAGTCGGCCTGGGCCTCGCTCTCATGCAGCAGCGCTTGGCCTGCGGACGAGTTGAGATCGATCAGCTGTTCGGGCAGGGGCAGGGTCTGTGCTAAAAGCTGCGGGGACTGGAGTGCAAGGCTGAAGCTAGCAACTGCCAAAGCAAGCAGGGACCGGCGAGAGGGTAGAAACGGAAAGGGTAGGCGCATCATATGACGGTTCTGATATCTAATCTTTTTAAGGATTCTTTGGATTTTCAGAGTAGTTGCATTGCCGGTAGCTGCATCACTGGCAACTTCTTCGCCGCTAGCGAGATTTCTGTAGTGTTGTCTGTAATGGCGTTAGCAATCGGGCTCGATCAGTTCGCTGTCTTCTCCAGGATAAAAGTCTTCTGTCAAAACGTTTTCTAGTGAATAGGTTACCTCCCTCGGAAAAGTCTTTTGAGGCAGCTCAGTTTTTCCATTGCGAGCATTTGCCCTTTGCGATAGGCAACTTCCATCGCTTCACTAAGATATGGCTGCAAGCTGGGATTATCAGCAATCAGTGCTGCGATATCTAGCCGTTGAATATTGAGGGTTGCTAGCCAACTGCGGCTGCGTTTTTCACTCTGATATTCCCACTTCAACAGATGTCCAATTAGCACTGCTAGACAGTTGCGAAGCTCTTGCCTCTGCTGCCTGCCCAAAGACTCAATCTCCTCAATCACGTTATCTAAATCGATTTGCTGCCACTGGCGATCACGCAGCAGCAAAGCCTGCCGCTGCGTCCAGGCATAGAAGTCCGTTTCATAAAGGCTCTTAGGGTCAGTCAAAACGTTTGGGATGGGTGACGCCATTTCTAAATGACCTGAGTTCAATGGATTCACCTCAATCTTACCGGAAAGGTCTGTGTGGTAGATATTGGTAGAGGCTTGGGCCATCGTGCCTTACAGATACCTGTTAGGTAGGTTGGTTGCGGCAATAGCCTGATCGCCTCAATGGACTCTCGCACATCTTGACTACACGGCAAAATCACCTTATCTTCAATAGCTAAGGCGAGTGATGCCTATCACCGCTGTTCTGTCAGAACTCAATTGACTTCAGCGCCATCGGCAAGTGTTCACAGCACCTACCGACGGCTAACTTCACGAACTGAAACAGGCAGTCCGGAAGCTAAGGGCACTGTACCTTAGCACCTCCGAATTTGCACTACATTTTGCGAGGTCGCTAAGGTCCATTGGGTTCTGGTTTCCTACCCACTTTCTTCTCTGGAGACCAGATCTCATGCTTGTTGCTTTTAGTCAGGGCGCTTCGGCGTCCACCGTTTCGCCTGCCTCTTCACCCACTTCTTCATCTGCCATTTCTGTTCTCTCTAGCGGTGCATCCGGCCCCTCATCTGGCCCCCGCCCCCCGCGCGAACAGGTGCGGCATATGCTGTTTGGCACCCTCGGCACCGTACAAACTACCATCGCCCTCCTGCACACCCTCGGCTACGCCGAACCCAACGACTGGAGCCGCCCAATTTCTACCGGCAGACCAAATGAAGTTCTGGCCATTTTGACCAAGCGAGTGAGCGCAGTGTAGACGAGCAATCGGAATAGTCAGTGCCATCTACGAATAAATGGCACTGACTGAGTGCTAATTGGAGTTAGGGCTGGTAGGTGTGGCTTCGACTATGCTCAGCCACCGGGGGGGCAGTTAGATTGACCGTTTCAGCCAGACACCCTGCTCTTCGAGAAAAGCAAAGCTCTACGCTCGACATTCCCGATGGCTGAGCGTAGTCGGAATGCCCCGAGTGGCTGAGCGTAGCGGTATGCGTCGCCGTAGGCGATAGCCAAAACCAACCGATCCGAAAGAGCAGACTTCATTTAATTCTCGTTTCCTTAGCTTCTATCTCTAGCGTTTACCCTTCACTTGACCTAGATTTCAGTAGATAAGCGCCACAGAGAAAACAGAAAATCTACTGTTATAGAGAGAGCTTCAGACCCACACAAACATATGCTGTTGCTTATACGGCGTAACGAGAATTACGTACAACAGGTAGTAGAGATGAAAGGCGTTGCAGATAAAATAAAGTATGCTCTTATGGGCACAGGAGGTTTAGTTGTTCTATTAGCAATTTGGGGGTTGATTGAACCGCGCTTTCTCAACACAGAGAAAGAGGTTGCGACGATTCCCAACCTGCCCGCCGATTGGGAGGGCAAGCAAATAGGTCAGCTCTCAGATTTTCAGATTGGCATGTGGGCAGGCAATCCTGGCACCGCTCGCCGTAGCATTGAGCAAATGATTGAAGCAAACCCTGCCGCCGTCCTAATTAGCGGCGACTTTATCTATCATGCTGAACCTGCACCGGATGCTCAAATCGAAGAAGCGGTTAGTATCGTAAAACCGCTGGTCGATGCAGGTATCCCCACCTACGCAGTACTAGGCAATCATGACTACGGCATGAGCAGTAAGACAGCCGAACCCGGCACACAGCTAGCTAGTAGCTTAGAATCTGCGCTAGAGACAGCCGGTATTGTAGTGCTTGAGAATGAATCTGTTGCTATGCAGCTGCCCGACAGCAGTGAGCCGCTGTATCTAGCCGCTGTCGATTCACTTTGGGCAAATCAAGACAACGTAGACGCCGCTTTAGCTGGTATTCCAGCGGATAGTCCTAGAGTTGCCCTAATGCACAATCCAGACGACTTCGAGTTCTTTCCCGAAAGTACGGCCCCGTTAGCCTTAGCTGGCCATACTCATGGCGGACAAATTCGCCTGCCCAACTCTCCTCAATGGTCTTGGCTACGCTTCACTCAGGATGACAAAGTCTATGCTGACGGCTGGGCAAAAGACAGCTATGGCAAACCGGGCAACAACCTCTACATCAACGTGGGCATCGGTATGAGCATCATTCCAATTCGCGTGTTCTGTCCGCCAGAACTAACGCTTTTCACGCTTGAGAGCTAAAGCTAAAGCGCAGCCGCATCGGGTAACAATGTAAACGATATAACAGCATTGTCACCCGATACAACAATACCTTTGGTGTACAGTTTCTTAACCGAAATCTTCTCAATCAAAATCGCCTGCATGAGTCTCATACAGGCGATTTTAAATTGCGAGTTATAGAAAGCTATCGAAGATAGACAGCCCTTATAAAAGGCTAATTATCTTCACTTTCGCTAATTGAGTTACATAGCAGAAGGGTATACGCCGTCAGCAACGAAGACAGGCTTTTCGCTATATTCTGCCTCAACTTGCTCTTGAACAGATAGATCCCAGTCTAAGTCGTAGTCAGTATCGAACTCAGCCTTTACATATGGACGTAAAACACCTGTAACGGTGACTTCCTCGCCGTCTTGGGTTTCAGGAGTGGCATCACCTTGCGTGATCACCAGCAGGTCGTCGCCGCCAAACAGTTCCTCTTCGTCTAGCGTAAACGTCGTCGGTGAAAGCTTATCTTCTACTTCACCAGCGACCGCAATTCTCTGGTTATAGTATTCTTCTGGATTGCTGGTTAAATCGCCTGGATCGGGAGAAAGCGCAATGGACTGGGCCACAACTACAGGGCGATCTTCATAGTCAGCGTACACAGTTGGGTCTAGGGCTAGGCCGTACTGCGTCTCGACGTCAGCGCTTACAAGCTGCTGCACCTCGCCAGTTATCTGTACCTCAGTATCATCGCCATCAGCCAGTACAAAAGGCTCGCCAGAAGCATTGATGACTAGGATGTCTTCGCCACCAAACACCTGATCGTCTTCTATTAAAAATGAAGTATCGTCAACAACTTCCTCTACTTCCGCGCGAAGCGATACTGTCTGACCAATCAGACCTTCTGCTCCATCCGACACTTCCTCAGTCGTTACGTTCTCGGCAGCTTCCTCCGAAGTAGTAGTCTCTTGTGGTGTCTCTGCACATGCCGATACAACAGTTAGCGAAGCGGCCACCATCAAGCCTGCAAGCGGCTTACGATAGCGAGCAACAATTTTTAGTGGGTTTACCATTTTGAGTTTATTTTCGTATTAGTTATCTTTTTAATATTATCGAATGGTGACATACTTCTCTCTCTGTCAGCAGGCGGAGAATCATCAGCATAAGGGAAAATTCTCCTACATCTATTGAACGAGTTAGGTTGAATTAAGTTGAGTTGAGTTGAGTGAGTTCACGAACCTCATACGAGAAAAACACTTTGCTGCAACGACACTGAATATTCTCTTTCTTCGTAAAATTTTCGCAGCAGGGTATGACCGCCATCATTGCGCCCTAAACATGATGGCGGTTACGCTCTTGGCGCTACTTAAAAAATGAAACAGGACAAGATGGAATAGGTGAACTTATTCTGAGATGGCTTTGTTGGTAATTGTTATCTCTGTTTTATTTCTATCTATGAGCCCTGACGCAGCTTCTCAAGCACGCTTTGATCTTCCATCGTCGTCGCATCGCCTACCACTTCCTCACCGCTAGCTAAATTGCGCAAAAAGCGGCGGATGATTTTGCCAGAGCGAGTTTTGGGCAGGGCGTCGGTAAATTGAATTTCGCCGGGGCGGGCGATCGCACCAATCTCCTTCACCACATGCTGCTTTAGCTCAGCTTTTAGCTCATCGCTGGCCGTATACGTTCCTTCCAGCGTCACAAACGCATACACATCCTCACCCTTCAGTTCATCTTTGCGACCCACTACCGCCGCCTCGGCCACAGAAGGATGCGACACCAGCGCCGACTCAATCTCCATCGTGCCTAGCCGGTGACCCGACACATTCAGCACGTCATCCGTGCGGCCCATCACCCAGAAGTAGCCATCTGCATCCTTACGCGCACCATCGCCCGCAAAGTACAGATACTGGCCGTCCTTGGGCGGAATATGCTCCCAGTACGTCCGGCGGAATCTAGCATCATCGCCGTACACTGTGCGCATCATGCTCGGCCACGGGTGCTTCACGACTAAATAGCCGCCCTCGTTCGCGCCGACCGGATTGCCTTCGCTATCAACCACGTCTGCCAAAATCCCAGGGAAAGGCTTGGTTGCAGAGCCTGGTTTAGTCGGCGTGGCTCCTGGCAATGGCGTCAGCATAAAGCCGCCCGTCTCGGTCTGCCACCAAGTGTCCACAATCGGGCAGTTGTCGCCACCAATCACCTTGCGATACCACATCCAGGCTTCAGGGTTAATTGGCTCACCCACCGTGCCTAAAATCCGCAGTGAAGATAAATCGCGAGCATTTGGCTCCTTATCGCCCATTTTCATAAAGGCGCGAATCGCAGTCGGTGCGGTGTAGAAGATAGTAACGCCATACTTTTCCACCACATCCCAAAAAGCACCAGGATTGGAAGGTCTGGGCGCGCCTTCATACATCAGCGTCGTTGCCCCGTTAGACAGCGGCCCGTACACGATGTAGCTATGGCCCGTAATCCAGCCCACGTCAGCGGTACACCAGTAAATATCGTCTTCTTGGATATCGAAGGTCCACTTGAAGGTCATGTGGGTGTAAAGGTTGTAGCCTGCGGTGGTGTGAACCACGCCTTTGGGTTTGCCAGTGGTGCCGCTGGTGTAGAGGATGAAGAGGAGGTCTTCGCTGTCCATCGGTTCAGCGGGGCAGTCGGTAGAGGCAGAGGGTTTTACATCGTGCCACCAAACGTCGCGGCCTTCTGTCCAGCCGACTTCTTGCTCGGTGCGCTGCACGACGAGGACGTTGGTGACTGAAGGGACAGCGTTATTGTCTAGGGCTGCATCGACAGCGGGCTTTAGGCCCATCGGTTTGTCTTTGCGAAAGCCACCGTCTGCGGTGATTACGACTTTGGCTTCGGCGTCGTTGAGGCGATCGCGCAAAGCCTCCGCGCTAAACCCCCCAAACACCACCGTATGCGCTGCGCCAATTCGTGCACAGGCCAGCATCGCCATCGCCGCTTCAGGAATCATCGGCATGTATAGGCCAACGCGATCGCCCTTCTGCACCCCCATATCCTTAAGCACATTTGCCATCTGACACACTTCCGCATGTAGCTCAGCGTACGTTAGCTGCCGCGAGTCACCCGGCTCACCCTCCCAAATCAGCGCCGTCTTATCGCACTTATCTGTCGTCAGGTGGCGATCTAGACAGTTATAAGAAATATTGATTTTGCCACCGACAAACCATTTCGCAAACGGCGGCTGCCAGTCAAGCACGGTATCCCACTTCTCAAACCAGTCCAACTCCTCTTCCGCAAGCCTCGCCCAGAACGCCGCCGGATCAGCCGCCGCCTCGTCATAGAGCTTTTGATAGGCCTCCATGCTCGGTATTCGAGCCTTTTTAGAAAACTCGGCAGCGGGCTCAAAAATCCGCTGCTCTTGTAATACCGATTCAATATTGGACTCTGTCATTGGAAGGTTCGCCTGTATAACGCAGTGTAAGGATAGTCAGCTAAAAAAATATTAGCCAGAAAAGTATCAGGTAAAGGCCCTTCAAAACCATACTGCGAATGCTCACAGCTTACGCACCAACCGATGCGTTTCTTAAAATTCAACGACCGCAGCTCACTACAATCCAGTGCAAGCAGCGTGTTATCAACGTCTTCGCTTACCATGTCCATTGGTGAATATTCTTGGCCCAGATCATGTCACTTTCTTACGCAATTTTGGCCGCGCTGTTCAACCAGCCCTGTAGCGGCTATGACTTGGTAAAAAGCTTCAATAAATCAGTTGAGTACTTCTGGAGTGCTAGCCACCAGCAAATCTACAAAGCGCTAGCAAAGCTAGAAGAAGAGGGTGATGTCTCTGCGGAAAAAATTGAGCAGGAGAATCGCCCCAATAAAAAGCTATACACCGTGACAGAGAGCGGCAGACAAAATTTGCAGCAGTGGATCGCTCAAACAGAAGAGATTGTGCCGGTTAAATCTAACCTGCTGGTAAAGCTTTCGATTGGCCATATGGTGCCAACCGAAACGCTGCTAACGACTTTGACAACGTATTACCAACAGCACCGAGAAAAGCTAAAAAGCTATCGGGCCGTCGCAAAACAGTATGCGCAAGTACCGCAGCTATCGAGAGAAAGTCAGTTTCAGTATTTGGCGCTACGGGCCGGGATTCGGCAGCAGCTAGCTTGGGTGGCCTGGTGTGAGGAGGCAATGGGCTTTTTGGGACAGCCGGTGAATCCATCGGCGGGCAAGTCTGTGGGCCAGTCTTTGGGGCAGTCTTTGAGCCAATCTACGAGCCAATCTACGGGCCAATCAGTCACTCAGCCGATGGTTGCTCGCGAGTCATCACAGGAGCCGCCTGCGGATTTGCCGACAGAACCGCCCGAAGACTCATCCAATGACTCATCTTCGGCCTGACATTTTCGACAAAGGCCAAAGAACTCTAGGGTGTGATAAAAAATTTGAAAGTGATGCGATTCGGTGAGGTGGCTTTCTAGCCCGTGAACAGGGCACTCGTCCATCACGGTGGACTGACCGCAGCGAACGCAGGTTAGATGATGGGTGTCTGCCGCTTGGGCCAAGCTATAAAGCGATTCGCCGCTGGAGAGGGTGCGCACTTGGATAGCCCCTTCTAGCTTGAGTGAGTCTAACGCTCTGTAGACGGTGGCTAGCCCCATGCTGACTTTGTGCTGACGCAAGTGTACGTAAAGATCTTGCGCTGAGGTTGGCTCTTTAAGCTGTTTTAACAGTTCAAGGACCTGGGTTTGGCTGCGGGTACGGCGGCTTTTCATTAGCCCTTTAACTAAGAAGACAAGGTGAGGATACGAGGTAGAGAAGACGAGCTAGAAAGAGACGGCTGTGAGGTCAGTGCTATTTTTTTAAGGCAGCGCATCTTATAACAGCTTAGTGGATGGGATGGATAAATACGGTAGGATCACGAGTGTTCTTTCTCCTTGTGACTCCTGTGGCGCAATCTGCTGACGCGAAAGCCTATAACGCGAAAGTCTATGTAACGCTTCGCCCTTCTGTGCTAGACCCAGCGGGCACAGCGGTGCGATCGGGGCTGGGCCACATGGGCTATGACAATGTCTCGAAGGTGCGAATTGGTAAGTATATTGAGGTTGAGCTAACGGCGCAGAGTGAAGCGGCAGCTCAGCAGCAGTTGGACAAGATTTGCGATCAGCTATTGGCTAATCCCGTGATTGAGAACTATCGGATTGAGCTTTCAGATTGAACTTCCAGACTGGGCTTCCAGATTGGGCTTCCAGACTGGGCTTTTGGCGGCAGGCTAGTGTGTTGGCAGGCCAGTCAAGCGGCGTAACGAGATAGCAAGCTGTTCACAAGCTGTTCAATAGTTATGAAAGGAGAATATGGGATGAAGTTTGGCGTAATTGTTTTTCCAGGGGCAAATTGCGATCGCGATATCGCTTACATTTTGCAAGACATTCTCCATCAGCCTACTCAGATGATTTGGCACGAAGAGAGAAATTTGTCTGATGTGGATGTAGTGGTCGTTCCAGGTGGCTTTAGCTATGGTGACTATCTACGCTGCGGGGCGATCGCTCAGTTCTCTCCAGCCATGCAGGCCACCGCAGAACATGCCAAGCAAGGCAAGCTGGTGATGGGCATTTGCAATGGCTTTCAGGTACTCACAGAGATGGGGCTGCTGCCAGGGGCGCTGGTGCGAAACCGAGACCTGCATTTTGTGTGCGATCGCATTCCGCTCACCGTAGAGCGCAACGACACACCCTGGACCCAAGGCTACCAAACAGGCCAAACCATTACCCTGCCGATTGCCCACGGTGAAGGCTGCTACTTTGCCGATCCTGACACCCTTAAATCGTTAGAAGACAACAACCAGATTCTCTTTCGCTATTGCGACGCCGCCGGAAACGCCACAGACGCCGCCAACCCGAACGGATCTTTGAACAATATCGCGGGGATTTGTAACCCGGCGGGCAATGTTTTGGGAATGATGCCACACCCAGAGCGAGCCGCCGATGCCGCCTTGGGCAATACAGACGGCTTGGCTCTATTTGAGGGGCTTTTGCAGTCGGCGATGGCGGTAGCTTAGTCAGGCTATCTAATTGAGGTGTCTGATCGAGCGACCTAATCAACCTGCAATCGGCGCGTTACCACAGTCAAACCGTCTTCGCGCACCAGCAGCGCCGAAACCCAGCGGCTGTCCGGCGTTGACGGAGCTTCGCCAATTTTGAACAGGCCACCTGCGGCTAGCAGCTCTAGCTCTATCGGTCTGCCGGTAAAAAAGTCTGTCGCGGTTGCGCCTTCATCTACGACCGCGCCCAGCAGATAGCGATCGCCTAAAGGCTCCACCACAATAGCGTCAAAGTCGTATGACTCACCCGGCGCAACTTGCTCAGGCAAAATCACCGAAACCGTCGGTGGCTGGGCTCCAGCAGAAACTTGATTGCGCTCAGAAAGCGTGGCTTGAGAAACAATTTTGCCACCTTCGTACGTCTGCTCGGAGCGGATGACAGATTCTAAAACAGTCGGCTGGCTGTCTATGGTCTGCGTGCCGTCAATATACGTCAGCGTTTCGGCAGTATAGCCCGTGGCGGTCGGTTCCCAAGACTGTAGCTCAACGCGGTAGGTCAAGCTACCATAGCGACTCCACAGCGTTTGGAGGGCAGCTTCTAGCGTCTCGTAAGTAAAGCCATCTTCGTTGGTAAACGCAGGGCTGTAGCCTTGCATCGCCGCAGCGACATCCCCCGCAGAGGCCGCCGCTTCTATTTGTGCGATCGCAGCGCTCAGCTCAGCGGGCGCAGTTTCCGGCGAAGCCGCCTGAGCAGGGCTAAACGTGTCACCCCCGAAGGAAAGAGCCAGTCCGCAAAGGAGGGCAGAAGCGAGTTGCTGGCTCTTGGGCAGGCATTTAGAACGCTTTTGCAGCCAGTTGTTCAACCGAGGTTGGCCGTAGAGCATGAATGAGTGTTTCCTTTGCGAGGGTGAAATCGAGACTAAATTTAGATAAGACTGCCAGATCGAGACTGGCGAATCGAGTAAGAACGAGGCCAGCAAAGCTTATATCAAGAATAGTTAATTCAATTCTTTGGCAGATAGTCGCTTAAACCAAGGTAACCTGAAATTTGTATTAATCAGCATTCGTTAGCGTTGGGCGGTTATTCGTTAGCGTTAGGCGGCTAGCCAAGGTCGCTCAAAGGCCATGCTATCAGGTATCTTTCGGGAGCGGTTTTAATGGGAGATCAGACATCGGCACTGCCAAATATGGCGTCCAAGGGGGCAGAGCGTTCTATAAATTCCCAGAAAAACAAGACCAAGCTCTTGATTGCAGCCAGTGGGACGGGCGGGCATTTGTTTCCAGCGATCGCCACCGCACAGCAACTGAGTGCCTACCAGCGCGACTACCAAATAGAATGGCTCGGCGTCCCCGACCGGCTAGAAACCCAGCTCGTGCCTAAGACTTATCCTCTTCATACAGTCAGCATGGGCGGCGTTCAGAGTGGTTTTGGCCTGAGTAGCTTGAAGCTGCTGGCTCGCTTTGCCAAATCGACTGCTCAAGTGCGGCGTCTGCTCAAGCAAGGCCAGTTTCAAGGCGTGTTTACCACCGGCGGCTACATAGCGGCCCCGGCAATTCTCGCTGCGCGCTCCTTGGGCCTGCCCGCTATTTTGCATGAATCCAATGCGCTGCCAGGCAAGGTAACCCGCTGGTTAAGCCCTTGGTGCACAACCGTGGCGCTAGGGTTTTCAGAAGCCACCGCACATTTGCCCAAGGCAGAGACCGTGGTGGTGGGTACACCTGTGCGATCGCAATTCCTACAGGCGACTCAGTCCACCAGCGATCTTCTCGATTTAGACATCCCCGCCGCCGCCCCGCTAATTGCTGTCGTTGGGGGCAGTCAGGGAGCAGTCGCGGTCAATCAGCTAGTGAGAGCCGCTGCCCCAGCATGGCTAGACGAGGGCAAATGGATCGTTCACATCACAGGCACCCAAGATCCAGATGCCGACAGCTTCAGCCATCCGCACTACATCCATCGCCCGTTTTACGACAACATGGCGGCGCTATTCCAGCGGGCTAATCTGGCCATTAGCCGAGCTGGATCTGGCACCTTAATCGAGCTAGCGATCACCGGCACGCCGTCTATTCTCATTCCCTATCCCTTTGCCGCAGAAGATCACCAGACCTACAACGCCGATGCCTTTGCCAAAGCCGGAGCCGCAGCGGTGTATCAGCAGTCAGCCCTAACTGGCCAGCAGCTACAAACGCTAGTGAGCGACCTGTTCAATCAGCCACAGCAGCTCGAAGGTATGTCCGCAGCTGCCCAGAAACTGGCGACCAAAGACAGCGCCGCAAAGATGGCGCATCTGATCGATCAGCAGCTTGAAACAAGATAGGTAGCTAAAAGCAGCGAGCTAAAAACAGCCGTTCCTTATAGCTACAAAGAACAGCGCTGGCGAGCCGATTCTCGTTTTTCTGTGAGTGACGCGGTTTCCCCAATCAAAGGCCCAATCAAAGGATTCTGATAAAGCCGATCAAATTCGCGGCTAAAGTGAGCGGCTACCGTTTTATTTTGAATTACCAGCAGCGTTTCATCGTTGTTGCTATTGGCTGCGTGGCTCCAGTTTTGTGAGCCAACAATGACGGTCGCATCGTCAACCACGGCAAATTTGTGATGCAGCTTGTCGCCAACCGGTAGCTTGGGCATCCCAACCGACTGAATCGGGCGAGCCCAGGGGCGATTGCCCGCCTCCATTTGGCAGCGCTGATTGGGGATCGCCACGCCTAGCATATCAAGCGCCTCGCTGTAGTCACGATAGACAAACCCAGGATCGATCAAGGCCCTGACTTTGGTTCCCGTTTCAGACTGACGCTCTAACTGGTTGGCAATTAGCTGGTCTGAAAAGACAAAGAGAGCTAGATCTATGCTGCGAGCTGACTGACTAAGAACGCGGGCAATAAGACCGTTGCCGCTTTGGAGCCAAGGCTGTGTCGCTGACAAGGGTGAGAACTGTAGGGTGAGCGTGCTGTTTGGGAGGGCAACCGACTGAGCCACAAAAGGGGCTTTTTGCAGCCCAAACTGACTGTCTAGGCTCCCGCCGGGGCCATCGCCCCACATGCGGTTAAATTCTTGGGTAAATAGCTGAGAAATCGCATCACTCTCCATTTTCAGCAGCACATTGGCATTTCCCCGACTCTCCAAAACATCCGCATCCCCATGAATTCCTGAGTACGTAAAATTGGCAGAGCCCGTTACGACCTGCTGACGGTCTACGACCATAAACTTATGGTGCATCAGCCCGCTCCCCGCAGAGCCATCCGCCGTGTCATCAACCTGGGCGATCTGGCCATTGGCCAAAATTTGTAGGGCTTCTACTTCAGTCGCATCCGCATAGTCATTTTCTAAAATCACGCGAACCTGCACCCCGCGCCTTTGGGCCACGACTAGCGCTTCGGCAATGAGCGGTAGGTTTAATTCTTGAACCGCAAGATCTACTGTCGTTGTCGCTTGAGCGATCGCATCAATAACAAGCTGCTCTAAATTATCGCCATAGCGGGTGATTTCCCGGTAGGGTTCTGTATAAACGTTCGCTTCAGACTGGTTGAAGAAAACCTGGATATCGGCATCTTGTGGCAGCGGCGCTAGCAGCGGCTGAAGTGTCGCCTGCGAAGCACCGTAAATCCGAAAAACGGTCGTGCCCAGCGCTAACGACAGGCCCAAGGCGAAGAGTAAAGTCCGGCGACGATGACGAGAGAAAAAAGCACCCATAAACCCATAAAAAATCCCTTACGTCTAGTTATCCCGACCGGTAAACAAACCGCAACGCCGACAGCGAACCCTATAATCAAGGGAAAGCTTTGTCAGTTGAATCCCTTATGCTCTCGCCCGAACAGTTTTTTGTTGCTACCGGATATTTTGCGATCGCCACCTTGGCTTTTGGCATAGCCACGGCCCTTGCATTCTTTTTATCGTGGGGCACCCGGTTTCGGCTAGTGGGCGCAACCGGATTTATGGGCGTGCTGACGGTAGGTATGTTCGGCCTCAGCTTTCAGCCGCTGACGCAGATTGCCGTTCCAGGGGCAATTCCCTACACCACCGTGTTTGACTCAGGCGCATCGCAAATTGTGATTGCAGTGCCCAATGAAATCACAGAAACCGAACTAGACGCCACGCTCAGACAGGCTGCGAGCAATTTGCTTAAGCCCAGTCGTATCGGCGGCATGGGGCAAGTGAAGCCTATGATCAGAGCGCGCGCGATCGCTCACGAATCAGGCACCTCAGAGCTACTGTATGTAGGCAGCGTCACTCCAGGAACCGGCACCACCGACGACGAGAAAGCACCTGTTGTCAACATCAATACCGACGCCCTAGCCAAAGCCAAGCGTACGGGCAGTCGTACGGCCAGTCGTACAGCTAGCTGAATGCAATGTCATCACTAAACAACCCCACTAAGCAGCACCACGAGAGCGAAACCACAAGCAAGCTACGTCACAATTGAACCTACTAGCTAACAGTTATTTACTTGGCAGTCATTAAACGGGAGGTGTTTTTATGACAGTATCGACTTTTCCAGTCTTAAATATTGCACCCGCGCAGGTCATTCGGGGTAGCGGCGTACTCTCACAAAGCGCGGCTTTGTTCACGAGGCTAGGTCGCAGACCGCTGCTGGTTGGCGGCAAAACGTCTCTGGCCATAGCTTTACCCTTTTTAACCGAGCCCCTGTGTGAGCTAGACACCGCCACCGCCACCTATATCCAAGACTGTAGCGAACAAGCCTTAGCGGC
This sequence comes from uncultured cyanobacterium, assembly GCA_963833005.1. Taxonomy (GTDB): domain Bacteria; phylum Cyanobacteriota; class Cyanobacteriia; order Phormidesmidales; family Phormidesmidaceae; genus Phormidesmis. The sequence continues at coordinate 39,214 of CAWHWK010000010.1, read as the reverse complement.
GCTAAGCCAAACGGCCAAGACGCATCAGGCCGACTGCATTGTTGGCATCGGCGGCGGCAAGGCACTCGATGCCGCCAAGCTACTGGCCCATCAGCGAAATTTGCCGATTGTCACCGTACCCACCTCAGCGGCCACCTGCGCAGGCTGGACAGCGCTGTCCAACGTTTATTCACAAGAGGGTGCTTTCCTGTACGACGTGGGCCTGCCGCAGTGTCCTGCCGCCATCGTGCTCGACTATGACCTCGTAGCAACGGCCCCTAAGCGAACGCTAATTGCCGGAATTGGGGATGCGATCGCCAAATGGTACGAAGCCTCCGTCAGCAGCGGCGACTCCTCACACACACTCATTATTGGCGCGGTTCAACAGGCCAGAGTCTTGCGAGACATTCTGTTTCAAAAATCAGCCTCGGCCCTTAAAAATCCTGGCGGTGACGACTGGCGAGAAGTCGTTGACGCAGCAGTGCTGATGGCCGGGGTAATCGGCGGCATGGGCGGCGCTCAGTGCCGAACGGTAGCAGCCCACGCTGTGCACAACGGCCTCACTCATGTAGCGGCCCACGGCACCCTGCACGGTGAAAAAGTCGCCTACGGCATTTTGGTTCAGCTCCGGCTAGAAGAAATGGCCCAAAAAAATGCCCTAGCCACCACCGCCAGACAGCAGCTTCTAAAGTTTTACGCAAAGCTCGGCCTGCCGACATCCCTCGCAGATATGGGCATGGATCAGCTCAGCATTGCCCAGCTACAGCAGGCAGCAACCGTTGCCTGCCGCCCCGGATCAGACATTCACCATCTCCCTTTTCCAGTGCAGGTCGAGCAGGTAATGGCTGCAATGGTTTCGACCACCGCACCCACTTCAACCGCCACACCGATCTCAACCACCGCACCGACAGGCACAGCCAAGACAACAGCCACAGCCGCCAAACGACTTTAATCTGACCGCTGCGCTGCGACGAGGAAAGCGGTATTCTAATAAGCTATTTTCTAGTTTTCCTGAATAGTCCTTCGGAAGCCCTCACAAGCTTCTAGACAGTCCCCAACAGACCCCAAACCCAACAGATCCCCAACAATCCCTGAAGAGCCCAACAATCCCTAAAGAGTAGCAGAGGTAGCCTAAATGACTTTGGATTGGTTAAGACCCGCTGACCGACTAGGTTCGCTGCCACCCTACGTATTCGCCCGTTTAGATGAGCTAAAGGCAGGCGCTAGGGCCAAAGGGGTCGATCTAATCGACTTGGGCATGGGTAATCCGGGTGGGCCGACGCCTGCGCCTGTAGTTGAAGCTGCGATCGCTGCCATCCAAGACGAAAATAACCACGGCTACCCCCCTTTTGAAGGCACCGCCAGCTTCCGCAGCACCATTACTGACTGGTATCACCGCCGCTATGGCGTCACCCTCGATCCAGATGGGGAGGCGTTGCCGCTAATGGGCTCAAAAGAAGGGCTAGGTCATCTAGCCTTGGCCTACATCAACCCCGGCGATGTGGTGATAGTGCCAACCCCATCTTATCCTGCACACTTTCGCGGACCTGCGATCGCGGGCGCGGACATCCACAGCATTCCACTCAAAGCCAAAAATAACTGGGTTCTAGACTTCAACGACATTCCAATAGCGCTGGCCAAACGAGCCAAAGTTCTCTACTTCAACTATCCCAACAATCCGACAGGTGCCACCGCGCCTAGATCCTTCTTTGAAGAAGCCGTGGCTTTCGCTCAGCGCTATCAGATCTTACTCATCCATGACCTTTGCTACGCGGAGCTAGCGTTTGAAGGCTATCAACCCACCAGCCTGCTAGAAATCCCCGGCGCAAAAGATGTCAGCGTTGAGTTTCACACGCTCTCGAAAACCTACAACATGGCTGGCTGGCGCGTGGGCTTCGTGGTTGGCAACCGCCATGTGATTCAAGGGCTGCGTACGCTCAAAACCAATATGGACTACGGCATTTTCTCAGCCTTGCAAACGGCAGCAGAAACGGCCCTACAGCTACCAGACCAGTACCTAGAAGCAGTACAGCAGCGATACCTAAATCGCAGAGACTTTTTAGTTAAAGAACTGGCAACGTTGGGCTGGGATGTGGTTAAGCCAGAAGCCACGATGTATTTGTGGGTGCCCTGCCCGCCAGGTATTAGCGCAGCGGACTTTGCGTTTTTGCTGTTGCAAAAGACCGGCGTGGTGGTCACACCGGGCACTGCGTTTGGCGAAGGGGGTGAGGGCTATGTGCGCATTAGCCTGATTGCAGAGTGCGATCGCCTTGCAGAAGCCGTCAATCGACTTAGACAAGCCAATATTCGCTATAGCCATGAACCAGCTAGCATCTAAGTAAACGGTTACAAAAGTGTGTTGTAGTCATCAGAGAGACGCAACATCTCACAGTAAAACTGCTAGTCAAAGCGCTGATTGTGTTGACCGAGTTCAGAGAACTGGTTGGCTCATTTTGGCTCAATTGGTTCTTCATCGGAGCTACACCAGTGGAGATAAAGGTTTCAGCATGAAGATCACTGTGAACAGCTAGGGCACGATAGTGGGCGGAACGATGAGAGGCAGTGACCCGCTATGCTGGCCAGAATTTGGAGTGCTTCACTGATTGGAATCGATGCGCTGAAGGTGGGGGTAGAAGTCGACCTGTCGGGTGGGCTACCGGGTGTCGTCATTGTTGGATTGCCCGATACGGCTGTGCAGGAATCGCGAGAGCGGGTGCGAGCGGCGCTGAAGAATGCAGGCTTCGCCTTTCCTATGCGTAAGGTGGTGATTAATCTAACGCCTGCGGATGTGCGTAAAGAAGGGCCGATTTATGACTTGCCGATTGCGATTGGAATTTTGGCCGCGTCGGAAATGGTGGCGCAAACGTGCCTAAATGACTATTTATTTTTAGGTGAAATGTCTTTGGATGGGACGCTGCGGCCTGTAGCAGGGGTGGTTGCGATCGCAGCCGCAGCCAAACAGCTTGGACTCAAAGGTCTCGTTCTTCCCGCAGACAACGCCTACGAAGCCGCCGTTGTCCCTGACCTCAAAGTCTATGGGTTCAAGCACCTCAGCGAAGCCGTGGACTTTCTCAACAACCCCGACGCGCATCAGCCCGTCACCGTTAGCAAACCAGAGGCCCTGCTACAATCTGCCCCACCCACCCTAGATTTACGCGATATCAAAGGGCAAGCTCAAGCGCGTCGTGCGCTCGAAATCGCTGCCGCTGGTGGGCATAACCTCTGCCTCATCGGCCCACCTGGCAGTGGCAAAACCATGCTGGCTCAGCGGCTTCCAGGTATTCTGCCACCGCTTACCTTCACCGAAGCGCTAGAAGTGACCCAGATTCACTCTGTTGCCGGTCTGCTCAAGGAAAAAGGCCACCTCGTTAACCAGCGGCCTTTTCGCACGCCACACCATTCCGCCTCGGGGCCATCGCTCGTGGGTGGCGGCAGCTTTCCTAAACCTGGCGAAATTTCATTGGCTCACCGAGGCGTTTTATTTTTAGACGAACTAACAGAATTTAAGCGCAGCGTGCTCGAATTTCTGCGCCAGCCGTTAGAAGATGGCAAAGTGACGATTACTCGCACCCGGCAGTCTGTAGAGTTTCCAGCGCAGTTCACCCTAATTTCCAGCACGAACCCTTGCCCTTGTGGCTACTTTGGCGACACCGTGCAGCCGTGCACCTGCACCCCCCGCAGCCGAGAGCAATATTGGGCTAAGCTTTCTGGCCCGCTAATGGACCGAATTGATTTACAGGTGATTGTGGGTCGGCTAAAGCCAGAAGAGGTGACCCGGCAGCCGGATGGTGAAACGTCTGTGACGGTGCGATCGCGAGTAGAGGCAGCTAGAGCGATCGCCCAAGCTAGATTTCAGCAGTCACCTGCCTTACAGTGCAATGCGGACATGGAGAGCCGTCACATCCGCGAATGGTGCCCGTTCGATGAAACCACCCGTGCCCTAATCGAAGGTGCTGTTCGGAAGCTTGGGCTTTCGGCGCGGGCCACAGATCGCATTTTGAAAGTAGCGCGTACGATCGCCGATCTGAGTGCGGCTGACCATATTGAAACTCACCATGTCGCCGAAGCCATTCAATACAGAACAATTGATCGAATGCAGTGATCTGCCCCCCTTTTGGCTGAGGTTTGACAGGACAATAGGCTGCTAAAAGAAAATGTCAGAAGGCAGACACGACTTCTCTACTTAGATAGAAATAAGTTGATCTAATTGCGGGTAGTCTGGTAGTGCAATTTAATAAGTTGCACTATCTGCGTCGCAATTTTGCCGCAATTTTTTAGAGGAGTGAATTGGATATGTCTATCAGAAAGGGATTGTTTGGAATATTAAGTCTTTCGCTATTCGCATTGGTGCTGCAGCTACCGGCTAGCGCACAAACGGTAAACACTAGCCTCACTGAGATTGGCACGGTTGAGATCGAGTCAAATAGCCTTGAATCAAATAGCCTTGAGTCAACCGGTACGCAATCAGCTAATAGCGAACCATTGACGACTGACCTGACTTTTGACGAAGCTCAGCCTCAGCCCTGGACGCAAGCTGAAACCGTTTCAGAAAGCGACCCACTCACCACGGCAGAGATCGCGACCGCAGCAGATCTGACTTTGGCTAGCGATACTGTTGTACTGGAGAGCACTCAGCCAACAACAGACGCTTCCGAACTTGCTTTGCCAGCGGCTGGAGAATTTGAAGAACCAGCAACGCTAGCGCAGGCCCGTCGTCGAACGAGAGGAACAGCAGTAGTCGGCTCAGACTTCATTGGTATTGGCGCTGACTTTGGCTACGCGGGTGATGTTAGCTTTGCTGCAATCAGCAAGTTTTCTTTCACAGACCGATTAGCCGCGCGGCCTAGCATTCTTGTTGGCGACGAGTTTGCCATCTTGGTTCCTGTTACATACGACTTTAGTCGATTCAGCACTGACATCGGAGGCTTTCAGCTACGGCCCTATGCGGGCGCTGGCGTTTCTTATACCGACAGTGAAGACAATGACATCAATCTACTGCTGTCGGCGGGAGTAGACGTACCGTTTTCTCAACGGTTTACTCTCAATGCTCAGCTAAACTACGGGGTCTTGAACGATTCACAGTTTGGGGGAACAGTAGGCGTCGGCTACAACCTGGGTAATCTACTCGGTCGGTAACTGTCGCTAAGACTAGTCGTTGAGACTGGTCGCTAGGGCTTAGAGAGTAAAGGTCAAAGTAAGCAAAGAGCTACAGAAAAGAACCGCAGCCAGAGGACACTCTGCTGCGGTTTTTGTTTGCTTATTTTTATTTGCTCATGAAAATAAAAATCTGAGCTAGAGCAAATCTGAGCTAGAGAGCAGGAAAAACAACCAGTCAAACTCAGCGGCAGGGAATCCTAGAAATTGCGTAGCACGAGGAATTTTGTAGCATGGGTGAGTTTGCCGAAGCGAAGGCCAAACCGAGGCCAGCAGTAAGGCCCGAAGTGAGGCCCAAAGGGCCCAAAGTAAGATACGGGCGCACTGATTTAGATTTGCTGCGCGATCGCTTCCAAGCAGTCTGGGGCTACGAAGACTTTCGTCCGCCACAAGGAGAGATTGCCCAGGCGATTTTACGCGGGCAAGACACGCTGACAATCATGCCCACGGGTGGTGGCAAGTCGGTCTGCTTCCAGCTACCCGCGCTGATGCAAAATGGATTAACCCTCATTGTGTCGCCGCTGGTCGCGCTGATGGAGAACCAGGTGCAGGAGCTGCGAGAGAAACAGCTTCCGGCAGCGGCCCTACATAGCGAGCTAAACAAGCAAGATAGACGGCAAACGCTGAGAGCGCTTGAGACTAATCAACTGCGATTGCTTTATCTATCACCAGAAACGCTGCTCAGCCAGCCAGTGTGGGAAATTCTCATGCGCCCTCAGATCCAAATTAACGCGCTGGTACTTGATGAAGCCCACTGCCTGACACAGTGGGGCGATAGCTTTAGGCCGACCTATCGGCGGCTGGGCTCGGTTCGTTCGACGCTGCTAGCCAGTAAGCCAACGGGAAGCAAAATCGCGATCGCTGCCTTCACGGCCACCGCTGACCCGGCAACGCAGGAGACGCTGAGCACCGTTTTGAGACTGCGATCGCCCCAAGTCATCCGGCTCAATCCCTATCGCAGCAATCTTCAGCTAGCTGTACAAACGGTCTGGTCTCCGCACGGGCGAAAAAATGCGCTGCTGAAGTTTATTCAACAGCAGGGCAAACAGTCTGGTCTAATCTACGCCCGCACGCGTCGTGGCACAGAATCGCTGGCTCAGTGGTTTGGGCAGCAGGGCTACTCGGTCAAGGCGTATCACGGGGGACTCGGCGCGGCGGCGCGGCGGCAGATAGAAGCCGAGTGGATTGCAGGGGGCTGTCAGTTTGTGGTGTGTACGTCAGCTTTTGGTATGGGCATCAACAAGCCGGACTGTAGGTTTGTGGCGCATTATGAGGTGCCAAACCTGATATCGGAATATGTGCAGGAGGTGGGACGCGGCGGGCGAGATGGCGAAGCGGCGATCGCACTTTCTTTAGTGAGCGAGCCAACGGGTTTCTTTTCGCCTGAAGACAAGCAGCGCTGGCAGTTTTTTGAGCAAAAGGCTCAGATTATGGAGCGAACAGCGATTCAGCTCATTCGTAAAATTCCGGAAGAAGGCTCTATCGACGACGTGACTAAACAGTTTAAAGAAGGCGCGCAAGCCTTGGCCCTTTTGCATCGCAACGGTCAGCTACGCTGGCTAGATCCGTTTACCTATCGGCTGCAAAAGAATCGAAAAATTCGCGCCAGCCCCCAGCCCTCAGCTAGCAAGATTATGAAGCGATATCTATACACCAACAAGTGTCGCTGGCAGGCATTGCTCCAAGAGTTTGGCTTTACCCAAGAAGCAAGATCTATGCGGTGTGGAACCTGCGATCGCTGCCGTCACAAACAGCAGTGAAAAAGCGCACAAAATTAAGTCGCTTCTGGCCGCTTATCTTCGCTAGCAGCGACTAATGATTCAGGTTCTTCGGCCTCGGCAACTTTGCTGGCAAGATTAGGAATAGAGACTGAATTTGATGTATCTAGAATGGCTGATTGTTCGCCGGGTACATCGACTTTTTTAGAGAAGCCCCAGGCAAACAGACTAAAGATCAGACTGACCATCACCCATTCTGGTGGCACCAGCTCTGGGTTGACGACGCGCGCAATGAGGCGAAAGCCAACAAAGGCAACGGTGACAAAACCCGCATCTTCTAGGTGAACGTAAATTTCTAGCCAGCGGATAAAGAGCCCGGCCATGAAGCGCAGAGCAATGATGCCAATAGTGCCACCTAGCAGCACTATCAGGACATCTTTAGAAAGGGCGATCGCAGTCGTCACACTGTCTAGTGAAAAGGCTAGATCCGTGAGGGCAATCGTCGGAATGGCTTGCCACAAACTGCCAAACTTAGGGCCGTGACGGTCGCTATCTTCGTCGTTGCCGGTAAAGAAGTGCTGATAGACTAACCACAATAGATACAGGGCACCCGCTATTTCAAACTGCCAGTATTTAAGCACCCAGCCAGCGGCAAGTATGAGCAAGACACGGAGCACAAAGGCCGCGACTAAGCCAATATTGAGTGCTTTTTTTTGCAGATCGGCGGTATCTAGCCCCTGGGCAATTGCCGCGAGTGCGATCGCATTATCTGCCGACAGCACTAGCTCTAGCAAAATCAGTACAGGCAGCAGTAGTAAGGTATCTCCCCCCAGGGTCGGAGACATTTCAAGCAGGCGGTCTAGCATGTATTCGCTGAGAAAAAATCAAGGCAACGCACGAATGCTCACCCCTCTTTAGAATAGATCGAAAGTAGAGGGCGAGACCGTTTCGGATAGCCGCCCCAACTTAGCTAAAACCACACTCATTTGTTCCTGCTTTTATTCATTCTTGTATTCACTTGTGACCACTCCTCTTCAAAAGTTCAGAGCGCAATATCCAGACAGCACGCTAACCGCTGAGCTGATTTCTATTAATGAAGGGCAGTATGTCGTTCGAGCTGTCATTGGCCGATCGGGAGAAGAAATTGCGACAGGGCTAGCGGCTAGCGTAGATGTCCAAATTGCTGAAGATAAAGCGCGCGATCGCGCCTTGGCTATTCTAAACATTCTCGAAGACTCACCCGCGGCAGATGATCAATCCGCAACGAACCCGCCTGCTACGGGCCAATCCGCAACGAACCCGCCTGTTACAGCTCAGCCCACTACAGATCAACCCGCTCCAGCGCAACCCACTACAGCTCAGCCCGCTACAGACCCGCCTACCGAAGAAACCAGCCTTTCGGACGCAGAAGAAGACTTAGGCCCACCAATTGATGCCGTTTTAGAAGAGCCCTTGCTCGCATCGGAAAACGATCCGTCCTCTGCAAGTGCGATCGCCCTCGAAAATTTCAACACCAGCGCTACCCCAGTCGATCTCTCTGACGTAATTGCACAAACAGATATCGAGCTACGGCGACTCGGCTGGAATAGCACTCAGGGCAGAGAGTATTTAGAAAAAAATTACGGTAAGCGATCGCGTCAGCAGCTCACTGACGAAGAGCTAATGAGCTTCCTGCTGTACTTAGAAGAACAGCCATAGCCCTAGGGCTTCAGAAAAGCATTGCTGAGGACACAGCTGACAAGTACAATACTTGTCCTATAAGGAAAAATACTTATAGCCAAAGCCTCTGATGTACTAGGACGTTTATATTAAAACGTTAGCTGAGCAGTATTACGGAAACGTAGAAAACGTACGCACAGCTCCTTTTGCCTGAGAAAATAGAAAGCCGATTCAATTGACTAGACACACAACATGAAAATCTATCCAGCCAGTGGCCCCGTTCCTAGAGTCAGAGTGAACGCGTTGCTCTCCACAGAAGAAGCAGAAGTCTTACAGCGGCTGTTAGAGAAATTGACTGAAAAAGACTGCCTCACCCTCGCAGATAGCGAAGAAGAAGCCACCGCTTTTGCCCAGGTCGCTAGCAAAATGCGCCGTCAGCTCAATGCTGCTGAAGAACTGCCGCAGCTCCCTGACTATGATGATTAGGGAATATAACGATTAGAAAATATGACAATTAGAACGATAATTTTCTCCCAGCAATGAGCACGGGTCGAATGACCGCAAGCAAAGATTACTGACGTGCCTGAGCAATTTTTGATTTGATATCGTCTGCCTGCGTAATCAGATCGTTTTGAGTAACTTCGGATTGCTCTCCAGAAGCCAGCCATTTTAGCTGTACCTTATTGTCAGCGGCTTCAGCATCGCCCAAAATCAGGCCAATGAGCGCCCCGCTGCGATCGGCCCGCTTAAACTGCTTGCCAAAGGCACTGCCGCTAAGGTCCACTTCTACCGAATAGCCGTTTTGGCGCAGCTGATTGGCCAACTGCGCTGACTGCATCTCTGCCTTTTCGCCCCGAGAAATCAGGTAAATATCGAGTTCAGGCACTGTGCTGTATCGATCCATTTGCTCTAGCAAAATAATCAGGCGCTCTATTCCCATACCAAAACCAATGGCAGACGTATCAGGGCCGCCTAGCTGAGCGACTAAACCGTCGTAGCGACCGCCACCGCAGACCGTTGCCTGCGCGCCCAAATCGGCAGACTGAATCTCGAAAGCAGTATGGGTGTAATAGTCTAGGCCACGTACTAGGCGAGGGTTAATGTTGAAGCTGATCCCAACATTGGTTAGATGCTGCTGCACTGCGTCGAAATGGCGCTGCGAATCGTCACTCAGATAGTCGAGCAGGCTAGGCGCATCGGTCACAATTTCTTGGGTTCGCTTGTCTTTGCTATCTAGAATTCGCAGCGGATTTAGCGTCAGGCGAGTTTGTGAATCGGCGTCTAAGTCATCTTTGTATGGGGTAAAGTAGGCGACGAGCGCTTCACGGTAGGTCTGCCGATCTTCGCCGCTGCCGACAGAGTTGAGATCTAAAGAAAGTGATTTAAGACCCAAGCAGGTGAGAATTTGAGTTGCGATCGCAATAATTTCTACATCGGCGCGAGCATCTCGGCTACCCAAAATTTCTACATCTAGCTGATGAAACTGCCGCTGCCGCCCAGCCTGCGGGCGCTCGTAGCGAAACGCCGGACCCAGGTGCCACAGCCGCTGCACGCCGCCTTGCGCAAACAGCTTGTTTTGAATAAAGGCTCTAACTAGGCCCGCCGTAATTTCTGGGCGCAGGGCAATCGAGCGGCCACCGCGATCTTCAAAGCTGTACATTTCTTTGCCAACCGCATCGGTCGATTCACCAATGCCGCGGGCAAATAGCTCCGTTTGCTCAAAAATAGGCGTGCGAATTTCACGATAGGCATAGCTCGCCAGCGTTTGACGGGCAATCTCTTCTATCTTTGCCCACAGCGGGGACTCGGACGGCAAAATATCGCGAGTTCCGCGAATAGCTTGAATGCTGCTCATGAGAGTTTGGGGTTGGAAACTTTTGCCAAAGGGCTGGCGACGAAACCTCTCAAGGCTACGACGCGGCTGTCTCGTCTGGCAAATTGCAGCAGTTTAGTTCATCAATACACACCTTTCCAGACTGCAAAGCCCAGCGCACGAGTGCAACCCGGTTACCCGTCGCGGTTTTGTTGAGTACGTTGCTTACATGGTTATCCACCGTGCGCTTACTAATCTGCAAGCTTTCTGAAATTTCTTGATTTGTCAGACCAGCGGCAACCAGCTCTACAATTTGAAGCTCTCGCTTTGACAGATCAATCTGACTTTCACCCTTGCGGCTAGTCTCTATTGCTGAATGCTTATGCTCGGAAGCTCGACTGACTGACATGGGCGTTAATCTGTAATTATGCTTAGTAACAATTGTAATCATCTCTAGACATCCCCATGCTGAATATTGGCAGTCTTAATAGAATATTTCGCTGTTGGGGGCTTGGCTCTCTGTCGAGCTTCGGTCGGCGGCGGCTGAGTTGTTGTGTCTTGAGCTGTGTGTTGGGCGGGGCGATCGCGCTCTTTAGTTTCACCGGTCCGGTCTCCGCCAGCGTGGGCCCTGCTGGCTTTACTCAGCCTGTCATTACCGCCCAAATTGATCCAGCACTGACCGCTACTGACAGTGCCGATATCGACAGTGCCGATATTGCCGCTGAAAAAGTAGACCAGTTTGCCCAGGCTTATCTTCAGGTGCTTAAGCTACTGAGCGATCGCGAATCCGAAATCCCCGCTGCCGAAACATCCGCAGAAGCGCTCAAGATAGAGCAGGCCATTGAAGCAGACGCGATCAAAATCATTCAAGACAGCGGGCTGACGGCACCAGAATATATGCAAATACTAAGACTAGCCAGCCAAGACAGTGCCTTCCAAGACAAAGTCCTCGGCAGAATGGATGAATCCGCCGAGGACACTTGAATTAGCCAGTCTTAGATCAGTGTTAGATGAATAGTCAAGATTGTGACTGGTCGAGATCGATAGTTGAAATCGCTAATTGAGATCGGTAGCTAAGATTGCCAACTGAGATCGGCTACCGGCGACTCTCGCGATGGCTTAGCTGAGCCTGCTCACTCAGCAAATTTGAAAGCAAAGAAGCGGGCTGCTGTGGATGCGGCCAGGCAAAAGAATGCTTGAACGCTGCCGCCTGACAGGCCCTAAGCCCATCAAAGCCGATCACATCGTGCGTCAGCAAATTCTCGTACTCAAACGGCAGCCTCACGTTGTGCAGCCCCGCATTATCAGTGCAAATCGCAATATCTACGCCCGCATCAAAGCACCGATTAAAGACCGTCTTTAGCTGACTAATCTCTTCAAGCGTGCCTGTTTGCAAATACGTGGTCGGGCACACTTCCAAACACTGACCGCGCGCGGCCACATCTTTCAGCAGCTCTGGGTAGTGCAGGGGAATTTGAATGCCGTGACCAATCCGCATTAGGTAAGGCAGCAATTCGGGGTAGCAGCCATCTTTGGTTTCGTACAGATGCCCCGTCGTTTTGATCCCCAGGCTTTGAGCATGTTGGTATAGACGCTTTAGCTCTTCGATATTGTAGGCCGCGTCTCCACCCGCCACGTCCATGCCACAAACATATTCAGGATACTGGGCCGCTAGCTCTAGCGTGGCCCGGTTTACCTCATAAGGTAGGCGAGAGTGTAGACAGAGAATTTGCTTGGTGACAACCGGATACTCGCTCTGCTGACTGGCTCTGCCAACAATCTCGATAATTTCGGCCATCGCATCGGTTCTTTGGACCTGATCTAGGTGAGCCGGGGTACGATAAAACGGCGTATAGCGCAGCTCTAGATAGGCAAGATTCTCGAAAATATACGCGCCTCGTATCAAGCGGTAGATAAAGTAAGGCAGCGCTTCTCTAGTCTGAACGCTTTCAACTAGGGTGTGTAGCTGTAAATATTCTTCTAGCGTGTCTTTGGGCTGCGTATAAAACTGCTCGAACGCGGCGTAGCCATCAAATTCATCTGAAATATCGGGACGGTTGCGTTCGAAATAGCGCCATAGCACCCGAGGGACAACAGAGCCCCCTAAGTGCCGGTGGAGTTCTGCATATAAGCTCATGAGGGTTAATCCTTAACTGAACGATAGATCTAGGAAGACAGTGCGGCCAAAATAAAAGGTGGCCAAGATACTAAAAACTAGCGCCGTACGATATATCGCAGGCCCTAAATAACGAAATTTATAAAGGCAGTTGAGGCTTGATTAGAAAAGGATTTTTGTCCTTGATTCCTCTTCCCTATTTTCAAAGATTGCTAGCACTGATACTTTCGCGTGATAGCTCACTTTAAGCAGATGATAAAGATGAAAATAGGAAGGCTGGAGATCACAGACAAGTGACTAATTTCATTAGTGTCTATCATAGCGAAGCAATTCAATTTGAGGGCGATCGCATCCACATATGGCAATCGCCGGATGCATTCGGCGATTGCTAACCACCTAGCTCTATAAGCACCGAAAGTATAAGCATCAAAAGTTTCACTGGATTATTGAAAATATGCAGAGCTAAGTGGCAAAAGCTATAGTTCGCTCGTTTAACCCGCGCAGTTGTTGTCAAGTTGTCGTCAATTAGACCATTAGCTAAGCCCTCAAACATGGCTAGCCGTCAACTTTTGTTGTTGACACTACGCTCACAGCTTGTTGATAATGGTTGTTTGGTTGAACTCTAGAAATGTATTCCCTTGGCTAACGTTATTGTTATCGGCGCTCAGTGGGGCGATGAAGGTAAAGGCAAAATCACAGACTTACTTAGTAAGTCAGCAGATGTGGTTGTGCGCTATCAGGGCGGCGTTAACGCTGGCCACACCGTTGTCGTTTCAGGACAAACCTTCAAGCTACATCTGATTCCCTCAGGGATTCTGTATCCCGAAACCGAGTGCATTATCGGTAGTGGTACAGTAATTGACCCTAAAGAACTAATTGCTGAGCTAGACAAGATAGAAGCGCTAGGCATTTCATCAAATAACCTGTTTATTTCGCAAACGGCGCATGTGACCATGCCCTACCACCGCCTGATTGATCAGGCTGCGGAGGAGCGACGGGGTAATAAGAAGATTGGCACGACAAAGCGCGGCATTGGCCCCACCTACGCCGATAAGTCAGAGCGCACGGGCATTCGCATCATCGACATGATGGATAAAGATGAATTTGCCGAGCTGCTGAAATGGACGATTGAGGCGAAGAATATCGTACTGGAAAGGCTGTACGACCTGAAGCCGCTAGATGCAGACGAGGTGCTAACGGAATATTTGGGCTATGCGGATCGGCTGCGATCGCACATCACCGACAGCTCCCTGCAAATTTACAACGCCCATCAGCAGAAAAAAAACATTCTCTTTGAAGGCGCACAGGGCACTCTGCTAGATCTTGACCACGGCACCTATCCCTACGTCACCTCATCTAACCCAGTAGCGGGCGGTGCCTGTATTGGCTCTGGCGTGGGGCCAACTACAATTGACCGCGTGATTGGCGTCGCCAAAGCCTACACCACCCGCGTGGGCGAAGGCCCTTTCCCAACCGAGCTAGACGATGAAGTCGGCAACATGATCTGCGAAGTCGGCGCGGAATTTGGCACCACCACCGGTCGCCGTCGCCGCTGCGGCTGGTTTGACGGTGTAGTGGGTCGCTATGCCGTGCGGATTAATGGCCTAGATTGCCTGGCGGTGACTAAGTTAGACGTGCTAGACAACCTAGAAGAAATCAAGGTGTGCGTGGCGTATGAGTTAGATGGCGTCCACTGCAAAGATCTACCAAGCAACGCTCAGCAGTTTGCCCGGTGTAAGCCAATTTACGAAACGCTCCCTGGCTGGAAAGAATCCACAGAGCATTGCCGAACGCTAAAAGATTTGCCTAAAGCCGCTTTGGACTATTTGGAGTTCCTTGCCAAGCTGACTGAAGCGCCAATTGCGATCGTTTCGTTAGGTGCTAGCCGTGATCAGACCATCATTGTCGAAGATCCAATTCACGGACCGAAGCGAGCACTGCTCGAAGAGCACACCAGTGCTTTTGGAAAATTTGCTTAGATCATAGAGTCTTTGACAAACAAAGCTAGGCTCCTGTAGTTATGCACTCAACGCCCTCTATCAGAGAACTCTATCAGCGGCTGGACTTAACAGCAGCAGAGATATCTGAGTTCTGTAGAAGGTGGCAAATCGTTGAGCTTTCTCTGTTTGGCTCCGTTCTACGAGATGACTTTCGCCCAACAGGGAACCAGCATAGCGATGTTGATTTGCTCTACGTTAGCGCTCCTGATGCTAGATATGGTTTCAAATTCTTCGACATGCGCGCCGAGCTATCCCGGTTGCTTAGCCGTCCAGTAGATCTTGTCAGTAAGCGAGGAATTGAGAACAGCCGTAACTTTCTCCGCCGTCAGGCCATTTTAGAATCCGCGCAGGTAATCTATGCAGAGGGATCGGCAGTCAATTCTTGACATCATCGTCTTCGATAAATTTGATCCTCGAATATTCGCAGGACATAGATTGGAATGAAATCAGCACCAAAGACCAGGACGCCATCGTCCTACGATTCGTTGTGATTGGGGAGGCAACTAAGCGATTATCAGTAGCGCTGCGCGATCACCATCATCAAATTCCTTGGAAACAGATGGCTGGATTGAGAGATATCATCGTCCACGAATATGACGGTATTGATTTAGACATTATTAGAGATGTCGTGGAACTTGAGCTGCCGAATATTTTGCCTCTGCTACAAGATTTGACAAGTGGCAGGCAATAAACGCTGTCCATGTTTTTGACGTAATAGCTCGAAGGCTAAAACGGTGTGGATAGTAGCACTATCGGACGTCAATTTGTTAGATCCGTGAAGAAGTTGGGAAAGGGATAGGTGAAGCGGGCGGTGCCTCGCATAATGGAGCAAATGCTGCCCTTTGTTTACGCTCATGCTTAGGTTTCTACGTCGCCTATGGTCTTGGATTCGGCAGCGCCTGTTTGGGCGGGCTTCGCAGCAGCGGCCACAATCGGCGGCAGTCGCCAAACCGCAGCTTAGCGATACGGACTATGAGAGCTGTTTGTTTGCGCTAATAGAAAAGGTTGAGGCAGGTGAGAGCTGGGCGGCTTTGCAGGCGGTTTTGATTCGGCGGCGAGTGAGTGCGGCGCAGTTGGCGGATTGGCTGGCGACGTTTAGTGAGCGGTGGTTGGCGGAGGCAGAGGCGTATCAGGTGTTGGCGGGGCAGTTACAGCAGCTGGGGGAGATGGCTGCGTTGCCTTTGGGGGCCGTGGCGGTGAAAGTGGGCCGACAGTTGCATGGGCTATCGCAGAAAGCGGAACCCGTAAAATCGCAGGCTGCAGAACCATCGAACTCTGAGGATAATCCGAGCGAACAGGAGCAGATTATTGAGCAGATAAAAGCGGCGCTGTCGGAGCGAAATTTCGATGAAGCAGTGGCGATTGCTGAGCGCTACGTGCAGCAGCGCTCTGAAGACGCTTTTGCCTGGAGCTTACAAGGGGAATTGCTATATAATCTGGGCCGCTATGAGCAGGCGATAGAGAGCTATGACCAGGCGATCGCGCTTAAACCTGACGATGCAAATGCTTGGAACAACCGCGGCAATTCGCTAGATGACCTGGGCCGCTATGAGCAGGCGATAGAGAGCTATGACCAGGCGATCGCGCTTAAGCCTGACGATGCCAATGCTTGGAACAACCGCGGCATTTCGCTAGATAATCTGGGCCGCTATGAGCAGGCGATAGAGAGCTATGACCAGGCGATCGCGCTTAAACCTGACGATGCCATTGCTTGGTACAACCGCGGCATTTCGCTAAAGAATCTGGGCCGCTATGAGCAGGCGATAGAGAGCTATGACCAGGCGATCGCGCTCAGACCTGATGACGCAAAATACTTGGTCTATCCGCGGTATGTTGCTGCTATTTAATCTGGGCCGTTATGAGCAGGCGATAGAGAGCTTTGACCAAGCGATCGCGCTTCAGCCTGATATGGACGGTGGCATCTGCTGGCACGATCGCGGCATTTTGTTGGCCAAACTAGGCCGCTATGAGCAGGCGATAGAGAGCTATGACCAAGCAATGACACTCAGACCCAATAACGCAAGCAATTGGTGCAACCGCGGCAATTCGCTAGATGACCTGGGCCGCTATGACCAGGCGATAGAGAGCTATGACCAGGCGATCGCGCTTAAACCTGACGATGCCATTGCTTGGTACAACCGCGGCAGTTCGGCATTTTCTATAAAGGAAAATATTGGATTTAGACTAGCTTCTCAATTTGTCTCCACCGTTCAGCTCAGCCTCTCCCGCTCTCAGCAACAGCTACGTCGTCACTGGCAGCCCCCTAACGCAGAATCTCTTATTCAGTCCTTCAGCCAACCCCCTTCACCTGCTCTCCAACAGTTCCTCCAGCAACCTCCTAACCTAGCCCTGTTCATGCTCTCCTCCAGTCAGCCCATTTCAGAATCCCTAATTCGATGGCTGGAACAAAACGAACAAAAACATCCTCACCACAACAACCCAGCCCTCAACCAGCGCGGCTACGAAGGCGCACTCGCTAGCTACCGAGCACCGCTAGACAAAGCCATCCGCCGCGATACCCACCCAGAAGGCTGGGCCAAGCTGCATCAGGCCATCGGCAAAGCCCATTTGCGCGAAGCCAACCTGCGCACTCATCCCCGCAGCCTTTGGGAAAAAGCCCAAAAAAGCTTCAATACAGCGCTCTCTGCACCAGAACTAGCCAGCAAATCACCGACCTTCTACCTCCAGCTTCTAGAATCCCTCATCGATCTCTGCGTCACCCTCAACGAGCCGCAAACGGCTCAAGAACTCCAGCGTCAAGGTCGCGACCTCATAACCAGGCAGCTCAATAACGACAGCCTGTCAAAAGCTCAACAACAAACCTTTACCTTCGCCGCCAGCCGCTTCGAGCAGCTCAGCGTCGATAGCCTGGTGCAGCAAAACAAGCTAACCGCAGCCCTCTCCACCGCCGAAACCGGCAAACGCATCTGCCTGCGCTGGCTGCTAGAGCTCGGCGAAGTTCCTCCCATAGACCTCTCCCATCTTCAACAGTATCCACACCAAGCCGTCCTTTACTGGCATCTCAGCCACAGCCGCCTTACCACCTTTCTACTACTACCCGGTGACACCTCACCCCACCTAATTCCTGCTATCAGCGAATCGGACAGCGAGCGAAACCACGAACGGCCAGACTGGTTTCAGCAGCAGCTCGCCTGGGAAACAGTGGCTGAAAGATTGGAACCAAGACTACCTAAGCTACAGCCGCCTCAACAAAGCAACAACCAAGGAAAATCACCCTTGGCGGCAGTCCATGCCAGGTCGCCTCAACCAGCTCAGCCACCTGCTCAACATCGACGCCATCAAAGCCAAACTCACCACCGCCAAAGCCAACGGCACCCACATCGACCAGCTCTTGCTCATTCCCCACCGCGACCTGCACCGCTTCCCCCTACACGGTCTCTTCGCCGACTACAGCTGCCGCTACCTACCACACATCCCACTTCATGCCCCGACGGCTTCTCACAAACCCACTCCCCCTCACACCCCTGCTCATCGTCGAAAACCCCAAGCACGATGTAGCCATCACCACAAAAGGACTCAAAGGACTAGCCGACCTCCCCTTTGCAGAGCTAGAAGCCGAATGCCTACGACAGCTTGTTCCCTCGCAAACCGCTCATACCCTGACAGCCGCAGAGGCCACTAAAGCCCAGCTCCAGGCAACCCTCGCCAGCGACTATCGCGTGCTGCACTTTAGCGGTCACGGCGTTTACGACACCAGCATTCCAGCTCAGTCCTGCCTCTTCCTCTCTGGCGCAGATCGCTTCAATCTGCTAGACATTGTCCAGCAAGACCTCAGCCAGTTTGATCTGGTCACCCTCGCCGCCTGCGAAACCGCCATCACCGGCAGCGAAAGCATTACCGCCGAATACGTCGGCCTCGTCAGCGCCTTTCTCAGCGCAGGCGCACGCTACGTCCTCAGCACCCTCTGGCGAGTAGAATCAGAGGCCAGTATGGTATTAATCGTTGAGTTCTATCGCAATTTGGGCCAAGGCATGACGCCCGCCGCAGCGCTCAGGCAAGCGCAAAGCTTTCTAGCCCATGCCAACCGTCAAACCCTGAAAAACTGGCTTTCCGAAGCCCTTGAGCTGGTTACGTCTTCATCAATGAAACGACTCTTAAGACAAAGACAGAAAGACATAGAAAGCTCTGAGCTAGACCAGCCATTTAGCCATCCCTACTTCTGGGCTCCCTTTACCCTTACCGGACTGTAACCTCATGAAGGACGTCGAACTTTTAGTTCTCAAATCTTTTGTCTACGCAGTCATGAGACAAAAGACCCTGCCAGATTCTCTCTGGGAAAAGATCAGGTCGATTGCCGAGTCATTGGATACGCGCGTCGATGAACTAGGCGATTTAGCTGAGGCTTCGCCCCTGCTAGCGCCAGATTTTGATTATGCCTATAGTGCTCTCACTAGCAGCGCCGCTGAACGCGGCATGGGCCTTTCATCCGTGCCCCCCGACCATGACGACACGGGCCCTGCCCACGAACCCAGCAACATCGTGTCCGCCCCAGAACGCTACGAGTTCAAAGAAGATCGAGAGACACTTAAGACTGTCACTAACAGAATCGATGAAGCCAATTCCCAGGCTGTTCAGCAAGCACTATCATCAAAAAATCCTATTCAGTCACTCAAACGCTTTCTAATGCCTGGCTCGTAGCGCATAGTCTTTTTGTAGAGCCTCTTTACACGCCCTCTTTGCGTAGCTTTTCTAATCTCTAAATCTTCTTCTCAGCTAAACAAGTACGCTTGTCAGCGATTCTATTTGTGAACGATCTCAACGCTCTTACCGTCGATCTCTTTCTATATGACCTTTGCGAAGGTCTTGGGCGATCGCGCGAGAATGCAGAAGCCGTTAAGCAGCGATTTTGGCAGCGGCTGTATCCCAACGCCAACGGTAACAAGCCAGCCAATGTTCGAGAAACAGACGCCTACTTTGCTGACTACGTAGAGCTATTAGACGGTAAAAGATATGAGGTCTTTTCAGACGACTCCATAGATGGCTATTACTACCCCGTACAGCTCGGCGATACCTATGCCTTACAAGTCGATAGCTCTGGAGACAAAGCGAAAGCACAGCAAGCCGCTGCCCCTCATACCGTAAAGACTATCTCCGCCGATATCCTAGAAAATCGCATCCGTCATCAGCACGGCGAGCTGGGCGAAAGCTGGCTGATTTGGGGACAGCTCAGCAGCCCTCATCAAGACGCGGAAGCTACCGCAAAAGCCTGCTACAGCGCTCTAGCTAATGCACAAACGCCAGGACAAACGCTGAGCTGGCAGCGCAACTACGCAGGCAAAGGCAGCTTCGACGGTGCCGTAGTGTACGAACTGCAACAGCTAGACACCTTTTTAGATGGCAAAAACAGCAACCACCACGTACTAATTTTTCTTTTTCCTGCGGGCCGGGCCGAGTCTGAAGTAGAGGCGACCATGAGCAAGCTCAACCGTCATCTCATTCGCCTATTTCACAACCGTAGTAAAGTGCTGTGGCTATACGAAGAAAGCCGCAAACTCAAAGGCAACTTAAAAGAAGCCTCAGACGCTGCCGATCCGCTGGTTGCTCAGCTCTCACGACATGTGCAAAGCCCCCGCCTTAATCTAAAGCTGTTGCAGCAGCATTTGGCAGACGCACTGCGCACCGCCCACATCTATGAAAACCAGCTCAATTACCTGCGGGAAAAAGAACCCGAGATCAGTACCAACCTGACGAGCTACTGCAAGCGCACTGCCACGATGGCCGATATTGATGCATCTGCCGATTTAGCTTTTCTGAGCAACTTTGTGACGCTTACCAGAGAAAAATATATCAGTCAAATTCGAGCCGATGTTGCGGCCTTTGAGGGAGCCCGAAAGCCTTTGAGTGCTTCTATTCAAACCGTGCAAGGCATTATTGATATCGAGCGGACGCAAAATGAACGGGTGCTGAATCGAACGGTGGCGATCGCAGGTGTTGGCATCAGCGCTGCCTCCCTTGCCGCCTCTAGCATTGGCGACAGAGCCGATAGCCTCGTGCAGGCATGGCGACCCGCCCCCGCCGAGCAGCCCGCGCCTGTGGCTAACCTTTTGCTGAGCGCCACCCTAATTTTGACCGTAAGCTTGGCCGTAGGTATCCTAGCCGCCTGGATTACAGCCCTGCTGATTAACCAAAAAGCAAACCGACCATAACCTTGACCCATCACGAGAAAATCTGCCGCCAGTGTCAGACCAAAAATCCTGATGCGATCGCCCCTCAATCAGGTAACATAGATCTTCGGGCTTGTCTGGCCTTTGACACCTGCCTTATTTTTTGATTTCATCGCTTTTAATTCCACCACAGACTGAACACACAGAACGCTCATGGATTTAACAATTGACTGCACCCAGCGTGCATCGGAAGACAAGCCCAAAAAACTGCGTCGCGAAGGCACTTTGCCCGCCGTCTTGTATGGCCATGATGGCTCTAACTCAATGGCGCTAAAGCTCAGTAACTACGATGCTGAAGCCCTTTTGCGTAAGGCAACCATCAATAAATCAGTCATCACCGTAAACGTCACCGATGGCGACTGGAGCGGCAAGGTGATCTTGCGTGAGGTGCAAAAGCATCCCTGGAAGAACAAACTGCATCACATCAGCTTCTTCTCTATTGCATCGCAAGCCTTCATTGAAGTCAGTATGCCAATTAACTTCGTCGGCGAAGCCGTCGGCGTAGAAGAAGAAGGCGGTACGCTGGACATGGTTATGACCGAAGTTCAGCTAAAGTGCCCACCCGATGCGATTCCGCAGTCTTTGGATGTAGATGTTTCTGCGCTAAAAATTGGCGATGCGCTGCACGTTGGCGAAATCACCCTGCCTAAAGGGTCTTCCATCGCTGCGGACGACAAGCTGCTCGTCGTTTCTGTATTGGCTCCTCGAACGGTTGCTGCCGAAGGTGAGGAAGACGGCGCTGAAGCTGAGACTGCTGGAGCACCAGCACCAGCTGCCGAAACTGAAACTGAAGCCGCACCATAGCTGCGGTCTGATACTCATTCGGTATTAAGAGACAGCCAGAAAAAGACGGTCAGAAAAAGACGGTCAGAAAAAGACAGTCGAAAGAAAATAGTAAGGAAGGAGTTGAGAGTTTTTCTTAGCTCCTTTTTTGGTTTCCACTAAAGAGAAATTTGCCAATTTTGTCTGCCTTTGGATAGGAACGTATTAAAGGCATTGATACATTCAATACTCATAAAGCTGGCATAATAGCTGAGCCCATGACGCTGCTCTAACAACTGCCCTCCAACAACTGCCCTTAATTGCTATGACCGATTCTGCGCTTCCCCCCGTCGTGCAACAGATGCTTCAGCCTGAATTTTATCCGCATCCTGTAGCTACGCCGATTCGTCTGATGCAGACCCACGTATCGTATGTGCTGTTAACAGGAGACTACGTTTACAAGCTCAAAAAAGCAGTGGACTACGGCTTTTTAGACTACTCTACGCTGGATAAACGCAAGCACTTTTGCGAAGAGGAAATTCGGCTGAACCAAACGGGTGCAGGGACTTTGTATTTGAGCGTGGTGCCGATTACACAGGATGACGAAACAATTACGCTAAAGGGCAACGGTGAGCCGATAGAGTACGCGGTGAAAATGCGGCAGTTTCCCCAGTCGGCGCTGCTAAGTGAGCAGTTTGAGCAGGGGCTGCTAGATGAAGCGAAAGTGCGATCGCTAGCCACCACTATCGCCCGCTTCCATCAAAATACCGCCACCAACAAACACGTTCGCACCTATGGCACCATTGCCGCCATTCGCCAGTCCATCGACGAAAACTACGATCAAACTGTCGTCTTTACCGGAGACGGAGGCGTTGACAAACCTCAAACGCAAAAGCAGTTCGATGAAACCAAAGCCTACACCGATAACTTTTTTGCCACTGAGCAGGCTCTTTTTCAAAAGCGCCTAGACAATGATCGCATTCGCGCCTGCCACGGCGATTTGCACTTAGGGAATATCTGCGAGTGGGAAGGTAAAATTCTGCTCTTTGACTGCATTGAGTTCAATGAGCCTTTTCGCTTCGTCGATACGATGTTTGACATTGCCTACATCGTGATGGATTTAGAAGTTGCTGGACGCGATGACCTAAGCAAGGTCTTTTTGAATCAGTACGCAGAGGAAACGGGCGACTACGAGGGGCTAGAAATTTTACCGCTATACGTGAGCCGTCAGGCTTATGTGCGAGCTAAGGTGACTTCTTTTATGCTGGGCGAGGCGTCGGTTTCTGAGGCGGATAAGCAGGCGGCGAGTGAAAAGGCGGCTAAGTATTATCGACTGGCCTGGTCTTATGTGCAAAAAAAAAAGGCGCTGTAGTGGTGATGTGCGGGCTGTCGGGGTCGGGTAAGAGTACGACGGCTCAGCAGTTGGCGATGCAGGCAAAGGCGATTCGGCTGCGCTCGGATGCGGTGAGAAAACATTTGGCGGGCGTAGCGCTGCACGAGAAAGGCACAGATGAAATTTACACCTCAGCGATGACGGATAAAACCTATACGCGGCTGATTGAGCTAGGGGTGCAGTTGGCAAGCAGGGGCGATCGCATTATTCTAGATGCGAAGTTTGACCGACAGGCCAAGCGCCAAACGGCCCTAGACGCTGCCCAGTCACAGCGCCTTCCGCTCATATTCTTGCACTGTACCGCCCCTGCAGGCGTGCTCAAAGCGCGAGTAGAACAGCGCAGCGGCGATATTGCCGACGCGACTGCTGCCATTTTGGCAAAACAGTCTATGGAGCCGTTTGCACCAGGCGATTTGGTAATGACAATCGATACAACGCAGCCGCAGGAAGCGATTCAGCGGCAGCTAGCTGGTGTGTTTGATATATGAAACTCGGCAGGTCTCTATTTGTCATGCGTTTTACTCTGTGTATTCAGACAATGTATTCAGACAATGTATTCAGACAATGTATTCAGAACTATTCAGAGATATTGAATGCGATATATTCAGGAGTATTGAGGGCATTCAGACACTACGCATTTAGCATCTTGCCAAGCAGGCCCAAAAGCAAACCCATTAGCAAACCCATTACAGTGCGGACATTATCACCGTGGCCGATTTACTCATTCCAGCAGCCGTTAGAACCTGGCTGGTCTTTCTACTTCTGTTTATTCTGCTGGGCTATGACGTGCCCTTTAGCATTTTGTTTGGGGCACTTGGCGGGCTAGCGGGTGGTTTGGTCACTGCCTGGTGGCAAATCAAGGGCGGTGCGCCGCACGGTCCAACAGACTTACCGCCAACTGACCATCTTAGACGCCCCGACCCGGATGGATCGGACGTTAATCCTTGGTTTGAGCTGCCCTTTTTAAAAACGAATAAATCACAGCGGCGCTACATTGAGCGAAAGAAAAAGGCGCGGGCTAGACGGCTAGATCAGTAGGGTTTGCTACGTTCTTTGCTACGTTCAACGGTGATTTTTACGGTGATTTTTGACGGCGCTTTGCGATGTTTTTTCTTTCTAAGCTGCTGCCCCTGTTCGTATATCCAGTAGGGCTTAGCTGCTTATTGATGGCGCTGGGGCTGGTGTGGATTTGGAAGCATCCTAAACGGGCGACCTGGGCGATCGCACTTTCCCTGTTCATCCTGTTTTTTACCAGCAATCCGCTCGTTAGCGATAAGCTGGTCAGCACGCTCGAATGGCAATATTTTCCGCCCGATCCTGTGCCAACGGCTGATGCCATCGTAGTCTTGGGTGGCGCAACGGCCCCACAAATGGCCCCTCGGCCCTGGGTAGAGGTTTTAGAGGCAGGCGATCGCATTCTTTACGGTGCCCGCCTTTACAACCAAGGCAAAGCCCCCAAGCTCATTCTCAGCGGAGGTCGTATCACCTGGAGAGGCGGCAGCGGCGCTTCTGAAGCCGACGACATGAAAGAATTTGCCCTAGCGATGGGCGTTCCTGAATCAGCCATCTTGCTAGAGGGCACCTCTTTGAATACGCAGCAGAACGCAGTCAACCTAAAGCCCATACTCGATCAGCAGTCCGTCGAATCCGTTCTGCTGGTGACCTCTGCTATTCATATGCCTCGCTCGGTTGCCATCTTTAGCAAGCTAGGCATCAGCGTCATTCCTGCGCCGACAGACTATTTAGTGCCGACAGAGACGCAGATTAATACCCTAGAAGGCCGCATTTTAGCGCTGCTGCCAGAGGCCAAATCCACCGCCCACTTCACTCAGGCCCTGAAAGAATATGTGGGTTTCGTGATCTATCGACTGCGCGGCTGGGTATAACCGCTAGGATAAAGTGAGCAATAAATCCGCGCTATAGAAGTGGGTTCTGGGTGATTTCGTGACAAAAGCATTCGAAGGACCGATGTTTGAGTATCTGTTGCCAGAGTCGGCAGAGGTTCGACCGGTTTCAGACCTATTGGCAGCGCATCAGGCCGCTATCGACTTTCAAAGGGAAGTAGACCACCGGCAGGCGTTTGAAGACTACTGCCAGTGGTATTACAAGCTGGCCCAGCAAAACCAGGCAGAGCTAGTAGCCATGCAAAATGACGCCGATTCTTTTATGTGGTGGCTAGGTCAGCGAAAAGACTAGCGGCTGTCGGTGGGTGTCGGCGGCTGTCAGCAACTATCAATACAGATCAACGGCAGTCGGCAAGATCAGCTATTGCAAGTAGGTATTGAAAAACGCAACTGTCTTAGTCCAGGCATCTTCGGCGGCAGCGGCGTTGTAGTTTTGCCCAGAAGGATTGGCAAACGCATGGCCTACGCCAGGATAAAGGTTGATATCAACCGTCTTGCCCAGATCGGTTAGCGTCGACTCAAAGTTGTTGACATCCTCTACAGCAATAGAGCTATCGTCTTCTCCAAAAAAGCCGATAACAGGCATGTCTAGCGCGTCTAAAGCTTCGGGGGCAAGGATGAGCTGTCCGTAGTAAATAGCGATCGCATCCAAATCAGAAGACAGCAAAAGACCCGTCCGCAAAGACCAGTTGCCGCCAAAACACCAGCCGATAGAACCCAGCGCAGGCGCGTTGTATTCGCTTTTTAGAAACTCAGCCGCTTGAAAAAGGTTATCTTGGGCCGGGCCAGGGTTATCCATGACGCTGCGCACCAGTTCGCTAGCTTCGGTCGGATCGGTAGCGAACTGGCCGCCATAAAGGTCAATCGCAAGCACGGTATAGCCTTCGCCCGCTAGCCGTCGGGTCATCGCTTCAATGTTTTCATTGAGTCCCCACCACTCGTGAATAGTAATCAGAGCGGGTAGCGCTTCACCAACTTTGTCAGTAGGCTGAGCCAGATAGCCAGTAATAGGCTGACCTTCGACGGTGGCATAGGTGACGCTTTCGCCAGTAACAGGTACGGTAGGCTCTGCCATCGCCGCTGGGGTAGCAGTGGGTTTATCGCCACTGTGCTCTTGCGCTAGGGTGTTTATATTGCCATCGCTCTGCTGGCCGTCACTCTGGCTGAGCGCAGGAGCATCAGCATTGGAACTGGCGGTGTCAGGGGCGCTAGTGCCACAGGCTTGAAATAAGAAAGTGATAGAAAGCGCGATCGCAAACAAAATGCTCCAAAGCGTCTTTCCACTCAAGTGCCCAGTCAAGCGATTCGTCAAGCGGTTCCAAACTCTTTTGATTGGACTCATGCGCCACCTCTGTTTATGTGCGTTTATATACGGATTGCGTAAATTCTACTGCGTTAGGGCGGCTAACTCACCGGCTTAGTCAGGCTTAAGGGCAGGCTTGAGATTGGGCGTCTTTGGCCTGCACGGGCGCAAGCCAACAGCGCAAAAACGTTTCTAGCCACCGCTCGACAGGTTCGCTGTAGCGCTGATGGGCAGAGATTTGCTCGCACCGAGACTGCGCGTTAGGCACATCGAGTAAGTGAGCACCCTGCTCTGTCCAAAAATCGACCATATCAGCCGTCATTTCTGGGTGAAACTGTAGGCCATAGGCGCGATCGCCCCATCGAAACGCCTGATTAGGAAAATCCTTTCCCCAGGCCAATAGCACCGCGCCTGCTGGCAAATCAAAGCCTTCTTGGTGCCACTGATAGGCATTTAAAACGTCTGGGAAAAGAGCTTTGCCCGCGTCAGACAGGCACGCTGAGGCAGGCTCCGTAGCGTAAATAGGATAGTAGCCAATTTCTTCTAGCGCCCCGTTATGCTTTTTTACTTCGGCCCCTAGCACCTTGGCCAATAGCTGTGCGCCCAGACAAATTCCTAAATACGGCAGCCCTGCCTCTAGCACCTGACGAATCCAATCTATTTCTTTGTACAGATAGGGTTCGTCATCGTTTACACTCATCGGCCCGCCAAAAACTAGCACTGCCGCATAGTCATCCAAGCACTGCGGCAGGGTCTCACCAAAAATGGGCGCACAAATATCTAGCTCGTAGCCCATCTCTACCAGCTTATGCCCCACCATTCCAGGAACTGTCGTTTCCTTATGAATCAAAGTGATGATTTTGCGAGGAGAAGACTTGCTCGTTTTCAAAAGCTGCACGGCTAGCTGCTGTTGAGAAGCGGTTACAGAATTCATATTACTTAGTCTAGCGGTGCCAGTTCAACAGCTTCACTGGCCAATTCTTTCATAAATTCTCTAGCTTTGGGCTTCAACCATCTTCCGAAGCCGTATCTTCATTTCCTGAAGAGGCTTCATAAATTGCATTGAGCTGCTCTCTAGCATCTTGGATAGAAACAGAGCGCATCACTAACAAAGGTTCATTGATCACCTCGCCCGTGTCGCTGAGCAGTTCGGGATGGGGAACCGGGCGTGAAGCGCTAGCTGGGCGAGGTGGCTGCTGCACCTGGGTTCCCAGCCTAACAAGATTGCGAATCATGTTAGAAACAGCGATGACGGCTAAAACTGTAAAAGCAAGAAGGTAGATCAGGTGGAGCATGGCTCTTAAGGGTGTAACGGGCAAGAATTAGGTGACAGGCAGGTTAGATGAAAGGTTGAATTTTTTTAGATCTGATTGTCGCTGCTTTCGGCTGAGGTCTCTGTAAACTTTTCTTCAAAGAAGCCTTTATCGGTAAGGCCTTTTTCTTCTGTCGGGTCTTTTTCTAAAGGGCTTTCTCTCCGCTGGCGCAAGGCAATGCCCCAGCATTCTTGAGCTAGCTGATGCCAGCCCATCACGACAGGCATATCAATGCTGGCTTGGCCCTCAGTCACCGAAGCGATCGCCTGAGAAGCGCTCACCTGCTTTTGGGCGGTGTAGATACGCGATAGCAACGTTGCCTGCTCAGCAGGACTCAAGAAGGTGATCTTTTGTGCCTCTAATCTATTGGCAGTGCGACCAAACCAGTGCTGAAAGTCTTTTAGTAAAGGAGACAGGACTGATTTGAGTAATTCGGCATCCTCGGGTGGGGTAGGTGGGAAAGCCATAATCGTCGTCCAATATCCAATAAGGAAGAAAAAGCGGTGATAAGGCTCACTGCCACAAAACCTTATCTACAAAACTTTGTTATCTATATCTTAGTACTATTTCCTAGAGACGATAGCTTCCTAAAAACGTGTTTAGAGGTATTTTCGGATGCGTTATGCTGAGACGCTTTTGTTTGAACACAAGGTTTGAGCGTCGCGATACTTGAGCATCACAAGACTTGAGCGTCACAGTACTTAAACACGGTGGGCTAGCTGATAGATTATTCTAATAGACCTTCTAGAGCCGGTTCATAGTCAGCGGCGATTTCCTCAATTTCGTTTAAGGTTTGCCAGCCAGCAGCCCATAGCAAACGGTTTTTGAGCACTTTGGCATTCAGCCAAAATCGGACAGTTGGATCGCAAGCAGCCACTAGCTCAGCAA
This sequence comes from uncultured cyanobacterium, assembly GCA_963833005.1. Lineage (GTDB taxonomy): Bacteria > Cyanobacteriota > Cyanobacteriia > Phormidesmidales > Phormidesmidaceae > Phormidesmis. Next base: position 11,027 of record CAWHWK010000010.1, on the reverse strand, counting down.
AAACCCACGGGTCTTGGTTTTTACGGTTAACGACGTGAAAATGCCGCCAGCCCATTGTTTTTTGCTGGGCGGTCCATTTTGAGCCGACTAAGTGGGGAAATTTTTTCTTAGCAGTCTTAGCCATAGGAGATGATGTTTAAGACATAAGGTTTGAAGTTTGCATTATCCCCGTAGGTGATACAATTTCGTGCCTATGACGACTTTTGCTGTTTCCTTTTGCCGTTATCTAGTGTAGGCCAACCGCAGAGCATCATGATTGAAGTTGACCAGTTGAGTAAGTCCTATGGGTCTACGGTGGCAATTGAGGATGTCACGTTCACGGTAGAGCCGGGGGAGATTTTGGGCTTTTTGGGGCCTAACGGAGCGGGCAAAACCACGACAATGCGGATTTTGACGGGGTACCTGCCCGCGACGCAGGGAACTGCTAGGGTCGCAGGCAAGGATGTCCATACCGAGTCGATGGCAGTCCGTCAGAGTATTGGCTATTTACCAGAAACGCCGCCGCTGTATCCAGAAATGACGGTAGAGGGCTTTTTGCAGTTTGTCGCTCGGATCAAGGGCGTGTCGGCGGGGGACTTGGCTGACCGGGTAAGCTCGGCCATCAATCGCTGCAATTTGAACCAGAAGCGGACGACGATTATTCGCAAGCTCTCTAAGGGGTTTCGGCAGCGGGTGGGCATTGCCCAGGCAATTGTGCATAATCCGCCAGTGATTGTTTTAGATGAGCCAACAGTAGGGCTTGATCCCCGGCAGATTATTGAGGTGCGTAACCTGATTAAGAGCTTGGCGGGTGAGCATACGATTATCTTATCGACGCATATTTTGCCAGAGGTGAGTGCGACGTGCGATCGCATTACCATCATCAAGCAGGGCAAAATTGTCGCAACCGATAGCCCAGAGCACCTAGTCGGGCGGCTGACGGGTAAAGATGGCTACCGGCTAGAGCTGCGCGGTGAGATTGATCGATGCCTATCCGTGCTGAGAACGCTGCCGGGGGTGACAGCAGCAGAGGTCTTGGCGGCAGACGGTTTGGCCGCAGGGCACTCGCGCTTTCAGGTGACGACTGGGGTGGAGGATCTGGGCAGTGCGATCGCGTCTCAAGTCGTTGGCCAGGGTCTAGAGCTATTTGAGCTAAGCCGCAACCGAGCCAGCCTAGAAGACGTCTTTATCGATCTAACAATGGAAGACAGCGCTAGTGACACGACGTTAGCGGCAAATCCTGAAACCTCAAATCCTGAAACGTTAGATCCTGAAACCTCGAATCCTGAAACTTCAGATCCTGAAGCTTCGACAGAGGCGACTGCTGATCGCGAGGAAGCGCATGAGGAAAACGCATGAAAACATTTTTTAGTAACTTACTGGCCATCTATCGACGAGAGCTACAGAGCTATTTCATCTCACCCTTTGCCTACGTTATCGCGGTGGTATTTTGGCTCATTGGCGGCTTGTTTTTAGTCACTATTTTACTCTCACCACAGGGGCTGATCGCTCAGGTCGGCGCTGCCGATCAGCTAGGAGCTAGCCCTCAGGCAATTGACGTCCCGTACGAATTCTTGAAGATATATCTAAATCTATTGGGCTCGCTCTCGATGTTTATCTTGCCAATGCTCTCGATGGGGCTGTACGCCGAAGAGCGTAAGCGAGGCACCCTGGAGCTGCTGGCAACTTCGCCACTAACAAACTGGGTGGTGGCGCTTGGTAAGCTGCTGGGCGTGGTGACGTTTTACAGCGCGATGCTGCTGCCGCTGCTAATCATTCAGCTAGTGGCATTTTGGTCGAGTGAGCCGACTTTTCCGGCGGCAATTTTGCTGCTAGGCCATTTCGGGCTGCTGCTGCTAGCGGCCAGTGTCCTAGCGCTAGGCATGTTTATCTCGTCTCTGTCAGATAGTACGGTACTGGCCGCCGTGATGACGTTTGGTGTGGTGCTGGTGCTTTGGGTGATTGATGCGATCGCAACCGCGCTTCCCGATCCTATCGGCCCCGCGCTCAGACATCTCTCCTTGCTAGCGCACTACACTGACTTTACGCTGGGCGTATTCGACAGCAGCGGCCTAATTTTATTTCTCAGCTACATTGTTTTGGGATTGTTCCTAACGGCGCAATCAGTCGATACGCTGCGCTTTCAGCGGTCTTAAGCAGAGTTAGTCAAACATGAAAACGATACAACCCCTCATAAAATACCTGCTGTGGCCGGGGCTGACGCTGGTGACAGCTGGCCTAGTGGTGGGCTTGCTCAACGGCTGGACGCTGGTTGCGGTAGCCTTGCTAGTGATTGGACTCATGCTGCTGGTCGCCAGTATCGCGGCGGGCGAGTTCAGCGTGTTTACCACCCGGTTTTGGCAGCAGCGCTCTACCCAAGCAGGCACCAACGCGGCAGTCTCCGTTTTCTCGGTACTGCTGATCTTGGGCCTCGTTAACTTTCTAGGGGCCCGCTACGACAGCCGCACCGATCTCACTGAAGGGCAGCTACTCACCCTCTCACCCGCCTCCCAAGAAGTCGTCCAAAACCTGGCACAGCCTGCCAAGGTCTTAATCTTTAGCCCTGCCCCCAACCCGACCGACCAGCAGCTGCTAGAAAACTATCGCCGCTTCAACCGCGATCTAACCTACGAATATATCGATCCGTTTGCCCAGCCCCAGCTAGCACAAGAAATTGGGGTAGAAACGGGCGGTGAGGTTTTCTTGCAAACGGCAGCGCCCGATACAGAGTCAGGCGAACGAACGCTGCTAGTACAGCGCACTAGCCCAGAAGAGCCGCTGAGTGAACGGCAGCTAACGAACAAATTGGCGCAGCTTAGCCAGACGGACATCGCGGTTGTTTACTTTCTACAAGGTCACAGCGAATATGCCATTGATGGCTCGCAGGCTGGATTTTTTGAAGCGGCAACCCGATTAGAAGGAGAGAACTTTACCGTCTTACCGTTAAACCTAGCGGAGACAGGGACTGTCCCAGATGATGCGAATGTGGTGATTATCGCCGGGGCACAAGAAAAGCTATTTGACGCGGAAGTGACGGCTATTCGAACCTATCTAGAAGCGGGTGGCAGCCTGTTTGTGCTGATTGATCCGCAGGTAGAGACCGGGCTAGAGGTGCTAATGAGCCAGTGGGGCGTGGTGCCCGAAAAGACGATTGTAATTGACACCTCTGGCGGCGGGCAGCTAGTAGGACTAGGTCCGGCGGCTCCGCTGGTAACAGACTATGGCGATCATCCGATTACAGAAGCTTTCAATCAAGGTCGTTCATTTTTTCCTATATCACGGCCACTGCAAATCCGAGAGGTGCCAAATATAGAGGAGACGCCGCTGCTGTTTACGAATCAGAATAGCCATGCGCAGACGATTTCTGAAGGAGATGAGATAGCCGTCGATACGAGCAAGGGGCCTGAAGGACCATTTGCTTTAGGTGTGGCGCTGTCACGTCCGGCGGTATTGGCGGCTGGCGATGTATCCGGAGAAGAGACCCCGGCTGATACGGCTGAACCGACTGCTGCTGATCTTGAGGCCACTGAGCCTGCTGCTGTCGACCCTACTGCCGCCGAGTCGGCTGAGCAAGCGGCTGAAACCGATGAGCTAGATGACTTAGACGCTGAGATTTTGGACGCGGCTGAAGCCGATGGCAGCTCAGACGAGGCTGACGGCCCAAAAGACAGCCGTATGGTCGTAATTGGCAACTCTAGTTTTGCCACGGATGGTTTGTTTGACCAGCAGCTCAATGGCGATGTGTTCTTGAATTCAGTGAGCTGGCTGAGCCAAATTGATAGCCCAACGCTGTCGATTCGCCCCAAGGAGGCGACCAACCGACGGCTAAACATGACGGTACAGCAGCAGATTTTATTGATGCTGCTGGCGCTGGTGATTTTTCCACTGCTAGGACTAGTCGGTGCGGGGACACTGTGGGCGAGACGGCGCTAGGAAAGACAGCGCTAGAAAAGACGGCGCTAGAAAAAATGGGCGCAGGGGCGCTAAGGATATAAACATGCTGAGCCGTGGAACATTATTACTGTTAGTGAGCGCGATCGCACTTACTGGTGGCGTACTGCTTTTTGAAAATAGATCTGGCTCTAACCCAACTGATATTGCGGAGGGTGCGGATGCCGAATCGAGTGAAAAACTATTCCCGATTGAAGAAGAGGACATTGAAGCGTTTACGGTGATTCGCAGAGCCGATACGACTCCAGACAGTTCTCAAATAGAAGAGCTGTCTTTTCTCAAAAATGACGATGGCACCTGGAAAATGACTTCGCCCGAGGAGGCGATCGCAGAGAGTGGAGCGATCGCATTTCTGCTCAGTCAGCTCACCAGCGCTACTGCCCGCCCGGTTCCCGTCGAGGCAAAGAAGACGGCTGAGACTGAAGAGGCTAATCCTGAGGAAGGCACAAGCACGATTCTAGGAGAGTTTGGTCTCGCTGAGCCGGACTATTCCGTATCATTTACCGCCAATGGCAAAGACTATCTCCTCCATGTAGGCAGTCTCGATTTTGCAGGAGACAGGCGCTACGTGCAGGCATTAACCGTCCAGCCCGATACCGACCCCGACGAAGAGACACCCGCGCTAGCAACCGATATATATGCTGTACCAGGCGGGATGCTCAACGCCGTCAACCGGCCCACTGAAGAGTGGCTAGTTGCTGACCAAACAAGCATGCCCCAGACCACAGAAGGTGGATCGGCGGCAGAAGAATCGGCGGCAGAAGAACCTACAGCAGAAGAACCGGCGACAGACGAACCCGCTGTAGATGAGCCAGCGACGGAATAAAAAAGCCCTAAAGACTAGTGCCTAAAGACTAGTGCCTAGCGGCTGAGAAAATCACTTTGTCCGCTGGTCTGTCCCTCAGGCTGAAGTGACTCTTCCGCTTGGTTTTTTTGATCAGTCTGTGTAATAGCAAAGATAACAACCATCATGACGGCGATGAAGACAGCTGCCAACAAACCAGACGGCTCATCTTGATTGTTGGTCTTGTTTCTTCGCTTTTTCAACTCTTTTAGCTCGGCTACTTCAGAAAACTCATGGTTGCAGCATAAGCAGTGATAGCGAACGATTTGGGCGTCTTTATGAGTGTCATTGGTGAAAAGTTTTTTCTCGTTACAGCGAGGGCAAGGATCTTTGCTCTCAAAGTCTTTGACTAAGGTAGATGTCATGGTGTAATGCCGGTTAGAGAGGTCTGATTTGAAAACAGATTTATCGGACAATCCTTAATCCAGAGTCATGCGCAATCCGCGACTAGACAGGCTCAAACGCAATGAATGTACGAGGGTACGTACCGGGGCGGATCAAAGCGCACTGTCTCCGCAGAGACACCAGAGGAGCTGCCTATGTCTATAGGCTATCAACCTCAGTAGAAATAGGCATCCGTATCTTGTTTTTCTATAGAGTTATTCACAACCAGTCTGCAAGATTACGTAAAAAACGATTTTTTTTCAATAATTCGTTCGTTTCTTCAATGTTCTAAGTCCAGTACAACAGAGTTGCCTGTGGGAAACGCTGCTCAATCTGACGCGCAAAAAAGTCATGAAGTGCCTGTGTCGTTTCTTTGTTGTAAACATATTTGATGCCACCAAACTTGTTGCGCTTAGTGGTGCGATCGCCCATCTGCATATCTAGATTACTGTTGGGATACCAGCTATTTAACACATCCTTAGATTTAGCAGTAAACCGATGAGTGATCAGCTCAAAGGTCAGATCACAAGGGAAGTTTAGAGCAACCTCAATCTCTTCAAAAAGTTGTTCGTAACTACGTCTCCAATCTTCAAAAGCCATAATTGGTGCAATTACAAAACCGACAGGATAGCCACCGCCACCTTGCGCTTTTGGTAGAGCTAATGTTCTGAGGGCTTGAATGCGATCGCTCACCGAGGCCGTTCCCCCTTCAAATCCTTTCGATACCGGATCGGCGTTAATGCTTACCCGGCAGCGTGTATGTCCATTGTGCTCAAGCGGCAACAGCGGCGCTATATTGTTGAACTTAGACACCCAGCGCAGCCGTTTGTTGGGCTGCGTGCCAAAGTAACGAATGCATTCACTCAAGCTACCTGTCAGATGCTCTAGGCTCAATGGATCGGTATAGCAACTCACCTCGAAACTAGTCAGGTCATCTTCCTTTGTATAGCTATCAGTGGCCTCTAAAATCTTGGGCAAGTTTCCAAATGCTCGAATCACAGGCGGGCCTGACAGACTACTAGCCAAATAGCAATACTGGCAGTGCGCCGGACAGCCCTCTGCCAAGTGAAACTGCCAGTCCGCAGACGGTGGAATTGGCTGTAGCTTCAAGGCACTTGGCGGTGCGTTTACTACGGCCATTGTCTGCTTCGCTTTTGCGTACGTCTCTCGCTCGCTCTCCCCTCGCAGCCCGGTTACCCGGTTGCTTTTCAGCTTTGTAATAGGTAGACCCAAATTGCTCACACGCTGATAAATTTGCTGACCCCAGCTTTCTTCTAGCGCTGCGGGAGTAAACAAAACTTGCTTTGGCAGCCAAAGCTTCAGCTGATTCGACTGATTCGACTGATCCGACTGATTAAAGTTCTCAGAGAGCGTTTGCGAATGGCTAGACAGATCTTGAGCAGAAGCAGGGGTAATCAAAGCGTTGAGATCCGACATAGTGAGATCCGACATAGTCTGTAGCGGTGATAAGAGGGGTCCACCTTACAAAGTGTCGAAATCCAGAAAGGTCTGCCCACCGCCCAGAGGGCTATTTCTAGCGTCTATTTTTTACCAGCCTATGCATTCAGGTCTATGCATTCAGACTTAGACCGTGCTGAGCAAAGTCCATAGTGAAATCAGGTTAACAACGCCCAAAATAATCATCAGACCAGCAGGCATAAATTTGCGAGTCTTTGCCAGACGAATGCTAAAAACAATGACGAGGACTAGGCTAACGATGCCAGCAAGTAGCGCACCTGCCGAACTGCCACCAAATAGCAGATACGCACCAATCAACAGCAGCAAGCCGCTGATGGCACCCGAAATAAGCGAGACCTGACTACCTGCCTGCTTGTAGCCAATAGCGCCACCAACAATAGCTAAGATGCCGTAGATCAGCGTAACGATAGGGGCAAGTAGAAAAGGCATGGTCTTTTGCTAAGTCGAGGCTAAGCTTTGGGGTATCAACTGATGGCCGGTAGGCTCACACAAAAGGATTATACGGCGAGAGTGCTAGTGCTCAAGAATCTCACTTCTTGCTTTCCATTAAAGTCGTTGATACTGTGTCCGGTCACTATCAGGCCAGCATTCCGGTAGAAAGCTATCGCCTCGCGATTGTCTGCTGCGGTTTTGAGAGAAAACCCGGCGGGACAGCTTTGCGCTGCCCACTGTAGAATCTGCGTTCCTATACCTTGGCGTTTCCAGCCTGGCGAGACGAAGAGCTGTGAGAGCGCGCAGGTTTGCTGGTTGAGCGCGGCAAAAGCAGCAATCAGATCAACATCCGAGCCTGACATGACAACAATTTCGTGAGTTTTTTCTAAATCGCGCCATCGCTCTTTCCAGTCGGCAATGGGGCGATGATGAGCATAGCCAGAAGATGAGTGCCAAGAGTCCCACCAAAGCTGGATGATAGCTTCAAAATCACTGGGCTGATAGGGTCTTAGCTTCATTAAGCGTGTTTGAATTAGGTAGCAGCAAGGCTCTGCCAAAGACGCATCGCTGCGAGTAGGATAAAGAATACACAGCACCACTCAAGGATGGGCTATGGGTTTGGATGAAAGTGCGATCGCGACAGCTAAAAACTACCGTCAGCAAGCCGCCGCCCTACTACTGTACCAATCTGTCTTTACTAGCGGTATCAGCACAGCCCTCCTATCGCTGCTAGACGCCATCTCCACAGAAGATCAAACCGCTTGCCTACTTGCTTACGGACAGTGGTTTTCTGCATTGGCTACCCAGCAACAAAGCTGGCAGCAGCATCTAATCGCCCAAATCGTTGAATCAGACAACGCCTTTGCCCAGCAGGCTCAAGCTCTGCCGCAACGCTCTTTTACAGATATCAAGACAGCAAGATCCCAGAGCCCAGATAGCAGGCGCCCAGATAGCAGGCGCCCAGATAGCCAAACATATTTCACCAAGCCTTCTAGCCGCAGCAAAATACGATCTTGCTATTCTTCACAGCTTCTATCAGCTATCTGCCGATCTGCTGAGCCAGTGGGTCACCCAGGTGTGCGATCGCGCTGTCCCATCCGCTGCTTTTGCGCTTTCTCCGTCTTCCCCTACCCCCCTTTCCTTTCTTCAAACCCCAAACTGGACAAACGCCACCTTTGAACTTGCCAACTACTACCGCACCCACGGCGTTGGAATCTTCAGCCAGTTCACTGCCTTCCGTTGGCACTCACCCGCCGCTACGCCCGCCAGTCAGCTTGAGGGTATTAGTAACCCCGACCCCATCCGACTCAGCCAGCTCATCGCCTACGATCATCCCAAACAGCAGCTCATTCAAAATACCGAATTCTTGCTACGGGGCTACACCGCCCAAAACGTCTTGCTTTACGGCAGCCGAGGCGCAGGCAAATCTTCCCTGGTCAAAGCACTGCTAAACGAATATCACGCCCAGGGTCTACGCCTAATCGAAGTTCCCAAAGCCCATTTACAGAACCTCCCTCAAATTATCGGTCCGCTCAGCCGCGTTCCTCAGAAGTTCATCATTTTTGTCGATGACCTTTCCTTTGAAGACGATGACGAAAATTTTAAAGCGCTCAAGGTTGTTCTCGAAGGCGGTATGACCGCTAGACCTCAAAACGTGGTCATATACGCAACGTCAAACCGCCGCCATCTCATTCGCGAATTCTTTGACGAGCGGCCTAGCCCCAAAGATGCCGACGAAATTCAAGCTTGGGATACGGTGCAGGAAAAGCTTTCGTTTAGCGATCGCTTTGGCCTTACCCTCACCTTCACTCCCGCCGACCAGCCCACCTACCTCACCATCGTTCGCCAGCTAGCCGCCCAAGCTAGCCTCAGTCTAGAGCCCGAAAACCTAGAATGGCGTGCTCGCCAGTGGGCCACCCGTCACAATGGCCGATCTGGCCGCAGCGCTCGTCAGTTTGTAGACTTTTTAATTGCCGAACAGGGCGATCGCTAGCCCCCTACCAGAACCTCTCACTCGCCAGATGACGAAACCCAGCCAACCCGCTACTTTAAAGAAGCAAAAAAGCCAAACTCTTACCGCACCTTTTCTTACCGCACCTTTCATGGCCATTCCCTCTTCCTTTCAAACAGTTACCCTCGGTCCTAACGGGCCTGAAGTTCCAGCACTTGGAATTGGTACTTGGTCCTGGGGTGACTCCCTCTTTTGGCAATATGGTGGAGCCTACGGCGCAGACGATGTCAAAGCCGCTTTCAACACTTCCCTATCCACAGGAGTAAACTTTTTTGACACCGCAGAAGTGTACGGTTTGGGTAAGTCGGAAGAGCTGATTGGTCAGTTTATGCAGCAAAGCGACCAGACGGCCATCGTCGCCACCAAATATATGCCTGTCCCCTGGCGATTTTCTGCGCAGTCTGTCGCCGATGCGCTAACCGCTAGCCTCAAGCGGCTAAAGCTACCTGCTGTCACGCTATATCAAGTGCATTGGCCCTTCGACTTTTTCTTAGGGCAAGAAACCTTGATGAATGCGCTCGCTGATGAAGTCGATCAGGGGCGTATCCAGACGTTGGCGTCAGCAACTACTCGGCTAAGCAAATGCGTGAAGCTCACAGCTATCTGGCGGCCAGAGGCATTCCGCTAGCGGTAATCAAGTTCAATATTCGCTACTCCATCGCAACATAGAAACTAACGGCAGTGATGGAAGCAGCCCAAAATTTAGAAGTAACAATCTTGGCCTACAGCCCGCTATCCCAAGGCTTGCTCACCGGCAAATACACTGTTGGCAGTGACCTAAAGCCAGCAGGTGCTCGCCGACTAGATCCCAAATTTAGTAAAAAAGGCTTACAGAAAATTGAACCAGTTCTGGCAGCGCTACAGTCGATTGGCGAAGCTTATGACAAAACTCAGGTGCAGGTGGCGCTGAACTGGTTAATAAGTAAAGACGGGGTAGTACCCATTCCAGGAGCAAAGAATGCCAAGCAAGCTGAACAAAATGCGGGCGCTTTGGGCTGGTGTATCAGCGAATCAGAGCGTGAACAGTTGGACAATATTTCAGCGCCCTGGCTGAAGTAGAGCTATGCGTTTTGAACCCCGTCAAAGCTTCCTAATAGGTTTTCTAATAACTTCCTAACAGGCTTTCTAAAAGCTTTCCAACAGCGGTGTCAACCTTGCTAGCAAGGGATCTATCTCTGGCTGCTGGGCAGAATCTAGCGGCTGATTGGATAGCTCACGCTCATTCTCTAGAGTTTCCTCAGATGAAGGCCGCAGATCTTTATTGATGGTTGCTATCTGTTCTTCTAGTTTCTCAATCCGCACAGTAGAAGCCAAATTTTCTGCTTCAAGCTGGTCGCTTCTACTTTGCAAAGCTGCAATTTGCTTCCCTAACTCCATAAACAAAATGACTGACTGGGTCGGCTCGCGGTTAACCAAAAACTGATGCAGCGCAGCTTTACACAGCTCGCCAAAGCTGCGGTAGTCACCATCTGCCAGTTCAGTTTCGACAGCTTCAATCAGGGCTTGATCTTGACTGCTGTTGTCAAAAGCAACGGTTTTGCGGCTGGATTTAGACGAGCTAGCCATTACCAACAACCCCTATGAATGGAGAGATAGGGCTAATTGAGCCTCGCCATAAATATATTGGCCCAGCACATTAGCAACACGAGAAGGCTTTGCCAAATGGCTTTTGAGCTTAGCTTCTTTCATCAATGGCTTCAGTTCGCTCCAAAAAAATTCGCCGCCGCCGCCAGTCACAATGACATCGCTTGTGCGCTCGGGCAGCCATTTAAGCAAGCGGCTAGAAAGCTCACTGGCAAAGCTTTTGCTCAAGCTAGGTAAAATATCGTCTAAGTTTGTGGGCTGTGATACGCCCTTAGGACGATAAAATCTAGCACCATCTTCACGGTGAACGGCCTCAATTAAAGATAGAGACTGACTGTCAGCCCCCTGAATCTGGGCAGCCAC
>CAWHWK010000009.1:0-856779 GCA_963833005.1 uncultured cyanobacterium | reverse complement strand
GCGATCGCCACCATCGCACCGCCAGTCATCAGCACAATCACCAAAAGATACTCTAGACCCGTTACGCCCCAAATCTCTGCCAAAACCTGATGCAGCGGTCGAAAGAACGCCACTATCGCTAGCGTCACCCCTGCAATTACCACCAAGTCCAACCCTTCTATCACTCGCAAAAACTGAAGCGTGCCCAGCCCTGCTAGCAAAACCAGCCAGGTGGCATGGCCGACCACACTAGTCCCGAGCAGACTCGTCGCGGCGATCGCAATCAGCCCACCTTCTACTCCCGAAAATGCGGCGTTTCCTAAAAAGCGAGGCAGCGACAGAGGCGCAGCGGGCGGGCGAACAGGCTTAGGTGGTTTCGAGGATTGTTTAGCAGCGGGTGACGGTGAAGGGTTCGCCTGGTTTTGGCTCTGGTTTTGACTCTGATTCGGGCTTAGATTCTGACCCTGATTTTGGCCTTGAATTGGATTACTGACGACAGGAATAGGAGGTGGCGGCGCGACACTGGGAGGAGAGGAGCGAGTAGGCACACTGCTGGGGGTTAGCGCATCAAGGACTGCTTGGGCAGTGGGATAGCGATCGCGCGGATTGGGCTGCAGCATTTGGTCTAAAATCGCGGCTAGCGCGGGCGAAACCTGCGCATACTGCCGCCACTGCCACCGGTTCGAGATGCTATCACGCAGATCCCCAGAGCCCCTATCGGTCAGCAGCACCACACAGGTTGCCGCCAGCGCATACAAATCAGACGTTTGATCAACCGTCCCGTTCATAATCTGCTCCGGTGGCGCATACTCCGGTGAGCAAATAGTCGTTGGGCCCCGACGCTGCGCGCCTGTTGGCGCAGTCACTTCCTTGACCGCGCCAAAATCTAGCAGCGACAGCCGCCCGTCTTTCCCCTGCATAATGTTCGACGGCTTCACGTCTCGGTGAATCGCACCATTCTGGTGCACAAAGCCCAAGACATCCAGCATTGCCCGCAACACATTCGTGACACTGGCTTCATTGAACTTGCCCTGCTGCTGAAGCATCTTTTCTAAATCTTCGCCGTCAACAAACTCTTGAACTAAATAGAACAGTTCTTCTGAGTGATTGTTCAGCGGGTTTGTCACCAGCAAGGGAAAATAGGCATACAGGTTAGGAATCTGTGGATGCTGCAGGCCCAGCCGCTCTAGTACAATCGCCTCTTTGCCAAACAGCCGCTGTGCTGTCGCCATTTGCTGCGGCGACAGCGTAACCGGTGGCTGAAACAGCTTAACTACACAGCTGCGCTGAGTCGGCGAGTCAAAATCTTTGGCCAAAAAAGCCGTCCCAAATCCGCCCTGGCCCAGCAGGTCCACTGGCAAATAGCGCCCGCGCAAAATCAGCTCCATGCGGCAGGCACCACAGTACTTCTGCTTTAGCGGCTGAGGAATATTAGGATCGTCAAGATCTGAAAAGTGATTGATCGGCGATGGACAGTTGGGGCGGGTGCAGTGCAGTTGCATAGGAGATTTAACAAGCGTCTCAACCGCTAGCGGCTATGTTCAACCCGGCTAGAAAGCCCTTTGGTTAGCTTTTGATCAGCTATTTAACAGGTGACAAGCTATTTAGAATGGGCGGGGTCAGCCTGAACAGCCGCCTGAGCCTTACCAGGCACTTTAGCAGATGTCTCCTTACTCGCGACGGTTTCTACCGCTGGTGATTTGCTGTTCCCATTGGCTTTCCCATTGGCTTTCCCATTAACTCTCGCGCTGGCCTTTTTGAATTCCAACTCCCGGTTGGTAAACTGAGGCAAAATTTCCTTAGTGAAGGCTTCAGCTGCCTTAGAACGATATCGATTGGGATTAAAAATAACCGACAGGGTTCTTTTCACTTCTACCGCTTCAATGCGAGCGCGGTGAATGACGCCCATTTGCAGTTCCTTTTCAATCGACGATGTTGAGGCAAAGGCTACGCCTAGGCCAGACTGCACTGCATTTTTGATTGCTTCAATTGAGTTCAGCTCCATTTCTACGCGCAGCCGTCGCGTTTCAATTCCGCCTCTAGTCAGCACCTGATCGATCACTTTGCGAATGGTGGACTGAGAGTCGAGCGTGATGAATTTGAGCTTGTACAGGTCGCTGCGAAGGATGGTTTCATTCGAGGCTAGCGGATGAAAGACGGGCATAATCAGAGCCAGTTCGTCTTCGGCGTAGGGCGCAACTTCTAAGGAGTCTTGCAGTTCGGGCGGAATTTCGCCGCCGATGATCGCTAGGTCGATTTGGCCGTTGGCGACGCTCCAAGCGGTGCGGCGGGTTGAGTGAACGTGGAGCTGGACGGCCACTTCGGGGTAGCGCTGCCGAAACTGGCCAATCATTCGAGGCAGCAGGTAGGTTCCGGTGGTTTGGCTAGCGCCAATAATTAGCGTGCCGCCCTGTAGATTTTGCAGATCTTCAATGGCGCGGCAGGTCTCTTGGCACAGGCTCAGAATGCGATCGCCATACTCTAAAAGCAAATGTCCAGCTTCTGTTAGCTGCGCCCTGCGTCCTCCCCGGTCAAATAAAGGAACATCCAACTGCCGTTCTAGATTTTGCACTTGCAAGCTCACGGCAGGTTGAGACACATACAGGCTATCAGCGGCGCGCTTGAAGCTGCCTTCTGCGGCGATCGCCTTCAAAATGCGGAGTTGATCGAGAGTAAAGGGGAGATCAGACATGGGGGCTTAACCTGGCTGTCAGGAATCCGTGAAAAGTGAAAATGCAACCTACATAGAAAATGGCAAGAATAAGATTGTTATGGCGGCTCTCTGAATTTACCAGGATATTGAGACGATTGCTTGATTGCGCCAATACGAGGTGTGCAAGCATGATCCAACCGGGGATCGCAGCGTGCCCGAAAATGCTTGCAAATGCCCAGCGTGAACTATAAGCCACAAGGCGATCGCTTATGATGAGGAGAGGGATCATTATTACCTCTGACCAGACTAATCCTGTGAAAACGGTAACTGTGAAAACGGCGTACTTATGAAGCTTAACCCTCGGCAGCGAAATATCCTCAGGGCAACAGTACGTCACTACGTGAGTACGGCAGAGCCGGTGGGTTCTAAGTCGTTGGCCCAAGGCTATGACCTCCAGGTAAGTTCGGCGACTATTCGCAACGTTATGAGCGCCCTAGAGACCTCTGGTTTGCTCTATCAGCCGCATACGTCGGCGGGTCGAATTCCGTCTGATTCTGGCTACCGAACCTATGTAAATGAGCTGATGACGCCTTCTAAGCCACTGACGCGTCAGGTGGAGTCAGCGCTTAATTCAAATTTGGACTGGGAGCGACAGGCCATAGAGGCGCTGCTGCAAGAGTCAGCTCAGATCTTATCGCGACTGAGCGGCTATATTGCGCTGGTGACGCTGCCGCAGATGGAGGCGTCTTTGATTAAGCACTTACAGCTAGTTAGGGTGAGCGATCGGCAGATTTTGCTGGTTGTTCTAGACGTTTATAATAATCACTCGATTTTGCTACGGTTGCCCAGTTCTGCTACCAATACAGCAGATGGTTCGGCAGCTAGAAGCGATCGCACCAACGAAGAAATAGACCGTGAGCTACAGCTATTGTCAAATTTTTTGACCGCTCAGCTCAAAGGGCGATCGCTGCATGAAGCAGATTTAGACTGGGCCGCACTCGACCAGGCGTTTCAACGATATGTTGGGGCTTTGCAGCAGGCGATCGCAGATCTGGCCCGTCAGGCAAAAGCCGCCACCACCACCCAAATTCTTGTCAGCGGATTGGCCGAAGCCTTGAACCAGCCGGAGTTTGCCGAACGAGAGCAAATTCGTACCATCGTGCAGCTTTTAGAAGATGGCCGCAACCAGCTATGGCCGCTGATTGCCGAACCCGAACCCACCGGAGCGCTGTTGGTTAATCAGCAGCGGCTAAGAATTTGGATTGGGGCCGAAAATCCGGTAGAACCCATGCGCTCTTGTGCACTGGTGACCTCTCGGTATGGGAATGCCCCAGGACCGATGGGGAGCCTGGGCGTGCTAGGGCCGACGCGGATGCTGTACGAGAACGCGGTGGCCGCAGTTGAGGCGGCAGCGAACTATTTGACGGACGCGGTCGCTGAAACGTTAGGCGGCGATGGGCGTGGCGATGGGCAACTGACCCCAGAAGGCTGACATAGCGGCAAACCTATAAGATCGAAATTAAAGATCGAAATTGTCCAGGCGCTCTTTTTTACGGGGGCTGCTGAGCAAGCGAGCGGCGATGATGCCACCGATGAAGCCGCAGAGATGACCTTCCCAAGAGATCCCTGGCTGGCTAGGGAGAACGCCCCAGATGATGCCGCCGTACAGGAAGGTGACTAGGAGCGAGAAGGCGATCGCAACCAAACTCCGCTCAAAATAGCCCCTCAGCAGCAAAAAGCCAAAATAGCCAAAGATAACGCCACTAGCTCCAATGTGAACGCCCGGCGAGCCAATTAGCCAGGTGCCAAATCCGCCGACCAGCGCAGAGATAATGGTTACCGGAATCAAATCTTCAGATTTGCGCAGCATAATCAGCCAGCCCAGACTCACCAGCGGAATCGTGTTGGCCAGCAGATGCGCAAAGTTGCCGTGTAAAAAAGGCGCAAAGAGAATGCCCCAAAGACCCGAAACGGTTCGAGGCCGAATGCCCAGATTGTTAAGGGCTCCGTTAAAAAAGATCAAATCTACGGCTTCAATCACCCACAGCAGGGCCACAATGCCCAGCAGCGTTTTAATCTGTAGCCGAAAGTTGCCAACGATAGTAGAGCGTTTGGTGGTCATAACAGCGATTCCTTACTTCAGCCGCAAGTCATTTATTTAATGTTTGTTGGAGATACACCCTAACATTTGTCAATTCCGGCCTGGCTTTTTGGTAGCTGAGCAAGGCCGAAATTCCGATAGCTAATCAAGACCGAATCCCCGGCGGCTGAGCGCAGTCAAAGTCCCGGCAAAGTCCCGGCGGCTGAGCGCAGTCGAAGCCGGTTACAGCAGCCCAATTAAATGCAGTGGCCCGTGCCCGGTAAATATCTCTGCTAGCAGCGCCAAAAAGCCCAGCATTGCCAACCGGCCATTCCACACTTCGGCCACGGGCGTCATACCCCAGGCAGACTTATCCTGTGGATAAATTCTCACCTTTTTCTCTGGCTTCGCCAAGTCGGCAAACCGTACTGCTGGCCCAGCCAAAGCTTCTGTCACCATCTCTGCCATATCCGCAATAAACCTAGGATAGGTGTCTAGCGCAGGCACTCGGTGAAAGCCTTCGATGCCTTCTTCTTCGGCAATCTCCCGGTATTCAATATCGATTTCTTGCAGCGTTTCAATATGCTCAGAGACAAAGCTGATTGGCACCACGACGAGATCAGAAACGCCTTTTTCAGCCAGCTGCGCGATCGCATCTTCGGTGTAAGGCTGTAGCCACTCAATCGGCCCTACCCGGCTCTGATAGGCCAGCGTGTGATCATTCGGGCGTCCTAGCGCCTTCATAATCAAATCGGTGCAGTGCTCAATTTCCTTTTGGTACGGATCGCCAAATTCTTCTACATAGCTCACCGGCACACCGTGAGCGCTAAAAAAGATATGCGCCCCGTCCGGTTCGCTTAGCTTATCTAGCTCTGTGCGAATCAGATCGGCCATAGAGTTTACGTAGCCAGGCCGCGCATACCAAGACTCAATCAGGGTGTAGTCAATTGGCTGCAGCTTAAAATCTTCTTTCCAAATTTGCTCTAGCAGGCGGAAGCTAGAGCCACTTGTGCTGATGGAATACTGCGGGTAAAGCGGTAGGACAACTAGCTTTTCAATGCCGTCGCGCTTGATTTGATCTATCGCTTCTTCGGTAAACGGATGCCAATAGCGCATCCCCACATATACCTCAGCGTCTTCTCCTCGCTCTTTTAGCACCGTTTTTAGCGCCGCGCCCTGCTCTTCCGTAATGCGGCGTAGCGGTGAGCCCCCGCCTATCTGCCGATAATTTTCTTGCGATGTCTTGGCCCGACGGCTAGAAATAAACCAGGCCAAGGGCTTTTGTAAAATGGGAAAGGGAATACGAATAATTTCAGGGTCAGAAAACAGGTTAAACAAAAAGGGCTGCACGTCCTCCGGTTTCTCTGGCCCACCTAAATTTAGTAGCAAGACTCCCACACGGCCCATAGTGAATCGCGTACCTTTAGCGCTTAATGTTTTCTTACTTCATGCCTATCGTAACAACTAACGTTATGGATGAAACACTTCCTTTTGCCGAGATCCCCAGTCAAATGCGCTAAAACCCATGCCCTTTTTGCTCGGATGAGGGGCCATTCCGTCGCCGTTCATAACCGCATCTGCCGTCGCGCCTACCACCGCTGGATCCCTCGCTGCGATTCAAAAGGCCGCTGAAAAGGCCGCGATGAATAAGCCACAGTCGAAGACCTAACTGCAGTGTTGGCAGTATGCAAGTCAGCAGCTCAATGTGCTTTATCGAAAGTGCTTTATCGAAAAATTCTATCCAAATTGAGTATGAAGTTTGGCATGACTTCGCTCAAATCTACCGTGCTCGGTTTCTGTAGAACTTCGACCGCCTGATCGGGGCGATAGAGTTCAACGCCCCTTTTTTGAGGATTGAGTAACACCCCGAGCCTGACACCGTTAGATAAGTACATCTGCATTTTTTCTCGAACAGCTTTGAGTCGGTCAGTTTTTGAACGCAGCTCTATCGCTACATCAGGACAAATCGGTGCGAATCCATCTTGTTCTTCGGGGGTCAGTGCGTCCCACCGCGATTTCTTAATCCAGGCGGCATCAGGCGAAATAATAGATCTATCCGGCAGCGTAAACCCGGTTGAGGAGTCGAAACCCTCTCCTAGATCCTCATTTTGCTCTACCCATGCGGCTAGCTGGCCACTCAAGGTCAAATTGCGACGCCCGCTTGTGCTCTCTGCTGGCGGCATAACGATCAGTTCTCCCTGAGCAGATAGTTCTAGGCGTAGTTCTGGGTTGGCTTGTGCGATCGCGGCAAACTGCTCCTGGCTCACAATCGGTTGCACATTCATGGGCCAAAACATACTGACCTCGCTGCCACTGGTGATAGTCACGACAGGCTTTTGATTTGCCGCTTGATTTGCCGCTTGATTAGCCTGAGGGGTTGCAACCATGAGTTAGCTCCCAGCCTTCTATCTGTTGCGAGTGATGCCATTTAGTCTATCTTACGGGTTCATCCTGTGAGGTTAATGCATGACCATGCCGCCGTCTACGTTCATGACTTGACCCGTAATATAGGCAGCAGCAGGGTCAGCGGCAAGAAATCGAATTAGACCCGCAACTTCTTCTGGCTGTCCATATCGACCTAGCGGAATGTATTTGAGAATCTCTTCGGTGTTTTTAAGATCGCCGGTCATATCAGTGGCGATAAAGCCAGGGGCCACTACGTTGGCAGTCACACCGCGAGGGGCGAGTTCTTTGGCGATGGTTTTAGTAAAGCCGATGACGCCTGCTTTGGCCGCGCTGTAGTTGGACTGGCCGGGGTTGCCCATCAGCCCAGAAACGGATGAGATGTTGATAATGCGGCCTGAGCGCTGTTTCAGCATAATTTTGCTGACCGCACGAGAGCAAAGAAACACGCCTGTGAGGTTGAGATCGATGACGGCCTGCCAGTCTTCGGGCTTCATGCGTAAAAGCAAGGTGTCGCGGGTGATGCCTGCGTTGTTAACTAGCACATCAATGCGGCCAAACTTGTCCATGGTGGCTTTAATTAGGGCATCGACTTCGTCGGCTTTGGAGACGTCGGCTTGGAGTGCGATCGCTTCTGTTCCCATCTCTTCAATCTGCGCAACCACCGCATCTGCCGCCTCACTAGAGCGAGCATAGTTCACCACAATCTTGCCACCCTGCTGCGCGAGAGCTAGCGCCGCTGCCTTACCAATACCTCTAGATGAGCCGGTAATCAGGGCAACCTTTCCGTCTAGTGCTCCAGCTATAACTGCTTTGGCCATAATGGTTTCGTGTCCTTAAAATGCGTGCGCTTAGCCCGATTACTGTAAGCTTTTCGGGGTGAGTGAGGCAATGTGCTGCATTCATACGCCGCGGCGTGTTAGCCTCGTCAGTCGGTTTGTTGCGTAGTCTTAAATTATTGCGTTGCAAAGACACACTCGCTAAAGTAGACGATTAGCATAGATGAGTTGTTCATAGGTAAGTTCCAAATTCATGGCAGTCACACAAGAATTCAAGAGTTTTGATGATCTCGTTGAGAGCGCTGAGCAGCCTATTTTGGTTGATTTTTATGCCGACTGGTGTGGCCCTTGCCAGATGATGGCTAAGATTTTGGTGCAGGTAGGCGCTGAAATGAAAGGCGAAATTAAGGTAGTCAAAATTGACACTGAGCGCTATCCGCAAATCGCGTCTCAGCACCAGATTCACGCGCTGCCAACGCTGGTGCTTTTCGACAAGGGCAAGTCTGTAGACCGAATTGAAGGTGTCTTGACGGCTGATCAGCTGATTAGTCGGGTGCGGGGTGTTTTGGGCGGTGAAGCTTAGGCGATCGCACCCCAATCAGGTTACAGAAACCAGGTTACAGACATCAGGTTACAGAACAGTACACAAAAATCTAGTCAGATATCGGGGGCGCTGCTAATGGAGTGCCCCATGCGTAGTGCCCAAACTTAATGATGCAAGCGCCTGAACCACTGATTTTGAGCAACGGTCGTTACGACAGTCGTTTGACCTGCGCAGATGACTATGACTTGCAGTTGGATGGTTTTCAATCGGGTGGTCTGCCAGCAGACGGTGTGTCGGCAGCGATCGCACTGGGCAGCAATCTGGGCAACTCCCAGCAAATTCTGCTCAATGCCATGACAGTACTCGATACGGTCCCAGGGATACGAGTGAGTGCGCGATCGCACCTGTACAAAACCGCTCCCGTTGGCCCGCCGCAACCTGACTATATCAATGCCTGCATCACCGTTCAAACCAGCCTTCCTCCCCGCGATTTACTCCACAGGTTGCTAGCCGTTGAGCAGCAGTTTGGCCGTGTTCGCAAAGAGCGCTGGGGAGCTAGGTCGCTGGATTTGGATTTGCTGCTATTTGGCGATCGCATCATCACCGCCCCAAAGCTCAGCATTCCGCATCCTCGACTGCATGAACGGCCTTTTGTCCTGGTTCCGCTGATGGACATCGCGGCTCATTGGCTGCACCCCGTCTCACACCAAACCGTCGAGCAGCTATTTACGCAGCTGGTAGAGCAAGGTCTAGGCAACGGTGTAGAAAAGATAGCGCGCGCAGTCAGCTACGAGTCACAAACCGTTTTTTAACCCGCTTAAATATGACCCTTGGACAAGAACCCCCAAAGCTGATCAAACATCGTCTGTTCTATGAGGGCAGAAAGTTTAATTTTGAAGTCTCTCGGTTTCAGCTACCCAACCAGTCTGTGGGTGACTGGGAATGGATTCGTCATCCGGGCGGGTCTATGGCAGTGCCCGTTACCGCAGACGGTCAGTTTGTGCTGGTGCGTCAGTATCGATTCGCGATGCAGGGCCGTTTGCTAGAGTTTCCGGCGGGCACGGTTGAAGTGGGCGAAGCCCCGCTATCGACTATTCAACGAGAGATTGAAGAAGAAACTGGCTACCGGGCAGCCACCTGGCAGCCGCTAGGTCAGTTCCCAAATGCTCCTGGCTATTCAGACGAGATTATTTACGCCTACTTAGCAACAGATTTAGAAAAGCTACCGGCAGGCCCTCAGCTAGAAGAAGATGAGGACCTAGAAGTGGTGCTGATGGATGCCGTCACGCTAGAAAAAGCGATTTTAGACGGGACGCCGATGGATGCTAAGACGATTGCGGCGTTTTACATGGCCAGAGCGCGATTGCTCGTCCGTTAGCTTGTCGGTTGGGCCCTCATTTAGTCTGTTCCGCCCCACGACCAGCGAGGATTGCCGTCGCGCATCGTTTGCTCAATTAGCGTCGCTGTAAAGTCGTTGGCATCTCTCATGCCAGTCATATCTAAAATAAACCTGGCCTGCCCATCAATTAGCTGCACCCGCAGGTAGGAGTGCCCTGAATACACTTCGCCATCGACGCTAGACATTCCGGCGGTTGCCTTGCAGTTGCGATATTCAGGGTTGAGGGTGCCGGTCCAAGTAGCGCTGAAGTCATTGAGCTGTGTGGCACTGACGTTAGAGGCGATCGCACTGAGCTGAATCATCCCATCTGTTGCATATCCCCCTGGCGCAGGTGGGCGACCTGTCTCATAAGCGGTCAAAGATGTCGGGCATCCTAACGCTGGTCCATTCACAGGCAGCACCTTCATCTCAATCGTAGTTGCCAGTGCCGTAGCCCCTAAACTGCTCAATAGGCCCAAAGGCAGACCCAACGAAACGGCCCACAGCAATGCCTTATTTAAATTCATTTTCACCTTTCCAATAAAAATAATAGATGTTCTTATTGATACAGCTTACGAGAGTATTTGTAGGCAAATTTGCTGTGTTGTAATTCTTTAAGAATGCACTCCGTTACGCGCTATTAATCCTGTTTCTGTTGGCCGCGTTTTTTGCTGGTTAAGTTCTCTATTAGTCGCGTTCTATGGCGTAAACGGCCTGTAGTCGATAGTCACTGCCAGCAGCAACTTCAATCACATCGTCTCCCGCATTCGCCGTTTCTACACAGATAAACCGCTGATAGTCTTCAGCTTCCAAATCAGCCATCTTTTCCGCTATTTCCACCCACGGATTCCAAACAATCGCGGTCTGACTTCCCACCGAAGAAATACGAATACGGCGACCCTTCGCGCCATCTTCAACCACAAGCTCAGGTTTTACACCCATATAGACACGGTCCACTTCGGCGGTGACTGTAATTGCCCCAGACTGCGTTTTTTCGGCTCCCCCATCAAGCTTATCTAAATAGGGCGTATCTTCTAGCCCCAGCACTTTCACCTGACTAATGTCGCCAGTCGATAGGTAAGTATGGAGCGCCTGCGTGATCGAGAAAGCCTGATCGCCTGTGTTCTGAGTGATCAGTGACACTGTTAGCTTGGTGCCCACTATAATCTCCATCACTAGCTTAAAGCTGTAGGGCCAAACAGCCCGCGTTTTCTCGTCTGCGGTAACGCCTAGGCGTACTTTTGTCTCCCCAGATGGCATCTCTTCTATGCTCAGCAAATTCCACATGCGGTTGCGAACAAAGCCATGACTCGCGCGCCCCTGCCCTTCTGGGTCAGGCCCAAACCAAGGCCAGCAAATAGGAATGCCGCCTTTGGTCGCCTTTCCCGTTTGGTAATAGGCATTTTCGCTGACAAATATGAGATCGTCAGGTTCTCCCTCAGGCTGGAAAGAGAGGACCTGCGCCGCATAGACCGAAATTTTGGCTTTAGCCTGCTTGTTGCTGACTGCAATCACAGGGAACCCGCCCTTTCCTTCTACGATCTCAATCTGCTCGGAAGTTCCGAATTTTTGGTTGAGCTGCTGGGCGTTCATAGGGTCTACCTAGGGGAGGGTTGCTTTCTCATTTAATCCTGATGAATGGCCTAGTATCAAGTTTGCGCAATACAATTCGGACCGGCAGGACGCTTTTTCAAGCGTAGATTAATACCCGTGCTAGTGTCAGTGTCGGCGCACTAGCTTACCTTTAAGATTGCAAGGCGATCGCCCCATTTTGTCATTGTTTCTAGAATAGATGAAGATTCTGTATAGCTGAGGCAAAATCGACTGGTGCCCAGTGGTCAAGCCATCCATCCCGATATAGTCTAGCCGGTAACGCCTATCGATTTTAAACCCTGGCAATAATTGCCTAGAACTTATCACCCCAGAATGATTTCAGATTGAAAGCCGGTTTAACTGCACATTATTTAACTGCGCATAACTGCACAGAAGTTAGCTAAATTGGCGCACTCGGCAGCAGAATCCATTAATTTAAGCCCATTAGTTTGAGACACATGGCAGAGATCGATTTTCTGGCAATAGATTTTCTGGCAATAGTAGAGCAGGGTGCTGAGAGCTGGAACCGCTGGCGAGCAGATCATCCTGACGTTCAGCCGGATTTGAGCAAAGCCTATTTGTTTGGTCAGGTGCTTGATGGGTTTGATCTTAGCAATGCGAACCTAGCGAGGGCCTGTCTGATTGGTGCGAGCCTGCGCGATGCAAACCTAAACGGTGCTTGCTTGCTAGCGACCTATGCCAGCAACGCGCACCTAAATGGAGCCGATCTTGGTGGAGCTAATCTCAATCAGGCTAACTTCAGCGAAGCGGACTTTAGTGACGCTAACTTATCAGATACTCAGGCAATAGGCACCAATTTTACCAGCGCCTGCTTTACTGGGGCTCGCTGTTCGAGCTGGCAGATCAGTCCTGCTACAGCGCTTACCCATCTTCGCGGCAGCCATATCTACCTCGTCGCCCATCAGCATCAGTGTAGACCCCATAAAGGGCAGTTTCAGTCTGGGCAACTGGCTGAGCTACTGCGGCAGCTATCTAGTTCTCAGTTGAGCTCTCAGACGAGTTCTCAGATGAGTTCTCAGGCGGGCTCTCAGACGGCTGCGATCGCACCATCTTCAACTTCGCCCTCAAAACAGCCTTGGCTAAGAAATCCTGCAATCAGCGGGCTGATTGCCGTTGGGGTAGTTGCTGCCATTGGCCTAGCGATTAATGGATTTAGCCTTCTAAGATCTAGCAATGCAGTAGCGTTCAATAAACCAGCTTCACTGGCGTCAGATCTAGAGTCAAACCCAGAACCCAGCCGTGATGCTGATTCAATTCCTTTACCCTGCCAGGAAACTGAACCAACGACTACGCTTAATAGCGCGATCGCTCATGAATATACAAAAGGCATGGTGTACTACGGTGACTTCGCAGACGGTCAACCAACTGACGGTCGTGGCACGATGGTTTACCCTAGTGGAAATCGCTATGACGGTGAATACAAAAGCGGTCAGCGTCACGGCTGTGGCACCTTTACCTTTAGCAATGGCAGGCACTATGTGGGTCAGTTTGACGCTGACCAGTTCAGCGGCAAAGGCATCTGGATTTTAGCCAATGGAGAGCGCTACATCGGTGAATTTGATGCCAATCAGTGCAGCGGAGAAGGCACCTTTATTCTCTCTGACGGCTCTTCAAAATCCGGCACATGGGAAGCCGGAAAACTATTAGATGGTGACCTTTCTTGTGATCAGGGAAGCCTTGCGCTGCCCACGTCTCCGGAGAGCTTGTCAGATAGCTGAACCTGTTTGTTCTTCCAGCTTTTTATCTAGTCTGTTCTTTCAGTCTTTTATCTAGTTCTGTTCTTTCAGCTTTTTCTTTATGCTGATGCACGGTCAGCAGCTAGGCAAGATATGTGAAACAATCGACAGCTTGTGATTTCAATCACAGTTGTTCATAATAGCAAAGCTAAAACAACTTCACCTGTGAGGCGCAACATTAGTATGAAAAATATAAGGATGGAAAATATGAAAAAAAATAATCTACGGCGACAAGGGTGGCTGTGTCCCCTTTCTGTTTTATCCATAGTAGGTTTGCTGCTGCTAGCGTTTCCTACCGCGAGCAAAGCTCAAGACACACCTGAGCCAACACCAGCGCCAACTATGCCAGAACCCGATTCTGGTGCTATGCCAGAGCCTACGCCTGCACCAGAGCCGGTCACAGACCCAGAAACCACTTCAGATGAGGGTGTCTCAGAAGAAGCGCCTGCTGAAGAATCAATGCCGACCGAAGCTGAAACCGGCACCGAGGTCGATGACGGCGCTATGTCTGAGCCCGTAGAAGCTGCGCCCGCAGAAGCTGAGACCCAGGCAGCACCACCAGCCGCTGAGCCTGTTTCGAGTCCTGCCCCGGCTAACAACAGTCCTAGGGCTCTGTGGTAAAGGTCAGCGGTAGAGGTCAGCGATAAAATTCGGCGGTAAAAGTTCGGTGATAAAATTCGGCGATAAAGCCGGTATCCGTTGCAGCCTTGTAACTGCAACGGATGTTCTAACCTCTTCTATTTCTAACGTGTTTCTGTGTCCCTTTATACAGAAGCCACTTCTGGCGAGTGCTCGGTTGAGTTGGCTAAGGCAGTCGCGATCGCATCAACCACCCGTCCTACTTCAATCACCTCCATCCCTAGCCCGTCTCGCTTTTGCCCTTTTGGCACCAGCGCTCGCTTAAACCCTAGCTTTGCCGCTTCTTTTAGCCTTAGCTCCATTTGCGACACCGGGCGAATTTGTCCGCCTAGGCCCACTTCACCGATCAGGACTAGCTCTGGATCAATAATGCGATCGCGAAAACTCGCCGCCACCGCCACCGCAATTCCTAAATCCGCCGCAGGCTCTCCTACATTCAATCCGCCAGAAGAGGCCACATACGCATCTAGCTTAGACAGCGGTATGCCCACTCTCTTTTCTAACACCGCCAAAATTTGCAACAGCCGGTTGTACTCAATTCCTGTAGTCGAACGTCTCGGCGAACTGTAGCTCGTTGGGCTCACCAAAGACTGCAGCTCTACCACCAGCGGGCGCGTTCCTTCACAGGCCACAATCGTGGCTACTCCTGGCACATTCTCTTCCTGGCTACTCATAAATAGCTCAGAAGGGTTCAGCACTTCTTCTAACCCCTTGTCTACCATCTCAAACACGCCCAGTTCGTGAGTGGCCCCAAAGCGATTTTTGACCGAGCGCAGCAGCCGATGGCTAGCAAAGCGATCGCCTTCAAAATACAGCACGGTATCTACCAAATGCTCCAAGACCTTTGGGCCTGCGATCGCGCCTTCTTTGGTCACATGCCCGACGATAAACAGCGAAATATTCTCTTTCTTTGCAAGCTGCATCAGCGCTGATGTACATTCTCTTACCTGCGCAACCGACCCAGGCGCAGAGGTTAAGGCTGAATAGAACAGCGCTTGGATACTGTCAATCACCGCCACCTTAGGCCGCAGCGAATCCAGCTCTTCTAAAATGATTTCCAGGTTTGTCTCAGGCAGTAGGTAGAGATTTTCGAGAATGTTATTGTCTGTGCCAGAGTGTTTGGCTGGCTTGCTGTTGCCATCAATATCCTGATTGACAGACTGGTTGATGCCTAGCCGTAGCGATCGCAGCTTCACCTGCTGCCCAGACTCCTCCGCACACACATACAAAATTGGCGTTTCCTTCGCCAGCTGATTCGCCGTTTGCAGCAGTAGCGTAGACTTCCCAATCCCCGGATCGCCACCTAACAACACTAAAGACCCTGGCACAATGCCGCCGCCGAGTACCCGGTCCAACTCCTGATAGCCAGAGGGAATTCTTGCCTGCGGATGATCTTAATTTGATTGAACGTCAGCGATAGCCTAGCCTGAGCAGGTGCTTTTTTCTGCCGCCCTGCCGCCCGCGACGTCATACTAGGCCGCGTACTCGCAGGTGCTTTCGTCTCCACTACCTGTTCTACCAGCGCATTCCAAGTATCACAAGTCGGACACTTACCAAAACGCTGCCGCGTCTCCGCACCGCAGGCATTGCAAACATAGATTGAGCGAGTCTTTGCCATAGATGTAATGACTAAGCAGATAAAGTAAGCAGGTGGACGGAATTAAACAGACGAATAACTATGCAGACGAACAACTATGCAAACCGTAGATAATACCTAGGTACATACAAACCGTAGACCAGTACCTAGCTATATACATAGTACGAAAGAAATAGTACAAAAAAACCACTATATCGCCGAGTGTTTGTGAAAAGACGAGTTAGAACGGTCTCTTTCGATACATTTCTTAGCAAATCGATACTTTGTTGCTTCGGCAAAAATGAGATTTCAGGCATAGTTTTACCCACATAGCGCTATCTTTCTTAATCTAAAATCTATGACTAGTAAGTGTTGTAGCGCTTTGTATCGGTTCGTCGCAATTCTGGCACAAACCTTAAGAAAGCTTGAAAGCCTTTTGTTTTTTAGGCTTTCGGGCGGTTTTAACACCTACAATTAAGAAGAATAGAAGGACTGTCGGCACAATCGTTAGTTGCTAAACGTCATGGTTTTGTAATTAACTTTTTAATCGTTACTGATTCGTATGCCTCGTGCCCTCGCTCGAATAATTCTTGCCGCGCTCCCTAACTGCTAGGGAATCAGAGCAGGAATAGATAGAGAAGGCCATCGGCAGCGACCTTTTAGCCACGACTTTATAGGAGTTTACAGAGCCTTGGAAAGCATTAAAGAAAAAATCCTGGTTGTTGACGACGAAGCCAGCATTCGTCGCATTCTGGAAACTCGCCTCTCGATGATTGGCTATGACGTGGTGACCGCTGCTGACGGTGAAGAAGCCTTAGATACCTTCCGCAACACCGTTCCTGATCTGGTTGTGCTTGATGTAATGATGCCAAAGCTAGACGGCTACGGCGTTTGTCAAGAGCTACGCAAAGAGTCAGATATTCCCATCATTATGCTGACGGCGCTAGGCGATGTTGCCGACCGCATTACCGGACTAGAGTTAGGCGCAGATGACTATGTCGTCAAGCCCTTCTCCCCAAAAGAGCTAGAGGCTCGCATTCGCTCTGTTTTGCGCCGCGTCGAGAAAACCGGAGCGTCGGGCATTCCGAGTTCGGGCGTGATCACAATCAACAACATCCGTATCGACACCAATAAGCGTCAGGTATACAAAGGTGACGAGCGCATTCGTCTAACGGGCATGGAGTTTAGTCTGCTAGAGCTTTTAGTTAGTCGCTCTGGTGAACCCTTCTCTCGCTCCGAAATTCTTCAGGAAGTATGGGGCTACACGCCCGAGCGTCATGTGGATACTCGCGTTGTAGACGTTCACATTTCTAGGCTACGTGCCAAGCTAGAAGACGATCCGAGTAATCCTGAACTAATACTCACAGCTCGCGGTACGGGCTATCTGTTTCAGCGAATTGTAGAACCGGGCGAAGAGTAAGCGGCCTGTGCCGTATCTGGGCCATCAAAAGCGGTGATCGGAAGTGCGCTTGACGCCATCAAAAGCAAGCCAGCGATAGGACCAGCGTAATCAGCGTACCAGCGCAATAAGTCTGATAGAATTCTTAAAGTTTCTATTGGCCTGCTGAGGGCCAACTCACAGGATAGAACTTTGATGGATTCGACGCAGGTACGCATTGCAGTAGACGCAACGGGTGGCGACCATGCCCCGGATGAAGTTGTTGCTGGCGCTATCAGAGCGAAGGAAGAGCTGGGTGTTGAGGTACTGCTAGTGGGCGATCCGGCGCAGATTTCAGCGTCAGTATCACAGCTAGAGCTGCTGAATGACATCGAAATTGTACCTGCGGAAGGCACGATAGAAATGCATGAAGAGCCTTTGAGTGCGCTTAGACGCAAGCCAAAGGCTTCGATTAATGTGTCGATGGATTTAGTTAAAAAAGGTCGTGCCGATGGGGTGGTTTCGGCGGGGCATTCGGGCGCGGCAATGGCGGCAGCGCTACTGCGATTAGGCCGAATTAAGGGAATTGATAGACCGGCGATTGGTGCGATGTTTCCGACGGTGATTGCCAATAAGCCTGTACTGATCTTAGACGTGGGTGCCAACGTAGACTCTAAGCCTAAATATCTAGAGCAGTTTGCCTTTATGGGCAGCACTTACTCTCGCTATGTGCTAGGTACGGAAAATCCGGCGGTGGGGCTGCTGAATATTGGTGAAGAGAAAAGCAAGGGTAATGAAGCGGCGGTTGCCGTGCACAAAACGCTCAGTGAGCAAAGTGCGATTAACTTTGTAGGCAACGCAGAAGGCCGCGATGTACTGACGGGCGATTTTGATGTAATTGTCTGCGATGGATTTGTCGGCAATATTTTGCTGAAGTTTGCCGAAGCGGTGGGCGGCTCTGTGCTACAAATTTTGCGTGAGGAGCTGCCCCAAGGTGTGTCTGGTAAAGTTGGCTGCACGCTGATGAAAGGAAATTTGAAGCGAGTAAAACAGCGAGTAGACCACGCTGAGCGAGGTGGTGGTCTGCTGTTGGGCGTGGCGGGCGTAGCGGTGATTAGCCACGGCAGTTCTAAAGCGCCTTCTATCTATAACGCTATTCGGCTGGCGAAAGATGCCGTTGATAACAAGGTGATTGACCGGATTAAAGGCCAGTATCAAAGGGTTGCAGCTACCGCCCAGGCCCAAGCCACTCCTGAAGGTAAATAACCTTATGACTCAGCAAACCTATGGCGTTGCCTTTGTGGGTAGCGGTTCGGCCAAGCTAGAAACGGTGCTCACAAATGAGCGATTGGCGGAGGTGGTGGACACTTCTGATGATTGGATTGCCAGTCGTACGGGTATTCGACAGCGCCATATTGCCAATGCCGCCGATTCGGTTCGCTCTTTGGGTGGGGAAGCGGCTAGGCAGGCGATCGCACAGTCTGGCACAGCCCCAACAGATGTTGATCTAATCATTCTTGCTACGTCTACCCCTGACGATCTATTTGGCTCAGCCTGCCAAATTCAGCACGAAATCGGGGCGACTAGAGCGGTGGCTTTTGATATTACGGCTGCCTGTTCAGGGTTTGTGTTTGCGCTGGTGACAGCCGCTCAGTTTATTAGAACTGGGGCCTATAAGACGGTGGTGGTGGTGGGTGCGGATATTTTGTCGCGTTGGACCGATTGGAGCGATCGCAGAACCTGCGTTCTCTTTGGCGACGGTGCAGGTGCAATCGTCATGCAGCGCAGCGAATCAGACGACCGCCTCCTTAGCTTTGAAATGCACAGTGACGGCAGTTTAAATAGCTGTCTCAACGCCGCCTACGCTCATGAATCCGTGCCCCTGACTGCCGACGTCACCTTGCAAACCGGGCAGTTCGCCCCCGTTACCATGAATGGCCGCGAAGTCTATCGATTTGCCGTCAAGCGAGTACCCGAAGTCCTTGAAAAATCTCTCTTCCACGCCGGACTGTCTACAAAAGACATAGACTGGCTGATTTTGCATCAGGCCAACCAGCGCATTCTAGACGCTGCTGCTCAGCGTTTAGGCATTCCGGCTGAGCGCGTTGTCAGCAATATGGCCAAGCACGGCAACACCGACGCCGCGTCTATTCCCATCGCCATAGACGAATGGGTCCGCGCTGGCAAAATAAAAGATGGCCAAATACTGGCACTATCTGGGTTTGGTGCCGGGCTTTCGTGGGGGGCCGCGATCCTCAGATGGGGAAAGTAGCAGCTAGAGAAAGTAGCCGCTAGAGAAAGTAGCCGCTAGAGAAAGTAGCTAGGAAGCTAGCGTTTTCTTTGCTAGGCATTTATTGAGAGGTTGAAGGATTAGAACAATGACCAAAACTGCGTGGGTATTTCCAGGACAAGGCGCACAGACAGTGGGTATGGGCGCGGATCTCGCGGATGTGGCTGCCGCAAGATTTACAGAAGCCGAACAGATTCTCGGAAAGTCAGTCCTAGAGATTGTCCAAAATCAAGACCTGCTTAATGACACGCGCTATACCCAGCCCTGCCTCTATGTAGTGGAATGTGCGCTAGCAGATTTGTTAATAGCTCAAGGGCAAAAGCCAGATATTGTCGCGGGTCATAGCCTGGGTGAATATTCGGCGCTCTATGTGGCAGGCGTCTTTGATTTCGCTGCTGGCTTGCAGCTAGTAAAGCGCCGCGCCCTACTCATGTCTGAAGCGTCAGAAGGGGCAATGGCTGCGCTGATGGGTTTTGACCGCGATGAGCTAGATGCCAAAATTGCCGAGACTGAAGGCGTTGTATTAGCCAATGACAACAATGCCAGTCAGGTTGTGATTTCAGGCACGCCAGAAGCTGTAGACGAGGTTGTTACAGGCATCAAAACCAAGCGGGCCGTCAGGCTAAACGTGAGCGGTGCATTTCACTCTCCGCTGATGGCCGACGCGGCCAAAGCCTTTACATCGGTCTTAAACGACGTCTCTTTCAACGACGCGGCTATCCCTGTTATGTCCAACGTTGATCCTGCACCAGAAACTAACGCCGCCGTCTTAAAAGAGCGCCTAGCGCAGCAAATGACCGGCTCCGTCCGCTGGCGCGAGATTTCTTTAGAGCTGCCTGTGCAAGGCATCGAAACGGTTGTAGAAATAGGGCCTGGAAAAGTCTTAACAGGTTTGATCAAGCGAACCTGCAAAGGCTTGAATTTGCAGAACGTGGCAAGTGTTGGTGATGCTCAACTCTAGTTTGGATCAAGCGCGTGAGCCTTTCATCAGCTTAGCGCTCTATCATCTTTTTAAGTGGTCTGTGGTGAGCCCGATGCTATACGGCTATTTTCGAGGCCGTATCTATGGGGCAAAGAAGGTGCCAACGACAGGCCCATTGATCGTAGTAGCCAATCATGCGAGTTATTTTGACCCGCCTTTGCTATCAAACTGCGTGCGTCGGCCTGTCTCATTTATGGCCAAAGAGTCGCTGTTTCAGGTGCCAGTGCTAGCGCCTGCGATTAGGGCCTATGGTGCGTATCCGGTCAAAAGAGGATCTGCCGATCGCAGTGCTATTCGCGCGGCCTTACAGCAGCTAGAGCAAGGCTGGGCGGTGGGCATTTTTTTGCAGGGTGTGCGGACGCCGGACGGGCGAGTGTCTTCGCCCAAGCTAGGAGCTGCGCTGATTGCGGCTAAAGCCCAAGTGCCCCTGCTGCCGGTCAGTTTGTGGGGGACAGAGCAGATCTTGCGCAAAGGGTCGGCGTTGCCAAACCCGGCTCCAGTCACGATTCGGATTGGCGATATTATCCCTCCGCCTACGACGAAAGATAAAGCTGAGCTTCAAGAAATTACCCAGCGCTGCGCAGACGAAATTCATGCGCTGTATGACCTGGGTCGGTAATAGGGTAAACAGGGGGAGCCTGTCATCAGCTAGGCTAGGCTGGGCGGTAGAATGCTTTTAAGATACTTTTTAAGGAAGTTTTCTGAGAAGTTTTCTGAGAAGTTTTTAGAGAGATTTTTTTTAGAGAGATTTGAAGAGCGCTCATGTCAGAGGATTTGTACGCAGAGTTGAAAACTATGATGGGGCCCATTCAGTGGGAATGGCTGAAGCCTCATGTACAGCGCGATGTGGTGGTGGTAGTGAATGCGCAGCTCGATTTGGCTGAGGTGGGGATGGCGATCGCATCTAACCGTACCCAAAGCGTAGAACGCTGGATTACCGAGCAGCTCATCGTCAAACCCAACGCCGAACAGCTTGCAACTTGGAGCCGCGAAAACAAGCGCTTCACCTCACTTATTGTGCAGCCCTATGTCCTGATTCAAGACACTGCTGAGCCTGCCGCGCCTGAACCTTTGCCTACTGATATCTCGGAATAGTGGGTCGATGCAAAGCCACCCAATTTGGAAGTATCTCAGCACGTCTTCTCTACTCAGGTATCTGTTGCTGTTTGCCTGTAGCTGGGCAGCGGTAGAGCTGCTTGAATATTTTGAGATTGTTGTTATTATTTTTACCTTGTCAACCATCCTGGCTTTTTTGCTGAGCCATCCGGTGCGCTGGCTAAATCGCTGGATTTCCCACTCAGTTGCGGTTGCTGTTGTGTTTATCATAGCGATGACCGTAATTGTCGGTATCGTCACCACCATTGGGCTGGCCGTTGTTTCGCAAGGTCAGCCGCTGATAGACAATCTCACTGATTTTTTGACCTCGCTCACGCCTAGAATCGAAGCGTTAGAGAAATCTTTACAGCGCTGGGATTTACAGATTGATTTGCAGTCGCTAGGCGCGCAGCTACGAGATCAAACAGTGGGGCTGTTAGGGGCAGGCGTTGGCCTATTGCAGGCCCTGCTCAATAATTTTCTGCATTCTATTCTGATTGCTGTGGTCACTTACTTTATGCTGCTAGATGGCGATCGCATCTGGAACTGGTTAATCCAAAAAGCGCCTGAAGCACAGCGACAAAAGATCACAGCTACCGTTCAAGAAAGCCTGCTGGGCTTCTTTTGGGGCAGGTTGCTGCTATCTATTTTCTTCGGTATCTCTACCTTTGTCGTATTTTTACTTTTTAAGGTGCCCTATGCGCTGACCCTGGCGGTGGTCGCTGGCCTGTTCGATCTAATCCCTGGAATTGGTGCGACTATTGGCATTGGCTTAGTTTGTCTGTTTTTGTTCTCCCAAAGCGCACTCCTTGCTGTTCAGGCGGCGGTCGTCTGCGTGATTTTGCAGCAAGTAGAAGAAAACATTCTGCTTCCGCGCATCATGCGAGATTCTTTAAATATCAACCCGGTCGTGATGTTTTTTGCGCTGATTGTTGGCGCTCGGATTGCCGGGGTATTAGGAATTTTTCTCTCTATTCCAGTGGCTAGCATTATCATCAGCCTGCTGGATATCGAAGAAATGAAAGGTAGCAATTCTAAAGCTTTGCTGACAGATGAACCAACGTTAGAGCCGCCACACTCACCATAGCGTCGAGTTGATAGCGTTGAGCTAATAGCGCCGAGTTAAAGAACTGTATCAGTAGTACCTACGAATAGAGTCTGTATCTATACTCAGTTAAGCCGGACGTTATTGATATTACTTGTCATCAGCGGTAAAATAATTATCACGTTCATTCACTTAGTAACACTATGACCAAGCGCAAATCAAAAAAGATGAAAGCAACTGAACTTTTCTTATCTTTAGGGTTAGTAGCCACGCTAGCAACCGCCTGCGGTGAACCCGCTGAAGAAGAGGGCGGAGCGATAGAGGGCGATGGTACAACGACTGAAGAGCCTGCCGAAGCAACTGTCGAAGGCGAGGGGAGTGAATACGACGAAGGCACTGAAGAAGGTGCCGAAGCCGAAGGTGAAGGCGGTGAAGGTGGCGAAGGCGGCGAAGGTTAAAGTCTCTTTGATCTGATAAAGATGCGTCCTTGGGTAATCTCTCCAACAGCTCCAGGGACGCATTTTTTTACTTATTTAAAGCCTTGGCTATGCTCGATTAACGTTTTGCATAATTTCAATCAGCTTTTGCTGCATGCTCTCTGACGCGGACACAATAATTTCTGACTGCCGGTAGTTTTCGCATTCGGCAGGTTGCGGCAGAGGGTTGCCGTCATAGGTTGTCAGGCAGTATCCCATTTCTTGGGCCATCCAGGCTAAGGCCGCAGTGTCGATAAATTGAGCGCTCGCTAAGACAACGCCTGCGACTTCACCTGTCAGCAAGCCATTAATCGGTGGCACGGGGACATCGCTAGAGTAATCGGTTTTGAGGCTGATAACGGGAAAATGCGATCGCACTTTATCCGCAATTGGATCTAGCGCCGTTCCTAACACCACTGTTTCCCCCGGATTGTCAATGACTAGTGGCTTGCACTGGTCTAGGTCGTCGTCTAGGCTGCCGACAAACGTGCCCTGGCCGCGCAGTGAATAGTAGTAGCAGTTATTGGCCGGACTAAGTGCGATCGCGCCTTCAAATCCGTCCGCATTCAGCACCGTCATCATCACCAAATAATTTGGATGCCCATCCATGTAATAGCGCGTACCATCAATCGGATCTAGCGTAATCAAATAGTCGCCATCGGGCCCCAGATCAATCGCTCGAAAATACTTTGTGTTGTACGAGCGCTCATACTCCTCACCATAAAATCTTAGGTCAGGAAATTTAGCTAGCAGCACCACCTCGACAAACGTCTGCACCGAGAGATCCGCGTCCGTCAGCGCATTGGCAAAAAAGTGATCGCCTTCATACTTATCCGGATGAACCGTAATTTGCTTCTGAATCTGCTGAGCATAAGCCCCAGCAACCTTCAAAAAAGGTAGTAGCACAGACAGAATTTCCTTAGCAGACGGAGAAGCCATAAATTAGCCTTTTTAAAAACACATCTGAAATACCCCCCGAAGAGAGAGCCTGTCGGACGAAACGGGTGAAACAAACAAATGCGGGACCTAGCATACCAGCTAAGCCCCGCATTCTTTCGTCGTCTAGCTTTGCTACTTCGAGCTTGCTATTTTCACCGCGCTGCTTGACTCACCGTGCCGCTTGACTGCTGCTTAACTATAGAGCCGTACTCTTATCGTCAATCAGGCCATCGCCTCCGATCAGGCCAGTATTAGCGCCATTTTCTCCATCGGTTTTACTGCTTTCGCCGCCGACCATGCCGTCACCTGCAATCATCTCCAGACCGCCCTCACGGTCGTAGGCCCGCGCCGTGCGATCATCTAGCACCATGTCAGAAAGCGCCATGTCGTTGCCTAAAAACGTCCCGTCAAACGAGGTGTCAATCTCAGGAGAAGTCGGCTCTTCATAGGCGTTAAAGCCCGTTCCTGCCGGAATCAATCGACCGATAATCACGTTCTCTTTGAGTCCGCGCAACCAGTCAGATTTACCTTGAATTGCGGCCTCAGTTAGAACTCGCGTCGTCTCTTGGAAACTCGCCGCCGAAATAAAGCTATCCGTATTCAAAGAGGCCTTAGTAATTCCCAACAGCACAGGCGTATACTCTGCCGGGGCCATCCCCGTAATCGACATCGCCTCATTCACCTGCTCTAGCTGACGAATCTCTACTAGCTCACCCGGCAGCATAGTGGTATCACCGCCATCTTCTAGTCTCGCCTTCGACGTCATCTGCCGGACAATTACCTCGATGTGCTTATCCGAAATATCAATCCCCTGAGACTGATATACCGACTGGACTTCATTTACCAAGAATGACTGAACCCTTTCTAGACTCAGCATCGCAGACTCATGAGTGCCCTTATTCTCCCGGTAGTACTTGAAAAAGACTTCCAAGATCTGGTGAGGATTAGACGGCCCATCTGTTAGTGCTTCGCCCGTATCTACCTTCTGACCATCAGCAATGACCAAGTTTTGGCCCGGTGTCACCGGATAGTCGGTTACTACGCCGTCACTTTCTATCACCTTAATCTCAACCGTCTCGTCCTCGGCGTACACCACTTCTGCGATTCCAGGACGCTCCGCCAAAATGCAGGCTTCTTTAGGCTTACGCGCCTCTAGCAGCTCTTCAATCCGCGGTAGACCCTGAATGATGTCCCCGGTCTTTGCCCGCTCAAATACCAGCAGCACCAAGCCGTCACCACGCTGCACTAGGTCCTTGTTTTCAATATGCAAAACCGCACCCGTCGATACTCGATAAGGACGCGCAATTCGCATCACAATACGGCTATCTTCTACCGCAATCACTTGGCCAGACTCTTCAGTGCGAATCCCTTCAGCTACTTCAGTGTTGTCTACCAGCAGATCGCCTACAGACACGGTCGGCTTGTGCCCATTCGTCTCAATTATCATCTGGTCGGCATCGCGCACTACCAGCACCCGGCGAACAGACTCCACATCCTCACGGATACCGCGAATCTGGCCCGCTTCCTTACACTGAATTTCAGTTCGCGCAATGACCGCGCCCGGCGTAATTTCATCGCCGTCTGTTACCAGCAGCCGAGTCTTTGTTCTGCCCTGAGTTTGGTCCGCTTCAATATCTCGGCGGACGACCAACGTCTCTAGAACTACTAGCTGCAAGCGATGGACCGCGTCTTCACCTTCACCTTCGCTTTTCAGCTCAATGTCAGCAGTTAGCTGCGTACCGCCCTCATCAATGTCCAAGACTAGCTGCGTCCGCAGAATTTCTAGCCCTTCAACCGACTTCACGCGCTCGCCATCTTTATATAGCAGGCGCTGTACTGCTTTGAGACTGATGCTTTTATCATCGCTGTCGCTTACTGCTGCCTGACTTGGAACCGAAGCCTCCTCAGGCACCTCAAACTCCTGAACAGGGCGCAGTAGCAGCGCCGCCCCTTCTGGCGTTTCAACATACTCCACATAACGCAGTGCATCCGCTACGACACCTGGCATTACCTCTTCACCCGCGTTGATGATCGTGCCGCTTTTCTTGCCAGCATCGTCAGGGCTATCCACCATGTGAATATCGCCAGGACGCACAACGATTTCCCGTAGAATGTCGTTTTTCTGAGTGACTTCCACCACACCGCTGGTCTGACAGAAAATGTCCTTAACAACTTCTGTACCCGCTTCAATGAACTGACCGTCTTCCACCATCAACAGGGAGATGTCTTTGTTCACTTCGTGGGCTTCTTCTGGAATCCACAGCAGCGTGCCGCCCTTGGTGACTTCGTAGCCAGTTTTGGCTTTGCCCCGCTTGGCCACTTCTACGCCCGCAAACTTGATAATGCCGCCAGTTTGCGTCCGGAAGGTGTCGTCTACTAATTCGGCTACGACCTGACCGTTAGCAACTTTCGTGCCAGGCGTCGCGTTGATCGAGAACCGCTGACCGCCAGCGGTATTTAAGAAGTAGTGCTCGCGGCCCTGACCGCTTTCTATCTCAACTTCTGACTCGTCAAGCATCACAGAAGCTGTAATGATTTCAACTTCACGGCCACCTTTGCCATCGTTGGAGGTGTTTGTTAGGCGGACAATCCCGCCGCGCTCTGTGATTAGCTTTGTTTCAGCTAGCACGCCTTCAGCCGTTATCTCGTCACCGTTTTTGACGACGGGTTCCGCGCCCGGTGGCAGGTTGTACACCTCGCCCGACAGCACCCAAAGCAAGCCGCCGCGCTGCGCTAGCCGCGTTAAGTTGCCCTGACGGTCAGTTTTTTCTTCCTGCACAAGTCCATCAAAAGCGACCTCACCAGACAGATCGGAGGTAACGTCTTTGCTGGCTTTTTCTGTTACCTTACGCACTCGACTAGTGCTAGGCATCTCGGCGATCATTGCGCCTTTTTCGATGGCGTCACCATCTTTGGCAAACAAAATCGAGTTTTTGGGCAACGCAACAGAGTACTCTTTGCCATTCGCTTCAATCGCAATCTGGCAGTTAGCATCCATCACTAGCGCGTCTTCACCGTGACGAGTCCGGAACTGACGCGTGCGCAGCCCTTCTGGAATGCGAATAGTTCCGCTACGCTTGGCATTTACCTGGGGTGCAAGCTCACCGGTAAAGGTGCCGCCTGTGTGGAAGGTTCGCATGGTGAGCTGTGTACCCGGCTCGCCAATAGACTGAGCCGCAATAATGCCCACGGCTTCACCGAGATCCACCATATGAGAGTGCGCAAGACTCCAGCCATAGCAATGCTGACAAACCGACCGCGCGGCTTCACAGGTCAAGGCTGAGCGGGCCTTGACTTCTTTGACTTTGGCCTTGCCAATTTCTATCGTAATGTCGTCTGTAATGGACTGGTTACGCGCCACAATCAGCTCACCCGTTTGAGGATGCACGACATCTTCCGCCGGAACTCGGCCCAACAGGCGGTCTTTTAGTGGGATTAAGACACGCTCACCGTCGACCATCGGACGAACGGGAACGTAGCGAGTGGTGCCGCAGTCAATCTCGCGGACAATTACGTCTTGTGAGACGTCAACTAGTCGGCGAGTCAAATAGCCAGAGTCAGCGGTCCGCAAGGCTGTGTCTACTAGACCTTTGCGCGCACCATAGGATGAAATAATGTACTCGGTTACCGTCAGTCCTTCTCGGAAGTTAGTCTTGATCGGTAGGTCAATAATTTCTCCTTGAGGATTGGCCATCAGGCCCCTCATGCCGACGAGCTGACGAACCTGAGAGATATTTCCCCGCGCCCCTGAGTTGGACATCATGTAGACGGAGTTCAGCGGATTATTTTCGCGGAAGTTTTCTACAACCTTGTCTTTTAAGTGTTCGCTGGTTTCGTTCCAGGTATCGATTACTTTTTGAAAGCGCTCTACTTCAGTAATTTCGCCGCGAGTGTAGCGCTCTTCAGTATCACGAATTTCTTGTTCTGCGGACTCTAGCATTGCCTTCTTGCTAGGCGGTACTTCTAGGTCGTCTACGCTGATAGAAACGCCTGCTTTAGTCGCGTACTTAAACCCTAATCCTTTGATTTCGTCGGCCATCTGAGCGGTACGAGCGGTGCCATAGTGCTCAAAGGACCAAGAAACTAGGTTTTTTAGCTGCTTTTTATCAATAACTCGATTTCTAAATACAACAGGTTTTGATTCGCCTTTGTCTGTCATTTTTGCCCCTTGTACGTTTTGCTGCTGAATAGTTTTTCTTGCTGTGCCTAAAATTGCTGTTTGGCTGCTGTTTGTCTAGGTTTAAGCGCTGGCTTGTGGGTCTGTTAGCTAGCCAAGAAAGCTAGTTAGCCGAGAAAGCTCAGCGCTTTTTGCTTACACAACCGATTTGCTAAATCACCCAATCGAATCGGTATCTACTCAGCCAAAGCGCCTAATACGGCGTGGTTATAGATGATTCTTCCTGTTGTGGTTTCCACATATTGGGAAATGATGTTGCCTTCTTCGTCCTCACGCACGCGCCGGAACTTATAGATCTTGGTTTTTCCGCCTACGCCGTCGTCTTTAACTTCTACTGGCTCGCTGTCGTCTTCGGCGGTTTCAATGGTGCCGAGGAAGCGAAGCCACACTTTAGCGTGCAGATCGATTGCGCCTTGTTCATAGGCAGCGATCGCATCGTCCATATTGGCAAAATAGCGCCCTGCTCCCTTTTGCTTGCCGGGGTTATCTGCCGTCAGATAATAGCAACCCAATACCATATCCTGACTGGGCGTAATAATAGGCCGACCTGTTGCCGGAGACAGAATATTGTTAGATGCCAGCATCAGCAATCGGGCTTCTGACTGTGCTTCTAATGAGAGCGGAACATGTACCGCCATTTGGTCACCGTCAAAGTCAGCGTTAAAAGCAGGACACACCAGCGGATGTAGCTGAATGGCCCGGCCTTCTACCATAATCGGCTCAAACGCTTGAATCCCCAGTCTGTGGAGTGTTGGCGCTCGGTTGAGCATCACAGGATGGTTTTCAATCACGTCCTCTAACACTTCCCAAACGCTAGGATCGTTGCGCTGAATCAGCTTTTTGGCTGCCTTGATATTGTTCACCAGGCCCTGACGAATTAGTCGGTGGATGACGAACGGCTGAAACAGCTCAATAGCCATCTCACGAGGCAAGCCGCACTGATGAATCTTGAGATTCGGACCGACTACGATGACTGAACGGCCTGAGTAGTCAACCCGCTTACCTAGTAGGTTTTGACGAAAACGACCCTGCTTACCTTCAATGATGTCCGACAGCGATTTCAGCGGTCGGTTGTTGGCACCGACTACCGTACGACCTCGACGGCCGTTGTCAATTAAGGCGTCTACCGCCTCTTGCAGCATCCGCTTCTCGTTGCGAACGATGATTTCGGGAGCCAGAATTTCCTGCAATCGAGCCAAACGGTTGTTTCGGTTAATGACCCGCCGGTACAAGTCGTTTAAGTCAGACGTGGCAAATCGACCGCCGTCTAGCTGTACCATAGGCCGCAAATCAGGTGGAATGACTGGTATTACATCTAGTACCATCCAGTCTGGTTTGGAGCCTGTGGCGATAAAGTTGTCGATTACCCGCAGTCGCTTAATCAGCTTGGCGCGCTTTTGCCCCTTAGACGTTGCAATGGTCTCGCGCAGCAGCTCAGCCGTTTCTTCTAGCTGCAAGTCTTCTAACAGTCGCTTCAGCGCTTCAGCGCCAATTCCAACTTCAATGCCTGCTAGCTGAGAATCTTCGTCATAGAGCTGATCTTCAATCTCCATCCACTGATCTTCACTCAGCAGCTGTTTGTAGGCGAGATTATCAGCATTGCCTGGGTCTAACACCACATAAGCGTTGAAGTACACAATTTGCTCAACGTCCCGCAGGGGCATATCTAGCAATATAGCAATATAGCTAGGAATGCCTTTGAGATACCAAACATGTGCGACTGGCGCAGCTAGCTTGATAAACCCCATCCGATGCCGACGGACTCGCGATTCGGTAACTTCTACACCACAGCGCTCACATACAATGCCACGGTGGCGAACACGCTTATACTTGCCGCAGTGACATTCCCAGTCTTTTGCGGGGCCAAAAATCCGCTCACAAAACAGCCCATCCATTTCTGGCTTTAGCGTTCTGTAGTTGATGGTTTCTGGCTTGGTTACTTCACCGACGACAGTACCATTCGGTAAGGTGCGCTCACCCCAGTCTCGAATTCGCTCTGGTGAAGCCAGACCAATTTTGACATAGTCAAACCGCTGTTCTACTTTCGGCATTCTTTGTTTATTCCCTTACAACTTAACGAGGCTCAATACTTCTTATTCATCGGGTGGCGGCGATGAGTACCGCATGGCCAGCGATCGCTAGTACTTCTCGTACTTCTCTAGTCCTTGCTGGCATCTACGGTGCTCATAGGCCGTACTCATAAGCGCGATCGCTCATGCTCTATAGCATTTCTGTTCGTTCTCCAGGGACGGTGGTTGCTGAAACCACAGCTGAGCCAGGAGGTGCGATCGCGCTCCCCGCCATGCCGCTGGCACCCGGATCAGGTTCATCACGAGAAATAGATTCATAAGTCGGTCTAGAAGGCGTACGACGATTGCCGACATCCGCCATCAGATCAACTTCCGTATCTCGGCTAGTCCCATCTTCTTGGGTTTCTAGCTTGTGAACTGCGATATCCAAACACAGCGATTGTAGCTCGCGCATCAGTACCTTGAAGGACTCAGGTGTCCCTGGGCGAGGAATCGCCTTGCCCTTAACAATTGCATTAAGCGCTTCATTACGGCCCTGCATATCGTCAGACTTCACAGTCAGCAACTCCTGCAATGTATAGGCCGCGCCAAACGCCTCTAGAGCCCATACCTCCATCTCACCAAAGCGCTGACCGCCTTGCTGAGCCTTGCCCCCTAGTGGCTGCTGAGTCACCAGTGAGTAAGGACCCGTCGAGCGAGCGTGAATCTTGTCATCAACTAGGTGCACCAGCTTCAGCATGTAAGACTGGCCTACCGTGACCTCTTGGTCAAAAGGCTCACCAGAGCGGCCATCGTAAAGCTGAATTTTTCCAGGGTTATCAGGATTAAAGACCCAGTCTTTGCCGCTATGCTCACGTGCTTCTTGCAGCTTGCCGTGAGTAGTTTCTAACGAAGCCTCCTCGCCATACATCTCGTCAAAAGGCGTCACCTTAAACCGGGCCCCTAGATTTTCTCCGGCCCAGCCAAGCAGTGCTTCAAACACCTGACCGACGTTCATTCGCGAAGGCACGCCCAGCGGATTTAGCACGATGTCAATCGGCGTCCCGTCAGGCAGATAGGGCATATCTTCTACCGGCAAAATTCGAGAAATAATCCCTTTGTTACCGTGACGTCCGGCCATCTTATCGCCGACCTGAATCTTGCGTTTTTGGGCAACGTACACCCGCACTACCATGTTGGCACCTGGCGGTAGCTCGTCGCCTTGCTCGCGGGTAAACACCCGAACATCAACGACGCGGCCTTTCTCGCCATTTGGCACTCGCAAAGAGTTATCGCGAACGTCTCTTGCCTTTTCACCAAAGATAGCCCGCAGCAGCTTTTCTTCTGGCGGCTGATCTGACTCGCCCTTTGGCGTTACCTTACCCACTAGAATTTCGCCAGAACTAACCCAGGCCCCCACGCGAATAATGCCAGTTTCATCTAGCTGACGCAGCGCGTCCTCACCCACGTTAGGAATCTCACGCGTGATCTCTTCTGGTCCTAGTTTGGTCTGACGCGCCTCAATCTCATATTTTTCAATGTGAATCGAGGTATAGACGTCTTCATAGACCAGACGCTCACTGAGTAGAATAGCGTCCTCGTAGTTGTAGCCCTCCCAAGGCATGTAGGTAATCAGCACGTTCTGACCCAGCGCGATTTCGCCGCCTTCTGTAGCAGACCCATCTGCCATTACCTGCCCTGCAACGACGTTAGCGCCTTCGTAAACCAAAGGCCGCTGATTCAAACAGGTATCCTGGTTCGAGCGCTGATACTTCTGCAGCTCATAAGCATGAACCTTGCCTTCAGAATCAGTCACCTTAATCCAGTTGGCATCTAGGTAGGTAACCACCCCGTCCGTGCGGCTAATAATGACCATGCCTGAGTCACGAGCCGCCTGCGCTTCTAGTCCAGTACCTACAAGTGCACGCTCTGGCCGTAGCAATGGAACAGCCTGACGCTGCATGTTTGAGCCCATTAGGGCGCGGTTGGCATCGTCATGCTCCAAGAATGGAATCAACGATGTCGCCACCGAGATGATTTGCACTGGCGAAACGGCAACGTAGTCAACTTCCTTAGGGGTCGTGACCGTAAAGTCTTGGCGATAGCGAACTGGCACTGATTCACCCAGAATATTGTTCTGCGAATCAATGGGCACATCGCCCGGCGCAACCCGTAAATCATCTTCCTCGTCAGCCGTCATATAGACCGCTGGCTTGTCTTTAATGATTTGGCCATTCACAACTGGGAAGAAAGGCGTTTCGATAAAGCCAAAGTCGTTGACTCTAGCATGGGTCGCTAGAGAACCAATCAGACCTGCATTCGGACCTTCAGGCGTCTCAATTGGGCAGATGCGACCGTGGTGAGACGGATGAATATCTCGAACGGCAAAGCCTGCCCGCTCACGCGTCAGTCCCCCTGGCCCAAGCGCACTGATCCGGCGCTTGTGAGTTAGCTCGGCCAGTGGATTGGTTTGATCCATAAACTGTGATAGCTGGCTGGAGCCAAAGAACTCTTTGATCGCTGCAACCAAAGGCTTAGGATTCACCAGCGAGGCAGGGGTCAAAGAGTCCGCATCAGAAACGGTCATCCGCTCACGGATAATTCGCTCTAAACGATTTAGGCCGACCCGCACCTGGTTTTGCAATAGCTCACCGACCGATCTCACTCGGCGATTGCCTAAGTGATCGATGTCATCGGGGTTACCGATATCGAACTCTAGGTTAATCAGATAGTCGATAGCGGATACGATGTCTTGCGGCGTTAATACGCGTGTCGCCTCAGGGATGTTGAGGCGTAGCTTGCGGTTGAGCTTGTGACGACCGACTTTGCCTAGGTCATAGCGCTTAGGATCAAAGAACCTGGAATCTAACAGCTGCTGACCGCCGTTTACGGTTGGGGGCTCACCGGGGCGCAGCTTGCGATATAGCTCTAGCAGCGCTTCTTCTTCGCTAAACTGCCCCTCTTTTTCAATAGTCTTCTGAAAATACTCGGGGTGACGCAAAGAATCAAAGATTTCACCGTCGCTCAGGCCCAGTGCCTTGAGCAATACTTGGGCAGAAAGCTTACGGGTTTTATCGATACGCACCCAGACAAGATCGTTTTTGTCGGTTTCAAACTTTAGCCACGCACCGCGGTTAGGAATGAGGTTGGCGGTATACGTCCGACGACCGTGCTTATCTGTTTCAGCTTTGTAGTAAACACCAGGGCTGCGAACGATCTGATTGACGATGACCCGCTCTGCGCCGTTGATAATGAACGTGCCGCGATCGGTCATGAGCGGCAAGTCGCCGATAAAGACTTCTTGCTCCTTAATTTCCCCTGTTTCCTTGTTAATAAGGCGCGTGGGGACATACATTTGTACTGAGTAGGTGCTATCTCGGCGCTTAGCCTCGTCCACCATGTACTTAGGTGCTTTAAGCCGGTAGTCTTTGCCTAAGAAGTGGAGTTCAAGCTTGCCAGTATAGTCAGTAATCGGCGAGAAGCTTTCTAGCTCTTCAACGAGACCTTCCGATAAGAACCAACGGAAGCTAGCCCTTTGAATTTCGACTAGATCGGGCAGCAAGTGGGTAGGTGTAGGCGCGGGCGCGGCAATAGCAACTGTTTCGACAGCCGCAAAAGTATCAGCAGAAGTATCGATGGTGGCAAGGGTAGGGTCAGTCATGCGGTTCCTCAAAAATCGCGCCGAGCAAGGCAAACGTTTGGACAGCGGGGTCGAAAAGAAGTCAGAGGCTTGTAAAGCCGGTAAATAAGAGTTGAAGACTGTATATATCAGGCGAGGCAGTGCTTTCTAGCAGCTATGTCAGTTTGCTAAGGTCGTCAAAACGATAGTGATTT
Source organism: uncultured cyanobacterium (assembly GCA_963833005.1). Lineage (GTDB taxonomy): Bacteria > Cyanobacteriota > Cyanobacteriia > Phormidesmidales > Phormidesmidaceae > Phormidesmis. The sequence goes on along the minus strand of CAWHWK010000009.1, from coordinate 823,173 downwards.
GGACATAGCGCTTTGGACACTGAGCAAATGCGTACCCGATAAAAGTCTCAGGCATGTTTGGCACATGCCTATTTTCCCGTTCAGGTGGTGTCTACCTTTTTGCATCTGTTTTGCAATGTTAAGAATTTTAAACTCACCTGGGGCTGGGAGATTTCAGCAGGGAAATTCAAGCGTAGAAGCGATGATGAATGGGTCAATATAAGGAATAATGTTAGTGAGAGCAGCGTAGAATTCGGTGGGTATATAGAGTCCGTACCCTAAGCATGGGCGGCTTTTTAGACATTTCTATCTGGGTGGCGAGTGGCTAAAGTAGAGACCGAATGGGATCTGTGGTCAAGAGCAGGCCTTTTAAGCTTATCTATCATAATCTAAACATGGATCTTAAAAATATCAGATTGTCAAGATGTTTTAGTCGCTTATGTTATCTTCTGGTATGAAAATCGGTTGCGACTATCGGTTGCGACTACTGATGGCTCAGCTAATTCAACAATATCTGATTTGATAGCGCCTCTGGGCGGCCAAGTTTTGGGCGGTTAAATTGAACTGAACGAGCCTAACTGAGTAAATCAATTGTTTAAGGTTGTTGCTCAATGTAGCCACTTAAGGTCAATCCAATAATGCTGTTGGCAAGTTAAACAGGCGCTGAGCGTTTTGAGTCGTTTGGGCTGCGAAGGTTTCGATTGAAACGTTGCGTAGTTCGGCAACGTATTCGGCGACATGTCGAACAAAAGCTGGCTGATTGCGCTTTTGCTTGCGCTGTGGAACGGGTGAGAGAAACGGACAGTCTGTTTCAACGAGAATGCGATCGCTTGGAACCATCTGAGCTGAGGCTTTGACCTGAGTCGCATTTTTGAATGTCACAATGCCGCTAAAGCTAATAAAAAAGCCCAGGTTTAAAAAGCGCTGAGTTTCTTCTGGACTACCTGTCCAGCAGTGCATTACACCGCGAAGGGGACCCTCTGCTTTGACAAAATCCTCTAGCAGCTCAGCCATCTCAATAGCGGCATCTCGGCAGTGAATAATCACTGGCAAGCTCAAAGACTGGGCAATTGCTAGCTGAGCCAGAAAAGCCTGCCGCTGGATGTCTTTATCATCAGCCTTATAGAAATCTAGGCCCATTTCTCCAATCGCTACGACCTTTGGTTCAGACGCTGCCAATCGGGCAATATCATTGGCAACCTCGTCGGTCCATTTATCCATATCCAATGGATGCAGCCCAATAGCCATAGAGACTTCGGGATACCTGTGGGCGATCGCCTGAATCTTGGGAAACTCAGAAGGGTCAACGCATGAGTGCACGAGATGGGCTACACCCGCTTCTCGCCAAGCCTTAGCGACATCATCTCTATCCTCATCGAATGAATCGAAGTTGATATGAACATGGGTGTCAACTAGGCGTAATTTGTTCATTCCCTCTATTTGTAAACCGTCTTTGATCGTAACCTTTGGCGTTTAGCTTTTGTGCGCTCGCGTGAAGCCTGTGCGTAAAGCTCTATTCGCCAGTCGCTTCAGCTGTTGTGGCCGCTTCAGGTGTCTCAGCCACTGCGGGGGCACTATCAGATGTGGGCGCATCTGATAGTGCGGTTCCTGTGCGAGATTTCAGCACTTTAGAGAGCTGAGACTTTTTACGCGCACCTGTGTTTTTGTGTAGGACGCCGCGCTTTACGGCTTTGTCAATCTTGCTAACAGCAGCAGACAGATTCTCTTGAACCCGCTGTTCGCTTTCGCTAGAAGGATTTGATATGTGAGTCTCAAGCGCTTCGTGATACCGCTTGGTCAGGGTCTTTACGGCTGACTTGTACGACTTGTTGCGCAAACGATTTCGCTCTGCTACCTGAATGCGTTTGAGTGCAGATTTAGTATTTGCCATTGATTGCTTCGCTACTCGCCCTTATCAATTCAATAAAACTATCAGAATTAACAATAGTAGCATCGAAGTCTCATCTATGGCGCGTAAAACGCACCGTTTTCCTCTGCTAACTCATTGTCTAGGTACGTTGAGGACAAGAATTCCACGCTAAGCTATAGCAAATCTTTGTGATTCACTTACTTCCCTCCTTTCTTACATGCTGCGAATTATTACCCAGTTAGAGGATGCCAAGGCAGAACTGAAGCGAATTTGCGATCGCACTCACGATGAGCAAGTCACTGAGAAAGAATCGACGGTACGCGAAATTATAGATGCTGTACGGCAAAAAGGGGATGAGGCCCTTGTGTACTATACCGAGAAGTTTGACCGGCAGAAACTCACGCCTGAAACCCTGCGTGTAGATGGGGCGAGGCTCGATGCGGCCTACCAGCAAGTCTCACAGGGCTTACTCAAGGCGATTCGCAAAGCCTGCGCCAATATTGAGGCATTCCACCGGCAGCGAGTGCCAACGAGCTGGGTGACCTTTGAAGAGAACGGCGTAGTCTTAGGGAAACGCTACACGCCGGTTGAGAAGGCGGGCATTTACGTTCCAGGCGGACGCGCTTCTTATCCAAGTACGGTGATGATGAATGCGATCCCGGCGCGAGTGGCTGGCGTCTCTCGGATCGTGATGATGACGCCAGTTGGCGAGAAGGGGACGCTGAGTCCGGCGGTGCTGGTGGCAGCTCAAGAAGCGGGCATCTCAGAGATTTATCAGGTGGGCGGGGCTCAGGCGATCGCGGCGCTGGCCTACGGCACCGAAACAATTCCGAGTGTGGATGTGATCACAGGGCCTGGCAATATATACGTCACGCTTGCGAAAAAGCAGGTGTACGGCACCGTGGGCATTGATTCGCTAGCAGGCCCTTCTGAAGTGCTAGTGATTGCGGATAGTTCGGCAAACCCGGTTCATGTTGCGGCTGATTTGCTAGCGCAGGCAGAGCATGACCCGATGGCAGCAGCGGTGCTGATTACCACTGATAGGGCGATCGCCCAGGCAGTCGCTTTAGAAGTAGAACGGCAGCTATCAAATCATCCGCGCCAAACGCTGACCGAAAAGGCGATCGCTCACTACGGCGTAGCGATTGTGGTCGATACGCTAGAAATTGCGGCTGAGCTATCAGATATCTTTGCCCCAGAGCACCTAGAGCTAGAAGTAGAAGACCCCTGGGACCTGCTATCTCATATTCATCAGGCAGGCGCTATCTTCTTGGGCCACGATACGCCCGAAGCGGTAGGTGACTATTTGGCTGGCCCTAACCATACGCTGCCAACTTCTGGCGCGGCGAGATATGCGTCGCCGCTGAGCACCGAAACCTTTATGAAGCACTCTAGCTTAGTGCAATACACTCGCAGCGCTCTAGCTGATGTCGCCATTGATATAGATGTCTTGACTCGGGCGGAAGGGCTTCCTTCTCACGGCGATTCTGTGCGGCTGCGAGTGGAAGATAGCTCGATATAGCGCTGTCAGCTTAGCCAGGGCAGTCAGTGGTAGCGCTATACGCTAGCTCAGCAGCCGCAAAGGAAAAACGGAAGAGACATAGGATTTGGGGCCTGTTGCCGTGCGTGTTAGAAAGTAGAGCGGCAGCGGCTCTTGGATCTGTAGCGTGATATGTGGGAAAGCCTGTGGGGTAATGAAATCGCCCGTGTGAAAAAGTCGCCTTTGCTGATAGCTAGCTGCTGTTGGCAATCGATAGGTTCTTAGTTCTACCGCATCAATCGCAAGTGACCAGTATTCTGCAATGCCACATTCGGCGTAGTACTGTTCGCGAGCAGTTTGATCTGCTTCCGTCGCGTCAGCTGTCGAGAAAACGTCTATTACCCAGTGAATAAGGGGCGCTGGGTCGGATGTACTAGACCAAGCCTCGTTAGCGTAAACGGCGATCGCAGGTCTTACCGCCGAATCTAGCTGAGTCGAATTCAGTTGGAAGAGGGGGGCTATTGATTGCTCCTCTTCGGCAAACGGGCAGATCACGCGAACATCGGTGAGCGATCGCTGAAGCTGCTGTCGTAAAAGCTGCACTTGCAAGGCCCACTCGCACTCAGCAGCTATGGGCTGTCCCATCGTCAATATTATTGCCAGTTTTCAAAAAATACGATTACGGTTTCGATTGAACTGGTTGAAGTGTATCTGGTTGTAGCTCTGCCGGATAGTCTTCTAGCAATTCTTTATTGTCTGCAATCCATCTCACAATTGATTTGGCCATAGCTGTCTTTTGCCGAATAGCGCGGATTGCCTTAGGCAGGTCTAGCTCATCAGCCGTGCCCGCATGAGATAAGTCAAACATGCCGGTGCCGACCAACTCAACGATGCCAAATTCTGAGTCTAAATAAGTAAATGTATCCAAAAAGAACAGCGCGCTTTCCCAGCAGGGCGGATTAATCCTAAGCTCTTTATCAGTCGTCCACAGGGTGTTCACCGCGCACTCCTCTTTAGTTTTGAAAATCTGATTTTTGAAAATCTGAACCGGCTTAAACGCCAAGACTTGTGTACCCAAGGGTTCGAGAGTGCTCAACACAGCTAGCTTAGGTTCAGCATTTACACGTTTAGAACAGTCCCCAGGTTAAATTTGCGAGGTTTTCCGCCATGCCATCCGTGCAGACAATACCATCCGCTCAAAAAGAAGTTATCGTCACTGCTTTTGGCGGCATAGAGTATATGGAAACCCGGACGACAGCGCCGCTTATCCCTAAAGCCGGTGAAGTTGTGATCGATTTGCTCAGCATTGGTATGAATCAGGCTGACTTGATGGCGCGGCGCGGTGAATATCGGTTGAGTTCTGGCGAGCCGCCTTTTACACCAGGCATTGAAGGGGGAGGGGTGATTGTGGCGGTAGGTGATGGGGTGTGCGATCGCCAAATTGGGCAGCGAGTGATTTTGACGATAGGCGCGCCTGCCGGTAAAGGAACCTATCGCTCGCAGTTTGCTGCCTTGGCCGCAGAAACTGTACCGGTGCCAGACGGAATTTCTGATGAGTTAATAGGAGCGATTTGGCTGCCTTTTTTAACCGCTTGGGGCGCATTGGTCTGGCGGCAGGCTGTGGAGCCAAATCAGGTCGTGTTGCTGTCTGCGGCGAGTAGCAGTGTTGCGATCGCTGCTAGCCAAATCGTCAAACAGCAGGGTGGTATCGCCATTGGCACCACCACAAGTCCACAAAAAATTGAAGCGTTGGAACGTTTAGACGCCGCGCAATACGATCATATTATTCTGACCAAAGATACCGAACAGCCATGGTGGCGCGAGGTCAAAAAAATTACGCAGGGAAAAGGCGTAGACGTTATTTTTGACCCGGTCGCGGCGGGAGACTTTCTCAATACCGAAATTCGCCTGCTAGCACAGGGGGGCACGCTCTGGGTATACGGTCTGCTGGGCACACCAGATACCGTTGACGTCTCACCACTCATTCGTAAGGATGCCGCAATTCGCGGGTGGTTGCTGAACGCTATTGCCGGGACAGCCGCAGAGCAAACAGGCTATCAAACTATTTTAGACAACATTGCATCAGGCACCTACACGCTGCCCATTGCCAGAAGGTTTTCGTTAGACGAGGTGCAAACAGCCCATGAAATAATGGAAACAGGCGAGCATATTGGAAAATTTATTTTGCAGCCATAGATGTTTTCTCCAACATCTTGGCGCAGGTTTTTTTAGCTATCTCCACAGCTCTTTCTAGGTCTCTTTTCAGGCAGATAGTGATTAGCCAACGAACGTTATTACAACGATTAAAACTAATAAATAGACTGACTATTGTTGATATAAAAACTTTGCTTAGATTTGGCTTCTTCATTTCGCGTGCGATCGCTACAAAAGAAATGATTGATAGCGAGAAACGACCGCACTTAAGTATGTTTTTTTACCGAGATCTCGATTTTTATACTGAACTATGGCTCATATCAGAAATAAGCCAAATGGCTTAGTTTATATCAACTTAAACTGATGTATCGCCACATCTGAATTTTCCAGCAAGGGTATTTACGGGAAAAAGCTCTCCGAGAAAATACGGGTTCTCAGTATTTTTGACGGTGGCTAGTTCAAGTCATATCAAGGCAACTTGTTACCGCACTTCTGACTTCCGTATTTACCAGTAAGTACGCTCAACCTATCTGTATATCAACCTTTTTAGATATAAAGAAATGAGGGGGATCGCCCCCTGATTGTTTGCCCCAAAAGTTGTCTATCTTCAAAGTACGAAAACAAAGTCTCGGTGTTTCTTCTAATCAACATTAATTGATTCTATGAACCGCTTAATATTGAGCCTTAGATTTGACATTTGGTGACATCAACTCGTTTTCAACGGAGATGAACAAAGCTATCTTTTTTCAATCCGCGCCGTACTTAGCCAGTATCTGTAGCAAAGTCTGTCATCAGCGCTGAACTAGAGTGCACTACTTTTGAAAGGGTGTTTTACACATGTCAAGGGATGCATTAATTGTTGGCATCAACCAATACCAAGCACTACCAGGGCTTAACGCACCCGCAGAAGATGCGGAAGCTGTTGCCGCTCGCCTGCAAGCTCAAGGTGAGTTTCGAGTGCAGCGCTTGCCAGAGGCTATCAAAAATAAACAGCCCGTTGTCGGACATCGCCTCGGCGTCACCACTCAGGCGTTAGAGTCTTCGCTGGTTCAACTGTTCAAGCCAAAGGGAAAGAATATACCGAACACCGCGCTGTTCTATTTTTCAGGGCACGGCTTGCAGCGTGAAGCAGGCATTCAAGAAGGCTACCTAGCGACTAGCGATACCGATCCGAACCGCGGTAACTTTGGAATCTCTTTGAACTGGCTGAGGCGATTGTTACAGCAGAGCCCAGTTCGGCAAATTGTAGTGATTTTAGACTGCTGTCATAGCGGCGAACTGCTGACATTTAGAGATGCGGACCCTGGCGCAAGATCGGGGATTGATCGCCTCTTTATGGCGGCTTCTCGTGAGTACGAATCTGCCTATGAAGCACTAGAAGGCAAGCATAGTATTTTTACTCAGGCCCTGCTCTCTGGCCTAAATCCTTACGAGCAAGACGGTGGTAAGGTGAGCAGCTACGCGCTCACTGAGCATATTAGCCAGCAGCTACGTGGCGAGCTGCAGCAGCCGCTATTTGAAAGCTCAGGGAGTGAAATTGTATTGACCCGCGTAAGCGGTCTAAAAGCAGCCTTTTCTAAAACTCCAATCAGCACATTTTCTAGGCTGAAAAAGCTTTCTTTTGGGTTTTGCCCCTATCGAGGGCTTTCCCCTTTTGATGAAGCTCATGCTGACTATTTTTTTGGCAGAGAAGATATCACTACTCAGCTGCTAGAGCAAGTCGAAAACAGTAATTTTTGCGCCCTAGTGGGAGCTTCTAGCAGCGGTAAAACGTCTTTGCTGCGAGCAGGTTTGGTGCATCATTTGCATAAAGGCGAGCGCATTTCAGGTAGCGATCGCTGGGAAATAAAGACGATTACGCCAACCAAACACCCCATCAAGGGCTTAGCTGCCGCCTTTGTCTCTGCCCACTCAGATGGCGTCGAACGGGCAGCTCAGATGCAACAGGCCGAAAGCCTGCTAACGGCACATGGCGGCAGTGGCCTGCTTCAGCTAATTAGAGCCGCACTGATGAAACCCGGTGAAACATCCATTCCCACCGCATCAAAGCTATGGCTAGTTATCGACCAGTTTGAGGAGCTGTTTAGCGCTAGTTCTGGAATAACCGCAGAGCGACAGCTTTTTATTCAGTGTCTAGTAGAAGCACTAGCTGACCCGAGCCTTGCTTTCGGTGTTGTTGTGGGTTTAAGAGCAGACGCAACGGATGAGCTACTTCCCTATCCAGCGCTCAAAAAACTGATAGAGAAAAATACTGTTCTGCTAACGCCTATGAGCTATGAGCAGATTAAGGCCGTGGTCAAAAAGCCAGCCGAAAAAATGGGCATTGAGCTAGACCCAACGATGCTATACACCCTAACAATGGATACTAACGGGGCACCCGGTGAGCTGCCCCTCATTCAGCAGACACTGCTAGAGCTGTGGCGAAAGCGAGATGCCGGATCGACCGGCACGGCAGCGCCGAAGCTGACAATGGATGCCTATATGGCACTAGGCGGCGTAAAAAACGTCATGACTCATCGGGCTTCAGCTGTACTTGAGAGCTTGAATGAGGAGATGCAGCGGGCAGCACGACGGATTTTTTTGTCACTGTGTGAGCTAGGTGAAGGGCGCGAAGATCATCGTCGTCGAGCCTTTAGAAGTGAGCTTGTCAATGAAAACTTTCCGGCAGAACTGATCGACTGCACCTTAGATAAGCTAGCTACAGAGCGGCTTGTCATTGTGTCTCAGGCCGCAGTTGCCACTAGCTACTGTGCAGAGCAGGGCGTAGAACTCCCTGGGGCAACTTGGCAAACGCAACGCGATCAGACTTCGCCGCTGACTACCTGGTTCGTGAAGAACATGCCCAGTACAGCACAGCCGCTTTCGGGATCGCCAAGAACGGTAGAAATGGTGCATGATTCCCTCGTGAATGACTGGGATGTGTTGCGCACATGGCTAGCGGAGTCGCGCAGTACTATGCGGCAGCAAAGACGACTAGAGCAGCACGCGCGCGAGTGGGAAGAACGGCAGCGTCCGGTCGCAACTGAGCATTTGTTAGGGGGGACGCAGTTGCAAGAGGCCCTGACCTTTCTACAGCTCAACAGAGACGATCTGTCTGAACTTGCGCAGGATTTTGTATTAGCTAGCAAACGAGTCCAAAATCGGCTGCGATTTCGCACCAGTCTCTTGATTCCGCTGGCGCTGATTGCCGGAATTGCAGCGTCTATTGTCAGCCGATTTGTTCTGCCGACAGCGCAGTCTCCAGCGATTTCTGAGGTGTTGCCTACGGTAGAAGGTGTGCTAGACGCCTCTAATCGCGACGCTAGTGATGACGCTGATAGCGGCCTTGGACCTGATACAGCGGCTTCCGATCCTTGGCAAAGAGATAATAGCCAAACAGAAAGCGCTGAGGTATCTACGCCTGCTCTAGAACCATCCGCGGCAGACTCAGCAGCAATAGATTCAGCGGGGCCAACGGTGATTCAGGCGAGCCCTACGATGACAGCTATGCTGGCGGACGGTCGCTATGTGATGGTGCCTGCTGGCAAAATGCCATCGCCTTCTAATCCTGATGAAGAAGTCGAAATATGGCTCATTCAGCCAGCGCAGAGCAATACGCCATCGCCAATAGAGTTAGAGACCGTCCCTGAGCCTGTCGGTGCTAGCCAGCGCTAGGTGCGCGTGATGCTATGTGGAAGGATCGATAGAATTGCTGGTAACCCATGACCAGTTTTCGGCTGTTGGCGCTATGCTTGACACGGGTTGATACTACAGTATTAGTTAGGTCATGAGGCAGTACTAGTGAGTTCGCCCTTGCCCCGTAGCTAGATCTTAGAATGCAGATTCTATCCGTTGCGCTTACCAATTTTAAAGCTTACAAAGAACAACAGTTCTATTTTGAGCCGGGGACGAATGCAATCTGTGGTGAGAATGGGGCGGGTAAAACTAGCATTTTAGAAGCGATCGCCTGGGTGCTTTTTAACTACCAGGGCAGCTATAAAAAAGAAGACCTGATTCGTAACGGTGCGAGTAGCGCCCAGGCTAGAGTGGCTTTTATCTCTAGTAAAGATAGCCGGACGTATGAAGTGCAGCGCACTACCACTACTGGCTATGTACTTTATGATCCGCAGCTCGCTGAAAAGCTGCCCTACACCCGCACCAAAGACGAAGTGCTCCCTTGGCTTAGACAGCATTTAGGCGTAGCGCCCGGTACTGACTTGGGGCAGCTATTTGCCAATACAATTGGTGTTCCTCAAGGGACGTTTACGGCTGACTTTCTGCTTTCGACTGAAAAGCGCAAACCGATTTTTGACACCATTTTAAAAGTTGAGGAATACCGAAAAACCTATCAGCAAACCAACAGCTTGAGAAAGTACGCTGAAGCGCAGGTCCAGCGGTTAAGAGACCTGATAGATCAGTACGAAGAGGCGCTGCAGAGTTGGGACGAACTGCAAAATCGCCAGCAGCAGCTACAGCTTGAGATTACGCAGGGAGAAAGTCTGCTAGCAAGGCTAGCGCAGCAAAGTCAGGACATGGCTGAGCGGCGGCAGGCGCTGCTGGCTCAAGCGGAGCAGGTTCAGCGTCTGCAGGCTCAGCAGCAGACGTTGGCGAGTCAGCTAGGGGCTCAGCAGCAGGTGGTAAACCGTGCTCAGATAGGGATGGCACAGGCAAAAGCATCAGCCCAGGTGTGTCAGGAGCATCAAGCGGCGTACGATCGCTTTCTGTTGGCAGAAACGCAGCTACGGGCGTTAAATCAGGCTCAGCAGCAGCGACAGCAAATTTTGCAACAGCAGCAGCAGTTTCAGCAGGCGCTAGCTCAAAGTCAGCAGGTGCGATCGCGCCTAGAAGCCAAGCTAGATCAATTCAAGACGGCTGAAAAAGAACTCAGCGATCTGGCGGCGGCTGTAGATGTGCAGCTTCAGCTAGAAGCCCGAAAAGCGACCTTGCAGCAGCAGGTGCAAACGCTCTTGGCCATCCGGCTGCAGCAAAAAACGCTAACCCAGCAAGATCAGCAGATTGCTCAAGACCTGACGCAAGCTGACGCTGAACTGATGCGGTTGGACAAACTTAGCGCTGCGATCGCAGATATCCCGCAGCTAGAGCAGCAGCAGGCGAGAATTCAAGAACAGTTGAGTCGACTGGCCGCCGCACGGCAGTTTGAGCAGGAGCTAAAAGCCTTGAGTGAAACCGGGCAGGCGCAGCAGGATAGCTATCGCACACAGGTTGTTGCCACTCTGCAGCTTTTAGATGAGTGGGTGGCCCAGTTTGCGCCTCTGAATAAAGCGGCGATCGCACCGATCAAAGACACCCTTTTTCAAGGCGGCATTCTCTCAAAAGAAACGCTGACGATGATCAACACAATTTTGGCTGACTTGAGCCTGCAAACCGATCCCCAAAAGCTACGACAGCAGAGAGATAGCTTGCAAAAGCAGCTTCAACAGGCATATGCGCAAAGAGCAGAGGTCGCAGGCGTAGAGACTCAGAAAAAAAGGCGATCGCAGCTGGTTGCTCGCCAGCAGCAGCTACAGCAGCAGCTAGCAGATATGACTCAACAGCTTGGCGCTGAAAGTGAGATATCTGTGAATTTAAAAGCGGTAGATATCCAGCTACAAAAGTTAGACAATCCTCGTGCAAAGCAACAGATTTTGCAGAAAACGCTTCAGCCGCAGCCCCAGGTGCAACAACAGTATCAGGAACTAGAAACGACCCGAATTGCAGACGAGCAGCAGCTAGCGGCGATCGCCCTACAGCTGAACGACTTTACTCAGCTAGATGCTCAATTGCAGCAGCAACAGCAGCAAAGACAGACCCATCAGCCCGGTCATTTGCTGTACGTGCAAAACCAACAGGCTGCTCAACAGCTCGATCAGCTTACTCAAGAGCGCGAAGCCGCAACTGCGCAGCTAGAAGACATTCAAAAGCAAAAGACGGCTAGCGATCAACAATTGACGACCCTAGCCGCTACCTTTGACCCAAATGCGTTCACTGCGCTCGATCAGCAGTTGACGGACGTCAACTCCCAAGCCGACCGGCTGAGGGGAAGCTTGCCGCAGCTACAGCAGCGTCTTCAAGACTTGACTGGGCAACTCGGCATCCTAAAAGAAACCGCCGAGAAGCGCGATCAGGCGCAACAAGATTTGAAGCAGCGCGATCGGATCAAACGCTTTGTTAACTACGCTCGTCGAGTATACAAAATAGCAGGCCCTCGAATTACCGAGCGCTATGTGCATCATGTCTCACGAGAAGCCGATCGACTGTTTCGAGAGATGCTTGGGCGGGCGAATGTGGCCCTCAAATGGAGCGCAGACTACGAGATTACGGTGCAAGAAGGCGCACACAATCGGCGGTTTATTAACCTGTCGGGGGGTGAGCAGATGTGCGCGGCCCTGGCTGTAAGACTAGCGCTGTTAAAGGTGCTAGCCGATATTGATATTGCCTTTTTTGACGAGCCAACAACGAACATGGATAAAGCTAGACGGCAAGGGCTAGCTGAAGCGATCGCCCGAATCAAGTCCTTTAAGCAGCTGTTTGTCATTAGCCACGACGATACCTTTGAGCAAGTGACTGAGACGGTCATCACCGTGGAACGTACTGAACGCTGACCACATATCAACAATACTGAGAGACTCAAGCAGCGCTAGCGGGAACTCTATGAGCGTCCTAGCCTTAGTAGGAAGCGTGTGTCTATTTTGAAGTCGCCCATATCGAGCAGTCAACCGAACCCCTCCTCTAGTGTGACTAGTGCGACAAAGTCTGCGACAGACAATAGCCCTGCCGCCACTGCTGGTGCTTCTGATCTAGCAGATATGAAGAAAACAAGCGCTAGCCTACCAGTTCATTCACCTGCTTTGCCGCTCGCTGTTCACACAGTAGACCCAGCCCAGTCTATGAAAGCTCAGCCTCTAGCTGAGTCACCTCAGTGCCCTCGGCCTACAACACAAGACTCTCTCAACACTAAAACGCTCAAGCAAATTTTCCAACTCTCGCCCATAGGGATGACTGTTTTGGACCTCAGCGGTGGCTTTTTGAGCGCAAATCAGAGTTTTTGTGAGGCGGTGGGCTATTCTGAGCGCGAGCTGGTGATGCTGACGTTTACGGATTTGACGCATCCTGAAGATGTACCTTTACTGCGATCGCTAGGCGAGCAGCTACTCAGCGGGGAACGACTGCATTTTCAGGTAGAAACGCGACACTGGGGCAAATATGAAAAGCCGCTGCATGTGGGTTTGACCGTCACTATAGTGCGTGACAACCATCAGCGACCAATCTGCTTTCTGCTGCAGGTCGTCAACCTGACAGAACGGAAATGGATGGAGGAAAAGCTCCGTCACCGCGACTTTTACGATGCTTTAACAGGGCTGGCAAATCGGGCGCTGTTCGTAAATAGAGTGGAGCAGGCGGTGCTTCGCCTAGAGCGCAATGCCAGTATGCAGTGCGCAGTCCTCTTTTTGGATCTAGATCGCTTCAAGGCCGTGAACGACAGCCTCGGACACACCATTGGCGATCAGCTGCTATCGGCATTGGCCGGTAGGCTAGAGTCCTGCGTTCGTCGATGCGATACGCTAGCACGCTTAGGCGGCGACGAGTTTGCGGTTTTGTTAGAGGGCATCGACGGATTGGATGATGCGCTGTCAGTGTGCGATCGCATCCATAGCACTCTAAAAACTCCCTTTAAGCTGAGTGGCTACGAAGTCTTTGCAAACATCAGTATCGGCGTTGTTTGCAGCAGTATAGGCTACGAAAAATCGAGCGATCTGCTGCGAAACGCCGACACCGCTCTCAACCGTGCAAAGAGTCAGGGGGGCGCTTGCCACACCGTCTTTGACCAAACAATGCACCAGCGAGCTGTCGCACTGTGGCAGATGGCAAACCATGCCCAGCTTGCAGTGCAAAGAGAAGAGCTAAAGCTGCGCTATCAGCCGATTATTGACATCACGACCAGCCGAGTTGTCGGCGTAGAGGCTTTGCTACGCTGGCATCATCCTCAGCATGGCTCAATCTCACCAGGGAAATTTATTCCGGTGATGGAAGAAACCGGCGTAATTACTGTCATTGGCCAGTGGGTACTGCGAGAAGCTTGCAAACAGGTCTGCGAATGGCGAGCGTTACTGCCTGACGACTATCCTCTTAAGATCAGCGTAAACCTATCTGCACGTCAGCTCGCTCAGCAAAACTTGACTGAGCAGGTCACCCAGGTTTTGACAGAAACTGGCCTACCAGAGGAACTATTGCGACTAGAAGTAACAGAAACCGCCATCATGCATAACTCTCAAATTGCGATACAGACGCTCACAGAGCTAAAAAAGCTAAACATTGGCATCTGCATTGACGACTTTGGAATTGGCTACTCGTCGCTCAGCCGTTTGCAACAGCTTCCGATTGATACCCTTAAAATTGACCGCTCGTTTATCCAAAACATGGGCGTAAAAGGTGGAGGCACAGAAATCTTGCGAACCATCATTGATCTTGCGGAGAACCTAGGATTGGATATTGTGGCAGAAGGCGTAGAAACAATAGAACAGTTAGAAACGCTTCTCCAGCTGGGCTGTCAGCACGTACAGGGATTTTACTTTGCGAGGCCGATGATGCCTGACGACACGTTGAGGTTCATTCAGTCCGCAAATTTGCCCTCAGCCCGTACAGAATAGAGGCCCTGAATAGACGCTTAGTACCAATCGCTACTACATCTATCGCTATCAACAGATCGCGCCGCTAACAGAAGTTGTCGCTAAGCCATAGAAGCTAGGCCGCAGAAGCGGGCTCACGGTAGCCAGCAGCGTCTTCAGTCGAACTAGCAGATGCTAGTGGCGCAGCCGTTTCAACCTGAGTGTCAAATCCAGACTGAGCACCCAGGGCAAACGCAACTAACCAACCAACAATCAGCAGTGCCAAAACAATAGCCATCTTTACAAGATTCCTTATCTTTTTAAGGTGAAGTATTTTTGAGGTAAAGCAACAGGTCGGCGGTGATGCTGACGCATGCTCAGTCACAGCCTCAAGTGCCTGTGGCTTCAAGTACCGCCTTTGCATCCGGACCTGCTCGTTAAGTAATGTAACGAAACTCTGGCTCAAACGTCAACCTAAAAGTCAATGAGCATAAATACCTTGTCAAAAGAGATTATTTGATAAAGCTAAGCTGTCGCAGAGTGGTTAGGCTCTTGACGCTGTAGTCAGCGTGAGATTGCCAGGGAAAATTGCCAGTGGGGTCTAGGTAAATGGCAAGGGCTTGGGCATTGCGAGCTGTTATTAGATCAAATTTGTGGTCGCCGGTCATAACGGCATCGGCTGGGGCAAGCGACCACTGGGTCAAGAGCTTAAGGATTCCGTTGGGCTGAGGTTTTGGAGGACAGCAGCTACGCCCTAGAACATCGTCCGGGTCAAATAAATGGTCTAGGTTACAGGCTTTTAGCGTGATGTGGGCAATGTCTTTGGTGTTGCGTGTGAGGATGCCGATACGCTTCCCTTTGCTTTTTAGCTCGCTGAGAAGATCGTATGCGCCGGGTTGAGGCGTTGCCTGGTGAGCAATCTCGAGTTCAATTTCGGTGAGCTGTTTTTGGCATTTGGCTAGCTCGTCTGGGTCTAGCCGTTCAAGCGCTTCGAGGATTGGTTCGTTGGGAGGCAATCCAAGGGCGCGGCTGATGGCAGGAAAGTCGTGACGGCTTTCGGTGAGGGTGCCGTCCATGTCGAAGATCCAGGCGGTGTAGGTGTGCAGAGACATGGAGAAACTAGGTATGGAGAAGGGGGTAGGTGAGGAAGTCAAGATGAATGTAAGCGGCGTGCCTGTTAAGATTTGGAGGCTTATTTACAGATGCGCTAGACAGATGCGCGAGTACCTATGACTACGATTAATGATAATTACCTGAAGCTGAAGGCGGGTTATTTGTTTCCTGAGATTGGCCGTCGGGTGAGGGCATATACAGAGGCCAATCCGAATGCGCCTGTGATTAAGCTAGGAATTGGCGATGTAACAGAGCCTTTACCTGAAGCCTGCCGGACCGCGATGATTGAGGCGGTACAGGAAATGGGCGATCGCGCCTCTTTTCGGGGCTACGGACCAGAGCAGGGCTATCTATGGTTACGCGAAAAGGTGGCTCAGCACGATTTTCAGGCCCGTGGCTGCGAGGTGGATGCGTCTGAAATTTTTATCTCTGATGGTTCTAAGTGCGACTGCGGCAACATCTTAGATATTTTCGGAGATGACAACAGCATCGCCGTTACCGATCCGGTCTATCCCGTTTATGTCGATACAAATGTGATGGCGGGTCACACTGGCGACGCAGATGAATCTGGAAAGTACGCAGGCATCACCTATTTGCCTATCAGCGCGGACAACGATTTTGTTGCTGACATCCCGTCTGAGCAAGTGGATCTGATTTACCTGTGTTCGCCGAATAATCCCACAGGCGCAACGATGACAGAAGATCAGCTTAAGGCTTGGGTGGACTATGCAAAAGCCAACGGTTCGATCATTCTCTTCGACGCGGCCTATGAGTCTTTTATTACAGATGAGTCCATTCCTCACTCTATCTATGAGATTGAGGGCGCAAGAGAGTGTGCGATTGAGTTTCGCTCCTTTTCGAAGAATGCTGGCTTTACGGGCACTCGCTGCGCGTTAACAGTGGTGCCGAAGTCTTTGACTGGCAAGGCTAAAGATGGTTCTGATGTGGATATCTGGAGCCTGTGGAACCGTCGTCAATCGACTAAATTTAACGGTGTTTCTTACGTAGTGCAGCGAGCAGCCGAGGCAGTATATTCTGACGCCGGGCAGCAGCAAACGAAGGCGCTGGTAAGCTTCTATTTGGAAAATGCGCGGATCATTCGCGAGCAGTTAAGCGCGGCTGGCATTGGGGTGTATGGCGGTGTCAACGCACCTTACGTTTGGGTAAAAACGCCGGACGGCCTTTCTAGCTGGGACTTTTTCGATCAGCTGCTGAAGACCTGCAATATTGTGGGTACGCCAGGGGCGGGCTTTGGCTCGGCGGGTGAAGGCTATTTCCGAATTTCAGCGTTCAATAGCCGCGAGAATGTGGAAGAAGCGATGAAGCGGATTAGTGAGAAGTTTACGCTAGCATCTGTATAGGCCAGCGCCAATGATTTTGAGCGGGAATGCAGTATTTGTTTCCCCGCTCAAAAGCTTCTCCCTCTCGAAAGACGTAAGCTTACTCAATCTCTGTGCAACATGCTCTGCGCAACACGCTCTGTGCAATATGGTTATCGCTAGTTTTATGGCTTGCTATTTTAGTGACTGAGCTGTTTTCGCCGAATCATCGTTCCCAAACTTTTATCGCTAAAAGGTTATCGCTAAAAGGAAACTGTGGTGTTTCTTACAGATAGTCCCAAAAACTTGAGCTATCCTCAAAAGTGTGGACGGAGTGAATAAGATTTTTTAGCTGAGAGTTAAGACGATTACTGTCTGAAATGGAGAATTATTATGCAAAACCCATCTACTAGCCCCAGTCACGCCACAGGCGATGCTGAGCTTTGGCTAGGGTTGAAAAGTGCGATCGCTGCTAGCTCTGGTTTTCAAAGCTGGCAAGCCGAACAGCCGTCCTCTATTACCGCGACAACGTCAGTCGAAAATCTGGTGCGTCTATATTTACGCGAAACGCTAGAGACATTGGCTTACTAAACAAGCCGATTGAACACTTATTCAAGCGACATGGTTCAACGTATCTCAATGACTTTGGCTAGGAAAATTAGCAAAAAAAAATAGCTGGAGAAAACGGGTGACACCCTAAGCATCTAGCTCTCGCCGTCCTTCTAATGCCCTAGCCAGAGTCACCTCATCGGCATATTCCAAGTCACCACCCATTGGTAGACCAAACGCAATTCGAGTCACCTTCGTAAACGGCTTTAGCAGCTGCCCGACGTAGAGCGTTGTCGTATCCCCTTCGATACTGGGGCTGATCGCCAGGATGACTTCGCTCGTATTTTCTCTATTCACCCGATGCACTAACTGCCCTACCGTTAGCTGCTCTGGGCCAATGCCGTCCATCGGCGAAATCAGTCCGCCCAGCACATGATATTTGCCCTTGTACTCACGGGTTTTTTCTAGGGCAATGACATCCCGCGACTCGGCGACAACACACAGGGTTGTATTATCGCGAGACTGGGCACGGCAGATATCACAAACCGGCTCTGCTGACAGGTGAAAGCACTGCGAGCATTGGCCTACCTGCTGCTTAGCATCTAGCAATGCATTGGCTAGTGCTCTCACTTCTGCATCAGGCCGCTTAATAATGTGCATTGCTAGCCGCTGGGCAGACTTGGGGCCTACACCGGGCAAGCGCTGAAATTCTTCTATCAGCTTGGCTAAGGGGCGAGTGTAAATGGCTAGAGCGTCCTTTTTGTATTCTTCGTCCTATATTTTAGCCGTCTGCATCATCATCAGACCGCATTGTCATCAGACCGCATCGTCATCAGACACAGGCGGCGAAACTTCCTCACTTTTGCCCCGAACAGGCGGCAGACTCTCTACCAAACCCATTTCAAAAGCTGCGTCTGGTAGCTGCCCTGCCAAATATTTTCCTGGCTCGAACAGGCCGCTAGGCGTCATACAGACCTGTCGTAGCTCAACAATTTCATTTTCAGCAAATATCTCACGAGACAAACGGCGCTCTAAAGCCATATCAAAACCATCCTTTTTATTCGTCTAGCTGCCACAGCTCGTGGGTGTAGTTTTGGTCGAATATTTTCTTCGGTCGCATGATCAAAACCACCCCCCCAAGTAGCTTGGCGGTAGGCGCTGATTCAAACCAGCTAATTTCTAGCTGACCACCCGCATCCACCACAAAGTAGCTGAACTCGTCCCACTCGCGCTTAGCCTTGTCAACCACAATGAGGACGTCTTCATCCACAATGCCGTCAGGTGGATTGGGCAGCTGTCCGTATTTTGCTAGCAGCGCAATTGGGTCTTCCGCCTTTAGAATGACCTGCCAGCCGGGAACTGGCACCCAGGCACCGGTTCCCGAAAATTTCACCAAGCCAAAGGGCTCTTCTGGGTTGGCACCTGGCACCTGGTTGTAGTCTTCAGTCGTTAGCGGCATCTGACCTGCAACTGGCACGATAACCGGCGAGTCTGCTTCATTCTCTAGCCGGAAGATGGGAAGGCGGGGGGTGGCCTTGGCCGAAACGACTGTGAAATCGACTAGCAGCTTTTCAGCTTTACTGCGAGCGCTCTCAGAAGTCGCAAAGCGCAGACTTTGAGCAATTAGCTTGGATCTGGCCTGTAAATCGCTCTGCTGGCGAGCCAAGCGCCAGTAGTAATAGGCAGCCGCGTCCCCCATCGTCTTTTCAAATCCGGGGGGTGGCGTTTCGCTATAGTAAAAGTCTCGCAGTGCTTTGACCACGTCTTTGACCTGATCGCTGTCTAGGCTATGGGTGAAGGCAAAATCGGCGGCGGCAGCTCGGTTTTCCTGAGAGATAATGCGGAACTCGTACAGGCTATCACTGCCTCGAGTTTCGTAGTGAGCCTTGGTAGCATTGCTCACACCGCCAGCTTCCATTGAGGCAAATACCTGAGAGGCGACGGTTAGCTGATTTTGCTGAATCGGTTCAAATCCGGTGGCTTCAAAGATTTCCTGCCCTGACATGCCTGATTTTTGCAAAGCTTGGCAAGCCTGACCCCAGCTCACCCAGTTTCCCTCTTTGCGGCGCAGTTGATGAATGATCTGATCGATTTCTGAGCGATCCTCTTTTGGATCAGGTATCTGATCGGGCCTTTGAGTGTTGGGAGCGCTAGGTGGGGTCGCGGCCATAGGTTGACGCAGTTCTTATTTCTACTGTAAATATAGTAGTCTAAGAGAAGCTAGTAATAGCATACGGGGCTATAGCGCAGCTGGTAGCGCACCTCAATGGCATTGAGGGGGTCAGGAGTTCGAATCTCCTTAGCTCCATTTTTTAGAGGTCACGCTTTAAAGACCACGGCTTGGAACATTTACAGCTTGTAATATTCTTTATACCAATCGACAAATTTTTGAATGCCAACAGACAGCGGTGTTTTGGGTTTGAAGCCAACATCGTTCATCAGGCTTTGAACGTCGGCGTAGGTGGCAGGGACATCCCCTGGCTGCATTGGCATCATGTTCTTGCGGGCGGTTTTGCCAAGTGCCTGTTCAATGGTGGCGATAAAGTCCATTAGTGTGACCGGGCTGTGGTTGCCAATGTTATAGATTTTGTAGGGGGCGGTGGTCTCTCTGCCTTGGGCTTCGGCTTCGGCTGGGGTGACTTTTGTTTGTGGCTTTTTCATCACGCGGATGATGCCCTCTACCACGTCATCAATATAGGTAAAGTCGCGTTTCATCTGGCCGTGGTTGTATACGTCGATGGGCCGGTTTTGGGCGATCGCATCGACAAACTTAAAGTAGGCCATATCTGGGCGTCCCCAGGGGCCGTATACCGTAAAGAATCTCAGCCCAGTTGTGGGCAAGTCGTATAAATGGCTGTAGGAATGCGCCATCAGTTCATTGGCCTTTTTCGTGGCGGCGTAGAGCGAGACGGGGTGATCGACCTGGTCTTCGGTGGCAAACGGCACCTTTTTATTTTTGCCGTAGACCGAACTAGAAGAGGCAAAGACGAGATGGCCAACGCCGCTGTGACGACAGCCTTCCAGGATGTTTATAAAGCCCAGCAGATTGCTATCGGCGTAGGCGAGCGGGTTTTCGAGTGAATAGCGAACGCCTGCTTGGGCCGCGAGGTTAACGACGCAGCTAAACGTATTTTGAGCGAAGAGGGTGGCGATGGCGCTGCGATCGCTCAAATCCATTTTCTCGAACGTAAACTTCTCAAAGCTTTCTAGCTGGGCGAGCCGTCCCTGCTTTAGCGCCACGTCGTAATAGCTGTTGAGCGAGTCGATGCCGTACACCTGCTCTCCGGCTTCTAGCAGTCGTAGAGACAGAAAATAACCGATAAATCCGGCAGCGCCAGTCACGAGGATTGCCATATTGATATTGATTAAAGAACTAAGAATCGTACGTAGGAGAGACTTGGGGAAACCGGAGAAAGACTTGTCCCTTAGCTTGCCTGCTACCTTGACCTGCCCACTATAGTATTGGCAAAAATACCCACGTCAAGCGCGTGGGCAGACAATAATCGCAACTTCATCTTTGCGGCTTTATCTTTGCGGCTTTATCTTTGCCGATAGCTGCGATCGCCTAGCCGTACTGTTCCGCGTCAGAGCCAGTGATAAGCAACCACGCAAGGCTTCGGTATCAGTGATACGATTGCCACAGCACAAAATGAGAAAACTAAAAAGAGTAAGGACTCCTCAATGCAAGAAATTGATAAGTCGATTTCCATCGACGGTCGAGATATTCAGCTGAAGGTAGGGCTGTTTGCCCCTCAGGCTGGTGGCTCGGTACTTGTAAGTTCAGGCGATACGGCTGTATTGGTATCAGCTACAAGATCTAGCGGTAGAGAAGGTATCGACTTCCTACCTTTACTAGTTGATTATGAAGAGCGTTTATATGCCGCAGGCCGCATTCCCGGTGGTTTTCTTCGCCGAGAAGGCCGTCCGCCAGAGCGCGCCACCCTCACCAGCCGACTGATCGATAGACCGATGCGCCCCTTGTTTCCCCAGTGGATTCGAGACGACATTCAAATTGTAGCTACTACCCTCTCTATGGATGAGGACGTCCCGCCCGATGTGCTCGCGGCAACTGGCGCATCGATTGCGGTCTTGCTGGCCGAAATTCCGTTCAACGGCCCGATGGCGGCGGTTCGAGTGGGATTAGTCGGTGATGACTTTATTATTAACCCTACCTATCAGGAAATCGAAGACGGTGAGCTAGATCTAATTGTGGCAGGCTCGCCGGACGGGGTGATTATGGTCGAGGCTGGGGCCAATCAGCTGCCTGAGCAAGATGTGATTGAAGCAATCGACTTTGGCTACGAAGTCGTGCGCGATTTGATTCAGGCGCAGCTAGATTTGGTTGAAGAGCTGGGTCTAGAGCGGCCCACTGAGCCTGCGCCAGTGGTCGATGAGAGCTTAGAAGCGTTTTTGAGCGATCGCGCCACTGCCGAAATCAAAGACGTGCTTAAGCAGTTCGAGCAGACCAAATCTGAGCGAGACGACAAGCTCGATGCCATCAAAGCGACTATTGCTGAAGAAATTTCTGAAAAAGCTGAAGACGATGCGGTTAGAGTCGCGGTTGAGAGCAATAAAAAGGCGCTAGGCAAGTCGTTCAAGAGTCTGACTAAAAAGCTGATGCGATCGCAAATTCTAGAAGAAGGCGTTCGCGTTGATGGCCGCAAGCTCGACGAAATTCGCAAAATTACCTGCCGGACTAGC
The DNA here is from genome assembly GCA_963833005.1 of uncultured cyanobacterium. Lineage (GTDB taxonomy): Bacteria > Cyanobacteriota > Cyanobacteriia > Phormidesmidales > Phormidesmidaceae > Phormidesmis. The sequence continues at coordinate 801,423 of CAWHWK010000009.1, read as the reverse complement.
GTGCTGCCCAATCGAGTACACGGCACCGGGCTCTTTCGTCGCGGCCTGACTCAGGTGCTCTCTGTTGCCACGCTGGGCACCCCTGGCGACGCTCAGATGATGGACGATCTGCATCCTGGTGACGATAAGAAGTACCTCCATCACTACAACTTCCCGCCGTACTCTGTGGGTGAAACGCGGCCAATGCGATCGCCCGGTCGCCGTGAAATTGGTCATGGCGCGCTAGCTGAACGCGCCCTCATTCCGGTTCTACCCTCCCAAGAAGACTTTCCCTACGTTATCCGCGTTGTCTCCGAGTGCTTGTCCTCAAACGGATCTACTTCAATGGGCTCTGTCTGTGGCTCGACCCTTTCTCTAATGGATGCGGGTGTCCCCATCTTGCAGCCTGTCAGCGGCGCAGCCATGGGTTTGATTCGTGAGGGCGACGAAGTTCGTATCCTTTCGGACATTCAGGGCATTGAAGACTTCCTTGGCGACATGGACTTCAAAGTTGCAGGCACCGACAGCGGCATTACCGCCCTACAGCTAGACATGAAAATCACTGGCCTGCCGATGTCCGTTATCAGCGAAGCCATCCTGCAAGCGCGACCCGCTCGCCTCCACATCCTTGAAAAGATGCTGGAAACTATCGACAAACCCCGCAGCGAAGTTTCTCCTTATGCCCCTCGCCTGCTAACGATGCAGGTAAAACCAGACCAAATCGGCATGGTGATTGGGCCAGGTGGTAAGCAAATTAAGGCGATCACCGAAGCCACAGGGGCCAAAGTCGATATTCAAGACGACGGCACCGTCACTATCTCTGCAATCGACTCTAGCAAAGCCCAGCAGGCCCAGCAGATGATTGAAGGCATCACCCACATACCCGAGGCCGGTAACGTCTACATGGGCAAAGTCACGCGCGTGATTCCGATTGGTGCGTTTGTCGAAATTATGCCAGGGAAAGAAGGCATGATTCATATTTCGCAGCTTGCTGACTATCGCGTCAATAAGGTAGAAGACGAGGTGAATGTAGACGACGAAGTCCTTGTTAAGGTCCGCGAAATTGACAACCGTGGCCGCGTCAACCTAACCCGGTTGGGTATTCATCCTGATGAGGCCGAAAAAGCAAAAGCGGCAGCAGGCGTCGATTAAAAACGCGGAAATATAAAATATGAACGATGAACGTAAAGGGCTTTTTGCTTCATCGTTCATATTTCACACTCCATACTTCGATTTCCCCTGGCAATCATTTACCTGTAGGATCAAAAGATGCTACGCCTAATATAAAAAAGAACTGTGCGAAAAGTTGTAATTGCTGGTAATTGGAAAATGCACAAAACCCAGGCCGCTGCCTCGGATTTTGTGCAACAGTTGACGCCTCAGCTCGAAGGTGTCCCCGAAAGGAGAGAGCTAATTCTCTGTGCGCCTTTTACCGCCCTAAATTTACTCATAGATAAGCTGCAAGGTAGCCGAATCCAGGTCGGTGCACAAAACATTCACTGGGAAAAAGAAGGTGCCTACACTGGCGAAATCTCAGGAGCCATGCTCAAAGAAATAGGTGTTCGCTATGTTGTTGTTGGCCACAGCGAGCGGCGACAGTACTTTGGCGAAACCGACGAAACGGTGAATGCTCGGCTCAAAGCGGCTCAGCTCATAGGCATTACACCTATCTTGTGTGTGGGTGAAACTAAACAGCAGCGAGATGCCAATGAAACCGAAGCGGTGATTACCCATCAGGTTAAAAAGGCGCTAGTAGAGATCAACCAGTACAACCTTGTGATCGCTTATGAGCCAATCTGGGCAATTGGAACTGGTGACACCTGCGCTGCACACGAGGCTAACCGCGTTATTGGTCACATCCGCTCTCTGCTGACAAACCCAGAGGTCTCTATTCAATACGGTGGCTCTGTTAAACCCGCTAACGTAGACGAAATTATGGCCCAAAGCGAAATTGACGGTGCGTTAGTCGGCGGCGCTAGCTTAGAGCCCGATAGCTTTGCTGCGCTGGCAAACTACAAAGAATGACACCGAAATAGTGGCTGTTGGCGGCAGGTCAATCAGCCATCACGTTCAGTAAAAAGCAGATATCTTCTGCTAGTTTGGCTGTGAGTTTGGACGGATCTACAATTCTGCTGGCATGACAGATAGCTCAGCGTTCTCTATATAAGCATTGGTTGCGGTGTGAATGGTATTGTAGTGCCCATTGATGTAGGTGCGATTGCGCCCCTGCTGCTTAGCATAGTAAAGCGCAAGATCGGACGACTGTACCAGTATCTGCGGGCTATTGTTGTGGCCTGGAATAATCGTTGAGACCCCCATTGTGAGTGTGACATAGGGTTCTGAGTGGCCCGGCGCATGATTGATTTTGAGGGCACGAATGCTGTTGTGGATTTTTTGTGCGATGCGCCAGGCACCTTGCGTATCGGTGTTGGGTAAAATAATGGCAAATTCTTCGCCGCCGTAGCGAGCAACTAAATCTGCGGGACGTTGAGGTCCCGTGAGTAAGGCTCTAGCGACTCGAATGAGGCAGCGATCGCCCGCCGGATGACCGAAGGTATCGTTGTATAGCTTGAAATAATCGAGATCGCACAAGACGAGTGACAGCGGCTGCTGATCTCTAGCAAGACGCTGCCACTCATCGACCAAATGCTGATCAAATCGACGGCGATTTGCTAAAGACGTGAGGCTGTCAGCCAAAGCGAGCTTTTGTAGCTCTTGGTTTTCTGTCACTAGCTCGTGATATAGCTGGCTTTGCTGAAGTGCAACAGCTAGCTCAAGTGTGACGCCATAGATGGCTAAGATAGCCTCTTGCGTCCAAGCTTCTCGCTTTGGCAAAGATAATGCTAACAGCCCCCAGTGGCTTGTTTCTGCTTCTATGCTGGTGGCCATAGCCGTAGGGACTGATAGCGACGCAGACAGATGAGTCGGCAGCTTGCGGATAGGGACTATCAGCCAATTTCCTGGCCAGCGAGATAGCCATTGACACCGTTCGCTATCTGCCACTTCAGCGGCATTAACTAATGTCTCTGACAAAGCGACAGGCGTAAAAGAGGTGCGATCCAAATTAATATGCACTAGCTTTCCCTGCTGTAGCTGGCCCAGTATGCCGGGAAATTCTAGCTGGCCAAGAGCAATCTGCGCTTGCCAGGCAAACGTTTGATTTTGGCAGTAGTAGGCAATCCGTCGGTAGGTATCAGTACTGGTGCTGTGACGCAGCAGGGCAACTTGATTGGCGTTTACTAGCGCCGCAGTATCAACAACGATTGTTCCAGCAATGGTACTAAAGCTTAAAGTCCTGCGCAGTCTGCGCTCTATACAATGTAGTCGCTGCTGCTGGTAGAGATGCATTTGGAGCTGATTTATCTGTTTACCATCTTTAACAGCATTCATAGACGAGTCGAATCGGTGAAGATTCTCATCAACTGATGCATACAAGCTGTGCTCGCTAATTGAGCTGCTATTGCCGGATTGATAACAAGTAGATAGGTGGGCTAGCGGCCAATTTGACATACATATCTTACCTTGCTCACTAGTCGTATCCTGCTCACAAGTCTTACCTGGCTTATTGGGCAGTTTGACTAAATGCCGTGTGTCCGCGTCTCCGATAAGCTGGGGCTTCCTCATCGCTGTATGGTTGTCGATCGATGGGTGGCCAATAGGCGTGTCAATAGAAGCGTGCGATGTGGGAAAAAAATGTTTTAGCATGTCGAACCTTCCGCTTTAGCAGGGAAGTCTTGCCGTGATATGGACAGATGGGAATAAAGACAGAAATCCTACACACCGGACTTAACTGCCTCCCCTTTGATGCGGCCATCGGCTGCTAAGTGGATACGCAGAAGTTGTGACATGATAACGTGCTCCGTATCTGGGTAGATCAGTGTATCCGCTGATACTACTAGCGATGTTCCTATGGCTAAGTGCGGAGTACACGGACGTATAATCTAGCACTTCACCTATTCGGCTTTAATCTATTGCTTTGAAAGCTATGTATTTAGCTAGATACACAGTCTAGACAGGTTTCCAGCTCTTATGCATAAAGACAAGACGCATAAAGACAAGACGCATAAAGACAAGATGCATAAAGACGAGATATGTAATCTACAGATGAAGCTCTAACCTATTGTTTGTTTTACCATCTGCCTAGTTGTTGGCTGTCTATTGGCTTATAGCGTTAAAAAATGGTCGAGCGCAGTCACCATTTTTGGGGGCCATCGCCGTACATTTTTGACCCAGCTAAGATCTTTGTAGCGGGCATCCAAGCCAATAACGGCGACCCAGTTACTTTCGGCTTCGCCTCGTCGGCCTAGTTCCCAGAGTACGGCGGTGAGAGCCGCACGCATGTCCGCAAAGTTAGGGTATTTGCGCACTAGGCTCTTCATAATCTGCAGAGCTTTTTGCTGCTCGTCTGTTTGATAGAGCGCTAGGGCGTAGTTGCCGTAGGCTAAAGAAAAGCTGGGCTGTAGGGTGATGGCGGCTTGGTAGTCGGCGATCGCAAGCACCCAGTCACCGCGCCCGGCTTCTGCATTGCCTCGATTGTTGTACGCAGCTGGATCATCTGGGTCAATCTGCAAAACCTGATTGTAATCATCAATGGCTTTATCCCACTCACCCATCGCTTCCCAGAGCGCGCCTCGGTTGAGATAGGGGTCTGGTTCGGTAGGGGCAAGGGTGATCGCTTTTGTATAATCAGCCCTTGCGCCCTCTAGGTTATTTTGCCGAACGCGCACATTGCCCCGGTTGCTCCAGACGGCGGCTTCTTCGGGGAGCTGTTCTATAAGCGCTGACCACTGACGCTCTGCTTCATCGAACTGGCCAGTCTGTGTGGCCTTAAATGCGGCTTTTCTCAAATCGCCAATGTGGCTCCAGTCTTGTTGATTGGCGTACTCAATACCCTGGGAAAAACTACCCTGAGGAAAACTGGGTATGCCGATCGCCAGCCCAGGCTGATTGAAGATGAGCGTACTGCTTAACAGCATTGAGCCGCAAAGCAACATTGTCAGCGGCCATGTGAGCGTTTTTTGAACTGCTTTTTGGAGAATTGCTTTTGGGGTCACGAGCACTAAATAGGCGGACTACCTAGTAGCATAAACCTTTTACACCGCATCGTTTGAGGTGGGCGATGACTGGTCGATGGGCTTGTTTGTGTCCATAAATTTAAACAGCGGCGCGTCATGGACAAAAAATCGATTGTCGGGCACCTGATAACCTAGGTGACGACAGGCCGCAGGGGTAACCAACCGACCTCTGGGCGTGCGCTGCAAGTAGCCGATTTGCAAAAGATAGGGCTCGTAGACTTCTTCTATAGTCTGTGGATCCTCGCCAGTAGAAGCCGCCATGGTGTCGAGCCCGACCGGGCCACCGTTGAAGTTTTCAATCATCATGGTGAGCAGACGGCGATCGGTCCAGTCGAGCCCGCGAGGGTCAACGTTGAACAGCTCTAAAGCTTCGGCGGCGATTGCATTCGTAATCGCCCCTAGCTTTTTAACCTGCACATAGTCGCGCACGCGCTTTAGCAAGCGATTGGCAATTCGCGGGGTGCCCCGAGCGCGGCGGGCAATCTCTTCGGCCCCGTCAGGCAGAACCTCGGTTTTTAGCACGTCGGCTGTTCGTAGGACAATCTGGGTGAGTTCGTCAATTTCGTAAAAGCGCAGCCGTTGGATCAGGCCGAAGCGATCGCGCAGCGGAGACGCCAGCGCCCCTACCTTGGTTGTGGCCCCAACTAGCGTAAAAGGCTGCAAGGGAATGCTACGAGTTCGGGCACTCTGGCCCTTGCCAATTGTGATATCTAGCCGCGCGTCTTCCATTGCCGGATACAGAATTTCCTCAGTCACTCGTGAGAGCCGATGAATTTCGTCAATAAACAGCACGTCGCCAGCTTTTAGATTTACCAGCAGCCCAGCAATATCGCGAGGCCGCTCTAGCGCCGGAGCCGTTGTAATTTTGCAATCCACCTCCATCTCTTGCGCCAAAATCAGGGCCATTGTTGTTTTCCCTAGGCCGGGCGGTCCATATAGCAGCAGATGATCGAGCGGCTCTTGACGAGATTTGGCCGCTTGAATCGCGATGCGCAGCACCTCTTTGAGCGCTTTTTGACCAATGTAGTCATCAATGGCTTCTGGGCGAATGCCGTCTTCGTGGCGCGCTAGCTCTGTTGGCTTGGCTTCTCCTTTTAACAGGTCAGTTTTAGCAGGCTGTGCTTTTTGAAGGTTGCTATCGGATGCCTTGCTCGCTGAATCCGGCTTAGCTGAATCCGACTTAACCAAATCTGGCTCAACTAAATCCGGCCTAGCTGAGTCCGATTTAACTGAATCCGGCTTAACTGAATCCGGCTTGGCTGGGGCCGACTTGCCTTTTGGTTTATTCTCAGCGCCGCCATCCGCAGATTGTTTTGAAGAGATAATCGCCATGGCGCGCCGCAGAATATCGACAGGAGTTGTAACAAATGTACTATACCAGTCTAGCTATGAGCGCAGATGAATCGGTTTAGCGACTAGCTTCGGATTTAGGCACGACGCCTGCGGCGCGGAATACGTCTTTGATTGTGGGGTAGTTGTCTTCTAGACCAAAGCTAGAGGGCGTGACCGGGTGCTGATAGGTAAAATGCCGATAGTCCATGCAAAAGCGGTCCCATTCGGCCATTTTGATATTGAAAATTTTGATGATGACGTCGGCAAGGCCAAAGGATAGCGGCACGCGAAAGTAAATGCGTTTGCCAAGATAGGCGCTAATTTCTTCGACCACTTCGTTTGCGCTCTTGGCTGGATTGCCGATGACAAGCTCACGCGCGTCGCCTTCAGCCGGTGGATGATCGACGAGGTATCGGACTACTTCGGCAATGTCTTTGGCATGGATAAAGTGAAGGCTGCCGTCGGCTTTGAGAAAGCGGATGATGCCGATATAGTCGGCTACCTCGCTGAGGCCACCTGCAATGTGTGAGTAGGGTTTAGTGTCGCTGCCGCCGAAGACGAGGGTAGGAAAGACGGTGGTGATGCGGGGTGCGATCGCTAATTCACCCATCTTTTGATGGCAAATGAATTTAGTACGCACGTAGTCGGTTCCAATCTCACCAGCTGCGGCTAGCGGCGTATTGTCTCTATCTAAGATGCTCGCTGTCGAGAAATAAATCACCTGCTGACAGCGCTCAGGATCGAGCAGGTTCATCAGCTCAAGCGTCTTTTTAACGTTGATCTCATAGCTTTCTTGCGGGTCGCCCCAAGCGGTCGCCACTAAAATTGCAGTGTCCATTGTCTTCAACAGATCCGCAAACTGAGCCACCTCGCGCATGTCGCCTTCTAGGATATGCACGCCCGAACGGCTATCGGTTGATACCTTCAACTTAGCCGGATTGCGCATCATTAAAAACAGCTCATGGTCGCTATTTTCAATTAGGGTTTCGACTAGGTAATGGCCTATGCAGCCACTCGCGCCAGTGATGAAGATACGCATGATGTTTTCTACAGAAAGAAGAAATAGAAGTAAAAAGAAAAGAAAGAAGATTCTATTATTTTGACACTGAAAAGCCCAAGGCATAGGATGCCTTGGGCCAGTTGCTAGGTCATCAGTCTAGGCATTTTTCTGGGGCATTTTTCTGGGGCATTTTTCTAGCTACAGAAGCTCATTGACCTGCTTGCCAATCTCAAAGAAGTAAGCGCCGTTTTCTTCTGGCGTTCCTGGCAGAATGCCGTGACCCAGATTGAGAATGTGACCTTTAGGGCCTGCTTTTTTCACGGTGTCGATGATGCGATCGCGAATCACGTCCTTAGCGCCAAACAGCACACCAGGGTCCATATTGCCTTGCACCTTCATCTCCGTGCCTAGCCGCCGCCGCGCATCGGCCATATCTACAGACCAATCTACGCTGATAATATCCACGCCAGATTCACCCATCATTTCCAGCACGCCAGCGCTGCCGCTCACCAGCAAAATCAAAGGCGTATCGGGGTGCGTTTCTTTTACCTGGCGCACGATTTGCTGCTGATAAGGCAGGGCAAACGTTCTAAAATCTTGAGGGCTAAGCTGACCGGCCCAAGAGTCAAAAAGCTGCACAACTTGGGCCCCACAATCAATTTGGTGACGCACATAGATCGCGATATTATCGGCGATTTTACTCAGCAGCAAGTGCAGCATTTTGGGCTCACTAAATGCCATATTCTTGATTACAGAATAGGTTTTAGATCCTTTTCCTTCTACGATGTAGGCCGCTAGCGTCCAAGGCGCACCGACAAAGCCTAAGACCGTAGACTGGTTGCCCACTTCCTCGCGCAGCGCCCCCAAAATCTTACGGATATAGGGCATAGACTCATCCGGATTTAGCGTTGTGAGCGCATCGATTTGAGCCTGTGAGCGAATCGGCGAATCAATGATAGGGCCTTTGCCTTCTGCTACATCCATCGCTACGCCCATCCCCGGCAGCGGCGTCACAATATCTGAAAACAGAATCACACCGTCTGGCTTAAAGGCTTTCCACGGCTGCAAAGATACCTCGATCGCCACTTCTGGAATTTCAGAGCGATCGCGAAAAGAAGGATACTTCTCTCGCAGGTCTCGGTAAGCCTTCATATATCGACCCGCCTGTCGCATCATCCAAACCGGAGGCCGCTCAACCGATTCACCTTGGGCTGCACGTAACAATAAGGGGACTTGATTGGATCCGGTCATGAGATGAACGCTCTTAATATTGGCTTTATTTTCATTGGCTAGCTTATCATTTGCTGTGTGTCGAAGCTTTGCTGTAAGCCGGAGCGCAAGAGATTTAGACCCGTTCTATCTAGCCCAAACTGTCACCACTTACGCGTAAAATTAAAGACGGTAAAGAACTATAGACTTATTTTCGGTGGGCCAATGGAAATTGTGAACTTTTTTGAAAAGATGGCCGGACGCTGGTTTTCGCAGCGCACGACTCACGCCCTATCTTCACAACAGTCCAAGGCGGGCAAGTCAGATTTAGAAGTCACTTTTCTAGCACCTGATACCGATGAGGTTCAGGCTCTGTACATTCAGACGTATGGTCAGGTAAATGGGCAGGAAAATAAAGACAAGCCGTCGGCGCGCCTGTCTCCGCTTTGCGGCTTGCAGATTCAACAAAGCAGCACCATTGAAGGGGACAGTAAGCCGACCGCATTGACAACCTTATTAGTTCCTCTAACTGCTGCTAATGATATAGATAATGTAGAGCCCAACTCGCCAACGAACGGCACCTTTTTGCGCAGTGGCCAAGCAGGCACAGGGCCAATAAAAGGTAGCTACAGCCTTGAAGATGAGGTGCTTACATTTGTAACCGATGGTCCTGAGGCATCTTCTACAGAGCGATTGTGGTTTATTAACGATAATCTACGGATGAGAACAGGGCTAACTGAACTGAGTAGTGGCCTCAGAATTGCTTCTTTTTGCTCTGAGATTCGGCTAGGGGTGAAGCCACCAAAGGCAGAACAATAGCGGTGCTGACTGAGCACAGGCGTTTAACAGGCGTTTAACAGATTTTTTTCTAGCTGGGCTCTTGCTAGCTGGGCTCTAGAGTGGCTAAAGCCTTTTGCTTGGTGAGGCGAAGCGTTTGTGCGGAAAAAGGCAGCGCGGGTTTGAAAGGCTGAATGGCTCTTGTCGGGCTGCGAGGTGGATTATCCTGCGGCTGCGCTTGAAGCGTTTCGGCTGTTTCGATAAGCTGGGCTTTGGACTCAGAAAGATTGAAGGAAACGGACGAGAGCGACCGGTGTATGCGACGGCTAGCAGATTGTTTGGCCTGCTGATCTGGTGCTGAATCAATCTTTTGTTTGGCGGATTTTTGTCTGGCGGATTTTAGATTCGTAGGGTCTTGCGGTAGTTGGGCGATCGCAACTAGCTTAGCGCCGCCATACTCTCGACAAACGGCGGCCTCAAACTCGTAAGTGGTGTGACGAATGGGCTGACCTCGCTTTTGCCACAGCTCTAGAATTTGGCGCACTGAAAAGGCCTTGTAGCGCCCTTGGTAGAGGGCTTCAACCACCGCGTCTCGAATCCACAGGGGGCGATATCGCTCTAGCCATAACCCTACCCACTGGGGCGCGTCATGATAGCCAACGTCAAAGCGGTAGCCCTCCATCAGGGCGGCGGCTTGCTGAGCTTCTTGCGAGGTGGCAAAAGTGGTTAAGATCATATAAATGCAACCCGCTTGAAAGGAGACTCTTCAGATTTTGAGATGCGTTTTTATGAGATGCATTTGATGCGATCGCTGCTGCTCAATTTATATCCATTTATACCCATCTCGAAGATAGCAAAGATCAGCGATTGATCAGCGAGTTTCGACAACACCGCCGCGAACCTGACGAATCCGAGGGGTATCAAAAGGATTGGTGTCGCCAATCCATCTAAAGTTGCTCAGGCGAAACCCGATGGAGCCGATGTTTTGCGTTGTGTCGTAGCGCAGCAGCAGGCCATAGGTACGACGGCTGTACTCTAATGAGTAGATATTATTGATAGGACGCCCACCGCTAAAGCTGAGGGCTGTTTGAAACCCAGCCAGGAAAGGACCGTAGATCTGCTGTGTGATGCCCAGTGACAGGACGTTGCGATCTACTTCGCGGTCAAATAAGAAGGGTGAAGAGGCTTGTCCAATAAAAGACTGAGAGTAGCCGATATTTAGGCGGGTGTAGTCGCCGAAGTTGCGGGCAAAGTGACCTAGCTGCGCGTCTAAGCCAATATCTGCTACCAGGCTATTTTGCGAATCACCGTTGGTGTACTGGGTGAAGGTGCTTCTAGCACCCAGGCCAAGGTTGAGGAAAGGCACAACGGGCTGAGGCGTAAAGCGAAGCCCTTGCTCTTGGGTGGCGGGCTTGGGCTCACCGCGCCACAGGCCAAAGCCACGCCTGAGGGCAACGCTGCCCTGGTAGCGGCCAAGCGTCACTCTGCCAGTGTCTGAACTCCGGGCTGCGAGTAACTCAGGGCGGTCGGTTTGGGCATTGATCGCTTGAGCGCTCGCCTGGTAGGTAAGCTGCAAGCCACTATTGCCTAAGTTAAATGTTGGGGAGAGCAAGAGCGCACCGAAGCTAGACTGCACGTCTTGAAACCCCAGCGAGCCATTGAACAACCGGTCGCGGTAACCATATTGCAATGACAGATTGTGGGTGCCAATTAGCTGCGTAAGGCGGACATCCGCACGTAGATTTTCAGTGATTTCGGAGAGGTTTAAGCTAGTGAGATCGGCGTTGCTAGTGAGCAGGGTGCGATCGCTGATTTGGGCTCTCAGCTCAGAGGTCGCCCCAAAATTGTCGGCATCAATCGGTGAGCCGTTTTCTCCGCTAACAGCTCGACCCACAAAAAACTGAGGCGTGACGGTAAAACGGACTTTTTCCTCGGTAATTAGGGGAATTTTGGCTCCGAGAAACAGTCCGCCGCGATCGCCGCTATCAATGCCAATCGGTGCCGGAACTGGGCTGAGATCTTCTGGGTTGATATTGCCACGGCTTAGGAGAATGCGCGATCGCAGCAGCGGCACAGCAAAGCCCTGATCGAAGACGAGTCGAGGGCGTTCGAGCAGTAGCTCATCTTGGGTCGGTGAAATACTGCGTAAAACCAAGCTATCCGTACGCAGCTCTAGCTCTGGCGGTGAGAATGGATCGTTGGTAATGCGAACACTATCAGCGCGCCAGCCATCGACATCAAAAGTCAGCTCATCGGTCTCAAACCGCAGCTGATTGAGCAAGTTCCGTTCATTACCATCCGCATCGACATTACTAATAGGCGGTGCGGCAGCTTGTGTCGCCAGCGGTGTGCCATATAGCAAGTTGCCATCGTTTTCGACTAGCAAGCCATCTCGGCCAATCGGATCGTAGGCACGGCGCGATGCCGATACACCGGCTAGCGGCGAAGAGAAGTCTTCTTCAATAGCGGGTAAATACAGCGTTCCAACGGCATCACTCACGGTTCCAGAGCGCTGTATAAAATTGTATTCAAGGCGGCTGCCCTCAACTAGCTGCGCGCCTCTAGTCAGCAGCACATTGCCATCTGCTAGGGCATAGCGGTTGATCAGGTTGACCCACAGCTCACTGGCTTCGATGATGGCATCGTTGAGTCTAAGCACAACGTTGCCACGCGCTGTGATGGTCTGACTCACCGGATCAAAAACCTGAGTGTCTGAAGTCAGTCGAAGCTGTGAGATAAATTCTTCTGTTGTTTGCGAGTCTTCTACATCTCCCGGAGCGTCATTTTCCGGCGTGTCATTTCCAGGCGTGTCGTTTGCCGGGTCGCCATTTGCCGGAGTGTCTGTGGGCAGAATGTCGACTGCGGGCAAATCATCTGCGGGTAGATTATCTGCGGGTAAAGCCTCTTCAGATAGCCCTTCGTCATCCGCTTCGTCAGGCGTGATTTCTACGTCGTTAGTTTCGCTGTCTGTCTCCGCAGGCAGCCTCGGCAAATCTGGCTCAGCAGTTTGCGCTAGTGTCACCGCAGCCGATAGCTGAATTGTGGGTTCTAGCCTGGCCTCGCTGCCTAATTCACTAGCTAGATTACTGGCCAGATTACTGCTCGATTCACCAGCCAGTTCACCGGCCAGTTCACCGGCCAGTAGCAGGTCCAACAACCCGTTTGAAGACTGTTCTTTCTTAGCCAAGGAGTCTGCTTGCCTAGCCGAGGACTCTATGCTTATGACGATAGCAGGTGGCTCAGGTGGCAAGCTAATGTGAACCATATGCAACCCCTTCCCGTGAAACCATCTGATACCTTACAAGGCTTAGGCATTCAAAAGAACAGCCCGACAAAGCGGGCTGTTCTAGCAAATCTTAATATTTAACAACGACGACCCAGACTATTTGACCCAACGACTGTTTGCTTAGTCGAATTGCTTAGTCGAAGTCTCTACCACTGGGGTTACGAGCAGGGTCTCCGCTCAAGAAACCAAAGATGAAGAGGCCAACGAAAAAAGAGATTGTGATGTAAACAATGATTTTGAGCGTTACCATCTTGTATTTCCAAACGCGATTGATATTGGAAACTATCATATCGCACTCTAATGCCATCTCAACCTAAGCGGCTCGACAGACGTAGTCGTAAAGCTCTGCAAACACTAAAGTCCTGAAAATAGTAAAGCTCTGTAAATAGTAAAGTTCTAAAAACAAATAGTGCTGATTCTAGTGGCGCGCCTAGAGGTCTTCTGGAGATACAAACACCCTTTTAGGCGCAAAGACAAATCCAGAAGCGGCTGTTGCTTCATCTGTAGTATCGCCAGTATCGCCCGACTGCTGGCTAGCGTCGGTCTCTGTTGGCGTGGCCGATGCGCTGGTGGGTGTGTCTGCGGTGGGCGATCCGGCCCGAAATTCAGCGATGCCTAGAAACGTTTGTGTCGTTTCGTCTAGCACTCTGATGGGGACTGCCATGAAGGTTTGAATGGGCTGAGTGCCTACGTAGGGAGCGACTTCTTCTAAGGCTAGTTTTTGACCTAGGCACCAGCGTCGGGCAAGCGCTGACGGTAGGGCGATCGCCTGTAGATGCTGCATCACCATGCCTGCGGTAACGGGCATAAACGTCTCTCGCTCAAGCGCTGTGGCCAGGTCTTCTAGCGTAATGCTCTCTTCAAGATCGAAGCCGTTGCTGTGCGATCGCACCAGTCCTACCAGCGTTGCCCCGGTGCCAACCGCTTCGCCCAAATCACGCGCGAGCGAGCGGATATAGGTTCCAGGCCCACAGACTACATCGACCGTCAGCTCCGGCTGGTCGCCACTGTGCCAGCGCCGACTGTGCAGCTGATGAATGACGACCTGACGCACGGGGGCTTCTACTGCCTTTCCCTTGCGGGCGAGATCGTACAGCCGTTTACCATCGACCTGTACCGCGCTGTAGCTAGGCGGCGTTTGGGCGATCGCACCTACAAACTGCGTAAATAGCGCTTCCACCTGCTGTCGCTGAAGATGAGCAGCCGAGCGCTGTTGAACCACCGTTCCTTCTAGATCGTCTGTAGAGGTGGTTAGACCAAAGCGAACAATCGCCCGGTAAGCTTTGCCTTCGGGTAAATACTGCAACAGCCGCGTAGCCTTGCCTACCGCCAAAGGCAATACCCCAGTGGCCAGTGGATCGAGCGTGCCGCCATGCCCCACCTTCTGCGTATTGAGCAGCCGACGGACCCGCGCCACACAGTCATGAGAGGTCCAGTTATGGGGCTTGTGAAGATTGATAAAACCGTGCAGCATGATGGATTTGTTCAGGAAAGCTATTTCGAGCGTAGCGACTCTTGTGCAATCATGTCATCTAACGCGTGCTCAATGGTCTGCATCACTGGTAAATCACCTTTAGCTGCCAGCCGGAGCTGTCGATTTAGCTGTTCTGAGTCTAAATCGGTAATGATGCTCAAAGGCAATTCAGGCTGGCTAAAGCGATTAGTAAACCCGCTGGAAAGAACGGCCTGATAGCGCTGATCGCCTTTGAGATAAGTGCTCAAAAAGGCCAGACTCATCACCTGTGCATATCGCTGTGCAACCTCTGGCACGGGCCCTATAACTTCGGGAGGCAGCAAAAAGGTCTCTCCGCCCGTAATCGGAATAGTCGAAAAATGAGTGCCGCCATTGAGTAACAGCAAATAGCGCTCAGGCGTGGTCAGCCAGGTAAAAGGGCGAATTTGCTCGGGCAGGGCAGGGGCTATCGTATCGCCGCTGCTAGCTACCATCATCACAGGCACCTCAATCTGACCGAGGCTTTCTGGCCCAAAAATGAGACTCGTCAGTGGGTTAATGGCTACAACGGCGCGAATACGAGAATCTGAAACGTCGAGGGCGTCAATGTTAGGGGCTGCCAAATTAGCGGCCTGACACTGCAAGAGCACCACCAAATTGAGGCTGACTTCGGGTGGCGGACAGTTAGCGCGTAAAGAGGCGAAGTTAATCGGTGCACCGGCGATTGCCAAAGCGGTGTAGCCACCAAAGGACTGGCCGATAATGCCGACATTGTTGAAATCGATTTGAGCAAAGGTTTTATCAGTGCTCTGTCGGGCTTCTAGCTCGCTCAAGACCTGAGAAATCAGCTCGGGTCTGCGGATAAATTCGTTATCGGGAACCACCTGGCTAGTCCGGCCTGAGACTAGGGCGTCGAACTGGGCGACGCTGCTGCCGGGATGTTCTACGTTAATCACCGCAAATCCGTGCGAGGCCAAAAAATTGGCTAAATAGCGGTAAGTTGAACGCTCGTTGCCAAAGCCGTGAGAAATGACGACGGTCGGTACGGTGCGGTTATCGGTGCGATCATCGCTGCGATCGTTGAGCGACGCAATATTGGGCGTCTTTGGAAGATCGAGAGCGATGGGCGCGATCGCGTCACTAGAAAGACTGGCTGGTGACTGCGGTAGATAGAGATCAATCGGTGCGCTGCTCGCCTTGACCTGCATCGTTATTCGTTGGATGCGAAAAGGACCTGTCTGGTCTACTAGCTGATCGAGCGTGGCGAAAGACTGTCCGTCTGGAAACTCATCTGTCAACGTTTGTAGCGAAATTTGCTCGACAAGATCGACGGCTGCGATGGTCTCTTGTAATGACTCGCTGGCCTGATTAGAGATGGCGAGTCCTTGCCTTAAATCAACTCGCAAAGTCGGAGTGGGAAAGCGCTTAATTACATTTAGCAGCGTTAGCCCCCCCTCATCGTCGGCGGCGGATAAAATTGCCGCCCCGCGAATGCCTTTGCCACCCGGCAGCCGAGCACCCGTACGAAAAATTTTTCCTACTTCACCCAACACATACTCACCTTGCAGTGTGTATAAAAACTGAGAAACGGTTGTGACATCCACATCAATCCGCCGAGAGAGTAAACCACGAGCCGCTGCGAGCGCATTAGGATCTACCGCCTCAATATAGGGAAGGTAAGGGGCTAGCTCGTCGGTAATGCGCCCTTCTTCGGCGTAGATTTCTAAAGATTCAACCGAGATCGTACGCTCTATTGTCGCGCCCAGGGAAAAGGTAACGCGCTCGGCGGCATAAGAGGGTTTGGCCTGTTGTGGCGAAAGGGCGATCGCAATCTGTACCAAGCCAATGCCGAATCCCCAGCCAAATCCCCAGCCGAATCCGTACGGTCTGCGGCTACAGGCATTTCCCAACATCTGCTTGCAGGAGAAAAACAGCGCTTTGGCAGCCTGCTGCCTAGTTTTAGTGGCCATTGTCATAGGTCGAAGCACGGTGGTCAAAGCACGGTGGTCAAAGCACGGTAATAAAAGCGCAGTAGTCAACGCACGGTTTTAGGTAAAATCTAGTTTAGGCAAAATCTAGCAACGCTAGCAGCTCCGCTTCACTAAGCTGCGCGATGCCTAGTGATTCAGCCTTGGCCTGTTTAGATCCGGCATTTTCACCTACTACAACATAGGTGGTCTTAGCACTGATTGCACTGCTGACCCGTCCCCCTGCCGCCTGGATCAGGTCTTTGGCTTCAGCGCGTTTTAGGGTTGGCAATGTGCCTGTTAATACAAAGCTTGTGCCTGCTAGCGGCTGTGAGGCCAGCGCAGTTGGGTTCGTCAGTGAAGCTAGCTGTAGCCCTGCGGCCTTTAGCCGAGCGATTTGCGCCTGGTTTGCGGGCACTTGAAACCACTGGGTCACCGACTGGGCGATTTCAGGTCCAATGCCGTGCACCTGAGCGATCGCATCTTCATTGGCCTCAGCGAGTGCCTCTGCTGACGGAAAGTAGTCAGCTAGCAGCTGCGCATTCGTACTGCCTACTAGCCGAATGCCCAAGCCGTAAAGCACCTTTTCCCAGGGGCGCTGCTTTGAGACGGCAATTGAGGCGATTAGCTTCTGCGCGAGCTGCTTGCCCATCCGCTCTAGCGGCAGCAGGTCTTCAATCGTCAAATCGTACAGATCGGCAATAGAGGTCACGACGCTCTGCGCTATCCAGCTATTGACCAGCCGCTCACCTAGCCCGCTAATATCCATCGCATCGCGACTGGCCCAGTGGCGCAGCGTTCCGCCTAAAATCGCCCGACAGGAGCTGTTCACGCAGCGGGTTACGGCCTCCCCTTCGGGCTTGACGACGGGCTGATCGCACACCGGGCAAGTGGTGGGTAGCTGATAGGCCACCGCGCCTTTGGGCCGCAGATCTGTCAAGACTTTGACGACTTCGGGAATAATTTCTCCGGCCTTTCGGACGATCACCGTATCGCCTAAATGCAGATCTAGTTCGGCCAGCCTGTCTGCGTTATGCAGCGTGGCCCTAGCAACGGTGGTGCCTGCTAGCTGAACGGGGGCTAGCTCTGCAACTGGCGTAATTGCACCCGTACGGCCCACCTGCACCGTCACATTTTCTAGAATGGTAGGGACTTCTTCGGCGGGGTATTTGAGCGCGATCGCCCAGCGCGGAAACTTGTTGGTAAAGCCCAGCCGATCTTGCAGCTCAAAGCTGTTGAGCTTGACCACCACGCCATCAGTAAGATACGGCAAGTCGTGACGCGCGTTTTCCCAGTGGTCGTAGTAGCCAGAAACTGCCGCTGCTGACTCACAGCGCTGCCGGTTTGGATTTACCCGAAAGCCAAGCGACTGCAAAGTCTCTAGCGCTGCCCACTGATTGTCTGGGGCGGCTAAATCGCCAGTGCCTGCTGGCATCAATAGCGTGTAGGCAAAAAAGTCTAGCCGCCGCTCGGCGACCACTTTGGCATCGAGCTGGCGCAGGGTGCCTGCTGCCGCATTGCGCGGATTGGCAAATAGGGCGCTGCCCTCGGCCTCACGCTTTTGGTTGATAGCGGTAAACACATCTAGGGGCAAAAACGCCTCGCCGCGCACTTCTACAACAGGTGGCGGCGTTTGACCTTTGGGCATGTGCAGCCGTAGGGGAATGGTGCGAATGGTGCGGACGTTTTGCGTAATGTCTTCGCCCACCGTGCCATCGCCTCGGGTGACCCCGCGAACCAGCACACCCTGCTCGTAGGTGAGCGCTAGCGCGTTGCCGTCAATTTTTAGCTCGGCTACCGCCTCTGCCTCTAATATATCGGGCTCTAGCCTCTGCCAGCGGGCCTGCCAGTCTAAATACTCGTCGGTGTCGAAGGCATTTTCTAGGCTGTAGAGCGGAATATTGTGGGCGATGGAGGTAAATTTTTCGGCGGGCTGAGCACCGACTCGCTGGGTGGGGCTGTCGGGCGATCGCAGCTCAGGATACTGCGCTTCAAGATCTTGCAGCTCCCGGTACAGCCGGTCGTATACCGAATCGGACAGATCGGGCGCGTCTAGGACGTAATAGGCATAGCTGGCTTTCTGGAGCTGCGATCGCAATTCCAAAACTCGACTTTCAGCCGCAGACTCTCGTAACTGATTCGACCGTGCTTTTTCCTGAGCGGCCATGCCCTTTCCCCGAACGACGGCTCCCTAAACAATTACCTATTGCCTATTATCTATTGCCTAAAGAGCCTTTTGAATTCGCCTGCTGAAAATAGTTTATTTGTACTATGTCAATAGTACTATGCCAACCTAAACCCCAGACTCCAAATTCTGTAACAAATTTAGGGCCTGTCTGTCTATAGCCCTTGGGTCTATACCTGCACTACCGTCCTTGGGTCTATACCTGTGCTACCGTCTGGGCACTACCGTCTGGACTGAAGCTTGCGGTAGACCGCTTTGAGATCTACGTCATGATGCGCGATCGCCACTAGGGTGTGATACAGCAAATCGGCCACTTCTCCGGCGATTTCATCCGGCGCGTTGTCTTTGCAGGCCATCACCACTTCAACGGCCTCTTCGCCAATTTTTTGTAAGATTTTATTATCGCCACCCGCAAATAGCTGGTTTGTATAAGAGTCAGGCTGGGGATTAAGCTTGCGATCGCGAATTACCGCAAACACCTGAGAAAGCGTATCTGCCGGGGGCGCAGCCACTTCGACGCTGCCGCCTCTTTCCACCTGGTGAAAACAGCTCCGCTCACCGGTATGACAGGCCACATCGCCCACTTGCTCAATGGTCACTAGCAGCGCATCGCTATCGCAGTCGTAGCGCAGCCCTTTCACCTTTTGAATATGGCCTGATGTCGCCCCCTTGTGCCACAGCTCCTGGCGCGAACGGCTCCAGTACCAAACTTCGCCCGTTTCCATCGTCTTTTTCAGGGCATCGGCGTTCATCCATGCCAGCATCAAGACCGTGCCGTCTAGATAGTCTTGCGCGATCGCAGGCACCAGCCCCTGGTCATTAAACCGAATGTTGTCAGCAGAAATAGTTTGGGCAGAGGAATTCATAAGCAGAACACACGGAGATAACAAGTCAGTATAAAAAGTCGGTAATTTTTAGTCAGTCATTTTCTTCTTCTCATGCTACGTCTTAAGTGAGATCTCTACATTCCTTAACATCGCGAAACGAAAAAGGATCTTAACCCGTTAGGATAAAAAACACTGCTGTTTATCGTTAGGTCTTTCCTTCTCGGCATAGCTTTGATCAAGAGCTAGGATCAAAAGCTAGCGAAAGCAGCGACAGCGACAACTAGCGATTAATCACTCTTTTTAGTCCCAAGGAGCGCGTTTTGGTTAGCACCACAACCCTTAAAACAACCAAGTCTGACGAGATTTTTTCAGCAGCCCAATCTTTAATGCCGGGTGGTGTCAGCTCTCCCGTGCGAGCCTTTCGCTCTGTCGGCGGTCAGCCCATCGTATTTGACCACGTCAAAGGCGCGTATGTGTGGGATGTAGACGGCAACCAGTACATCGACTACGTTGGCACCTGGGGGCCTGCCATCTGTGGCCATGCCCACCCAGAAGTGCTCGACGCGCTCAAAGCGGCCCTAGATAAAGGCACCAGCTTTGGTGCACCCTGCTATCTGGAAAACGTGCTAGCCGAAATGGTAATCGAAGCCGTTCCTAGCGTTGAGATGGTCCGCTTTGTCAACTCTGGGACCGAAGCCTGCATGGCCGTTCTGCGCCTAATGCGCGCCTTCACCAACCGCAACAAAGTCATCAAATTTGAAGGCTGCTATCACGGTCACGCCGACATGTTTTTGGTCAAAGCCGGATCAGGCGTTGCCACCCTCGGCCTGCCAGACTCTCCGGGCGTTCCCAAAGCCGCCACTGCCGACACCCTCAACGCCCCCTATAACGATTTAGAAGCCGTCAAAAAGCTATTCGCTGAAAATCCTGGCGAAATCTCGGGCGTCATTTTAGAGCCCGTCGTCGGCAACTCTGGCTTTGTCACCCCCGACGTTGGGTTTCTAGAAGGGCTAAGAGAAATCACCAAAGATAACGACGCCCTGCTTGTATTCGACGAAGTCATGACTGGTTTTCGTATCGCCTACGGCGGTGCGCAGCAAAAGTTCAACGTCACGCCCGATCTGACGACAATGGGTAAAGTCATCGGCGGGGGCCTGCCGGTTGGGGCCTATGGTGGCCGTCGTGAAATTATGGAAATGATTGCGCCAGCCGGACCTGTATATCAGGCCGGTACGCTTTCGGGCAATCCGCTGGCAATGACGGCAGGCATCAAAACGCTAGAGATTTTGCGTCGTCCCGGCGCTTACGACCAGCTAGAGCGAATTACCAAAAAGCTGAGCGAAGGTCTGCTCGCCGCTGCGCGCGAGACGGGACACGAGGTAAGCGGCGGCAGCATCAGTGCGATGTTTGGCATGTTCTTTACCGACAAAGAAGTCCATAACTACGACGATGCGAAAAAGTCTGATCTCGAAAAGTTCAGCCGATTCCATCGAGGCATGTTGGAATCAGGCATCTACTTAGCGCCTTCTCAGTTTGAAGCAGGCTTTACCTCCTTGGCTCATACTGATGAAGACGTTGAGCAGACCATCGCGGCAGCAAGGCAGGTGTTAGCTGAGCTTTAAGGCAAATTGCCCTGTGTTTACGGGGTGATTTTTGTGGGGTGATTTTTGTGGGGTTAGTCAGAAAAGATGGGGAGGTATTTTTTATCTTCCCCATAAATTTTGGCCAGTAAGTTTTGGCCAACAAATTCTGGCCAATAAATTTTGGATTGCAGTGAGCTGGGTTGCAGTGAACATATACGAAGACGAGCTATCGGTATTAGAAGCTGAAATCGGCGGAGCTACCCCTCACGATCCGCTAGATTTGATTGCCTTGGCAGGCGAAGATACGACACCTAAGCCAGATGCCGATATCATGCTGGCGCTGCTTTACCACCCAGATAGCCAGCAGCGAATGCTAGGCGCGCGGGCCTTTTGTGAAATGGATGAGGCCAGGGCAATTCCTTTTTTGATTGGGCTGCTAGGCGACCCTTGTCCGCTGGTGCGGGTGAGTGCGACCAATGCGCTGGGCCGAAATATTAGCGCCAGTGCGGTAGAGCCTTTGATCGCCCAGTTCTACAGGGAGTGGAATGGCTATGTGCGCAAGGCAATTGTGTGGGCGCTGGGCAATCATCAGGATGCAAGAGCGATCGCAACTTTAAAAGACGCGCTTAAAAACGACATTGCAGCGGTTCGCCTGTGGGCCGCGAGCGCTCTAGGCCAAACGCCAAAAATTGACTATGACACCATGATTAAAGCGGTTCCATCGCTAATAAGAGGAATGCGCGGAGACACCATCCCGGCAGTTCGCAGCAACTGCGCTTGGGCTATTGGGCAAATTTGCACAGAGCTGCCTTCTAACGTTGTATATGCAACCGCGATTGATGCGCTGATTGAAGCGTTTGCAGAAGATGATGAGCTTGGCGTTAAAGAAGATGCGAGAACGGCCATTTTGAGCGTCGGTGATTCGCGGGGCCTGCAAGTGATTGAGGAGATTGAGCAGGACGGCTATTTTTAGAGCGACCTTTAGAACTGCAAACCTAGCAGTCAATCTACAATAAAAGTGCTACAAAATAGAGGTAGTGGAGGATAAAGGTAGCACCATGTCAATCGCTACGAAACCGATTACCCTCGAAGAGTACGCCAACTTTGATGACGGGACAGATACTCGCTACGAGCTAATTGATGGGAACCTGATAGCCGTGCCTACCGAGAGCGATCTGAACGACCGGATAGCCTCTTTCTTGTATGCCTACCTTCTAAAGCTTGGCCTTCCCTACTATTGTTTGAGCATGAAGGCTCAAATTGCAGTGAGCGGCAGGCTTGCCAATGCCAGACAGCCCGATTTGATGGTGCTTTCTGAAGAGTCGGCGGCGGCGCTAGCCGGAGCAAAGCAAAGGTTGATTACTCACAATATGCCGCCACCGCTTTTAGTAGTCGAGGTCGTTAGCCCAAAACAAGCCGAACGTGACTACCGCTATAAACGCATTGAATATGCGGGACGACACATTCCTGAGTATTGGATTGTCGATCCGATCATTCAACAGGTGACCGTGCTGAGGTGGACGGCGGGGATCTATGAAGAGAGAAAATATGGCCTGGGTCAATCGATTGAAACTTCTCTGTTTTCGGCGCTGGCTCTGACCACAGAACAGCTTCTGTTGGCTAACTGAGTCTTCAGCCTTAATTTCCCAGTCTAATAGAACAGCTTAAAAGAAACGCTCAAGCAGGTCCGCTTCAGATGGCAATAGCTTCAGATGGCAACAGCTTCAGATAGCAACAATATCTTGCGAAGCGGCCCACTGGCGAATATCGCTACGAGCGATCGCAGCGGCCATAAGATCGGGAAAGCGATCGGGTGTGCAGGCGAAAGTAGGAATGCCAAAGTTGGAAAACGCGGCTGCATTTTGACGGTCAAAAGCGGGGGCACCCTCGTCGTTGAGCGCTAAGAGTGCAATGACCTGAGCGCCCGCAGCCACTAAAGATGCAGCCCTTTTCAGCATGTCCGAGTTGTTGCCACCTTCGTACAGATCGCTAATAAGCACTAAAATTGTTTCCTGCGGCTGACGAATATTGCTTTGACAGTAGGTCAGGGCCTGATTGATGTCTGTGCCACCGCCAAGCTGAGTCCCAAACAGTACATTGACCGGATCTGTTAGTAGCTCGCTCAAGTCCACCACAGCGGTGTCAAAGACAACCATCTGCGTTTTGACTGCCGGAATGGAGGCTAGCACAGCCGCAAAGATACTGGAATAAACAACAGAAGTAGCCATCGATCCGCTTTGATCGACGCAGAGGATAATCTCTTTGAGGGCGGTGCGCTTGCGACCATAGCCGATGCGGCGTTCGGGGATAATGGTTTTGTAGTCTAGCTGATAGTGCTTTAGGTTGGCGCGAATGGTGCGATTCCAGTCAATTTCGCTGTAGCGAGGACGGTTGTTCCGCTGAGCTCGGTTGAGACTGCCGTTAATAGCCTGCTGCATCGGGTTTTGCAGCTTGCGCATGAGGTCGTCTACAACTTTGCCAACGACAAGCCTAGCGGTCTCTTTGGTGGTTTCTGGAATCACGCTGTTAAGAGACATTAAATTGGCAACTAGATGAACGTCGGCTTCTACTGCTTCGAGCATTTCGGGCTCTAGCAGCATTTGATGCAGGTTTAGCCGCTCTAACGCATCTTGCTGCATGACGCGAACCACCGCGCTGGGAAAGTATTTGCGAATATCGCCTAGCCAGCGGGCAACGTTGGGTGCTGACTGTTGCAAGCTACCTTTGCGCGGTTGCTCGTTGTCGTACAGGGCTGCTAGGGCCTGGTCCATCGCGATATCGCCACTGCCCAAATTCAAATGCTGGCCTTGTCCACCAGCGGTATCTGCCGAATCTTCTCCGCCTGTTTGCTCTTCGCCTGTTTGCTCTTCGCCTGTTTGCCCTGCGCCTGTTGTGGCGATGCCGTCGGCTTTACCCCCGCCCAGCACTAGTCGCCAGCGCCGCAGTCGTTCCCTTTTAGCGTTGTTGTTGTCACTCATGATTTTGCAGACTGTGGTGTCACGGGCTGTGGTGCTACGGGCTGCGGCTTGAACGAAATGCCTAAAAGCTGGGCGATTAAAGGCAGGCTGTTGGCAGCGCGATCGCGATCAAAGTCTCGGTCTGCTACCACACCCACTAGCCTCTTCGTCCCTAGCCGCACCCGCTCACCCATCTGTCGCCGCTCGGGGGCAGGAAAGCTGGAAAACGTTCGGCGCAACAGCGGCAGCAGCGCCGTAAACGCAGAGTCGCTCAGGCCGCTGACCCAGTCGTCTAGCACCTGCCAAATGTCGTCATCGTGTAAAAGCAACAAGCCGCTGCCCTGTAAAAAGCCTTCTACCCAGGCAGCGGCGGCAGTGGGTTTGTTGGTGAGTGAAAGCGCTAGGCCCAGTAGCCGCGCGGCTTCGGCTGGGTGAAAGCTGTTTTCGTCTAGCAGCAGCCGACAGCTATATCCGGCGATCAGCCCATGCAGCCCAGCGCGATCGCAAAGCTGCCTTAAAACAGCCGACCAGCTTTTGGCATACTGTTCTTGCTGCAACTGTTTGATAGCGCGGTGCGTTTCGGCGATCGCATCCCTCATTTTGGCAGCGGCTTCATCATTTAAAGCGGCGCAGGCACCCGGCAGCCCAATACAAATTCTGACGACTAGGCCATCGACCACGTCTTTGACCATCGTGCTATTGGTTTGGCGCACGTCACGATAGCGCAAAACGTTGACTAAGGGCGGCAGGGCTGCCATCAGATAGGCCACGTCGCTAGCGATCGCCGCCGCATTTTGGAGCTGGCGCATCAGGTGTGCGATCGCCCCTGGCAAATTTGCTAGCAGCACCCGGTCTAGCAGGTGAGTGAGCGCAGGCAGCGCAGTGGCCTCGTCAGCTTCGTGTCGAACATACGCCGCCGCCGCCTCTTCGAGCGTGTTGCCCCAGCGGCCCGCTTCAATCATCGCTAGGCTTAGCTCCGGCTGCCAGTCTAATTTCCAGGCTTCTTTGAATGTGCCTTTGCCGCTGGTGCGCTGCGGCAGACCCCAGTCAATTTTGAGCAGACGGAGGCGGTGTAGAAGGTGCGATCGCGCTAAATCTAAGTCCTTACGCAAGTCTAAGTTCAGCAGTCGTTCGGTGGCTTCTGGCTTTAGTCGCAGCCTTTTTTGTAAGCGCTGTAGGTCTTGCTGAAGGGGGACAAGCGGCGTGCTTTCGGGGACTTGACCCAGGCGATCGCTCACAATTAGCTTGCGGTGAATCAGCGTCAGCGGCGTCGGGTCACCAAAACACAGCACGGTTTGCGTCGCCTCGTTTAGCTCTTCTAATCCTGGCGCTGCTATTTCGCGCACGGCGGCTAGTGCTTCTGCTAGCCGCACCGCCTCAATTACGCTAGCCGCAGAGGCATCCAAGTCTTCGGTTCTCAGCAGCCTTGCGACCCGAGTTAGCCAGCGGATCGCGCTTTGCGTGCCTGTGTTTTGCGTGTCTGTGTTTTGCGTGTCTGTGTGAGATAGAGGAAAAGACAGTCGAGAAGACTGCCAGAGATGGTGATACCAACCCGGCGAAGTCACCCCCGCCCCGTAGCCGCTTTCTGTAGAGAGCCGAGCGTAGGTCCAAGGAATCCAGGTGGCTTTTACCTTTAGCGTGGACAGTCCTTTTAGCACCGCGTTGTCTTCTTTTTGGCTAGGGAAGGGGTCTACCAGCGCCGGAGCATGCCACGCCCCGCAAACCACCGCAATGTTTTGAAAGCCCTCCTTAATCGCCCGTCGAATGGTCTTACGCATATAGGCTTCTCGCTGCGCTTCTCGGCGATAGCTCGGATTGGCCAGGCTCGGTGAATGTTCGGCTTCGATCTCTTTTCGCAGCGTTGCGATCGCTTCTAAAATACCTTCAAACAAAGCCGTGTCGTTTTGGCGCTGCTCTACAACATGTTCCCACCAGCGCTCGCTATCGGTGTATCCCGCGGCTTCGGCGAGTAAAGCTAACGGATCGAGCACGACCTGCCGATTGCCTAACGCCTCTGGCTTTTCGGTTTGACTTTTCGCTAGGCTTTCTGTTGTTTCTCGTTCATTGGATTCCGAGACGTTAGCAGTTTCTTCAGTAGCGTCTTCTTCAGCAGCTTCTTTTTGGGATGTTTCTTCTTCAAGAGACGTGTCTTCAGAAGACGTGGCCAACAGTTGATTCGCGATGCGCTCGGCCATCTGATGTGTTTGCGGCAAATCCATGAATCGAACCGGAATGCTGCGCTGTAGTCCGTGCTGGATGGCCTGCCATTCAGGAGAGAATACGGCAAACGGGTAGTAGGCCGACTGCTGCAAATGATCGGGGGGATAAATTAGCAGCGCTACGGGTGGCTTCATGTCGGCTTCGGCCAGTAGCGAAAGGCTGTCGGTGGCTTCTGGCGGGCCTTCTACCAAAATAATATCTGGATTGAGGAATTGAAGCGATCGCACCAAACTCCTCGCCGACCCTGGCCCGTGATGACGAATCCCAAAAATCGTCGTCGTCATTACGCTAGCTCCCGACAGGCGCGATAAATATCCCTCCACCCGTCTTTTTCTTTAATCACTGTCTCCAAATATTCTTTCCACACCACCGCATCCTGCACCGGATCTTTCACGATTGCGCCCTGCACGCCCGCTGCCATATCTTCTGCGCTCAAGCTGCCGTCGCCAAAATGTGCCGCGAGTGCCATGCCGCTGCTGACCACCGAAATGGCCTCTGCCGGACTCAGCGTGCCACTCGGAGATTTTACTTTTGTTTTGCCATCTTCAGTTACGCCATTACGCAGCTCTCGGAAGATAGTGACTACCCGTCGAATCTCTTCTAGTGCAGGCGGTTCAGCGGGCAGCTCTAGCGCCCGCCCGAGGCTTTCTACCCGCTTTTGAACAATCTGTACTTCCTCATCGGCATGAACTGGAACAGGCAAAATTACTGTGTTAAATCTTCTTTTTAAGGCGCTCGACAGCTCGTTCACGCCTTTATCGCGATTGTTCGCGGTTGCGATTAGGTTGAACCCTTTTACCGCCTGTACCGCTTCTCCTAGTTCGGCAATCGGCAACAGCTTTTCAGAAAGCACTGTAATTAGCGTATCTTGCACATCTGCAGGCATTCGCGTCAGCTCTTCTACCCGCGCAATTTTACCTGTCGCCATTGCCGTCATCAGCGGGCTTTTAACCACTGCCGACATCGACGGCCCTTTGGCTAGCAGCTCAGCGTAGTTCCAGCCGTAGCGTATGGCCTCTTCACTGGTGCCTGCGGTGCCTTGAATCAGCAGGGTGGAATCACCCGCGATCGCTGCAGCCAAATGTTCGGAAACCCAGGATTTTCCGGTGCCAGGGACGCCGTACAGCAGCAGGGCGCGATCTGTGGCTAGCGTTGCGATCGCAATTTCCATCAGCCGCCGGTTACCCACATACTTTGGCGAAATCATCTGCCCACTCTCTAGCGCTCCTCCCATTAAATAGGTTGCGACTGCCCAAGGCGAAAGCTGCCAGTTCGGCGGTCGCTGTTTGTCATCTATGTCTGCCAAGGCTGCTAGCTCGTCGGCAAACTGTACCTCTGCGTGCTGCTTTAGAAAACTAGTGGAAAGGGGTGGAAAAGCTTCAGAGGGAGATTTTTGCTTTGTAGACTCTGTTTTAGTAGCAGCCATAGGAGATTTTAAGGGGTTGGAAAGCGAGAGAAAGAAAGAGAAAGAACTGAAGAAGCTGCAAATAAATAACATACTGCTTTGCCTTCACCCTAAATCCCTCCCCCGAGGGAGAGGGACTTCAGAAGATCTGGCTCTCTTTTCCCGAGGGAGAAGGGTTGGGGATGAGGGTTCTGAAAGGTGAAGTCCGTCGGTACATTATTTAAGCGCACATCCCTAACTATAGACCTGTAGCTTCTGGAAATGCTCTAGCTGCTATTTGCAAATGTCTGGTAAATCTCCCACCGCAAGTTCAACAGCCCTAAAAATCGATCTAAAAACTTCTGCCATGCCGCTGTTAAAGTGTGGTCTTGCGTTAGCCTCGATATGGCTGCTGTGGCCTGTGTCGCCATTCCAGGGTGCAATGTTAAGGCCAAACAAACCGGTGGACTCAACAGCTCGCCATATTTGGGTTTGCCCTTTAGCAGCGTTATTAGTCCAGAAAGTATTGCTTGGCTAAACTCAAAGTCCCAGCGCTGTCCTTCTCCAGCCGCTAGCTGAAGCCAGTGCGCTAAGTTCTGATCGTTTGCGGTTTTGGGCATCTGCGATCGCAAAAAAACCGCTCTCTCTGACGGTGGCAGCAACAGCAACAGATCCGCCAAAATCGCTTTGTCCAAATCGTACAGTCCTAGCTGATTGAGCCACGCACTGGCCCACTGGCTGGCTTCCCGGCTAGCTCGCTGATTTTGAACTGCCTTCGCCCAGCCATTTACCAAGACATCTCGCCATTCATGCGTCGCTGCGGCTTTCGCAATACTCTCTGGTTTAATACTTGCCGATTCAACACCTTCTTCGACACTACCAACAGACTGCCACACCGCTAACGGTGTTTTTGACAGCATTTGCCTCACCCATCCTGTCCGCTCGCCCTCTCCCTTCAGCGACTTGCGTACAATGCCGTCTTTCTCCCAATCTGGATCGTACTGCTCTGGTAGTGAGACTTTTATCTGAAGTGTGTTCTTTTTACCGCTTAGCCGTACAAAAGCCGCTACTCTTTCACTCATCCGCTGACATAGTCTCGACTCAGGCAGTTGAGACAATAGCTCGGCTGCGATCGCACGAACTCCCTGGGCGCGATCTGCCAGTGCGTTTTCCAAAAAAGGCTCATCAGCCATAGACAGCCGCTCGCCCAGCCCGCTGATAAGTCGCGCTCGCGCTCGCCAGTTTTCCTGGGCCCAACTGTCAACCAAGGCCTCCCTTGCTTCGTTAGGTGCCACTTTGCGCCACTGTTGAAAGGCCGTGATGCGATCGCTTCCAATGCTCTGTTTCCACTGCGATTGCCATTTCTGTTGCAGCGCTTGCTGGTGCGGCCTCTGTTCAGCCGCAGCCTCACTGGCCAAACCTAGAACGCAGCCATGAACACAGCCCTGAATAAAAACATACTGCCAGTCTAAATTTTGAGCCGCTAGCCAACGACCTCGGTTACCCAATACGCCTACAATCGCAGTCTGGATTTGAACGTTTTCTTTCCCAAACGCCAACAGTTTGGGTAGCCACTTTGGCGGCACCCGCTGACTGGCCTCAGCCATAATTGATAACAGCTCTAGCATCACCTCTGGATAGGTTTCTATTGCTGCGTTGAGATGTCTGGCCGTGCGATCGCTACAGCAGGGCAAAGTATCTGCCAAACAAGGTTCTATTTCAGCCATTTCTGATGAAGACTTTTCTGCTGATGCTGTTGCCCTCGTTGATGGCTGCTGCCCGATCTGGCCTACCTGCTGGCCTACCTGCTGGCCTACCTGCTGATACTGGGCCACAATGCCCGCTGCACTGAGCAGTGCCGATTCTGGTTGGCTCCAGTCCAGTTGATGAATGAGTTGAGCGATCGCGCCGTCATCCTTGGGGCCATCCTTGGGGCCATTCTTGGGACTGTTCCCTCTTGATCTATTTCCTTTTGTCAAATCAGGCTGCCGTCGATCGGTTCCCACCAGCGCAGCGCCTACGCAGTCTTGCCACCATTCCATCGGCTCAATCTCCTAACGCTACACCTAGTGCTACAAATGTCTTCTCGCTCCACGCGCTCAACGGCAACAAACGCTCTCCATCCCACTCACCAAAAACCGTCAACCGGCGACCCCCGCTCATTGCTAGTACTTCCCAGCCTTGGGTAAACGCTGGTGATATTGCTAAACGCTGCCCGGCTATATCTTGTACCCACCAGGTGCGATCGCTATAGCGCAGTAGGGCTTGCGCCAGAACAAGCGGAAATTCAGCCTGCCAAGGATTTTGACCTAAAGCGTGAGCGTAATGGGCGATCGCGTCATCAATCTGCTCACAGCCAATACCTTGTTTTTCACCTTTTCTCGCGCTTTGTCTTGACCCCCGCCTAGCCTTAGCCTCCGTAGCCTTCCTATCCGTAGCCTTTCTAGTAGTTGCCGTCAGCTTTTCATTGCCTAGCCGCTCAGCCACAATAGCTCGCAAAACACCCGTCCCCGGATAAAAAATTAACCTGCCATCAAAGCAATCCCCTGGCACTAAGCTGACATCTAGCGGCTGACCTCGACCGTACGCAAAGTTCAATACCAGCGCTGCCTGCTCACTCCGCACTCCCCACAGCCAGACTCGCTGAGACTTTAACGCGGCCTCCTGCGTAATCACCTTGCCTAGCACCTGCCAAGTGTCTACAACCGAACTGACCATCGGATCGGATCGTTCAGCGCGCTCATAGAGATCTTCTTTCGTCTGCGGAAAGCCAATCTGCTTTAGCACCTCTGCCTGCATCCTCGGCTCCAAAGTCTCCAAATTGCCGTACGCCTGCACCAGCAAATGCAGCTTCCCTAGCGCTTTGAGCATTTGCTCCGGCCAATCTGGCCTGGCCGTATGCGGAATACTCGCCAGTTCCCTCACCCGGCGAGCTAGCCCTGGCGCTTGCGCATCTACTAGCCTTGCAGCCGCTTGATCCCAAAAGCGGTAGGGCCGACTCGGCAACTCCACCAGTCCCTGCCGCACTATGTCGCACAGCCACTGATCGAGGTCCGCGATGCCTGCCGCCACCTTTGCAGATCTCTGTTCAGCTCTTTTGCGTGCCTTTGCCTTTTGCTCCATTTGCACAGCTGAATCGACCGCCTTCTGGCTCGTCTCTGGCCTTTTCGTCTCTGGCCTTTTCTTTTTTTGTCGCTGCTTGGGTCCGATTCTTTAGCCACTGTGCTACCCACTCAGGCGGCTGGCCTTGAACAAAATCAGCCTTTTTTGCCAGCAGCAAAAACAGCCCCAAGGCGTGCTTGCAGGGAAACTTACGGCTCGGACAGCTACAGCGAAAGGCGGGGCCGTCTGTGGATGAAGATAGACCGGCTGTAGACGGATCGGATAAAGACGGATCGGCTGAAGACAGATCGATGGCCGTGCGATAGGGCTGCTTTCCACTTCCCTGGCATTCTCCCCATACCGCCTGGTCGCCTAGACCCAGCATCGGCCATTTAGCAACGCTTGCCAGTGCCTTTCCCCGCTGGGTAGAGCCTGCATCCGGTGAAAGCGCCAGCACTTGCTCAGATGTCCAGGTAAATGCCATTAATGCTTCCTAGCTCGATCTTGAGGAGTCAACTCAAAATTATAATATGGTATTTTTGTACCATTTTTTGAATTGCTTGTCTTTTAATTGGTTTCTCAAAACAACTCATTTCTTTGTGGGGACGTCGCTCGCGTGGCATGATTGCATAGCTTTTTATTAGCGATCGCCCCCTACCTCATGCAGCCTATTGACTGGTTCGTTGTCATTGTCTACCTCCTCTTCACGCTTGGGTTTGGCATATTTCTTTCTCGGCGAGCCCTGGGCAGCTTAACAGACTTTTTTGTCGGCGATCGATCGCTCTCTTGGTGGCTAGCCGGAACCAGCATGGCCGCTACGACTTTTTCGGTCGATACGCCCTTGTACATCGCTGGCATTGTAGGCAATCGGGGCATTGCGGGTAACTGGGAATGGTGGAGCTTTGGCGTTGGCCATGTGGTGATGGTGTATCTGTTTGCGCGGCTGTGGCGACGCTCAGAGGTTGTGACCGATGCAGAGCTGAGTGAATTGCGCTATGGCAGCCAGCCAGCCGCCGCCCTACGAGGCATTAAAGCGTTTGTATTTGCCGTGCCGATGAACTGTCTGGGGCTGGGCTACGCTGTGTTGGCAATGGTTAAGCTTATCAGTGTCCTGCAAGTATGGCAGAGCTTTGGCTTTGATCCGGCGACAGACGATCTAGAGCTGTGGAGCGTGCTGGTTATTAGTATTTTGGTGCTGCTATATGCTGGGCTCTCTAGCCTATGGAATGTTGTTGTCACTGATTTCTCTCAGTTTTTTGTGGCGCTGTTTGGCTCTGTGATAGTGGCGATCGCATCCCTTAGAGCTGTCGGTGGTATCCGCCCGCTAGTTGAGCAAGTCTCGGCAGTTAATCCAGAGATGCTCAGCTTTATCCCCGTTAGCTTCAACCAAGGCTTTGGCTGGTCAGCCTTAGCGGGCATTCCATCCGGCACCTTTTTGGCCTATGCCCTGCTGCAGTGGTGGTCTTTTCGGCGCAGCGATGGCGGCGGCGAATTTGTCCAGCGCCTAACCGCCACCCAAACCGAAACCGACGCCGAAAAAGCCGCTTGGCTGTTTAATCTGTTGCACTACGTAGTGCGCACCTGGCCCTGGATTATCTCAGCGCTGGCCGCCACCGTGCTCTATCCAAATTTGGCCGACCGCGAGCTAGGCTACCCCTTGCTGATGGTCGATACGCTGCCGCCTGTTCTTTTGGGCATAGCCGTTACCTCCCTAATTGCCGCTTTTTTCAGCACTGCCTCCACTTTAGTCAACTGGGGTGCGTCTTACTGCGTCAACGATCTTTACGGTCGGTTTATGAGTGTCAGTGCGCCCCCAGGCGAGCTAATTTTTGCAGGCCGACTGGCTTCTTTGCTGATTATTTCCCTGGGCGGGGCAGCGGCATTTGTTGCACCTGATATTGCGACCATTTTTAGACTGGCGATCGCAGTCGGCACGGGTCCTGGCCTCGTCTTAATCCTGCGCTGGTTTTGGTGGCGAATCAACGCGGCTACTGAGCTAGCGGCTATTGTTGGCGGCTTTTTAATTGGGACGCTCACCAGCGTCGCCCCCGGATTTTTTATTGAAGATTTTGGCGCACGGCTATTGATCATTACGCTAGCGACCACCTTCATATGGGTTTCTACACTGCTACTGACCGCGCCCGAAAGTGACGAAACGCTTGATCGCTTTTACGCAAAGGTTCGCCCTGGTGGTCCTGGCTGGGCCAAACAAAGACAAAGAACCGGGCTGCGACCCTTGCAAAACTTGGGCCTAGAAGGGCAGCGAGTGGTCGCGGCGGTGCTGCTGCTGTTTGGCACGATGTTTACAGTAGGCGGCTTTTTATTGCTGCGATCGCTCACCGGATGGATAGCGCTACTGATTGCAGTTGGGGGTGGCGTTTGGCTAAAGTTTCTCAACAAACAGCCCGCCTTCCCGACGCCTAGACCTGGTACAGAAGACGGCTAAAGACCATTCAGCCATACTCAATAATAAAATCCTGCCGTCGTTGAGCACATCTGTTATGTGATTTTTGTTGCCAGCTAGTGAACTCTGAGATTGTATCGTTTGTATTGGGGGCTCTTTTTTGTCTCCTATCTACCAAATTCAGCCAGCCAATCTAGCAGGCAAATTTGGCACGCAAATTCTTGGCAATCTCCTTATCTTGAGTCACTGATTCTATGGCAAGCAAAAGCTCAAACGGCGAATCGAAAACCGCAGCGCGGGGCGTCTACATTCTGGCGAATGACATTGTGCTAGATCAGCTCATTGCCCTAATCCATAGTCTGGAAGAAAATGTGAGCCCAGACTTGCCTATCTGTGTTGTTCCTTATGATGATAATACGCAGCATTCTAGGCAGGCGACCGCATCCTATTCACAAGTTCAGTGGTTTGACGATACGGCTATTCTAGACAAGTGGGAAGCCTTTGCGACTAAAATTTGGCAGGCTCATCCTACTGCCTTTGACGCTTGGCAAAAGCGTGGGGTTGTCGGCGTTAACCGCATGGGTATGCACCGTCGATTCTGTTGCTTTGATGGTCCTTTTGATAAATTTATCTATCTGGATGCTGATATTCTGGCGATGAATTCATTCGACTTACTATTCGATAGTTTAGATGAACATACCTTTGTCACCTACGATTTTCAGTACAAAGATTTGAGCCATGTGTATGACGTCAACGCCTCTAATTTGACCGACGTGTTTGGACGCGATCGCCTAGAAACCGAAATCTTTTGCGCCGGGCTTTTCGCTTCTAAAAAAGGCGCTTTTACAGACCAAATGCTAAATGAGCTATTAGCTAGCTTGCAGGCCAAAGATGCTGAAATCCTTTACTCCAACGGACCTGATCAGTCCATCTTGAACTATATGGTTATGAAATCCGACATGGATGCGATTAACCTTTCTAGAACTTTGCCAGCAGCGCAAAGGACCGGCTGTTGCGTCACCTCACCTCACTTCTCAGAAAAAGAGCATGTTCTTTTTGATCAAGAACAGCAGCTTATTTATCTGCATTACATCGGGGTTGGCTCTCGCTTCTTTAGACAGGTTTGTACGGGCAAAAATATTCTCTTTCCCTATCGCGATCTGTTTTTGCACTATCGCTATCTACACGAAGCAGAAAAGCCTGTGTTTGTAGGTCAGCCGATTCCCTACGATCGCCCGGTACTCAGCCAGCGGCAGCGAATTGCTCAAAAAGTCCGTCAGCTTGTAGCTGCGATCGCTCGTCAGGTTCCACTGCTTCCACAAACTTCTTCAGAGGCCGCTCCACCGTCTCCCAACCTAAACAAAGTCTAGAGATAGCCGGTATGCCTTAGACGAGTAGCGTGCTCTACTTTGGGTATCACTGAAGTAGGAAAATAGAGTACAGCCAAGATCCACTGAAGTCTCAGAACTTGAGATAGTAGAAATTGGGTTACGATTGATGCTTTGAGAGCGAGGGAAAACTTGCCACGCATCTTTGACAACATCGACCTTCATCTACTTGGGACGTTGAAGGATACTTTAGCGCAGGCGACCCGTGCTGATTTTTGCGTGGGCTACTTTAATCTGCGGGGGTGGCGGCTGATTGACCAGGCGATTGAGCAGTTGCCGGATGGTGAAGGTGCCTGTTGTCGGTTGCTGGTCGGGATGCAGCGGTTGCCAAAGGAGGATTTGAGGCGGAACCTTTCTATCCTCAAAGAGAACAAGCGGATGGATCAGGGGGAAGCGCTGCGGCTCAAAAAGCTGATGGCGGAGGAATTTCGTGAGCAGCTAATGCTAGGTGTGCCTAGTTCGGAAGATGAGGCGGGCTTGCAGCGGCTGAAGAACCAGCTCCGCTCTGGCAAATTGGTTGTCAAGTTACATCTACGGTACACGTTGCACGCCAAGCTGTATCTAGTGCATCGCTTGGATCATATTGCGCCGATTGTGGGATTTGTAGGAAGTAGTAATCTGACGTTTGCGGGGTTACAGCATCAGGGCGAGCTGAATGTGGATGTGGTGGAGTCGGATGCGGCGCTAAAGCTTCAGGGATGGTTTGATGAGCGGTGGTGCGATCGCTTCTGCCTAGACATTTCCACAGAGCTAGCTGACATCATTGACGAAAGTTGGGCTAGAGAAGATTTAATCAAGCCCTACTACGTCTATCTCAAAATGGCCTATCACCTGTCGCAAGAAGCGCGAGATGGGCTGAGCCAATATCGCGCGCCGCGTGATTTTGGTCTGCTGAAGTTTCAAGAGGCGGCGGTGCAGATTGCGGCGCACCATGTGAATAAGCGCGGTGGGGTGATGATTGGCGATGTGGTGGGGCTAGGTAAAACCCTAGTGGGTACTGCGGTTGCTCATTTGTGCGAAGAAGATTTTGGGGTGAGTACGCTGATTATTTGCCCGAAGAACCTGGTGAAGATGTGGCAAGGGTATGTGGATCGCTTTGGTCTAAGAGGCAAGGTGATGTCGGTGAGCCGGGTAATTAAGGATTTGCCGGAGGTGCCTGCGCGGTTTCGACTGGTGCTGATTGATGAGAGCCACAACCTAAGGAATCGTGAAGGGAAGAGATATGCGGCGATACGTGACTATATAGAACAGAGTGGCAGTCGCTGCATTTTACTGACGGCGACGCCTTACAACAAGACTTATTTGGACTTGTCTGCGCAGCTACGGCTATTTGTGGCAGAAGATAAGGATCTGGGCATGAAGCCAGAGGAGTTGATTCGGCAGCTTGGCAATGAAATGGAGTTTCGGCGAAAGCATCCGCAAACGCCTGTGAGATCTTTAGCAGCGTTTGAAAAAAGCGAAGCTTCAGATGACTGGCAGCAGCTAATGAGTCATTACATGATTCGGCGGACGCGTAGCTTTATTAAAAACACCTATGCGGAACAGGATGCGGATGACGAGCGGTACTATCTAACGTTTCCAGATGGAAGCCGGTCTTATTTCCCATTGCGGCGACCGAAGACGGTGCAGTTTGCAATTGGCAGTGAATCGAGCGATCCGTATGCGCAGCTTTATTCGGATGCCGTGGTGGATGCGATTAATAAGCTGCATTTACCTCGGTATGGATTGGGTAATTATGAGGTGAGTAAGCATAAAGAGTCGCCTTCGGTAGGTGAAAAGATTGTGCTAGAGGGGCTTTCTCGGGCGGGGCGGCGGCTGATGGGATTTTGCCGGACTAATTTGTTTAAGCGGTTGGAGAGTAGTGGGGAAGCGTTTATATTGTCGCTAGAGCGGCATATTTTGCGGAACTATGTTTTTATTCATGCGATTGAGGCAGGGGTGGAGATTCCGATCGGGTCGCAGGATGCTGAGTTTTTGGATACTTGGAATAGTGATGAGGATTCGGATTCGCTGATGGCGCAGGATTTAGATCCTGAAGTGCAAGAAGAGAATGAGGCGATCGCAGATACTGAAATAGATCAGCTCTTAGCTTTAGAACAAAAAGAAAAAGACTATAAGCAGCGAGCAGCGAACATTTATGAACTATATACAACAAAGTTCTATCGGCGGTTTAAGTGGTTGCGTCCGGTTCTGTTTAAGAAGACGTTGAAACAGCATTTGCGGAAGGATGCGCGATCGCTCATCGGAATACTACAGCTTTGTGGTGAATGGCGGGCCGAGCGAGATCAGAAGTTTATGGCGTTGGTTCAGCTATTAGAGAAAGCGCACACCACTGAAAAGGTTTTGATTTTTACGCAGTTTGCAGATACGGCTCGCTATTTGGGCCAGTCTTTGCAGTCTCGGGGAATGGAGCAGGCGGCAACAGTAACGGGCAGCACGAGCGATCCGACGGCAGTGGCTTGGCGGTTTAGCCCGGTGAGTAATGGTAGGCGGGGACAGGTGAGCGAGGCCGAAGAAGTGCGGGTGCTGGTGACGACTGACGTGCTGAGTGAGGGGCAGAATCTTCAGGATGCGGCGATTATCCTCAACTATGATTTGCCCTGGGCGATTATTCGATTGATTCAGCGGGCAGGGCGGGTGGATCGGATTGGGCAGCAGGCAGAGGAGATTTTGTGCTATTCGTTTATGCCTGCGGATGGGGTGGAGAAGCTGATTAATTTGCGGGGACGGCTGCGCGATCGCCTGGAAGAGAATGCAGAGGTGGTGGGTACAGACGAAGCCTTTTTTGAGGATGAGGCGCAGCGGCAGTGGCTGACCGATCTGTATAACGAGAAGGCGAGCATTTTGGATGACGATCCGGATGGGGAAGTGGATTTGACCTCGGAGGCGCTGCGGATTTGGCAGGGGGCTGTGGATGCAGATCCGAAGCTAAAAAATATGATTGAGCGGCTGCCGAATGTGATTTATTCGACGAAGCATCGGGAGCCGGATGCGGTGCTAGAGGGGCCGGAGGGTGTATTAGTATACCTGCGATCGCCTAGCGGTACGGATGCATTAGCTTGGGTTGATAAAGAAGGGAATAGTGTAACGCAGTCGCAGATGAAAATTTTGCGAACGGCGCGCTGTCGTCCGGAGGAGCCTGCAATACCGCGCCACCATAGTCATCACGAGCTGGTTCAGAAGGGGACTGAGTTGATTGCAGAGCAGGAAAGGAGTGTGGCGGGGCAGCTAGGGAGTAAGCGGAGTGCGGCTTCGCGAGTATATGAGAGGTTGAGCGCTTATGTGCTGGACATTGAGGCGAATCTGCCGGTGCTGGCGACGGGGCCGGAGTGGGAGAGTTTGAAGCGGACAGTGCAAGATATTTATAGCTATCCGCTGCGGCAGAATGCGATCGCGAAGCTCAATCGTGAGTTTAAGGCAGGCATTAGCGACGAACAGCTAGCCCGTCTGGTTGTGTTTTTACGAGAAAACGACGCGCTGTGCATTATTCATCCGGAGGATGAGGTGCAAGAGGCGCAAATTATTTGTTCGATGGGACTTTTTCAAAAAGCATAGGCTATGGCAGTAGATCGGAAATGGGTGCGCATTTATCTTCAGCAGTTTGATTTTGAGTCGCTGTTTGTGGAGATGCTGGGTTGGGATACGGTTGATTTGGATGTGATTCCGGTGGGGGAGAAGGGGGAGCCTTATGAGGCGAGGGCGATCGCACAAAAACGCGACATGGTGGTGTACCACTGTGAGGCTGAGGCGGGCGGCGGCATTCCGAGCAGCGGCGCACGGCGAAAGATAGAAGGCAAAATTAATGAGTACACCCGCGAGCATTTGATCGTGTATAGCGATGCGGCACAGCGGGAGCAGGTGTGGCAGTGGGTGCGCCGGGAGAAGGGTAAGCCGATGGCGGTGCGGGAGTATCGCTACAGCATTGGTCAGAGCGGCGAGCTGCTGGTGCAGAAGCTAGAGGCGCTGGAGATTGCGCTGGATGAGGAAGAGGCGCTGACGATTTCCGATGTGAAAAAGCGGACGAAGAAGGCGTTTGATGTTGATAGGGTTACTAAAAAGTTTTACGAGCGGTTTCAAAAAGAGCATCGGGCCTTTTTGAAGTTTGTGACGGGCATTCAGGAGACGCTGGAGCGGGAGTGGTATGCGTCGGTGATGCTGAACCGTTTGATGTTCGTTTACTTTTTGCAGAAGAAGGGCTTTTTGGATGGGGATTTAGACTATTTGCAAAATCGGCTGAAGGGCTGCCAGCAGGGGCATGGGGATGATGAGTTTTATTCTTTTTATCGCTATTTTCTGCTGCGGCTGTTTCATGAGGGGTTAGGAAATCCGAGTCGGGAAAATCCGGAGCTGGCGAGGCTGATTGGCAAGATTCCCTATCTGAATGGAGGCTTGTTTGATGTGCATGAGTTGGAGGAGCGCAACCCGGATATTCAGATTCCGGACAGCGCGTTTGAGTCGATTTTTGCGTTTTTTGATGAGTATCAGTGGCATTTGGATGACCGGCCTTTGCGGGACGACCGGCAGATAAATCCGGATGTGCTGGGCTACATTTTTGAAAAGTACATCAACCAGAAGCAGATGGGGGCGTACTACACCAAGGAAGATATTACGGAGTACATCAGCAAGAATACGATTGTTCCTTTTTTGTTTGATGCGGCGAAGAAGGGCTGTGCGGTGGCTTTTGAGCCGGATGGCCCGGTGTGGCGTCTGCTAAAGGAGAATCCAGAGAAGTATATTTACGACGCGGTGAAGAAGGGGGTGCTGCGAGAGGATCCAGGGGCTAAGGCGGTGGTGGTGGCGCTACCGGCTGAGATTGCGGCAGGGATTGAGGATGTGTCGAAGCGGGATGGGTGGAATCGGCTGGCGGATGCGGAGTATGCGCTGCCGACGGAGCTGTGGCGGGAGCATGTGGCTAGGCGGCTGCGGTGCTTGGAGATTCGAGAGAAGCTGGCGAAGGGGGAGGTGCATGAGATTAATGACCTGATTACCTACAATTTGGACATTCGGCAGTTTGCGCAGGATGTGATTGAGCAGTGTGAGGGGCCGGAGCTGCTGCGGGCGTTTTACAAGGCAATTAGTCAGATTTCGGTGCTCGATCCGACCTGTGGCTCGGGGGCATTTTTGTTTGCGGCGCTGAATATTTTAGAGCCGCTGTATGAGGCTTGCTTGCAGCGGATGGGGGGCTTTGGCTGTTTTATACTGTCAACGGCTAAGAACTGAACTAGCTAGCCTTACTGCTGCTATGGTTTTGACCTCGATGAGTTTATCTTGCACGGCAAGGATGTCTGAGCTAAGGCAGGTTCTTGAATCAGTTTCTCGACAGAGCTGGATTAGCCATTTTTCTGGAGACGCAAACCCTTCTAAATTGTTTGAGGGAGTGAAATTCAGGCTTGATGTATTGGTTTCGACTGCCAGCTCTGAACGTAAAGTTTTCTCTGGCAATTACACAAAATGGTTTGCGGAGGAAAGAACGCTCATATTTCCTCTATTAACTTACTCAGAAATTCATCGGTCACTTCGGTATCTCAATCTTATTCCCAAATTAGGTAGTGAGATGTCTCGTAAAATATTCGAAAAAATCCTGAAGAAAGATACATTAGTAAGCTGTATGGGAGAAAACAGTCGAACTATATATGTACATAGAGTATTAACCATGTATGTGAAATGCTTTGATTTCGTTCCTTATTTTTGGAATGAACAAGACGGAGAGAAAAAATCAGACGACTATAAGCCCTATAAGTTTAAGTCAGAAGAGTACGCGAGTACAGCTATATCATTTATAAATAGCTCGATCTTCTTTTTCTATTTTATTACTTTGGGAGACTGTTTTCATTGCGGGAAAGAGTTTGTTCAAAAGTTTCCAGCAGGACTGGAAGAACTTGATCCAGCTATTAAAGAGAAGCTCTCATACCTCGGTAGAGACTTGATGAGCGATATGAAACATAATGCCGTTCGACGTGTTGCCCAGTCAAAAAAAACTGGCCGCGTCGAATACGACGAATTTTGGCCTAGACACTCCAAATCAATAATAGACAAAATTGACCGTGTTTTGGCTACACACTACGGATTGTCTAATGAAGAAGTAGATTTCGTCGTTAATTACGATATAAAGTACCGGATGGGATTGCGTACACTTGCTGGCTAGTAATCTCTATATTTCTTGAATTCTCGATAAAAGAGTCTAAAAATATTTCCATGCCATCCATCATCAAAACCCTCACCTTAGAAAACCAAACCCTCGTCACCATCACCGAAAACGACTCCGCCCAACACGCCCTATCGCGGATGATCGAACACGACTTTAGCCAACTCCCCGTCGTAGACAAAGCCCAAAAGTGTAACGAATAGAGTGCGAATCTCCCGCTCAGAGAGCTGCTTTTTATTATAGTGCGGTTCTTATTTGCTAATCTTACAGGGCTTACACAGCTAGCCATACAGCAATCACAACCCATCATCACCTCACTCTCTTGCACTCAGCGATGATACGTTCACATGGCGAAAAGAGAGGCTGCGCCAGCTTGCCAAACTACCAAACGACTGTGCAATCGTACTGCTGAAAAATGCGATCGCCACTCACAAGCAAAACTGACTCAACACGGCTTTGAGCAATAAGTAGCCGATCAAAAGGATCTTTGTGATGGTAAGGCAGCTTATCAATATCCAAAACATGAGCCAGTGAAACAGGCAATAGCTCAATACCATTAGTCGTCTGCTGCTGCTGAACGATATCTTTTAGGTCATTTCTCAGCGTCAGTTTGCCAAGCTGAACTTTGATCTGCATTTCCCAAACACTGACAAGACTCAGTAAAAGCTCGTTCTGAGGTTGCTTAAGCAGCGTAAAAGTCTCTTCTGGAATTTTGTCTGGGGCACTGTCCCACCACATAAAAACGTGCGTATCCAACAATAGCCTCATTCTTCACCCAGCCAAAAGCTATCAGGAAGCGGGTCGTCAAAGTCATCCCCAATAACAAAAGCACCTGGATGCAAACCTGGCTTACGTTCAATAGTTGAACTGTTAGAAACTTGTGGCTTCGCTTTCTTAAATTGTAAGAAATCTAAGAAATCAGATAGCAAGTTGAGCTGGTCAGGCAGAAGCTGATCAACCTGTTGGTGTAGCTTTTTCCGGATTTCAAAACCTGTCACAGCTCGCGCTAACCTCCAAACGTATAAAATAGAATCGTAGCCTGACTACAGCAAAGAATCAGTCTGTGTTCAATTCTAAGCTGTGATGCCTATTACAGTCCTTCCTCAGAACTCAATTCTACCAATTTGCGGCTACCGAGATAGACAGATTGAAATAGTATCTCCGATTGAATAGAAAGGTCCTCAGATCGCTTCAACTATTTAATTTCTTAAAATCAAAAGAATTCCATGCCATTCATCGTCCAACACCTCATCCCAGAAAAGCAAAATCTGATCACCGTTACCGAAAGCGACTCCGCCCAACACGCCCTCTCGCTCATGATCGAACACGACTTTAGCCAGCTCCCCGTCGTAGACGAAGATCAAAAGCTCAAAGGCATGATCACCAGCGACTCCATCCTTAGAGCTGTTAGCAACTTAAAATTCATCCCCGAACGCCTAAAAGTCTCCCACGCTATCACCAGAATTACCCCATACCGCGAGGACAACGAACTCTCCGACTTGCTAAAAGGGCTGCAAGATACTAACGCCATTCCCATCGTAGATAGCAACGGTCAAATTCAAGCCATCGTCACCAGCTACGACACCGCCGAATACTTCCGCCGTCGCGCCGAAGACCTCATGCTCGCCGAAGACATCGAGCTAACCCTGCGAGACTTCATCCGCGATAGCGACAGCATCGATCAGCTCATTCAAGCTATCACGCCTTCTAACAGCAGTCTGAAAGAGAAGTTCAAGCAGGCTTTATTGAGCTACATTAGGACAAGTGACGGGTAAAAATCCGCAATTCGATGAGTCCACACTCAACTCAGTATTTACCAAATATCTCGAACAATCCGTAGCTCAAAAAACGTTCGACGATCTGACTCTTTATGAATTGACTCAGATATTCAAGAATATTTGGCCCCAGTACCAATCTGGATTTAATGATTTGGAATGGGATGCGATTGATCCACTCTTGGAAGGAGTACGGGAGACTAGGAACGCGATCGCCCACTTCCGCGAGGTCACCCCACAGCAACGCAGACAGCTTCAATACTGCGCTACTCTGCTAGACAATCACCGACCATCTTTCGACACAGAAGCAGCTCAAGAAACTGTTGAGGCTACAACTCAATCTACTGTTGGCGGCTTTAGCACTGGCGATATACAGATTCATCAAGGCAATGCACTGCCCGAAACGGTTGCTGGGAACTTCGCGATTCCGCCAGAGGAACTTGAAGCTGGCGATAGTCGCTATGCGCCTTTAGCTATCTGGCTTCAACAGCAAGAAACTGACCGAGTAACCCACACCTTCAAAGAAATCGAAACTATCATTGGCGATGAACTTCCCCCCTCTGCATACAACAATCGTAGCTGGTGGGCAAACGACGGCGTAGGCCACGTTCAGTCCAAACAATGGCTAGAAGTAGACTGGCGAGTCTCCAGCGTCAATATGTCCGCCGAGCGAGTCGTTTTTTCTAGAATGGGCGACAGGCAAGCTAGCTACATCAACTTCTTCAATCAGTTCCATAACAATATCAAACAGGTAGAAGGCTTATCTGTTGAGCCTTCTTTGAATCCGCAAGGACGTAGCTGGACTGGACTGCTCGTTTCGCACGCAGACCGCGAGCAAGATCAACCGCTTTCAGTAGGGTTTTCCTTTGCCCGAAAATCCCGATTCCGCATAGACATCTACCTCAATGAAAGAGAGCGATCGCACAACAAGCAAATTTTTGAACGACTATACGAGCAGAAAGCAGAAATTGAAAGAGAGTTTGGCGCAAAGCTAAGCTGGGAAAAACTCGAAGATAAACATGTTTCGCGCATTGCTTGCTACCGAGAAAATTCCTCCATCGACAACACCGAAGACCTCGACAAAATACAAGCTTGGGCGATCGAAACCCTACCCAAATTCTTCGTGGTACTCTACGATCGATTCACCGCAGCGAAGAAAGAAGTCTGCGGTGAGGAAGAAAGCTAGTCTTCTCCCACTGGTAGAATGAGGCTCTATGCACAGAGAACCCTACCACGCTGGAGAAATCGAAAGGCAATGCCCGACAACCCATTCGATGACCAGTCTCAAGACACTATCAAACGCCTCTTCACCGGAAACCCAATCACCTCAGGCGCAGCCGAAAGGATGCTAAAGCAACTAGGCGCTACACTGAAAAAGAAATGCG
This sequence comes from uncultured cyanobacterium, assembly GCA_963833005.1. Classification (GTDB taxonomy): domain Bacteria; phylum Cyanobacteriota; class Cyanobacteriia; order Phormidesmidales; family Phormidesmidaceae; genus Phormidesmis. The sequence continues at coordinate 757,990 of CAWHWK010000009.1, read as the reverse complement.
GCAAAGGCTCTCATCGGCGCTGGCAACTACCCAACGGGATGAAAGCAACGATTCCAGGCAAGGCTAGCAGCGACCTGAGATATGACGTTTGCAAATCTCTCAAGACGCAGCTCCTCGCAAATAACGTAACCCCAGACGGAGGTATCAAAGATGACTGAAGTAATTTCTACGCCTACCGCCATCGTACTAGAGCACAAAGGCTACCAAGCCACTGTCGAACGAATGGTGAAAGACGGTTCTTTGCAGGGACTCGTAATGGGTATGGAACGCGACCTGCTTGCTTTTGAAGGCACAGATATCGCAGAGCTAGCCACTAACTTTCAAGAAGTGATTGAGGACTACCTAGCTGATTGTGTTGAAGACGGTGTCACTCCCGAATTACCCAAGACGCTCGCAGCTGCCCATCAGTAAACAGTCCCAATGAATACCAAAACGAAAGAGCGCGCTTACTGGTTCTGCCTGTTCAATTCCACCACCTGGCCAGAATTTTTAGCAGCGGGCGGCGATACCGTAGGCTTTCCTCACACTCAGCACAAAACCGTCTTCCGCCTCAAACCCGGTGACTACATCCTCGGTTACCTGACCAAAGCCTCCAAATGGCTAGCCGTAATGGAAGTCACCGCCGACGCCTACTTCGATACCGAAACCAAAATCTGGACGCAGTCCCTCTTCCCCTGCCGGGTCAAAGTCAACCTCCTGCATCGCCTCAACCCCGAGCAAGGCGTTCCTGTTTTGTCTCTCGCCCCACAGCTCAAGCTATTCGACAATCTTAAATCACCGACTCACTGGGGTTTGCTTTTCCGTTCCGCACCTCGCCAGCTACCGCCCGAAGACGGTCAAATTATCGCAAAAGCCATTCAAACTGCCAAACAGCCATAGCCGCCTCTATTCTCTACAGCCGTGCTTCAGCCAATCTTCCTAGCGCCCAACCACCCTGCCTATCCAAAGTCTCTACACCCCTACTGGTCTCGAAAATCTGCGCAGCCTGTCAGCGCCATCGGCAATCCCAAAGTTCTCCAGCATCGATCCCTAGCGCTCTTTTGTTCGGTCAAATGTCCCGGCGACCTGATTTTGAAAACCTATGACTTAGCAAGAAGCTTACGAGATTCGGCAACGCCTACGGTCAGTGGCTTTCATTCTCCGATGGAAAAAGAATGTTTGTTGCTTTTATTGCGCGGCGCTCAGCCTGTAATTTATTGTCCTGCTCGCAGTTTGGAAAAAATGCGACTGTTGAAAGCGCATAAAGCGGCGGTGGAGTGTGATCGCCTTCTCATCCTCTCCCCCTTCCAAAACCAGCATCGCATGACCTCTGTGATCGCCCAAAAACGCAATCAGTTCGTCGCCGCTTTAGCAGATGCCGTCTTCATTGCTTACGCATCGCCCAATAGCAAAACAGAAGCCTTAGCGCGGCAGATACTCAAATGGAACAAACCGCTTTTGACGTTTGAGAGCAGTGATAATCAAAATTTGATCGAGCTAGGAGCGCAAACGATTGATCCTGCGATCGCGCGAGTTGCCAGATCGCAAATCTTACCGCTTGCATCTACGTAAAAATACTCTTATTATCGTTTTCTAAGGCTATGGCCTAGCGTCGTAACCTTCTCAGAACTCAACAAGACTTCAGCACCGTTGATGAGTGTCACAACCACCCATCAACGGCTAACGCACAGGATTACCAGGCAATCCCGGACGCTAAGGGTAAAGATAACCTCTAGCCACCCCGATTTGCACGTCATTTCTGTGGATGGCTAAGGATTCGCGAGTTCTGGGTTTCCTTGAACACCTTACACACAGGAAATCCCAGAATCACCATGTTTACCCCTACCCTTCAGGGCGCTTTCGCGTCCACATCTTTCAATGCCTCAGAACCGCCTGCTCAGCGGCCCGTCGCCCAGGCCGAACCCGTCCGCCATACGCTATGCGGTAGCCTTGCCGCCGTTCAGTCCACCATCAAGCTGTTGTACAAGCTTAACTACGCCGCCCCAACCGACTGGAGCCAGCCGCAGCCAACCGGTCGGCCCAGCGAGTTTATTTCTGTTTTGCAGCGGAGGGCGATTATCTAGCGAAGAGACTGCATCAACGCAAAATAGCAGTCTCGCTCTATAGAAGCTAAGGCTTCGCTTAAAACCTTCGCTTGCAACCAAAATCGGGATGGCGGGATTCGAACCCACGGCCCCCTCGTCCCGAACGAGGTGCGCTACCAAACTGCGCCACATCCCGTTAATTACTCCTATGAAAAACGAACGGATGAAAACGAACGGAGCAATTAATGTTTAATCAGGGTATCATACGCGCCTAAAAATTAGCAGCCAAAATTAGCAGCCGAAAACTGAGCTGCTGAGCGATCGCAGCTTCGATTGGCTGATTTTCTGCCTGATTTGCCAACAAGAGGAATGAAGACGTTGAAGGTTTTGCGCGGCGCTTTTCAATGAAGACGTGACTGTGCGATCGCACTCTACCTAAAAACCACGTAAAACTATATATAAAGCCTGCTTGATACTGGCCGTTTGTCAGCATCTATCGGTAAACTGCTGAGGGCAGTGTGAGATTGCTCAAAGCCGTTTGCCCATCCTATTTCTTTATTCTTTATCGCGACTGAACTATGGCTTCTGTTTCACCCTCTACATTTGTCGGTAAAGCAATCAAATTTGGTACGGACGGCTGGCGCGGTGTGATCGCTGCCGACTTTACCTTTGAGCGAGTGGGAAAGGTCGCAGCCTTGGCGGCGCAGGTATTGGAAGAGACCTATGGTAGCAGTGGTGATAGCAGTGGCAGTAAAACAGTAATTGTGGGCTATGACCGGCGGTTTCTCTCGCCAGATTTTGCCCGGTATGCGGCAGAGTCAATCGCGGCGGCAGGGTACGAGGTGAAGCTGTCTGAAGGCTTTGCGCCGACGCCTGCTTTTAGCTGGGCGGCGTTTGATCAAAAGGCGCTAGGGGCAGTTGTCATTACCGCTAGCCACAATCCGGCAGCGTATAACGGGTTGAAGATTAAGAGCGCGCTGGGCGGCTCGGTACCGCCAGAGGTCACCGAAAAGGTGGAGGCCCTGTTAGATCAAGACGTGCCCACTGCTGAGCAGGCTGGCAGCATTACCCTATTTGACCCCTGGCCGAGCTATTGCAGTGCGTTGCAATCCATGGTGGATATCGAGGCCATCCGTAAGGCTGTCGATGAGGGTAAGCTAACGATTTTTGCTGAGGTGATGCATGGCGCGGCGGCAACTGGGATTGAGCGGCTGCTAGAGCGAGCGGTAAATGAGCTGAATAGTGAGGCCGATCCGCTGTTTGAAGGCGGTGCGCCGGAGCCGCTGCCGCAGTATATTCCCAAGCTGTTCAAGGCGATTGAAAATAAGCAAAATGACGGTCTGACAGTAGGGCTGATTTTTGATGGAGATAGCGATCGCATTGCCGGAATGGACGGAAAGGCGACTTTCCTCAGCTCGCAGGTGCTGATTCCTATCTTGATGGAGCACCTGACCAAGCGCCGAGGGATGACGGGCGAAGTGGTCAAAACGCTCAGCGGCTCTAATCTCTTTTTGGCCTTGGCCAAGCTGTACGATTTGCCGGTGTACGAGACGCCAATTGGCTACAAATACATTGCCGATCGGATGTTGGATGCAAATGTGTTGATTGGTGGTGAAGAGTCTGGGGGTATTGGCTACGGTCACCATATTCCAGAGCGAGATGCGCTACTCTCTGCGCTGTATTTGCTAGAGGCGGTGGTGCAAAGTGGAAAAGACTTTGGTGAGCTAAACGATGCGCTCAGAGCGCAGACCCACTTTACTGCGGCCTACGACCGGATTGATTTGCCGCTAGCGAGTATGGACGTTAGAGCAAAGCTGCTAGAGGCGCTGCAAACCAGCACGCTAGAAACAGTGGCGGGCAAAAAAGTAGACAACTGCATTACGGTAGATGGCTACAAGTTCAATTTAGAGGACGATAGCTGGCTATTGATTCGCTTTAGTGGAACAGAGCCGGTGTTGCGCCTATATTCTGAGGCTGGCTCGATTGAGCGGGTTCACGAGATTTTGGCCTGGGCCAAAGACTGGGCAAACTCTGTTGGATAGAGGCTGTTAAGCTGGCCGAACAACAGTCTGGCCGAACAACAGTCTGGCCGAACAACAGTCTGGCCGAACAACAGTCTAGCCGAACAACAGTCTAGCTCAGCAGTAACTTTAAGATTAAGGCGATTGTAACCACGATAAAGATCGGCTTGATTAGCTTTGTTCCTTTTTTCGTGGCAAAGCTGGCTCCAACAAAAGATCCGATAATGACGCCAAGGGCTCCGGCACTGCCCTTGGCGTAGTCAATGTTACCCGCCATCGCGAATGTAATTAGCGCTGTGACGTTGGCTAAAAAATTAAGCAGCTTGGTCGATCCGGTTGCCCGCAAGAAGTCTATAGGAAACAGTGATAAGAGAGTAAAGACGAGAAAAACGCCCGTACCCGGCCCGAAAAACCCATCGTGAAAGCCAATGGCACCGCCTGCGATCGCACTGCCCCAGCGTCGCGGTAGCGAAACGGTCGCTGACGAACTGACCACCGGCTTCATCGCCTCAATGCCACTAGTCCCACTAGGCTGGGCCACGCCAAAGCTGGGCTTAAATACAACAAACAGCGTGATAATGGCCATGAGCACCACCACCGTAGGCTCTGCCCAAGCTGACGGCAATAGCCCAATACTGCGACTGCCCAGATAGGCCCCGACGATGACGGGCAGCGCCATCAGCCAGCAGGCGTACCTGTCAATTTGTTTGGACTGGGCAAATTTTAGGGTGCTAGTCAGTGCGCCAAAGGTGCCGCAGAGCTTGTTAGTTGCGATCGCACTTCCCACCGGTAGCCCAGTAAACAAAAGCCCTGGCAGCATAATCAGGCCGCCACCACCTGCGATCGCATCGACAAAGCCAGCGGTCAGCCCCACCCCAAACACCACCAGCAAAATCATTGACAGGCCCTAATATAAAGTCTTTTATTTTATACATTGGTTTCCCGTGTGCTTGCGGAACTCCGCAAAGGCTTAACGTCCGCCAGAACGGATGGGCACACTACGACAAGGTGAACTGTCCAGCGCTGACCGGCTTATGCTGCCAAAAAGCTTGAAAAAACTTGTGCTTCGTAAAGAGTTGGCACTGGTTGCCAGCGTGATCGAGGCGATGGATACTCGGCTGTGTGTACACAGTGCCGAAGGCGAGTACCTGCTGGGCAATCAGCAAACATTTGCCGCTAGCGAAAAAGTCTCCAAAGAAATCTCTACAGAAACCTCTACAGAAATCTCTACAGAAGCTCTGTATAAAGCTGAGATCGTCTTGGAAGACGAGGTTATTGGCTGGGTCAGCGGATCAGAGAAAGCCGCAGTCGCCGCAGCGCTGCTCTCTAACCTTGCCCGTCGCGAGCTAGAAAAAAGGACCATTACCCAAGAGCTGCTAAGCAAGTACAAAGAAATTACGCTGCTATTCAAGCTCTCAGAACAGATTGTAGAAACGCTAGATGTTGATGAAATCGCCCAGTTGGTTCTGGATGAAGCACAGCAGATATTGCCTTCAGACGGCGGTATGCTAATGCTGCTACATGAGACAACAAATATATTAGAATGCACTGCTGGCTTTTCAGAGCATCTAAGGCCTCAGATATTACAGCACGCTCAGACTGTGAAGATGGGTGAGGGCTTACTGGGTAAAATTGCGGCCACGGGCAGAGGCGAGATTGTTGATAATGTGCTGCTAGACGAGCGCTGTTGTCATTTGAATACAGATCCACAGCAGCCAACGCAAAAGCAAAGCTGCCACACGCTAATCTGCACCCCGCTTAAGATCAAAGATCGACTCATTGGCATTATTACTTTGTACCGTCTGTCGCCCCAACCATATCGGGCCGAAGATTTTAAGCTACTAACAACGCTAGCGAGTCACGCGGCAGGGGTAATTAGCGTACTCAGGCATGAAAAGCAGCTTAAAGAAAGCCGCCAAAATGAACTAATTTTTCAGCTAGCAGGCCAGATACGCAACTCACTAAGCCTACCAGATACGCTCCAAACTGCCGTTCATAAAGTGCAATCGGTGCTGCGCTTAGATCGCTGCTTTTTTCTATGGCACCGTGCCAAATCTGAAATTGTTTGGTCTTCCTCATCCGAAGCGGAAGACGCTTTCTGCGAGCATTTTGCGATTGTTAGCGAAACCAAAAGCCCTGCCCTTATCAGTATTATCGGCACCTATTCTATTGAAGAAGTTGGCCCTGAGCTGCTGACGCCTCTATATCAGCAGCAGGTGATAAAAATCGATGATGTCAGTCAGCAGAAGCAATTTCTGGCTGATCAGCCTGCCTGTTCATCCTTCCGCCGCTTTTTACAGCAGCATAGTTGCGAAGCCCTGCTGGCCTTTCCCTTACTGACGCGAACAGGGCAAGTTGGCCTGCTGTGCTGTGGCAGCAGTCAGCCTAGAGGTTGGGAAGCAAAAGAGATTGACCTGCTACAGGCCGTTAGCAGTCAGCTCATTATTGCGATTGATCAAACCGAACTGTACGAGCGCAGTCGCGATGCTGCGCAGCTAGCAGAAGAAAAAGCTGAAGAGTTAGAGAAAACCCTTAGCGAATTAAAAGCCGTTCAGCTTCAGCTTGTACAAACCGAAAAAATGACTAGCTTAGGCCAAATGGTGGCTGGCATTGCTCATGAAATCAACAATCCTGTTACCTTCATTCATGGCAACCTATCGCATTTAGAACAAAATGTAAAAGATCTGCTATCTCTGATTGATTGCTACCAACAAGAGATGGTGCAGCCCACAGCGCTCATTGCAGAGACTCTTGAAGATATTAACCTAGCCTTTCTCACCGAGGATATTCCTAAGCTTTTAGACAGTATGAAAATGGGAACCTGGCGGATTCGAGAAATTGTGCTGTCGCTGCGAACTTTTTCTCAGTTAGATCAAGCTGAATACAATCAGATGGATATTCACCAAGGTCTCGATAGTGCCTTAATGCTGGTTCAGCACCGATTGCAGCGCCTAAGCGCAAAGCAACAGCTAGAAGGTGGTAGCGATCGCACCGATTTAACCACCGATTTAACCAACGTTTTCCTCACCAAACACTATGGCCCCCTGCCGCCAGTTTTCTGCTATGCCAACCAGCTCAATCAGGTTTTTACCCACCTCATCAACAACGCTCTAGATGCCTTAGAAAGAAGTGCTCAGCAGCCCAAAAGGCTAACGATAACAACTCAGCAGGAAGACAGTCAGGTCATTATTCGAATTGCCGATAGTGGCCCTGGTATTAGTCAAAAAATCCGGCACAAAATCTTCGATCCGTTCTTCACCACCAAAGCGGTAGGAGAAGGGACTGGCCTAGGGCTCTCTATTAGCTATCAAATCATAACAGCCCGGCATCGAGGAAAGCTGGAATGCCATACCAAAGTAGGTGAGGGCAGCGAGTTTGTTATCACTCTGCCGATAAAAGGAAGACCGGCCAATCCAGCTCGTGTGAAATCGACGACCCTGCCAATCGACTAGACACCCTGCGCAAATCTTATCTATCTTCTTATCTACCGACCGATTTTTACTATGAGCTATTCAACTGTTGGGACACCATCTGAACAAGCGCAAAAGACTAGACGCAGCCCTCGGCAGTGGCTAAATCGTCTCAAAGTAGGTGAAAAGATCGCCTTGGGCTACATCCTCTCGCTAGGGGTAGCGATCGCAGGCACCGCCACAGGCATTGTCGTTGGCAACCGCTATCAAAATGCGGCCTCAGACAAACAGATACGCGCGGAAACAGAAGTCATGCTACTCTCTCAGCTACAAGCAGGCGTATTACAGTCTCGCACACACCAGCAGCAGCTCATTCCCCTCAGCGAATTCCCCGCAGACTTTCAAGATGAGTACAGCCATATTTTAATCCATGCCAGTACTATTGAAGGGTTGTGGGCTGAAATAGAACAGAATATAGCACAGGCAGAGAACCGTACTGATGTAGATGGACTCTCTCTTTTTGTGGATACGTACGATGGCGTTGCCGCCCGCTACCTACAAACGCTAGATCGCCTAGTCGCTGACATTGATATAACTCGCCTCAATACACCCGCAGAGATTCAGCAGGCCCAGCAGCAACTGCTCGCATTTACCAATAGTGACTTGGCGATCGCCTTTGACGGCATTTCAGATGACTTATCGCAACTGATCGAAGATGCTCGGGTAGGGTATGAATCTGCGCATACAGAAGCCGCTGTCGCTCAGGCTTTGCGTAGCTGGCTCATTCTTTTTAGCATGGTGTTTTCGCTGTTGATCGCAGCCCTACTTGCCATCCTAATCAGCCATGGCATCAACCGCCCGCTCCGCGCCCTCGAAGAAACCGCAACCAAAGTCATTCAAACCGAAGACTTTACGCTGAGTGCCCAGGTGACCACAGACGATGAAATTGGCAGCCTTACCATTGCCCTAAATCAGCTAATTGACTGGGTAGGGAACCGAACACAGGCGATAGAAGATGCTCGTGACACTTTAGATAAGCGGGTCAAAGAGCGCACCCAAGAGCTCAATGCCATTATTGATAATCTGGGTAATGGCTTGTTGGTTATTGATAAGGAAGGCAAAATTAGTCGAGCCAATCCTATTCTCCGGCATATCTTTAATTTTGAAGAATCTGACCTTACTGGCAAGCTAGCAGCAACCGTTTTTGAAGATAGTCTTATCCAACTTGTTGAACAAAGTAAAGGTGATATCGACAGAAGCTGGAGCACAGAGCTTACTTTGCCGAATGAGCGTATCGGACAGGCTACGGTCACTCCGATTTTGGCCGAAGCAGAAACAGGTTTTGCGACCAGAAAGCCTGTTGGCACGGTGGTTCTTATTCGCGATGTCACGACTGAAAAAGCAGTTGATCGAATGAAGACTGACTTTATCTCTACGGTTTCTCACGAACTCAGGACGCCGCTTACCTCAGTTCTAGGCTTTGCCAAAATCATTCAAAAGAAGCTAGAGACCGTCTTGCTACCGGCTATGACGAGCGAAGATAAAAAGATAAACAGAGCAGCTCGCCAAATAAAAGACAACCTAAAAATAATTATTTCAGAAGGCGAGCGTTTGACATCACTGATCAACGATGTGCTAGATATCGCCAAGATTGAAGCCGGTAAAATTGAATGGCGGATGGCAGATGTCGATTTACACGCCGTCATCGACCAGGCGATCGCAGCTACTTCTGTACTCGCGCAAAAAAACAACGTCGCCGTCACCACAAATATCGCTCCAGATCTACCCACCATCACCGCCGACCAAGATCGCCTCATCCAGGTCTTTATCAACCTTATCTCCAACGCTATCAAATTTACGCCAGACGGCAGCGTCAACTGTGAAACCAACCTAACTGAAGAAGGGCTATGCGTTCGCATCATTGATACCGGTATCGGCATTAGCGCCGAAGATCAGCCGCTGGTGTTTGAAAAGTTTAAGCAAGTCGGCGAGATTATGACAGACAAGCCTCAAGGCACCGGCCTAGGGCTTCCCATTTGCAAACAAATTGTAGAGCATCACAATGGCCGTATCTGGGTAGAAAGCCAGCTCAATGTTGGCAGTATTTTCTCAGTGGCCTTCCCGCTAAGCGCACCCGCAAATTCATCCTCTCCGGTTATCCAGCATCATCCAACCGTAGAAAAGCTGGTCGAACGCATCAAAGCAGATGTGAAACAAACAGCCCCTGGTGAATCTGGGACAATTAAGACTATTTTAGTGGTAGATGACGAGAGCAACATTCGTTGTCTGTTGCGACAAGAGCTAGAAACAGAAGGGTACTTAGTTAAAGAAGCGAAAGATGGCATTGCCGCCCTAGAAATGATCAAGCAGCATCCGCCAGATTTGATTATTACCGATGTGATGATGCCGCGCCTAGATGGTTTTGATTTGGCAGCAGTGTTGAAAAACAATCCTAAAACCGCTAATATTCCTACCGTAATTCTCTCTATTACTGAAGACAAAGATCGAGGCTTCGGTTTGGGCGTTGATCGCTATCTGACGAAGCCTATCAATATCACTAACTTGCTTAGCCACGTAGAGACGCTGCTACAAAAGAAAACGTCTCGTAGTAAAGTGCTGGTGGTTAATAAAGATTCTTCTGCTAGCAAGATCCTCACAGATATTTTACTCACTAAAGGCTACATGGTTTCTGAAGCTAGTACGGGAAAAGAAGGATTAGATAAGGCCCGTACAATTAAACCCGACATGATGATTATGGATGCGGCAGCTTCTGAAGACCACAATATTATTAAGACCCTGCGCTTTGAAAAAGGACTAGAAAATATCTCTGTTATTTTGGTGGAGGGGACCAGCAGCGCTAGTAAGTCCGATAGTGAGTCCGGCAATCTAGAACCTGCTGAACATAAAAAAACAACTATGAAACAGATCATATAGATAACTAAATCGGTGATTAAAACAAATCCTTTACCATCCTTTCCCTCAAAAATGAAAGATGTCTAAATCTATCCTCATTGTCGACGACGAACTCCATATTCGCGCCTTGCTAGAACAAACCCTTGAAGATCTTGAAGATTTGGGTATTGATTTACTCATTGCCACTAATGGCCAAGAAGCGCTAGATACTATTCAGTCCAAGCAGCCTGATCTAGTCTTTCTAGATGTCATGATGCCAAAAATGGATGGCTATCAGGTTTGTCACGAAGCTAAACACATCTTGAAAATGACGAACACCTTCATCGTTCTACTGACGGCGAAGGGGCAAGAGGCTGACCAGACCAAAGGCTACGAGGCGGGTGCTGATATCTATATGACCAAGCCCTTTGATCCCGATGAGGTACTCGCAAAGGCGAAAGAGATTGTGGGACTGTAGCGATCGCCATAAAGCTGACATCTACCAGAAATCGGCTAGTGCTCCGCCTATAGCGTAGCTTAGGGGGTGGTGAAAGACAGGTGAGCTTTGCGAACAATCTTTGCAGTAACTTAATTCTACTAACCTATTGCTTGCCAGTAGAACGTTGTACAATAGACGTATGCTGATATTCAACTATCAATATCGAATATATCCAAGTGCTGAACAAGCGGCGACTTTAGACGACTGGTTCGAGACTTCGCGGCGCGTGTATAACTATGCGCTGCGTGAGATTAAGGATTGGTCGCAGTCGCGCAAGTGCCCGGTAAATGCGTGTGATTTGCATAGTTGTTACATCATCCCAGCTGATGCGCCGTACCCGTCTGAGCAGCGGCAACAGGCTAGCTTGGCGAGAGCAAAGCAGTCTAACCCCAACCTCAAGACGGTGCCCGCTCAGAATTTGCAGCAGGCCATCAAGCGGCTGCATAAGTCGTTTGATGGCAAGCAGAAGCGCGGGTTTGGATATCCGAGGTTCAAGAAGTTTGGGCAATGGCGCTCAACCCTCTTTCCTCAATTCAAGGCCAGCCCATTAGACGCTGAAGTCAGGGTTCTGAAGCTGCCAAAGTTAGGCAGTGTGACAGTCAATCTGCATCGGCCTATTCCTGATGGCTTCACGATTGCAAACGTGCGAGTCGTCAAGAAAGCAGATCACTGGTTTGCCAACCTCTGCATCAAGTGCGATGTGGATGTGCCGGTGGTTGGCTTTCACGGTCATGCTATCGGCGTAGATGTTGGCCTAGATTATTTTCTGGCAACTTCGGACGGGTTGCAGGTAAGAGTGCCTAAGTTTTTCAAGCAGTCGCAAAGCAAGCTTAAATTGCTGCAACGTCGGCTAGCTCGTAAAACCAAGGGCTCATCCAACTATCAGAAAGCCAGAATAGCCGTAGCCCGACAGCATCGGCACATTGCCAACCAGCGCCGTGACTTGCACTTCAAGCTTGCCAATCAGCTCTGTGATAAGGCTGACAGTATCTTTTTTGAGGATATTGATTTCAGGATTATGGCAAAGGGTTTTCTGGGCAAGCATACGCTTGACGCTGGGCTAGGCCAGTTCAGAGACATCACCCAGCAGGTTGCTTTCAAGCGTGGAAAATTCTCTGCCACCGTTGACCACCGGGGGACTTCTCAGGAGTGCCCCGATTGCGGTGCCGAGGTGCGCAAAGAACTTGGCGACCGGATTCACGCCTGCAACGCCTGCGGCTCTGTCAAGCCTCGTGACGTTGCTAGCGGCCAGGTGATCCGCAACCGGGGCGTGGCCCTATATTCGACAACCGTACCCGTGGAATATCGGGGAATGGAAACTGCCTGAGCAATCGATCTGCCGGGGCGTGTCAAAGCGCTAGGTAAGTGATGCAATCCGAGCAATCGGAATAACCAGGAAATCTTAAGACGAACACCCATTAAAGCGCTAAGTCTTAAGAAGCTCCGCCTATACCCGCAGGGTTAGAGGGAGAGACTTCACTCGCTAGAACTTTCCCTGGAACTTTTTAAGAGACTAACTTGCCAATGAACTGGGAAGGTGGATGGTATGAATATCGGGATCTTAGTGCTTGAGGCTGTGCAGAATACTGCCGAGTATGCGGATGCCTCGTTCGGTTTCCTCTGGCGGTAGTGAAAAGTTTAGGCGCAGAGCTGGATACCCCTGCTGTTTTGGAAAGAAAGCTGAGCCTGAGCCCAAAAGCACTTTCTGCGCCGCTGCTGCTGCTGTCACCTCGTTCACGCTGGCCATTTCAGGAAGTTGAATCCATAGAAACGTGCCGCCCGCTGGCAGGGTCCACATTACCGTTGGCGGAACATAGCGAGAGAGGAGTGCCAGCATATAGTCGCGGCGCTCTTTATGCAGTGCTCGCAGTCGCTTTAGGCGGCGGCGGTAGTGACCAGAGGCTAGGTACTCTTTGACAATGGCTTGAGAAGCGTTAGAAAGATGAAAATCGTGCAGTAGCTTTCGCTCTGTGAGCGCCGCGTTTTGTTCTCCTGTAATGGCCATATAGCCTACGCGCAGCCCTGGCATTAGCGTTTTGGAAAATGTGCCCACGTAAATAACCTGATCGGTTGTATCGAACGCTTTGATGGGTGGCGGGGTGGTTTCAAAGCTGAGCGGTTCGTAGGCGTTGTCTTCTATTACAAGGCAGTTGTACTGCTGAGCTAGGGCTAATAGCTGACGGCGATGGGCAATAGTTGTGGTGATGCCAGTCGGATTGTGCAGGGTGCTGATGGTGTAGATGAGCTTGGGCCGGTGGCTATCTAAATATTGAGCCAATAGCTCTAGGTTGATGCCCGTAGCGGTCATGGGAATGCCGATGATTTGGGCGCTGCGCTGCTGAAGAATAGAGAGAAATCCGTGATAGGTGGGCGCTTCTGTGATGATGCGATCGCCTGGCTGAATAAAGTGGTCGGCCAGCAATGCCAGTGCTTGCATAGAGCCACTGGTCACGATCAAATTTTCAGCAGAGACCTCTAACCCTTGCTGCATCAAAAGCTGCGAAATTTGCCCGCGTAGTTCAAAATCACCTTTTGGCTCGCCTTTGCAAAAGAACACATCTGAGTCTTTCATGGCTCTGCGAGCGACCCGCTGAAAATCGTCAACATCAATGGGCTGCGGAAACCCAATCCCAAAATCGACGATATCTGGCTGATCGCGAGCCGCGATTGTAGCGTGATAGATTTCAGAGAATGAGTTAATGCTGCCTTTTGGAATGATGACCTGTTGGGTCGGGTTGAAAGCGCTTCTAGGTGGCTGGGCTTCGGCTCCGCTCAGCTCCCGGTGTCTGAGTTCTTGATGGCTGGGTTCTTGATGGCTGGGTTCTTGATGGCTGAGTTCTTGATGGCTGGGTTCTTGATGGCTGGGTTCTTGGAAGCCTACTTCACTGTTGCCTGTTCCACTGCGGCCTACTTCACTGTGGCTTATTGCCCGGTGGCTGAGCGGAGTCGAAGCCGCGTTCCTAGGCGAGTTGATAAAGTAACCGGCTCCTTGCTTAGCCCTCACCAGCCCATCGGCTTCGAGCACGCTGTAGGCTTCTACGACGGTGAGCTTGTTGACGTTTGCCGTTTGAGCCAGCGTGCGAATGGAGGGAAGCTGGCTGTTGGGCGGCAGGTGGCCGGTATGGATTAGGTGATGGATGCGATCGCGTATTTGCAGATAAATGGGCTGTTTTGCCTGACGGTCTAACGGAATTTTCATAAACAGCCTCCTGTCAATAGCCGATAAAACGCCAGCCATTTGCATCACTGTCTATACAGTAGAGGATTTATACAGCGCCTATATAGTACAGTTTTCAGCACTTTAGATAGTACAGTTCGCACATAATTAAAGAAAAGATCAAAATTACGAAAAACCTGCTCACTGTACTAGCAAACTTTCGCAAAAGCGTACCTTCCGAGTGGCCAGAGCGATCGGCCATAGTCAAGAGGTCGAAAGTCAAAAAGTCGCAATTGAGGGTACAGCAGCTATGCAGTCAAATTTTTCACTTAAAACTTCTGTTTCTTCCTCCAGTTCTTTAGAATCAGAGTTTCGGCAAGTCAGTCGGCAGTATCAGGGCCTAGCGCGCTTCAGCGCATGGTTACAACAAAGCGGTATTGCCCTGCTCAATTTTTTAACCGGTCAGCAAGTGCTTAGCATCCAGGTCAAAACGCTGGCCGACGGCAGGCAACGATGGACTGCCTACGATCCGGCGACAGATACTCGTCACGTTTTCGATTCGCAACAGGCTGTTCGGACATGGTTAGAGCAGCGATATTATCGGTAGGGCCCAAAAGTTTGACTTTCAAAAATCCGACTTCAAAAATCCGACTTCTAAAATCTGACCTCAAAATCTGACTTCAAAATCTGACTTAAAGAGCGCCAACTAGGAGAATTGTGATGGAACTGAAAATTACTCAAGTCGATGCGTTTACCAACCAGCCATTTGCGGGCAATCCGGCGGCGGTATGTGTAACCGAGCAACCGCTAGAAGCTGATCTGATGCAGGCGATCGCAGCTGAAATGAATCTCTCTGAAACCGCCTTTCTGTATCCGCTACAGGATTTACCAGCAGACGGCTACAGCCTCCGCTGGTTTACTCCAGCTACCGAAGTAGACCTCTGTGGACATGGCACCCTCGCCAGCGCTCATACGCTCTGGCATGAAGGCTATCTACCGGCAGGGCAACCTGCCAAATTTAAGACCAAAAGCGGCTGGCTGGGTGCCAAGCAGCAAAAGGACTGGATTGAAATGGACTTTCCGGTCCAGCCGGTTGAGATTACCCAATACGTCATGCCCCAGCTCATTAAATCTCTTTGCTGTGGAGGAAATATTCGCGTCGTCGCCAAAAACGACGTTAACTACTTAGTCGAAGTGTTTTCAGAACAGGTCTTGCAAAACCTTCGGCCCGACTTTGTTGAAATGAGCAAACTCCCGGTTCAAGGGATAATTGTCACTGCCAAAGCCGACAGCGCCGCCTATGACTTTGTCAGTCGATACTTTGCCCCGGCAGTGGGAATCAGCGAAGATCCGGTCACGGGCTCGGCGCATACGTCGCTAGCGCCCTACTGGCAAGAAAAGCTGGGCAAAGCAACGATGACAGCTAGGCAAATTTCTGCAAGGGGTGGCATTGTGCGCGTTACCTGCCAGGCCAATGGCCGGATAGCTATCGGCGGTCAGGCCGTGACGGTCTTGAAGGGTAACTTTGTGATTTGACTCACACTATGTGCCTAAAAACCGTCTCTGAACATACATTTCTCGTCTCCCAAAAGCGCTATTTGTGGATAGGTCCTCAACGCATTACCCTAGCGCCACCATGTCTTTCAAAGACTATGATCCTGGAGATTTTTATGATGAGCTGTTTACAGCTAGAGGGATTCCTCGTGAGACGGCGGCGCTACTGATTGAGCGGATTGAATCGCTCTCGATTGAACGACTGATTCAGCAACAGCAGGCCGCCCAAAATACGCTTTTTAAGCTCGGGGTGACTTTCAACGTCTATGGAGATAATCAGGGAACGGAGCGCGTTTTTCCGTTTGATGTGGTGCCTCGAATTATTTCTGGGCAGGACTGGCAGCAGTTAGAAAAAGGGCTAAAGCAGCGAATTACAGCGCTGAACTGTTTTTTAGATGATATCTACAACGATCAAAAGATTATCAAAGATGGCATTGTGCCCCGAGCGACGATAGAGTCGGCGTCTGGGTTTTTGCGGCCCTGTATGGGGCTAAAGCCGCCGAAGGGGATATGGTGCCATATTACGGGGACTGATTTGGTGCGCGATCGCCAAGGCACTTGGTACGTCCTCGAAGACAATCTGCGCTGCCCGTCGGGCGTTTCTTACGTGCTAGAAAACCGCACGGTAATGAAAAGCTCTTTTCCAACGCTGTTTAACGAGCTAGATATCAGAGCCGTTGATGACTATCCAGGCCAGCTATTAGAGACTTTGCTGGAGCTAGCACCCAATCATATTAGCGATCCAAAAGTGGTGATTTTAAGCCCAGGTGCGTTTAACTCAGCGTATTTTGAGCATTCGTTTTTGGCGCAGCAAATGGGCATTACCCTGGTAGAAGGCCGTGATTTGGTGGTGGATGATGGCCACGTCAAAATGCGGACGACCAAGGGGCTAGAGCAAGTCGATGTGATCTACCGGCGGATTGACGATGACTTTATCGATCCAACAGAGTTTCGCGCTGACTCGATGCTAGGCGTGTCGGGGCTGATGGATATTTTTAGGCAGGGAAGAGTTGCGATCGCAAATGCTCCTGGTACTGGCGTTGCTGACGACAAGCTTGTATATGCCTACGTTCCCGAAATGATTCGCTATTATCTAGGCGAAGAACAGATTATTCCCAACGTGCCAACCTACTTTTGTGAAGATGAAAAGCAACAGTCTCACGTTCTCTCTAACTTAGATTCACTGGTGGTGAAGGCTACAGATGCCTCTGGTGGCTACGGAATGCTAATTGGCACTCAGTCTTCAAAAGAAGAACAGACTCGATTTGCTGAAAAGATTAAGACTAATCCGAGAGGCTATATCGCCCAGCCGACGCTTTGCCTCTCGCGAATGCCGACCTTGATCGATCAGTCTTTTCAGGGGCGACATGTCGATTTAAGGCCCTTTATTTTGTACGGCCAATCAAAGACGCCCTATGTCAATCCTGGTGGGCTGACTCGCGTGGCGCTGCGGGAGGGCTCGTTAGTTGTTAATTCGTCGCAAGGCGGTGGTAGTAAGGACACCTGGGTGATGAACGGGGTTTGAGTCTAAGCTCAGCGCGCACAAGGCTCAGCGCGCACAAGGCTCAGCGCGCACAAGGCGTAACTGCTAGAAGAGTAAATCTAAAGGATTAAACTGAAGGATTAAAAGATGCTAAGCCGGGTTGCAGATTCAATTTATTGGCTCAATCGCTACATTGAGCGGGCAGAAAACGTGGCTAGGTTCGTAGAAGTTAACCTCAACCTGCTGATGGATAACCCGGTTGGTGTGGCCCAGCAGTGGGATCCGCTGATTGCGGTGACGGGCGATCGCGCCCTTTTTAGTGAGCGCTACGAACAGGCGACCGCTGAACGTGTGCTCGACTTTTTAACCTTTGATGCCACCTCGCCTAACTCTATTCGCTCTTGCGTTCGCGCTGCTAGAGAAAACGCTCGCTCAGTTAGAGAAACCATCTCTTCTGAAATGTGGGAGCAGGTCAATGCTTTCTACCTGCAGGTAGAAGACGCCGCCCAGTCAAAAGAAAGCAAAGATTCCTACGCCTTTTACTCCGAAGTCAAAATGGCCAGCCATCGGTTTGCAGGCGTGATGGATGCTACGCTTTCTTGGAATGAAAGCTGGCACTTTGGGCAGCTAGGCCGCTTTTTAGAACGCGCAGACAAGACCGCACGCATTCTAGACGTCAAGTATTTCTTACTGCTGCCCTCTGTGCAAGAAGTGGGCACGCCGCTAGATAATTTGCAGTGGATTGCCTTGTTAAAGTCGGCTAGCGCCTACGAAATGTATCGCAAAACCGAACAGATGATATCTCCTGCGGGCGTCGCCAAATTTTTGCTGCTAGATCCTCACTTTCCGCGCTCTGTTAAATTTTGTCTAAAGTGGGCAGAAGAATCTCTCTCTCAGATTGCCGGTGTTTCTGCGAGCAGTACGCCATTGAGCAGTCAGCGCGCCTTGGGCCGTTTGCGCGCCGAGCTAGAATACATCACACTCGACGAGATTTTTCAGCAGGGCCTGCACCAGTTTTTAGATAACTTTCAAGTAGGCATTAACAAAGTAGGTAGCTGCATTTATAACGACTTTATCGCGCTGCCTGGAGCACCCGCAGAAACTGCGATCGCCGCCACGGCCAATGCGCTGCAATCATGAGCCGCTACCGCATCACCCACACCACGCACTACCGCTATACTCAGCCCGTAGCGCTCGATCCGCATATTCTGCGACTCTGCCCGCGCAGTGATGGATCGCAGTGGCTGCGATCGTTTCAGCTCACCCTTTCACCAGATTCTACTCAAGCAAGCTATTTTTTAGATGCCGAGGGCAACACCTGCACCAGCGTCGCATTCAACACACCGATCGCGTCCTGGCAAATTCACTCAGTCAGTGAAGTAGACACTACTCGCAGCAATCCTTTCGACTACCTGAATGAACCTTGGGCCGTGCACCTGCCTATCAACTATCCGGTGGCGTTAGCGGCTTCCCTTGCGCCTTATATCTCAGAGACTTTTGGGGCAAGGGCGATCGCACCTGCGGTCATTGATTATGCCCAATCGTTAGAAGCAGACGTCTCCGGGCACGTGGGCTATTTTTTAACGCAGCTAACTCAGCGTATCCCTGAAATGTGCGTATACCAGCAGCGCCTAGAAGGAGATCCCTACCCGCCCGGAATAACGCTGCAAAAAAAATCAGGAACCTGCCGAGACTACGCGGTGCTGTTTGTCGCAGTCTGCCGGGCTGTTGGGTTGGCCGCAAGGTTTGTCAGCGGCTACCAGGAAGGTGATCTAGAAACGGCCACTCACGATCTGCACGCCTGGGCAGAGGTCTATGTGCCCGGCGGTGGCTGGCGCGGATTTGATCCGACCCTAGGGCTAGTAGTCGCAGATGCGCATATTGCGATCGCAGCCGCTGCCAGCTATCAACAAGCCGCCCCCGTTACCGGGCAGCTAAAAGCGGGCCAGAGCGTAGAGACCCATCTCGACAGCGATATTAAACTCGAAAAGTCCTGAGAGTTTGACGCAGTAGCGATAACATCCCAGGACTCATTCATGTTGCAGGCAATCTGGTTTTCTTCAATCTGGTTATAGAAAATCAGATTATAGAAAATCAGATTATAGAAAATCGGTTAGCTTTCAGTCGCTAGCTCTGTGCTGCCGCGACGACGGCCACCCGTCAGACTGTTGAATAGCATCACGCCAATCGCCTTCACCAGGTTACCTTCTAGCTCTTGGAACAGCTCCATGTTCAGGCCAAAGGCATCATTCGCCTCTTCCACAATGGCATCAGCAGTGGCATCATCAACTGGCGCTTCACTCAAAGACGCTCGGTAGTTGTCTTTAAAAGCTTTCTCGTCTTCGATAGTCGGAAACTCATAAAAAGCAACGCCATCGCTACCTGAGAGGTTCATTGCTCGCTGAGAGATTGTCTTGAGGATTTGCCCCCCAGAGAGATCGCCCAAATAGCGAGTGTAAGAGTGGCCAACTAGCAGCTCAGGTGCCGTTTTTGAAATCTCACGAATGCGATCAACGTACTTTCTGCCGCCCTTGCTCAGCACAATTTCATCGCGCCAGTTAGCGCCATAGTAAAAGGCCAAGTCTTCTTCTAGGGTTTGTTTGCGGTTGAGTTCAGGAAAGTAAACCTTAGAAACAATCGGATGGTCTTTATGCTTTTCTAGCTCTTCTTCCATCGCGCAGTAGATAAAGTAGAAATTGCCGACTAATTTACGGTAAGACTTCTTTTCCACCACACCACGCAAAAAGCATCGAACAAATCCGACGTTTTCGGCCATAGTGTGAGCTTTTTTAGTGCCCTCACGGAGCTGGGTCGCTAAATTGTTGCTCATTTTTTAAAGAGGCTGAAGGGTTAGTTAGATTTAAAGCTTAGAGGGGGGACCTATCCAAAGAAAGATTTCGCAACATTTTTTCATGTTGCCATTGTCAAACAGCAAATAGACTGGCTACCCAGCGGAAATTCTCATCTGAAATTAGCTCTAGAGTCAGCAAAGCTTTTATCTTTGCCGTTCTATAGGTTCTCAAACGTAAGCTGATCAGCGCTGCCTGGTATGCGGGTAACGCCATCAGAATCAGCGTCTGCGATCGCAGCATAAGCGTTGATTTTACTCCACTGGATGCCTGCATTTTGGGTCAGTAGAAACTCTACCGCCCCATTTGCTCTGCTGTAAGGAGCTAGAATTTTGTAAGAGGCTAGAATTTGGTCGCTTGCGACCTTCTCTCCCAAGTCAATCACATCGCGGGTCAGGTTAGTGTTCTTCAACCACTGATTCAATACAAGCTCGGCATAGCTTGCTTCTCCCGGCTGAACCAGACGACCTGTCAACTCATCCAATACCGCGCCATCTGCATTCTCTACGGTGTAAAAGTCAACTGTGTTGTTGTCAGTAGATGTCCCACTAATGTCGCTGAGCGATAGACCAACCTGAGTACCTAACTGGCTATCGCTATCTAGACCTACGCCTCTAAAATTGGGCAGATTCTGACTGCTAAGCGTAGGCGCTTGCTCTTCGAGCGTAGAGTTTTCGTTTCTAAAGTCTGTCGACAGGCATAGATTCGAGATTTTTTTTAAATCGTCGGTAACAATCGTTTGAAAATTGGTATTGAGGTTGCTGACGGTAGTATCATCCCCTACTGTCATTGATGCCTGTACAGGTCGCTGCGCACTTGCCTCGATCAGATCTTGTACCGCATCCCACTTAGGGCCACCTTCGTCGTAAAGATTTTCTTTACTTCCCCAACTGCCATACTTGCTTGGTGGCTTAACATCGGTAAAGTCGGCAAATAGACCGCCACCTTGTTCATCCCATTTGGCAAAATACTCCCTGTATATTTCTCCCATTCTAGGATCGCGGTTGGCTTCAATGAGCAGGTCTGTCAGGGCTTGGTTTTCTTGCATAGACCCCAGCCCAACCAAGTGCTGGCCTCCTTCATAGGCAATAACTTCTATGCCTGCTTCATTCGCAACATCAATATTCTGCTGAGTACGGTCATAAGCTAGCTGCAACGCGCCACCTCTGCCACCATGTTCTAGCTGGCCGCCTTCTGTAATCTCCTTAAAGAGTTTGCTGAGTCCCCCGTCACTGTCTTGCATCCATCGCTGGATGTCAGGTTGATTTTCGGCGCTGCCGAAGTAGGTCCCAAAGTAAGGGGCAACGGCCAGCTTATCAATACCTGCTTCAGCAAGGCTCATTCCCGTGTTTCTTATATAGTCCAGAGCGATCTTCGCTTCATTAGCCTCTGAGTGATTCGCTCCGAGTACGCCAATTGCGCGATCTTTTTGTGAGCCAAATTCCTGATCCCAAATGCGGCCAATTTCGCTAGTGCGCTGTGCGTGGAAGTCGATACGAGGATTCTGAGAACTACTGCCAAATCTGTCTGTGCCCTGCTGCGTCGCATACTCGTACGCTTCTTCCCAGGCACCCCAAACTTCATTGGAGTACTCAATGTAAACCTTGAGCTCAGGATCTAGATTCTCCCTAACCATTTTTGCAAAATTGCGCACATAGTCATCAGTGGCCATGTGCGGCATATTGAACCAGGGATCAATACCGGTCTGATTAGCCAGTTCTATCATCACCTCCAGCGGGACACCGTCTTCTGTGGCGTAAGCACTATCGGCTAGCTGAGGGCGATCGCGCCACTCTTTTTGCGTAGAGCCATTAGTTTGCATCCAGCCCATAAATCGTAGGGTCTCAAATCCCTTCAAATGGTCTAGAAAGTCTGGATTAAATATCTGAGAATCGGGCAGATTAGCGAACGGTTCGGGAACTACCTCAATATCGCGGATGTAGTTACCGTTGCCGTTAGGATCGGTGCTGGTGATTCCTAGCACGATCGGCTCTGAGCCAGAAGCAACGATAACATCCCTGCCAGGCTGTGAAGCGGCCTCATCTTTATAAACTCCACCGTCACCCGCATAAGTAAGGGTGCCTTCACCTTTGTAACGTACGACATAGCGATCAAATTTTGGCGCGTTCGGTACGATGGTCCTCAAATGCGTCATCGCCACACCCTGCTTGGGAATTGACCTTACCCAACCGTCTTCATCAACATCTAGCTTACCTAGCTCATCTGTGTCCCAGATACCTTGAGCGCTGGTGGCCCACGTCCTGGCGTTTTTAAAGAAGTTGAGGAAAGGGTATTGCGTTGACCAGTCTGAAACGCTAGTTAGGTTAATGCCGATTTCTAGCTGCCCTGTTTGGAGGGATGAGTTGGTGGACTGCTGGGGCATAGAGAGTTCGGTCGTGGAGTGCATATAAGGGGTTGAGGAGTATAGATGTAAGTCCGAAATCAAGTCCACGCAGTCTGAACTAGGTAGAAGACCGAGTTGAAGCGTAGCTGCGACAAAGTACCATAAACTCGAAAGCATATTTTTATCAAAGGTTATAGGTATGGCGTGTCATCAATTGCCTTCGAACTATATTATTTGGCCGTACTGTGAAGCGCTATCGGCTTAGCAGCAGTTGAACGCTCCCTATACTGCTCTCGCGAGTATGCATTTGTCTGAGACCAGATCTGCATAGAGAGGGCAGCCATGATAAAGAACAACCAGTCAATACCGACTCTTAGCAGAGAAGTTTCTGTCAGGTTGTAGGATGTCACTAATAACATCACTGCTAACGGCCAAAAGTCTTCGGGAGAGCCAGGTCGGTAGGCATATTTTAGGGCCGCTAGCCAAGTTGATAGGAAGACAACAAGAAATAGCGCCATGCCGATCCAGCCAATATCGAGAAGAATATCAATAAATCCATTGTGAGCATGACTAGGATAAAACCCCTCATGTAGAGAAGCCCCAATCCACAGTGCTGAAGGATTATCTTCGGTCCAAAAGGCAGAAAATCCATAGCCTAATAGAGGTCTTTGGCGAATCATGGTGATAGCCGCTGCCCAAATTTCCGTGCGGCCTGATATCGTCGGATCTTTACCCAGCGCGGACGTCAGATTGCCCCAGCTAACAACAATGCCACCAATTACCCAAAAAGATGTCAGCATCCCCAAATCGAGCATCAGGATGGTTTTGCCGCCCCGCCAACGATATGTGTTCCAAAGTATTAGAGAACTACTTAAAAAAATGAAAAGCACCAGCGCGGTCTTTGAGGTTGATAAAATCACCAACATAGGACAAATAAGTAAACCCAAACGACCTAGCGTTACTACGAACTTGTTAGTGTCTTTAAAGCTTAAAAGAGAAAAAACAGCCAGTGCCCACAGCATCATGCCTGAGAACTGATTTTTGTTTTGATAAAATCCTTTCCAAGCCCCGTCAAACTTATCTCCGATATGAATGCCAATGGCAGGAATGGCAGCCACATAAAACATATTGACCATGACCGTGATTGCCATGGCAACGCCAATTATTCGCAACTGATCTTTAGGACTAAATCGAGATACGAAATATAGGGAAAAAAGCGTGATCTGCACGATCACTTGGAGAAATCCCTTTGTGGTCAATTCTGGAAAGATAGACCAAAGGATCGACAGCCCACAAAACCCGTAAAACAACCAAAATAGACTGATTCTAGGAAGAATTCGGAAAAGTGTTTTAGGCCGAAGCAGTAACAATACAAAAGAAATACCGAAAATTGAATAGCGAACCGCTCCCATCACGCCGGGCAGAAAGCTGCCAATTACGGCGAATAAAAGCTCGGTATAAAAAAGGAGCCCATAGATGCAAAATAGTATTTCAAAAATAGTCAGCGCTTTGTACAACTGCCTATCAGTATGAGTTTTTAACATCGGAAGGCGGTAGTCCTAACTCAGTGATATCAATCTTATATGATTTTTCATAAGATCTAGAAGGCAGAGAGTTTTAGGAAGCCTGACTGATGTCAGATTCAGATGAATCTAGCGATCGCAAAAAAACAGTCGTATTGAGTGACAGGCAGATAGGTGATCGGGCACCAAGAGCTAGCGACCCGCTTAGGTCAAACCCATCCATGATTACCTGCTAGCTTCAACGCTACAGCTCAAGACCATGTTCGCTATAAGGACTATTTGGCTTGGAATAAACCGGCTCATTGATGGATGAGACTTAGATATCTAAATCGGTCATATTTAACCTGGGGCCATACGTTTCAATGAACTCTCGGCGTGGGGCAACGCGATCGCCCATCAGCACCGTAAAGATGCGATCGGCTTCAGCCGCATCC
Source organism: uncultured cyanobacterium (assembly GCA_963833005.1). GTDB lineage: Bacteria > Cyanobacteriota > Cyanobacteriia > Phormidesmidales > Phormidesmidaceae > Phormidesmis. The sequence continues at coordinate 733,800 of CAWHWK010000009.1, read as the reverse complement.
TCAATCTCTACTCGCTTTAGCGTCCGCGACTCTGGGTTCATAGTGGTATCCCACAGCTGCTGTGGCATCATTTCACCAAGGCCCTTAAAGCGCTGAATGTTGTACTTGGCATTGTCTGGCAAAGCGGCGATGCCGTTTTGCAGTTCTCTTTCGCTATAGCAGTAAGTATGGGTTTTACCGCGCTCTAGCTTGTACAGGGGCGGGCAGGCGATATAAATGTAGCCCTGATCGACCAGATCGCGCTGATAGCGATAGAAGAAGGTCAGCAGCAGCGTCCGAATATGCGCACCGTCCACGTCAGCATCTGTCATGAGGCAAATGCGGTGATAGCGCAGGTTCTCGGGGGCGAAGTCTTCGCCTTTGATGCCCAGACCCAGGGCGGTAATCAATGACTGGACTTCGTTATTTTTGTAGATTTTAGAGTCGTCTGTTTTCTCAATGTTGAGAATTTTGCCGCGCAGGGGCAAGATGGCCTGGAAACGGCGATCGCGCCCTTGCTTTGCACTGCCGCCCGCAGAATCACCCTCCACGATAAAGATCTCCGACTCGGACGGATCGCGTGAACTACAGTCAGAGAGCTTGCCTGGCAGCGTCGAAGACTCTAGTACCGACTTGCGACGGACTAAATCACGCGCTTTCTTCGCGGCTTCTGCCGCGTTAAACGCCTGAATTGCCTTTTCTAAAATGGCGTCCGCCACACCCGGATTAAAGTCTAGGTATTCTGCAAGCGCTTCACCCACCAAAGAATCGACAATGCCGCGCACTTCGGTATTGCCCAGCTTAGTTTTAGTCTGGCCCTCAAACTCTGGCTCCGGCACCTTTACCGAAACAACCGCCGTTAAGCCTTCGCGGATATTTTCTCCCGCCATGTTTGACTCGCTGTCTTTGCGCTTTTTACGCTTACGAGCGATGACATTCATTGTCCGAGTCAAGACGGCCTTTAAGCCCTCTAGGTGTGTGCCGCCATCCACCGTACGAATGTTGTTGGCAAAACCCATGAGGTTGTCAGAAAAAGCATCGCCACACCACTGCAAAGCCGCTTCAACCTGTACGCCGTTTTTATCCGAATTGACGTAGATGACATCGGGGTGCAGAGGCTCTTTATCGTTGTTGATATATTCAACATATTCCTTGATGCCGCCCTCATAGCAGTAGTGAGCGACCCTGGGCTGATCGGCCTTGAGCAAATCAAGGCGATAGTCTGTAAAGGTAATATCTACGCCCGCGTTCAGGTAGGCTAGCTCTCTAAGCCGTCTGGCGATAGTGTCGTAGTCAAATTCTACGGTATGGACAAAAATGGTCGCATCGGGTTTAAAGACAACCTGCGTTCCGGTTTTGCTGCTGCCTTTTGCGCTTTTGAGCGATCCGATTGGGTTACCGCGCTCAAATCGCTGGGTGTATACCTTGCCCTCGCGCCATACGGTCACCTCTACCCATTCAGAGAGCGCGTTTACAACCGATACGCCAACGCCGTGCAGTCCACCAGAGACCTTATAGCCACTGTCGCCACCAAATTTGCCGCCTGCGTGCAGAACGGTGAGAACCGTCTCCAAGGCTGACTTACCCGTCGTGGGGTGAACATCTGTGGGAATGCCGCGGCCATCGTCGGTTACCGTGACCGATCCGTCTGCATTGAGTGCTGCGGTGATGTGTGTACAGTGACCGGCAAGTGCTTCGTCAACGGCGTTATCGACAACTTCGTATACTAGGTGGTGCAGTCCTCTTGGGCCGGTGCTGCCGATATACATTCCCGGACGCTTCCGTACAGGCTCTAACCCCTCTAAAACCTGAATTTGCTGAGCGCCGTAGTTGTTCGCCATATAGTTTTCTCCTGAAGTCAATAGTGACTAACTGCCTCAATGCTTGCTAGGCCTATTAGCTGGCCGTTTTATCTGATGTTTGGTGTTTTCTCTATCTATGTGCTCTTATTGCTGGGATTGTCTGGGGCTGTGCTCTAGATATCTCTCTAAATGCTTATAGGAATGAACGAGGGCAATGTCTTTTGAATGTTCAATCTAAAGCCCCTGCTAAGAGCCCATATAAGCTGGCAGAAGATCACCAAAATGATAATGTGCCTATGAATTCTAGCACAAAGGTGTTAAAAGCGATTTTAGAGCAGTTTCAGCTCGGATCTAAAATGAGGGTCGTAGTGCCTTTTTAAATACTTTCTACGTATGTTCTGTCCTGTTCTTCAATAGTAGTTCTTTTGTACTCTCTCAATCCTTCTCTAATCATCCTGGCTGGCCCAACCGCTTCTGGCAAGTCTAGTTTGGCTATGGCCTTGGCGAAGCAGACGCGATCAGCCGCCAGTCAAATGGCAATTCTCAGCGCGGACTCGCGGCAAGTGTATCGCGAATTTGATATTGGTACGGCTAAGCCTTCACCAGCTGACCTACGGCAGATTCCTCACTACCTGGTCGATATCTGTGAGCCGACGGTAACGCTAACTGTTGCCGACTATCAGCAGCAGGCACAGTCGATAGTTGCGCAAATGCACCGACAGGGCAATCAGCAACCTTTGCTAGTAGGGGGGACTGGTCTGTATGTGAATGCGATCGCCAAAGGCTTAAAGATTCCTCGCGTGCCGCCCCATGTCGAGCTGCGATCGCAGCTAACAAACTTAGGCCAGCCGCTATGCCACCAGCTTTTACAACAAGTTGACGCGGCAGCGGGCGATCGCATTCATCCGAACGATCAGGTCAGAACGCTGCGAGCTTTGGAAGTTTACTATGTGAGCGGACGCAGCATTTCTAGCCAGCAAGGAGAAGACCCGCCAAGCTATCCCATCCTATATATAGGACTAGCTTGTGAGCCAGATAGGTTGCGATCGCGCATTATCAGGCGAACCGATCAAATGGTAGAAGCTGGGCTGGTTGAAGAAGTCGCTAGCCTGATTGAAAAATACGGGTCAGACCTGCCGTTACTCAAAACGCTGGGCTATGCAGAAGTGACGCAGCATCTGATAGGCAACAGTTCTTTAGAGCAGGCGATTGAGCTAACGGTGCAACACACCTGTCAGTTTGCCAAGCGCCAGCGAACGTGGTTTCAAAAAGAGCCTCGGATTGAATGGTTTGCAGCCGATGATTCGCAGCTGCTAAAGAAGGTGACAAAGCGGGTCGAGGAATTTCGGCTCAGCGGAGCCAACGTTACAGTTCCTCAGTCGTCAGCTCCGGAATCACGACCGACTCCTGCCGCTTCAAAGGCTGCGCCTCCGTCGTCTTTGCAGGCACCAACTCCTTCTGTCGCTCTTCAGCCTGCGGGCGTTCTTCTAGCTTCAGCGGTAGTCGAATCGGCTCTTGTACTTTCGCTTGCTTCGTCTTCGGCAGGCTCCGTTCCAGCTCGCCCAGCGGTCGAGGAATTACCATCACAGAGTTAAGCTCACCGATCCGCTCGGCTTCATTCATTCCGGCTTCGACTGCGATCGCCACATTAGACAGCGACCCCTGAATGATAATCGTGCACAGCCCTTCCCCAATTGTCTCATGAGAAAGCAGCGTAATTTCGGCTGACTTGGTCATCGCATCCGCCGCGCCCACCATCGCCGGAAATCCTCGGGTTTCTAGCAGGCCAATAGCGCTGCCGCCCATCATAGAGCCAGCGCCTTCCAAATCTTCCATCCGCGCGGTGATGGGCAGCACAGCCTCCAAATTCGCCGGGGGCCTAGGAATCATCGCTGACGACACAAATTGGCCGAACTGCTTCGCGGTCTGCTCTCCAGCATGCACAGCCATTCGGACATCGGCCACCCCACCGCGCACAATTACCGTACAGTGACCCCCGCCCGTTTTCTCATAGCCAACCAAAAAGACATTAGATGACTTCATCATGGCGTCAGCAGTTCCGATAATCGCCGGAAAACTGGTCGTCGAAACCAGTCCTAGCGCCGTATTATGCAGCCAGTTGCGTTTTTTAGCCTTCATTCTGGCCGCTTGGTTGGATCCCACTGGAGTCGCGTCTGAGTGCATGAGAAGTCTCGAATTTGGCTAGACCTGTGGCTAGGCTGGCCGGTTGGGAAACAGGGTTGAAATTAGTTGGTTCACCTGGTCTTTGCCGTACACCCGATGGTTAGCCGGAACGCTGAGCGCTGAGCGGTTGGCAGACGAGGCATTGCCGCTGCTGCTGTAGCCGTTGCTATAGCCATTGTTGTAGCCGTTGCTTAATTGTACGTCATTGCTCTGAACTGACGGATCTACAAACTGACCGTTTTGACCGCTCAAACTGGGAATTTCTACTGCTTTCGGGCCTGTAGGTGGCGGTTCAACAAAAGTATTTACAAAACTATCGCCTTCTTGATGGGCTGTTACGTTTTGTCGTGCCTGCGGTGAGTGATTTACAGCAGGCGAATGGCGACCCGTGTTCGAGGAATAGCTTGAATAGCTGCTTTGGGCCTGAGGCTGGGCTGAAGCGCCCTTTGCAGATGCGCCGCTGACCAAAGAATTGGGTGGCAAAAGCGTATTAGCTTCTATCTGTGGGTTCATTAGCGTGCTGCCAGGACTAATACAGGCATTGGCACCTATCGTGCCATGACCCACTACCAATACGTTCGCGCCTAAGTTCGCGCCTGATTCAATCGTAAGCACGCCCTGTCGAGACTGAATGCAAACGCCGCCCGCCAAACAGGTGCCTGCTGCGATCGCAATTCGACTCCCTGGTGACGCTTGTAGCACCACACCGGGTGCCACCGTCGCCCCGTCCGCCACCGTCACATCGCCCATCACACAGTAGTGCGTATGACTTACGAGGCGAGGTGGCCTACTTTGAAGCTGGTGTTCATGGGGAGACAGAGGTCGCATACGCTCACAGACGCTTGCACAAGAAGAGGGGTTTAGCTGCTAGCTGGTAACAAGGTTAGTTAGTAACAAGCCTTGTTACTAACAGTGCCAGCAACTATGGGCGCTGAATAGTCGTCTCTAGCACGCGACGCTTGGCGTCGGGATCTGTGCCAATGAGTCGGACGTATTCACCCTGGTGCTGAGCTAGCTGCTTACCCAGTTCAGAAATAGCCTCAGCGGGGCGGCGAGCGGCGATCGCACTGCCTGTCTTCCAAATGCCACTGCGGTAGCGACGCTTATCCGCGTACTCCACCGAGATCTTATGGCCCTGGTTAACTAGCTGAGTCACCTGATCTAGTACCGCCGATTCTATGCCATCGCTGCGACCACCACCGTCATAGTTTCCCGTTTGGGTATTGTAGCGACCCGACTGGCCATTGCTGTTATAACCTCCCGACTGACCATAGCTACTCGGCTGACCCCGAAAGGCCGGATCGTCATAGTGAGGTGGATTTGCATTAATCGGATCGCGGCGAGAGGTAGACATGCGCTGACCACTGTTCTGACTTCCGTTCAAACTCGACTTTTGGCCTGGTTTTTGGATAGTGACTTCTGCTACTCGCCGCTTAGCCTTGGCGTCAATCCCCACTAGGCGAACATAATCGCTGCTGTGCTGAGAGAGCAAATTACCTAGTTCGGCAACAACATCAGCAGGACGACTCCCACGAATCGCGGGCCCTGTCTTCCATATACCGCTGCGATAGCGACGCTTATCGGCAATCTCAATCGAAACCTTATGACCTTGCTGTAATAGCTGAGTGACCTGGTTGGCAACATCAGGATCCATCCCCCCGCTGACGGGCTGACCGCGGAAAGCCGGATCGTCATAGTGCGGCGGATTCTCATTAATCGGGTCGCGAGCCGCCTCTTTGCCGCTATTTGAAACGTTATTCCGCTGGCTGCTTTGAGATCCGCTGCTGTTGCGCTGACCCGGCTTTTGAATAGTCATTGAAGCGCCTCGGGTCTTCATCCGAGAATTTACGCCAAAGATGCGGACATATTTGTCTGAATTTTCGCTAACGAAGTTTTGTAGCTGAATTAAGGCCGAAGATGCACTGCTGGCCTTGATAGAAGGAGCTGTCTGCCAAATGCCACTGCGGTAGCGACGTTTATCGGCAAACTCAATGCCAACCACATTACCGCCGCGAATGATATGACCGACCGCTTGCGAGGTCTCATCGCCAAGGCTCTCACCACCTTCAGAAGAACTCTGGCTGTAGCTACCGGCTTGAACCTTTACGCCACCGTCTACCGTTGGCACGGTACGGGTGGCAATTTCGACTGGCTTACCGTCAGCTCTTTGAATAGTTGTGGTGGCGCTGCGGCTGTTGGCATTGGCGTTGATGCCAAACATACGCACATACTCACCGCTATGCTCATCTAGGCAGTGCTCTAGCTTGGCAAAGACTTCTCGCTCGTTGCGCGACTCAATCGGTGAGCACACTTTCCAAACATTGCTGCGATAGTGGCGTGGACCGGCATGTTCTGTCCCAATTCGATAGCCTGCATTTAGCAAGTTACGCACTTCTTGGGCAATCCCTGAATCTAGCTGTCCGTTGCTTTGGCCACCGCGCTGATTAGAGCTGCCATTGCTGCCGTAAGACTGACTGCTGCCATAAGAGCTGCTAGCGCTAGACGACTTCTCTACACCCGGATCGCCGGGGCGCTGCACGGTGACCATACCGATTCGCTGCTTTACCTTCGGGTCGATGCCAAACATGCGCACATACTCACCTCTATGCTCTAGCAAACATCTCTCTAACGCCTCAAATACAGCCTGCTCTCTGGTTTCTTTAACGGGCGTGCAGGTTTCCCAAACTCCGCTGCGATAGCGACGCTTATCAGCATGTTCCATGCCGATGCGGTATCCCGCACTGAGATGCTGACGCACCTGCTGGACAATGTCGGGTGAGAGTCTTGGGGCTTGCATAGTGGCTCCTTTGGTAACTTGTGAGTGGGTAGCTTGTGAGTTAGTAGCTTGTGAGTAATTTTTTCTAGAGGCATTGCCTCCAGAGAAGTTTCTAGGTGAGTTATCACCGGAACTGTAAGAGAGCTCTCTGGTCGAGCTCTGTACAGAAATTAGGCGAGCGCCAGACTGAGTTGGCTGGCCCATCACTTCTTGAGCAAACGCTAAGTCTTCTGGACGCACCTTTGGCAGCTGGTCAGCCTGGTGCTGGGCAGTAATGACCGCACCTGATGGAACACAGCGACCAGGCGGAATTTCAACATCTTGAACTAGCGCGTGTGAGAGCACCACGCAGCCGTTGCCCAAGCGAGCATTGAAAAGCGTGGCGCGAAACCCCACAAAACAGCTATCGCCAACGAAGGCAGGGCTGTGAATCAGCGATTTGTGGGCGATAGCGCTATCCGCCCCCAGATAAATTGAGTACGATTTATTCTCACTGCTTGCCATCACCTGAGGGCCTGCGATCGCCTCAACAATCACCCCTGGCAGCAGCCGAGTGCGATCGCCTACCCAAACAGAGGCTCCCTGATCGGCGGTTACTGCTGTTCCTGGCGCAACGCTGACGCCTGCACCGAGATGAACGTCCCCCTCTATCAAAGAAAACTCATGGACATCTGCTGAGGCACTGACCTGCGGACTCACGGGCAGGCTCAACCTTGGAATCGCAGACATTGACGACGTTGACCTAGAGGCTGGATACTTCACTGGTCTTTCACCTAAAATCTTCTCGCTTGTCGTACAGCAGACCAGAATCGAGGCTAACGGTATCGATAATGGCAATAATGGCTGCATCTACAGGCTTGTCACGGTATCGCTGCTGCTGCCGGGCACCACTGCCGCGACTGACCAACACCCACTCCCCCACACCTGCGCCCACAACGTCCGCGGCAACTTCGCACTCGCTCTGGAGGTCACCCGCTTCGTCAATTAGCTGAATCAGCAGCAGCTTGACCCCCATTAAGCTCTCGTCTTTGACGGTGCTAACCACCGTTCCTCTGACTTTTGCTAAGCGCATAGAGTTCTTCTATCTCTACTGATCAACCAAAAGCGCATTAACCAAAAGCGCAGTCTTCCTATTAGCTGCCTCACCTATCTACCGTAAGGACGAATACCGCTGACACTCTCACGGAACTGCTCTACCGCCTCGGTGTAGCGAATCGGCAATACAAACTCCAGGTTTTCGTGTGGGCGAGCGATGATATGCGTCGAAAGTACCTGACCGCCGTTTACCCGCTTGACGTTCTCAACGCCAGCAGCGACAGAGGCCTGAACCTCAGAAACGTCACCTCGAACAATAACGGTGACTCGACCGCTACCAATTTTCTCGTAGCCAACGAGGGTCACCCGAGCCGCCTTTACCATCGCGTCAGCCGCTTCTACCACTGCGGGGAAACCCAACGTTTCCACCATGCCTACTGCAATTGCCATAATTTTCCTAAAGTTGTCTACATCGGCGCTGCTGAAGTGCTATCAACCCAAAGGCCAATGAACTTCAGCAGAATTTAGATAGTTGAGAGCTAGATAGTTAAGAGCGGAACTGTTCTACCGCCTCGGTGTAGCGAATCGGCAGCACAAACTCCAGGTTTTCGTGTGGGCGAGCAATGATGTGAGTAGAAAGCACTTCACCACCGTTTACTCGCTTAACGTTCTCAACGCCAGCGGCGACAGATGCCTGAACTTCAGAAACGTCACCCCGAACGATGACAGTCACTCGGCCACTACCAATTTTCTCGTAGCCAACTAGCGTGACGCGAGCGGCTTTCACCATGGCATCAGCTGCTTCAACCACTGCGGGGAAGCCCTTTGTCTCAATCATTCCAACAGCGATAGGCATTAATCGAAATCTCCTAAATAAAAGAAGCTACTTACAGGGCGAATTTGTGATAGAAAAACCTTCGTTCGAGCACGGAGATCCCAACAGGCAGTGCGTGAAAAATCAGCTGTTTCTACTTTTTAAAATTCTTTTAATCTTGCCTGGGTAACTTCGGTGCGTCATAACTCAGAATAAAATGGCGTCGTCTCTTTGACAATATAAGTCTCAATGATTGTGGCTAATAATGCACATCATTAAAACTTATGTAGGTGCATTGCCATTTGGAGCCAACTGTGTGTGTGCGATCGCGATTTCCCTCAGCCTGATGCGCAGCGCTAAAACCGAGACATTGCAGCCGGTTGATCGAAAAAATGTGGCGCGATCCAACCAGATTCATCAGGCTGCTAGGCCCACCGTTCAGGTATTATAAAGAAATATGGAGGACGCTCATACTTCCCTAGGTTAATGCTGTCTTCTTAGCAATAGCAGACTAAAAATGCAGTATTCAGCGTTAGCCGCTAACCGGATAGGAGTGAGAAATTTGAGCCTTTTGTGCAGTAGCCAAGGTAGTTTTGTATTTCGTCAAACGGCCTGGGTGTTACCTTCAATTCCTTTCTTTTCAACCCCTTTTGATTGAATGGCAAGCCAGCTCACTTTTGCCTGCTGACTTGGCAAAATGGGCTGCTATAGCTCTCTAGCTCTACTGGTGGATAGCCGTCTGGATAGCCGTCTGCTGCAACTAAAAATATTTTACGTAAGTGCCAGTAATGCAGTTTTTTATTGAATGGAGTTGGTTAATTCCTGTATACGGTCTGGTGGGGGCGCTGTTGTCCTTGCCTTGGGCCACTCGCCTGATTCGGCAAAGCGGGCCCAGGCCAGCCATGTATATCAATGTCTTTATGACATTACTGGCGACACTCCACGGGTCTTTTCTGCTACAGGCTATCTGGAATTCGGGCACTCAGGTGGTTAGCTTTCAGTGGCTACAGGTTGCCGACCTCAATTTATCCGCCTCTTTAGATCTTTCTGCGATCAACTTAATTTTCTTAGAGCTGACAGCCGTGCTTAGTTTGCTCGCTCAGATCTATGGCATGGGCTATCTGGAAAAAGACTGGGCCCTGGCTAGGTTTTTTGCCTTGATGGGATTTTTTGAAGGGGCGATCAGTGGCGTTATTTTGAGCAGCTCTTTATTCTCCACCTACTTCTTGCTAGAGATGTTGACGCTTTCAACTTATTTGCTGGTTGGTTTTTGGTATGCGCAACCTTTGGTCATTACAGCCGCAAGAGACGCGTTTTTGACCAAGCGAGTTGGCGATGTACTGCTGCTGATGGGACTTGTCGCCCTGAGTACTTATGCGGGCAGCCTTAAGTTCGACGATCTGTATATATGGGTCAAAGATGCCGATATTACACCGCTAGCTGCGACCCTGACCGGACTGGCGCTGATTGCAGGGCCGACGGGTAAGTGTGCTCAGTTTCCTTTGCATTTATGGCTTGACGAGGCGATGGAAGGGCCTAGCCCGGCTTCTATTGTGCGAAATTCTGTGGTTGTGACGTGCGGAGCGTTCGTGCTGATTAAGCTGCAGCCGGTCGTCGTGATGTCGCCTATCACATTGGACGTGCTGATTGTCATTGGCGTGACGACCGCCGTTGGCGCGTCTTTGGTAGCGCTAGCGCAAATTGATTTCAAGCGGGCGTTTTCCTACTCGACGAGCGCTTACATCGGCCTTGTGTTCATTGCCGTTGGTACAGAGTGGCCAGGGGTTGCTTTTATGCTGCTCTTTACCCACGCTGTCGCCAAAGCGCTGATTTTTATGAGCATTGGTGCGATTGTGTTTACAACTAACAATCAAGATCTAACGGAGCTAGGGGGAATTTGGTCGCGAATGCCTGCGACAACCCTTACGTTTTTAACTGGGGCGCTAGGGCTAACTGGCGTTTTACCGTTTGGCTGCTTTTGGTCGTTTGCGCTGGGAATTGAGTTTTTGTGGGCAGATCATCCGCTGCTAGTAGGCGTGTTTTTGCTGGTGAACTTTTTGAGTTCGCTCAACCTGATTCGGGTCTTTCGCCTGGTGTTTTTAGGTGAGCCACAGGCTAAAACGCGTCGTACGCCTGAAGTTGGCTGGCTGATGGCGGTGCCGATGATGACGCTTTCTGTGTTTGTGCTGATGCTGCCAGTGATGATGTATCGCATGTCTTTGCTGCCGACGCTGGCGTATCTGAATTTGCCAGCGGTGTTACTGCTCGTGAGTTCAGGGCTGCTGGGCGCGGGGCTGGGTTTTTACCTGCCGCTCAATCGGGCCTGGTCACGATCTAGCATTCGGCCTCTGCGATGGTTTCAAGATCTGCTGGGCAATGACTTTTACACCGAGAAACTATATGAGATTACGGTGGTTAGGCTCGTGGCGCAGCTATCGAACTGGAGCAGCTGGTTTGATCGCTATGTGGTGGACGGGGCGGTGAATTTGGTAGGCGCTGCTTCTTTATTAGGGGGTGAAAGCTTGAAATATAGCGCGTCGGGGCGATCGCAAAATTACATCCTGACAATTGTGGCGGGCGTCGGCCTGCTGGTACTAATGACAACTTGGGCAAGGTGGTAGGAGAAAAGCTGTGATACTGAGCGCACTAATATTGATTCCGCTGGTGGGCGCTTTGCTCATCAGCCTCTGGCCAACGCCGCTAAGTACTACCTACGTTCGACGCGGCGCGCTGATAACGCTGGCGGTAAACCTGGTTGTGACCGTCTACCTGATTACCCAGTTCGATATTGCTAATCCAGGCTTCCAGTTTGTTGAGCGGTTGGACTGGATAGAGGCGCTAGGGCTTTCTTATACTTTGGGCGTAGACGGCGTGGCTTTGCCGCTAGTGGCGATTAATAGCCTGCTGTGCTTTGTATCGGTCTACATCAGCGCTGCGGTCAAAAGACCGAGACTGTATTATTCGATGCTGCTGCTGATTACCAGCGCGGTAGCGGGGGCCTTTTTAGCTCAAAACCTGCTGCTGTTCTTCTTGTTTTATGAGCTAGAGCTGATTCCTTTGTATCTGCTGATTGCTATTTGGGGCGGGGCAAGGCGCGGCTATGCGGCAACGAAATTTTTAATTTATACGGCGTTCTCCGGCATTTTAATTTTGGGGGCGTTTTTGGGCCTAGCACTACTATCAGATACGGGCTCATTTGATTACAACCCGGCGCTGGCTCAAGGGCTAACTATGTTGCAGCAAACGCTGCTGATGGGCTGTTTGCTAATTGGCTTTGGCATCAAAATTCCGCTGGTGCCGTTTCATACCTGGCTGCCGGATGCGCATGTGGAGGCGTCTACACCACTGTCAGTGCTGCTAGCGGGCGTGCTGCTAAAGCTGGGAACCTATGGCATTTTGCGCTTTTGCCTGGGGCTTTTTCCTGCGGCTTGGCTAGAGATTTCGGGTTTGCTGGCCTGGTGGGCAGTCGTGAGCGTGCTGTATGGATCTTTGGCTGCGATCGCCCAAACCGACATGAAAAAAATGGTGGCCTATAGCTCTGTCGGCCATATGGGCTACATTTTGCTAGCCGCTTCAGCCGCGACGCCGCTGAGTATTTTGGGTACGGTAATGCAGATGGTGAGCCACGGTCTAATTTCGGCGCTGATGTTCTTGCTCGTCGGCGTCGTCTATAAGAAAACCGGAACGCGCGATCTAACCATTCTAAGAGGGCTGCTGGCCCCCGAGCGCGGCCTGCCGTTTATTGGCTCGCTGATGGTGCTAGGGGCAATGGCCAGCGCTGGGATACCCGGTATGGTCGGCTTTATCTCAGAATTTATTGTCTTTCGCGGTAGCTTTGAGAGCCACGCACCGCAAACCTTGCTGTGTATGGTGGGCTCTGGCTTGACAGCGGTATACTTTTTGCTGATGATCAACCGCGTATTTTTTGGTCGGCTGACGGCGGCTGATGACGGTGTTGGCGGCTCTATTGAGATTACGCTGCCGAAGGTGAGCTGGCGCGATCGCGGTCCGGCGATCGCCCTTGTCCTCACTATCTTCGCCTTCGGCCTCCAGCCAGAGTGGATGACCCGCTGGATAGAGTCCACGACCACGGCCTTTGTGCCGCAAGCTATAAGGGCCGCTACGCTGGTATCTCAGCCAGCGCAAGCGACCGAACTCGCCTTTCAAAACGCGCCTAAAGTTATTCCTAAGATTGCCCCTGAAATTATTCCTAAAATCGCTCTAAAAACCACCCCCAATAGCGTCCAGCCAAATTCTGGCTAATTTCTGACTGATAAGCTCCAGCTAGGGCCCAGATGAGGCCCAGCTAAGGCCCACTGACGTCAAGGCTCTTTCTATCCAAATATCCTCCATCCAAACACCCTAACTGATAGGTTGCTTTACATACTTCCGCTATGACTACAACACCTTCAATACCGCAACTGCAGCCGGTTCCTGTCTATTCCCCGGCAGAATATGTAGAGCGACTTCTCTCAGGCGGCACCTTGTTGCCCAATACAGACGAGAACCTTAAAGAAGTCGTGGGTGTTCTAAAAGCTTATGGCGTTGTGCTAGATGCTTATGCGATCAACTTGCAGTACATCGCCAACCATCAGTTCTTAAACTTGGTTCCCATCCTCAAATACTTTGATGGCAAAGTAACCCTTCAAAAGGTTGCCAAACACATTTGGCACGATCGCATCAACTACGAATATGCAGAGTACGTCATGCGCACCATGATGTGGCATGGGGGCGGCGGATTAGATGCCTACCTGGATTCCGATGACTTTTGGGCCTGCTGTAGTCCGGCCATCCAGGCCAAGTCCAGACTAAATCCGATCCTGTTCGTTTTTAATAAGATTTTTCCAGAATACCTACCCGAGCAGGTGCGACAGCTTGCTTATTACTCAGGTCTGGGTCAATTTTGGCGAGTCATGAGCGATATCTTTATAGACTTGGCCGACTGTTACGAACAGGAAAAAATCGAAAGTGTTGATCAGGTCGTTGAGTTTATCAAAGCAGGGCTAGTGGCCGATGCCACCAAACCCATCACCTACTCTGTGACGATTTCAGGCACCTCGTACGATATTATTCCGGCTTCAGTGGGCCTGACTTTTTTGCCCGATACAGCGGTGCCTTATGTCGAATCTATTTTCTTTAGAGGCACGCCCTTTTTTGGCACCGTTTCTTACAATGCGCAGGCCCATCAGATTCCTATTGATCAGGCCCATTTTGGCTATGGCGCACTGTTTGCCGATCCGCTGCCGATTGGCGGGGCGGGTATTCCACCCACGCTGCTGATGCAGGATATGCGCCACTATGTCCCTGACTATTTAGAAAGGCTATACGATAATTCCGTTCGGGGACAAGACGACGTGCGGGTGCAGCTTTCGCAAAGCTTTCAAAAGTCGATGTTTTGTGTGACCGAGGCGGCGGTGCGAGGGTTGATGCCCTATCCGTCTGATACAGAAGATCCTAAAGAGCGGGTAGTCAATCGGGACTATCTCAGTGGTTGGCTGAAGCGGCTGGCTGAGTCTCGGCTGAATGTCGTTCAGCGGGCGTAATTAGTCTTAGTTTCCTGCCTGCTCATTCTCGGTTTATTTGCGGTTCAGCGCTCCTCTGTTGAAGTCGTGTGTTGAAGTCGTGTGTTGAAGTCGTGGTCAAAACTGCGGTTAAAGCTGCCCCCAAAACGATGGTTAAAGCTGTCCTAAGACGATGCGCCGGATGATTTCGGTGACTTCGGCGGCCATGAGCGCATCGACGAATCTAGCTTCTGCGTTGCCGTCGCCGGTTCGCTGGGCGGCAATTAGGGTGAGGCTAAAGCTGTATTGCTGGTAGCTAGCGGTGGGGTCGGTCGCGCCGGGGCGGGGCAGGCTAAACTGCACAAGGGCGCAATAAGTCAGTTCGGTGCGATCGCGTTCATCACTTCGACCGAACCCACTTTTAGAAAGAATAACCGGCGAGACCACCCCTTCACTTAATCCCAACGTTTCTAGCGCCACGTCTACATATCTAGCCGTATCTACGCCCATTGCTCGCAGCACGCTTTCTAGGCTATGGGCCTGTGCATTGGGAATGATCGCCTGCCGAGGTAGCCGCCAGTGCCAGCTAGCCATCGTCACCAGCCGGGTCAAATCGTACGTAGACATCAAATTTTGCCCCCGGTGATCGACCCCCGGCGACTTGATCAGTACTTTGCGACTGCGGCTATCCCACAGCTCTGGAGATTGGATAAACGGCACCTCGCCATAGCGGCCTTGAAAGGCTAGCTGCTGGTTTCCGGTCATTTGCCGTGTCCACTTCTCTAACCCAGCGGGCGTATTGAAATGCTTAAACATCGCCGCTAGCGAGTTAGACGTGGCAATGCGATTGTCATAAGACATAATGCCTGAGGCCAGCTCATTAAACGCGAAGCCGTTCTGGCTGCCCGCTCGTCGCACCTGGCAAAGATCGATATCGGTGGTAGGTGCAAGGCCGTTAGCGCGATCAATTAAGTTAAGCAGCGGAATAAATTTGGTCGCGCTCCACATCTGCCGGTTAACCAGTGCGTCACGCCCTAGCCATTTGGCCCTGAGCTGACCGGCTTCTGCTGTGGCTATGCAGACACAGCCCGATAGTATCTCAGGAGATAAAAAGTCTAGGCCGCTGGCATCAATAGCTGGGCGATCGCCTCGGCTAGGGTAGGGCGCTGCGCGATCTAACGCCAGTGGAACCGCTTCTGGTTTCTGCAGTCGCGACGCCGCTTGGCTGGTGTCATTGCGATAGGGCGATTGCTGAATACTGCGATCTAAAAAAGCCAGTTTCAGGGCGTCAAACCCATTCTCCTGACGGAGAAGCCCTTGAAAAATGGCTTGCCGGTCTTGCGATAGTTTTGGATAGCGCTCTAGATAGCTGCTGGTCCATTCTTCTGTAGGAATAGAGAGCCTTCGACACAGCAGCGCCGCCACCTCGCCTCGGCTGATTGCCTGGTTAGGCAGCAGCGCTCTAGGTTCTGGCAAGTTTTCTAGCAAGGCGTATTCAATGGCCACGCCGACTGACTCACGCGCGTAGGCTGGAATTTCACTTGCGTCTATAAAATTTTGTTCAATCTGCTGCTGCCGTTTCTGCGCCGTCGCTGCCGCTGTTTCTAGCTGACTCACGGTTTCGCTGGCTGGCTCAGCAGAGATGCCTGCGACGAGCACCACCAGCGTCTGCACTCTAGAAATGGTTTGATTTGGCAGAAAGCGACGGTCTCCGTAGCCGCTAAATAATCCTCTTTCGCTGACCCAGGCGATCGCATCGCTCGCCCAAAACTCAGGTGGCACATCTGTAAACGCGATCGCCTCACGCACTATTGGCAGCTGCGGCAGCGCCTTTTGCATCAGCGCCGCAAATTCAGCGCGGCTGACGACTGCCTGCGGACGAAAAGTGCCATTGGGGTAGCCCTTAATCACATTCCTCGCGGCCAATGCCACAATGCATTTGCTCGCCCAGTGCTGAGCAATATCTAAAAACATAAACGAGGGGGTCTTTTACGGGGTGTGTTGATGATACACAAGGGACGCTTCAGATAGTTATCCGCACTATATTTACCTGCATCTACACCAGCAGAATCACAACAGAATCAAAATATTGTCGTACGCTCGAATAAGACCGCGTTGTCACACTATCTATTCATGAGTCAGCTTGCGCCTTCCTCTCAGCCCACTCAGTCTGCCTCAGTCACTCAGTCTGCCTCAGCCACTCAGTCTGCCTCAGCCACTCAGTCTGTCTCAGCCACTCAGTCTGTCTCAGCTACAGAGTCCTCCCAATCTGTGACGGCTACCGAAACCGCTGTGTTTGAAGTAGAGGGCATGATGTGCGCAGGCTGTGTCAGCACCGTTGAAAAAAAGCTGTTGCAGTGTGAGGGCGTTCAGCGCGCAGCTGTGAATTTGATCACAGAGGTGGCGGCTGTAGACTATGCACCCGGTGCCGATTTGAGTGCGATCGCTGACGCGCTCACGGTCGCTGGCTACCCTAGCCACCTGCGCCAAAACAGTGATTCTGGCAGTCGTTCTGGCAGCGATTCCGGCGGCGATTCTGGTGGCGGGCCGTCAGCGTCTCAAGATCTTCAGTCAAAGTTTGACTGGGTCGCTCGCAAAGAAGAAGAGCAGCAGGGCCAGACGAAGCAGATTGCGGTCGCTGGGCTTTTGCTATTGCTCTCAACGCTTGGTCATCTTCAGCATCTAAATATTGCTAAGAGCAGCCCCTTAAACGCATGGCTGACCTTGCCTATTGTCAGTACGCTGTGGTTTCACGGCATTCTCGCCACGCTAGTGCTGATTTTTCCGGCTCGCAAAATTCTAATCGAAGGCTTTCAAGGCATTCGTCGCGGCTCGCCCAATATGAACACGTTGGTGAGTCTAGGGGCGCTAAGCGCTTATACCACTAGTCTGGTGGCCTTAATCTTTCCATCGTTGGGCTGGGAGTGTTTTTTTGACGAGCCTGTGATGCTGCTGAGCTTTATTTTGATTGGCCGAACGCTAGAGCAGCGGGCGCGGTTTCGAGCAGCCAGTTCACTGCGATCGCTGATCGCACTGCAGCCTGCCCAGGCTAGGCTGATGGCTGTTTCACCAGACCAGCTATCGGATGAAGATCTTGTTCTCACAGAAATAGAAGATGTTCAAATTCCAGTCAGCCAGGTAAAAGTTGGCGACTGGCTGCGTGTGTTGCCGGGCGAAAAAATTCCGGTAGATGGCGTTATCACCCGTGGCCAAACCACACTCGACGAATCGATGATTACGGGTGAATCACTGCCCGCCTTTCGGCAAACCGGCGATCAGGTCTCTGGGGGGATGCTAAACCAATCAGGTGCGATCGCCCTAAAAGTGTCACGAACGGGCAGCGAGACGACGCTGGGCCAGATGATTCAGCTAGTAGAAACCGCTCAAACCCGCAAAGCCCCGATTCAGGGGTTAGCCGATCTGATCTCTGGCTACTTTACCTACGGCGTGCTGCTTTGCGCCGCACTGACCTTCGGCTTTTGGTATGTTATCGGCGTGCCGCTGTGGCCAGACGCCGCTAGCGCCGCGATGGGTCACGCTCATCGTCTTGGTGCAAACTTGGGCCCAAGCCTTGGCGGCCTAGACTTGGACTCAAGCATGGATGCGCCCGTTTCTAGCGTCTCCCATTTGATGACAGCGCATCTTTCTTCTACAGTGAATGACCTGCATCCCAGCAAATCCTTTCGTCTGCTGGTCAGTTTGAAGCTAGCCATTGCCGTCGTGGTGGTGGCCTGTCCTTGCGCGCTGGGGTTAGCGACGCCCACTGCGATTCTCGTCGGCTCAGGTATCGGTGCCGAGCAGGGCTTACTCATTCGAGGCGGCGACATTTTAGAAGCAACCCGCCAGCTAGACATTCTAGTGTTTGATAAAACCGGCACCTTGACCAGCGGCAGGCCCCAAGTGACCGACTGCCTACCTCTAGGCGGAGACATCAGTGATGGCATCTCTGCCGATGACCTGCTGCAAATTGCGGCCACTGTAGAAAAAGGAACGCAGCATCCGCTAGCCGTGGCGATCGCACAAGCCGCCGAGACCAAATGTCTATCTACCTTGGCTGCTGAAGACTTTTATACACAGGCCGGTCTGGGCATCAGCGCCACGCTCAAAGGCCCTGCTAAAGCTAATCAAACGCAGCCCACTCAAGTGTGGCTGGGCAATCTTGCCTGGATGCAGCAGAATCACTGCGCGATCGCCGATGAAGCCCTTGGCATGGCTGAAGCGCTAGCCGAAAGCGGAAAAACGGCGGTCTTTGTCGCGCAGACTGGCCAACAGATGGGCCAGCAGATGGACCAACAGACTGGCCAACAGATGGGCCAACAAACAGCCCGCCAGACTCGCCAGCTCATTGGCCTGATTGGGGTGAGCGATACGCTGCGGCCCGAGGCTATCGAAACTGTAGAACAAATACAAAAACTAGGAATAGAGGTTCAGATTTTGAGCGGAGATCGGCTAGCAGCCGCTAGTGCGATCGCTCATCAGCTGGGGCTTTCACCCTCGCAAGTGCAGGCTGAAGTTTCGCCTGAGAAAAAGGTCAGCGCTATTCGCCAGCTACAGCAAACCGGAAAACGGGTTGGACTCGTCGGCGATGGCATCAACGACGCCCCCGCTCTAGCCCAGGCAGACGTTGGCATCGCACTGAACTCTGGCACCGATGTCGCGATGGAAACTGCCGACATCGTCCTTATGAAAGACACGCTCACCGATGTCCCGGCAGCCATTCGTCTGAGCCGCCGCACGTTCAACAAAATTCGCCAGAATCTAGGCTGGGCGTTTGCCTACAACCTCATCTGTATTCCGCTGGCGGCTGGCGTGTTTTTACCCGCGTTTGGCCTATCGCTCAGTCCTGGCTTTGCCGGTGGCTTGATGGCGCTTAGCTCAATTACCGTCGTGCTCAACTCACTGCTGCTGAAAGTGCGATCGCCAGCCCTGCTCTAGAAATTAATTGCTACAAATACGCATCAAAAAAGCGCCGTGTACAGATAACCTGACACGGCGCTTCTTACTATGAGATTGCATACTAGTTCTGTTTCTTCCAGTTAGCGCTGTGAGGAATACAAATCAAATTCTCGCCGTAGCTTTGAATCATGCCGCCTTGGCGAAGCTTACCCATCAGCCGCGTCACCGTCACCCGAGTAGAGCCAATGGCACTGCCAATTTGTGCATGAGTCAGTGGAAATGGCAAATAGTAACCCTGCTCGCAGTGCTCGCCATGCTCGTCAATGAGCAACGTTAGAAACCCTAGCAGTCGATCAATGGTCCGACGCTGGCCCAAAGTGCTTAGCCAAAGCAGCTTACGCTGATGCTGACGACGAAAAGCGTCCAATACTTCCTTTTGAAAATGAGGCCAAGTGTCTAGATCGTTCCAATAGAGCCAGATTACAGTTGTTTGATCTACATGGGCAAAGCTTTGCAGCGTAAAGGGCGGCTGAGCAACCACTTCGAAGGGCTGACCCGCCCCAACAAATCCTAAAAATGCCTCTTCAGAAGCTACTAGGGGCATCCGAGACGTCGCACTTTTTTTCTTGGTGGTCGCACTGACTTGAGCATTGCCCAAAAGACGAACAGATCCTTTTTGAACCAAATATAGAAGCCCCGGTCTCGCTGGAATTTTTTCGTCCTTATTAAAGGTGCGACAGCGATAGTGCTCACTGGCCCAATCAGAAATACGCTGCCAAGCTAAAAACGGACGGGCATTGTCTGATTGAGGGGAAGACATGGTAGCGATACTGGAATTAGGTTTAACCGTCGTAAATAACGTCATCTAAATGTAATCAATAATGTAATGAGCAGTAACACGATTTCGAGATGAGTGCTAATAGTAAAAAACGCTTATAGAGAATCATTCCGTATATATACGGGTAAGTCATAGCGCTTTTTAGTCAGCACAGGAAAATCAGGGGGCAAATTTTAAAGTGTATTTTCGAAGCCTTGCTGAAAAGGAGCATGCGATTCAGCGGTGGGTACTCATCAGCTATCACGGCAAGAGCACTGTACTAGATCACACATTACTCAGCCAAGATGTTGCGAATACTGCTAGTACATTAATATAAATTGTTGGGTTTTGTATGCGTAAATTCTCTTCTTTATCACTACTTCAGCATTTCCCGAAAGCATCCGTAGAAAAATAGTGAAAGACCTCCGTAAAAACACATGCAAAGCTCAAGATCAGCCTGCTCGACAATGTTTTAGAATCCCCTATTTTGAAGTTGGCATCATCTCTTTAAAAAGCAGCTTACTCTATTGTCTAGTCAACTTTTTTGAAAGCAACTATGAAGAAGAATTAGACAGCTTCATCAACTTTTTATATGCCAAAAAGAGTTCTGTTAGATCGGGCCGCTCTAGCGTGAGACCGCTACCCATCAGATGGGAAAAGATACCTTTACAGCAAAAGCAAACCACTGCTTCAATTCTCTATATCTCTGCACTTCCGCAGATGATAGTTCGCCATCAATGTCTAGACCTAAATTCATCGAACTCACTTCAATCGGCAACAGAGCAGTTAGCTGCGCGGTTGAATGAGTTTCAGCTAGCAACCGTTAATAGTCAGCTGCCTTGTGCTTCTTCGCCCCTTGCTTTCGTTGCCCGTCTTTGGCCCGAATTCGAAATAAAAGCCGATCGTTCCGGATGGATTACCTTCCAACTATCTGATGAAGGACTTTCTTATTGGCTTAGCCATCTTCAAATGCCTATAAAGATGTCCAGCGAGACGGCCCAGAAAACGATCCGAGAAACGATCCAGAAAACGACCAGCGCAACAGCTAAGAAATTGCCTGAACCCCTGTCTAAACCGCTACTGACGCCAGCCTTAGAAAAAACCTTTAAAGCTGGCGAAGTATATAGTCAATCAAAGGTGCTCAAAAAAATAGCTGTAGAAGAGCACCTGTGGCTTCTACAGCACACGTTTGCCCGCTGCAATTCGTATCTAAAGCAGGCCCACAGCCACCAGCTTGATTGCTTAGGTGAGGCTAACCAAAATGAGCCGGTTGCGATCGCTCAACTTTTTGGCCCGGCGACAGCTCAGTCAGCCCAAGCTTTGATTCAGGAACTCGTCCGAACGACCGATACAATGTTTTGGATTCCTTATCGTTGCCCTGCCGAGCAATATATATTTTTGCTAAAACAGGCAAGCCTTCTCTGTCGGTCCTTTCAGTACTTTTACGGGGATTGTCTGCCGCAACATAGCTGGTTCGCATCGCTGCCTAGCCCCTGTCAAGAGGCGGCACGGCACTCGCAGCTTGCTGTTGTTTTAGCTGTTCGCAATACGCTGAAAACCTTGTTAGAAAGATGCTTTCAAGCAACCGCACCGGAGTCCCTTTGAGCCTAACTCTCAACTGGTGTGCCAGTTTCTCTCAATTACCTAAAACGTCCACTCAAGGTGACAAATGCGAAGTCATCCCCTATAGTGTTTAAGTGTGAGGAGCGAACCAGTAAGGGCACCGAGACGAAACACGGCCAGTCGTCGGTGCCCTTTCTGATTTTAAATTCGCGATTAGTCTGTACTAAAGTCCTACACCAAAAATCTGTAAAAGTATCCATAAGAGCTAGGCGCTACAGTGCTCGGATTCTGCAAAGCACAAACGCTAAGAATTCCTCTGTAAGACTACGGAAGCCACCGCTACGAAAGGCAAAGTCCGTTCGCATGTCACGTCAAACCCGATCATCACCTTTACGTCCTTCATGCTAGCCTATCGGCTATGAACGGAAGCGGATATCAGCGACGAACTAGCTATCGCTTGCTGCTATTGATATTGTGGCTAGCTTTATTAGTTTTTGCTGTAGAGCTAACGGTCGGATGGGTCAGCCATTCTTTGTGTCTGCTAGCTGAGGCTATGCACACGCTCATTGATATTTTTAGCACGCTGCTTAGCCTAATAGCGGTAGCCTCTCCTCAGCGAACGCTAGGAAAGGAAATTTGGGGGCATGGCCGAGGCGAGGCTGCTGGGTCCTTAATTTTGTCGGCGATTTTAGGCTTTGCTGGCATCTCTATTTTGTTGATTGCCTTAGACCAGGTGAAAACCTTTTTTCAAACGAGACAGGGCGCTTTTCCTGTTTCGATAACAGCTACGTTGATTTTGCTAATAGCGGTGGTGATGATAGCGCTAGCTAGCGCCGCATGGTTTGCCAACAAGCAGAGTAAGTTCAACAGCAGTCTGGCGCTAAGGCTCAATGCTGAGCATATTTTGAGCAGCGCCTGGTTAAGTGGGCTGTTGCTGTTAGGATTAGGTTTGATTTCACAAGGCTACCGCTGGCTAGATCCAGCGCTGGCGACTGTCTGGGTGTTTTGGGCGAGCCGCAGCCTGTGGAAGATGCTGCACCAGCAGCTGCCGATGCTATTAAAGCCAACGGCGATCGCACCTGAAGCAATCACCCAGGTCGTGTGCCAAACCGAAGGGGTTACCCGCTGCACCCGCATTCTGTCGAGAGGAATGGTGGGTCGGCAGGTATGGATTGAACTGCATATTGCGCTTCACCCCGAATATATGGTTATTGCCAGCAGTATTGGCGAAAAGGTAGAGCGATCGCTCAGAGAACATTACGGTCCGGTTCGCGCTCAGATTTGGCTAGACTCTACTCAGCCTAATGCCTCGAAACCCAGACCGCGATAAGCCAAGTTTTGCCAAAGCGAAGCTCTGCCCAAGGCTCAAGCTCCATCGCCTAAATTTCGCTGACTAAATTCCACTGACTAAATTCTGTCGCCTAAATCCTATCGACCCTAGCGGCATTCAGAACCCATTGGGCCCAAGTATTGAATAAGGTACGGAGAAAAAACCTCATAAATCAGCGTAAGCGGTTTCCCGTGATGCCAAAACAAATAGTGACGCCCCCAGAAAGGCCCCTTTTGCTCAAACGCTGTTTCTAAAGCCGCAGACTGCCCAAACTCAATGCCTTGAATATCTCGGTATAGCTCTGTGCGAAGCTTAGCCAGGCTAGCCCAAATCGGCAGATCTCTGTTCTCTAAATACTCATCAACATGACTTGCTTCCCACCAAGACGTAGCATAGGCTAGTCGCTGCCCTGATGCCGTTCGTAGCCAAACCTGCCGACGCAAATGAGGCCCTGGCACTTTTGCTATTGGCGAGGGTGCCGCGTCTCCCGCCATGCTTACAGGCGACATATCAATGACATCAACCTCAGTCGGCTCGCGTGTCAGTAACTGTAAATGACGCGTTGGCGACCCATCTCCTAGCATCAAAATTTGCCAAGCGGGCGATAGCTGATCGTGAGGCAAACCCTGCTGCACGACCCGTTTATCGCCCCGCCAAAGAGGTTGCAAAGCATGCCAGCTAGCAGGTTGAGAAAGCGGAATGACAGAAGAAACTGAAGCCAAAACACTCACAAAAGGATTCACAAAAGTTTACGTTTGTAGCTTCATCATAACGAAGAACTTACGTAGAACCCATCCTCAGCTTTTGCTCGTTAGCCAAGTCGCCAAAAGGTAGCCTATTCAAAACTCAAAATAATATGCG
The DNA here is from genome assembly GCA_963833005.1 of uncultured cyanobacterium. GTDB lineage: Bacteria > Cyanobacteriota > Cyanobacteriia > Phormidesmidales > Phormidesmidaceae > Phormidesmis. Next base: position 710,242 of record CAWHWK010000009.1, on the reverse strand, counting down.
GATGGCGAGACTCGAACTCGCAAGGCGTGAGCCACACGCCCCTCAAGCGTGCGTGTCTACCAATTCCACCACATCCGCAAAATGTGTTACATCGATTTATAACAATACGGCATTAACGCGCACTTTGCCACGATTTTCTTGAGTTCCTAGGGCAACCGCATACTCAAGAGAGCAGGACTTGAATCAGGAAGTCGTTGTCCCATCCGGCTTTGAGCCGCTTTCTCTTCTTGCTGCCCTTCGAGGATTCTTTCGACAGCAGATTGAGCGCAATCTTACGAATGAGCGTCATGTTCTCAGGAGCATGGTCACTACGAATACGAGAGTCATCTTCGCGAAAGACAACATCAAGGCTCCAGTGCAATCTGTTCTCTATGCCCCAGTGCCCTCGACTGGCTCGGGCGAAGCGCTCAACGCCACCGTTTAAGCTCGTCAGATAGTAGCGTCTTTCGGTTGTGGTCGGCTTGTCCTTGATGTGCCGCTCTGACTCAATCATGCCGACCCGTTTGAGCCCTACCCACTGGTGCGCATCGACCAGATGTTCGACATTGCCCAGCAGATAGTAGCGCCGCTTCTCAAGGCGTCCATGCCCCTTCTCAATCGTCTGGTAGACTTCGTGCTCAATGTCTTTGAAGTCGGTTTTGATCGCCCAGTCAAACAGCTGTTGCACATCCTCGTGCAAGTTGCCTTGATTGCCCTTGAGACTGAAACGTAGTCTGCGCCTTGCTCGGTAATTTGTTTGGCAATCTCTTTTTGCGCACCCATCGCGTCAATCGTCACGATGCATCCTTGAATATCTAGGATGTCGAGTAGCTGTGGAATGGCTGTAATCTCATTCGACTTGTCAGCTACCTTGACTTGACCGAGGGCTAACCGATTCTCGCTGGCCCAAGCACTAACCATGTGAATAGCGCTTGGGCCTTTGCCCTTGTCATAGGAATGGCGAACGCTCTTGCCGTCAATCGCAATCACTTCGCCTTCGCTAAGCTGCGCTACCGCTTTGACCCAGCTGACGAAGCATTCCTGTAGCTTGGATGGCTCTAGTCGGGCGAACACGCGGCTGATCGTATCGTGCGATGGGATACCGTTGGGGAGTTCTAGAAACGTCTCTAGCCACTCAAGCTTGCTGCGTCCGTAGGCTTCGATGTCTTCCCAGCCTTCGGCTCCACAGACGACTGCGCAAATGGTCAGGGCCACAATGTCTAGCAGCCGATGCTCTATAAAGTACTCTGTGCGTGGGTCTTCTAGGGTTTCAAAATGCTTTAGCAGAGAGCTTGATGGTAGGTTTGAAGAACTCATTGCTAGATACCAGAATGACGCTATTCATCCAGTATCCTGCTTTGGCGAGTATGCGGTTGCCCTATTGAGTTCCCAGGTTTCTTGCAATTATGGGATGAGACTTGTCTGATGAAAAGCGGTTCCTCTGCGGCCCTTTTGGTCACTTTCTCTGCCGATACCTCTTTAAGCCGCTGCCGCTGCCGATCCTGCTTTAGCCGCTTTCGCTTAGTCAAAAAGCCAGCAGTTCTCATTATGAGGAATACTGATTCAATCGTCTGCTGTCAGACTATTGTGGAGAAGTGGCATAAGGCTTAGCTCAATAATGCAAGGCAGCTTTGCCCCGGTAGTAGATTCATTTCGAGCGACGCTGTCATCGTTACCGGACAAGCGTACAGGCCAGAACACTCGCTATGCGATGTTGGATGCTGGGCTGAGTGCCTTCAGCGTGTTCTTTACTTAAACCCGTCGTTTCTAGCCCATCAGCGAAAGATGGCTTATACAAAGGGCTTGAGCTTGAGGTGCCCGATGACACTAGCTGACCTCATAATGAGAATTGCTGCAACTACATCCTGAGCAAGCAAATGGAGTGGAGTAAAGAGTCTGCTCGCTCATTGTTCAAGGCTTATCCCAAACAGATACCTTTCCTCAAGAGGAGACAGTTCTTAAGGGAAGTTTCGCTTCTTCTAGATTGGGTATCTTCTTTATTGGTACGAGGTGGCCCAAAGAAGGAAAATATATACAGTGCCATAGAGAAGAAACTGTCAGGGTCTCCCAAGCCATACGTCTTCGTTTTGAATCACATAAAAGAAAAACGGGACTAGGTAGATTTGGATAATCATCAATCCAACTACCTGGAAAGGATGCTGGACGCAGCTATAGAGAGAGCTTCACAGTAATTTGGGTAGAATTTCCCCTCATCGTGAGTCTTCTACAAGGCTGTCTATAATTTCGTAGAGTGAAGTTTTCTGTCCTTCTGATATGTAGTCAGCTTCACTGATCTTATTTTTAATTACGTCTAATACGTCTAATAATTCGTTGACTGGCCACGACTCTAAAGAACTCATATAATATTTCTCGATATCAATACTTCTGTTGTCTGTTTTTCCATAAAAAATATTGATATCAAGAAATATCGAAACTGTTTTCAGTTTCCAGACAGAAAAAGGGGAAGAACGTTTTGAATTCTTTCCCTTTTTCTGTCTGAGCGTATTAAGTTTGTTTCTGTTTGAAGACTAGCTCAGCAGTGCATTGGCACGCGATACCACGTTATCAATGGTGTAGCCAAACTTCTCCATCACCACTCCACCTGGAGCCGAAGCACCAAAGGTGTCAACCGCAATCATGTCGCCTTCGTCGCCGTAGTACTTGGCCCAGCCAAAGCTACTCATCGCTTCTACCACTAGGCGCTTTTTCACAGCTTTTGGCAGTACGGACTCCTTATAAGCTGCATCTTGCTCTTCGTACAGCTTCCAGCAGGGCATAGAAACTACGCGAACTTTCTTGCCGTCAGCACGTAGCTTTTCAGCCGCATCTTCGCAAAGCTGAACTTCACTACCCGTACCAATCAAGATCAGATCAGGCGTGCCGTCAGAGTCAGACATAATGTACGCGCCTTTAGCGACTGCATCAATCGAAGATCCAGGTAGATTTCGCAAGCCTTGGCGGGAGAAGCACATCAGCGTGGGAGCCTGGCGCTTGTTCACAGCAATTTTGTACGCGCCAGAGGTTTCGTTGCCGTCTGCGGGGCGAATAACGTACAGGTTAGGAATTGCCCGTAAGGAGGCGACCGTTTCTACTGGCTGGTGAGTAGGGCCGTCTTCACCCAAACCAATAGAGTCGTGGGTCATGACGTAGATAACGCCTGCTTCAGAAAGGGCAGAAAGACGAATAGCACCGCGCATATAGTCAGTAAAGACTAAGAAAGTGGCGCAGTAAGGAATTAGTCCACCGCCGTGCAAGGCAATACCGTTACAGATAGCGCCCATGCCATGTTCGCGTACGCCAAAGTGAATGTTGCGGTTTTCGTACGCACCTTTTTGATAGTCGCCAGAGATTTCTAACTCGGTCAAGTTGGAGTGCGTAAGATCAGCCGAGCCGCCGATTAGCTCAGGAATAACTGGCGCTAGGGCGTTGAGTGTCTTTTCAGAATTTTTGCGAGTGGCTAGTGCTTTGTCGTCAGGCGTGTATTTGGGTAGTGCATTTTCCCAGCCATCAGGCAGTTTGCCTGAAAGCAGCCGCTCAAACTCTTGCGCTTCTGACGCATACTGAGTGCGATAAGTGGCCATTGTTTCTTGCCATTCCGCTTCAGCGCTGGCCCCTTTCTCAACTGCCTGACGGTAGCGGTTGAGGGCATCTTCTGGAATCTCAAAGTGGTCGTACTTCCAGTCGAGGTTCTCGCGCGTTGCTTCAGTTTCTTCGTCGCCTAGCATAGCGCCGTGGATGCCGCCAGTGCCTGCACGGTTGGGTGAACCGTAGCCAATGGTGGTCGTAATTTTGATCATCGTGGGCTTGTCGGTGACTTTTTTCGCTTCAGCGATCGCACTTTCAATCCCACCCAAGTCAGTATTGCCGTCTTCTACATGCAGCACATGCCAGCCGTATGCTTCAAAGCGCTTGCTCACATCTTCGGTGAAGGCAATATCCGTTGAGCCGTCAATCGAAATGTGGTTGTCATCGTAAAGGGCAATCAGCTTACCAAGGCCCAGGTGACCCGCCAAAGAGCACGCCTCGCCCGAAATGCCCTCCATATTACAGCCGTCGCCCATAATAGTGTAGGTATAGTGATCTACCACAGTACAATCGGGCTTGTTGAACTTAGCCGCTAAATGCGCCTCGGCCATCGCTAGGCCAACCGCATTGCATATGCCCTGCCCCAGAGGACCAGTCGTCACTTCAATACCTGGCGTCTCAAAGTTCTCAGGGTGCCCAGGCGTCGTAGAGCCCCACTGCCGAAACTGCTTAATGTCGTCAATACTGACGCTGTCATAACCCGTTAGATAGAGCATGGCGTACTGTAACAAGCAGCCGTGGCCAGCCGAAAGCACGAATCTATCGCGGTTAAACCACTTTGGATTTTTCGGGTTATGGCGAATAAATTTGTCCCACAGCACAAAAGACATGGGAGCCGCGCCCATTGGCAAGCCAGGATGACCCGACTTCGACTTGTTCACGGCATCAATGGCCAGAAATCTAATGGAATTGATACAAAGCGTTTCGAGTGATTGAGTTGCGACAGCCATAAACTTTTTCTTGGGGTAAAACAGCGTTAATAGAGAAGGTGAAATCCTAAACAAATGTTTAAGAAAATTGGTGTTGTCATTATACCGATGAATCTGTAGCCTCTACGACCGTTTATAGAGGCTATGTTTGCGGCTCTTGTCATTCTTACATCAACGCTTGCTGAGATTTTTGCGAGATTCTCGGCTTTTTGTACTGATACCTTTTCTCTACTGATATCTTTTCTACTGATATTTCTTAAAGGCAAGGGTGACGTTGTGCCCACCAAACCCAAACGAATTGGAAAGGGCAACGTTGACTGTTTTCGCGCGGCTGTTAGTAGCAACGTAGTCTAGATCGCAGGCTGGATCTGGATTTTCTAAGTTGATAGTGGGCGGTATTTTATCATTGGCAACAGCCATGACAGCCGCGACGCCTTCTATTCCACCAGAGCCGCCCAGCAGGTGACCCGTCATACTCTTTGTAGAGCTGATCGCAACGCTGTACGCGTGCTTGCCAAGGACTGCTTTAATAGCAGCGGTCTCGTTGGGGTCGTTGACAGGCGTGCTAGTACCATGAGCATTGATATAGCTCACCGCTTCAGGGGGAATGCCACCGTCTTTTAGCGCTAGGCGAATGGCGCGAATGGCCCCTTCGCCGCCAGGTGCTAGGCTCGTCATATGGTACGCGTCGCAGCTCATGCCGTAGCCTACGATTTCAGCATAGATACGAGCACCTCGACTCAGCGCGTGCTCTAGCTCTTCTAAAATTAAAATGCCGCTGCCTTCGCCCAGTACGAAGCCATCTCTAGCTTTGTCGAAGGGGCGACTGGCATGGGTTGGGTCATCGTTGCGAGTGGACATGGCCCGTGCCGACGAAAATCCAGCGAAGGTCAGTGGCGTCACAGCTGATTCAGTGCCGCCACAGATCATCGCCTGAGCGTAGCCACCTTGCACCAGACGAAAGGCATCTCCAATCGCGTTAGAGCCTGCTGCGCAAGCGGTCACAGGGCAAGAGTTGGGCCCTTTGGCACCGGTTTGGATAGCGGTGAGGCCCGCTGCCATGTTGGCGATCATCATCGGCACCATGAAGGGGCTACAGCGACTGGGCCCACGAGTGAGATACACCTCTTGCTGGTCTTCCATCACCTGGATGCCGCCTACCCCCGTACCGATCATGACGCCGATTTGCTCAGCGTTGAGATCGGTAATTTTGAGGTTGGCGTCAGCGAGCGCTTGCTTGCTTGCTGCGATCGCAAAATGAGCAAACCGCGCTGCCCGCTTGGCATCCTTCCGGTCCATATAATCAAGCGGATCGAATCCCTTCACTTCGCCTGCGATTTGGCTGGCGTGCTGAGACGCGTCGAAAGCGGTTACTAAGCCAATGCCATTTTTGCCACTCATCAGCCCCTGCCAGTAGTCTGTCAGGGTATTGCCAATAGGCGTAATTGCGCCCATACCAGTAATGACAACTCGCTTCTTAGATAGCTGATTTTCGTCCACTTGTTTTTCTTCGGAGGCCATGGTTTTAAGGGGCGTATTACATTGCCAAAGGGCACGCTGCCAAGAGACAGCATCAAGGACAGGCAAACGAGTAACAGGGCTGATAGCAGTCCTACTACTCGCACTCGCTCACGCCTGTCTAGGCTGCCTTTGACTTAATAAAATCAACGGCTGATTGAACAGTACTGATGCTCTCAGCCGCTTCATCCGGAATCTCAATGTCGAATTCTTCCTCTAGCGCCATCACTAGCTCGACCGTATCCAAAGAGTCAGCACCCAAATCATTCGCGAAGTTAGCACTGGGCTTCACTTCTGCTTCATCTACACCAAGCTGCTCAGAAACAATTTTCTGAACTTTTCCTAAAATGTCGTCACTCATTACTGTACTTACCTTCAAACAGCGTCAAAAAGCGCAAAAACTTAACTCAAATCTCTGAATTTCTCAGGCACTACCGCCAAAACAAAGCTCTTCAAGAACACACTGACAAAGACGAACAAAAACGAAAGTCGTCAAAAACGAAAGTTGTCAAGAACGAGCGTGATGGCTACACCTAAAAAAGACTTTGTGATTTAAGCTTCATTATCTTATAGGAAAGCGTGACTCTCCCGGAGCGACCCGTCTAATCCCCGTCCAATCAAATACGCTCTAATCAAATACACTCGGAAGAATATTACGTTCCATAAATTTTTACCCACATAGTTAATGAATCGCTCGCGACTGCAAGATACACTGCACATGGGTTGGAGAACCCTTGCTCGCAAGTCATTTGCCTATTTGCTTGGCTTTCTTCGGCTTTTTCGTTTGGCTTTCATATGTCTTTATATGAAGCTATCAAGCACTCGATTGGTATGAGTCTTGGCAAAAGCTGGACCAAAAGCTAGGCCAAAAGCTGGACAGAGCGTTGGCCAACAGAGATAGTCAGACGAGTTAGCTAGTCAAGTCAGCCGGTGGCGACTGGCGATATTGCAATAATAATAATTTTGGAGTCTATACTTCATGTCCCATTCAGTTAAAATCTACGACACTTGTATTGGCTGCACCCAGTGCGTCAGAGCTTGTCCTACCGATGTTTTGGAAATGGTGCCTTGGGACGGCTGCAAAGCGGGCCAAATCGCTGCGTCTCCTCGTACTGAAGACTGCGTCGGCTGCAAGCGCTGTGAAACCGCTTGTCCTACTGACTTCTTGAGTATTCGCGTTTATCTAGGTGCTGAGACAACTCGAAGCATGGGCCTTGCCTACTAAGCAACCTCTGTTTTAGAAAGTTTCTGTTTTAGAAAGTTAGTTTTGAAGAATTAGCTTTAAAGAACTGTCTGCAAAAAATCTCTGACTGTCATTAAGCGCGAGCCTAAAGCAGTCAGAGATTTTTTGCAGTTTTTGAGCTGGTTGATTTGGTTGACTTGTCAGTTTAGCTAGCTTTTTAGTGCGTTTATTTTTACGCGTCAGGAACAAATCAACGCTTCTTACGAATGCTTAACAGCCGCAACTTTTTTGACAGCCAGCAAACTGCCCAGAAGCCCCAGAGTAGTGCCTAGCGCCAGCAGGGTGAAGGGAAGTAAAATCCACTGCTGGGCCGTAAGCTGAAGGCCGTTGACTAAGAATTCGATGAAGGCGGGCTGTTGGCTAGTCGCCAACGATTTTAAGCCCTTTTGAATTGCCAGTAGCAACCCCCAAGAGCCCCCTGCACCGACGAGGCCAAAGGCAGCACCCTGTAGCAAGAAAGGCAAATAAATCCATAGCCGGGTTGCACCCACAAGCTGCATCACTTCTATTTCTTGGCGACGGGCGATCGCAATTAGCCGAATCGTCGTTGTCACCACCGCGATCGCTGTCATGCTCAGCAGGCTGACCATTGCCACACTCACCCAGCGCAAGCCTTCATTAAGCTCGCGCAGCTGCTGAATCACTTCACCGACGTAAAGCACATCATTCACGCCTGCCATATTTTTCAGCGTGTCTGCTAACTGTGGCACCTGCTCTGCGTCTCTCGCTTTTACCTTCAGCTCATCGACCAGCGGATTACCTTTGAGCTGCGCTGCCGCACTCGAAATATCAGATAGCCCCAAATCAGCGCTGAGCTGAGACCAAGCCTGCTCTTTACTAACAGAGACAACATCGACAACACCCGGTAGCCGTTGCACCTGCGTAATTAGACTGCCCGCATCGACGCCACTCTCTAGGTAGGTAGAAATTACCAGCTGAGAGCCGAATTGATTCAGCAGACCTTCTACCTGCCAGCTCACCTGCAAGCTAGTGCCAAATAAAAACAGCAGTACTGTCATCGTGCTGATAGCTGCCCAGTTCATCCAGCCCCCGCGCCGCAGCCCTCGCAAGGTTTCGAGCAGTAAATAGTCTGTCTTGAAAAAAGATTTCAGCACAGTTGTCAGTCATGACCCAAGCTCTACTGCCGTTGCCTTTACCTTGGGCCTTTGCACAGAGCCTCTGCACAGAGCCTTTGCACAGAGCCTTCGCGTAGAGCCTTTAGTGAAGTAGCGCGCAGATAGATTAGTCAGGTTGTCAGGATAGTGAAAGTGCCATTAGGATTCCCGAATCAAGCAAAATTGATGCAGCTATTCGTGAGATTTATCCCATTTTTTCAGCTAGGCGGCAGCCAGCCAGCTAGGTAGAGTAAGCCGTGACAGAGGACCGCAGGTTCAATTGGCTTTATCGAAGTCGGTCTGAGTTGTTACAATAGTGATCCATTGCTTACTGCTTTTTATTTCTAGAACCCATGTCCGCAGTTATTGAAGTTGAAAAGAAAAAACTCAAAAAACCACCTCTTTCTATTCACTATTTAGGCGATCGCATCTTACGTCAGCCCGCTAAGCGCGTTGCCAAAGTCGATGACGCGCTGCGTGATTTGGTTCGTAAAATGCTGCAAACCATGTACAGCGAAGATGGCATTGGCCTAGCGGCACCGCAGGTAGGTGTTAATAAGCAGCTACTGGTTGTTGACGCAGACCCCGAAGAGGCCTCGACCCCGCCTCTGGTGCTGATTAACCCCAAGATAATCAGCGTTAGCAAAGAGCTGGCGATGGGACAAGAAGGCTGTTTGAGCATTCCTGGCGTTTATTTAGATGTGGTTCGTCCGGCGGCAATAGAAATAAGCTACAAAGATGAGTCGGGTCGCCCGCGCAAGCTAAAAACCGATGACTTGGTCGCTAGGGTGATTCAGCATGAAATGGACCATCTCAACGGCGTCATGTTTGTTGACCGAGTGGAAAATGCGATCGCACTTACCCAAGAACTCGACAAAAACGGATTCAAGGTAAAAGACGTGAAGCGAATCAGTCAAAAAATCAGCTAGCCTTTCACTGCTTAGCCTTTCACTGCTTAGCCTTTTGAAGCATCGCTCAAAACTATCTAAAAACGTATAAAACCACTGGAGCAAATCTATGATGACCCCTAAGAGCGGCGCGTATTTAGGAATAGCTTGTTTGACAGCGATCGCAGCAGTCGGCTCCATGTTTGAACTTTCCTCCGGCAATCCAGACTGGGGCACCGCACCGACGGCTATCATCTTGGCTTTGAGCATTCCAGCGGGTGTCATTGCCTTCATGGCCGCTGTCAAAGATGCCAGAGCAAACATGTAGATAGCCAGAGCAAACATATAGCTGATAGTGCTCCTAGCGATTATCTCCGCTATCTAAAAGCCCCTCACCTGCAAAATCAACAGGTGAGGGGCTTATTTTTTCCTATGTTTATTTTCCTATACTTATTCTTCTATGCTTATTTTTTTCAGGATTGAGTGCTTTCTCTATTAGCCGTAGCCAGCGCAAAAATGCAGCTAACGCTAGCGACGGCTAGTTCTATCTACTCATACAGCCAAGGCTTCATCGCTGATTCCCACTGGCAAAGCTCACTACCAAACCACAGCTTAATTTCGCTTTCTGCTGTTTCAGTCGCATCAGATCCATGAATCAGGTTTCGCCCAATCGTGATGCCGTAGTCGCCCCGGATAGTGCCTGGTTCAGCATCTAAAGGATTAGTCGCGCCAATCAGCTTACGCGCAGAAGCAATCACGCCGTCACCTTCCCAAACCATTGCCACCACAGGCGCTGAAATAATGTACTCCACGAGACCACTAAAGAAAGGTCGCTCCTTGTGTACAGCGTAATGAGACTCTGCTAGCTCACGCGAAACGGCCATTTGCTTTAGGCCCACTAGCAGAAAGCCCTTAGTCTCAAAGCGACTGATAATATCTCCTACCAAACCCCGCTGTACGCCATCGGGCTTGATCATAATAAAACTCTTTTCCACGGCTCGTTGCTCCTATTACTGTGTCCTTAAAACCTTTCCTATGCTCAATAACTAAGGTCGCTTTGTAAAGCCCCTTTTTAAAATCATGTTCAAAAGGGCTGTTTTTGTAGCGATGTTCTTATTGGCTTTTTGATTGGTCTTCTTGTTTGTTCACAGCAAATACCCGGTCTCATTACTCATTTACCGCAGCCACGTCTATCGTCACAATACCTTTATGCGTATTAGCAGCCCTGCCGCGAACGGTTGGCAGAGCTTCGCTGTCTACAGGCGCAGTGTTCTGACGATGGGCCGAACGAGCAGTTAGCTTGGGCCGAGTTTTCCTAGATTGTTCGGCGTATGCCCAAGCGATCTCTGCTGGGGTTGCGGGCTGTTGGCGTAGCGGGGCGTATGCGGGCGGCGCTAAGGCTGGCGCTAAGCTAAAAACGACTGCTAGATCAAAGATGTATACGATGTCGCCGTGCACCGTTCTTTCAAAAAAAGCATTAAAAGCTTGGGCCTGTGAGTGCAGATAGCGCTGAGATTCTCGGCTGTTGAGACGAGTGTGCATAGCAAACTCTAGGGCGCTGACTCGGCCTTGACGCTGCTGTAGCAGGTGACAAAACTTTTCGCTCAGTCTATTTTGCCGACGCTGATAGGCGCGATATTTGCGGTGCTGCTGCCGCCATAGCCAATAGCCGCCAAGGCTCATACCGAACAGTATCAGCACTGGCCACAGCAGTTTTAGCAGCCAGACCAGCCCTAGGCTTAGCAGACCTAGGCCCAGTATCAATCGAGATCTGCTCTCAAGTTCCGAAGGCGATGCCATAGGTAGAGTGCTGCGCTTCTTTTTGGTTCTTTGTACTCTAGTGGCAAGCTGTCCGGTTGGCTACTAGATTTGGCGACTAAATTCGACTATTTCGACTGTTAAGTTAAATAAATAGCTAGTTGCTCTCTAGCGGCGCGTCGATAAATATTTTGTAGGCCGCGATCGCAATTCTCTCTAGATCTTCGTCTAGCATTGGCGGCCAGTTTACCTGCGCAGCCCGGCCCGATTCAAACAGGTTTCGGCTCTCATAAGTTAGCAAAAACAACGCATGGGCCAGCTCGCGATCTAGGACTTTTGCCTGGTGCAAACCATCGTGAATAACCTTTAGGGCTAGCAACAGCGAGGTTACTTGCCCAGGGACAGGCGGATAGCCTTGACGCAGTCGCCCTAAAAAGGTTGTCTCTGTTTCGTATTGAGGAAGAGTCTGGGTGGCAAGCTCTTGATATGCCGTTTGAAAGTCCATTGATGCCAAGCGCTGATAGAGCGACTATATGAAATTTCTGCAAATCTTCTCGGAAATCTTATGCAAATAGCTGTAACGAGTTTTGTGCGAAGCGGGCACTATTGAGCTATCTAATCAAAACCTGTTGAAGCAATTTAGGCAAGCTTGAGGCAAGCTTGAGGCAAGTTTTACAGAGAATTCATCCTCAGCCAAGATACTTACGAATAAATCAAGCCACACTGATATGGTGAGCCATTGTCAGCAAGCTTTTACCATAAACGACTTGGAAAACGAATGGCACTGGTATGAATGGCTCTGGTACAAATAGCACTGGGAAACCCTCAGCAATTTGAATCCAAGCATCTAAGTACAAGCGTACAAGCCAATAGAGGCTAGCGGCCAGTTACCAATGGCCGGTTTCTAGCTGCTAGTCGCCAGTGGTAGGTGTGAATGATAGGTGTAAGCGCTTCAAAGTTGACTTTTTTTCTTTACGCCCGCTTATGGATTCCTTCTCGTTGCCCGCTCAGTCCGTGCCTTTTGTCGATCTTTCCTGGCAGCATCATCCAATTCAGTCAGACATTTTGGCAGCGGTCGAAAGCATCCTGAGTAAGGGAGATTATGTATTGGGTCAAGCGGTTGCTGATTTTGAAATCGCCTTCGCTGGGGCCTGTCAGACTGGGTACGGGGTTGGCGTTGGCTGCGGTACAGATGCGATCGCCCTGGGTCTGCGGGCCTGTGGCATCTGTGCGGGCGATGAAGTTATCTTGCCAGCCAACACCTTTATCGCCACCTTGATCGGCGTTGTCCGAACTGGTGCGACCCCTGTCTTTGTAGACTGCGAGGTTGAAACGGCCTTAATTGATCTCGCCGCTATCGAAGCCGCAATCACGGCCAGAACTCGCGCCATCATACCCGTTCACCTCTATGGCCAAATGGTCTCACCGACTGGGCTACATGCTTTGGCTCAACGGCATCAGCTGATCATTTTTGAAGATGCAGCCCAGGCCCACCTGGCTGAGCGTGAGGGATATATTGCGGGCTCACTCGGTCTAGGCGCGGCCTTTAGCTTTTACCCCAGTAAGAATCTAGGTGCGCTAGGCGATGGCGGTATGTTTGTAACACCAGAAGAAATGGTTGCCCAAACGGTGCGATCGCTGCGTAACTACGGTGCCACCCGCAAGTACTTTCACACCGATCCAGGCGGGGTAAATAGCCGGTTAGATACGCTACAAGCCAAGGTCCTACAGCTAAAGCTGCCGCATCTAAAAGATTGGAATCGCGATCGCAACCGCTTAGCGGCCTACTACGACCAAGCGCTCCAGCCATTGGCCAAAAAAGGGCTATGCCCGGTCAAAAACGTCAGCGGCACAGGCCACGTTTATCATCTCTACGTTATTCGCATTACCGCCGACTGCCCGATTGATAGAACCGTTTTGCAGTTAGAACTCAATGCGCAAGGCATCCAAACCGGCATTCACTATCCTATCCCCTGTCACCTTCAGCCCGCTTTCAAGTCACTCGGTCATCGCTCTGGCGACTTTCCCCAGGCCGAAACCCTCAGTCAAGAAATTTTGTCTTTGCCCATGTATCCTGGCCTCACGACCCATCAGATTGATCGAATTGTGAGTGCGATCGCCGCAGTCGTAAGCGCCGAGCCAGTCAAACCAGCCCTTACGGTAGATTAATTTTATGTTGACCTCCAAGACCAGACCTCGGTCCCCATTCAGTAAGCTCCCGCTTGAAGGCATCATTCTGGGCTTAGTCGCGATCCTTTATATACCGCTGCTATGGCACTGGGTAGATGGCTGGTTGAACAAATCCATCAGTATCCAGCACGAATACTTTAGTCACGGGCTGCTCGGCATTCCTTTCGCGGCTTATCTGGTGTGGGAGTCGTGGGCTCGGTGGCAAAAACTACCTAATCAAACGCACTGGCTTGCTTGGCCACTGATGTTTCTGGCGATCGTTTTCTATAGCAGCGGGCTACTAGACGCGATGAACCTCTCTTTTCCCCTACTGCTAGCAGGGCTGCTGCTAGCGCTCAAAGGTGGCAAAGGATTTCGGCTCTATGCGTTTCCGTGGGTGCTGGTGTTGTTGGCGACCCCGACCCAGTTGCCATACCTAATAGAACCCTATGTTCTCCCCTTGCAAAGCTTTATCGCGGCTGTCGCTGGATTTATTCTGCAGCAGTTCGATGTCAACGTCTATGTAGACGGCATTTATCTCTATGTAAACGATCAGCTAGTCGAAGTAGCCCCTCACTGCGCCGGGCTCAAAATGCTGTTCACCAGTCTGTACATGGGTCTAATTTTGACCTACTGGACAGGACTTAACCGGTCTCGGCTCAGAACAAGTCTTTTTTTCACCGGCATCATCGGCATCAGCGTGATCGGCAACATTATTCGCAACGCAATCCTTACCTTTTTCCACGGGGCCCAGATGACTCAAGCCTTCGAGTGGCTGCACGATAGCTGGGGCGGCGATCTGTATTCCGCAGCGATGCTCGGTATGCTAATCGTTCTCATTCGATTACTAGAACGCTATGTGCCGATGAGCTTAGCAGTCAGCGGTGCGAAAACAAGCAGAGACATGCCTACGCAGGCTCCTGCGTCCAACCGCTCCCACCAAGACTACTTTTAGGGCGATTTTCAGCTCAGGCTATTAACTCAAACCACTATGCGATCGCCCCTGTTCCCCTCACGCACTTGCCAAAAGCAGGCATGCTAAATTCGTGTCTTCCTACCTGCGCTCTACAACCGTGACCAAAAAGTCCATCGCAACGCTCATTGTCATTGCGATCTTGGCCCTCTTTGTTGCCATCAGTGCCGTCCCGCACTATCTCTCTAGCTGGCCCTGGGCAACCCCCCTAAAAGTTCCTAACCAACCAGCGCTACAGGCTATTCGCGACCAAGGCATCACGCTGCCTGGTTGGCTAAGCCAAGAGCAGATAAAAACCAAAATTGGTGGACACACCTGGTCAATTCAGCAGCTCTCGGCAGCTGACGAAAGCCCCTTTGCAGCCGCCTCACCTTCAACTATTTTTCTCCTGTTGCGCCCACAGGTATGGGAAGCCGATCAGCCAGAGGTTGAGTGGTTAGATCTCAAAGGCTCTCAGCAGTGGCAAACTGATTCTCATCAGTCGCTGCCTTTCGAAATAACTCAAAAAAAATCAGATAATAGTGATAATTTGAGCAAAACCGTCCGGATTAGCACCGATTACTTCCGTGCATGGAATAAGGATCAAACGTATGCCATTTTACAATGGTACGCCAGTCCTATTGGTGGGAGTGCTTCACCCGCCTGGTGGTTCTGGGCCGACCAGAACGCTCAGTGGCGACACCGTCAAAGAATGCCTTGGGTGGCCGTCAGCATATGGCTACCCATTGACCCTTTGAGTGACATTATCCCGCACCAGGAGATGGCCGTTGCGTTGGGTCAATCCGTTCAAGCTGAGCTGCTGCAAACGGTATTTATACAGAAGCTGTCCGTACATCCATCCCCGCTAGATCAAATACGCGCATCGTAAATTCCGTAGGATTTCGATGTTCTTTAAATATCTTGTCATGATAATAGGAATGCGATGAAGATGTTCTGATGTTCGTTTTTTGACATTATCTTTAGATGGCCCGGTAGGCTACAGTGGCTAAAAGCTGCATTCTAGTCTTTACCTTACTTAAGGTTTTTAGCTTGCAAGAAAATCTTCTTAGCTTAATAAAAAAGGTCTCTTAGCTTTATAAATAAAGGCTTTTTTTGACTTAGCTAAAAGGCTTTTTAAGCCCTTCTTCTGTACCTTTTTGACAGTTCTTTTGACACTTAGTTTGCTTTTTTGACACTTGCTTTAGGACACATCGGAAAAATACCGAATTTCTGAAGCGTAAGCTAGAGTCTGAGAACAAGTCAAAGACAGAAAACTAGAGCCTAGAAACGTTTCACACGCTTCCCTATTCATATCAATCACCGTCAACTCGACTGTCTTTTACTATTTTCTTTTTCCGAGCGGTTATGAACAAAGGTCTCTCCAGCCCCACTGATGCTACCCTCAGCTCAGCCCTCAGCCTAATAGCCACCTCAAAATCCGCGGGCACTCCAAGTCAGGAGATTCGAGTCAGACGCTAAGTCAGACGCATGGTCAGCAAGTTTCGTCTACAGTCGTTTCGACAGATACGACGAGATGTCAAAACCATTCATTTCTGCGTTCAGACTCGCTAGTGCCACTAGGCTCCTATTGGTCACGCTATTGCTAACAAGTGCATCCATTCAACTTGCATCTGCACAAGATACTTTACCAACGCTACCATCTGAGTCGGCAGAAGACTCGCTAGAAAGCCCGTCTCAGGCTCCGCCAACACTTCAGATTCCGGCTCAAACAGCACCAACAGGGACGAACCAAATTCCCACCCTGCCACCAGTATCACCGCCCCGCTACGAGCAGCCACTGGTTATTCCAGGCACAGCCGTCAACCCGGCTCGGTTGGAGCCCGCCTTCGCAGACTACCATTTAGGCCCTGGCGACAGTATTTTCGTCAGCGTTCAGCGCTATCCCGACCTCAGCTTCCAAGCAACTCTAGACTTACAGGGCAACATTGTTGTTCCACTCCAAGGGACCGTCTCGTTTGAAGGGCTCACCTTGCAAGAAGCTGAAGGCCGACTGAGAGCCGTTTATAACCAGTACGTCGTCATTCGTGAGAACCGAGACGTAGCCATCACGCTAGTAGCTCAGCGAGGGGTTGAGGTTACGATTTTGGGAGAAGTACAGCGTCCAGGATTTTATCCGCTCGCCGACCCCAGTGTAGCCGCTGCACTGCTGACCGCTGGGGGAGCTACGCGAACATCTGACTTGCGCTCTATTCAAGTGCAGCGACAGATTAGGCGAGACGGTATTCTAGTTGAAGAAACGGTAGATGTAGATCTGTTCACCCCGCTCAAAGAAGGCAGCCCACTGCCTGATGTCCGTCTAGAAGACGGCGATGTCGTGGTTATTCCAGAGCTAGATCCCGGTCAGTTAGACGCATACGATAGCTTCCTAGTTGCCCGCTCAACCTTAGCGCAGCCAATTATCAACGTTCGCTTTTTGAACTACGCGGGCGGGCGCGGCGGCGTAGGTACGCTCAATCTCAACAACGGCAGCTCGTTTTTAGATGCCATTACCCTACTAGGCGTGAACCCAGATAACGCTAATCTAGGCGATGTTGCCCTTATTCGCTACGATTCTGAAACCGGACGTGCGGTCACCGTCAGTATCGACGCTAAATCGGCAATCCTGGGCGATATCACTCAAAACCCACCGCTACAAGATAGCGATATCGTTGTAGTAGGCCGCAACCTAATTGGACGCATTTCCTTTGCGCTGCAAACCGTCACTCGACCGTTTAGAGACGCCATCGGGTTCTCTAACTTCTTCGACGATTTCCTCAACGATGGTCTGTTTAACAACAACAATAACTAACTGCTAAGCTTCTTTCCCGCAATTTCCTCACTAACTCTTCGCTAACTGATACCCTCGAAATATCATGGCATCCCCTTTCCTAAAACGTTATTTGCTTGCGCTAAACCGCTATAAGTGGCCGGGGCTGTTTACCTTCCTATTTATATTAGGGACCTCCAGCGTAGTCGCCTTTCAGCCAAAGCCACCTACTGAGTACTACTCTGAAGGCGTTCTAGTCGACAATGCTCCGCTGGTGGCCTTTTCAAACACGGCCTCCCAGGTGCAAACTCAGGGACTTGGCATTATTAATGAAGACTTGCTGCTTTCAGATATTTTGCTAGAAGCGCTGTCTGCCCAGCTAGCGACCAAGGGAATCAATTACACACCTCAAGAGCTAGCCAACAACACTAGAATTGCGGTGGCTTCGGCGGCTGATGATAATTCGGCTCCAGCCAGTGGATCAAGGGTGACGGTTCGAGTTGTCGGAGAGGATCCAGAGGTCACTAAAGTTGTCTTGACTGACATGTTTGCTGCCATGGTCGAACTCAGTCAGATTACGAACCGCGATCGGCTGCGGGCGATTACCGAAGACTTGAATAATCGTCTGCCAGAAATTGAATCAGAGTTGCGCGAAGCTGAGCAGGCACTAGAAGCCTATGACCGGATCGAAGGGCCAGCCATTCAAGCCTCGATTGATGGCAGCTTGCTCAGCTCTATCTCTGGCAGTCAAAACCAGCTGCGTGAGAACCAGATTACGCTGGCAGGGATTGAATCGCAGATGCGCAGCATTCAGTCTCAGCTAGGAATGAATCCTCAACAGGCCTATGCGTCTTCAGCGTTGAGTGCGGACCCTCTGATTGCACAGCTGCGCGTTCAAATCTCTGAGACAGAGACCGCAATGGCGCTTCAGAGTAGTCAGGGCTTAAGAGAACAGCACCCAGTTATGGTAGAGCTTCGAGATAATTTGGCAGCTTACCAGCAGCTGCTAAGTCAGCGCTCTGCAGCAGTGCTAGGTGGAGACGGCACGGTTGCGCCTATTCCTAGTGGCGCTCAGTCGAATCTAGATCCAGCTAGGGCCGCTTTGGCAAATCAGTTGGTAAGTTTGGATGCGCAGCGAGAGGCAATTATCAGTCAGCAGCAGGTGATTACGCAGTCAGCACAAAATCTACGCCAGCAGTATTCTAGCTTGCCAAACAAGCAGCTAGAGCGAGAGCGTTTAGCGACTCAGGTGGCGCTGCGTAAAGAGCTTTACAATCGCCTGCAGGGAAGCCGTGTAGATGCCGAAGTGGCGGCGGCTGAAACAGTGAGTAGCCTCTCGGTGGCGAACCCACCCTTTACAGTGACAAACGAGCCAGATAAGCCCGCGCCTATCATCGTTTTGCTAGCAGGTACGCTGGTGGGGCTGATTGTCGGCGGCGGCGTCGTGTACTTGCTCGATATGCTAGACGGTACGGTACGTACGTCGGAAGAGCTAGAAAACTTGCTACAAGAGCAAGAGGTGCCGCTGCTAGGAATGATTCCAGCGATGAAAACCCGTACGGCTCGTTCGGTGCCTGTGCTTGTCCAGCCAAACTCGGCATATAACGCTAGCTATGAGCGTCTGTTGAGTCGGCTGCGGCTAGTCGGCGCGGAGGAAAGCCCACTCGGGCCGCGGATGATTGTCATAACGAGTACCCGATCGCAAGAGGGGAAGAGCATCAGCGCGTACAATGTGGCGATCGCATCTGCAAGAGCCGGACGTCGGACACTCTTGGTTGAAGCAGATCTTCGCTCCGGATCCAAAGCCGAAATATTGGGCCTAGGCGTCGATCCCCAATCAGTCCTAGAACCTCTGCGCTACTACGGTGGCCAAGTGGGCAATAGTTTGCAAATGGTTTCTCAGGTCGAGAACTTGTACGTCTGCCCTTCTCCAGGGCCCCAGCGGCAGCCTGCGGCTATCTTAGAATCTAGCGAAATGCAGCGGTTTTTAAAAGATGCCAAGACCCGCTTCGACATGGTGATTTTAGACACACCCTCGCTCACGCGCTGTGACGATGCACTCTTATTAGAGTCTCAAACCGATGGTATGATCTTAGTGGCCCGGCCTGGTGTCACCGAAAAGGCAGTGCTAGAAACAGCCTTAGAGGAGCTAGAACTCAGTGATGATGTTCGCCTGCTAGGTGCCTTGGTCAATGCGGCCAGTATTAGTCCCGAACAAATGGCGGCAGAGGAAAGCGATATTGTTCAAGAACCGTTCGAGTATTCAGCAGCGCCCACATTCACGCGTACGGGGCCTTCTGACCGCGTAGACTTCTAGTCCGGGTCAATCCGACTAGAGCAAACGGCTTAGAGTAAGGGGTTCTAACACGCAATTTTTATCGGCTAGCGTCATAGGATACTCTATTCAAAGAGCGGCTACTGCCAGCCGCTTGATACGTATCCTGTTGATGTGTGAAATGACGACTTATTACTACGTGGCGGCTAGCGCACGCTTTTTGTTAGAAGAGGAGCCTTTTGATGAGGTCTTACAAGAACGCTACCGTCGCTACGAGGCCGAAGCGAGAGAAATCGATTTTTGGGTCATTAAGCAGCCTGCCTTTTTAGAGGCTCCTGAGCTGGCCGCAACCAAAGCCAAATGCCCTCAACCTGCGGCGGCTGTTGTTTCTACCGACAAAACGTTTGTGACCTGGCTGAAGCTACGACTAGAGTACGTTGCCATTGGCGAATTTGAAGCACCGACAGCTACCGTTCCCGATCCGCTGGCTTCTTTGGCAACAACGACCTAACTTCAGATATATACATAGCGATGTGCGAATACGTCCGCATGCCGTGAGTCACTCAGCCCGCCAGTACGCAAATAGTTTCACCTGTAGTTTTATATTTAAGCCGGGTGACTAATGCTATAGCTCCTGAATTCTTTGCGATAGACATGTCTTTTTTTCGTCGTTTGCGGTTGGTGGCCTGTCTGGCTCCCATAGTTGTTAGCCTTTCTCTAAAGCAAGCTAAGGCTCAGTCTGCTCTGCCGGTTTGTCCGCCGCCTGCTGCACAAGAGTATTTGCTGTTAGTTAGAGGTGAGAGCGAATCTGAGCGGGCCGAAATCGCCTCGATTTTACCGATTGAAAGTTCGGTATTGATATGCCAGTACACTGACGAAGTGTTAGTCCGAGCGGGCGGGTTTACGAGCTTGGAAACGGCTAACGCGTGGGCTAGCTACATGACAACAGAGAAAGGTTATGAGAGCTTTGTGGCCCGGCCTGTTGGGCAAACCGGTAGTCAAGCAAATAGTCAAGCCGAGGGGCAGTCTGTCAGTAACGAAATCAGTAGTGAAGTCGGTAGCGAAATCGGCAGTGAAACCAGCGGTGCGATCGCCTATCAACCGATGCTATTAGGCACTGGCTACGCTGTACTCGTGGACTATGGCACTCGCCCTGAAATAGCAACAGCGGTCGGCCAGCTAGTCCGGCCTGTGGGTCTAGCGGTTTATCAGCAGCGTGCTTATTTGTTAGCGGGCTACACTACCGATGCAGCGGTTGCGAGTGCAACTTTACAACGATTGAGTGATGCCCAGCTATCAGCGGTGGTGGTGGATGCTCAGCAGGTGGTACGGCTTTCAGCTGAGGTTGCTCGTTAGCACCGATTGGAGCGTATAGCCAGGCTTGAAGCTGCTAGTTCAATCCGGCGGGGGCTGAAAGCCAGGCAATCACGACACCTAGCGCAGACCCAACGATTACCTGCACAGGGGTATGTCCCAACAGCTCTTTTAATCTGTCTTCGTTGAATTCTGAATTTTCCTGAAAAAGCTCATCAAGAATCTGGTTAAGGATCTTTGCCTGTTTGCCTGCAGCCTGACGAACGCCTGCCGCGTCGTACATGACAATTACCGCAAATACAGACGTGACTGCAAAGGCGGGCGTGCTCCAGCCAATTGTTTGGCCAACGCCACAGGCCAGTGCGGTCACGAGTGCTGAGTGGGCACTGGGCATGCCCCCGGTTTCGAACAGTACTCTGGGATTGATGGAGCGATGCTGAATAAACTCGAAAACAAGCTTAAGGGCTTGGGCTGTAATACAGGCGGCTAAGGCCACCCACAGTACATGGTTTTGAAAAATTTCGCTAAAGTCCTGCATGGATTCGAAGGTCGGCCAATAATTGATTGAGTATGCTGTTCAATGGGTGCGTGCGGTGATGTATTGCGCGATCGCAACTAAAGGCTTTGCCCGCTCGCCAAAGTCGCGGAGTTCTGCAATGGCCTCAGCGACTAGCTGCTCGGCCTTACGTCGAGATGTTTCAAGACCCCATAGGCTAGGGTAGGTGGCCTTTTGAGCCGCGATATCTTTACCTACAGACTTGCCTAATGTCTCAGACGTTGAGGTGATATCTAGCACATCGTCCACAATTTGAAAGGCCAGCCCAATGCGCTGCGCGTAGCGAGTCAGCCGGTCAATTGCAGATGAATCAGCGCCAGCCAAGATTGCACCTGATGTGACTGAAACCTCTAGCAGCGCTGCCGTCTTGTGCATGTGGATAAACGTCAGCGTCTGTTCATCAACAGCCGTGCCTTCAGAGGCCAAATCCACTACTTGGCCACCCACTAAGCCCGCAGCCCCCACTGCTTTGCCTAGCCTTGCGACAACGTCGAGTATTTTCAAGGGCTCAGCGCCCTTCGTCTGAGTGGCAATATGTTCAAAGGCATAGGTCAATAGGGCGTCCCCGGCTAGAACGGCGACATCTTCGCCATAAACTTTATGATTAGTCAGCTTGCCTCGGCGATAGTCGTCGTTGTCCATTGCCGGTAAATCATCGTGGATGAGCGACATTGTATGAACCATTTCTAGCGCGCAGGCTGTTGGCATGGCGATCGCACTTCTTGCCCCAAGCAGCTCACAGGTTGCCAAGCATAAAATAGGCCTGAGCCTTTTGCCACCAGCCAGCACCGAGTAGCGCATAGACTCATAAATTTTCTCAGGGTAAACCACTGGCAAAGCCGCATCCAGAGCAGCTTCAACCTGAAGCCGCCGCTCGTGAAGGTAGCTTTTGAGATCAAAGGTGCTAGGGCTATCGAGATTTGTAGTCACCATGGAGCAATGTGTGAGGTGGAGAAATTGAGAACGGGGATTAAGTTAAAAACGGGGATTAAGAAGCCGTAAAATTAAGGAGCAGTGGATAAGAAACGGTGAATAAGAAAGGATCAGAGGCTAATAGGAAAAGTTTATGGTCACTCGTACCAGTTAACTAGCCGATGACTTAGAGCTAAGCTGCAAGCGATCGCAATAGCTAGCAATCGTATTTTCTAACAGCATCGCAACCGTCATTGGACCAATGCCACCAGGGACCGGAGTGATCGCGCCCGCAACGGGCTCCACAGCAGCAAAATCAACGTCGCCAACCAAACGAGACTTTCCAGTATCTGAGTGGGCTACACGGTTAATGCCAACATCAATGACGGTTGCTCCTGGTTTCACCATCGTGTCCCCAATCAGGTTAGGAACACCAACGGCTGCTATTAGAATATCGGCTGAGCGGGTCAGTTCGGGCAAGTTTTCTGTTTTTGAATGGGCAAAGGTAGGGGTTGCGTTAGCCGCAAGCAGCATTAGCCCAATGGGTTTGCCCACTAAAATGCTGCGACCCAAGATCACGGCTCGCTTTCCACTCAGCGAAATATTGTAGGCAGCGAGCAGCCTCATAATGCCTGCGGGCGTACAGCTTTGAAGACCTGGCTCGCCTCTGACCAAACGGCCCAAGTTGACCGCGTGCAAGCCATCAGCATCTTTATCTGGATCGATCAGGGCAAGCAAACTGGTGGCATCTAAATGATTAGGCAAAGGGAGTTGAACTAAAATGCCGTCTACATTTTGATTTGCATTGAGCGCCAAAATTTCTTTGGCAACGGCTGCTTGTGTCACATCAGCAGGCAAGTGACTGCCCAGCGAAGCGATGCCCATTTCTGCGCAAGCTTTTTCTTTATTACGCACGTAAGCAGCACTAGCAGGGTTGTCGCCTACCATCAACACGGCTAAACCTGGTGGGCGACCTGCCTGCTGTGTCCATGATTGAATATCGGCAAGGCGATCTGATTGAATCTGTTTTGCCAGCGCTTTTCCATTGAGAATCTGGGCCATAATACTAAGGGCAAATTGTCATACAAGCACTGGAACCAGATTACCAAAGCGGTGTAGAAAAAAGCACTACGGAGCAGTGGAAGAAAGTTTCAAAGACAGAAGTTTCAAAAGCAGAAGTTTTAGGGATAGAAACTTCAAGAGCAGAAATTCTTAAAAGAGAAGTTGCTAAAAGAGAAATTAAAAGGCGGTTGGTGAAGATGTCTATTTTGAGTTGGAATAAGCCCTGGGCCAGCGCTAAGCAGGCAGCAGGCGCTGGTATTGCTGTTGGCGCATTAATTCTAGGCAGCTTCTTAAGCAGCTGTACGGTAGCGGATACGCGCGTAGAGACACCCGCCACCGATCTAAAGGCATCTTCACCCCGTCCACCGGCTATTCGGCTATCAAATCGCCCGGTTGTCACCATTGACTCGTTGGTGCCAGAGCAAGCGGATGATGAAGTCACTATATCTGGGGCAATTACCCAGCAGGCAACCCTTTTAGACGGCTGGCTTTATCAGGTGCAAGACGAGACAGGGAGCCTGTGGGTGCGTACCAATCGCGCTGAGCCGACTGTGGGTGAGCTAGCGACAGTAGAAGGTATTTTGCGCTACGAATCTATCATGGTGGGCGAAATTGATGCGAGCGATCTGTATTTAGAAGAGCAGTCTTATCGCTCGGAGGGCAGCTAGCCTAGATGCCAGCTTATACCGAGCACGACATTACGCTGGCCAGCTTTGCTCAAATTGATCGAGAAGTCGGCGTTCATCACTTCGCCGAGCCTGAGTACACCGTAGCGAGACGGGTTATTCACACTACAGCAGATTTTGAGTTTAAGCGGTTGCTGACGTTCGCGGGTGAGCCGATGGCGGCGGCGGCGATCGCACTGCGCCAAGACGCGCCCATTATTACCGATGTCTCAATGGTAGCTGCGGGTATTCGTACGGTGGCAGCTCGCACCTGGCAGCCTGCTATTGTAGCGGCAGTTCAATATGCACCCACACAGCTTTTGCCGCATCAAACGCGTAGCGCAGAAGGAATGTATCGCTGTGTTCGAGACTATCCAGGCGCAATTGTGGCAGTCGGCAACGCGCCGACCGCGCTGCTGTCACTCTGTGCAGATATTGCCAGTGGGCATGTGCAGCCAGCTGTTGTCATTGGGGCACCAGTTGGCTTCATTAATGTGGTGGAATCTAAGCAGGCGTTAGCAGCACTCTCAGTTCCCCATATTTTAGTGCAGGGGCGTAAAGGGGGGTCGGCAGTAGCCGCAGCTATTTTGAACGCACTGATGATCTGGTCCTGGGAGCAGCGCTCGTGAGTGGGTCTTTGCCGATTAATGTGGTCGGTATCGGCTTATCTGGGGCCAAAAGCCTATCACCGCCTGTGTTAGACATCGTGACGGCTGCCACGCTGCTAATTGGGGCGCAGCGCCATCTAGAGGCCATCGGGTCGGCTATCAAAACGACCGTTGGCCAGGCGGCTAGCCGTACTGATTTAGAAACCTGGGTGCTAGGCGACTTTGGGCAGGTGTTCGAGGATTTGCGACTGTATCTTGAGTCTACGCCTGAGGCTCGTGTCGTTATCCTCGCAACTGGCGATCCGCTCTTTTTTGGCATTGGCCGCCTGCTACTGTCTACATTTCCCGCCGAGCAGCTTATATTCCATCCGCAGGTTAGCGCTATTCAGCTAGCGTTTAGTCGGCTCAAGCTGCCCTGGCAGGACGCTACGCTAGTGAGTGTGCACGGTCGAGGAGAAGATCTGCTGCGTGATGCTTTAAAGCGGGGCGATCATAAAATTGCGGTACTCACCGACAGCGTGTTGACACCGGGTGCGATCGCACGCCTGCTGTCAGCTCTAGAACTACCCATTCGCTACCAGCTTTGGGTCTGTGAAAGCTTGGGCGATCGCGATGAACAGGTCCGTCGCTATGACAGGGTGACAGACGACTCTACTACTTTCGCGGCCTTAAACGTTGTAGTTCTGCTGCGCCAGTCAGATGAGGCTGAGGCTTCACTGACAGCTTCGCCCAGACAGGCTTCGTCAGAAGCACTGCCGCTCCTGCCACTCATCGGGCTGCCAGATTCAGTATTCAAAGGCTATGCGGATCGACCCATGCTGATGACAAAACGGGAGATTCGGCTGTTGATTTTAGGCGCGATCGCCCCGTTAGATCACCAAACCATCTGGGATGTGGGCGCAGGCACCGGATCTATCAGCGTAGAGCTTAGTCGGCTCTGTCCACATGCCAGTATCTATGCCATTGAAAAAACCGCGATGGGAGCCGCGTTGATCGCAGAAAATGCCAGAAGATTAGCGATCGCGCCTATCCACACAGTTCACGCCAAAGCACCCGAGGCATTTGACAACCTGCCGCATCCAGACCGTATCTTCATTGGCGGCAGCAGCGGTCAGCTGAGCAACATATTGAACTGGCTATATAAAAAGCTAACCGTCAGCAAGCTAAGCATCAGTAGGGATACCCCTCGGATTGTATTAGCGCTGGCTACTTTAGAGCATCTTGCCGAGGTCACTACCTGGGTCAACCAGCCTGAAATAGCGAAAGTTTGGCAAATCCAACTCACACAAGCAAACATCTCTCGCTCACTGCCCGTTGGCCCGCTTACCCGCTTCACACCGCTCAATCCAGTGACGATTCTGACCATCAGCAAAATCGGCAGATTATTCAGAGATTTACGGTAAAATCCGAGACCGAAAGCTAGCAGTGGAAATTGAGAAAAGAGAAGCTTATAACAGAAAAGCTATCGACAACCACCAATGATTTAAGCTTTGAGCAGCGTAGACAAAAGGCAAGCTCAGTAAACGTAAGGATTGCCTCACTCTATGGTTTCATCTGCTACTTCATTCCCCATATCCATCATCTGCTCCAAGCGAATATGCTTGTAGCCTAGCTTGATCGCAAACTCGTCGCCTGGCTTGAGGCCCATCTCTTGGGTATAAGTCGAGCCGATTACTATTTGGCCATTCTTGTGAACACTGACTCGATAAGTGGGTTCTCGCCCTCGACCATCTTTAGCACCTTCTGGGCTAAGCGAAATGCCTCTTGCCTCCAAAAGAGCATCATAAAAATCAGCTAGGTTAGCCCTAATCTGATTATCTTTCGTCAGCGTATAGTAGCCACAACCTTGCGCCCTTTCTCTTTTCGATAAATGAGCTAACTCATTAAATTTTTGAAGCAGTGCTTTCCCCTTTAGCGGCGCGTTTTTGTCAGTCATAACCTCTAGTATCTAACTTAGAAAGTTCAAAGAAAGTTCAAAAGATGAAAGTTTAAAAGAAATCTCATTAAAAGCAGCTCACCATTGCTAACTATACACATCAAGGAAGCAATGACATATAGTTGCACAAAATAATAAAAATAACGACCATCCTGTTAGCTTGACCATTCGACATAGCGAATAGACTATCAACAATAGTCTCCATTAGCAGCGTTTATCAGCTACACAGATAGGATTGGTTAACGACTCAACTGAGCGGAATATACCTATACAATTCACCTATACAATTCATAGGGCTGTAGCTCTTTTGTTGTGCTTGCTTATAGAGATGTCTATACTGTTTTCCTTGCAGAGAGCTAATCATACTTTCATTCGCTGACACTAGCGGCAAGAGACTCTCTGATAGTAATATGAACAAACATAAAGAACTACCTTACCGAGCGATCGCATGAGTATTGACGCTTCATCCACAGAGAAGCAGCAGTCTGTAGAACCCAGCAGCACTCAACTTGAGCCTGGGTTCGGATGGACCCGTTACGCAGAGCAAATTAACGGTCGGTTCGCTATGATCGGCTTTGTAGCGCTGCTAGCGATGGAGCTACTTACGCATCAGGACTTTTTCACTTGGATTGGCTTGCGATAGAATCAGCTGACGCTCAGAGCAGACGCTAAAAGGAGCGGAAGCTAGGAAGTTAAGCTCAGAAAACTAAGCTCAGAAAACTAAAAAGGAGCAACGCCTACTCTCGACGCTGCTCCTTTTAGTTTTTATTGCGTTCTATAGCGTTTGTCAGTAGCAGTTATCGGCGCTTATCACGTAGCTGACATACAAATAGCTAGCCGTGACTTACCAAGAACACGCAGGCTGCACGAAGCTATACGCGCTGGAAAAGTATATCATCGAAACGTAAAGTTACTTTTCACAGCGCTGATTTTAACAGTGCTGCCGTTTTTCACAAAGTCGCTTTTTACAGCGCTTTTAATCTTCTAGAGAGAGCACGATAGATTACCTATGCTAGCCCTGTGTTTGCGCCTTGTCGGCCTGTAGCTAGCTCTACCTTAACAATTGTGCCGCCCATCTTTTGAATGCGCTGCTGCTCTTTAAACCAGTTGTCGTAAGGAACTAGCTTAGTAAAATAGGTGTTTTGCAGCTCGCGCTGAGTTCGAATCCTGGTTTGGCTAGGGACACAGGCAGTGACTCGAAACATTCGCATGATAATGGCCTCTTTGGGGTATCTAAATCTTGGGGTATCTAAAACTGGGCAGGTGACTAACACCAAAACTAAAGCTATCTAGAAGTCTATAAGCATCAATGCTAGCCAACCGAAGCCTCTCAGGTCTTAGATGTGTGCCTGCTAAGCCTTCAATTTTCTAACACTCATACCAGACTCCTAGATAGGGAGTGGAGAACTTTGAAAAACTCACTTAGATAAGATTAACGGCTTAAAAGTCAGCCAAAAGGCCAGCCAGACAAGCGTAGGAAATTATCTTTGTGAATAGTCAACGGACTCCGGATGAGCAACTGACTAGCTGAGGCCAGAACAGATGTAGTCGAGATAGACACCCATTTCTTTGCCAGCGTCAGCACCGACAAGGCTAGAAGTGACTTCTTTAATTGCTTGGATAGCCTGAACGGTTGCACCGACAGGAACGCCCAAGGAGTTGTAAGTTTCTTTCAAACCGTTGAGCACGCGCTCATCAAGAATGGAAGGATCACCCGCAAGCATTGCGTAAGTCGAATAGCGCAAGTAGTAGTCCAAGTCGCGGATGCAAGCAGCATAGCGACGAGTGGTGTACATGTTGCCACCAGGACGAGTGATATCAGAGTAGAGCAGAGACTTAGCGACAGCCTCTTTAACGATTTCAGCAGCATTAGCGCTGATGGAGGTAGCTGCGCGAACACGCAGCTCACCAGTTTGGAAATAAGCTTTGAGCTTATCCATGGAAGACTGATCAAGGTACTTACCTTGAACGTCTGATGCATTAATTACAGCAGTAATTGCGTCTTGCATTGGGTTTGCTTCCTAAAAATGGACTAAAACAAGAGTGAACGAGCGAAAAGGCTTTCTACGAGGGCTTACTGCAAGCCGCCGATGACATAGTCAAAGTAACCAGCCGCTTCAGTAGCATCGTCACCAGACATCATGGAACCCGCAACGCTCTTCATGCAGCGAATGGACTCGGCCATTGCTGGGATAGAGGTGCCAAGAGAGTTATACATTTCACGCGCACCAACCAAACCAATCTCTTCGATCGGTGTGACATCGCCTGCGACCACGCCGTAAGTGATTAGGCGCAAGTAGTAGTCCATGTCGCGCAAGCAGGTAGCAGTCATCTCTTCGCCATAGGCGTTACCGCCGGGAGAGACAACATCAGGGCGCTTTTGGAATAACTGGTCGCCAGCGGTTTTGACGATGCGCTCGCGCGACTCAGTTAGAACCTGTGCGATGCGAACTCGACGCTCACCAGAGGTAACAAACCCCTTAATGCGATCCAATTCGCCGGGGCTGAGGTAGCGGGCCTCAGCGTCAGCATTCACGATTGACTTCGTGACTATACTCATTAATGGATTCCTCCGAAAGAATAAACCAGATGAGTTTCACTGGCTCTGTGGTAACAACAGATGAAAGAGCAAATAGCTGAGTCTCAGTCAATGAGCTCACATCTGAACTTTGATGGATAAACGGTGCAAATGCTCTAGCAAATAGCAATAGAAAAACTCTAGAGGCTAGCTAGAACGCGCAGTATATTTACCTACTAAGAACAGTATGAGGTCTGATGAGCGGTCTACCGGATAAACTTTGTTACGCTGTCTCACTCACGAGTAGATCTCAGTAGATCTCATAAGTAGAGATTCAAGCGAACAAGATACCGAGAGAAAGTTCTAACGCTTAAGATTAGACGCTTTTGGGAAGCTCGACTTCAGCCTGTCTCAGCCACCTTACGTGAACATTTTCCGGCATTTCGCTTACCTTCTTAGAGGTTTAGAAATATTTCGTAATAAAAATCCTCAGAATTTGAACAGGATTTGCAGGCGATCGCGAAACACAAAAAAGCACACCTAGCGGCATGCCTTTGAGGATAATGGATGGAGCTGCAAAGCTAGGGGCGCTGATATTAGCACCCCCGTCTATCTAACTTGTTTTTTCTAGGCTGACATTACTAGCCAGCCGCTTTTAGTCAGTCTCTTCTATACGGCTCACTGCGGTGACTTGCTAGGTCTACAGCTATTCTTTCAAAGCGTTGGCCATCATTGGCATTCGCTCTGAAGCTGTTGTCGATGCCTTGGATGATTCAAAGCTAGGAACAACAACTTCGTCGCTTTGCTTGGTTAGACGGTTGTAGAGTATCTCTGTGTTGGGGAAGTTGGCTGCAGGCAAGGTGGGGAATCGCCGATAGGGCACTGTGTCTTCACCAAAATACTGAGCGTACTCTGGGGTATCAACCATTGCCCGGATGAAGCCACGAATGCCTTCAGAAGCCAGGATTTTGTTGTACTTGCGAATTTCGGCCTGGTCTTGAGGCGCACGTCCAAGAAAGTGCTTGGTGCCTAGCTCAATCACTTTAGTATTTGGATAAGGCGCGTAAAACTCTTTGATATAGAGCTTTGAGCAGCCAAGGGCTTCAATGAATTCTTTGAGATTGATTTCATTGTTACCGAGCTTGCTTTCCAACTCCGAAAACTCGCTGTCTTTGATAACGTAAGGGGCAATATCACGCTCAAAGATTTGACGATAGGCGGCTTGCGCAACCGTTTTGACAGCGCTCTTGCCAGTTGTTGTTAGCTTAAATCGCTTGGTTTGTTCGCGCTGTACGCTCACACCCTGGTTGATTCGCTGGCTGACTTCAGGCAACGGGCGATCGGTTGCGACTGTCCCTAGCTCAATAAAGCGTGGTGTCGATTTTTCTTCAGGGCGAGCACCTGTTTCTTGGATGCTGCCAACTCTGAGCGATCGCATTGCCTGCCCTGCTGGGGTCAAATACCGCTCGTAGGGAATCGTATCTTCACCAAAGCACTCGGTATATTCTTGCGAGTCAATAATGGCATCAACTAGCGCGTAGAACCCTTTCTTGGCACAGATATCAAAGTACTGATTGTTTTCCTGTCGGCCATAGGTCGGACGCCCCAGCAAACGGCGATGGATATACTCCACTGCCTTCATCACATAGAGAGAAGTCCAATAGGTCTTACGGAAAGCTTCAGACTTGGCGACGGCTTTAACAAACTCACGGACATTGATATCGCCATTTTTCAAGCGGCTTTCAGCTTCGCTTAGCTGCTGGCCTGAGTAAACCGGACGCCCGAATACCTGACGATAAACTGCGCTAATAATAGTGGCTGTACTGGCTTCCGAAGATTTGAATACCTTCGCACCCAAAGAGCCAGGAGCCTGTGGCCGTGCGGCTGGATTGCTGAGCTGGTTGTTAATTCCCGCTCCCTGGTGAATTAAAATCCGGCGCGTATCTTTACTGAATGGCGCTGGGCGAGTGCTCGGATTGCGCGTTTCTTTCGGGAAGATAGCACCAAATTGAATCTCTAGCGGATCGTTTCCAGACCCATAGACGTGCTGATCGGGCAGTGGCTGCTCGTAAGAGGCAAACAGCGTAACGAACTGGGGAATTTTTCGGAAAGGGGCACTGTAGTTGAACAGATCTTGCTGAGCGCCCCAGTTGCGGCACTCTTGGGCTTCTTGACCCAGCCCACGAATGTAGGGAACCGTCTCTTCACCAAAATAATCGGCGTATTCTTGTGAATCTACTAGCGCATCAATTAGCTTAGCGAGTCCACCCTCAGAGACAATAGAGAAATATTTCTGCACCTCTTCTCTAGAGCTAGGGCCCCGGCCCAAGATATGCCGAAAGGCCAGCTCTAACGCCCGGCTATTGATAAAGGGCTCGAAGAACTGCTTGCGGTACAGCGGCGATTTTGCGAGGCGACGGATGAATTCTTTCATCGAGATCTCACCGTTTCTGGCTTTGGACTCCAGATCGGAAATCGACTGAGAGTAAGCTCTCGTAATATCGCGCTCGAACACCTGCCTATAGGCCGCTTTGATCACGTCGTTTTTTTCTACGCGAGAAAGCCCTGGCTTCATTGCATACTTAGGGCGACGCTCTGAGGCATTGAAGTAGATCTGCGGGAGCTGAAGACCTTGCAAATCTTTTGATGAGCGCTGCCGAAGCTTGTTTGAAGGCGTCGGGCCTTTGAATTCGGTGAGCATGACGTCAAAATATTGACGCAGCAGATCCTGCGCTTCTGAGTCACCTTTGAAGTAGCCAACTGACGCGCCACGCATGGTCTGAAGTGCCACGATAGTCGCGGGCGTAGAGCAAGCGTTTTCAATGATTTCTCTGAGTCCGCGAACATTCACCTTAATGATGTTTGGATCGCCAGCCACAATTGCATAGGTGAGGTAGCGCAGAAACCAGCTCATGTCCCTC
Source organism: uncultured cyanobacterium (assembly GCA_963833005.1). Taxonomy (GTDB): domain Bacteria; phylum Cyanobacteriota; class Cyanobacteriia; order Phormidesmidales; family Phormidesmidaceae; genus Phormidesmis. The sequence continues at coordinate 678,573 of CAWHWK010000009.1, read as the reverse complement.
AGGGACTTTTGCATGTTGCTAGGACCATAGCGAGACACGTTGATTGGGCGAAACCCTGAGGGAGCCACACCGACATCGGGGTCGTTGACTAGCAGGTTGCGCAGCCCACCCAAAATGCCACCAGATTTTTTGTCGTTGTTACCAGCAACAAAGGTTTCGGTTCCTAGCCGGGAGGCTTCTTTTTGATCGAGAGGAACGCCGCCACGGGTCATTTCCATGGGCGCATCGTCAGTTTTTTCTAAGTATGCCAAGGCCGAACCACCGGTAAAGATCCGATTGGCTGCCTGGGAAACGATCAGCTCAGAATAGCGGGTCAGGGTTTGCGCGATCGCAACCCTTTTCATCCCAGAGCTGAAGAAAGTCTTGAGTTCACCTAGCTCGGTGCGCTCCATATAGCGGTCTTTCTGTTCCGCTTGGGCAATCGTGGAGACGGGCAGGGTTTGGTAAAGTTGGGGCCGTGCTACAGAGCTTCCGCCGCTAGCTGTCACTGTCATGGGTTCTCAAAGACTCCCTATATATAAGAATTTAAGACTCGTACTCTCAGACTAGAACGATTCTGTGGGGCAACTACGCGATTGTTAAGAACCGTATTGATCGCCTGCATCGAAAGATCGAATGCGAAGCAATCGAATACGTCAAAGTAATTGCGACTTGTAATTGCGACTTGTGTTCACAGATCATACGAGATTGACCGCACTCGCTGAGAGAATGATGAAGCTATGTAAAGTTTATTCGCATTCAAATTTACGATTTAAAAAGAGAAAGGGATAAGCGATGCTGGTAGCGGTGGCCTGTTATACCGCTGGGTTTCCCGCCGCCTGCACTTTTCCTTCCCCGCACAGTCAAATTAATTGTCCAAATTAATTGTCGATATGACAGAGTCTTCTTCCAGCCAGTCTCATCTCGCCCCTAACGTTCCGCTCTCTGCTGGCAATAACGCGGCTGTTAGCGCTGCGGTTGCGAGTCTCTACGATACATATCCTTTCCCGCCTGAGCCGCTATTAGACGAAGCGCCACCCGGCTACAACTGGCGTTGGCAGTGGCCTTCTGCCTATAGCTTCTGTACGGGGCGTAAACCTCAAAACAACGCACCGCGAATCTTAGATGCGGGCTGTGGAACAGGGGTAGGCACTGAGTACTTAGTTCACCTAAATCCCGAGGCTGAGGTGGTGGGGATAGATTTGAGTGCAGGCGCGATCGCAGTAGCCACAGAGCGCTGTCAGCGTTCCGGCGCTGACCGGGTGACCTTTCACAATCTGAGTATTTACGATGTTGATCAAGTTCCGGGTGAATTTGATTTAATTAACTGTGTGGGGGTTTTACACCATATGCCCGACCCGGTTCGAGGGATTCAGGCGTTAGCCCGAAAGCTCAAGCCCGGTGGCATCTTTCATATCTTTGTCTATGCGGAGCTAGGCCGTAGAGAAATTCAGCTCACGCAAGAGGCGATCGCACTTTTGCAAGGATCTAGGCGCGGTGACTATAAAGATGGGGTTGCCGTTGGCCGTGCTCTTTTCGCATCTTTGCCCGCAGAAAACCGTCTGCGTAAACGCGAAGAAACCCGATGGGCGCTAGAGAATCATCGGGACGAGTGCTTTGCGGATATGTACGTGCATCCGCAAGAGATTGACTACAACGTCAAGACACTCTTTGAGCTAATTGATGCATCCGAGCTAGATTTTGTCGGCTTTTCAAACCCTCAGTACTGGTCTTTAGAGAGACTGATTGGTGATGTACCTGACTTGATGGCTAGGGCCGCAGGTCTAGAGCAAAGAGATCGCTACCGGTTAGCCGAAGTTTTAGATCCAGAGCTGACTCACTTCGAGTTTTTCCTCAGCCGTCCGCCGCTAGAAAAAACAGACTGGAGCGACGATACGCTGATTTTGAGTGCACTTGCTTGGCGACATCCCTGCATTGAGGGTTGGCCTAGTCGCAGCTTCTTTAACTATGAATATCAAGTGGTTTCTATCAGCGAAGAAGAGTTTGCCTTTATGGAGAAATGCCAGGGGCAGTCGGTGGCTGAAGCGATTGCTGAAAGCCAATCTTTCGGTGAGGCCGCTGATAAATTCATTGATGAGTTAACCCCTGAGCCTGCTAGAGGGTCGTCTAGCGAGCGACTCGACGCGGAGACTGAAGCAAAGGCGCTGGAAACGGTGCGATCGCTACAAAAACGGCAGCTCATTATCCTAGCGCTTCCGTAAAAGATTGTGCTGCTCGTGTCATGCGCTTCCCTTAAAACTTTCTGTAATAAGTATTATTGCCATGATATGATTGCCCTTGGTTTGACATAGGTTAACCCTGTTTTAGACCGGCTGGTTTGAGAACTTTTTGTTCTGCTTATTTTGTTCTGCTCATTGGACATATTCCTAATCAGGTAATCCTAAGCTGGATACCCAGAGCATGTGCTTGCACCCCTAATTGACGTGAACTCTGCTGAAAATAAGACTGCTATCTCTCTCAATCTTTCAGCGATCGCTGAAGAAAATATCGGTTCGGCAGTTGCTGAGCTAGAGACTAAAGAGACTGACCTGTTAGACAAAGGTCTAACGCAAGGAAGATCAGAAAACGAAGACATTGAGCAGGGTAATCGCCCGCCATTGCCGACGGCTTCCGCAACGTCTATGCAGGACTATTATCAGCTTCAAGAGAATCTGCTCAAACTCACCTTGAGCTTCACAGTTCTAGTTTTCATAGCTGTTTGTAGTACTTACCCGCTAGATATTGCGCTTAGCTATGTTGTTGGGGCGGTTACTGGCATTGTCTATTTTAGGATGCTGGGCAAAAGCGTAGGCCGCCTCGGTCGAGAAACTCCTCTGCCTTCTAAAGGAGCTAGCAATGGCAGGTTTGCGGTCTTCATTGGGGTGATGGTTGTGGCGACTCAATGGCATCAGATCTCGGTGCTGCCCGTCTTTTTAGGATTTTTGACCTACAAGGCCGCGCTAATTGCATTTGTGATTTGGACAGCTATCATGCCCGCACAAAAGACGGCATGATACTTGTAGAAAGCAAGTAAATGCCAAAATTGCTGACAGTGGCGATTTTTCTAAAAAGAGTTACAGGGAAGATTCTCGATGAGAAATTTACATACCGCAAGCGGCTCATCTGTCAGCACTTAGCTCATTCCTTCTGGGCTCATTCCTTCTGGGCTCATTCCTTCTGGTTTTTATAACCGGTTCAACTCATTAGCGTTGTAGCGCAGGCGACTGCAATCAACGCAGCTATAAAGAAATAGAGATTTAAACGGCGATGCTAAACACCTTTGACCTATTGAACGCTGCGCTTCTAGCCAAGCTAGAAGTCGGCGAACACTATTACTGGAACATTGGAGGCTTGAGCATTCACGCGCAGGTCTTTATCACCTCCTGGTTTGTGGCCGCTCTACTAATTGGTGTTGCTTTCCTAGCTACGCGAAAGGTGGAACGCGTTCCCTCTGGGCTACAGAACTTGATGGAGTACGCGCTTGACTTCATTCGCGATCTGGCTAAAGACCAGATTGGCGAGAAGGAGTATCGCCCCTGGGTGCCTTTCATTGGCACGCTGTTTTTATTCATCTTTGTCTCTAACTGGGCAGGTGCACTCATTCCTTGGAAGCTTATTCATCTTCCTTCCGGCGAGCTGACAGCGCCAACCAACGACATCAACACAACCGTTGCGCTGGCTTTATTAACCTCGCTAGCTTATTTTTATGCAGGCTTCAAGAAACGCGGATTGGGCTACTTTGCTCGCTACATTGAGCCTACGCCTATTCTTTTGCCAATCAATATCCTAGAAGATTTCACCAAGCCGCTTTCCCTCAGCTTCCGACTGTTTGGAAACATTTTGGCAGACGAGCTAGCGGTTGGCGTCTTAGTCCTTTTGGTTCCTCTGTTTGTGCCGCTACCCTTGATGGTGCTGGGCCTCTTCACAAGCGCTATTCAGGCCTTAATTTTCGCAACGCTAGCCGCTGCCTACATCGGCGAAGCGATGGAAGGGCACTAGTAAACAAAGTTTTGGTTGAGGGCTTTTTCCCTCATTTCATCTTGAGAGATGGAGACTCTCGTTAATCTCACTCTTGGTTAGCCTCCTGACTTTTCTCGATCACCGGCTCAGCAAACACTGACGCAGGCGTTCAAGATAGCGAACGGCTTTGGATACGACACTTTAAAATCACAAGGAAGAACATCATGAATCCTACTGTTGCTAGCGCATCTGTTATTGCTGCTGCTTTGGCCATTGGTCTTGCAGCTATCGGTCCTGGCATTGGTCAGGGTAACGCTGCAGGTCAAGCTGTAGAAGGTATCGCCCGTCAGCCCGAAGCTGAAGGTAAAATCCGTGGCACCCTGCTACTTAGCTTGGCATTTATGGAAGCACTGACTATCTATGGTCTAGTTGTCGCGCTCGTTCTCTTGTTCGCTAATCCCTTTGCATAAGTCGTATAAAAGCCAGGTGAGAACTTAAAAACTTTCTTACCTGGCTTTGCGGTTTACTAGCTGGCCCTATTCGGTTTATTTAACCGGTCTTACTGGGCCTATTTGCAAAACTTAGGGTGCTATTTTTGCGCCTTGTTTATTGCCTGTTTATTCAATAGGGAGTTTCTCGTTAAACACACGTGCTTAACGGGTCTAAATAGAGAACATGTGGATGGGACTGACATTACTAGCAGTTGAAGCTGTTGAAAGCGTCGAAGAAGCAGGCGGTTTGTTTGACTTAAACGCGACGCTGCCTTTGATGGCCATTCAGTTTTTGATTTTGATGGCGATACTCAACGCCATTTTGTACAAGCCCTTGGGCAATGCAATTGACGAGCGAGACGCCTACGTGCGCGACACAAAAGCAGGTGCACAAGAGCGATTGGCAAAAGCAGAAAAGATGGCTGCCGATTATGAACAGTCGCTAGCAGATACGCGCCGCGAGGCTCGCAGTGTGATTGAAGCAGCGCAAGCTGAAGCTCAGCAGATTGCAGCACAAAAGCAAGCAGGTGCTCAGCAAGAGGCTGCCACTCAGCGCGAAGCTGTACAGAAAGAGCTCGATGAGCAGAAAGCAGCCGCTTTGGGGCAGCTAGAGAAGCAAGTTGACTCGCTTAGCGATCAGATACTGGGCAAGCTGCTCGGTTCAGCGGCATAGCCCAATCCGGCAGGCTGGACCTCACAAATGGGAACAGCCAAGTTCAGAAAGACAGAGCTAAAAGAGACGAAGCAGTGTAGGTATCGAAAGTGTTAACGCAAGCGTGGGGGCTGCTGGCCTCTGAAACCAAAGGATTTGGGCTAAATTTCGACATCCTCGAAACGAACCTAATCAACCTAGCCATTGTTATTGGCGTTCTTATTTACTTCGGTAAGGGCTTTTTGGGTAGCAAACTCCAAGAGCGTCGAGAAGCTATTGAGATTGCGATTAAAGATGCAGAAGCGCGGCAGAAGAAAGCAGCCTCGGCGTTAGCTGAGCAGCAGCAGAAACTGCAAATGGCGAAAAAGGAAGCAGAGCGAATCAGAGCAGAGGCGAAAACCAATGCTGAGGTCGCTCGTGAAGCTATATTGGCCCAGTCAGCGAAAGATATTGAGCGAATCAAGGCGTCTGCCGCGCAAGATACGTCTTCTCAGCAGGACAAGGCGATGCAAGAGCTGCGTCGGCGAGTATCGGAGATGGCTATGGAGAAAGTGCGATCGCGCCTTCCCGAAGTCCTTAACGAGGGGATGCAGACAAAGCTGGTTGACCAAAGTATTGCCCAGCTAGGAGATTAGGAGAAACACAGATGAGTATTGCTACTTCAGAGGTCGCCGCTCCTTACGCACAAGCGCTCCTTTCTATTGCTAAGTCAAAAGATTCCATAGACGAGCTGAGCCAAATTTCGGCAGATTTATTGGCTTTGATCGAAGAATCAGCGGGGCTGTCGGACTTTTTAGAAAATCCCATTGCCAATACAGATGCCAAGAGAGGCGTCCTGAATCAGATTTTGGGTGACGATGCCAACACGCAGATGAAAAACTTTCTGATGCTATTGGTAGATAAAGGCCGCATCTACTTAGTAAAGCCCATTTTGCAGCAGTTTCAGGCTCAAGTGCGCGAGCTAAAGCAGACAGTTTTGGCAGAGGTAATCTCTGCAATCGAACTGTCTGACGAGCAGAAAGAAACCGTTCGACAGAAGGTTCAAGGGATGACGAAGGCCAATGCGGTTGAATTAGAAACCAAGGTTGATCCAGACCTGATTGGCGGCGTGATTATCCAAATCGGCTCTCAGGTACTTGATGCGAGTATTCGCGGTCAGCTTCGTCGAATTGGACTGCAGCTAGGGGCGTCTTAGCATCCTTGAGAAAGATTCCTTAACATGACTTTCGGAGCATTTTTCTGAGCTGTTCTTAGAGTGTTTTTAGAAAGCGTATTCAGGGTAATCGACCACATTTTTTATTTTTTAGTACAAATCGGTAGTTAGTAGGTAGAGCGACTTCTAATGGTAAGCATCAGACCAGACGAAATTAGCAGCATTATTCAGCAGCAGATTGAGCAGTACGACCAAAACGTGAAAGCGGATAGCGTCGGTACTGTTCTTCAGGTCGGTGACGGGATTTCCCGCATCTATGGCCTCGATAACACCATGGCTGGCGAACTGCTCGAATTCGAGGACGGCACAATCGGTATCGCATTGAACCTCGAAGAAGATAATGTAGGTGCGGTGATGATGGGTACGGGCCGCGATGTCTTAGAGGGCAGCACGGTAAAATCCACTGGCAAAATTGCCTCTGTGCCAGTAGGAGAGGCCATGCTAGGCCGCGTAATCGATACCCTGGGTCGTCCAATTGACGGAAAAGGGGACATCAACACCACCGAAAGTCGGCTAATTGAGTCGATGGCACCTGGCATTATTGACCGCAAGTCGGTGTATGAGCCGCTTCAAACGGGCATTACAGCTATTGACGCGATGATTCCTATTGGGCGCGGTCAGCGTGAGCTAATCATTGGTGACCGGCAGACGGGTAAGACTGCGATCGCCATCGACACCATTTTGAACCAGGCCGATCAGGACGTTATCTGCGTCTATGTTGCCATCGGTCAAAAAGCCTCTTCTGTCGCGCAGGTCATCGGCGTGCTCGAAGAGCGCGGCGCACTAGACTACACCGTCGTTGTGGCCGCAAACGCAAATGACCCGGCTGCATTGCAGTACTTGGCTCCTTACACCGGTGCTTCTATCGCTGAGTACTTTATGTACAAAGGCAAAGCGACCTTGATTATTTATGACGACTTGACCAAGCAGGCCCAAGCCTACCGTCAAATGTCTCTTTTGCTGCGTCGTCCACCCGGTCGTGAGGCGTATCCTGGCGACGTGTTCTTTTTACACTCACGCTTGCTAGAGCGGGCCGCCAAGCTCAGCCCTGAACTGGGTGAAGGCAGCATGACCGCGCTACCGATTATTGAGACCCAAGCAGGTGACGTTTCGGCCTACATCCCAACCAACGTAATTTCGATTACCGACGGTCAGGTCTTCCTCTCTTCTGACTTGTTTAACTCTGGCCTGCGCCCGGCTATTAACGCCGGTATTTCAGTATCCCGAGTGGGTTCTGCTGCGCAGACCAAAGCAATCAAGAAAGTTGCGGGTAAGGTAAAGCTTGAGCTAGCTCAGTTTGATGAACTGCAGGCGTTCGCTCAGTTTGCCTCTGACCTGGATCCGGCTACTCAAGCGCAGCTCGCCAAGGGCCAACGTCTGCGTGAGATTCTTAAGCAACCTCAGTACTCTCCTCGCACCTTGCCTGAGCAGGTTGCGGTTATTTACGCAGGTGTAAATGACAAGCTCAACGACATTGCTGTCGATAAAGTGGCTGACTATGTTAGTGAGCTGATTGCCTATGTCAATACCAGCAAGAAAGCGTATGTTGATGAAATTAACAATACAAAGAAGCTGACCGATGAGGCTGTCAAGCTGCTAGAAGAAGCAATTGACGAGAGTAAGCAGGCATTCTTAGCCGCGTAGGGAGACGCAAAAATGAGGCGGCTGTTTTCTTTTGGAAATTTGCCTGAGGCTAGGGCTTAAGGTTAATAACAAGGGCAAAGCAGCCGCCTGATGAAGACACGATTATGGCTAATTTAAAACTTATTCGCGATCGCATTAAGACGGTCAAGAACACTCGAAAAATTACAGAAGCGATGCGGCTAGTGGCCGCGGCCAAAGTGCGCCGAGCCCAGGCGCAGGTAAATGCGACTCGTCCATTTGCCGATCGCTTAGCTCAGGTGCTCTACGGCCTGCAAAGCCGCCTCAAGTTTGAAGACACCACAGATCTGCCGCTTTTGCAGCAGCGTGATGCCGAAAAAGTCGCCATTTTGGTCATCTCTGGTGATAGAGGCTTGTGCGGCGGCTACAACTCCAACGTAATTCGCCGGGCCGAAAACAGGGCTAAAGAGCTGAAAGCCGAAGGCTTAGACTTTACCTATGTTTTGGTGGGTCGAAAGGCCGTTCAATACTTTGAGCGCCGCGACCAGTCCATTGACGAAAAGTACACAGGGCTAGAGCAAATTCCGACGGCTGATGAGGCGGCGACAATTGCCGACGAGTTGCTGTCGCTGTTCTTGTCTGAATCGGTTGATAGAGTGGAACTGGTCTATACCAAGTTCATTTCTTTGGTCAGCAATCGCCCGGTGACACAGACGCTTTTACCTTTAGACCCACAGGGTTTAGAAGCACAAGACGACGAAATCTTTCGCCTGACGAGCCGCGACGGTCGTTTGGCTGTAGAGCGTTCGGATGCGCCTGATGTAGAAGTCAGTGAATTTCCAAAAGATATGATCTTTGAGCAAGATCCGTCGCAAATTTTGGACGCGCTGCTGCCGCTGTATCTGAACAATCAGATTTTGCGGGCGTTGCAAGAGTCCGCAGCTAGTGAGTTGGCCTCACGAATGACAGCAATGAACAGCGCTAGCGAAAACGCTAAAGAGCTGATGAAAACGCTGACCCTGTCTTATAACAAGGCGCGTCAGGCGGCGATTACGCAAGAGATTCTTGAAGTCGTTGGTGGCGCGGAAGCACTGGGCTAGGTTCTACTGGGCTAGGTTCTACTGGGCTAGGTTCTAAAGACAAAACTTCAGAACTTTTCTTTAAAAGATTCAATAAAAAGCAGGGCTTTGGCTCTGCTTTTTTCTTTTGGGATATCTGAACTGCAGTCCGACTGTAGTCCAATTGCATGAACCAATTACAGAAAGTCGCCTTCGCCTGTTTGCCCAGCGCTTTTATCTTGCAAGATGCTGTAAATGTCTATTTCTAGAGATAGCTGATAGATCTCTCGTTTGGATCGATCGCTTTGCTGAGCGAGATCTCGGCTGGCTTCTGTGCGTGATTGGCCTTGGGCAAGGCGTTTTTTGAGTTCGATAATAATCTCCTCTGTAGAGAGGGCGGCGGGCGTTGCGATCGCAGGTGCAATGAGAAGAGTAAATTCGCCTTTGGGGACTGTAGCCGTGTAGTGAGCGATCGCAGCTGCAAGGCTGCCTCGCCAAAACTCTTCGTAACGTTTGGTCAGTTCGCGCGCGATCGCAACCGGGCGATCAGGCCCGAGGACCGCTTCTAACTCAGTCAGCGTTTTGAGAATGCGGTGGGGGCTTTCGTAAAAGACGGCGGTTCGAGGTTCGCTGTTGAGCGCGGCGATGCGGGCGGTGCGTGATTTTCCCTTAACCGGCAAAAAGCCCTCAAAGGTAAAGCGATCGCACGGCAGTCCGGCAGCGGTCACCGCAGTCACCACAGCAGACGGCCCCGGAATGGGAACCACGGCGAGCTGCGCCTCAATGCAGGCGCGCACTAGTTCGTAGCCCGGATCAGAAATACCGGGCATACCAGCGTCGGTGACCAGTGCGATCGCCTCTCCCGCCTGCAGCCTTTTTATCAGCTGTGGAATGCGCTGCTGACTGTTGTGATCGTGGTAGCTAATCTGGGGTGTCGTAATCTGAAAGTGATGCAGCAGCTTACCGGTGTGCCGGGTGTCTTCTGCGGCAATCACACTGGCCTGCTGGAGTACGCGCACTGCTCGAAACGTCATGTCTTCCAAATTGCCGATAGGCGTTCCCACCAAATAGAGCGTACTGGAATCGAGTGAGGCAGGCGCAGAGTTAGGCACAAAACTAGAATCTGTCACGGCAGTGAGGCTCAAAGAATGGTTAACCCTAACCGTCAATCTTAGGCGAGGGCGTAAGCGCTTATAGTGAGAATCGGATCGGACTGATAAGGTTCTCTAAATTCGGATAGGAATCGGATGGAATATCGGATAGAAATCGGATGGAGCCGTCAATGACTAAAGTCCGCGGATTGTTTATAGGCGTGACAACGCTGGACTGTATTTATCAGGCAGAGCACCCGCCTGCGGCGAATGAAAAGGTAATGGCGCTCAAGAGCCTGATGGTGGCCGGTGGGCCAGCCACAAACGCAGCGGTCGCATTTGCCCAGCTAGGCCGTCAAAATCAGGCAGTGCTGGCCTCTGTTTTGGGCGAGCACTCGCTGACTAGTTTGCTTCGCGAAGACTTGCAGGGGCAGGGGGTGATCTTAGCGGATTTGAATCCTAGCAGACTGGGGCCACCGCCTGTCTCTTCAATTGTGGTGACGGCAGCAACGGGCGATCGCGCAGTCATTTCTCGCAGCGCGGCAGATCTGCAAATAGAGGCCAGCCAAGTCTCTAAGGAGATTTTGGACGGGGTTGATATTGTTTTGATTGATGGCCATCAGATGGCGGCGAGCGCTCAGATCGCTCAGTGGGCAGAGGCTCAGCAGATTCCAGTCGTTGTTGATGCGGGGAGCTGGAAGCCAAACTTTGAGACCGTTTTAGCAGCGGCTGATGTGGTGATCGCTTCCGCCAACTTTTACCCGCCTGGATGTGAAACTGGATGCGAAACCGGATGTGAAAACAGAGCAGCGGTGTTTGACTATCTACGATCGCACAATATTCCTAAAATTGCGATCACCCACGGAGCCGCGCCTATCTTTTACTGCGACAGCGACGAGAAAGAACGTCTAGAAGTGCCGCTAGAAGTGCCGCAGGTGCGCGCGGTAGACACACTTGGCGCGGGCGATATTTTCCACGGGGCCTTTTGTCATTTTTTCTTGACCCACACGTTCAAAGAATCTCTGATGAAAGCCAGCCGTACGGCTTCTTTTGCCTGTCAGCACTGGGGCACACGCGACTGGACAAAAATCTACCGCATAACCGCCGAGGATGACGAAAATGCAGATGCAAATGTGGATGAAGGGGAGTAGATGAAGGCGCAGTGGATGAAGAAACCGCAAATTAACCTGGACCGTTCCGGTGCCAAGAGACCCTTACCGTAGACTAATAGAAGTTGATGCCAAGACGGCAGGGAAACCACCATTTTGGGAAAGATTGACCATCGTTTGCAGTTACTTCGAGAGTGTATTCATGGCATTTGAAACCGAGAAAAAAGTTGCGATCGCCGCCGCAACTGCCGCCGCAGTCGTCTGTGAGAAAGTGCGCAAAACCATGGTGCCCGAGGCCATTGAGAAAAAAGATAAAAGCCCGGTTACTGTCGCTGACTTTGGAGCGCAGGCGGTCGTCTGCAAGCACTTGCTAGAGGCTTTCCCCAACGATCCTGTGGTCGGTGAAGAAGATGCTGGCGAACTCAAAACGCCTGAAATGGCCGATCGCTTGCAGCAGGTAGCCGATTACGTAAAGGCCGTCGTGCCCGAAGCAACGCCTGAGCAGATCACTCAGTGGATCGATCACGGCAACGGCGCGGTGGCCTCTCGCTACTGGACCCTCGACCCCATTGATGGCACCAAAGGCTTCTTACGAAAGGATCAGTACGCGGTCGCACTTGCGATGATTGCTGACGGCGAAATTAAGGTGGGCGTGCTCGCTTGTCCGGCGCTCACTTTGCCGCTAAAAAGTGGTGAAGTGACGGGCGTTTTGTTCGTGGCCGTCCGGGGTGAAGGGGCGACAATGCAGGCAATTGACGGAGGCACGCCAGAGCCGATTCAGGTAACGGGTTCTGATGACAAGGCGCATTTTCGCTTTGTGGAAAGCGTGGAGTCTGGGCACGGTGACCAAAGCTTACAAAGTGCGATCGCCAAAGCCGCTGGCGTCACCACCGAATCGATGCGCATGGATTCTCAGGCCAAATACGGGGCGGTCGCCTCGGGCAACGCGGTGCTCTATCTGCGGCTCCCGTCTCCTAAGTATCCTGGCTATCAGGAAAAAATTTGGGACCATGCGGCGGGCGTGATCGTTGTAGAAGAAGCCGGTGGCCGCGTAACAGATATGTACGGCAAAACCTTAGACTTCTCCAAGGCTGACAGACTAACCACAACTGGCGTCGTTGTCAGCAATGGTGAGATTCATGACAAAGTACTCGAAGCCTTAAAAGAGGCCAATTAGCTGCGGCCCAGACCAGAGACTGAGATCCAAATAGTTTTTAATCACATCAGCCTTTAAAGAATGCTAAAGCAAAAAGTCAGGACGTTATGAATTACGCCCTGACTTTTTGCTAGCTTGGCCCCTTCTAGGCCCCTATTCAACAGGCTCTTACGCCTCTTCTTACGCCTCTACAGGCTCTCTTTGATTAGAGGAATCTTTTTCTTTTCCATGCAACGCTGCTCTTCCCAGTCCTGGCAACAAACGCTTAGCCATGTCAGGACTTTCTTCTAGCAAAAATTGAAAAAACGTTTCAGCCACGACTGAGAGCTGCTTGCCTGCCAAGCTAGCGACATACCAGTTTCGCTCAATCGGAAAGCCCTGCACATCTAAAATGGCAAATTCGCCAGAGGTGCCTTCGGAAATAATGGTGTGCTGCGACAAAACAGAAATGCCCAATCCCCCTGCGATCGCCTGTTTAATCGCCTCGTTACTCCCCAGCTCTAAACTGACCTTTACGTTGATATCGTGCTCTGCGAACATTGCCTCTACAGCCCCGCGCGTACCTGAACCGGGCTCGCGCATAATAAACCGCTCGTTGTTGATCATCTCAATCGGAATATTTTTCTGGCGAGCGAGCGGGTGGCTAGTGGGTGCTAGAACGATCAGCGGATTTTCTAAGAACGGATGAATATTAAGATCAGGTTGGTCTGGAGCATGACTAATAATATAGAGATCGTCTTCATTGGCGATCATGCTTTCTCGGATGCACTTGTGGTTCGTTACCTTCAGCGAAATATCAATACCGGGATAGCGCTTACAAAAGGGACCAAGCAGTCTAGGCACAAAATATTTGGCCGTCGTAATCACAGCCAGCTTTAGCTGCCCCTGCTTCATACCTTTAAGATCGGCTACCGACATTTCAAACTGATCTAGGCCGTTGAAAATTTCTTGGCAGGTAGACAGCAGCTTTTTCCCCGCTTCCGTTAGGAATAGCCGCTTGCCAATTTGCTCGAACAGAGGCAAGCCTATCGATTTGGTCAACTGCTTGACTTGAATAGAAACAGTCGGTTGAGTTAGGTACAGCTCTTCAGCGGCGCGGGTAAAGCTGCCGTGGCGGGCGGTCGCTTCAAATACTTTGAGCTGGTGTAGCGTCGCGTGAATCACAGCTTTGATACCTCTGACAGGGTGTTCTAACGTTGTGCGGCTAACGTTGTGAAAATCGACTAGGGCAAAGGACTCAGCGAACCACTGCAGCCGATATATAGCCAGTATTTTTATATTTCATAGAAACAAGTCTATCAAACAATGCAAATATCGCTTGAATAATCTATGAATGCATACTTTACTGATGTGAGCTTTCAAGAATGAGGCAAAGATCAGATAAGCCCTCGACTTTGGATATTACTCAGAAGATATTGCTCAAGCATGATTCGGCATGACTTAAGAAGAGAATTGCATTCGGAATATTGCGAAAAATGAGACAAAAAAAAGTATGTAACCAATCAGGGCACATACTCTTTTAGGTAAAACTATTCTCTGTCTAGGTCAAATAATTTTGGATAGACCGTGAGCGCACATGAGCGTACCAGCACTCATGTGCGCAGCATTGAAGTCGGAGCCTGAACTAGCGACCGCGACGGGAATTGCGAGCGCTCGGCTGATCGACTACCGGAATTGCGATCGCCTCTAAAGACTCGGCTGACTCACCAAAGAAGTTGGTCTGAGCGTCAGTCAGTAGGACAGCGGCCCAGCTAACGATGATGAGCGATACTAGAATTGTGGTCATCATAAGAGATGCCTCCAGTTAACTTATGTAAATCATTGTAACGCATTTTAATAAATCTTGTTTACATTACTTCATTTTTTCTCCGGAAAGTTGAGTTATGCCGGTTTACTTTTTTTGGGGCAGCGATGAGTTCCGGCTAAAGGCGGCGGCGGTGGCGCTACGCGATCGCGCCCTCGACCCTAGCTGGGCTAGCTTCAACTACGACCACATTGCAGCCGACGGTGCAGATGCCCCGATTCAAGCACTCAACCAGGCCATGACGCCGCCGTTCGGAATGGGGCAGCGATTTGTATGGCTAGCAGATACGACAATCGGCCAAAAGTGTTCGGAGTCCCTATTAGAAGAAATGAGCCGAACGCTACCACGGGTGCCCGATACGGCGGTGCTGCTATTTACCAGCGCAAATAAGCCAGACGGGCGGCTGAAATCGACCAAGCTGTTGAAAAAACATGCGGAGGTGCGCGAGTTCGCAACGATTGCCCCTTGGCAGAGCGATCAGCTACTAGCTCAGGTAAAGCGGGTCGCGCAAGAAATGAATCTACGGCTAAAGCCACAGTCTGCCGAGCTGTTAGTAGACGCCGTTGGCGCAGATACGCGCAGGCTATATAACGAGGTGGAAAAGCTGAGCCTTTACTGGAGCGAGGCGGGGAAAGTAAAGACCGAGCCACTGCCGCCAGAGGTCATTACGCAGCTAGTGGCGGTCAGCACGCAAACCAGCTTTCAGCTAGCAGAGGCACTGATCGCAGGCAAAACCGACCAGTCGCTGAGCCTAGCGACTGATTTGCTGGCAAACAATGAGCCTGCGCTACGCGTGGTGGCGACGCTGGTGAGTCAGTTTCGAGTTTGGCTGTGGGTGAGCTTGCTGGCCGCGCAGGGCGAACGGGATGTGAGTGCGATCGCAAAAGCCGCCGAAATCAACAATCCAAAGCGGGTATACATTTTGCAAAAACAGATTCGGGGCTGCTCGCCCACCCGGCTTAAAAAAGCCCTGTCTTTGCTGCTATCGCTAGAATTTAGCCTGAAAAGAGGGGCCCCAGAAGAAATCACGCTACAGACAAAAGTGATTGAAATAGCGGGCTGTTTTGGGCGGTAAAGACGCTTTTAGTCAATCGTCTGAATAGACTGTCTGAATAGACTGTCTGAATAGACGGACATCCAATCAAATATCTGGGCTATTGCGCAATGCTCCTTTAAAATGTCCAGTATTTCAGTTTTTGCTGTGGATTTTGGCCGTAGCGGGTCTAGTGCACGGTCAATTATCTGTAACTAAGGAGTCGTTTATCGTCATGCTGCTGAAAAAACACCGTTCTCATCGAACTGCTGATCGAACAGCCCATAAAACTAGGGCGGCGATCGCACTCGGTGCGCTGACCTTTGCGCAGCTCATTCTTTTTCTCACCACGAAGCAAACGCCACCCGCCTACGCCCAGGCACTAACCGACGAGGACATAAATAGCTATGCACGGGCGATCGCGGCCATTGAACCGGCCCGAGTCACGGCCTACAGCGAAGCCAGCGACATTTTGACCACGGCTGATAGCGAGCTAAGTCTTTTAGAGACGCCCCTGAGCTGTACGAGCAACCGCCTATCAGACATGCCCGATATCTCTAGATCTGCTCGGGTTGAGCTACGCACAGTTCTCGTCACTTTTTGCAATGAGGCCAGTCGGCTAGCCGAAGAAAATGATCTGACGCCTCAGCGGTTCAATGCCATTACAGAAATTCACAGAGAGGATCCAGAGATCGCCGCTCGCATTCGATCGGCCATTGGCGACTTGTAGACGCGTAAGTGCCTAGCACAACTAGCTAGATTGAGCGCTACACTGGTGTATCGAACCCAATCGATATCCTTGGCAGTAGGCGCTGCGCCTCTCCTCTTTCTACTACTGCAATTTGTTCTATGCAATTTATTGACCAAGCTGAAATTGAAGTAGAAGGCGGCACCGGCGGCGATGGCCTCACAGCATTTAGACGAGAAAAATATGTACCCGCTGGAGGGCCTTCTGGCGGCACCGGCGGCAAAGGGGGCTCAGTTGTTTTCGTTGCCGACGCCAACTTGCAAACCCTCTTAGACTTTCGCTACGCTCATCGCTTTAAGGCTGAAGACGGTGAAAGGGGAGGGCCAAAAAATAGAACCGGAGCCAGTGGCGAAGACCTCATTGTCGAAGTTCCCTGCGGGACGCTGGTCTACGAACTCGAAACAGGCGACATAATTGGAGATCTGACCGACCCCGGTCAGCAGCTTGTCGTTGCCCCAGGCGGCAAAGGAGGCTTAGGTAACCGCCATTTTCTCAGCAATCGCAACCGCGCCCCCGAAATGTCGCAGCGCGGCATCGGCGGCATGATTCGCAACGTGCGTTTAGAGCTAAAGCTGCTAGCAGAAGTAGGCATCATCGGCTTACCCAATGCGGGCAAATCCACGCTGATTTCTACGCTGTCCGCCGCTAAGCCCAAAGTCGCGGACTATCCCTTTACAACGCTCGTGCCTAACTTGGGCGTGGTCCGCAAGCCCACAGGCGATGGTACTGTTTTTGCAGATATTCCAGGGCTGATTGAAGGGGCGCATGCAGGCCAGGGGCTAGGGCACGACTTTTTACGACACATTGAGCGGACCAAGCTGCTGCTGCATCTGGTGGATGGAACAGCCATTGACCCAGTACAAGACTACAAGACCATTCAGCAAGAGCTAGTGGCCTATGGCCGAGGGTTGGCGAGCCGTCCACAGCTAGTTGCGATTAATAAAATAGACGCGCTTTTGGCAGAAGAAGTAGATGAGCTAGCTGCTGAATTAGCCTTGGTAACGGGTGAAAAGGTTTTCCGCGTTTCGGCAGTTAGCCGAAAAGGAACAGATGAGCTATTACAAGCTGTGTGGCAGCTGCTGGAAGAAACCAATATTGCGATCGCAGCTGAAGCTGAAAAAGTCGCTCAGGCCATCATTGAGTTCAACACGCCAGTTTTGCAAGCTCGGGAGTGATTGCCTCTCATTATTTAGTCGCTCTCATTATTTAGCGGATCTGGATTTAGCAGCTCTCATTATTCGAGCGCTCAACTATTCGTATGACTCCCAGGCAGCTCATGGCCTCTCATCGTGAGAATATAGGTACTCAGCAGGATATCGGTACTAAGAATATAGAGAGAAGCCATGAAAGATCTGATTAAGGGCCTTCGAGAGTTCCAAAATAGCTATGTCCCTCAAAATAAGGAGCTGCTGCAAGAGCTAGCCCAAGGTCAGCACCCTCGCGTTTTGTTTATCACCTGCTCAGATTCTCGGGTGCAGCCCGAGCTGATCACCCAGTCGGATCTAGGCGATCTGTTTGTCATTCGCAATGCGGGCAATATTGTGCCACCCTACGGCGCGACGAACGGGGGGGAAGGCGCAACGATTGAATACGCGATCAAGTCGCTAGATATTCAGCACATCGTGGTCTGTGGCCACACTACCTGCGGCGCGATGAAGGGACTGCTGCAAGTGGGTGAGCTAGAAGAGAAGATGCCACTGGTTTATAACTGGCTAAAGCATACGGAAGCAACCCGTGAGCTGGTGGAAGAGCACTATGGCCATTTGGGCAAGGCGGAGAAGCTAGCGACGCTGGTGGCCGAAAATGTGCTGACACAGATTGACAATTTGAAGACCTATCCTTCGGTGCGATCGCACCTCCACAGAAACGAAGTCCAGCTCCACGGCTGGATTTACAACATTATTGACGGCACGGTTCTTACTTACGATCGGCCCAACCACACCTTCATCCCCATTTCCAAACTAGAAAGCGAAGTGAATAAACCACAAGCGGCTGGTAATCGTCCTGGGTACGAATCGTCTCGATTGGCGCAAGGTCAGCGCGATCGCATCTTCCGAGGCTCTCCCGCCTTCTATCACCGCTAAACCGTTACCGCTAAACCATTACCGCTAAACCAAGGTAACTTCTGGTTTTGGGGCATTAAACGTCCCAGAACAAACAACGCCCTTACTCACATCTAGCGTTACGATCGTGCCATTGCGAATAATTTCCGTTGCTCGTTCTACGCCGACGATCACCGGAATCCCTAACCGCAGTCCTAAAACTGCGGCATGGCTGGTGATGCTGTCGTCTTCTGTGATGATGCCACCCGCCCGGCGAATCGCATCCACGTAGTCCGCGCTCGTACGCGGCACCACCAAAATCTCACCCGTGTGAAAATCCTTAATCGCTGCCGTATCGTGGGCAATTCGAGCACGCCCACTGACTGACCCCTCACCGACGCCTCGCCCCTTGCCCAGCACTGCCGTCACAACTTCGACCTTAATCAGATCCGTAGATCCAGAAACCCCCTGCAAGGTGCCTGCCGTCATCACCACCAAATCACCGTCGTGCAGCAGGCCGTCCTCTTGGGCCACATTCATTGCCGCCTGAAACGTTTGCCCAGTAGACGGCAAGTCCACCACTAGCAGTGGATTGACGCCCCACACTAGCTGTAGCTGCCGTGACACATCAACAAGTGGCGTTACCGCTAAAATCGGCGCTCTAGGCCGAAACTTCGACACATTGCGCGCAGTTGCCCCGCTGCGCGTCATCGTCATAATTGCCGACGCCCTCAGCTGATTGGCAATTTGCCCCACGGCCTGACTAATGGCATTGGGAATGGTGTGGCTGGCGCTGAATTCTTCATGAACCTGGCTCATCTGCTCTTGTTCTGTCCGCTTGGCAATGCGGGCCATCGTCGCCACTGCCTCTACCGGAAAATCTCCCACCGCCGTCTCATTCGAGAGCATCACGGCGTCTGTGCCATCGAAAATAGCATTAGCCACATCCGAGACTTCTGCTCGAGTTGGGCGCGGGCTATCCACCATGCTATCGAGCATCTGGGTGGCAGTAATCACTGGAATGCCCAAACGGTTAGCCGTCGCAATAAGACGCTTTTGTAGCACCGGCACGTCTTCTGCCGGTAGCTCCACGCCCAAATCTCCGCGCGCCACCATCACCCCGTCCGACAAAGACAAAATGGCATCCATTTGTTCAATGGCTTCGTGCTTTTCAATCTTGACAATCACAGGCACGCGCCGATTCGTAGAGTTTTGGATAATCTCCTTAATCTCCAAAACATCTTGAGGGTTGCGCACAAAGCTCAGCGCCACCCAATCTACATTTTGATTTAGCCCAAACTGAAGATCTTCTCGGTCTTTATCAGTTAGCGCCTTAATAGATAAATAGACACCCGGAAAATTAACCCCCTTGCTGTTAGACAGCTTGCCGCCAACAACCACGTCACAGTTGAGGTTTTTCTGCTCTATGTCTTTGCCGACGACCTTCATCTCTACCTTGCCGTCATCTAGCAAAATAGTCGAACCAACCGGCACCTCTTCAACTAGCGGTTCATAGGTGACAGAGCTTTCTGTCTGGGTGCCCGGAATCTTGCGACTTGTGAGAATGAAGCGATCGCCCTTTGCCAACTGAATAGAGCCCTCTGCAAACCAACCCAGGCGGATTTTAGGACCCTGCAAGTCCTGCAAAATGCCCACGGGCTGCTGCAATTCAAAAGAAATCTGGCGGATGAGCTGGATATTTTTTCGATGATTTTCCAGATCACCATGAGAGAAGTTCAACCGTAAGGTGGTCGCCCCAGCTTCTATCAATGCCTTTAGTACATCTGGGCTTTGGGTTGCAGGGCCAATGGTCGCAACGATTTTGGTTCGACGCAAAGCAGGGCGCACAGTAGGAACCTTTCCTAGGGAAAATCGCATACGTTTATTCAGTAGAAATACAAGGGTTAAAACTTTGCTCAAACATACCATTGTGAGACCCTTTGTATGGCAGCAAATGCTCAACAGCGCTATAACAAGGCTCCTGGCTTTTACAAAGTTTGCCTCTTTACAGATAGATGTGTTCTGTTTTGTAGGCGAAGCCATCTAAAAGAGACTCTCAAGATAAAAATCGAGGTGAAAACGAGCTGCCCGGTGAGGGGCGAAACGTCGTCATGAAATAAAAATAAGTAGAAATACTCTTTTGCAGGGCGTTCTGTATAGTTCTTAAGAGGCTAGCTGATCTGCTTGCGCCCTGGATTAGGGGCACTGTAGGGTATTAAAGAATTAGTGATTTTCCTTTTACATCAAGCATTCCACAGCTAATGATTGATGACTCTAAGTGAGCGTCACAAAACTTTATTATTCATCTCAGGTAGCGTATACTACCGAGGACTGTAGATCTTAAAACCAGAAATTGAGAAGATAGATCGAAAAAACAGATCGAAAAACGTGGTGTGAAAGGAGCGAATATATGGTGTCGGCGGCATTAGAGCCCCTGGCGGTCACCCGGCGAGTCCCCAAACGGTTTCTAGATGCCGATGGTGGTGTGAGTCCCAATCTGCTGATTTTCTGCGGGGCCGTCTCTTTAGTAATTGTTTCAACAGTCGGGTATTTTGTTTGGCACTGGCCAGGTTGGTGCTGTTTTGCGTTGAACACACTCTCTCTGCACCTAGCCGGGACAGTCATTCACGACGCATCTCATAACTCTGCTCATCGCAATCCAACCATTAATGCAGCGCTTGGCCATGGCAGTGCGCTGATGTTAGGATTCACGTTTCCGGTTTTCACCCGAGTGCACTTACAGCATCATGCCCATGTGAATGACCCCGAAAATGACCCTGACCATTTTGTGTCAACGGGTGGGCCCCTATGGCTGATTGCAGCCAGATTCTTCTATCACGAGATTTACTTTTTTCAACGAAAGCTCTGGAAAAAGAATGAGCTGATGGAGTGGTTTCTTAGCCGACTAACGGTTGGATTATTTGTCTACGCCGCCTGCTACTTTGGCTTTATTGACTATTTGTTTAACTTTTGGTTTTCGCCTGCTTTAGTCGTCGGCTTGGCCCTAGGGCTATTTTTTGACTATTTGCCTCACCGCCCTTTCCAAGCGCAAAATCGATGGCAAAATGCTCGTGTGTATCCTAGCCCGGTTTTGAATTTGCTGATTATGGGGCAGAACTATCACTTAGTGCATCATTTGTGGCCTTCTATTCCCTGGTACAAGTACAAACCTGCCTATGAGGTGATGAAGCCTTTGCTGGATGAAAAGGGCTCACCGCAGTCTCTGGGGTTGATGCAAACCAAAGATTTTCTAGGGTTTATGTACGATCTGTTTCTAGGGATACGGTTTCATCACAAGCCAAAGAAGGAGGGTTAAGCCTGTGCTTTTGATATGTGTCGGACGTAGATTTCTGACAAGGTATCGATTCGAGTCCTGACTAAAAAAGCCCTACCGGATAAACCTGGCAGGGCTTTTTGAATGCGAAGTAGTCGTTTCTTTCGAGTGTTGTTCTCTTTTTGAACTACTGGGCTATTGCAGGGCTTTTCGCAGGGCTTCCTGTGCGCGATCGCACATTTTCTTCTTTTAGTGCTTTTAGACTTTTATCCGAGCTAGTTTCTTTCTTAGAAGCCCGCAGTGACAGCAGCTCTTTGGGCGAAGCGACTAACGTAATGCGTGCAGAATCTATCTGCCCAGAGCACGTCACGGCAAACTGCCAAATCACATTCACCTGAAAAACAATCGCCTGCACTTTTCCTTTAACTTCTATTTGCCACTGCCCTGGCTCTTCTTGGTAAAACGTCCACTGCTCTGGATTAGCGACCATATTCTTCGCTTTTTTCTCCAGATAGCGAGCTATATTTTCTCGCCCCACAGTCGCCGCCTCAAAAGGCGGCAGTAGCTGACCAGCCTGGGCAAATAGCCGCGCCGTTTGCTCGAACTCGCCTTTGTTAAAGCTATCAAAGTACTGCTCAGTTAGCGCGCGCGCAGAGCCTTGGCTGATCTCCATCTCTACGCTCCCATATCAATAACGGCGTGGCGCAACAAAGTAATCTGCTGATTAAAATTAAGTGCGGTTGTAGCTGTAAAAGCCTGTGAGGTCGCACCAGACATTTCGTAATCAGCGGGTACTTGAATAATATTGCCAGCCGCCATGCCTTCAGCGAGTTCGTACCAAAATGCTAGCTTATTATCTTCAGTAAACTTGCCGTAGGCTTTAGTTTGCTCCGTACTGGTGTGGTTAACCAAATCGCGCATAAAGGCCATTTGCGCTGATTCGTCCATTGCAGTAACTTCGTCTAGCAGTCCCTTTGGTCATTTGTTCGCCAGTTGCGCCTGGTGCAGCAGGCGTAACAGAGCTGCCCATATTGTCATATAGCACCCAAAGCAGCCCGAGCTTTTCGTCTGTTGTGAGGGCATTGAAAGCTGAAAGCTCCTGAGAAATATCGCTAGGTACGTTAGTTTGAGCCGATGACTGAGAGCTAGTAACCATGTTGGGTTGCTTCCTTTTCTACGTTTGAGTTTCAGTTCAAAGCGTAGTCTTTAAAAGGGAGTGCTAGAAACACCTTAAGAGAGAATTGGGAAGCTTGAATGTTCTTTCAAAAGTGCGAACATCAAGGCGAAAACATTGCTGACTGCCGACATGGATTGCTGGCCGCCGAACATAGGCAAGAATACAGACGAATGAGTTTTAGTCGCTAGCAACGCACAGAGTCGGGGCGCAGTTTGCTAGCGCCTCGTAGATAGGCATGGCTTACGTCAGGGCCGTGCACAGGTAAATAAATGTGCAGCATCAGACGGATACAGCGAGGTAGGCTGCCTTCTACATGCATTTGCTGTACATCAAGTAGGGGCACAGCGTCCCAACGAGGGCGAGTCCGCGCGATCGCCGCTGGAAACACCGCATCCAAATCCCGAGTGACCGAAAAGGTGACGCTGACAATTTTTGTGGGGTCTAGCTGATTGCGCCGCTCAACGGCATCCAATAATTCGCTCACGGCCTCAGCCATCGCCTCAGCCGAATTTTCAGGGACCGTCGTCGCGCCTCGAATAGCTCTAATTTGCCAGTTCATCGGCAAACTCTGCGCCTGCCAGCTCTCCTTTTGCCAGCTCTCCTGTGTGCTCACAGCGGTTTCTTCCTTTGCTATAGCTTTCTGTCACATAGCTTACGGCATCATCAATCCCACCTATCAGTCCTAGCTATTAGCGGTCCTATTAGCGGTACGGCATCAACGGTTGATACAGCCAAAGCGGCACACCGTTAGTCTCTACTTCAAAATCTATAAGAGCTAGGGTCGCAGTCATCTGAGCCGGGATAATATCTAGCACAGAGCGACTTCCAGGCAGCACTCTCGACAGCAAAGGCTTCTTCTCTTCAAACGTATAGCACTCTGCTTTATCTGGATCTAGCCCGCCTAGCTCTGCGGCCCAGCGTCTAGCGTCTTCTTCTGTACCCAGTCGATCTACCATACCAAATGCCAGCGCCTGCTCGCCGGTAAAGACCCGGCCATCGGCAAATTCTCTCACCTTTTCTTCGCTCAGATTGCGCCCTTCTGCCACAGTTCGCACAAACTGCCCGTAGCTAACGTCAATCAGCTCCTGCAAAATGGTCTCTTCGGCAGAGGTCAAGGGCCGATCAAACGCCAAAATATCTTTATAAGGCCCCGATTTGATCACCTTGAACGAGACCCCGACGCGATCTAGCAGCTTTTCAATATTGTTACCGCGCAAAATCACGCCAATAGAGCCCGTAATCGTCCCTGGATTGGACACAATATGGTGAGCGCCTACCCCGATATAGACACCGCCCGAGGCCGAAATATTACCGTAGCTCGCCACAATTTTGACTTTTTCTTGCAGCCGTCGCAGCGCGCTGTAAATCTCTTGAGAGTCACCTACTGTGCCGCCAGGACTATCGATGCGAAGCAATAGGGCAGGAAATTTCTTTTCTTCAATTTCCTTGAGCGCTTCTAAGACGTGCTTTCGGGTTGCGCCCGCGATCGCACCCGAAATTTCAATCCGAGCAACTTGCTTACGGTAGCGAGGCTTAAAGGGCCAAATCATGAAATCTCAGGGTGCGCTGGGCTTAACATTACTTTAGAGTTAAGTATACGCCTTGCTACGCTCTCGCAAAATATGGATTCCCGCCCTGATAGCCCTCCCGCTACAAATGACGCTGATGTCGAGTCAAGCCTGCGTTTGCCTGCCGCGCTTCAGCCGGCAACAGCCCTGCTTACCCACCCCTTAGTTTTAATTTCGCCGTTTTTCCTCTGGGGCACGGCGATGGTGGCGATGAAAGGCGTCATGGCTGAGACTAGCCCGCTATTTTTGGCTAGCGTTAGGCTGTTTCCGGCTGGCATTTTGGTGGTGCTAGTGTCACTTTGGCTAGGCCGCGAGCAGCCAAAAGGCTGGCGGGCTTGGTTATGGATCGGGTTATTTGCCCTAATAGACGGCACGCTATTTCAGGGCTTTTTGGCTAGAGGGCTAGAGCGAACGGGTGCGGGGTTAGGTTCTGTCATGATTGACTCTCAGCCGCTGGCAGTAGCGGTGATGGCGCGCTTTCTTTTTCAAGAGTGGATTGGACCCTGGGGTTGGTCTGGGCTCGTCGTTGGCCTGCTAGGAATTAGCTTTATTGGGCTACCCGATGAGTGGGTCTTGGCCTTGCTCCAGGGCCACTGGTTTGATTTGGGACCGGTGATCATGCTAGAGCAAGAGATTTGGAGCGGCTTATTTCAGCAGGGAGAGTGGCTGATGCTAATGGCAGCGCTTTCCATGGCCGTCGGAACTATTTTGATCCGCTTTGTGGCCAAAGTCGCCGACCCGGTGGCGGCAACAGGCTGGCATATGATCTTGGGCGGGATTCCTTTGATAGTCGCTTCGGCGCTAAATGAACCGACTACTTGGCAAAGCGTTTCTGTCGGCGGCTGGCTGGAAATTAGCTATGCCACTGTCTTTGGCAGTGCGATCGCCTATGGTGTCTTTTTCTATCTCGCGGCCCAGGGCAACCTAACGAGCCTGAGCGCACTCACTTTTTTAACCCCGGTATTTGCTTTGCTTTTTAGTACGCTATTTTTAGCGGAAAGCCTAAGCCAGCTCCAATGGATAGGGGTTCTTCTCACCTTACTGAGCATCTACTTAATCAACCAGCGGGCTCAGATGAGCGCAAAACTCGTGAATTGGCGGTCGTGGCTGTTCTCTTTATCTACAACACAAGCCGCTCATTCACAAGACACAAAATCAAGCAATACAGCATCAAATAGTACAAAAATGCCATCAGTGAAGGCGACATCTTCAGAAAACGCAAAGTAAACTGTATGGATTTCCATACAGCATTACATCGGATTTTTGTTTGCTCAGAATTTGTTTTGCCAGTAATTTTGGCTTATTTGAGCGAAAATAACGTTTTTTAGGGCAATAGCAGCTATTTTCAAAAACGGGAACCTTTAAAGAAATGCGTGAATATATAGGAGATAACCGTAAAGAATGGAACAACTCAGTATGCAGCATGTTTTCTAGACGGACGATTGCGATACGATACACTCATCAAATACGGCTGATAAAGCGTCTTTTGGCGTACTGATGTACTGCATCCGTAGCAGCAGATAAGGCGTACTCCATATATCTATCTCATCCTATCTACTAAGTGCTTGTATCTACCAAGTGCTTGTATCGACAAGATGCCCTTGGCGTCTGAATGCTTTCAGCGGCTGTAGGGTTTAGCGGCTTGTGCCAATTTTGCGCTAGCGCTGATAGTTCTTTATATTTGAGAAGAAATTGCTAGCTTAGCGGGCATCCTATGCCTGATAGCTCACGAGAGATAGCCATCAGTAAATACTTTGCTTGCTTTTTCCGGTTTTTGGCCAAAGCAGGCTGTATTTTCCAAAGGTCGTTACTATAGGACCTTACCTATAGGGCCTACTTTCAACACAGGGTCTTCGAGTTCCTAGAACATAGCAGGTAAAGACAGCAATGATTCGGCGTTCTACATTATTATTTCTAACCTGCCTGGGTGCACTGAGCGTATCAGTCGTACCGGTTAAGGGTGCAGCGTCTGCAAATAGAATTGCCCATTCTGCATCTGCGCCCTTGATGATAGCGCAAGCTGATGAAAGCTCGGCTTCTAATGTGCTCTCCATCGGTGATCAGGGACAAGCGGTCACAGCACTTCAAGAGCGGCTACAAAATACCGAGCAATACGACGGTCCTGTCGATGGTATTTATGGCTTGGCAACTCAGCGCGCGGTGCT
Source organism: uncultured cyanobacterium (assembly GCA_963833005.1). Classification (GTDB taxonomy): domain Bacteria; phylum Cyanobacteriota; class Cyanobacteriia; order Phormidesmidales; family Phormidesmidaceae; genus Phormidesmis. The sequence goes on along the minus strand of CAWHWK010000009.1, from coordinate 652,451 downwards.
TTCTTTTCAAGAAAAGAAAGGGTTTGAGCCCACTGGCCGTCTAGACGATGCGACCTGGGAAGCACTGCAATCACTAGAGACTTCGGAATCACAGACGGTAGCAGCGGTCTCAGATGATGCGCAGACATCTGCACCTGCCGCAGACCTACCGCCTGTAGGAGACAGCTCGGGTGACGCGGGTGATGCAGGTGATGCGGCGGCGGTGAGTGCTGACGAAGGCGCTAACGGCTATGGCAAGTTTTTGGGCCTAGGGTTAGGACTCGCTGCTTTAGTCGCGAGCTTTGGCGTTGGTTTCTTTATCGCTAACCGCAGCAAGCTAGAAGCTGAAGCAGACGCGGATGAAACCTGGGGAGCCGTCGGCGTTCAGTCAGGTGCTGCTAGTGGCGTTGATTCTATCGTTCTGCCGATAGATGAGCGTGCGCAGAGCGCTACGGCCACACCCTCGCTTGGTGGCAGTAACGCGTTGGCCGCGATCGCGACCCCAATGCAAAATGGGCAGCTTGGTGGCACCTCTGCTTTGGGGCCAACTGAAGTGGTCGACAGCCTGATTAAAGATCTTCACAACCCAGATCCAGGTCAGCGGCGAAAGATTATTTGGGAGCTAGGACAGCGCGGTAGCTCTTTGGCCGTACAGCCTCTAGTAGACGCAATGGTCAGCGCTGACTCTAAGGAAAAGAGCTTGGTGTTAGCAGCGCTGTCTGAAATTGGGCAGCGATCGCTCAAGCCAATGAACCGAGCGCTGGCCTTGGCCCTTCAAGATGAAAATCCTGAAGTTCGCAAGAACGCAATTCGTGACATTACTCGCGTTTATGAACTGGTGATTCAAATTAGCCAAATGCTAGGTCACGCGACAGAAGACGAAGATGCTGAAGTGCGTCAGACAGCGACCTGGGCACTCGATCAGCTCAATCGGCTTCGCCGCACGCAGGATATTGATACCAACATGCGCTCTTTTACCGCTGGCAATGGTCCTAACCGATTTGCCTCTTAGTATTGACTCTTAGTATTAACTTTTAGTACTGGTTTGTCTCTTAGTTTGGTCGCCACAAGTTTTTTAACCCGGTAGCCGACAGTCACTCCTCTTGGAATAGATCCTTCTGCAATTGTTAAGACTGCTCTTACTCTCTACGCCTGTAGGCCCAATCGGATCGGGACTCGGTGGAGGGGTAGAACTAACAGTGGCTAATTTGGCTAAGGCATTAAGCGTGAAAGGGCACCAGGTGACGGTGGTAACCCCTACTGGCGCGAATCTGGCAGCGGCAGGGTTGGCCAACTGCTGTGTCGGGGTGGTTCAAATACCGGGCGCTGTACAAAAGACGGCGCAAACACAGGTTCGTTCAGCACCAATCGTTACAAGCACGGTGTTGGCAAATATTTGGGACTATGCTCACCAGGTCCAATTGCAGTACGATTTGCTAGTCAATTTTGCTTATGACTGGCTACCGTTCTATCTCACGCCGTTTTTGGATAGGCCGGTGGCTCACTTTATCAGCATGGGCTCTTTAAGCGATGTGATGGATACAGTCATCGCCCAGACATCTGTGCGGTTTCCAGGCACCTTAGGAGCCTACACGACATCGCAAGTAGAAACGTTTAGTCATCTTCATCCGCTGATGAACTCACTAATCGACCCACCAATTAATCCACTGAGCGACCCGCCGAGCGACCCACCGATTAACTCATTGACGAATTGGCGAGTTTTGGGCGGTGGGCTCAATCTTGACCTGTATGACTATAATCCGGGCCCAGGAACGTTTTTGGCATGGGTGGGACGTATTTCGCCAGAGAAAGGCTTAGAAGATGCGATCGCAGCCGCCACCGCAGCTCATCAACCGCTCAAAATATTTGGCAAAATCGAGGATACTGACTATTGGCAAGCGCTTCAGCCTAAAATTGAAGCGGCGATCAGAAAATCTAACCTGGCCAACCCAGCAGAATCTAACCTAGTAGAATACTGTGGTTTTTTGCCGACTGAAGATCTACAGAAAGCAATCGGGCAGGCCCAGGCGCTGCTGGTTACGCCGCATTGGATAGAAGCCTTTGGCATTGTCGCCATTGAAGCACTAGCCTGCGGCGTCCCAGTCATTGCCTATAGCCAAGGGGGCCTAGTTGAAATCGTTCAGCCGGGAAAAACCGGATATCTAGTTGCGCCTCACGATATAGACGGCTTAGTGCAGGCGATCGCCAAAATAGATGATATAAACAGAGCTAGCTGCCGCGCCCAGGCTGAAAAGCTTTACTCACTGTCTGCATGGAGTCGACGGTTTGAGCAGTGGTTTTGTTGCGTCGCTTCCTCAGATTGCCATTTGCTCACATGATAATCCTGACACTCGCAGAAATTAACCAGTTCAACGCCTCCCTGGCCGATTATCCAGAGGCGCGCCGGGCCCTCCAAGAAATTGAGGACTGCGATGGCGATTTAGAAGATGCGGCTATTTCGCTGGCCCTACGCGCGGGTCAAGAGCCAGATACTAACGAGCAGTGGCTTGCTAGCTTTAGCAAACGCTATCGTCATATTGCCTGTCAGCCACAGTTTCGGCAGGCACTTACAGCCGCGCAGCCGGGAACCTTTGTAAATCACCTCACTCAGGAAACTGACTGTCCGGCGCTTTTGGCCACCCCTGTAGCGCTCTATGTCATCAAGTCGGGTATCACTCACTTTTGCCACAGCTTTGACAACGCGCGCGTGTAGCAAAAGTTTTCACGTAGGCTCAAAGCGTATTGAGAAAGCGTATTGAGACTGTAGCCTATAGCGTGGCTTCAGCCGATTTCAAATGTTTAAGTAGCCCTAAGTCGCGCGACACCTCTTTCCCAAGCGCAGGATTATCAGGATCGGTTTGAAGCGCCTTGTGCAGGTATATGCGTGCTTTTTGAAACTGACCTTGGCTGATCAATTGTCGGCCCCACCGCTGGTACACAATAGCGCGCCACTGGTTGACTTCTAAGTCTGAAGGAATGCGCTGGGCTAAGCCTTCGACTAGAGCGATCGCGCGTGGAAACTTTTGCTGACTCAGCAAGATTCTCAGCTGAGCGTAGGCCTCTTGCTTCAGCACGGCATCTTTGGGTGAAACAGACTCATCTGTCTCAAAGACCTGCGCTGGCACTGCTGTCTGTGGCGGGTGTGACTCGGCGACGGGTTCAGAAGCCGACTCAGAGGAACTTTCAGGTGACTGCTTAACAGCAGGTTCAGCCGCGTGCGGTTGTTTAGGTGCTTCGGCAGTCGCACCTTTATAGAAACTGCCCAGCCCTAGTTTCTCCAGCTTCAGCTTCAGCTCTTGCAGGTTTAATCGCTCTGTAACGCCTGCCCTAGACGCTTCTGAGGCCTTTGAATGGGTACTGCGCCCTGTAACGCTTGGATCGGCAGCACTCGAATCGGTAGCGCCTGAATCTGTAACACTCGAATCTACAGCACTCGAATCGGTGATAGCTGCTTCGGGAAGACTTATCTGAAGCGCTTCACAGAGCGCCGTATAGGCCGTGTTGATCTGAATGAACTGATCGATCGCAGCTTTGTCTGGATTAATATCAGGATGGTACTTTCGAACTAGCTGCCGGTAGGCTTTTTTGACCTCACCAAACGAGGCGCTACGGCGGAGTCCTAAAACGCGATAGTGATGGGCCAGTTTCATATCGATATCGGCCAGCCAGCTTAAGGCTAAGTGGGGCAGTAAGGCATGACGTACGACTGCGCCAAGATTATAGAAGATTTCTCACATATGTAAAGCCCTATCGCTACAAATGTGATGACTCTATAGCCTTTAACGTCAGCCTTTTAACGTCACCCTCTTAACGACGATTTTGCCAACTGGCTAGGCTTGCACCTATACAGGCAAACGCTCTTCAATCACCCGGTCAATCAGCCCGTACTCTTTAGCCTCAGCCGCAGACATAAAATAGTCGCGATCGCTATCTTTCGCAATTTGCTCAACCGACTTACCAGAATGGAAAGCCATCAGCTCATTCAGGTCTTGGCGCACCTTCACAATACGCGTCGCCTCAATTTCAATATCAGTTGCCTGCGAGCGACCCACCCCACCCGAAGGCTGGTGAATCATAATGCGTGAATGCGGCAGCGCCAGTCGCTTGCCCTTCGTACCCGCATTGAGCAAGAAAGCCCCCATACTAGCGGCTAGGCCCATGCAGATAGTGACTACATCTGACTTGATATACTGCATCGTGTCATAAATTGCCATCCCGGCTGTAACTGAGCCACCGGGTGAGTTGATGTACAAATAGATAGGCTTTGTCGGGTCTTCTGAATCGAGATAGAGCATGTAAGAAACGATGGCATTGGCAATGCCGTCATTGACCTCGTCACTCAAAAAGATAATGCGCTCTAAGAACAGGCGGTTATAGATGCCGATCCAGTCTTCAACAGGACTGCCGGGGACACGGTAGGGGACACTGGGAATTCCGATAGGCATGGCTTTGCTTTAGGTGGCTTTGCTTTGGGTAAAAATGAAAAGTGCAGATGGAAAATTCAGAATGAAATAAAATGCAGAGTGAAATAAAAAGAGCGAAAAGCTAGCTAGCTAAGCTGCTACTAGCGCCGGATTTTCAATAACGCGATCAATTAGGCCGTAGTCTTTGGCTTCGACTGGCGATAGATAGAACATGCGCTCCATATCTTTAGAAATGGCATCGGCTGAGCGTCCGGTGTTGTCGGCTAAGATCCGCTGAATCAGCTGACGTTTAGCTAAGACTTCTTCAGCTTCAATGATGATATCGGTAGCTTGGCCTTTGGTATAAGTAGGTGGGTGAGTAAGCGCCAGACTGGTATGGGGAAGGGCCGCTCGCTTACCTTTGGCACCAGATGAAAGCAATAGCGCAGCCATACCGTAGGCTGTCCCCATGCAAATGGTGACCACTTCCGACTTAATATGGGCGATTGTGTCATAAACCGCCAAGCCTGCACGAATAGACATCATGCCAACAGAGGCGTCGGCCATTCCTGCCATAACAGGATCGCCCACTGAGTTGATGTATAGGTAGATAGGCTTGTCTTGATCTTCTGAATCTAAATACAGCAAGATCGCAACAATGGTATTAGCAACATCGTAGGTTAGGGGCTGATTGAGAAAAAGAATTCGCTCTTGACTCAGTCTTTGACCCAGGCTTAGCCAAGCTGTGCCACCACCAGGAAGGCTATAGGGCACAGATATTTGTTCATCTGACATGGGCGCTTGTGCTCAACTCGACATCGATCATTACTATCTAGAAAAGATGAGGGATAGCTCGTAAAGGCTATCTCCTCACCTTTCGTTCACTTATTTTGGCCACTAGATCTATAGGCTCGGATGGACTCAGCCTTTGTAGTCTTAGGAGACTGCGCCTACAGGGACAGGGGCAGGCAGCTCTTTGGTGCTGCTCAAAACGCGGTCAATCAGACCGTATTCTTTCGCTTCTTCTGGTGTGAGATAAAACATGCGGTCGGTGTCTTTATCTAGCTTCTCTACAGACTGGCCAGTATTGCTCGACAAGATATCCAAGATTGCGGACTTGTTTGCTAAGACTTCCTCGGCTCGAATCTGAATATCGGTAGCCTGGCCCCTAGCCCCTGAACGAGACTGATTAAGCACGATAGTGGCATGTGGCAAACTGGCCCGAGAGCCTTTGGTGCCAGCCGATAAAATCATGGCAGCGGTGCCCATTGCCTGACCAAGGCAGATGGTGTGGACAGGCGGCTTGATGTATTTGAGCGTGTCACAGATTGCAAAGGCTTCGGTTTCAAAGCCGATGGATTCACCGCCATACCAAGAGGTGCCAGTAGAATTGATGTAGAAGTAGATAGGCTTTTCAGGATCGTCAAACTCTAAGTAGAGGAGCTGAGCGATGATTAGCTTAGTGACATCCATGCCTATCTGACTTTTGGCATCGCCAGAAACCAAGGGCAGGCCCAAATAGACAATGCGCTCTTTGAGCATGAGGGAGGGGAGATCCGGCGGGGGTTTCCGATAGGCCATGTTGCCTCCGGAATACGGAGCTTGTACAGCCTTGATAGGAGAACTCATAAGAATTGCACTTGCGGTGACTTCAAGGTATTCAGCGGTTGCTTACGCTAAATTTATCTGCTTTCCATAGTAGCTCGCTGTTGAGCGGCCTGCGAGGGACTGAGCGGGCCGTTTGTGGCGGATAACCCCACCTTTGAGCGCCTCGTTTTTTAGATAATGCCGTTTGAAAGACGCTAGGTGCCAGCGGGATAGATAAGATATGAAAATCGTAAGAGTCTCTGGAACGGGTAGGCAGCAGCGTGATGTTTCTCAGGCTGCTGGGCTGCTCGATAGTCTGCCCACAAAAAAATATTAGGAAAATACAGGTCGCACCATGAAAGTTGGTTTGCAATGGGCGTTGAGCGATGCCCACCTCCCTACGAATCAGCCGAGCGCTCAGCGCCAGCTGTCGGTTTCGGTTTCGGCTAGTGGGAAGGGGATACAGGCACCGCTTAATCTTTGCTTTGTGCTAGATCGCAGTGGCTCGATGATGGGGACACCGCTGAAGACAGTGAAGCAGGCGGCGCATCGGATTATCGACCGGTTGACAGCGCGCGATCGCATTTCTATTATCGCTTTTGACCACAAAGCAAAAGTGCTGGTGCCCAACCAGCTCGCAACCGATGTTAATAGCATCAAAAAGAAAATTGATAGCCTCACCGCAGGCGGCGGCACCTCGATTGATGGTGGGCTCAAGGCAGGTATTGAGCAGCTAGCGGCTGGGAAAGAAGATCACGTCTCTCAGCTATTGCTGCTGACCGATGGCGAAAACGAACATGGCGACAATGGGCGAGCGCTGAAGCTGGCGAACGTGGCGATGGGCTACAACCTAACGGTGAACACGCTGGGCTTTGGCGACCACTGGAATCAAGATGTGCTAGAGCAAATTGCCGATGAGGGCGGCGGTTCGCTGAGCTATATCGAACATGCAGAGGAGGCGATCGCAATCTTTGGCCGCTTATTTACCCGAATGCAGTCGGTCAATTTGACCAATGCTTTTCTAAACGTCAAGCTATTAGAAGGCACGCGCCTTGCCGACCTAAAGCCGGTTGCCCAAGTCGCACCTGAAACAATAGAGCTGACGGCGTTGCAAGAAGGCAGCGAGGCTATGATTCGGCTGGGCGATTTGATGACGGACCAGGCACGTGTGGTTTTGCTGAATTTATATATTCCGCAGCTCGCCGCAGGCATAACCTCCATTGCACGCATTCAGGTAACTTATGATGACCCAGCGCTAGGGCTAAGCGGGCAAACGACGGAGACGCTGCCAGTCGAGATTTTGGCCCAAGATGCATACGTGGCCAACAGCGATCCGGCGGTGCAGCAGCATATTTTGGCACTGGCAAAGTATCGGCAAACCCAAATTGCTGAAGATAAGCTGAAGGCGGGCGATCGCAAAGGCGCAGTCACGATGCTTCAGTCGGCAGCCAACACAGCGATTCAGATGGGCGATAAAAATGCGGCAACGGTGCTGCAAAAAAATGCCACGCAGCTGCAATCTGGTCAGGATTTGTCGGAGCGCGATCGCAAAAGGACTCGCATCGTTTCCAAAACGCAGCTTCAGTGATCTCGCTAGTAATCTCGCTTAAGTACCGAAGGCCCTGTGCAGCGAACCGGAACACTAGGGCCTATCCTATCTGTATATATTCGCGACCCTGATGGCAATCTAATCGAGATTGCTAACGCGCTGTATGTAGATACTTCCGGCGAAGAAACCACACATGCAAATCCTGATTGAGTCTTTTACCGTACGTAAGCGCGTCCCGCTGACGATTAGTCGGGGCACGTCTTCGGGCTCTACCAACTTGTGGATACGACTGCAAGCTGACGGCGTTGAAGGCTGGGGAGAAGCCTCTCCATTTTCTACAGGAGACCAAAGACAGACCGTTGAGAAGATCGCGGATGATTTGGCCAGAGTAACGCCCATACTATTGACGCTGCATCCGCTTCAGCATCAGATGATTGAATCAACACTGCTGGAGATGTCTGTGTGTTCAGCGGCAAGGGCCGCCATTGATGTCGCCCTGCATGACTGGCTGGGCAAGCGAACAGGACTGCCGCTGTGGCAGCTCTGGGGTTTGGACCTAACTCGTATTGGCCCGACAGCCGTGACGGTTGGCATTAGCTCACCTCAAAATGCTGTCGTCCGGCTGCAGCAGTGGTGTGCGCAGCAGCCAGTTGCCGCCGTCAAAGTCAAACTGGGAAGTCCTGAAGGCATTGCGGCTGACCAAGAGATGTTTGCGGCGCTACTATCAGAGGTGCCTAAAGGCGCGAAGATCAGCGTTGATGCTAATGGCGGGTGGAGCCTAGAAGATGCGCTGACAATGACGCACTGGCTGGCAGAGCAAGGTGTCACTTACTTAGAGCAGCCCCTAGCTGTTGACGATGATGGGCAATTGCCACAGCTATTTGAATGCTCCCCCTTGCCCATTTTTGTGGATGAGAGCTGCTACACCAGCGCAGACATCTACCGCCTTGCGCACTGCGTACATGGGGTTAATATTAAGCTGATGAAAGCAGGGGGGCTTACGGAGGCAAGGCGCATGATTGATACCGCTAGTGCCTGTGGCTTACAGGTTATGTTTGGCTGCTATTCTGACAGCGCCATTGCAAACACGGCTTTATCTCACCTATCTCCCCTGGCCCACCACCTCGATCTCGATAGCCATTTCAACCTCAAAGACGATCCGTTTTTGGGGGCAGCGCTAACAATAGAAGGGGCTTTGATGCCAAGCACTCTACCTGGACTAGGGCTTTCTCGCCATGCTAACGCCTGACGATCGCATCGCTATTTTGCTGCACAACGGACTCAAGGGCGGTAAAGGTAAGACAGGCGCTGCCCTACTGCGCTATAGCCAAAATGAGATTGTGGCGATAATCGATGAAACGGCAGTTGGCGAGTCGATCTATGCGCTAACGGGAATTGATCGAGCGGTGCCAGTGGTGGGCTCTGTGGAAGCTGCGATCGCACTAAGCCCAACTGTCCTCGCGATTGGGCTCGCCCCGTCCGGCGGTAGGCTGCCCGACCCCTGGTATGCCGAAGTCAAGCGGGCTGTTAGCGCCGGGCTTTCGGTGATGAACGGGCTGCATACTCAAATGAATCAAGACCCAGAGATTCAAGATGCGATTCAGCCAGGTAGATGGGTTTGGGATGTGCGCCAAGAGCCGACCGGGCTAGTTGTAGGCGGCGGTAGGGCAAAGGAATTGACGTGCGATCGCGTACTTTGTGTTGGTACTGATATGGCCGTAGGCAAGATGTCTGTCGGTATTGAGTTAAACAGGGCCGCTAAGGTCAGAGGGCTGCGCTCAAAGCTGATTGCAACCGGACAAACCGGGCTGATGCTAGGAGAAGACGGGGTGGCCCTCGACGCTGTCCGTGTGGACTATGCCTCAGGGGCAGTAGAGCAGGCGGTTCTTCGCTATGGTGACGACCACGATATTTTGTTTGTAGAAGGCCAGGGCTCGCTTTTGAATCCCGCTTCTACAGCAACCTTGCCCCTGATGCGAGGGACTCAGCCCACTCATTTGATCCTGGTTCACAAAGCGAGCCTGACGCATTTACAGCATTTCTCAGACTTTGAAATACCGCCGCTGGCTGAAGTCGTTTCCCTATACGAATCAGCCGTGCGAGCGGGCGGTACGTTTGCCGATACGCGAGTCGTAGGCATTGCCCTTAATACGTTTGGCTTGGATGAGGCAGCGGCGCGAGCTGCGATCGCCAAAGCCTCGCAGGAAACAGACCTTCCCTGCACCGACGCCGTTCGTTTTGGCAGCGCACCTTTGCTTGAGCCGATTCTCTCACCCCGCTGGCCTTAATAGATTTTCCAGGATCACAGATCGAAAAATCTATCTCTTGAATGGTGTGCCAGCGAGACTATATCCTCTTTAATAATGAGCACATCAACGATGGATGAGGCTTTTTATGTCTGGGATGAATCAGCTCAAAACTTTGGTACTGCTGGCGTTGCTGGGTGGATTAATTGTCCTAGCAGGGTATTTACTTGTTGGCAATGAACAAGGGCTGTACTACGGATTAGGGTTTGCGGCTGTGGGTAGCTTTGGCTCTTGGTACTATTCTGACCAGGCGGCGCTCTCTGCATTTAAGGCCCAACCGACGCCGCGAGAAGAGTATCCAGAGCTGTATCAGCGGATTGAAAAGCTGAGCGATCGCGCCGAGCTGCCCCATCCTAAGCTCTACATTGTCCCGTCCAAATCACTCAACGCCTTTGCTACCGGACGCGATCCGGAACACGCTGCGATCGCCCTCACAGAAGGCATTATCGATCTGCTGCCTGCCGACGAGCTTGACGCGGTGATTGCCCACGAGCTAACCCACGTACGCAACCGAGATACGCTCACTCAGGCAGTAGCGGGAACTTTGTCCGGCTCGCTGACCTATTTAGGCCGTATTTTAACCATTGGCGCACTGTACTTTCCGGTAGCTCGGGTGGGGCGACGCGGTAATAGTCCTCTAGCAATTTTATTTCTACTGATTGTTGGCCCTTTTAGCGCGGGGCTACTGCGGATGGCCCTTTCTCGCACCCGAGAATATGCCGCCGATGCCGGAGCCGCAGAAATTACCGAGAATCCATTGGCGTTAGTCCGTGCCCTAGAAAAACTAGAAGCGATGGGACAGGAAAATCCGATTCATGGTAACCCTGCTTTTGCACCGCTGTTTATTGTCAACCCGCTGTCTAAAGAGGGTCTGATGAAGCTGTTTTTAACTCATCCACCCACCGAAGATCGCATTGAGCGCCTCAAGGCAATGGCCGAAAAGCCTGAAGTCTCCGAAGAGTCTGCGCCAGAACTAAGCCCTGCGACCTGAGTCAGGCAGCTAGCGATGAAAAAATATCCTTAGACTGTTCGAACACACGCCTTTTTTGTGATCTGATCTATAGGCGCTGCTGTCGTTTGTTCGTACGCTGTTTTCAGACCAGTTCGATATATCGACTTTCTATACAGAAACGAAGCCCCGGCCAAATTTGGCTGGGGCTTCTTATTTATTGGCCAGATTGCTTGCTAGATCAAAGCTCGGATAGGGACGCCTTGAAGCGAAACTCAGTCATCACGGGTAAATGATCCGAAGATTCTCCTGCCGCGCCTAGTACCTGAGTATTTAGAACTTCTAGGGTGCTAGGCGTGTAGAACATGTAGTCAAGCTTGTACTTCGGCTGATCTGAGGGGAAGGTCAGATTGCTATTCCACTCGGCCTCGGGAATGGCGGACGCAAACTGTTCGGAGGCTAGCATTTCTTTGATGGAGAACTGAGTCTCTCCCAGGTTTTCACCGTCTGCGGTAACAAAGGTAGAGCGGTTGAGGGCGCTATTAAAGTCGCCCATGACAATGACAGGCAGAATTTGAGCGTAGTCTTCCGCCAGCGATCGCACAAACCGAGTCTGGCGCACCCTCGTATTCTCCTCAAATGCCTCTAAATGCACGTTGATAATCACCAACGGCTGACCGTCTAGGCTCACCTGCGAGACCTGAGCTAACCGCTCTAGATAGAAGGCTTTATAAATGAAGGATTTGTCAGCGACGCGCTCTAGAACGATGCGGCTATTTTTTTCGATGGGGTAGCGGCTGAGCAGGGCTTGGCCAGAGAGGATTCTGCCGAAGTGGGCAGCCGGGGGCCAGGTGGGAAAGGGAAGATAGTTTTTGTCCCAGTTAATTGCGATCGCGCCTGCACTCATCTCTAGCGATTTGGCGATAGTCTCAACCTGATTGACCTCGTAAGAGCGTTGGGCATTGAGATCAATTTCTTGCAGCCCTACGATATCTGGAGAAACTGCGGTTAGCGCTGCGATCGCCCGCTGCAAATTCTGATCAAAAAACGACCGGTCGGGCTTATTGGCTGTATTATTTGCCAGCCCTGAGAGGTAGCCAATGTTGTAGCTGACGATGGTATAGCTACTTTTGACTGCTGGCGCAGGCGCGTCGTATTCAAAGACATCCGCGTAGGTTTGCTGCTCGGTGGTGCTGGCGCTAGCCCAAAAGAAAAAAAGTGCGATCGCCACCGTCGGCAACCCCACTAGCAGCGCTATACCCTTTAAAAATATCTTCATGTGACCCACCCCCAACATGCCGATACTACAACATATCTTGATAGGAACGCCCCTCACGGGTAATCTGTGTAAACTCCAAATATTCCTTTTTAAGGAAAATTTAAATGTCCGTCAAAAATGTAATCTTCTACGGCTTTTTAGCCTTTATCCCTGTTTCCATCGCGGGTCACTTCCTGGGATGGAGCGACCTGGTTATATTTGTCACCGCTGGCCTAGCTATTATTCCACTGGCAGGCTGGATGGGCAGCGCTACCGAAGAAATAGCCGTTGTGCTTGGCCCCTCTCTGGGCGGCCTGATGAACGCCACATTTGGCAATGCCACAGAACTGATTATTGCCATTTTTGCGCTGCGGGCGGGACTGGTTAACGTCGTCAAGTCGAGTATCACCGGCTCTATTATCGGTAACCTTCTGCTCGTCATGGGATTTTCCATGCTGCTAGGCGGCCTAAAGTACAAAGAACAGACCTTTCAACCGACAATTGCACGGCTAAATGCATCTGCTATGAACCTAGCGGTCATTGCTATTTTGCTGCCAACCGCTGTTGACTTTACATCCACTGGCATTGAAGAGCCTATCTTACAAAAGCTTTCGATCGCCGTTGCCGTTGTACTGATGCTGGTATATGGCCTAACGCTCTTATTTTCTATGAAGACCCACTCCTATCTGTACGATGTCGGCATGGCAGAAGAAGGGGTAGACACCATCCTCAGCTCTGAGCTAAGCGAGGCAGAAACTGTGTTAGCCATGGAGCAGAACGAACATACGCCTAACCTCAAGCTTTGGATCGGGGTTCTCTTAGGAGCCACCATCGCCGTTGCTATCGAGTCAGAGTTTTTGGTCAGCACCTTAGAAGTCGCTTCTAAGCAGTTAGGCTTCTCCGAGCTTTTTACCGGCGTGATTGTGTTACCTATCATCGGCAACGCTGCCGAGCACGCGACCGCCGTAACGGTTGCACTCAAAAACAAAATGGATCTATCGCTCAACGTCGCCGTGGGTTCAAGTCTACAAATTGCGCTTTTTGTCGGCCCTTTGCTCGTAATCATCGGAGCCTTTATGGGCCAGCCAATGAACTTGGACTTTAACAATTTTGAGCTGCTGTCAGTAGTGGTGGCGGTTCTAGTCGCCAATTCAATTAGCGCTGATGGCAAGTCTAACTGGCTAGAAGGCACTTTACTGCTAGCCACCTACACCGTAATTGGGCTGTCTTTCTATTTTCATCCGGTAATTGAAGGCATCGGTTAGAAGCGAAACTCTTGATTACGCACCCATAGGCTCAGCGGTACGCTGTTACCCTTGTCATCTACTTTCACATCCATCACAAAGGCCTGGGCTTCTGCTTGCTGGGTCTCTTGTTGAACCTGAGTGATCTGGCTGTTGATGTCATTGCGCTGAGCTTCTGGCATGTAGTAGGTTTCCAGCCCATATACCATCTGCCAGCCATCAGACTGGCCTTGCAAAGCGACTTGGTTGTCGGCCAAATTCTCAGGGTAGGTGAGGCTGATCGCCACTGGTTGCCAGGCAGCAGGGGGCTCGCTCGTTTTTTGCGCAGCGGAAGGTGACTCTAAAGTGACATAGATCTGAGCTGGTAGGAGCTGAGCTGGTAGCCCACTATTTTGTGCGGTGCTGTTTTGTGCGGGAAATACCGTTTCTGCGCCAGGTAGCTGCTTTAGCTGCTCTACGCTAGAAATCTCGAAACCCAGCGTCTGAGAATAGCCTCTCAGCATGTCGTAAGGATCGACTGGCGCAGTTTGTAGCGTCACGGTTTGGCCGGTGGCATAGGTAACGGCACTCTTCAGCGGGACGGCTACGATTAGCGCCGTTTGAATCAGCAGGGCAACCAAAAACCGCCAGGTTGGCGTCCGCTCGTGGGGCATCTTGGGGATAGTCGGCTGTTTCACTGGCTGGACAGGGGCGCTCGGCGATCGCGGCGGCAGGCTAGGCTTAGCCATAGGACTGGGCGCCGACTGAGAATCTGAAGAATTGGCTGAAGGATTAGGATTGCTTTTCATGAGGTTTTCTCCACAATTTTCGTTGTTTTTTGACGGGTTGAAGAGCGGGTCTGCTGCTCGAACCACAGCCCTGCGAAAATAACCGCGACCCCACAGATAGCTAGCACCAGCGCCTTTAGCGTCAGCCCCGTATCGTATTCAAATATCCGGCTCATCAGGCTGATAACGACGATGCCCATGCCGCCCCAAAATTGGTGGCGAACGCCCACCAATACGCCGTCGTGCAGCATGGCAAAGCCAACAAAGGCCAGCAGCACGTTTATCAAGTAAACGCCGCCATATTCAACAGTGGATTGAAACTGAAGGAAAACGCCGAAGCCAGTGAGAACCAATACGACTAGAAAGGCGGGTGTTTTCATCCACAGCGAGGGTGGGACGAGCTGTAGTTCACCCTGCTTTAGCCATTGCCATGTGGCGTAGAGCGCGATCGCACCCAGGCCAATTAATCCCAGCGTAAACGAGCGCGTCATTGATCCAGATCCATTTTGCCAGCGACCGTTTTCAGTCCAGACCCAGTGAAAAGAGTAGCCGTACAGTACAAAGCTCAAAATCCAAATAGCCAGCGATCGCCCAATCGGCTGAAACAAATCTACCGGCATCGCATTGGCTCCTAACCGCTTATTCAGAGGCGATTTTTCTGCCCTTTGCTGTGCCGACGGGTTGACTGGCCATGACCATAGCCCTGCCTGATACATCCACAGCAAAGCCAGTATCAACATCAGCACCGTCGCTAAAACAACGCCGTTCCAGTGGACAAGTGCCCCTTTTGCCGACAGCAGCGCTAATAAACTAATGCCCCACAGTCCATACAGCACCCGTGAACGGCACCAGTGCGCCAGCGGTAGATATAGCGGTGTCAGCAGTAACGGCAGATATAGCTGGAGCAGGGTGATCCAATCGGAGGCGATCGCACCAGATCGCCAAAACCACCCGCCCATTAATACTTCTCGATAGCTCAGCCCTAACAAAATCCAAGACAGCACGCCTAGCGGAGTAAGCCGTAAACTGTAGGCCATAACCAGCACGCCTAGCCCCCAAACCAAATACAGCCTAGAGACCGATCCGCCCTGGTGAAACATCTGAGACATCAGGCCAATATTTGCCCCCATCACCAGCGCACCCGCTAGCAAAAGCCCCACGCCCAGTCGCTGCCAGCCAGCGCGCCGCCAGCAGTAAAAGCCAGCCCCATTTACGGCAATAAACGCACTGAATATCACCACCATTCGCAGCAATCGAGACCATGTCTGCCAATTCGCGGCGACTAGCGTAATGGCACCGAGCCCTAGCAGAATGCCACCGAGCCCCAGCAAAACGGCGATAAATCGACTGCCGCTGGCCGCTTCGATTCCTTCAAATTCGTATCGTTCAGCTAGACGCTCGTATAGCGCCGCGTCGATCAAGCCTTCGCGCCACCATTGTTCTGATTCCGAGCGCAGCTGACGTCGAAAGCTATCTTGACTTGTTGTGTTTTGACTCATAGTTAGATTCACCGCTTACGCCGGGGTATCACTCAGAAGCTATCTGGCTACTTTACTGCCAAGAAATGCGATCGCTGAGTGCGATCGCCCCAAAACAACAAGTGGCCTACACTTTCCTATGTGGCTTTGCGCAACGGCTATGCCTCTGGATTTAACCCTAGCTACGAGACGACACTCACGGATCAAACCCACCGTCCGTAGAAACATTCAAGAAGCTACGGCTTAATTATTAGCTCGATATCCGTGAAACCCCTTAGACAACGCGGGGTCCTGACTATCTATTACCTAGAGCCTGAAGTAGGTTATCGGAGCCTGAACCGTATAGCTACGTAGAAGTTTGTAAAGCCTTCGTCTGATTCGGGAATGCACAGTAGAAATAACCATCGTGAAATTTCGCTATGTACTACCCAGGCAATTAGGACATAGTTGAACCACTGAAGGGCGAGCAACACCTTGCCTTTCTCCTCATCCAAATGCAAGGCAATACTTAGTATGCGTAAATTTCCTTCCCGCTGCGTAACCACCGTCTTGGCCTCCGCTCTCATGCTTTCAGGTATCTCGTCGGCTGGCTCAGCGGCGGTAGCATCAGAAATATCAACTGCGACGGCCAAAGCCTCTGTCGGTAACGAAACATCTGCTGGCTGGTGTCGGTGGTGGCTCGCCCCCGTCGATCACGAAACCCTTACAGATAGCATCAGCGCACTTCCTCCTAGCTGCTGGTGGTAGTGTCGTAAAACGTTGATTATCTATGATGACGGCTGCTATCAGCTAGAGCATTAAAAGTTAGCGAAAGCGATATCTAGAATGCGGTTAGCAGCCGTCTTATGACGATAAGAGGTCTAGAGGAATCGGGTGCTATGGCTGTCAAAAAAAAGGCTCAGGGGTTGCATCTCCTGAGCCTTTTTCTTGGTCTTCTGATGGCATATCATCAATTTTAGCCAAATCACGACAGATGCTAGAGAACAGCGCTTAGGAAATCGTGAGCCGTTTTAGAGGCTATTCGGAAAGTCCTCTGGGCCGCATTTCAATACTGTTAGGATTTAGTAATCAGAACGGTAGGATTGGGCTTCGGAGCATTTCAGTCAATGAGAAGCGGTGCCCTCTAATACGAAAAATGGCCCTTTTAAAACAACCTCTTATCACTTACGATCATCTTTCAGCTTAATGCGAACTGCTACTGCGAGTACTATCAACCCAACCTATCAACCCAACCTACAAAGTCTGAACAGACAACGGGGGAGGCTGAGGACTAGTTCTACTGCTTGTGACTCATCAGTATGACTTAGCAAGTTTTGACACCTGTAGTTCTTGCTAGACGACTAGTTCTTGCTAAGCGACCATCTTGCTCGATAGATCGTTAGTACTATACTATTTCAGCTAGGAGTATGAGTACACTGCATTCTGAGTTTGTAATATCTGAGTTTGTAATAGAGGATTTTTTGTCTGGATGGTGAACGCCGCAGAAACACTACCTACAGCTGCTGTCTCACCGAAGCCTTTTGTAAAGTGGGTAGGCGGAAAAACGCAGCTTCTGTCTGAGCTAGTGGAGCGTGTACCTAATGACTTCGGTCGGTACTACGAACCCTTCGTGGGTGGTGGAGCGCTCTTCTTCCGCCTTCAGCCGCAGCGAGCCTGCCTAACGGATATCAATTCTGACCTCGTAAACCTGTATATAGTCATTCGTGACAAGGTTGAGGCGCTAGTTGAAGATTTGAGTCAGCACGTTTACGAGAAGGATTACTTCTACCAGATTCGGAGCATCGATAGAACTCCAGAGTACAAAGCGTGGACTGACGTGCAGCGGGCAAGTCGATTTATTTATCTCAACAAGACTTGCTATAACGGTCTCTACAGAGTGAACTCAAAAGGGCAATTCAATGCCCCGTTTGGGCGCTATACCAATCCGACTATCCTCAATGCAGACAACCTATATGCCTGCCATAGAATTCTTCGTAAGGCAGTAATTGAAGTCTCAGATTTTTACAAAGTTAGGAAGCGGATTAGGGAAAACGATTTTGTTTACTTTGATCCACCCTACGCACCCCTGAGCGCGACTTCTAAGTTCACAAGCTATACGAAGAATGGATTTGATGTAGAGATGCAGTATGCGCTTCGCGACCTATGCCGCGCACTGGATAAAAGGAGCGTTCGGTTCATGCTGTCTAACTCCTCAGCACCGCTTATCCTCGACCTCTATGCCGAATTCAATATAGAGCTGGTTTATGCAACACGATCTATCAATAGCAATGCTGGAAAGCGAGGAAAGATACCGGAAGTAGTAGTCACTAATTACGAACACTAACTCAGGCATAGGCGATCGCAATGGTAAGAACTCAGGGTGGCGCTGCTAACCATCAGGGCAAGATACTCGAAAGAACGGTGGTGCCGACATTTGAATCGCATGGCTTTGAGATAGTTGCCTATAGCGCTTGGATCAAGAAACCAGCTAATTACGGAACGGAGTTACTTCTGAAGAACGTTCCCTATACAACCATCTATAACCAAAAGGGCCGTACTGAATTTTTAGTCAAATCAGAGCGGTTTGAACTTAATGTTCGCATCGAGTGTAAGTGGCAGCAGTCGAGTGGTTCAGTTGATGAGAAGTTGCCCTATCTTTACCTCAACTGTATCGAGTCCATGCCGGAGATGGACATCATCATTATTGCTGACGGTGGTGGTATGAAGCCTGGTGCAATTCCTTGGCTAAAGGAAGCCGTTTCCAAGAAAAAGTACGTGTCACTAGATATGCCGCAGAAAAACATTCAGGTCTTCTCAATTAGAGAGTTTATAACCTGGGCGAACAGAACGCTTCGGTAAGACGCTCTGTAATTTGATAGTAAGAGTATTAGAGGTTTCTAACCAATATCCTCAGTTCCTCTACAGCGCTGATTGCCCTTGGCTTAAGCGTAGGGCTGATTGCCCTTGGCAGACCTAAAGAAATTGGGCGCTATGGCTGTCAAAAGAGAGGCTCAGGAGCTGTAATTTCCTGAGCCTTTTACTCAATCTAGGAGCCTTTCAACTAGCCTTTTTGAAGTCTTTCGCTAGCGGCTACGACACCACTATTGGGGAGCTTGTGGCCTAATTCTAAGAGGGTTGATTCTAAGGCACTGATGGCGCATAGAATATCGCGATCGCTCACAAACCCTAGATGGCCCATACGAAACATTTTGCCCTTCATATGATCCTGACCGCCTGCTAATGCGATGTCAAAGCGGTTCTTCATCACCGAGCGAATCTTCTCTGCATCTACACCGTCTGGCACGACAGAAGTCACCGCCGGGCTGGCATGAGTATCTGGGGCAAAGAGCGGTAGGCCCAAAGCCTTCATCGCGGCCCGAGTCGCTTCCTTCTGGCGCGTATGGCGAGCAAAGATGCTTTCCAAGCCTTCTTTTTTCATCATCTCTAGGGCGACTTTCATGCCGAAGTAGAGCGTGACGGGTGGGGTAAAAGGCGTGCTGCTTTTGTCTAATGACTTGTTGTACTTGCCTAAATCTAGGTAAAACTTTGGCAGAGTGGCTGTTTTGTAAGCGCTCCAGGCTTTGTCGCTAGCGGTTACAAATCCCATACCGGGTGGCAGCATAAAGCCTTTTTGCGAGCCGGAGGCAATTACATCAATGCCCCACTCATCGACTGGAATGTTGTGAGAGCCCAGACTGGTCACTGCATCGACAATAATTAGCGCTTCGCCGTGCGCTTTAACCAGTTTGCTGATCGCCTCTAGATCGTTGAGTACGCCTGTCGAGGTTTCGCTGTGGGTGATCATCACTGCTTTGATTTTCTTTTCGCTGTCGGCTTGCAGCACTTTGGCAAAGTCGTCAGGGTTTAGCGGGGTGCCCCATTCAGTCTTGATCACCTGTACGTCTAGGCCATAGGCAGTGGCAATTTGGACCCAGCGATCGCCAAACTTACCGTTGCTGCCAATCAGGATGCGATCGCCCGCACTCAAAAAGTTAATAATCGCTGCTTCTACCGTTCCAGTACCGCTAGCTGCTAGCGTCATCACGTTGTTTTTTGTCTGGAACAGCCATTTCAAATTTTCATTGGTTTCCGCGATTAGCTGACTAAATTCGCCGCTGCGATGCCCAATGGGATGCTTTGCCATCGCCAGCAAAACCTTTTCGGGAACCGGTGTAGGCCCCGGAATCATCAGCATTAATTTGTCATCCATATGCGATCGCGTTTTTGAGAAGAGTTATTGAGAAGAATTAGTAGGCCTAAAGGCAAACCTCGTTCTTTAAAATAATACAGCCGCCAGCATTGCTAGCAGCGCTTGTAAACTTATATAGCCGCACGCAGCTTATATTTTTACAGCGCCAGTGTTCTTACCAGTGCTCTTACCAGTGCTCTTAGTTGCCTAGTTCTTGCAGGTCACTTCCTATGACTGTCTCCTCTATGTCTTCTGCTGATACGCCCGCGATGATTCTGCAAGACAGAGCAGCGATCGCATCAGCCCACCCGCCCTCACTTCAGGCCCCCTCACTTCAATCCCGCTCACCTCAGCAAATATCAGCAATCCCCATCACTGCCGCAGCCTTTCGCCCGTTCGGTCAGCTCATTTTGCCCCAGCCCGACGACGTCCCTTTCAGCCCAAAAGACGCTCAGCTACAGCTATCAGGCGGCATTCCACGCTTCTATATCATGGCCTTACATCACCGAGGCCGACGGTTTCATACTATTACTCGGCATAGCAGATGCACCCAGTGCCTAGGCTCACTCGAAGGCAAAACTTGGTTTTTAGGGGTGGCCCCGCCAAGTGAAATTCCACAGCCTACGCTAGACGAAATAGCGGTGTTCAAAATCCCTGGTAATTGCTTCGTCAAGCTAGACGCTGGCACCTGGCACGCAGGGCCTTATTTCGATACAGACGCCGTCAACTTTTACAACCTAGAACTCAGCGATACCAATATTGTTGACCATGTCACTTGCGACCTTTTGACGACCTACGGCACAGAGTTTGAGATTGTGTGATTTGATAGGTGCTAGACACGACAAGCACAGTCGATAAATGCAGTGAGGATGCTATGGCAAAATTTGTGATGTGGGGCAGCTATTGTGAAAACGCATTGGAAAAACGGACGCCCTATCGTGAAGCTCACTTAGCAGGTCTAAGTGACCAAAAAGCAAAGGGCACTCTAACGGCGCTAGGGCCGACTACGGACAATACAAAAGTGTTTGGCACCTATGAAGCAGACAGTGAGGATGCGGTGCGCCAGCTCATAGAATCGGACCCCTATTGGCAGAACGGGATTTGGACTGACTATGCTGTCTATGAATGGAATCAAGTGTTTTGAGTAATTCTAATAATGAAACACCCGCACTAATTACGGCTTTGGTCTTAGTGGTGGCGCTGATCGGCGGCGCTGGGTGGTGGCTAAAAAGCAGTGGATTTCTGGGGGGTGGCGAGTCTCCAGTGACAACGACAGAGCCAGTGTTGCCAGATCCATCGGCTACAGCTACATCACCACCTAATACAGGTAGTTCCAATAATTCCAACAGTGCCGTCAATTCGTTTGCTGAAGTGCCTAACGTGCCTGCAGGATCTTTTGCCTATGGGGGCAGTACGACCTGGGCACCGTTGCGGGGCGCGGTCGATCCTCTGATTCAAGAGGCGGTTCCTGGTTTTCAGTTGAACTACAAGGACGCGGCTAGCTCTAGTGCGGGCATTCAGATGCTAATAGATAGAGAGTTAGATTTTGCTCAGTCGTCGCGGCCTTTGAATTCGGCTGAGAAGCGGCGATCGCAGCAAGCAGGCATTGCGCTAGAAGAAATTCCGGTGGCGCTAGAAGCGGTTGCGATCGCCACCAATACAAGCCTCAGTATCCCCGGCCTTACCCTCGCTCAGCTCAAAGACATCTACACGGGCAAAGTCACCAACTGGAGCCAAGTGGGCGGCCCCAATCTGGCCATAGCACCAGCCTCTCGCAGTGATGATGGCGGCACCGTACAGTTCTTTCAAGAAGACGTTTTAGCAGGCGAGGACTTTGCTGACAACGTCACTATTTTAGGCAGCACGACTGAAGCTCTCCGTTTCGTCAGCAGCACGCCTGGTGCTATCTATTTTGCCTCGGCCCCCGAAGTTGTCGGGCAGTGCACCATCGCCCCTGTCTCTGTAGGCGCGTCCTCTAGCCAGCTCGTTACCCCTTATCGTCTGCCCTACGTCGAGCCAGCAGACTGCCCTGTTCGCCGCAATCAGCTAAACCTAGATGCCTTTCAATCGCAAAGCTACCCACTATTGCGGCCACTGTATGTCGCCATCCGCAAAGACGGCTCCACCGCTGAGCAAGCAGGTCGCGCCTACGTAGACCTGTTGAAGACAAGCGAAGGTCAGGGGTTGCTTTCGCAAGTTGGCTTTGTTCCCCTACCGTAAATCAATGATTTCAAGCACTGGCTTCAAGCACTGGCTTCAAGCACTGGCTTCAACCGCTAAGCAGGGCTTCGATAAATTCATAGCTAGAGAACGGGCGTAAGTCTTCAATGCCTTCGCCAGCACCGATAAAGCGAATAGGTAGGCCCAGTTGCTCTACGACGGCTAGGGCAACGCCACCTCGGGCAGTGCCATCTAGCTTGGTAAGGACAACGCCGCTGAGCTGTGCGGCTTCGGCAAATACTTGGGCCTGACGCAGACCGTTTTGCCCGAGGGTAGCATCTAGTACCAGCAGAGATTCGACATTGGCATTTGGGGCTTTTTTGTCGATAATCTTGCGCACTTTGGACAGCTCGTCCATTAGGTTCTTTTTGTTCTGCAGTCGACCGGCAGTGTCTATTAGCAGTAGCTCTATGTTGCGCGAGTTGGCGGCGCTGATGGCATCAAAGACAACAGCAGCAGGGTCGGTGTTTTGACCGGGGTTGGCAATCACTTCTACGCCGCTGCGATCGCCCCATACTTTCACCTGCTCTACTGCTGCCGCACGAAACGTATCTGCCGCCCCAATCAAACACTTAAAGTTTGACTTAGTGGCGATGTGAGCGAGCTTGCCAATCGTGGTGGTTTTGCCTGCACCGTTTACCCCCGTCATCAGCCAGATGCTAAGCTTGCCTTTTTCTGGGGTAAAGGTGAGGTTGTGCTTACCTTTGAGCGGTTCCTCTAGCATGCCCCGCAGCAGCGATTTTAGGTAGCTGATGGCCTGCTCTGGTGGTAGGGTTTCTTCTTTAAGCTTGGATTGCAGTGCCGAGATGATTTTGTCGGTTGCCGCGACGCCAACATCGGCTTGGAGAAGCAGGGCTTCAATTTCGTCAACGGCTTCATCATTTAGCGGACCCTGGCCAACGATGGATTTGAGCTGGTTGACGAGCCCTCGACGGGTTTTGTCGAGACCTTGGCGTAGTTTATTGAGCCAGGTAATTTCTTCTAAAGAAATTTGGTCAGGGCGGCGACCTTGAGACGCAAGCACTTCTGCCGACCACAAAAAGGCTTCGTCAAGGTCAACATCTGGCAGAACAAGTTCAGGCTCAGCCGGGGCCAGTTCCGACTCTGGTTCGGGTTCTAAAATGGCTTCGGCTTCTAGCTTTTGCAGACGTTCTTCTCGCTCTGCTTTGGCCTGCTCTGCTTTAGCCCAAAAAGCCTGTGCAGGCGCAGGGGTACTAGATTCAGTCTTTGTGCTGTCAGTCTCTGTGCTCTCCGAGTCTAATGCTTCTGGAGGTGGGGCTTCGGGGGCTGAGGCTTCGGAGGCTATACCAATGGCTGTCTCTTCTGAAGCTTCCGCGCTGCTCTCGTCGACCTGACTATCCGCGCTGCTCTCATCGGTTGGACTGTCGGTCTGACTATCCGCCTGACGCGCCTGGATATTTTGGTAAGCGGCTTTGGCCCAGTTGAGATAATCTTCAGAGCTAGCAGGGGCAGCGGCTTCACCCGTCTCTTTTTCGCTTTCAGCGTTAGGCTCGGTGTCTTTTGCCTCTTCTTTTGGCTCTTCGTAGCTGCGCTCGAACCAGTTAAAAGCTGCCATTACCTTAAACTCACTACTTGGACTATCAGTTATCGTTGACGCTCATCTGTTGACGCTCATCTTGGTGCTCGTCGTAAACACTCGCATCAAACGCCTGTGCTTATCACCAGTCAACCTAGTCTATCGCGAGGCTTCAGATGCTTCTAGCTTATCAGTCGTGCGGCGAAGCACCCCGTTGATAAAGCGATAACCTTCTTCGTCGCTGTAGCGTTTGGCCATTTCTATGGCTTCGTCAATGGCAACTTTTTTAGGCACGCTGAGATGGATGATTTCAATCATGGCTAGACGCAAAATGTCGCGATCTACTCTGGCCAAGCGGCGGATCGTCCATCTTTCCATCGCGTCGTTAAGCTGAATATCGATGCTCTGCCAGTGGCGAATCCAGTTGAACAGTAGATCGTAGGCGTAGCTGCGGATATCTTCGTTGCTGATGAGGTTGGCCAAATGCTGGGGAACGAGCGCTTTTTTGATGCCGATAAGGGCCGTTTTGACGATGTTGATGGCGTCTTTTATTTGCGATCGCACCTGTTCGATATCGACAATCTTTTGCTCATTTCCAGCCATCAGCTTATCCGCTGATTCCAGGCTGGTCGCCGCATCTCTAAGCGACTGCTTTGCCGCCATCATGCCTTTTCTATCTGATTGCTGTACAAACATCAGCAGCTCTAGCGTTTCGCCCACTCGGTTAATCGCGGCTTCAACGAGTGGAATTGCCGGTTGAATGCGATCGCGCACCTTTCCTGCTTCAATCGTGCGCGTTTCACTCTCTAATATCAGCCTGCCACCGCGCTGCATTTCACCTTCAGCCGTTTCAATTGACTCTTGGGCATCGGCACTTAGCGTTGTGAGAGCCTTTAGTAACAGGGCATTTAAATCCTCGCTCGAAGGCTCTTCGGCAACGGCTTGCGTGAGGGTACTGCGGCTACCGAGCTGGCGAGTGCGGCTGTTAGTACTGCGACTGCCTTCCGCCCTTTTTGAATTGTGATCTGTGAGTTGACTAACCCCCAACAGGGCTAGTTCACGGGCAATAGAGCGCGCCTTCATGCAATACCATCGAGCTTAGACTTAGCTATTTTATCAGTCTTTTCTGGGTCAGTTTTTTTAGAGACGTGCGCGGGCTGAAGAGGTAGGCTAGCAGAAGCAACTGACTCTTCTGGCAATGAGTCTGGCAATGAGTCTGGTAATGAATCTGGCAGCGAATCTGGCAATGAGTCTGGCCGTGGGCTTTTGAGGCGATTCAATGGAATCTCTGTAGCCAGGTTAGGACCTACGATACCGCCAGAGAGCAACACTTTGAACGCATCTTCAACAGAGATAGACAGATTGAGAATGTCATCTTCAGAAACGATAGAGTACCAGCCGCTAGTTGGGTTTGGCGTAGTTGGAATGAAGACACTCAGCATTTTGTTTTGGTTGCCAGCGACGGTGGCACCTGTCACAAATGCGATCGCCCACAAGCCCCGACGCGGATACTCAATCAGCACCACCCGGCGAAAGCGACTTTTAGAATCTTGAAAAACAGTTTGCAACAGCTGCTGAATCGTCTTGTAGACCGATCCGGCTAGAGGAATCGACTGCACAATTCGTTCGCCAAAGTCTAGCAGCCAGCGCCCCGCAAAGTTTCGGGCCATTAGGCCAATCAGCAAAAGCGCCAGTATGGGTACAGCAAACCCGATACCAATATTAATTAGCGCCACTAAGAATGGGTTGAGCCCGGTAAAGGGATTGAGCTGCTTAGGGAATCGAGTAATGATTCGGATGACCCAGCTAGCCACGTTGAGCGTTAGCCAAATAGTGGTGGCCAGCGGGATCACAACCACTAGGCCAGCAATTAGGTCGTTTTTAATGTCTTGTTTGAATTTTTGAAACACAGGATACCTAATTGGCCAGTGCACACACTGGTTAGCATGTGTCTATTCTAAACAATTCTTTTCATTTATCGCGTTCGTTCCTTTGCTTACTGACAAAGCAAAGCGGCTAGCTCTAACTATATCAAAATCAGCTTGTTATAAATGTGTTCTAGAAAGGTGTGTTCTAGAAAGGTCAACGGGCTTACTTCTTTGGCGATCCCCGCTAGTCCGCGCTAGTCCCCGTTTGTGAGAAAGCGACTACAGCCTCAAGATATACCGAGCTAGGTTTAGATAAAGCAGCACGCCAAGAACATCTACAACCGTCGTGATAAAAGGCGCTGACATCAGGGCCGGATCTAGTTTGAGCGATTGAAATAGGAACGGTAAGACCGCGCCCGCACTAGAGGCGAGCACTGAAATTCCGAATAGGGAAATGCCAATGGTGATGGCCACCGGGAGAGCAGACTCGGTGCCGCCCTGTAGAAAGTAGGCCCAGAGCGTAACCACAAGGCCCAGCATAAGACCGAGAAAGGCACCTGCGATCGCCTCTCGCCGAATCACCTGCATACTGTCTTTTAGCTGAATTTCATCTGTATTCAGCCCGCGAATGACCACGGTAGAAGATTGCGCCCCTACATTGCCGCCTGTACCAATCAGCAACGGAATAAAGGACGCAAGCACCACCACTTTTTCAAAAATGTCCTCTTGAGAGCGAATAACAGCCGTGGTCACCGTGTTCGTCAGCAGCAATACCGACAGCCACACCACCCGCTTGCGCGCCACGTCTATCAGGTTGCTTTGAAAATAATTATCGCCGCCTGACTGTAGACCCCCGAGTGCATAGATATCTTCGGTCGCTTCTGCTTCTAAAATATCGATCACATCGTCAACGGTAATGATGCCAACGAGCCGATCTTCCGTATCGACAACTGGCACCGCCAAAAAGTCATAGCGCTGAATCATCCGGGCAATATCTTCTTGATCGTCACCGGTATGGGCTGAGACGACTTCTCGGGTCATGACCTCGCCAATCGTTTGTTCGGGGCGGCTGATAACAAGCTGACGCAGCGACAAAATGCCCGTGAGCTGGCGGGCATAGTTCGTCACAAACAGGTAGTAAACCGTCTCGCTCAGATCAGCTTGCGCCCGGATATGGTCAAGGGCTCTTTCTACGGTCCAGTTTTCTTTGAGCGCCACATACTCTGGCGTCATGATTCGGCCCGCTGTCTGAGCTTCGTAGCCCAGTAGCAGAGCAGTCGCTTGGCGCTCTTGCAAGCTGAGCTGCTCTAGCAGGCGGCGGACTATTTTAGCGGGCAGCTCATCAAAGAGGCGGGCGCGGTCATCGGGTGACATTTTATCGACAATGTCGATCAGGTCTTGACGCTTAAAGTCTTCGATTAAAGCTTGCTGTACAGTTGAGTCTAGGTTTTCGTAGACTTCAATGGCTTCGTTTTTAGGAAGTAGGCGAAAGGCGATGCCCTGCATGGTGTCGGGCAGTCCTTCAATCGCTTCAGCAATATCGGCAGGCTGAACCGGAACCAACAGGGCCTTGGCACCGCGAAAGTTTTCCTGTTCGAGCAGGGCCTGGAGCTGCGATCGCACCAGTTCTCTTAGCTCCCATCGGGAAACGTTCTGAGGTTTAGCGGTCGATTCGCTGTTAGTCAAGATCAATATCCCTCGGCGTCGCTCTTAGTCTACTGGCGCAGCGCCTCAGTTGACTGTCAACTGACAGTTGACTATAAGCGTCGCCGCAGCTATCTTAATCCTGCTGTGACCAGCTTGCTTCGAGAAAGCATTTACCGACAGCTTGTCAAGCGATCGCCCAAACTACCGCCCATAGTTTCAGCTAGCCACCAGACCCCGATGACGCAACAGTGCCTGCGTACTTGGCTGACGCCCTCTAAAGGCTTTGAAAACATCCATCGGATGCTGGCTACCACCGAGGGCAAGGACAGTTTCTCGAAAGCGTTTACCGATGCTGCCAACCTGCTGAGCATCTTCTAACCCGGCATCTTCAAAAGCTGAAAAGGCGTCTGCACTGAGGACTTCTGCCCAAAAGTAGCTGTAGTAACCGGCGGCGTAGCCACCCGAAAAGATATGGCTAAAGCTGCATAGAAACGCGTTCTCGGAGAGTGGGGGCATCACAGTTGTTTTTTCGGCGATGCGATCGCGCACCTGCCACACCGTCTCTGTGCCACCGGGCTGATAGGTGGCATGCAGTGCAATATCTGTCCAGCCAAAATTCACCTGCCGCAAAATCGCATTGCCCGTCATAAAGTGCCGTGCAGCCAGCAGCTTTTGATAGTCAGCTTCTGGCAACGGCTCATTAGTCTGATAGTGACGTGCCATACCAAAAAGCGTATTGCGCTCATAGCACCAATTCTCCATAAATTGGCTAGGCAACTCTACCGCATCCCACTCCACATTATTAATACCGGCTGCGCCTGGGTAGTCCACTACGGTCAGCATGTGCTGTAGCCCGTGGCCAAACTCATGAAACAGCGTCTCTACCTCACGAAACGTCATTAGGCTAGGCTTACCGTCAATCGGCGGCGACTGATTGCAAACCAGATAGGCCACCGGCAGGCGGATTTGTCCGTCGTGGTTTTGTTGATCGCGATCAGCCGCATCTTCCCCAGCCGATACTCTGGCTCTGACCACGCACTCATCCATCCAGGCCCCACCCCGTTTTTCCGCAGGCCGACTGTAAGGGTCGAGATAAAAGTGAGCAATCGTATCTTTACGCTGGGCATCGCTCACCCGAAAATAGCGGACATCTTCGTGCCATACAGGCGCTTGACCGTCAGCCGAGACAATTGAAATACCAAACAGCCGCTCGGCCAAACCAAACAGACCCGCCAAAACATTTGGCAGCGGGAAGTAGGGTCGCAAGGCTTCATCGTTCAAATCAAACTGCTGCTCCCGCATTCGCTCGGTCCAAAAAGGAACATCCCACTGCTTTAAAGTGATTTCTTGGGAGGAATCAGCGGTCTCCTGAGTACCTTGCTCTGTTGTAGAATCTTCGAGTGCAAAAGCTTCAAGCGCTTCGAGTTCCTTTTTCGCGGCCTCATAGCTAGCGACCCTCAGTTCTTCCATCAAATGTTCGACAGCGGCAACCGAAGGGGCCATTTTTCGCGCTAGGCTTAGCTCCGCGTAGTTTTCAAACCCTAGCAGCTTAGACTGCTGGCGGCGCAGGTCTAGAATTTTTTCAATCAACGGCGAGTTATCTAGATCGCCATCTGACGCCCGAGTCACAAAAGCTCGGTACAGCTGCTCGCGTAGATCGCGTCGCTGACTGTGGCGCAAAAAGGGAATGTAGCTCGGCATGTCGAGCGTGATTCGCCACGGTCCCGATTCGGCTGTCGCGGTTTTCGCGGCTGCATTTTCATCTTCGTTTTCCGCCGCGTCGCGAGTAGCCTGTGCGGCTAGGCTCAATAAGCTAGGGGGCAGCCCAGCGACATCTT
Organism: uncultured cyanobacterium; assembly: GCA_963833005.1. Classification (GTDB taxonomy): domain Bacteria; phylum Cyanobacteriota; class Cyanobacteriia; order Phormidesmidales; family Phormidesmidaceae; genus Phormidesmis. The sequence continues at coordinate 623,653 of CAWHWK010000009.1, read as the reverse complement.
CGGGGTTAGTGAGGGTCAAGCTAAAGGCTTTGGTCGCATCTAGTACGTGGTTAGAAAACTGAGTTGAAAGCTCTGCGAGAGACTGCTGAATGTGATTGAATTTTTCTTTTTGCTCGCCAGTGAGCCCAACACCAGAAAGGTTAGCGTCACGCAGCGCCGATTCGACAATGCGCTGTTGAGCGGCGGCTAGCTGCGGCCAGTCAGCATTTGCTTTGAGCTGCTGGAGCGCGGCATAAAGCGTTTGGCTTTGGCCGATTCGATTGGAAAATTGGACTAGCGCGGGCTGCACACTTTCGTAAGCCGCGCGTAGCTCAGGGCTATTCTTAACGCCCATCAAGTGGCCAATAATCCCCCAGCTCCAGCTCAGTCGTTCAGTAATCGCAGTGAGTGGATCAATCAGGTTTGACCAAGTGATAGGCTGCGTCTGTTCTAGCCGCTGGCTGAGCTGGTGTTCGAGTGTGCTGAGGTCTGCCTCTAGCGCTTGTAATAGCTGTTCGATACCAGGAACAACCTGCTCTGCATGGATCTGGCTGAAAGGCGGCAGACCTTTTCCGATTAAAAGTGGATTATTGGCTGTTTTAGCAGCGCCCGAGACGGAGGACGCAGCGGGAGAAGACGCAGCCGGGGAAGACGCAGCACTCATAAGTAATTCATTAAGATAGTGGAATATAGGTAAACTCATAACGACTATGAGTTTACCTATATCATAAGCCTAAACTTCAGGCTCTGCATAGCCCTGGATGTTTTCAGGACGAAAAGGGCGAATTATTCGGCTAGCCTGTGAAATGAGGCCATCTGAACCCTTGACTACGATCAGATACTTGCCAGCGTTAAGACGGTTGCGATAAGAAAGGGCATCGCCACTGCCCACGCCAGCACCCACACCGCCGCCAATGAAGAAGCTACCCATCGCACCTGCGATCGCACCCAAGACACCGCCAATGATCTGGTTACCCAGCGTCCCAGCCCAAGGAAAGGTATTTAGTCCGGTAATGGCGTTAAACGTAACCCCCCCAACAAAGCCAAACGGAATCACCCAGGTAGCCATGCCTTTTATTTGCTTTTCAGCCTGGTCTTTAGGGTCAATTAGTCCATATTCGTCTGCCGATTTGAAGCCACGGCCTAGAATCTCTACTTTGTCCATAGTGATGCTAGCTTTTTCGAGCGCGGTGTAAACTTCTTCGGCTTGGATGCGATCGCCCAATACGGCCACTAAATAACTCATCTCTTTGCACTCTCCTGCTCTCTTATTTGTTTTTCTTCGATTGGCTTCACGACCTGCTCCTTGGGCTGATCCTTAGGGCGAAATAGATGGGTATGAGTGGGATTGTATAGCTGCGATCGCGCCTCTATGCCCGCCAGCGCCGGAGAAATAATATAAAGCGTCGTCCGCACCAAGCTATCAGACTCACTCGCCTTAGCCATCTCTGTTAGCGGGACCACCCAAATTTTCTCATCCGGCCAGCCAACTCGAAAGCAAATCGCTACCGGCGTATCTGCCGGGTAATGCATCATCAGCTGCGTCTGCGCCTCCGCCACATGGCGTGCACTCAAGTACAAACACAGACTCGCCTGATGCGCCGCTAGCCCAGCTAACTCTTCGGTCTGGGGCACCTGAGTGCGACCGCTAATGCGCGTCAAGATGATGCTTTGCACCTGTGCTGGGATAGTCAGCTCTACCTGAAGCTTCGCTGCCGCTGCCTGAAAAGCACTGATCCCTGGAATCACCTCAAAGGGAACATCCGCCTCACTCAGTCGCAGCATTTGCTCGTGAATAGCGCTGTAAAGGCTAGGATCGCCAGAATGTAGCCTAACGACAGACTTGCCCGCACGTACCCGTTCAATCATTAGCGGCACAATGCTTTCTAGCGTCATATTGGCCGTTGCGATTTTCTCGGCAGTAGGCCGAATGGCGCAGAGTATTTGAGTAGGCACCAGCGAATTGGCGTAGACCAAAACATCTGCTTGCTCAATAAGTTTTTGTGCTTTTACTGTCAACAACTCTGGATCCCCCGGTCCTGCACCCACGATGTAGACAGCAGGCGATAGTTTAGGCATATTTTCCTGAGAATTCATGGAAACCGGCATAGCGTCAGGTCTTAAAAAATACTAAGTGTTACTGAAAGCGCAATAAAACAGATCAAATAAAGTTGTTATCTAGCGACAATATTCATCAACTCACTATCATCACCATCTGATTTTTGAAGAGTAAATAAAGGTAGCCATGAAACTCGGGATATGTCGTGAAAATCCTGCATCTTGGTATGTAGATGCACCCTGATTCCAAGCCTCGAAGGTCTTTTTTGGCCCTCGGGGCTTTTTCTTTTGTTGGGACATTGGGATCATTCATTAGAACTCAGCCGCCTGGCTAATTAGTCGCCTAGTTAATTAATAGTCAGGCGTCTGTTTAACGCTCGTCACGGTGTCGGGTAGGCGCTTACCTAGTCCGTAGGTCCAAGCAAGACCCAATAAACCCAAGGCCATAGCCGTTAAGCTGATAATTTGGGCAATTCGCAGCGGCCCCACCATTAGGCTGTCAATCCTCAGCCCTTCAATCCAAACTCTGCCAGCGCTATAGGCCACCATATAGGTCAAAAACAGCGTGCCAACTCTAAGTTTGCCGGGATGTCTTAGCCCCCAAAAGAAAAGGGTTAGCAGCAGCGCCAGCACGCCAAGATTCCACAGAGACTCATAGAGAAAAGTGGGATGGAAGTACTCAAATTCACGGAGCGAGGCAGGCCGATTACTGAGCGGAATGTAAAGCTTCCAAGGCAAATCGGTGGGGCGACCAAAGGCTTCTGAGTTGAAAAAGTTGCCCCAGCGGCCAATTGCCTGGCCCAGAATGAGTGAAGGAGCCACGAGATCGGCTAGCTGCCAAAAAGACAGGCGGTTTAGCTTGGCAAAGATATAGGCGGCAATAGACCCGCCGATGATGGCACCGTGAATGGCAATGCCCCCTTTCCATATGGCAAATACATCGGCAGGTCTATCGGCATAGGCAGACCACTCAAACAAAACGTAGTAAATCCGAGCGCAGGGAATCGCAGCGAGCACCAGCCAGATGACGAGGTCACCCACCTTCTCGGGATCGACGCCGCGCTTTTGAGCTAAGTACTGCGACAGCGTTACCCCGAGCAAAACCGCCGAGGCAATTAGCAGCCCATACCACCGCACGGTAATAGGGCCGATGCTGAAAATTTCTGCGCCGGGTGATTGAAATCGACCCATCAGAGGGGGGATAAAGATTGGAGAGGCTAGAGGTAAAGAGGCTAACTGCTCGAACAAGCCATACATGGCAACACTCACTAAAATCACCTTCCCATTGTGCCAGTGATCTTGCCAATGCAGTTGGGCCAATGCAGTTGGGCCAATGCAGTTGAGCCAATGCAGTTGGGCCCGCAGGTTGATCCAGCGCGATTGAGCTAATACCCCCGAGGCCACTGAAGCCACTGAGACCGCTGACGCTAGTTTTCGACCTCTGCCATTTCAATCACTTCACCGTCAAGGTCCTTAACCAAAAAGTTGAGGGGGCGATCGCGTCTGAGCTTATGGCGAATTCCCCGCGTCTGTACCTGCATCAGCAAATATTCCAAACAGTCATGGTCAAAGCAAACATGTCGCTGCCGGTTGCGGTTACCCAAACTCGCGCCGCCAATCACATGTAACTGAGTATTCTTTTTTAGCTGATACCACAGCCCTTCAGGCGTACTGTATTCGCCACCCGGACGGCTGAGCCCCGTGCCGCCCAGTCCAGTCCCAAACATGGGGTCCATCCCGCTGGTGCCCAGCGTTTGCTCGTAGTTGTAGTAATAGTGCAAAGGCACATCGGCTGCCGTTAGGCTGAGCACGCCTTCATAAAATCGACGAGCCATATCTAGATCTGACACCATCACGGTATGCACCTTGGGAGCGCTGCTTAAAAAAGCCCACATCGCACCCGCATAGGCAACTAACAGCATCACCATAATCCCCTGCGTTGAGACCAGGCTATCGAGCGGCAGTCCTTGAAAGATATTGCCAGCGAGCGGGCTGTATGGCTTGCTAGCAAGCAAGATAAGCTCAGCGAAAACAGGGCTAGGCATCATGGCGAGTCAAAATGGTGTTAGCTCTCAGTTTAACAAGTGGACTTGTTGACTTTTCGGAGACTTTCTGGGATTTTCTGGGAACGCTCTGAATCAAATCGTCAATTCAATAAAAGTTGCTGTAATCTTTCAATTGAGTTCTGGCAATTGAGTTCTGGTTTAACTTTTTTTTGGTTTAGCTTTTTCTGGTTTAACTTTGTGCAAATTCCTACCTTTCCTGAATGTGACCACGATTTGGTCAAATCGCTCATGCCTCAGAGCGACTATGCGCTGGTGGATAGCTTGCAGCGATCGCCAATGGAAGGAAAGTATTTTACAGCGCTTTTTTGCCGATATGGCTCGGTAGTGTACTCTCTGATTCGGCATTCTGCCAAATCGCCCGTTCAGGCCGACTATCTATTTGCGCTGGTTTGGCGACACATCCTCAACGAGCTAGGTGGCATTGATCTAAGTGCTTTTCGCTCTCAGACCAGTCCTAAAGCGGCAGACCCTCAAACCGGTCTTAGGGCGGCAAATTCTCAAGCAGAAGATAAGAACTCCGCACCAGAATTCTCCTTGCAAGCGTGGTTGATCAACCTGACGGCTGCGCATATCAATCAAATAAAAATGCCAGACGTAGAGTCTATTCACTATGTTCTGCAAAACGCACCGCCGCCCCTGTGGTGCTACACCGAACGAGCCCTAGAAGGTCTGCCGCCCAAGCACCGACTGATTGTCTTGATGGCTCAAACCTTTGAATGGAGCGATACCCGCATTGCGGCCTATCTTCAGGCTGAAGGTGAACAGATCTCCGCGTCGCAGGTTCAAGCCGAGCGTCAAAAAGCCTATCCGGTCTTAGAGAAAGCGATCCCCGCAGATATTCGCTCTATTTATCTTCAGCATCAGCCTGCTGTTGTCTCTTCCCCCGAGGAAGCCGGACTAATGACAATTGAATTTGACGAACCGGACTGATGCGGCCAGACTGATGCGACCCGACTGATACAACTACGACGAGCCAGCAAGGCTCATCTCGATTGCCCACGAACTAACTTGGGTATCTTATGGCCATCGTTCTGAACCGTTTGTGATAGCGGCGTTACGAATCTAAGGGCTGTGAGGGAAAAATGATGGGTTTTCGAGAGACGGATCGCCAGCACCAGTTCGTTACGTTTGGTCGCCAGTGGTTGTCGGTGGCCGGGCTAATGTCTGGCGTACTGGTGTCTAGCGCGATCGCGTCTAGTTTGATGAGTTCTCCGGCGATCGCCGCCCAAAGCCTTACCGAACAGCTACACACGCCGCCAACCGAATCAAGACGGCAGCAGCGCGACGTGGCCGATCAGTTTTTGCTCATGGGTAAAGAGCAGCTACAGTTAGGCGAATATGTCGCTGCCATCACAGCGTTTCAATCGGCCGTCAATGCGTATCACTATTTGGGTGATTTTGTCGGTATGGGCGAAGCCTACGAGCAGTTAGTCAGGGTACATAGCGGACTAGGCCAGTACGATGCGGCAGAACAAGTCGTGCGTCAGCAGCTAGGGATCGCTCGCAGCAATCAAAACTTTAGTGACCAAATTCTGGCACTAAACAATCTAGGCACTATCCGCCTACAGTCGGGCGATCTTGAAAATGCTCACACTGCTTTTTTAGAAGGGCTAGCTGTCTCCGAAAATATTGAAAGCAACAGTGGAATTGGCCTTTCGCTCAGTAATCTGGGTCTGATTGCGGCAGCTCAGGGGCAAATCAACGATGCCCGCAAGTACTATGAAGTCGCAGCTGATTACCGAGAGCGGGCGCGAGACTACGCCGGGCAGGCGAATACAGACAGCAACCTGGGCGATGTTTACCTGGCCGGAGGTCAAATTACAGAAGCCATCGGCGCTTACCGCGTGTCGCTAGCTTTATCGCGCGATATTGACGATCCCTATTTACAGCTGCGAGCAATCGATGGACTGATTGCTATTTACCGCGATCGCAATGAACCCACCGAACTTTCTAACTACCTAAATGAGCGCGTTGCCCTAACGATACGTACAGGCGACGACTGGCAGCGACTACTCACTTTACGCACGCTGGGCGATATCTACCAGCAGCAAGGCGATCTGCAATCTGCCCACAGCGCGCTCAACCTAGCGCTAGGGCTAGCTCGGTCTATGGATCGCAAGCAAATTCAGGCGGAGCTAACCAATCGGCTGCTTTGGCTATCTTCGCGCCTAGAAGATTAGCTGCGCGCCTAGAAGATTAGCTGCGCGCCTAGAGGATTAGCTATAGTCACTTTAGCTACCGTCAAGCGGGGCCTCAAGAATGAGGCTGTCGTGAGACGCTAATTTTACGGCTATTTTATGGTCTCTTCCGCTGAACCGCTACGCTTCGATATCATCAGTCTTTTTCCAGATTTCTTCACCTCGCCGCTCGCCTCTGGGCTCATTGGCAAAGCCCTTCAGCGCGACATTGCCTCGGTTCATCTCACCAACCCCCGCGACTTTACTACCGACAAGCACCACAAAGTCGATGACATTCCCTATGGCGGCGGCGTAGGTATGCTGATGAAGCCAGAACCCATTTTTGCGGCGGTAGAATCGCTGCCGACATTGCCGCGACGTGAGGTGTTGCTAATGACGCCGCAAGGGCAGACGATGAATCAGCCATTGTTTAAATCCTTAGCGACAGACTACGACCAGCTCGTGATCATTTGCGGACACTATGAGGGCGTCGATGAGCGCGTGCTCAATTTGGTCACGAGGGAAGTTTCTTTGGGTGATTTTGTCTTGACCTGCGGCGAGATTCCAGCCCTAAGCTTGATTAATGGCGTTGTTCGGCTCCTTCCAGGGACCGTCGGCAAGTCGGATTCGTTAAAGTACGAAAGCTTTGAAACAGACCTGCTCGACTATCCGCAATACACGCGGCCCGCACAGTTTCGGCAGTGGGCCGTTCCAGATGTGCTGATGTCGGGAAACCACGGTGCGATCGCCAACTGGAGAAAACAGCAGCAAATAGAGCGCACCCAGCACAGACGCCCCGATCTATTCAAACAGTGGCAGGATGATGGCAATCTATAGATAGAGAGCAAAATTGCAGAGAGCAAAACAGCGCTCTAGCTCTACAAAAACATCCAAAATATCCGCATGAATATCCGCATTGGCAATGGCTATGACGTGCACCGTTTACAGACGGGGCGAAAACTAATTTTAGGCGGCGTGGATATTCCCCACACCAAGGGGCTGCTTGGGCACAGCGATGCCGACGCCCTCACCCACGCGATTATGGACGCAATGCTAGGCGCGCTGAGCTTAGGCGATATTGGCCTCTACTTTCCACCGAGCGATCCTAAATGGGCCGGGGCCGATAGTCAAGTCTTGCTCGCTCAGGTCAATCAGCTCATCGGCGAGAAAGGTTGGCAGATCGGTAATATTGACAGCGTGGTTATTGCTGAACAGCCCAAGCTCAAGCCCCACATCCAGACAATGCGCGATCGCCTATCAACGACGCTCCACATTCAGCCTGAGCAAATTGGCATCAAAGCGACTACTCACGAAAAACTAGGGCCTTTAGGCCGAGAAGAAGGCATCGCAGCCCATGCAGTGGTCTTGCTACAGACGCAGTTAGCAAAGTAGCCATAAAAAAAGAAGCCTTATGACAGTTTTTGGAACTGTCACCGGTTATTTTCTCATCCGGATACTTCACATTATTTTTATACAAAAGTAAGCACTGATAAAAAGCTGAGCTGCTTTCGGAGAAAATACTGGCTCAAACAGCAGAAATGCATCCAAAGTATCTGAGTATACGTAAAGATCTCAGTATTGTTTATATAATCTTCGTTAATTAATTGAGTGATGACTCCCGAGTTCTACCACTTTATGCCTAGAAGGTTTGTAGAGATTAACAAAAGATTTACGTATTTTGGCTAGTACTTGCGGGTAGGCATTAGCGATTGACAACAGCCAACTCAGCTATTGGTCGGTTGTTAGCGCTGGTGCCCCCCTACCAAAAGATACTTAGCTAGCAGCTTCTTTTAGGTGGCTGATGAGCATCAGTAGTAGTCCGGAAGTCGTTTTTGCTATCAGTACAGCGGCGCTCCGGTGCTTCGTTCAAAAATGACTATTTGGATGTGGAGATACGGGTTAAATGGGTGTATTAGGTGAATCGTCAGTAGTGCTCGTTCCAGCGGTACATAAGCCGTTTGGTGCAGTCGCGAAAGAATTTTCTACCAAAGAATTTTCGGCTATGAGAGGCTTTGGCTTTAGTCCGCCAGAACGGATTGGCGTGATGGGCGAGTACGATTACAACGGACTAGCCAAGCGAGTAGAACATTGCTTCACACAGTCTGTCAGCGACGACACCAGCCAGCTTAAAGTTCGTCAGCGTGGCTGCGTGGTCATTCTGACCGGTCAAGTCTCATCACGAGCTTTACTCAATCAGTTAGTCAATCTAGCCACTGCGGTTGAGGGAACAGCACTAGTTGAAATTTACGGCATAACTTTTGCTGAAGAAGAAACATCGGCAGCAGAAGAACGCGTTGCCTAGGTTCTAGACTCTGAAACTAGCCTCTGGAGCTGGTCTTAGAGCTGATTTCTGGAGCTCATCTCTAGAATTACTTTTTATAGGCAGGCTTAGCCTTTGCTTAGAAGGCATTGCTAGGCTCAGAAGGCATTGCTACTAGGCTTGTCCACTTGCCCTAGCCGCCTGCCTCCGTCTCCAGCATGTTAGCCACGAAATCGGTATACACCTCGCCCTTTAAAAACTGTGGGTGCGACATTACCCGCTGATGAAACCCGATGGTTGTCGGTAGCCCTGTGATGGCACATTCACGCAGTGCCCGGCGCATTCGGCAAATAGCGGTTGCTCTATCAGGGGCCCAGACAATTAGCTTGCCGATTAGCGAGTCGTAATAAGGCGGAATCTCGTAATCGGTATACACATGAGAATCCATCCTGACACCTAACCCACCAGGAGCCAAATAGCCACTGATTCTGCCCGGATTGGGTCTGAAATTGTGTTCAGGATCTTCAGCGTTAATTCGGCACTCTATAGAATGGCCGCGCAGTTGGATCTCTGATTGGGTAAACGCAAGGCGATCGCCTTGCGCCACTTTAATTTGCTCTGCAATTAGGTCTATCCCCGTCACCATCTCAGTGACAGGATGCTCTACTTGAATGCGGGTATTCATCTCCATAAAATAAAAATCGCCGTTCCTGTCTACTAAGAACTCCACCGTGCCTGCACCCACGTAGTCGATAGAGCGCGCCGCGCGCACAGCAGCCTCACCCATTGCCTGACGCAAATCGTTGTCAAGCGCCGCGCTTGGGGCTTCTTCTAGCAATTTTTGATGACGCCGTTGAATAGAGCAGTCCCGCTCACCTAAGTGCACAACATTGCCATGGCTATCTGCCAAAATTTGAAACTCAATGTGGCGCGGGTTTTCCACAAACTTTTCTAAATACACGCCAGGATTGCCAAAAGACGCCTCGGCTTCTCCTTGTGCCGCCAAAAACATTTTCCCTAGCTCACTAGGATCGCGAACTAGGCGCATCCCTCGTCCGCCGCCGCCTGCCGTCGCTTTGATAATCACCGGATAGCCAATTTCTTCAGCTAGCTTGGCGGCTTCTTCCTTGCTAGCGAGCAGTCCTTCACTCCCAGGAACGGTAGGGACATTCACTCGCTGCATCGTCGCTTTGGCGGTGGATTTATCTCCCATTGCCAGCATCGCTTCAGCAGTCGGCCCAATAAACGTAAGGTTGTGGTCTGCACAGATTTCAGCAAAGCGAGCATTTTCTGCCAAAAAGCCATAGCCAGGATGAATGGCAGTTGCGCCCCTTGTCAGCGCAGCGGCAATAATGTTTGGAATATTCAGATAGCTTTTACTGCTAGGAGCTTCGCCAATACAGACGGCCTCGTCGGCGAGCTGCACATGTAGGGCACTGCGATCAACAGTAGAATGCACGGCTACAGTAGCGATCCCCATCTCCTCACAGCTGCGGATTATTCGCAGTGCAATTTCACCGCGATTAGCAATCAAAATTTTGGAAAAACTCATCTGGCAGCCAGCAACTTTTCGCTGAGTGATTAAGAAGCTGATCGTATCATGCATCCTTTGTGCCACTCATGAGGAGAGCTTTTTGACAGCAATTCTCATTATGACGAGAATTCTAAATCAATCAGCAGTCTGAGCATCTAAAAAGCCCATCGTGCTGTTCAAAAATCCGGTCTAAGTCATGTTTCGGTGTCAAATTTTAGTACAGGTGCTTTAAATCGAGAATTGCTGTCTTATCACATACAAACTTTCAAAAGCAGAGTGGCTGTAGAACCGTTACTTCATGGTTTCTATCGAAATCCTCATGAAGGATTACTATAGCGGTTCTCACTTTCACTGAATACATCTTGAGTGCGCAAACCATCGAGATGATAGCCATGTGTGTATTCAATGCGAATGAAAACCGCTATAGATAGAGTGCTTATCATATTTTCATTAGAAAGCGAAGTAATAGATCGCCAGTAAATTTATAGTAGCTAAGTCTATCTATAAGTCTGTCACATGAATTTATATGACTGCATTGTTGTGGGTGCTGGGCCTGCGGGCGCGAGCGCTGCTTATCATTTAAGTAAGCAAGGGCACAGCGTACTGCTGCTAGAAAAAGCTTCTCTGCCTCGCTACAAGCCTTGTGGTGGCGGCGTCTCTCCCCAGGTGGCACAGTGGTTTGACTTTGATTTTGAGCCGGTCATTTCGCAGAAGGTAACGCATGCTCGGTATACGTGGAATAAGGGCGATGCGATTGAGGTGGCGTTGGATCGGCCCATTTGGATGGTGCGGCGAAATGAATTTGATCATTACCTAGTGCAGCAGGCTCAGCGGGTGGGCGCGCAGCTACGCGATCGCACAAAAGTGACAGGAATTGAGTGGATCGGTCCACAAAAGCGCTGGCGGATACACGTCAGCACGGGTGAGACGGTAGAAGGAACGTATGTGATTGCAGCAGACGGTGGGCGCGGGCCGATGGCAAAGTGGTTAGGGTTCGAAAACCGGAAACACAGCATTGCCGGGGCGATTGAGATAGAGCCGAAGGTGCCAGTAGAAAATGGTCATGTTGTTCATTTTGAGTTTGGACTGCTAAAAAATGGCTATGTGTGGAATTTTCCAAAAGCAGATGGCTATTCGATTGGCAGCGGCGTTTTTAGGACAAATCGACGCAAAGGGAATGATTTAGTGCAGCCGATGGTTGACTATGCCGAGGCGTTTGGGGTAAAGGGTAATCACGAGCAGAAATTTGGGCATCCGGTCTACATCTGGCAGGGCGATCAGCGGCTGCATACGCAGAACGCGGTGCTGGCAGGAGAGGCAGCCTGCGTAGTTGATCCGCTGACAGCAGAGGGGATTCGACCTTCTATGTTGACGGGGGTGAGGGCGGCTGAGGCGATTGATCGGGCGCTGGGTGGTGATGAAGCCGCGCTAGCTGGGTACACGAGGGCGATCGCATCTGAAATTGGCAGCGAGATGAAGCTGGCGACTAGATTGGCGCAGGCATTTTACTTGGCACCGCATTTCAGCTATCGGACGATTATGCAACAGCCGTCGGCGACGCGAGCGATGGTGAAAATTTTTTCGGGCGAGCTAAAGTATGCGGATATGGCGCAGAAGGCGCTTCGGCAGCTGAGCGGCGGCCTGTTGGCGAGATGAATCGGTGACTAGCGGCCTAGAGACGACTTAGCTATATAAGATAGAGATTAGCGAAAAGATTTTTCTTTTGTTCTCGCTATTATTCAGCCTATAATCACGAACGATTGTTGAATATCAGCGTAAAAGTATCTGATAATCCGCGCTTGACGGTGTAGGGCTACAGGTAAATCTTTTCGTAACGAGTCAAGAGAGCATATATTCCATGAGTGAAGCCCGCGAAGTTGCAGAGCACAAGCTAGAAACAGCGATTAAGGATGTTTTGGTCGACGAGCTTGAGGCTTGCTGGAGCCGATTAAAAGAGGACGCGGCGATCGCAGATCCAGAAGAGGAAATGCAAGAGCTAGCCGAATGGTTTAACGAACAGATTCAATCGGCGATTGAAGACATTATTGAGCAAGACCCGGTCGATGATGACGGGGGCTCGTTTGACGGTGACGACAGCGATAGCGACGACGATGAGGATGATGACGATGCCGATGAGGATGATGAGGACAGCTTGGGCGGCGAAGAAGAATAATCTCTCTGAAATTCTTCTGTAATCCCTCTGGTCGGTTCCAATCTGTAGAGGCATCGCGATGTCCTCAAATACGCTACGCTAGCAAAGTAGTTTCCGGTTCTTGTCGGTTTGTCAACTGTATGGCGCGATTCCTCCCGCGATTCCTCCATCGCTAACTGGAAGGCAGCTAACTGGAAGGCAGCCAACCAAGAAGCCGCCAAAGAATTCGCTAGTCAGGAAGTGCAGCCCCCTGCTATCAAATCAGAAGCCAAAATGTGGTTCACCGACCACATGCTGTTTCAATATCGCCGCTGTCGCCGCCGCACCTACCTCGATACCTATGGCGATCCTGGTCTCAAAGACCCCCCTAGCGACTACTTCGTCAAACTTCGCCAAGATAGCGCCGATCATCGCCAGTCTCTGCTTAGTCAGTTTGCCCCCCTCAGCCGTCCCACCTACGACCGCTATGATTGGGAAGCCGGTGCGATCGCAACTCACCGGCTGATGAGCGAAGGTGCAGACGCTATCCATAGAGGCGTGCTGATAGGTACAGGGCCCAACGACACTTTCTACCGCACCGAACCCGATCTGCTGATCAAACAGCCGGGTGAATCGTGGCTGGGCGACTGGTACTACGTGCCCTACACCATCAAACTTGGCAAAAAACAAAAGCCTGAGTATCAGCTTGTCGCCACCTTTAGTGCCTATCTATTGGCCGAACTCCAAGGGGTCTGGCCTGAAACCGCATGGCTTTTTCTCAAAGAAAAACAGTACAGCGTCAATCTCGAACGCTACGTACCCAAGCTGCAAGAAGCCCTTGACGACTGCCACGACATTATGGCTGCGCCAGGTGCCCCAGAAGTTTTTATCTCTCGCAATCGCTGTAGTCTTTGTCCCTGGCTCAGTCACTGTTACGCTACCGCCAAAAGCCTCAACCATCTCTCACTGCTACCGGGCGTTACCCTCACCCGCTATCCCACTCTGGTCGATCTTGGTCTGACCACCGTCGAAGCCCTAGCGGCGGCTAACGTCACTCGCCTTACCGATGCCCTTGGCACCGAACATCACATCAGCGAGAAGCTGATACACCAAGCTCAAGCCACTGCTCGATCTATCGCCATTCCCCGGCTGTATAAAGGCAGCTTTCCGCTAGCGCCACACCAAGTTCCCACCACAGATATTGAGCTTTATTTCGATATAGAAGCTGCTCCCGATAAGGATTTGATATATCTGCACGGCGTACTAGTGATTGATCGCAAAACTGAGCAAGAAACGTTTCACGCTTTGCTGGCCGAAACACCAGAAGACGAAGCCAAAGCCTGGTTTGAATTTTTGATGCTAGTCAATCGCTATCCGGACGCGCCGATCTATCACTTTTGCCCCTACGAGGCCCAAACTGTCTCTCGGCTAGGTCAGCTTTATGGCACCAATGGCACTGACATCAACGCGCTGTTGAAGCGATTTGTAGATATTCATAAGCGGATTGTGGATGCGGTAGCGCTGCCGGTAGAAAGCTATGCGCTGAAGCATTTGGCCCGGTGGATGGGATTTGAATGGCGAGATGAGGATGCCAACGGGGCGCAGTCGATTTGCTGGTATGACGACTGGCTGGCGACGGGCGATCGCATCCATCTAGACACCATCCTCCGCTACAACGAAGATGACTGCCAAGCTACCTACCGTGTCAAAGACTGGCTGGTAAAATTCTCCCAGCCCTTCTGGGATTAACCTCACCAACAGATTGCGCTTTGCTCAGGCGCGGTACAGCCCGCAGCGACAGAGGCTGCTAACCTGATAGTGCGAAGCTTAAAAAGGCGCTTGTGCCTTCTGCCTAAACGGCGTCACAGTTTCTTAGAGATCCGTTCAGGTAGCTTTCAGACGGATTTTAAAAAATATGCCAAATCTGTTTGACAAAGGACCTCTAGATCCGCACAATAGAGATCGCCTGGAGGGAAGCGCTAAACCGCTTTCCAAAGCAGTCTTCAAGAAATCTCTGTAATAAGAGCACCCTTGGATACCTTAAGTCTCTCAAGAGATTGTTTAAGGGCCCGTAGTTCAATTGGTTAGAGCACCGCCCTGTCACGGCGGAAGTTGCGAGTTCGAATCTCGTCGGGCCCGTTCAGTGAAAAACAAAACCCCGCCACTTTACATAAAGCGGCGGGGTTTTTGTTCGCCTTTGAGGGCGTCTTTGTCTGTCTATGTTTTGCTTGTCTCTATTTCGCTTGCCTCTATCTTGAGAGTGCCGCCATACTTAGCCGGTAGCTGAGTTTCTGGAGACAGGTTCATCACTTTGCTGTACAAATTGACATATTCCACTGCTGACTCCTCCCAGCTGAAATGAGCTTTCATTGCCCTCTTTTGCAGGGCTTCCCACTGAGGTTTAAAGCGATAAGCTTCTGAGGCGCGAACCATGCTGGTAAATAAATCTAGCGCTTCGTAACGGTCAAAGCAGTAGCCTGTACCCGCCTGGTTGACCGGGTCATTATGCGTGACGGTGTCTACTAGTCCGCCAGTGCGTCGGACAATGGGAATGCAGCCATAGCGCATGGCAACCATCTGACTGATACCGCATGGCTCGAAGCGAGAGGGCATGAGAAAGGCGTCACAGCCTGCATAAATGTGGCGGGCGATCGCATCGCTATACATGATGTACGAAGAGGCACGGTCAGGATAGCGCGCGGCAAGCTCCCACAGCTGGTTTTCATAGTAGCGATCGCCCGAGCCCAGCACCACAAACTGCGCGTCAGAATAGGCCAAAAACCGGTCCATCGTCTGCAAAATGAGATCGATGCCCTTTTGCTCTACTAGGCGGCCCACCAGTCCTACCAAAAATTTACCTGGCTCTACGGCCAAGCCCATTTCCTTTTGAATAGCGGCTTTGTTTTTTTGGCGCTTATCTAGCGTTTCTATCGAATAATTGTGTTCTATTTTATCGTCTGTCTCCGGGTTGAAATCTTCCAAATCAATCCCGTTGACAATGCCGCTGAGCTTTCCGCTTTCATACGAGAGCAGCCCTTCTAGCTTCTCACCGTATTCAACCGTTTGAATTTGCTGCGCATAGGTAGGCGAAACCGTATTCACCTGATCTGCAAACTGAATAGCCGCCGCCATTACGTTGTGCCCCTGCATATACCAAGGGCACCAAGCTGTTTTCTCTAGCCACCAGCGCCAAGGGCCCTGATAAGCGAGGTTGTGGATTGTAAATAGCGTGCCAATATCAGACGTATCGTGCATCCATACCGGAATCATGCCAGTGTGCCAATCATGGCAGTGAATGATATTGGGTTTCCAGTGGTTCCAGGCGAACTCGGCTGCGCCGTTAGAGAAAAAGGTAAAGCGCCACTGTTCGTCATCGCCACCATATACCCGATCTGGATCGAAGCAGGGATGTCCCATCAGATAAAGCGGTACGTCACTATTGGGCAGCTTTGTCTCATAGACGGCAAAAGAATTAAACATGGCATAGCCCCACCAAATCGGATCGGCAGGAACCTCTACCTTGCCAATGAGTGACCCATAATAAGGCAGGAATACACGCACATCGTGACCCATATCTCGCAGCACTTGGGGCAAAGTGCCGACGACATCACCCATACCGCCTACTTTCGCCAGCGGTGCGGCTTCGGCGGCCACAAACAAAATTTTCATATCGAACCCTTAAGATAAGATCACTGCCTCTTAACTCAAGTTTATAGCGCTACGATCCCATCTATAAAAAGAGTTCAAGAGCAAGTGAGGCCCACACCGGTCCGAAAAATAAGTATTTAGTGAACATATTTGGTGAACAACGGGCTGCTCAGCTTTGTTCAACTCATTATCACTATTTGTTTGCGCCTATTTATTTTGCGCCTGTTTAGTCGTGCCTATTCAGCCGTAGTGTCAGCCGGTGGCGCTTGAATGGCAACGTCAGCCTCTAGCTGGTCAAGCATAATTTCTTTTTTGCCAGGAATATGCGTTTTCTTATGGTTGTGCTGCTGTTCGTTCAGCTCTTTGAGCTGGCGGTTGGCAATATCAAAAGCGTCTCGAATAATGGCCTCTAGTGGCTGGTACTGAACGCCGCTATCAGGGCTTTTATCGACCACTATTTCGCGATCTTCAGGCACCGTGATGTCAATTCGAACACGATAGGGAGAGCCGCTTTCAGGATGATCGTGCACCTTTTCGACAGAGAGATGGCAGCTACTTATTTGGGTGTAAAACTT
Organism: uncultured cyanobacterium; assembly: GCA_963833005.1. Classification (GTDB taxonomy): domain Bacteria; phylum Cyanobacteriota; class Cyanobacteriia; order Phormidesmidales; family Phormidesmidaceae; genus Phormidesmis. The sequence goes on along the minus strand of CAWHWK010000009.1, from coordinate 607,225 downwards.
TTCTAGCTTGTCAATTTTCTCTGCGATTAAGCTTTCAAGTGCATCTGTTTTATTGACGCCACGATAAGAAATTTCGGGAGGGACTCTCATATGTTGTTGAAGTATGTTGTCGAAGACCTAGGTCAATCCTAAGTGGTCAATCGTAATAGTCTTTTACTTTGTCTTCTACTTATAGAGGACAGATGCTAGAGAGTGCATCTATCCTTCGACCCAATCTACTGACTCAATCTGCTGACCCAATCTACCGAACTTAGGCTACGCCCGATTTTGCGCATTAATATCGTCTAGGATTGCCTGCGCCCCCTGATTTCTAAGCCGCTTTGCTAACTCTAGGCCCATGCTTTCAGCATCCGCAGGGGCCCCGGTGACGGTGTCTTTAATCAGTTGCTGACCGTCTAAGCTAGCAACAATGCCTTTGAGCGTTAAAGTGTTTCCCTCAATAGCTGTATTGACGCCGATAGGAACCTGACAGCCACCTTCTAGCTCGCGCAAGAAAGCGCGTTCAGCGTAGCAACGCTGAGCAGTAGGCAGATGCTCTAGCACTTTTAAGATGGAGAGAATTTCTTCATCGCCTTGGCGGCATTCGATACCGAGTGCGCCTTGGCCTACGGCATGTAAAGAGATCTCAGCAGATAGAAGCTGGTGGATGCGATCGCTCATCTCTAGCCGATTCAGCCCTGCCGCTGCAAGTACAATCGCATCGTACTCACCCTCATCTAGCTTGCGCAGGCGAGTGTTTACATTGCCACGAATGTCTTTGAACTGAAAGTGAGGAAAATAATGTTTGAGCTGAGCCAGTCGCCGCAAAGACGATGTGCCAATCACCGAACCCTCTGGCAGCGTATCGAGCTGCTTGTCTTTGTGCTTTTCATGAACAACTAGCGCATCGGCGGGATCTTCTCGCTCTGTGATGCAGCCTAGCATCAGCCCTTCTGGCAAGTTGGTTGGCAAGTCTTTGAGTGAGTGCACGGCAAAATCGGTGTCGCCGCTGAGCATGTCGTCTTCTAGCTCTTGGGTAAACAGACCCTTGTCACCGATTTTAGAGAGCGCTACGTCGAGGATTTTGTCGCCTTTGGACTCCATTGTGCGCACTTCAAAGGTGATATCAGGAAAAGCCTTGCTCAGCTCGGCTTGGACCCAGTGGGTCTGGACTAGAGCCAATTGACTTTTACGGGAACCGATCCGAATGGTCTGAGTGGCAACGTTGGAAGACATAACTTAGCGAGCGTTTGCTATGGTGATTTGGCTGAATTCAGCGCAAGATCACTAGACTACCGCACCTAGGCTCTAGGATAAAGTACGCAAACCCATTGTCCTCGCCTGTTTGATGCCTAGATAAGGACAGATGGGCGATTGTTGCGGGCACCTGACAAATCATGAAGTTCTGCGAATAACTGTGTACACCCGTTTACGTAAAGTTTTTGGCCTGCCGATATTGCTGTCAGTATCGCTATTTAACGGTGTTTGGCTGACGGCTTTTAGCAGCACTAGCGCGATCGCACAGCAGGTAAATCCCTTACTCCGCCAAGAGTTTTTGGCCAATCCCCTAGCGAGTGAACCCCGCGATCCGCTGCTGCCTGTACTAGGCGTCGATCGAGAATACAGCCCACTAGAAAAACGGGCGATCGCAGCTAACCTCAATCAGCTCAACCAAGAAGCCCAGGTGCAGCTAGCTGCGGGCAATCCTGACGAGGCTTTTGCAATCTGGCGACGCGAAATCAAGCTGCGGCGGGTGCTGGGGACTCAAGCGGAACTTGCGGTCATTCAGCAGGTTTCACCCGTTGCTTGGGGGCAGCAGCGCACGACAGACGTTCAGTTACTAACACTGCGAACCCGAGAGATTTGGGATGTGATCCGAACGTCTTTGGGTGTGGAAGTCGAAGACGAACTGGGTGACTCTAACCCTAGCTCGCCGACAAATTCTCCTATTAGCGGCGCGCCAACGGCTGACATTGCCTTGCTTAGCGAGATTGCGCAGACGTTTGTCACACTGCGCGACATTGACTCGGCAGTGGATGTTTATCAGCAGATTATCCGACTGAGTGCCGGACGCGATCAGGATCAAACCGCGCAGCAGATTGCCCTTGCTGAGCTGCATTTAGAGTGGTTTCAGTTTGCAGAAGCTGCGAATCTTTATCTTCAGCTGCTCAACCAGGCCAGAGCTCAAAATGATGCCGCCAGCGAGCAGGCTTATTTAGAGCGATTGGTCTATGGCTATCAGCAGGCGGATGCGTTGCTAAATGCGGTTAGGGCACAGACCGATTTGCTGGCGATCTATCAGGCCCAGGGTGAAGCGGAAAAGCTGCCAGAGCTGCTGCTGGCGATCGCGCAAAACTACCGCGCCCTCAACCTGCCGACCAATGCTATCGAATACTACCGGGTTGCTTACAGCACCGCCCAGCGGTCTGGGCAGTTCAGCTTTTCGGCCCGCGTGCTGCAAGAGTTGGGCGCTTTGTATCAAGCGATCGCGCTCACCGATGATGCGCTCGGCGCATACACCCTACTCGTGCTGGTAGAAGGGCAAGCCTATAACGACTACGGCATCATGAATGCCTACGATAGCATCGGTCAGCTCCAGCGCCGTCAAGGCAACGCACTCGAAGCGCTAAAAGCTTTTGAAAAGGCGCTGGTTATTGCCAATAGACTTGGCCTTAGAGAAGACTATTTTGTTGATCAGATCGAATCTGTGACCTAGCTATGTTTGGCGAATGCCAATGTTTAGCCAACGCCGATGCCTCACTAACGCCAATGCCTAACTAAGCCTTGTTTCTCAGCAGCAGCTAGCGAGTAAACTGAAAAACGAAACGTATTCTATCAACGAAGCCATGCCTACCAGTTCGACTTTTTTCCTGGCGACAGTCATCGGCTTTATGAGCGGGCTGCTAATTAGCCTGCAAGAAATTGGCTTTAGCTGGCTAATCAACAAAGAATGGATGGGCTGGAAAATCACGCTCAAGAAAGTTGCTTTCAGCCTCTCTAGCCTGAGTTTTCTATTTGGGATGGGAGCCTATTTGCTGCTAAATTGGCAGCCTGCTCAGGCACTTGGCATTGAACCTACCGAAATCATTCCCTCTTTCCTAAAAACAGGTATTTTTATCAGCATTGTGACCCCCATTAGCGGTCAAATTCGCGCCGCACTTGCGCAAAGGCAATCAGCCACTGACGCTACCTCTGAATAATACGCCTGTGAGTAGACTGCTTAGTTCGAAATTAGGCAGGCTTCTCAATCCCAAACGCTTTAGTCATTTTCTCTAGTTATTTTCTACATGAGCGATCGCATAGCGAGCAGCAGCCAAACTGAGCTTAGCCTGCTCAATGGGCGAGAGTGCTGCCCAGTCATCTTCACGGACAGATCGAAGGGTCACGTCTATAAATTCATCCGTGCTGCTGCCACGCATTGCAAACGCCATTGGCCTTGCCATTACCTGCAAGTCGGCCTCAGCTAAATTCGTAAAGCTATCGCGCACACAGGTGATGAGCTGCTTTGCCATCGGCTGACCGCTTTGGGCCACTTGCTGCGCCTTTTCGCTAATGGCCATTAGCAACGTGTTAGGTAGGCGTTCTGCAAATTTGGCCTGTAGCTGAGCGAGTAGGGTTTGGCTAGCAGCATCGCCCCACAGTTGACCCAGCGTTGCCGATAGCTTTTGCCAGCCTTGTGTCGCCTCTTCATCAGAAATTTCTAGTGTCTGGCCAGCGGTTTCTAATTGGGCTGTGTATTCCTCAGCAGCGTCTGTTGCTAGCCAAGGCGCACTCTGCTCTGGATCTAAAACATTTTGCAGCAGCTCGGCTTCAATCTGTGAAAGTGCCGTATCGTCTGTGTTGCCGCCTGAAGGTAAAGAGTTAGCCATAGGAGTTTCGTTTAACTGAATCGTGCAGAGATTGTAATTTATGACTCAAAGAGATACAAACGCACGTTTGGCCGTTCCGCATGGCGTACTCTTTTAATTTTTTTTGAATTATTTTTTAGAGTCTCTGAGCGCCTGACTGGGCGTTTGATCGGCCCAGATATTTTTTGGCCTTACTTTTTGGCCTTAATAGTTTCTGCTCAGGCATCTTCTAATACAAACTCTAGCAGCTGTCCATCGGACTTACTACCAAAGCGAATCTGTGTGCCCGATCTGAGTGGGACTTCTTGTCGGTGAACCTCTCTCCAATCGCCGTCTTGTCGATAAAACGTGCCGTAGCGGGACTTATCTAGCAAAAAATACGTTATTGTTCGCCCGTCTGTTGACTGTGCTGGCGGCACCCGGCGGTTAAAAATTTCGGCATGGCTGCTCGATACCCAGGGGTCAGAAATGACTAAATCGTTGCTTTCAGGCCGACGACCAATACGCAAAATATCGCTATAGATAGGCCAAGCGGCGCTATGGTTTTCGGCTTCTCGCAATACGGCGTGCTGTTTGCTGGGTCGAAAAGAGGTTGTGGCTTCTTTGCTGATTTGAGTGGTTGTGAGTTCTTCGGTGACTAGCAAATCGCCGTTGAAGTCTGGATGCATGTATAAGACGGGTAAGGTCCAAGCGGGCTGGTTGAAGTGGTAAAGCGTGAGGAGGTGTTGACGGGCGATCGCAACGGCCTCATCGACTGCTTTGCGTTCAGCCAGTGTCTGTGCAAACACCTGAATAAAGCTAATCGCCTCTTCGTCGGCAATCGAATCGCGCATCGCCACCACTGCAGGCAGGCCGTGGTGTAGCAGTACTTCAGCCAAACTGCTGCGCGGCAGAGACTGCTGCTGCGTTTCTTCTGGCTGTGCGCCCCAACAGGTATTGAACACGGCTAGCTTGACGCCTGCGCGGGTCAGCACCTGCGCTAGCTCTGTCCCGCTCAACGTTGCATCTGATAAAAACAGCAGGCCGCCATCGGGGCCCGGTACGCCATGACCAGAATAAAAAAAGACGTTGTAGCCGCCTCTCTCTACGGCTTTGGAAAGCTCAGCCGCTGTTGGCTGCAACAGCATATCGACCTGTCGCTTTGCCGCGTTACTAGCATTTAGCTCGCTGCTTTGCTCTAAGATTTTTTTAAGCAGGCTAGCCTCTTGCTCTAGCTGCAAGCGGGCTGCTTTTGGCGCGATCGCATCGCCCTCTATAGTATTTTTGTCAGCCGCTTCAATCTCCTCACCAGGACTATCTTTTCCCAACACCAGCAAAATGTTGAGCGTCCGGTCTAAGGGAGTGGCTTCTAGTGGGTCAACGTCGCTACTGGTGCGGCTAAACAAAATTTTTCGATTGAGCGATAGCGCTCGGCTTCCCGGCTGCGGCTGCATAATTTCCCAGGGCATAGCAATCAGCTCAGGATCGCGAATGTCTAAGCGTACGCGCAGCGGAATATTTTGGCCTATTGCAATGCCTTGAGAACGCTCAAAACTGCTCTTAATCGGTCCATCGAATAGCCACTGCCACAGGTTGACGCCCAGGTGCTGCATGTAGCGGCTGCTGTAGCTAGAAATTTGTCTGGTGTCTGCATCACTGCCTTCTAGTTGAATTTCTTCCAACACAAACTGAGGCACGTAGGCAGAGGGAATATGCGGCACCTGGGGCAGACCGCGCAGCGAAAACATAGACTGCCAGCTCTGCCAAGCCTGCGCTAGAGCCGCGCTCCATTCGCAGTCATGGTGCACATGGCCGCTCGGATGCGGCGCACGCAATACCCAGACGGCAAAGCGATCGCGCTGCATATGCAAACTATCGATCGCCACCCACAAACACAGTGAATCAGGATTAGAGGACGATTCAGCCATTAGCTATTGCAACTACCCTTTTGAGAAGGCTGTAGAGTTCCGTTAATTGGGGATGCGATCTCTGCTAATCCCGACTCTACAATCCAGCCGTCTGCCCCTGGAGAGAGCATCAGAGGCCGGTCGGTATCGGTGGACTCTGGCGTATTGAACGGACGGTCAGCCGGAGCGCTAGCTGGTGGTGGAGCGCTAGCTGGTGGTGGAGCGCTAGCTGAGGGTGAGCCTGCCGCTGGGGGTGAACCTGCTGGTGGGGGAGCAGCGGGCGTGGGGGAAGTCGCTGGCGCATCTGTTTCGGCTGGCACATCTGACAAACTGTCGCCCGAAGGAATAGAGCACAGTTTTATCTGCACCCAGCTAGAGGCGTCTGCGGCGGTTTGTTTGCTCATAATTTGGACAATGCCCCCGACCGGGATAGTTCCTGGAATTCTGTTAGGGTCACCGCTGATGCCAATTTCTGGGCTAGGGTACAGTAGCGTTGGGTCCATCTGGCTGGTGGGCGTGCCTTCTGCCGATGAGCTGCGAATACCTAGCTGGTCAGAGGCTCGAATGCGAATGTAGTCACTCACATTGAGCGGAGTCGGCGGCGGCGGTGGCTCTGCTTCCGATACAGACTCATCAGGCAGATCGGTAACTTTTATGCGATCGCCCTCACCACTAGTCGAATCTTCCACGCCAGACGACTGCCATCGCCCCTGCAAGCCGGGCAAAAGCGCATACATCAGCCCCGCCACTATGCCTAGCAATAACAGCGCAATCCCCGCTATTTTTAGCCCGCCTCCCTTTTTTTGCTGCTTTGCTCCCTGTTCTGGCTTCACCTGAGCGATGCGAGTCCCGGTCGCCGTGGTGGCCATATTTTGCGTCGGATTGCTCGACGGCATCGTCACCGTAGACTGAAGCGAGGTAGTCGGTCTGGTCTTCTTCTTTTTCCCGATGCGAGTATTGCCCAGTCGAGTAGCGCTTGCTCGCATCTCGTCAGATATTTCACCGGCCAGGTCTGCATTGACGACTGCTGCCATCTCACGCGGTACAATCCGCTCAGACGCCTGTACCACCTGGGCTCGCAGCAAACCTACCGTTACGTTGTCGTGGCCGTTATACTCATTGGCCAGCTCGACTAGCCGTGGCCCAGCCGATTTGAATTTTTCTGTCTGTGCCTGATTGGTCTGTGCCTGATCTGTCTGTGCCTGATCTGTCTGTGCCTGATCTGTCTGAGGCCGAGAAGATCGCTGCACCAGCGGACTTAGTTCGCGCTGCCAAAACTGCTCTACGCGATCGCTATCACTCAGACCATCAGAGCACAGCAAAAATACACAGCTCTCATCTATGACAAACCGCTGCACCGTTGGCCGTAAAGACTGAGAAGGCCCCATCCCCAATGCCTGAATCAACGAACCAGCTCCCGGCTGCACCAACACTTCACGGTACAGACTGCCCCCCAAACGCACCTGCCGAGAGGCCACATCGTCGTCTAATGTCACCTGCTGACAGTTGCGCCCACTAATCCGGTATGCCCGGCTATCTCCCAAGTGGGCAATATAGACATCGGCCCCCTGCACCAGTGCCAATACCAGTGTCGTTCCCATCCGATCGCGGGCTTGACGCTGCGCCTGGTCATTCTGAGCCGAAATTTCATCGTTGGCCGCACAAATAGCCGTTTCAATCGCCAGCGATAGTTCTGTCGATGTCAACTCAGGTCTTCCTGATTCCAAGATTGGCTGTAGCTGCGCTTTAATGGTCTCAATCGCTAGCTTAGAGGCGATATCGCCCCCCTGATGTCCGCCAATGCCGTCGCACACAATCAGCAGCTGGGGCCGATCTTTTGTTTGCTCACTGGTTGGCTGAACATAGCTTCCATTCGTTGGAAAGCAGGCGTCTTCATTGCGTTTTCGGGTCGGGCCTTGGTCAGTGTGCACCGATAAGTCATAAGTTATCTGCTGGTCTTGGCCACATACCGTCATGGCCTGAGCAAGCTGCTCACTGAGCTGTTCAGCTGTGAGCTGTTGCAGCTCTAAGTGTTGACAAAGCCGCTGCAAAAATGCTCGCACTGCCGCATGGGCACTATCTGCCAACGGCTGCCAGCTGCGAGCAAGATCCATTAGAGTTGGCTGAGGGACTCCGCTCTGTTGGCGGTCAGTTTGCTGGCGGTCGGTTCGCTGGCGAGTCGTTGCAGTAGTCGTTGCCGACGCTGGCATGGCAGATGCTAGCTCTAGGAGTCGCACTACCGAGCCATCCACCCTCAGCAAAGTGCTGTCTATTAACGTCATGGCCACTTGTTCTGCGGCAAAGGCATCCCAAAGCTGAGCAATTTGCCACAGCCAGCTAAGCTGCCGGAGCGGTGGCGCATCTGCCCATTGATTAATCAATCGGGGCAGTTGAGAAGGGCCTTTGTCTGCTTCTTTGAGCGTGCCTGCTGCCGCTGTCGCTGTCGCAGATAGGGCCGAAGACTCTAGCATCAACACGTAGTCTTTATCCGGTGTCCTGAGCAAAGAGTAGGGCCGAGGTACGTGCAGTGGATAGGCCGATAGGTGCAGGTAAGGCAGCAAAAAATCAGGAATTTCAGGGAGCGATTCTGGCAGCATTCCCGGCTTGGTATCTAGGAAAATGCGATCGCGCTTGAGCAAATATCGCTGATTGACCAGCGTTCCCGGCTGTAGCGTTGTGACCAAATCGCCTACCCCCCACAAATAGTGATGCGGCAGCACAGCCTGACAAACCTGGCAGGCATCAGCCCCCTCAGGATTGGCAGTCTTGCAGCTAGGGTTAGGACAATTAATCACTAAAAGTAGGGCCTACATCGTGGCCCAAGAAGACAACATTCTGCCGTAAAAGATAAGCCCGCTCATCAGGTCAACTTGCTTTTGAGCTGCTAGTGCCATTAGCCTTTTCAGCAGCATCTTCGACAACGCGAGGCAGACCCATGCTGTAGTTCAGCACGCGAGAGCGCAGATTATAGCTAATCTCGCCCGACTGTAGCAGGGCCCGGACAAAATGCTCCAAATCTGAGCCAATTCTTCGCAAGTTGTAGTCTGTTAAGGCTTCTCCAGCATAGTCATCAACGAGCCGGTCAAACTCGCGATAAACCGTTTGCAGCGTCTCATCTGTCCAAGAAAATTCATTTTCTGGATCTACGTCTATGGTCAGTTGCTGCTCACTCGGAATCAGCTCGTTATTTTCAATGGTTGCCGCATAGATTAAAATGTGGCGGGTGGTTGACTTCAGCAGCATAGGTAAAAGGCTCTCAAACTAAAGGCAAAGAGGAAACTAAGGCAATAACGTAGATAGACAGCAGCTAGATAGAACGGCTAGATAATAAACGTTGTGTCATGACGCATCCGTTAATACTATCTATGCTAAATCGACTGCCCACAATTCGCTTCTCTTGGCTCAAGATTCTCAGACAATTTTTGATTAGTCAATTGTAGACGGTTGGCTGCCTGCCGTGGTAGGTTCATCCGTCACGGTGCTGGCCATGACTGTTAGCCGCGACGTTGGTGCCTGCTTTCTCCGCATTTTCTCTGCGTGTTCTTTCTGTGTGTTCTCTACATTTTCTCTGGGTTTGATTTCTTGAGCTACCTCAGACTACTTCTGATTCGTCATGCTCAATCTATTGGCAATACTCAAGCTCGTATGGAGGGGCAGCAGTCTACGCCACTTTCTACTTGCGGTGAGCAGCAGGCCCAACAGCTCGCCCACGCTTTGGTCAAAGCCAATCATGTGCCTTCTAATTGCCATCTGGCAGTAAATTGCTCGCCATCTCATCTCTTGTCATCTCATCTCTTGCCATCTTATCTATATAGCAGTCCGCTTGTGCGAGCCCATCAAACGGCTACGGTGCTCTCTCAGGCCCTTGAACAAGTCGGGCACTCCGTTTCCCTGGTTCTCCATGAATCCTTGCAAGAAATTCATCCAGGCATCTTTCAAGGGTTGACTTGGCAGGAAGCAACGATAAAACATCCGCGCCTTTGCAGCGATCTGATGACCTCGCTGGCATGGCAGCCCGTACCCAACGCAGAATCGCTAGCTGCTGCTAGAGCGCGGGCCCAGCAGTGGATAGACCAGCTGCTGGTTCGCCATCAGCCGGGCGATACCGTATGGGCCGTTTCTCATGCGGGGCTAATGCTGCAGCTAATCTCTGCGATTTTGGGATGCGATCGCACTTGGAAACTCACCATCCACCACACTGCTATTTTCGAGTTCTGGCTCGCAGATACCCACTGGCAAACGCTTACCCAAGACCGCTTTAACCCCGAATATTGGATTCTTCGCCGTTTCAATGATGCTAGCCATCTAATTTAGCTGCTGCTTGCCTTTAACCACTTTCAGCCACTTGCTTCAGTCACCCAAAAGCCGCTTGCTTCAGTCACCCAAAAGCCGCTTGATCTATCGCCTCACTGCCGACTGGTCTCGCTTGCTAATCCTCATCCCCCCTTTCAGGTATTCTGTCAGGTATTCTAATTACAGCAAATTGACAAGCAACATAGGCCGCTCTATCGGCGCTATTGAATCTCTATATAGATCTCTACCGGGAGCATCCCCGTCATCGACCGCCGCCGTACCTTTATCACCTCGTCACCTCAACTCACCATGAGCAACCCAACCAATGAAACCTTTGGTCAGGCCCGCCAGGGTAGCGTTGCCGCCATTATTCAAATTCTCAACGAAAACTTAGTCGAGATTGGCATTCGAGTGCGCGCGGTTGTTGCCGATGGCATGCTGCAAATTCTGTGTGAGGCTAACTCTACCGAAAAGCTAGAAAAGCAACCGGTCATCAGCCGTGTTCGCCAAGTTCTAGAAAACATTAGCCCTCAGCGCATTAGCAAAGTCAAAATTAACAGCCGCCTCGTCAAAGAAGGCGAGCTTTTGTGGCTAGAAGAAATTAATCGCGACCCGGAAAATGCTTTGCTGTGGTCAGAAATAATCACCCTCAAAAAGCCCTTTTTCGTCAGACGGTGGATGCGCGATCGCAATCTCAAGCCAGCTGGTCCGCTCCTACGAGACATCAGCGAGCCCGACCCCAAGCAAGGTAAATTTCCTGGCAAGCTACTCGGCGGCTTGGCCGTATTGCTTTTACTGTTGGCAGCTGGCTGGCTGTTTAGAGCCGATATCACTCGAAAAACTGCTCAGATAGCGGCCAGTCGTCAGGTTGCCCCTACGGCCCCTGTTGACGGCGTGTCGTCAAACGGCGAAGCTGCCGTTAATGCCGACCGTGCGGCAGCGGGCAATAGTTCGGCAGCGGGCAATAGTTCGACAGCGGGCGATCGCGCCGCCGATACGACACCCCAGAACCCACCTCAGAGCGAACCTACCGTCACCCCGCCTCAAACGGGCTCAGCCGAACAGCAGGCTGTCAGCTCTGGAGTTGCTGAGGATGCTTTTGCAGAAGCCGTGCGCATTGCGAATACAGCCGCAGCAGATGGCCAAAATGCTGACACAGTTGCCGAGTGGTTAGATCTGGCCACTCGCTGGCAGAAAGCCTCTGACCTTATGGCTCAAATTCCTTCGACCAATGATCAGTACGCATTGGCGCAAGATCGCGTTGCCAGCTACGCGGACAATAGTCAAATGGCCCTAGATCAAGCTGCTACGCTTCAACAATAGGCGCTCTAAAGCCTCACTCCAAACTCACGCCCTTCAAAGTTCTGGTTTTGGCCTTGGCTGCAACTGGCGCGCGATCAATCTTTTGCGATCGCACCCTGCCCTGATCAAAATGCTTCTGCCATTCCGTCGGAGCGTTTAGCGTTTCTCCGCCATGCTTCGTTAGCCGAGTTCGCACCTGACATAGCACCGGCGTATTCACACAGGCACCTGAAATAATCACCTGCCCTTTTGTTAGCGCTGGCAGCTCTTTGAGCAAATCACGCCCCGCCGCTTCCACGCCATACTTCAAGCTTTCTTGATCCACCGGATTCACAATCCGCATCAAAAACTGACTCATGCACTGCGACAGCACATCCGAATCCAGCTTCCCAGGCCGCTGCGTAATCAAACCCACCCCCAGGCCAAACTTACGCCCCTCACTTAAGATCGTTCGCAAAATCGCCTTACAGCGGGCCGGTTCATTCGCTGGGGCAAACCGATGCGCCTCTTCAATCAGCGTAAACACCGGATAGGGCAAATAGTTCTCATCTCCTGGCCTATTCTTTTCTTTAGCCGTATTCATCCGCGCCAAATAGCTCTGCCGCAGCACCGCCGCGCAAATTACCTGCTGCTCTTCCTGGCTAATTTCATTCATTTGCAACACTGTCACCCGCCCAGGCTCAAACAAATCCTGTGGCGACAGATGGTTGGTCTGATGAAAATAACGCGAGTTGGCAAATCGATCTAGCTTCCATTCAATTGCGGGTGCTGACGATCCAATTTTCAAGTTGCCCTCATCGTCTTCAGCCGTGTCTGCCTCATTCACAGCCGCGATCAGATCATCCACATTCCATCGGTAGTCGCCTTGGCGATGACGCTTCAAAATCAAAAAAGCTTTATTTAGAATTGCCTGCTGGCGATCGCTCATTTCCGGCAGCAGCGTCAGCACATCGTGATAATCCAAAGACGAAATCCGAATCGTAATATCGTCCGGCGTCAAAATCCTCACATCTGGCGCATAGCCATCCGCCGCCTGAAAAGCTTCATGTCCTCGCATCTCTGCCAGCGTGCCATACTCCCCATGCGGATCAAAAATCAGCACCGCCGCCCGGTTATACGGCTGTAAAAACTCTTCAATTAGCACTCCAGCGGTATAGCTCTTCCCCGAGCCAGTGCCCGCTAAAATTGCCATATGGGTACTCACTAACTCCTTCACATCTAGCGCGACAGGCACCGCCCCGCTAGGACGCAACAGCAAAGAGCCCACCTGCGCTGAGCCCACTTCACCTGGCTGCTTTTTATTTACTACCTTTCGGAGGGTCTCGTCGTCGGTGATGCTTACCCTGGCACCAGGATTTGGCGTCAGACGTGGATTGATAAAGCCTAATGCTGGCTCGAAATAGCCAATGACATCAACCGTCACTTCATAAATTTCTGGGTTGGCGTGGGAAAATCCGACGATAGCCGCAATTGTCTCTGGGCTAATTTGGGCATCCGCAAACATCCGATCTGGCAAATGATCGCTCAATCGGCGATCAGAAATCTTACCCAATATTTGCAACGGCCCAGACGATGACGGTTGCCCGCTAGCCTGACCAGTCTCAGGTGAATCCACCTCGTAGTAAACAAACTCACCAATTTTGACCTGTCGATTGTCCGAAGTGATGAAAACATATTGGTTGCCGTTCTCACCGGGTCCTTTCACCGTGCCAATAACCTGACCACTTCCCAAAGATTCAGCTCCTAAAGATTTGCCTCCTAAAGATTCAACTGAAGAATCAGCCAATTCTAAAGAGCTATCTGCCGACGAAACAGTAATCAGATCAACCATATCAGCCGTGTTTACAAGATGTTTACTGATGTTTATAGCAGCTACAGCTAGTAGCTGCATCCCGATAAATACAAATTTACTATTCTACCCGGTCTTTTCGGTCGTTCAGCTGTGTTAACTGCTAGATGAGCGATACCAGCGGTACGGTGTTTTATGTAATGTGCTGCTGGTATTGCATTAAAATCGGGCTTAAATTCAAAGTTTGGTGTGATTGCGGACGTTGTTAAGCTCACCGTGCCCGTTACAATAGACTAGAAATATTGCTAGTCTTACACTGTATGTTCGTAAAAATGTGCGTGTTTGTAGGAATATGTGCTTAAAAGAAGGCTTTACGATAGCTACCCAAAAAGCTAATATCCCAAAAATTGAGACCACATCCATTAAGACTGTATCTATAGCAAGAGAGTGGACACGCCTGTGACGCAAAACACGCTATCTCCTGACGAAAATTTTGATTCGGAGCCACTAGCCGCTTTAGAACAGTCATCTAAGGTGCTGCTATCAGCTACGCCTGCTACCGTTAATATCTCTACTGAAAAGCGGTCTGCTCGGGAGAGACGCATTTCAGCTTCTATCGTTATTCCTCAGCCGGTAGAGCAGGTATGGCAGGTCATCACAGACTATGAGCGTTTAGCAGATTTTATTCCTAGTCTTACTTCTAGCAAGCTTATTAATAACGCCGATGGCCATGTTCGCATAGAGCAAATCGGCGCACAGTGCTTCCTCAAAATGAAGTTTTGTGCCCGTGTCGTTTTAGACATGACCGAAAATTTCCCTCATAAACTGAGCTTCTGTATGAAAGAAGGTGACTTCAAACAGTTTGAAGGCGCTTGGTATCTACAGCCGTCAGAAACTCCAGAGTCCACCCTGCTGTCTTATGACCTGCTGGTGAAGCCACCTTTAGCGATGCCCTTAGCCATTATTGAACGGCATCTCTGCCACAACCTTACCCACAACCTGCTAGCTGTTCGTCAACGCACGCTAGAATTGGCCCTTTAGAACTGGCACTCTAGAGCTGTCCGACAACAGCATGTGCCTAGGCTCAGCTCTAGAGTGCCCAGTTAGTACAGTCTAAAAGAATAGCCACGTCAACTACATGGTTGACGTGGCTATTTTCATACCCCCAGGGGAATTCGAATCCCCGTCGCCTCCGTGAAAGGGAGGTGTCCTAGGCCTCTAGACGATGGGGGCGTATGTGTTTTTGACCTCTATAAAGATACCTGCATTTTGACCACTGTGTCAAACCTTGCTGGTCTAGGAAAAAGGCTGCGAGTCTGAAACAGCATCAACCTAAATAAGGCAGAAGCACAGCAAGGCAGAAGCACAGTTCTGTAATTGAACGTAGGGATACTTCTAATCGTCAGTATGTGGTTAGTAGCAGCTAGGTTAGTCGTTCTAGATCTAGTCGTTCTAGGTCAGGCGGTTAGAGTTGCGCAGTCGAATCAGCTGTCTGCGCATTTCCGGAGAAGCCTGGTCAACGTCTTGAAGCTGTTCAATGGCAACTTGACTGTCAATAGCCTCCAAATACTCGTCACTGCCATATGCAAATGCATCTACCAGGGTTTCTACAAGCTCTTCTTTATTCGTCATGGTTAGCTGTTCTTCGATAATCCGAAATCTGAGGCGAACTTCGCATTCGTAGATACCAACGTCGTTGTCGGGCAATGATCGATTTGTCGAACTATCCATATTTAAAATTGAGTTCCGCAGGCTGTATAAATCTGAAAGAATTGCAGGCCCATAAGCTCAAATGTTTGACAGTTTTCCTGAATGACTTACGCCACTAAAAAACAGCCTGTCTGAGTAACTATTGAATTCCCCTAATCTCAACCTAGATAACACCTTAAGAAGTTGATATGAGGGGCTTTCTCCTGTTGTCTTACTATCAATTTTTTTCAATAGACTAAACCAAAATAACGACTCTATAACTAGTTGTCATGCTTTTTGATACACGCTTTGTTGAACACTACGGGCGTCTATTATTGTTGACCAGATCAGGCTAAATAACCCTTGTTAAACGCGAGAAATTCTACTGATTTTGAGACCTTGGTGATAGGCCCAAAATATGTTTTGGCTCACAATTATACAGATAAAGATAGGCTTATATAAGCAGTCTGTAAAGACAAAATTGTCGGGTAGGCACAAGACTTGAAGTGATCAGATGTCTGGGCGCAGGTATCTTCCAACACATGGAGCTAATGCCTTTAGAGGCTAGAGTTCTTATTAACTAAACGAAATAATCACGTTAGTACTGACAAGAACTCAGTGCTACTGTAGATGTTTTGCCGATCTAGTACGTATTGTCTGTATGTATATTGGCAAAGAGCTGGCAAATATGATGCCGTCACATATCTGGTCGCACGGCTTACGCTGATCTAATAAGATGATGAGCAACTCAAGATCTTTTAGGGAAGCAAGGTCTGCGTGGCAAAGTATTCTCCAGAGCGTCCAGAAATAGAGCCATTGGGCAGAGCCCAGCTGTTGGTGGCCATGGCTGCAACTGCTGTGATTCTGGTGATAATAGCTAGAGTGTGGCAGTTTTTCGAGCCCCTGAGGCTGCCAGTTGTCTTTAGCTGGAGTGCTGTGGGAATGGGTAGCGCCGTGGGGTTTGGTCTTTCAGCGCTCAGCGCTTTGGTGTATGAGCTATGGCCTGCTTACCGCAAAAGCGCGGAGGTTTACTTGAGCTTTGTGCTCGCGCCGTTGTTCATTTCGGACTGCCTGTGGATAGGGTTGCTACCTGGCATGAGTGAAGAGCTGCTGTTTCGAGGGGTGATGCTGCCAGCATTGGGACTCAATATAACCGGGCTAGTTCTTTCGAGCTTGTGTTTTGGTGTCATGCATATGTCTCGGCTCAGTCAGTGGCCCTATGCTATTTGGGCTTGTGGAGTAGGGCTGCTGCTGGGGGGTAGTGCGCTAGCAACCGGAAACCTTTTGATTCCAATTGTGGCCCATGTGGTTACCAATGCGACGTCTAGCTTATTTTGGCAAATGACGCGGCGGGGATAGCGGCTGATGAAGTTGCAATCAGTGAGGCGGCGACAGCCTCGGTGGCGGCAATAACATGCTCTAACGCTTCAACAACGATAGGCGTCCCGGCTCCTGGCTGGCTGGCTCCTTCTGTTAAGGTTCTTTTCCAAATGCGACTACCAGGCTGCCCACGAAATAGGTGGAGCATGTGGCGAGTAATGCTGTTTAGCTTAGTGCCCTGGCTAGTGCAGTGTTCGATGTAGGGCAGCATGGCCTGTACGATTTGCGATCGCGATCGCACTTCAGCTTGTTCATCCCCAAAAATCTCTCGATCAGCGGTGGCAAATAGATAGGGATGGTCGTAGGCCGCGCGGCCTATCATCACGGCATCGACTTGCTTGAGCTGGGCCTTCACCTGTTGAAAGGTGGTAAATCCGCCGTTGATTTCTATTTGCAGATGGGGAAATGCCTGTTTGAGGCGATGCACGTCGCTATAGCGTAGCGGCGGAACTGTACGGTTATCTTTGGGGCTAAGGCCCTGAAGCCACGCTTTACGAGCATGAACGGTAAATCGCTGAGCACCTGCGGCGGAGACGATGCTGACGAAGTGGGCCATATCTTCGTATCGGTCTTGGGTGTCGATGCCAATGCGGTGCTTGACGCTAACGGGCAGTGGCGTTGCGCCCATCATTGCCGATACGCATTCGGCAACGCGTTCGGGTTGAGCCATGAGGCAAGCGCCAAAGTTACCGCTCTGTACGCGATCGCTCGGGCAGCCGACGTTTAAATTAATTTCGCTATAGCCGAAATCAGTGGCTGCGCGGGCGCACTCCGCCAACAGCACTGGATCGTCACCACCGACTTGTAAGACCAGTGGGTTTTCTGCGGGTGTAAAGCCCAGCAGTCGATCGACATCACCGTGATGAATGGCCATGCTAGTGACCATTTCGGTATAGAGGAGCGTTCGCCTGGTTATTTGCCGCATGAAATAGCGATAGTGACGATCGGTTCGATCCATCATGGGTGCAATGCTCAGCGGCAACATGGCAAATCCTTTGTTGACTTAATAGGTGTTGACTTAATGGGTGTTGACTTGATGAGGTTCGCCTTTGTTTAGGAGGCGGTGATAAAGGCTTCTGCCGATTGAGGCTGGCCCCAGATCACCTGTTCGTGCTTGTAGATCACCATGCCGGGTAGCGCGCCCTTAGGCTTGTACACATTTTTGGGCGCAGTCATGACCACTGGCACCTGCTCAGACTGACGGGCTCTGCTGTAATAGGCGGCAAAGCTCGCTGCTAGCTGTAGCGTTTCGTCTGTGGGCATTTCGCCAGCATCTAGGCGCAGCAAGACATGACTGCCTGGAATTTCTTGCGCATGTAACCACAGATCGTAATCGCTGGCGTGTTTGAACGTGAGCTGCTCATTTTGATTGTTGTTGCGGCCAACTAAAAGCTGTATTCCTTGAGGGAGCTGGTAGCGGCGAAAGTCTGTCTGCGTAGAGTCTGGGTTGACATTGCGCGAGCCGGACTTTTTGCTAGATTTTGGGCTGGATTTTTGACCCGATTTAGATAAAACGGCTCGTCCGCTTGTATCACGTAGATAGCTCTGGGCAATTAGCTCTGTGCGAATTTCTTCCAATGAGTTCAAATCGGCCTCAGCTTCGTAGGCAGGCACCTGAAGCAGGCTGTCTTCTACTTGTTCTAAATATTGAATTTCGCTATTGACAGCGGCTAAAAGCGGCATGACCGCGGTACGCGCCCGCTTTAGCTTTTGGTGCTGCTTGTAAAAGGTTTGGGCATTTTGAACCGCATTCTTTTCAGGATTCAGCGGTAGCGTAACTGGTTGGGCACTCTCAAAGTCTGCTAGCTCTATTTGGGTCATGCCCACTTGCCAATCGTTCAGATGAGCCATGAGTAAGTCTGCTTTGCGTCGGTAGTCTTCTGCTTCGTCAGACTGGCTGAGCCGATGGCGGAAGGTAGTGGCCTTTTGACGAAGCTTGGCTAGGCGAGTTTTCAGCGCTTGGCTAAGCTGGTGGTGAAGGCGGCGAAATTCTTCTTGATTAAACTGATGACGATAATAGTCGCCGATGAGCTGCTGAATGCTTGAAACTGGCTTAGCGTCTACGGTGGCTGTTTCTAGTAAATTTGCTAATACGGTATAGCCTCCTTGCGGCAGGGTTGCTGGAGAAAAGCTAGATTGGGCGAGGCTTTGCAGCCAGCCGCGCCAAGCTTGAAATAAGCGTTGCCAGTGACTTTCTGTAAGATCTGTCGTTTGGTGATCTAGCGTTAGACCGGCGGCCCAAATGAGCTGAGTTGCGATCGCAGAACTCACGCCGCTGTAGGACTTTACCATCATTTTTTTGAGCGAGCCTGGAATCAGCGATACTCTAGCTTGCCAATCGTCAAAGTCTTCACTAAGCGCAGGCAGCTTGCCGTTGATCGCAGGTGGGTAGACGTAGGGGCGTCCGGTTTGAATGGGGCGAATGCTAGACTGCTGCTCGCTGACCTGATGGGCGGCGGTGACTATTTGCCCGTCAGCTGTGGTCAAGATGACGTTGCTGTACTTACCCATGACTTCTATATATAGATGCCATAGCGCTGGTTCGTCGGGGCGACGGGCAAACTGTAAGTCTAAAACTCTTTCCCAGGGCGAAATCAGGTTGATTTGAGTTAGCGCTAAGCCGCCAAGCTGATGCTTTAGCTGTTGAGAAAAAGTGAAGGTGTCAGGCGCTTTGGGGGGCGGAGAACTCAGATGAATGCGGGCGGCTTGTGGATGCCAAGAAACTGCTAGCCAGCCTCGGTTTTCTAGCGTGCGCAAAGCAATGAAAAGCGTGTAGCGATCGCGTTGATAAAACTGTTCACATCTAGCAGGCAGCCAAGACGACTGGAGGTCGGTGCTGAGCGCGGCCAAAGTTGTAAAGTCTACTGGCTGCACGAAAAACCTCTGTAAAAGTAATAAAGAAAAAGTGATAAAGAGAAAAATAAGAAAATCGACAACGGAAAAATAAAACGTATAAGCCAAGAAAGGAATACTTTCATTTGGCAGTTTTTAAGACGTAACTGTCTGTTTGTAAGCCATAGTTTTTATACGGTTGAGGGTTACGAACTGTTGCCAGTATGAAGGACTCGGATTAATCTTTTTTCGCTAGACTTAGATAGCTAAGCGCTGATCGAGTAAGCGCTGGCCGAGCACTGTTTAGAAAATAACTAGCAAGCCGCAAACTTTTGGAACTTTTGCCTCGCTTGCTGTCAATATCGGGATTTTTATACTTTTTTATGCCCAGCACCTTATCTTATTTTATCGAGCCATGAAGCTTATTAACATCGGATTTGGAAACATCGTTTCTGCAAACCGAGTAGTCGCCATTGTGAGCCCTGAATCAGCCCCGATCAAACGTATAATTTCGGACGCACGCGATCGCGGCCAGCTCGTTGATGCCACCTATGGTCGCCGCACTCGGGCAGTTGTTGTCACCGACTCAGGTCATATTGTGCTGTCGGCCATTCAACCAGAAACTGTCGCTCACCGCTTCGTTGTGCACAAAGACGACAGCTCAAAGGAGGATAGTCTAAAAGAGGCTATAGACAAAGAATAAACTGAGTCCGATATGAGTTAGGAAAGCCATCTGATGAATCTATTAAAGGCTATGGCAATAAGCGTTATGGTAAGAAAGTAGCGGTCTTTTGATACCTTATATCTTCCGCTTATATTGGTCTTCTTCTTACCTTCCTTTTTGCATGACTGCCGCTCCTCGTCCCGCTCAGCTCGATAAAATTGTTCAACGATTTGCCAAAATCAGCGACCCCAAGCGCCGCTACGAGCAGCTGCTTTGGTATGCCAAAAAATTAGAGACTTTTCCGGCTGAGGACAAAATTCCAGACAATAAGGTGCGCGGCTGCGTTTCACAGGTTTACATCACCGCCGACTTAGAAGATGACAAGGTGAGCTTTCAGGGTGATTCTGATGCGCAAATTACTAAAGGTCTGTTAGCTATGCTGATCAATGCGCTTAATGGCCTTTCCCCCATAGAAATTATCCAGCTCACGCCCGATTTCATTAAAGAAACCCAGTTAGACGTTAGCCTAACGCCTTCAAGGGCCAACGGTTTTTACAATATTTTTAAGATGATGCAGCAAAAGGCGCTGATCCTTGCAGGGCAAGATGCGGCTACTACCATGCCGTAGGCTGTATGGTTTTTTACAGGTCTTTTGTATAGGGCCGTCGATTCTAGCCTAGCTGTTGTTCTTGACTGATAGGTTAGCGACGGAAATTGTTGCAACAAAGGCGTCAACTTTTCTAAATAGGGCCTCAATTGTCGCTGGCTGCGTGTATGGATTGAGTAAGACTGCCTTTAGCCAGCGGCGGTGCCGATAGATAGGCAGTGAGAGGAAAACGGCATCGCGATCGCTAGAGAAGCTTTCATCAACTTGCTTACCAAAAAGCGTCCCGGCGTCTGTTGCCAGTTCTGCTGTTGCCAGTTCTGCTGTTAACAATTCTGCTGTCAATAAGTAGTGCTGCAATTTCGCGTTGAGCTGATCTTGACGGGCGACATCGGTGTCAGCAGGCGCTAGTCGAAAGCACACTACGTTCATTTGAGGCTGGCTGGCAAGCTGTAAGTAAGGGCGCGCCTGTACGGCAGCTACAAACTGCGAGGTCAATTTGTAGCTGCCGTGGATAATCTCACGATAGCCTGCTGTGCCCAAATGCTGTAAAGACAGCCATAGCTTCAAAATATCGGGATGACGAGTGCCTTGTACGGTAAGTTCTCCTATGTTGGGCCACTGCGCGTCGTCATTCATGTAAGGGGCAAGGATACGAAAGTGCTGTTTTAGCACATCAAATTGTTTGAAGAGAATGGTTGCACAGGTTTTGGTGACGTAGAGCCACTTTTGTGGATTGAAGGTAATAGAGTCGGCGTGCTGAATGCCCGAAAGCAAGCTGCGGTGTGTTTCTGAGAAGATAACAGCGCCGCCATAGGCTGCGTCAACGTGAAACCACAGCTGGTGGGCTTGGGCGATCGCAGCCATCTCAACAATGGGATCAACGTTGCCTGTAACCGTCGTTCCGGCGGTCGCTACGATGGCGAACGGTTGCTGCCCGTTGACTTCGGCCTGAGCGAGCTTAGCTTCTAAATCCGCAATCTCGACTTGAGAGTTGGCATTCGTGCGCAGTGCGATCGCTGCTTTTGTTCCTAGCCCCATCATCATGGCTGCTTTTTTCATGGAGGTGTGGGCGACTTCTGAAACGAAGAAAACTGGCTGCTTTTCTAAGCTGACGACGCCGTTTTCAAGCGCATCGAATGCCTGATTACGCGCAACTGTCAGCGCCTGTAAGTTGGCTAGGCTGCCACCGCTAACCAGTACGCCGCCCGAGTCTGGCCCGAGCCCAAAACGGGCGGCAATTTGCTTTAGCACCTGTGGCTCTAGCCGCGAGAATACGGGCGACATCTCAACGCTTAGCATGTTGTTGTTAAGCGCGCCCACCAGCAAATCGCCCACAATTGAAAGAGTCGTAGGGATAGAATCCATGTGGCCGATATAGCCAGGATGGGCGGCGTTCATGGACCCGGTAAGGTGCGATCGCACTTCGTCTAATAAAACCGTTGCATCCACCGACTGTTCAGGAATCTTTGCCCATTGAGTGAACTGCTGTGATGCGATCGCTTCTGGTAAGGGAGAGCGCTGCTGAGCCTGCGTCATTTCTTCGACCAAAAGCGCCACCGCCTGATGCAGCAGCGCCTCTACTGCCGCTCGGTTCTTTCCTGTCGGATCAATGAAAGCAGTTTTGGGCAAAGCGCTCATAGTTTTGGCAAAGATGTTTTGGCAAAGATGTTTTGGCAAAGATAGCTTTAGAAAGGATAAGGTACTTTTGCCGGACTCAGAAAGTAGCGGACAGTTGAACTAATTACGGCCAACCGGAAATGCGATCGCTATGTCTCTCGCGTTCTATCTAGCGTTGTCATTTTGAAATTGTCTAACGAAACAACAGCCAACAAAGAAACAGCCGTTTCTGTCTTTCCGGCTGAGCCGTCGTCGTCTGCGATGACCTTGGCTATCAATGCTCGCTTCTCTTACCCTGTTACCTTCAGGGCAGCGTCCCCGATCGCAGCCATAATCTCTGAACTAACAGATAGTTTCGATCTCTGATCAAAAAGTAAAAGTAAGCACTGAGAATAACGATGACGCAGACGCTACCAATGCCATTGTAGGTATCAATAATCTGCTGGTCGCTCCAGCCATACACGATATGCAGTTGATTCATATCGCCGCCGACATGGCCAGAACCGCCAAACAAAGACCCCCATGGAATGTCGGCCAGTCCTCGATCAATTTGCCGCCACTGCCACAGCGATCCGAAAAAAGTGAATCCTGATAGTAGAACAGCCGGATAGCGAAAAAAGTCCCAGCGCCAGTATGCGGGTAGCGGAAAATAAAAGCTGACAATCAACAGGGTCGATAGGTAAAACTCGCCGCCAATGCCACCAAAAGATAGCAACATATCAAAGGTATCTGCTGAAATTATCCAGGTTATGAAAAACTGCGTAGTGGCAAGTGCGATCGCCAGTCCCATCGGCCACCGACATTGTTCTTTCGCCCCTGTCCAAAACAACAATCCAAACAGCGTCAGCACGCCAACATAAACAAACAGAGATTTTTCTTCGCCTACGTTGGTCCAGCCAAAAGGTAGCGGTGTTGCTTGATATCCGCCCAACCAGGCGACGGTTGCATGGCCAAACTCATGAATCCAGATCCGCATGCCAAACAGCAACAGCTTGATCGCTTCTATGCTGTTAAGCAGAGCTGCTGTCAGTAACAACCCTGGAAAGATGAATGTGTTGCTGTAGCGATTGTCAAAAGAATAGAGATTGCTGTCGTTGGCTTTGCTATGCTGCTTTGGTGGGGCAAAAGATTTCTTCCACCGGGGCTTGCCATGACTATCTAGGCCATAAATTGCGATCGCTTCAAGCGACTCAAAGCTATAGACCTCTGTGGGAATTTCTTCTAGACACCGATGCACCCGTGCCAGCATCTGAGAGGGTGAGCAAGATGAGTCTATCTTGATGCCCAGATCAAGAGTTTGCGCTTCTAGGCCAACTGTTGCGGTGAGTCGCTTGCTTGCGATCGCAGTAGCCAGTCTGTCCAACTCAGTAGATAGTGACTTGTTTTGAGCTGATGCCTGCGGAGTTTTAGAGACCGCTTCAGTCATCAGCTTCTGGCGCAGCGTTTCGCGGGCAGCTTTGAGCCGATCAATGCTGGCACGATTTCCACTCTGAATGTTCTCTACTTTTAGCCGAAAGTAAGCTTCATCTACTTCTGTCAACGTCGCGTCTGCTCGCAGTTGCAAACACTGATAGCAGGCCGCCAGATCGTTCGCGAAATCATCAGTTTGAGCCATTGCTACCTACTGCTTCACCTTTGAGCAAAGCCGCTACTCCTTGCTATCAGCTTTCCCGGTTGAACCACAGCTTTATGTCACAACTACCTAGAACATTTACATACAGAACATTGACATACCGCTTCTATGACCTTGCAAGCGGGCCTGTCTTGAGAGAGCAAAGATAGTCGTAGAAAAGAGTGAAGAGCGCTAAACTCCATTCACGACTACCCCTATCTGGTGACTTGAAATATGAGCGCAACAACTGCACCTAGAAGGGCTGCGCTTGGGTGGGGCACGCTTGCGGCCCTCACCTGGGGGCTGACCGGCACTTTTATTAAGCTGCTGCCTAGTTTCACTACTCTAGAAGTCTTAGCGATTCGGCTGCTGCTGGCAATGGGCGTTACGCTCGTACTGTTTGTGCTTCAGCCATCACTCTTCTCAAACTCTATCGCGCTGATTCGCCAGCCAGTCGGCGTGTTGCTTGCTAGCCTGATGCTGTTCTACTACCTGTTTGCTGTACGAGCGTTTCAGCTAGCACCTGTCAGCGACGTTGCGCTTACTGTTGGTCTTTCTCCGCTGATTGCCCTGGCCGCCTCAGCTATCAGAGGGAAGGCACTCGCACTTGCTGAGATATTGGGCGCGTCTATTGCTTTTATCGGTTTGGCTCTGTTTGTAGGGCCGAAGATTCAGGGAATTTCAGGCGATCGCACTCTCTACATTACCGGTCTATTTTTTGCACTGATGGCCGCCTGCGTGTCGCTTGGCTACGCGACTTTGTTTGAACGCTACGCGGCGCACACCCCTGCTCTCAGCCCGATTGTCGTTTCCTGCACAACATTTGTCATCGGCGCTGCGATCATGACACCCACTATCGCCATCCGTTCACCGACCCTTTTCGTCAGAACAGTGCAGCCCGAAACGCTGAAAATCGCTTTGGGGCTAGGTATCTTATCCACGGTTGTTCCCACTTTTTGCTACAGCTACGCCGCCAAACACCTGCCACCTGTCCTTACCACGACGCTAAACCTACTGGTTCCGGTATTCGCGGCTATACTCGCCTTCTTTGTCATCGGCGAAACTATGCCCACACTCAGCATGGTAGGCGCAAGCTTGATTATCGTCGGCATTGTTGCCCTGTCGATTAGTAAGCCGCCTAGCCGTCCGTCTAGTAAGCCGCCTGCAAAATAAGCCAAGCTAGACACGGCAGCCTACCCGCAAAGCAATCTACCCGTAAAGTAATCTACCCGTAAAGTAATCTACCAGTGAATACCGCACTCGGTTTTTTCGGTGTCACGCCAGCGACCTGCTCGCTCCTCTTCACCTGCTGTCGTTGGTGTGGTTAGCGGCTGATCGCCAATGCTGGTATAGCCTTGATCATGCAGAGGATTGTAGAGGACGCCATGCTCAAAGATGTAGGCCCAAACTGCTGCTTTCGTCCAGTTGGCCAAGGGGTTGATCTTTAGACGCCCCTGATGGTCCCGCTCAAAAATAGAGAGATCTTGACGATTTTCTGACTGGTCACGGCGGCGACCCGTAATCCAGGCGATCGCATCTAGCTCATCTAGCGCTCGTTGCAATGGCTCTACTTTGGTCACAGCGTAAAAGCGGTCTACGTCTTCAGCCCACAGCTTTGTACCATATCGCTGCTCAAAGGCTGCTTTGCTGTCAGTACCGATAGCTGTATATGTGTGCAAATCCAAGCCATACGCAGCCTTCGCTTCTTTAGACGTTTCTAGCGTTTCAGGAAACAGGTGCAGCGTGTCCAAAAAGATGACGGGCACGGGATGATCTAGCTCTTTGTAGAGCATGTGGGTGACGGCTAGCAGACTGAATGAGGTGGTCTGAACAAGGCCCTGCGGAATGTGGTGGATGCACCAAGCCAAAATTTCTTGAGGTGTGGCCTGAGCAAACTGTTGATTGAGCGATGCTATGTTAAGGCTGTCAATAAAGTGACGAATCTTGTTTGGCCGACTGCTCTGCTGGACGTTTTGCTTGCTATATGAAACGGCAAGGTCAGAGGGAGTAGAGAATTTAGGTGCCTCTATGCACTGAGTCATAGGATTTTAGACACAATTCGTGTGCCTGATAGCTATTGAAACGTCAATCGCAATTGAGCTGCTGATCACATTCTTTCCAATCGTACTTCATAATCACGCGTATTCCGATCGGGATACCGGTCATTAACCGTAAGCAATCTTAAACAAACAGCCATAGAAACGTTGAGAAAAGAGGGACGGGGCCGGTTGTACGGGAGAATAAACAGGCAATATCTAAATACTGTGAACGACCGTACGTAAAGGCAAAGTGTCATGAAGCCCCTTATCTTGTACAGCAAACCGGGATGTCATCTGTGTGAAGGGCTACAGGAAAAGCTAGAGACCCTCCCGCTTCAGCTAGAGATTCGCGATATTACTCAGAATGAAACCTGGTTCCAGAAGTATCAATACGAAGTTCCGGTTATGTGTTGCTTGGTTGCGGATGCTTCAAGCGGAAAAAAGCTAGAGCAAGCTCTGCCGCGAGTATCGCCTCGCGCTTCGGCTAAGCAGGTGGCGCGAATGATACAGACACATATCGGCCCATTTGAGGCATAATCTCAGCATTCATACTGCCAAAGCAGTTTAGAGGGGAGATGTGCGCATATGCGACTAAAGGAACTGTTTGATGAGCTAGCGTCGTCGGGTTCTGGGTTAAGTTTTACGGTGCCTGAGGCGGTGACAGCACATCCTAACTGGGCGCAAGAAGTAACGGCGATATCGACCAACTCGCAAACCATTGGCCCTGGTGCGCTGTTTATTGGGACGCCGGGGACTCGGGTTGATGGCGGTGATTTTTGGCAAAGTGCGATCAAAAAAGGCGCGATCGCAGCCCTCATCACGCCCGAAGTCCTAGCCAATAAGCCCAATACTCAAGCAGCCCTCGTCCTTACCACCCATAATATTCAAAAAGTTTGTGCCGAGCTGTCAGCCGCCTTCTATGGCCAGCCCGCCCAAAAAATGAAAATGGTGGGCGTCACCGGCACCAACGGCAAAACCACTACCACTCATCTGATTGAGTATTTTCTGAACCAGGCCCAGCAGAAAACTGCCATTATGGGAACGCTCTACACCCGCTGGCCCGGTTACGAAAAAACCGCAGTCCACACTACGCCGTTTTCGGTAGATCTCCAAAGGGAATTAGCGAGTGCCCAGCAGGCTGACTGTCAAAATGCCGTCATGGAAATTAGCTCCCACGCGCTAGCTCAGCACCGTACCTGGGGCATCCCATTTGAAGTATCTGTTTTTACTAATCTTACCCAAGACCATCTGGACTATCACAAGGACCTAGATGACTATTTTGAGGCGAAGGCATTGCTATTTGGCCCTGACTATCTCAAGGGGCAAGCCATCATCAATCAAAAAGATCCCTACGGCCAAAAGCTAATCGCCCGAGTTGGCCCAGAACGCACTTGGACCTACGACATCAGCGACGCTAACGCCGACCTCTATACCCAGGATTTGGCTTATGGCCCCACAGGCGTCAGTGGCAAGATCTGTACACCGGCTGGAGAGGCGACCTTTAGCTCACCGCTGGTCGGTCAGTTCAATCTAGAAAACTTGCTGGCGGCAACTGGCGCGGCTCTGCATTTGGGTGTTTCGCTGGCGAAAATTGTAGAAGTGCTCCCGCAATTTTCAGGCGTTCCTGGTCGGATGGAGCGGGTACAGGTATCGGACGTAGCGGTAATGCAGGATATTAGCGTGATTGTGGACTACGCACACACGCCAGATAGTTTAGAGAATGCACTTAAAGCTGCGCGGCCTTTTATTGAGGGGCAGATGATCTGTGTGTTTGGCTGTGGGGGCGATCGCGATCGCACCAAGCGACCAAAGATGGGTCGTATTGCTTACGAACAGGCAGATAGAGCAATTGTGACTTCCGACAATCCGCGCACTGAAGATCCAGAGAAGATATTGCAAGACGTAGTCGCCGGAATTGAGGGTGAGCTGGATGATAATCAGGTGATTTGCGATCGCGCCGAAGCCATTCGCAGCGCAATTTTGCAAGCCAACGCGGGTGATGGCATTGTCATTGCCGGAAAGGGACACGAAGACTATCAGATTTTAGGCACCGAAAAAATTCACTTTGATGACCGAGAGCAGTCTCGCCATGCGCTTAGCGAACGGTTGAGAGCCCTTTAAGCGGGAAAAAAGCGGGAAAATGCCGAACTTGTGAAGTAATTTAGCCATCATGCGGGAATATTTTAAGTAGATTAGCTCCTGGCAAGTCATCAACTTTTTTTAAGTCTGTCTTTCAATCTGGGTGAAAAAGCTTAAAATTCACCTTTTACAGTCCAAGGTTGATCACGATCACATGGCTTCTTTTGAGGCTGATTTCTTTTGGAGCTGATTTCTTCTGAAAACAACTCTCAAGACATTCGAGGCCGTCTGCCCCACTATCGCCTGCTTGTTGATTGAGTTCTCCCCATAGACGTACCCTTCTTTAAATAGACAGCTTTAATAGACAGCTCAATTACAGCCAGCTCAATCTACAGCCAGCTCAGTCGCAAAGAGTGAGAATCCGCTCATTTCTACTGCGAGATAGGAGCGGGTAACTAGATAAGCGCTTCGGGATTTTTGGCCTGCTACTTATGAACAACTACGCTATGTCAGCATTATCTCTACAGACTCGTCTGACCAGCTTGCGGCCTCAGCCTGCCAGCGTAGCTGTTGATCCTAAAGGATTCAAAGCAGCCTTAGAATCTTTTATTCAATTTCTCATCTCCCACGATGTTTCTGCGACGCTGTGGCTAAAACTACCCAAAGATGATGCGTGGTGGAATGACATTTGGCAATACGCTCAGCAGGCTGTGGGCTGCACTATCTATATACTGGGTGAGCCTGCCGGGAATTCGCCCGACACGCTAGCGGCAAGCCTACGCCCGATTCCCGTTGACTGGAGCGTGGACCCAAGCGGAATGCTGAAGCGAGAATACCTTTGTTTAGCAGTTGCTGACAACTTTATGGGCTCACTGCTCGCGGCCCGCACTCTGACGTCTGCACCTACCTCAGACAAGCGCAATCTTCAGCTTTATTGCACAACAGCCGTACGGACAATGAGAGCTTTGGCCGCAGGGATCAAAGACATTATTGAAAGCACACTGTCAGAAGACCCGGCTGGAGATCTAGGTGGCGATGAACAGTCTATTGCAGCAGCAGCAGCGCTCAGCCAGTGGGGCCGCAGTTTTCCAGACAACGTGCTGAGTAATCATGTGCTACCGCTGTCGGAAGCCTTTTTGACCTGGCAGATTCAGTTTCAAGAGGACTTGCGATCGCAGCTAACTGAGTCTCAGAATGCCCCTGCCGAAAGCGAAAATGCCTTGGCCTCCTCAGACATTTCTTCTGGCTTTCTAGGAAAAGCCAGCCAGGAGCTACAGGCACCCCTCACGACTATCAAAACAGCGCTCACGCTATTAGGATCGCCAGCGCTCAAACTATCGCAAAGACAGCGCTATTTGGAGATGATCAGCAGTCAGTGTGAGCACCAAGAAGCCCTCATTAAAGGCATTGTCAAACTGCTACAAATTCAGACGACAAAAAGCGGCACAGCCCAACCAATCAAGCTCTCTGACCTGATTCCAGGTATCGTCAGCACCTATCAACCCATTGCCGAAGAGCGGGGCGTAATGCTGGCATACACCGTCCCCAATCATCTCGAAAGGGTCTCTGGCGTAAAAGCAGAAATTAAGCAGATTGTGATTCAGCTGATTAATAACGGTATCCAGATGACACCAAAAGGGGGACGTGTTTGGGTGTCTGCAACGGCTGAAGGCGATCGCTTCATTGCGCTGACAGTAGAAGATTCTGGCTATGGCGTTGCCAAGGTAGAGGTCAACCGCCTGTTTGAAGCTTTTTATCAGGTGGCAGGCAGCAGCGATGGCACTGGGCTAGGGCTGACACTGGTGCACCAGCTTGTGCAGCGCATGGGCGGCAGCATTACGGTCGATAGCACACCCAACCAGGGCACTCGCTTCAAAATTCTGCTACCAATTTATCCAGCTGCTGAAACCCAATCAGATTCTGCTGATTTATCAGCGGCTCAAAGTGCGAATGCGGGCGAGACAGCGGCGAGTTTCTCTCCCCGTCAGCTAAGCCGTGAATCTGCTGAGCGTGAATCTGCTGAGCGTGAATCTGCTGAGAACTCGGCTCATGGCTGGAGCGGCTCGTCACATCCTGTTCACCGCGAAGCAGTTCCTGCTCGCTAGTCTGGGTTATCTTCTAGATTGGCATCGACCAGGGTTTCGATCAGCAGTGAGGCTTGTGTTTGCTTTTCTTGTAAGAAGCGATCGCACTGCTGTAAGGCGCTGACGGCCTCAGAAAATCGCTCAAAAACATCAGCTAGCGGCAGCTCACCGGTTTCTAGCTGATGCGTGATGGCTTCTATCTGACTCAGCGTTTTCTCGTAGTTCCAGTCTTTGGGCCAGGTTTCAGATGGCTGAGTGGGTTTTGAAGGACTAGGCATTTTATGTTGGGCGCTTATCTTTTTGGGTTCGCTTTGTTTTGGGGTTTGCTTTGCTTTTCGCTTTACTTTTCGCTTCGTTTTTCGATTCGATTACAACCGCCTGCACTTCTCCTTGGCCTAGCTGAATGTTCAGTTCAGTGCCGGGTGGCAGACGATCTGCCTCAGTTGCAATATTACCGTCGGCTTTGACAACCGCATAGCCACGTCTGAGCACGGCTTCAGGATCTAGCGTCGTCAGTTTTTCGGCGAGTAGCTGATGCTGATGTTGAGCAAGCTGTAACCGCTGGTTCACGCTAGCAATTAACTGCTGACGCTGCCAGTGAATGTCTTTTTGGTGCTGGGCCAGATGGCGATCTAGCCGCAAGCGGTGGAGGCGGGTCTGAAGTGATCGCACTTCCTGCTGCGCGGTTTGCAGCCGCCCTGCAAACACCTGCACCACGCGCTGCAAGTACTGTGCCTGTTCGCCGTACAGATCATCCAAGCTAGGAACCCCCTGCTCGGCAGCGGCGGTCGGCGTATGGGCACAGACATCAGCCACTAGATCTGCTAGCGATTCATCGCGCTGATGGCCTATGCCGGTAATCACTGGAATGGGCGAGGTTGCGATCGCCATTACTACCCGCTCATCATCAAAGCAGGCCAAGTCCTCCGAGGCACCGCCGCCTCTAGCGAGTATCAGCACATCTGCCCTCGCATCGGCCCCAACTCGCGCAATGGCCTGTGCGATAGAAACAGGCGCACTTGCCCCCTGCACCGTGGCTGGCGATAGCAGCACCTTCACACTTGGATTACGCCGAGCCAAAGTGAGCTGAATATCTCCCCAGGCCGCGGCTTGGGGGGAGGTAACAACTGCTAGCGTTTGGGGGTAGGCAGGCAGCGATCGCTTACGATCCGCGTCAAATAGCCCTTCTGTTGCCAGCCGCGATCGCAATTGTTTATAGCGCAACGCCTGCAGACCTTCTCCGGCTGGCAGCACTTGCCAAACGCTGAGCTGATACGATCCCCGCTTAGGGTATAGACGAATTTGCCCTAAAACGGTTGCCTGCGCGCCCTCTTCCGGCATAACGCTAAGGCGAGAGAGCTGCGATTTCCACACCACACAGTTCACAGCCGCAGAGCCATCGGGCTCTTGCAGCGTAAAAAAGCAGCCCTGCCGATGATTGTGCGCGCTAGAGATTTCACCAGTTACCCAAATTTTGCGTAGCTGCTCGTCTTCTTCTAGCAAAAGCTTGAGATAGTCTGTTAGGCCCGCAACGCCAATAACGAGATCAGTTAGTGATTCAGAACTTGTCCTAGACATATCTCCTTGCCTCTACTTGCCGCACGTATCGCTTAGCTATCCATCGTTCAGCTATCTATCGTTTCAATATCTCACATTGCACTAGACAGATTAGGATATATTGATTCATTATTAGTACATGCGTTTCAATCTATTCTTATGGCCCAGTCTATTTTGCCTTTGACGGTCCTAGAATCTGTCGAACTTTCGCGATCGCCCATTCAGGATGCCGCTAACCAAAGCCTAGCCGGTCAGAGGTTGCCAGCTATCATTCCTACCAAAGCCCGTCAGCAAGCGCTAGGGCAAGTGCTCAGCAACATTGAGCGGCACTTTGGCAAGGGGGCTATTATGCGCCTAGGCGAAACTGACCAGCTAAAAGTAGAGACCATTCCCAGCGGAGCGCTACCTTTGGATATGGCCCTAGGGGGTGGGTTTCCAAAGGGGCGCGTCATTGAGATATACGGACCAGAGAGCGCAGGGAAAACGACGGTTGCACTGCATGCGATCGCGTCGGTGCAATCCCAAGGTGGCACAGCTGCTTTCATCGATGCAGAACATGCCCTAGACCCTATCTATGCCGCCGCAGTAGGAATCGATACTCACCAGTTGCTAATCTCCCAACCTGACTGTGGCGAAACCGCCCTAGAAATTACCGACCAGCTCGTCCGCTCATCTGCCGTCGATATCATCGTCATCGACTCGGTCGCGGCCCTAGTTCCTCGCGCTGAAATTGAAGGCGAGATGGGAGATGCGCCTATGGGATCGCAAGCGAGACTTATGAGCCAGGCTTTAAGAAAAATCACTTCTAGTATCGGCAAATCAGGCTGCACCGTCATTTTTCTCAACCAGATGAGGCAAAAGATTGGCGTGATTTACGGCAGCGCTGAGACTACTACAGGCGGCAATGCTTTGAAGTTCTATGCTTCGGTCCGGCTCGATCTGCGCCGCCTGCAAACGCTAAAGCAAGGCAGTGAAACCTTTGGCATTCGCGTTAAAGCAAACATTGTCAAAAATAAAGTGGCTCCGCCTTTTCGCACCGCAGAGTTTGATATATTGTTTGGCCGAGGCATCTCTGCTATGGGCTGCATTGTTGATTTAGCAGAGCAAACTGGCGTGATTGAACGGCGGGGATCTTGGTACAGCTATCAGGGTGAAAACTTTGCGCAGGGCAGAGACAACGCAGTTAGCTATCTCGCTCAGCATTTCGAGATCGCTCTAGCGATAGAGCAACAGCTGAAAGTACATCAGCTAGCAGCCTCATTGGTCGAAGCTTAAGCGCTCTCTAGTTCATCTAAAATCAAATGGAGACCACCGATAAAGGGCTAAAGAGGGCTGACACACAAAAAGCCCAGGCTGTGTCGCCTAGACTTTTAATAAGGTGAGGTCACCATCATGAGTTTTTCTAGCGATCGCGATTGCGTTCCAATTTGATAAAAGTTATTTGCAGATAGCTTGAGAGTAATGCCTTAGCTATTAGGGCAAGCTAGCGACAAACCAGCAAATATAGAACATTGACCATAAAAGCAGTAATCTGCCTAGCTAACAAACTGACCGGTAAGAGACTAGGCAGTCACTTCACATTCAGATGGACTTACCTGATACTTGATCAAATTAGCCAGTTCCTGAAGCTGGTTAATCGCTTCAGCACCTTCTAACTTCATCAATTCACGGTCGTCGCGCATTTCTGTCCAGGTAATTCCGTAGTCAGAGACCAAGAATCGGATTAGATGATCCCCACCCAAACTCACCATAAACGAAGCGCTGTTTAACTCGTCTCCGCAGGTGTAACAAGAGGCTAAATAACCTCTTTTTTCTAGAACTACCGCCAGTGCCTTCAAGTTCAAAACAAGATCTTGAACGAACTGCCGGTGTTGATCTGCAAGTCTGACAAACATTGTCTTTCCTCTACACCATCTAATCAGTTTACACATTTCGTTTAATACTTTCTTAACAAATCCCTTAGGTCAGGAATTTGTTGCCTAATTCATCTGGCTGAATTGCTTTAATAGCGGCTTCAACACAGGCTTTGTGGCAATAAGAAGTTTTATAACAATTTTTATTCTTAGATACTCGTGAAATGTACCCAACACTGGTTATCGACACACCAATTACTAAGCATAGCACATTAAGAATTATTAAGCTGTAGCAATTGTATCTTAACCGACTCAATTCAAAGCCAGAGGGCAGTTTTAGATGCAGTGCCGCTAGCACGCTTCTTCGCGTCTTGAAAATCCCCCGTCGCGTTAGGGCTTTCAGGGATACAGCCTAATACAGGCTCACAACACCTTATTATCGTGAGTCTCTATTATTTAAGCCTTTTGCATAGTCCATTTCGTATGAATGCTCCATGGCGAAATGGACTGCTGACCGCTGTTGCGCCGATTGACCTTGAGGCTAACCTGAGCCAGCCAATATCCTTATCTAATATGTCTGCTGGCGCCGTTCAGTTTTTCTGCTGCCACTCTGTTCTAACGTAGTGGAAGCCACATTGACCGAATCTTGTCTTGCAGAGGATAGAAAGAATACAAAAGTTGATACAGATACTTTATATGAGCTATCAGTCGTAGTCACAGTGCCCAAAGGTCTTAATATACAAGACCTTTGGGCTTCAAAACTCATATGTAAGACCTTCGGTATCTGGTCTGCTTTCAGAAGGTCTTGTGTGCAGAGGCTCTGAAGTGCAGCGGCTCTATTGTAAAGACCCTGCTGTAAAAGCTCTATTGCAAAAATCTATTGTAAAAAACTTAGTTGACGACGGTCCACCAGCCAAACCCTGGGCCAATAAACCGGATAGTGAGCCAAGCTGCAATCATGAGAATGATGCCCGCCCAAGCTCCTCGGCTTGTCCATGCTACAAACTTAGCAGCCGTTTCTTTGCTGATGGGAATGCCACGAATCACAGGCTCTGGCTTGCCGTAGCGATCGCCTAGTTCTGTTCTTCGACGTCTAGATTCTCCCATTGTGGCTGCCAGAATGTAAGTGAACAAGTTAGGCTTCATCATAGCGGGCGATCTGCGAGATGTTGGCGACCTGCCCACTAAATTATTATTTGTTTAGAGTGCAATTAAGCGTGATTGATAGGTTTGCCGGTCAGTAGCTTTCAGTCAGTAGCTTCCAGTTAGCAGGCTCAATCAGGTTTAGCTAGAACACATCGTCAACACATCGTCTATGCCTGGTCTATGCCCGTATGGGCAGATGAGAACTGGCCATACGAAAACCAAGAAGGGTCTAGATAGCTGCTGCGAGCGGCAGGGCTGAGGGCCGTAATGACCTGTGCACCGTAGCTGCGGTAGTTGACTCGATTATCGAGTAGGGCAACCACACTTGTTTCGCCGTTGACAGTTTTGTGCGATCGCACCGAAGCAATTGCCTGCTGCAAAGTACTCAAAGCTTCTGGCAGCAAATACGCCTTGAACCAGTCCTGTCTGCGTCGTTTGTAGGTGGCCACTCGACCCGCCACCAGCGGATTTTCCAAAGATGGGATCGGTAGCGTTGTGATGATCAAAAGACTGGGCGGATCAACCATTGCCTGGTGCGCCAGCCAGTAGTCCCAGCCAGTCACCAAGACGCCTTGGGCTTCGACAGACGATTCTAGCTGTACCCGTGACCCCAGCTCAGCCGCCAGCACAGAGGCGACGTGCGATCTCAGCGGCACGTCGCCCACAATAACCACCGTAGGGCCACCAGACATCCCAGATATTGTATTTGTCACCCGTTCGCCCATTGGGTCTTCTGCTGCATTTTTTGCGCTAAGCAATCTTCGAATTTCTTGCAGTGCTGCTGCTTTGAACTGGCTGGTATTGGGCATTGGCAGCCGGTCAGGCAAATATAGCTGAATCCAATCGTGGTGACGGTCGGGGCCAAACTTCAGGCAGGTCATTTCGCCAAGCCCTAGCTGCGCACGATACCGAGTGGCCTGCTTATCCACATCTAGCGCTGTCCCGATGAGGACTACCGGCTGCTGCTGCCAGACAGGTGCTAGCACCTGATCGATATCGGTGGGACCGCAGCAAAGTACGATACTGCCTAGGTCCCGGTTAATCTGGCTCCAGGCGAGTCGCTCTGTTTGAAAAAAACGCTGCCAAAAGGTCTGCCAGCGGGGTGGCATTTGGCTTTCGCTGCCATAGATTTGTAGACGCTCATACAGTGTTTGGAGCAGCGCTTGCTCGGCGCTGTCAATCAGGTGACAGCTGTAAGGGTTAGCCGGATGCTGAAAAATAGTGTGGGTGATGCGCACACGCATATCGCGAATGTAGTCACGTTGGCTGGGGTAGGCCAGCGTGAGTGCATCCCAGTCTTCTGTGGCAAGTGCAATGCTAAGTTCGGCGCGTATCCATGCTTCTAGCTGACTGGCACCATCTATAAGGGTAGGAATCTGGCTAGGAAAACGACGGTTTGGCTGTTGAAATGAGGGCGCATTGAAGCTGCCGTTTAGATTGCCATTTAGATTAGCGCTGAGATGATCACTGAGAGGGTCGTTGAGGCGATCGCTGAGCCATTTTGGTGCAGAGGTTACTAGCAGCCCTGAGAAATCGGCGTTAGGCCAGCGATCGCCTGCCTGTACAGGTTTGATCATCGGCAAACGCTGCTGTAGATTCGGAATGTCTTTGTGAAGGACCGTTTCGATCAGATCGTCGGGCAAGGCGAGAACAGCAGGCTCTGGCCATAGCAAAGCAGGAATAAGATAGCTGAGTCGATAGCTGCCCTGGTAAGCCGCTAAGCTGTCGGTTTGAATTAGGGCACTGCGACCTACACGGAGCGCTCTGGCCACCAGCCGAGCCATTGTGAGATGGTGGGGCCAGTGCGTATGTCCTTGTTCTCGCAAATAAGCCCGCAGGCGCTGGTGAACTTCTGTTTCGATCACAGGCGTAAAAGTAGGATGGCTCTAGGTTCTGAAGATAGCTGTGCTGAAGATAGCTGCACTAAAAATGGCTGCACTAGAGATGACTGCACTTAAAGATAGCTTGAGTGGCTTTCATTGTGACATATGGAATTATGGGTAAGAAGCAGGGGGTAAGGAAGAAGGAGGCTGTGATGAGATTAGAGCTGAGCGCACAGGCCGGTTGAGTGATAGGCAGGTTGGGTGATAGGCAGGTTGGATAATTGTCAGGAGCGATCGCGCTAGATGAAGATTGGAATTGTGGGTTTAGGGCTGATTGGGGGCTGCTTGGGGCTTGACTTTAGGGCGGCAGGGCATCAGGTGGTTGGGTTGGCTCGGCGATTGCCCACTTGTGAGCAGGCTGTATCTGCGCAGGCGGTTGATGTCGCCAGCACGCAGATCACGGTCCTGTCAGATTGCGACGTTGTGTTTGTGTGTACGCCGATTGCCACCATTGTGCCGATGGTGGCAAAGCTCGCTCGGGTATTGCCCTCATCAGCGGTGGTGACAGATGTTGGCTCGGTTAAATCCGCCATCGTAGAAGCCGCGACGTCGGAATGGCCGCGATTTGTGGGTGGACACCCTATGAGCGGCAAGAGCGAAGCGGGGATCGAGGCAATTGAGCGGGGGCTGTTTCGGGGCAACGCGTATGTCATTACGCCTGTAGAAACGGAGCGGGTACAAACCGACCCGGCGGCGATCGCACGCGTCGAACAGCTAGCGCAGCTTTTAGGATCTCGGCTATATCACTGCGCTCCAGATGAGCACGACCGGGCAGTTTCATGGATTTCTCATCTGCCTGTGATGGTCAGTGCCAGCCTAATTCAGTCGGTGATAACTGAGCCCGATGAAAGCGTACGGCAGCTAGCGAAAAAATTGGCCAGCTCTGGGTTTCGCGATACGAGCCGAGTCGGTGGCGGCAATCCAGAACTGGGGCTGATGATGGCGCAGTACAACCGGCAAGAGATATTGCGATCGCTCAGGCGCTACCAGCAAGAAATTGCCCTAACCATTGAGCAGCTCACTGACGAAGACTGGCCTGCTATCAATCAAAAACTGCAAGAGACTCAGGGCGTGCGATCGCAGTTCCTAAGAGACAGCTCCACCTAAATCCATCACAGGCTCTTGGTACAAAATTGCCGTAAACGTCACTGTAGAGCCGAGACCCTCGCCCATACTAATAAACTGCACCTTGCCCCCCATGGCCTCAATGAGCCTTTGAGAGATAGCCAGCCCTAGTCCCGTTCCTTCATACTGCCGAGTACGCGCACTATCAACCTGACTGAATGTTTGAAACAGTCGATCTTGCTTTTCCAATGAGACCCCAATACCGGTATCCGCCACGCTAATTTTGACCAATCCAGGCCAGGTTTGGCCGTCAAACTCGAAGGGTTTGGGCTGCAGTTCTACAATAATGGTGATGCTGCCTTCATGCGTAAACTTGTTCGCATTGCCTACCAGATTTAGCAGCACCTGCTTAAGCCGCTGATAGTTGCCATATAGTTTGATTTCATCTAGCGTCGCGGGCTGCTCAATGTGAAAATCAAGCCCTCGCCTTTCAATATGTAATCGCTGAGACTTATCTAGCTCAGACAGCAGCTCTTTCAAACTAACCGCGCTCATCTCTAGATTCATCTTGCCAGCTTCAATTTTGGCAATATCTAGAACGTCGTTAATGATGTTAAGCAGATGAATGGCTGAATTGTGGGACTCTTGAATAAATTCCAGGCGCTCAGACTCGTTATCGGCCATATCGTCTAGAACAAGACGCAAAAAGCCAATCATGCCGTTGAGCGGCGTTCTCAGCTCGTGAGAGGTATTTGCCAAAAAGTCGCTCTTGAGGCGAGAGGCCTCTTCGGCTTGCAGTTTGGCCTCTTGAAGCTCAGCGTGTTTACGCATCAGCTCGGCGTTTGTTTGGCGCAGCGCTTGCGACTTGACTCGCAGCTCTTGCGCGATGGTCTTGCTGTCGTTAAAGAGCTTGGCATGTGCGATCGCTGTTCCAACCTGGTCGGTTAAATCTTTAATCAGCTCAATTTCGAACGGTTGCCAGGGACGATGCGGCGGCTGCTGCAATACCAAAATGCTGTTGGGCTCGGTTTGATAGCAGGTGGCTACGGTAATGACGGTGTAAGGCTGCTCGCCATCTCTTTGGTCAAAATCAGAGATGACCGGCTCTAGGCTTCGAAGCGTATCCGAAAAATCTGCTTTCTCCGATAAGTCAAATGTCTTACCCAAACAGGGATGCAGACTGGTTTGATAGTACTCAGCGACTACAGTCACCGTTTGCATTGGCTCGGAATAGTCGCAGACCAGGCAGCGATCTAGCCCTAACATTTCGCCGAGTCCATTAACCGTTTGCTGCCAAATAGTTTGAAGATCAAGCGTCTTGCGGATATTAGAGGCGACCCGAGAAAGCAATCCGTAGTAGCTACCACTATCTTCTGCCGGGTTGGCTAAGTGCACCTCTGATAGCTGAGTCACTTTGGGCAAAAGGCGGCGACCAATACCCACCACACCCAAACTAGAATCGCGACTACTAGAACCGCTATCTTCAGCGTCATTGCAGACAGCGCTACTGTCTTTCTGGCCGTCGCTAGTACGCAAAGTTCGAACCGCAGCGCTTAACGGTAGCGGACTTAGCAAAAACTCGAAGCTGACAGGCTGTTGGCCGCAGCGCGCCACGCATCGAAATGAAACGGGCTTTTTCTGTGCTAAAACGTTTTGAACTTGAGCTAAATAAGCTTCCACTGCGACGGGGCCAAACAGCACAGAGACCGACTGTCCAGAGAGATCTTCGCAGTCCAGACAGTCTTTTGACTGTGGCCAGTGCATAGAAAGAATTTCGCCCTGCGCTGTGTGCGTGACTACTAGCACATCGCTGGTTTCGGCAGCATCCCCTAGCAGTGATACCGAATCGTGGTCCGGCACTGTCGTGAGATTAGGTGAATTAGCAGGAGAAGAGTGGACAGACCGAGGCATTGTGTTAAGTGATAAAACTTGAACAGGTCCATGAAATCATCAGAAAAGCAGTGAAAGCAGCGTGGTAGAAGCTTGGATATTCACATGGAAATACCCAACTCTAATCAAGATTATCGCTTATTTGTATTATTGCTCACTTGATAGACTGAGTGGACAGTGGGCTAAATGGGCGGCGGTCTGAGCAGTGGCCATTTGAGCAGTGACCATCTGAGCAAGGCTATTTCGAGTTTCGTAGATTTTTCGTAGAGGTCTCTCGAGCTTTATCTCTTGAGCTTCAGATAGCTTCTGTAGCTATTGGCACAAGCTTATCTGAGATAGTTTGTCTGAGATAAGCTGTGCCTACTTGAGACTGCTTGAATGGCTCCCTTTAGCAATCCCATTCTCTGATGTGAAGTTTCAGTAATTTTTGATTATTGCCTGATCAAAACACTGGCTAGCAGAGAGCAGCGTTTCCAATATGCTCGATACCAGAAGCTAGAAACCACTATTTCATCTCTTGTGCAATAGGATTTAAGATAAGTTAAGGTTTCTCAACCGTCTTTTTCCAATAACCGTCTTTAAAAATCTATATTGGCTGCTTGAGTGCTCTAGAGACGGCTTCATTTGACTGCTTACTGATTTTCTCTCTGGCCTTTCCATGACCGATGTACCTGTTTCACGGCTGCGCAATTTTTCCATCATTGCTCATATCGATCATGGCAAGTCTACACTGGCTGATCGGCTTTTACAGAAAACAGGTACGGTAAGCGATCGCGATATGAAAGCGCAGTTCCTCGACTCGATGGACATTGAGCGTGAGCGCGGCATTACTATCAAGCTGCAAGCTGCTCGGATGAACTACACCGCCAAAGACGGCGAGCAATACGTACT
Organism: uncultured cyanobacterium; assembly: GCA_963833005.1. Taxonomy (GTDB): domain Bacteria; phylum Cyanobacteriota; class Cyanobacteriia; order Phormidesmidales; family Phormidesmidaceae; genus Phormidesmis. The sequence continues at coordinate 567,240 of CAWHWK010000009.1, read as the reverse complement.
TAATCTAATCGATACTCCTGGCCACGTTGACTTTACTTACGAAGTCTCGCGATCGCTCGCGGCCTGTGAAGGAGCGCTGCTAGTGGTTGACGCTTCGCAAGGGGTAGAAGCGCAGACGCTAGCTAACGTCTACCTAGCCCTAGAGCACGATTTAGAAATCATTCCAGTTCTTAACAAGGTGGATCTGCCCGGCGCAGATCCTGAGCGGGTAAGGCAGGAGATCGAAGAGATTGTTGGGCTCGATTGCAGCAACGCAATCCTAGCATCGGCGAAAGAAGGGATCGGCGTCGCAGAGATCCTAGAAGCGATTACCTACTTGGTTCCACCTCCTGAAGATAAAACTCAATCGCCAGTACGCGCCTTAATTTTCGATAGCTATTACGACAGCTACCGCGGTGTAATCGTTTACTTTCGGGTGATGGATGGGGTCATAAATAATCGCGATCGCATTCGTCTAATGGTTTCCGGCAAAGAATACGACATTGATGAGCTTGGTGTTCTCTCCCCTGGGCAAGTGCAAGTTGACGAACTGCACGCGGGTGAAGTTGGCTACATTGCAGCTTCCATTAAGTCAGTAGAAGACGCTCGCGTTGGCGATACCATCACCCTTGTCAAAGCGCCCGCATCAGAACCCCTAGCCGGGTACGTTGAAGCTAAACCTATGGTCTTTTGCGGACTCTTTCCTACCGACTCAGACCAATACGAAGACTTGCGTGAAGCCCTCGACAAGCTGCGTTTAAACGATGCGGCTTTACAGTACGAACCCGAAACCTCTAGCGCTATGGGCTTTGGCTTTCGCTGCGGATTTTTGGGCCTACTCCATATGGAAATTGTGCAAGAGCGCCTAGAGCGCGAGTATGACTTAGACCTGATTACGACCGCTCCTTCTGTTATCTACAAGATTCACACTATTCAAGGCGAAGTGCTCGAAATCGATAATCCTAGCCTGCTGCCCGACCCACAATACCGCGAAAAAATCGAAGAACCCTACGTTCGAGTCGATATCATCACACCAGAAGAATTCGTCGGTACGCTCATGGAGCTTTGCCAAACCAGGCGGGGCGACTTCCAAAACATGAAGTACCTCACGCCAGGGCGCACTACCCTGATTTACGAGCTTCCCCTTGCAGAGGTGGTCACCGACTTTTTCGATCAGATGAAGTCGCGCAGCCGAGGGTATGCCAGCATGGAATACCACCTAATTGGCTATCGAGAAAACAATCTGGTCAAGCTAGAGGTGAAAATCAATGGTGATACGGTTGATCCCCTCGCGGCGATTGTGCATCGCGACAAAGCTTACTACGTAGGTCGGGCGCTTACCGAAAAACTAAAAGAGCTAATTCCCAGGCATCAGTTCAAAATTCCAGTTCAGGCTTCTATTGGTAGCCGTATCATCGCTAGTGAGAGCATCCCAGCCCTGCGCAAGGACGTCTTAGCAAAGTGCTATGGCGGCGATATCTCGCGTAAGAAAAAGCTGCTGAAGAAGCAAGCTAAAGGGAAGAAGCGCCTGAAGTCGATTGGTACGGTAGATGTTCCTCAAGAAGCATTTATGGCGGTGTTGAAGCTGACATAGATACCTAGTGGGTCATCCAAATTCGCTACGAGGCCCTGTTCCCGTTTGCCTGATAACGTCTTCAGCTTTTAGGGTATTGATAGAAACGGTTGAAGTTTTAGTAAATAGCTGAAATCTTCCCGACCATATCAAGTATTGTTTGTTAATTTTTTAACAGCTCTGCGGTTGCAGCTTTTAACAGCTCCACAATCGGGGCTCGGCGTCTTTTCGGACCTTAACTCTATGAGAATTTTAGTCACTGGGGGTGCTGGCTTTATCGGCTCTCATCTCATTGACCGGCTGATGGCAGCTAACCACGACGTTATCTGTCTCGACAACTTCTATACCGGTCACAAGCGCAATATTGTGCACTGGATGGACAACCCCTATTTCGAGATGATTCGGCACGATATCACTGAGCCCATCCGACTAGAAGTCGATCAGATATATCATTTAGCCTGTCCGGCTTCGCCCGTTCACTATCAGTACAATCCAGTCAAAACCGTCAAAACCAACGTGCTCGGCACGCTTAATATGCTGGGTTTGGCCAAGCGAGTAAAGGCCCGCTTTTTCCTTGCTTCTACATCGGAAGTATATGGCGATCCTGAAGTGCATCCTCAGCCAGAGGAGTACCGGGGCAGCGTTAACCCGATTGGCATTCGTAGCTGCTATGACGAGGGCAAGCGGATGGCAGAAACCTTATCTTTTGACTACCATCGCCAGAATGGTGTAGATATTCGGGTAGTGCGTATTTTTAATACCTACGGACCGAGAATGCTAGAGAACGACGGTCGCGTCGTCAGCAACTTTATTGTGCAGGCGCTGAGTGGTCAGCCGCTGACAATCTACGGCGACGGATCGCAAACCCGCAGCTTTTGCTATGTGTCGGATCTAGTAGATGGCTTTGTTCGACTAATGAATAGTGACCAAACCGGTCCAATTAATATTGGCAATCCGGGGGAGTACACCATTATGGAGCTGGCTGAAACCATCCAAAAAATGGTAAATCCTAACGTACCTGTAAAGTATCAGCCTTTGCCAATGGATGATCCCAAGCGCCGCCAGCCCGACATTACTAAAGCGAGACAGCTTTTAGGCTGGGAGCCGAGTGTCGCTCTTCGCTCAGGGCTTGAAAAAACCATCGCCGATTTTCGGTCGCGGATGGAAGCGAATGGAACGCTGAGTAAGGATCTCAGTAGCTCCGCTGTGACGGTGTCTTAGTTTTAGTCTATTAGCTTGAGCCCATCAATCGCTGCCTTTAATCATTTAGCAATTTTATTAAGAGAGTACTAGCATTATGCGCGTATGTGTCATCGGAACGGGCTATGTAGGTTTAGTAACAGGCGTTTGCCTGTCTCATGTGGGTCATCATGTGATTTGCGTAGACAATAACGAAGAAAAAGTCCAGCTGATGAAGTCGGGTCAGTCACCGATTTATGAGCCAGGGCTTTCTGACCTGATGAAGTCTTCAATGGAGTCTGGCAATTTAGAATTTACCTCTGATATTGGTGCGGGCGTTGCTCACGGCGATATTTTATTCATCGCGGTAGGAACCCCCGCGCTGCCAACTGGGGAAAGCGACACGCGCTATGTAGAGGCTGTGGCCCGTGGCATTGGTGAGAACCTAAACGGCGGCTACAAGGTCATTGTAAACAAGTCCACAGTGCCTATCGGTTCGGGTGACTGGGTGCGGATGATCGTGCTAGATGGCCTAAATGAGCGTCAGAAGGATGTTAGCGGCGAAGCTACTTTTGATGTAGTGAGTAACCCTGAATTTCTACGGGAAGGTTCGGCGGTGTTTGATACCTTCAATCCAGATCGGATTGTGCTAGGCAGCAATAGCGAAAAAGCGCTGGGCATGATGAAAGATTTGTATACGCCAATCGTAGAGCGTAAGTTTGCAGAAGATCAGAGTGCGTCGCCGGTGCCTGTAGTGACGACTGATTTGAGCTCGGCGGAAATGGTGAAGTATGCTTCAAATGCGTTTCTGGCGACGAAGATTAGCTTTATTAACGAAGTGGCTAATATTTGCGATCGCGTTGGTGCAGACGTAACCCAGGTAGCGAGCGGCATCGGTCTAGATTCGCGCATTGGCAGCAAATTCTTGCAGGCAGGTATCGGCTGGGGCGGCTCTTGCTTTCCCAAAGATGTTTCAGCGCTGGTACACACGGCTGATGACTACGGCTATGAAGCTGAGCTGTTAAAAGCAACGATTAACGTCAATACTCGCCAGCGTCTGCTAACCGTAGAGAAGCTGCAGCAGGTACTAAAAATCTTAAAAGGTAAAACGGTTGGCCTGCTTGGTCTAACCTTTAAGCCCGACACGGACGATATGAGAGATGCGCCGTCGCTCATTATGATTGAAAGCTTGAACCGATTGGGTGCAAAGGTAAAAGCCTATGACCCAATTGTGTCACAGAGCGGTGTGAGTCAAGGGCTTTCTGGCGTAATTGTAGAGACTGACCCAGAGCGTCTGGCAGACGGTTGTGATGCGCTAGTGCTTGTAACAGACTGGGCTAAGTTTAGAAACTTGGATTATGGAAAGATGGCAGCGCTCATGAACGCGCCCGTCATGATTGATGGTCGCAATTTCTTAGATCAAAAAGTTCTCGAGTCGGCAGGATTCCAGTACATTGGTGTTGGTCGCTAGTCGAGTGACCGCCCGCTAGTTCTCTTTAGGTAATAGCCGATCGAAAAGCCTCAGAATCTCTTACGGAGATTCTGAGGCTTTTTAGAGTTCTTATGATCTTAGGCATGCACTACAGCCGCTCGCCATTAGTCTCACTCATCATTCGTTTCATCTTGTCATAATCTAGTGCTGACTGACGATAACGGCTTCTTGCCACAGTGGCATAGGAGGGGAGGAGGTGTCAGCGGACTCCTTTTAGCGTGGCTTTTTCAATCGGTAGGTGATGCGGCCCTTGGTTAAGTCATAGGGGGTAAGCTCTACTTTGACGCGATCGCCCGGCAGGATCTTGATGTAATTTCGGCGAATCTTGCCAGAAATATGAGCAAGCACATTAAAGCCATTGTCGAGATCGACTCTAAACATGGCGTTGGGCAGCGACTCTGTAATCGTCCCCTCCATTTCAATCAAATCTTGTTTAGACAAACTAACAGGTCCTCTTTATCAAAAAAACAAATATCAAACAAACAAAAATGAGCAAGCAAGTATTCTCACCATAAGCCTAGCAAATCCGTAGGGTAAACCGTGACTTATTTGCAGTCAGGTGCCCCTATCAAACGATAGATATTAGGATTTCTTACCCTGAATTATTTCTTTAAGTTCTTCACTTACTAGCGCCATGTCTTGATTTCCATCAACAGAAACCAGCTTCTCTTTGCCGTTATACAGATTAATTAACGGCTCAGTTTGCTCTCTATAAACTTCTAATCGGTTCCGAATCACCGTTTCTTTATCGTCACTGCGGCCTCGTGCAAGCAATCGGCTTACCAGCTCTTCGTCCGGCACTTCTAGATTAATCACAAACTCACAGGTCTGTCCGATTTCCTCTAACAGCTCGTTCAAAAACTCAGCCTGTTCCACATTTCGTGGAAAGCCATCTAGCAGCCAGCCGCCAGCCACATCTTTTTTTCCTAGCCGCTCACGGATTAAGCCTAAAATCAGCTCATCGGGGACCAGCTCTCCGGCACTCATATAGCCCTCTGCCTTTTGCCCGAGCGCTGATTTTTCCTTTACAGCCGCCCGCAGAATATCGCCTGTTGAAATATGAGGAACATTGGCGCTTTCACATAAAATCTGAGCCTGTGTGCCTTTTCCCGCACCTGGTGGCCCCAAAAAAATTACTCTGGTCATTACTGCTTCACCATTCCTTCGTAACGCTGAGAGATCACGTAGGTTTGGATTTGCTTGGCCGTGTCAATCGCAACACCTACCAAAATCAGCAAAGACGTCGCACCAAAGCCCTGAAACGTTTGAACTCTAGTTGCGCTCTCCACTAAGCTTGGCACAACTGCAACTAGACCTAAGAAAATAGCACCTAGGAATGTCAGCCGGTTGAGCACTTTGCCGATGTAGTCAGTCGTCGCCCGTCCTGGGCGAATACCTGGAATACTAGCCCCCATCTTCTTTAGGTTACGAGACATATCTTCGGGGTTTACCACCAGCGAAGCATAGAAATAACTAAAGAAAACAATCATCACCAGATAGACGAAGATATACAGCGGTGAAGATGCCCGAAAGTTTGTCGCCATAAACTGTCTAAAGGCTTCGCTAGGAATGTACTGCACCAGCGAAATTGGAATGATCAGCATGGATGATGCAAAAATGATCGGCATTACGCCGCCCTGGTTAAGTCGTAGCGGCAGGTAGTTGCTCTTCTCCAAATAGAGCTTTCTGCCAACCTGTCTGCGCGCAGACACAATCGGAATGCGCCTTGTACCTTCTTGGACAAAAACGATGCCAATAATGGTGGCAATGAAAACAAGAAAGAGGATAACAATGCCGCCGATTGTGCTGCGATCGCCTGTCTGCGCAAGATCTACCGTCTCACCCAAAACACGAGGTAGAGAAGACACAATATTCAGGAAAATCAACAACGATGCGCCGTTACCCAACCCTCGCTCGGTAATCAGTTCACCTACCCACATTACGAACATCGATCCTGCTGTCAGTGCTATCACCGTTTCTACAACAAACGGCACGCCGAACTCATAGGCATATGGTCTAAGCAAAAAACACGAAAGCATCGTACTTTGTAAAACAGTCCAGCCGAAAGCCACATAGCGCGTCACTTGAGAAATCTTCCGACGTCCCGCTTCGCCTTCATTTTTCTGCAAATCTTCTAAAGCGGGAATCGCCGCCGTCAAAAGCTGCATGATGATGGATGCATTAATAAACGGTAGGATGCCCAGCGCAAATATTCCCACCAATGAGAGGCCACCCCCCCCAATAATATCGAGGAAACCAAGGACACCCCCAGCACCGCCGCCTTGAACAAATTCTGAAAATGCGACCCGATCAATCCCAGGCACTGGGATGTAAATGCCTAGTCGCACTAAAACGAGTAGCCCAATAGTTACCAGTAAGCGGCTGCGCAGACCTGCTGCTTGCGCCATCTGCAAAAATGTTTCTTGGGCGCTAGGCGATCTGCCTTGACTCACAACCATAATATGAAACCTCTTGTTGCGCTAATTGTTGCGCTCACTTCTGTGCGACGCCGTTACAGCTGTACGCTAAATCTCTTTCTTCAATAATAAAGGGAGTAGGGAGTAACGAGTTGCAAATAGAGTTCACCTCCTGTTTTCTTCGTCTCAATTCCTGACTATTTTCAAGAATCTCAAAAGATACAAAAAGGTTGACCTACTTACGACTCGTTCTTCCTACTCCCTGTGTCTTATGCCCCATCCAAAAGTTATTGGGCAGAATTTTCCCCACCTTCGGTACTATAGCTGCTCGGCTTGGCTATTCCTAATTGCCCAGAGCTAAGCCCAAAGCTAAACAATTTCCCAGCTACCACCCGCCGCTTCTATTTTATCCTTTGCAGACTTGGTAAAGGCCGCCGCTTTTACGTCTAACGCAGTAGAGATTTCGCCATCACCCAGCACTTTAAGTGGCCCATCATTAGATGTGACGAGTCCCGATGCTATTAATGAATCCATACTCACCTCGCCAGCAGGCAGATCGGCTAGTTTGCCAATATTAATCACCGTATAAACATTTTGATTAACAATCGTAAAATGCTTTAGCTTAGGAATCCGACGATACAAAGGCAGCTGCCCCCCTTCAAATCCGGGACGAGTACCACTACCAGATCGAGACTTCTGCCCACGCATGCCAAAACCACAGCTAGCACCTTGACCTGCGGCAATACCGCGACCTTTACGCTTACGGCGCTTTTTCGAGCCCGCTTTGGGCTTCGCATCTTCTAATCTCATCTCGCAATAGTCTCCTGTTTTAATGCCTAATCTAGAGCCTTGGTGATAAGCTACGCGTGCTATGCGTATAGCTTTTCAATAGCAATACCGCGCTCTTCGGCCACGTCGGCGAGCGTTCTAAGTGAATCAATCGCTGAGGCTGCCGCACGAGCGTTGTTAAGCTGATTATCGGAACCGAGCTGCTTCGCTAATATATTACGAACGCCTGCAAGCTCTAACACAATCCGAACGGCACCACCGGCAATTACACCCGTACCAGGGGCTGCCGGACGCATAAATACGCGAGCGCCGCCTGCACGCCCTGTCGTTGGATGCGGAATGGAATAAGCTTTATTCAAAGGAACTTCTACTAAATGCTTCTTCCCATCAGCAACCCCTTTTTTCACCGCACCAATGACGTCGCTAGCCTTGCCAACACCGACGCCAACTTGTCCTTTTTCGTTGCCTACGACAACGACGGCTCTAAAGCTAAGTTTCTTACCGCCCTTGACAACTTTGGTCACACGTCGAATTTGAACGACGCGTTCCTTCCATTCGGAATCTTTCTCCCGATTTTTATTTTTCTTCCGACGCTGCTCTGCCATGTGTTTACCTAGATTTCAGATGGGGTTTGAATGGGGACAGCATATTAAGCACTCTCCCGCACCATAAAAAGAATTCTGAGCCTTAACTCAGAAACTAGACTTCTAAGTCTAGATGCCTAAAAGCTCAGACCCGCTTCACGAGCCGCATCTGCTAGAGCGGCTACTCGCCCATGATAGAGCTTACCGCCTCGGTCAAATACAACTTGCGCAATATCTTGCTTTAAGGAACGCTCTGCAATCAGCTTTCCAACTGCTACAGCGGCTTGCTTGGTTCCACCCGCTTCAATTCCAGCATCTTTTTCTAGCGTAGATGCAGATGCTAGCGTTTTGTGCTGTGTGTCATCAATGACTTGAGCGTAAATGTGTTGATTAGAGCGAAAGATTGCGAGTCTCGGGCGCTCAGTTGTACCTTTTACCCGACGGCGAACACGTGCGTGGCGACGGCGAGTAGATTCTCTACGGGTTGTTTTCATCGTTTGCTTACTCTATTTACTTGCCAGCTTTGCCAGCTTTTCGCCTAACTTGTTCGCCCAAATAGCGGACACCTTTTCCCTTGTAGGGCTCAGGAGGACGCGCGGCACGAACTCTAGCAGCCGTGTTGCCCACTACTTCTTTGTCAATTCCAGTAACGGTCACACTGGTGTTCTTTTCGACAGCAAAAGTGATTCCTGCTGGTGGGTCAAACTCTACAGGGTGGCTGTAGCCAAGGGCCATCACTAGCTTGCTCCCTTGCGTAGAGGCTCTATATCCTACACCTTGGATTTCCAGCTTCTTTTCATAGCCCTTCGAGACCCCTTCTACCATATTGGCAATTAGAGTTCTCACGAGGCCATGGCGCTGCCGAGCGTTGCGAGATTCGTTCACGCGAGTGACAACTATCTCTTCACCTTCCTGTACGAATGCAATTTCAGGCGGAAACTCTCTAGAGAGCTCGCCTTTGGCACCTTTAGCGGTGAGGCTTTGACCATCAATAGTGATGGTCACACCTTTAGGGATTGGCACAGGCTGTTTGCCAATTCTAGACATTTTGCTTCTCCTGTATTGAGGGCTGCATGAATGGATAAAGAGTTAATAAATGTAGCAGAGGACTTCCCCACCAATACCTTGTCGACGAGCGTCTCGGTCCGTCATGACACCACTGGAAGTTGAAATAATCGCAATACCGATGCCTCCCAACACTCGAGGTAGCTCTTTGCGGTTGGAATAAACGCGTAGGCCGGGTTTGCTGACTCGCGACAGCTTGCGAATAATCGGCTGGCGGGTTTTACCTTTGTACTTCAGCGTAATCGTAATTTTTCGCTCAATTCCCTCGCCGCCATCGGTGGAATCTGCAATAAAGCCTTCTTCCTTTAAAACGGTGGCAATGCTGCGAGTCATCTTGGTCGATGGAATATCGACGGTCTGGTGTCGCGCAAGCGTAGCATTCCGAATGCGCGTCAGCATATCTGAAATCGTGTCGTTGGACGCCATAATTCTCTTTCTTGCTACTGCCTCTAATTATCTCGGAAGGGCATGCCCAGTTCCTTCAGAAGAGCACGCCCTTCTTCATCGGAGTTCGCGCTTGTGACAATGGTGATGTCCATGCCGCGAATCTGGTCAACGCTGTCGTAATCAACCTCTGGGAAGATCAGCTGCTCGCGCAGGCCCAGGGTATAGTTGCCTCGACCATCAAAGCTACGGGGGCTAACGCCTCTAAAGTCTCTGATGCGCGGCAAGGTCAAATTGATCAGGCGATTGGTGAAGGCATACATGCGGTCTGAACGGAGCGTCACTTTGACGCCAACTGGCATTCCTTCACGAATTTTAAAGCCTGCGATCGCTTTCTTTGCTCTGGTGACTACCGGACGCTGGCCGGTAATCATGGCCAATTCGCTAATTGATGATTCTAGCGCTTTAGCATTTTGAGAAGCTTCTCCTAAACCACGATTAATCGTAACTTTGGTGAGCTTGGGAATCTGGTGTGGATTGGTGTACCCAAACTGCTCTTTCAGCTTAGGTATCGCCTTCTCCAAATAGAGTGCTTTGAGTGAGTCGGCCATTGTATCCTCTAAAAAATGTATCCCTGGGCGTTGTCAGGGCATCACGATGCTGATTGGTGACTGTCTATAAATGACGGTCTGAAAATAGCAGGGATTGACGGTTAGTAGGGTCTAAAACTTTTGTGCAAATTCGGTAAAACCTGAGCCTCGCCAAATCGACGACCTAGTTTTCTAGCACCTCGCCAGTTTTTTTCAGCATGCGAACCTTTCGACCATCGTCGGTGATGGTATAAGCCACGCGGCTAGCCACCTTTTGTTTGGTGGAGTACAGCATGACGTTGGAGCTGTGAACTGGAAATTCTTTAGTTAGAATTTGACCAGATTCACCTTCTGCTTGAGGCTTTACGTGCTTGGTGCGCATATTCACACCCTGTACGATTACCTGAGAAGTCTTTGCATTGGTGGCGACAACCTCGCCCACCTTGCCTTTATCCTTGCCAGCGATGACCTGAACGGTGTCACCCGTACGCACATGCATCTTGAACCGGCTTCCGGCATTTTTATTTTTAATGACCACTTACAGTACCTCCGGTGCTAGCGAAACAATTTTTGTAAAGCTTTTATCACGCAGCTCACGTGCTACTGGGCCGAACACACGAGTGCCTCTAGGATTACCGTCTTGGTTGATAAGCACAGCCGCATTGTCATCAAAGCGAATGCTCATACCGCTGTTACGACGGATGCCCTTGCGCGTGCGAACAACAACTGCTTTGACCACATCAGATTTTTTGACGCCCATATTAGGCAAGGCGTCTTTGACAACCGCAACGATCACATCGCCAACGCCTGCATATTGCTTACGGCCGCCTAGTACCCGGATGCACATAAGCTTACGAGCACCGCTGTTGTCGGCCACGTTTAGGTATGTTTCTTGCTGAATCACTAATTTATCCTCACCTTATATTTCAGAAGAACTGAGGATGTCAGCCACAATCCACCGTTTAGTGCGGCTCATGGGACGGGTCTCGCTGATCTTGACGCGATCGCCCTCTTTACAGGTATTTTCCTCATCATGCGCCTTATAGCGCTGCGTTCGCACCATAATCTTGCCGTATTTTTTATGCTGAACTCGGCTTTCAACTGCGACTACCACAGTCTTGTCCATTTTGTTGCTGACAACGAGGCCAACTCTCTCTTTTGCTGCCATTGCTTGCTATGCCTCTTTCTGTGCTGCGGCCAATTCTCTTTCTCTTTCAATCGTCATTAGCTGAGCTAGCTTACGGCGACTGTGCTTAAACTGATGAAATCCGGTTTCTAGCTGACGTGTCGCCTTTTGGAAACGAAGATCGAATAGCGATCGCTTGGTTTCCGCGATCGCCGCCTTCAGCTCTTCATCACTGAGCGCTCTGAGTTCTTTTATCTTTACCAGTGCCATTATGCTTATCCCTCCTCGCCTTCTTTCACGACGAACTTAGTCTTAAAAGGCAGCTTAAAGGATGCCAATCTCATTGCTTCGCGTGCAATCTCTTCTGAGACACCCGCAATTTCAAAAACAATGCGACCAGGCTTTATCACCGCAACCCAAAACTCAGGGTTTCCTTTACCAGAACCCATTCGAGTTTCTGCAGCCCGCATTGTGACTGATTTGTCGGGAAAGACTCGAATCCAAATTTTACCGCCGCGTTTGATATAGCGAGTCATTGCCCGCCTAGCAGCCTCAATTTGCCGAGAGGTCATCCAGCAGCACTCGGTGGCCTGAAGAGCAAACTGACCAAAATTGATCTCATTTCCTCGATAGGCCATGCCGCGCATCCGACCTCGATGCTGCTTTCTAAATTTTGTTCTTCTTGGGCTTAACATGATTGATCACACTGGAAAGATGGAGAAAAAGATATAGAGGCGGCTAGACCTAAAGCAATCGAGCTTTGAATGACCTTATCTGAGCGACTCTAAAAATCAATAATTTTACAAACTGACAATTCGTCAATTCGTAAGTCGATGCCTACGAATCACTGACCTACGAATCATTGTTAGATCGATCGTCAAACTGCTGACGACGACGAGGCTGACGACGACGAGGCTGAGCTTTGCTCTCTTCTGGCTGATTTTCTTGACCAGGAATAACTTCGCCTTTGAACACCCAGGTTTTGATGCCTAAAATGCCGTATGTCGTCTGAGCCGTGCGATAGGCATAGTCGATATTAGCCCTGAGTGTATGCAATGGAACACGGCCCTCTCGAGTCCATTCCGTGCGAGCAATCTCAGCGCCGTTAAGTCGGCCGCTAACCTGAATTTTGATGCCTTCGACACCAGCTCTTTGCGCTCTTTGAATAGCCTGACGAACAACCCGACGAAAAGAAACTCGGCGCTCTAGCTGCTGAGCGATGTACTCACAGATGAGTCCAGCATCAGCATCAACGCGAGCGACTTCTACGACATTTATTCGAATTTGGCGACTATCATCTTTGATTTGTTTTTGCAAGCCTACGCGAAGTGCTTCAATACCCGCGCCACCACGACCTACGACAACTCCAGGTCGCGCCGTACGGACTTCCAAATCGATCTGGTCGGCTTTGCGCTCGATATGCACATCAGAGATACCTGCGTTTGCAAGATTTTTCTCGACGTACTGTCGAATCTCATGATCTTCTTTGAGAAGTTCTGGGTAACGGTTTTTGTCGGCATACCAGCGGGAGCGGTGCTCCTGAGTGATGCCAAGACGAAGACCGATGGGGTGAATCTTCTGTCCCACTGATGTACTCCTTAGTAAAAACGGGTAAAAGTTAATGAAAACGGATAAAAGGTTTGAAAAAACAAAGCAGCTAACTGCTAAGTATTCGGATCAGCTGGGTGCCGGGTTAAACCTCAACGCCAGGTGCAACTGCGATCGCAATATGACAAGTCGGCTTACGAATCTGGAACGCTCGGCCCTGCGCGCGTGGGCGAAAACGCTTTAACACGGGGCCTTGATCAGCATAGGCTTCGCTGATATAAAGACTAACTGGGTCTAGGCCGTTGTTATGCTCTGCATTCGCCACAGCGGAACGCAAAACCTTAAGAATGGGTTCGCAAGATTTATAGGGCATAAACTCCAGCATGATTAACGCCTCGCGATAAGAGCGACCACGAATTTGGTCGAGCACTCGGCGAACCTTGCGAGGAGACATCCGGACAAATTTAGCCGTTGCCTTTACTTGAGAGTCTGAATCGATATCAATCATTTTGTTCTAATCTCTTGGAGAGGCTCCTTTAGCGCCGTGCCTTTTTGTCGCTTTTAGCGTGGCCACGGAAAGTTCTCGTCGGTGCGAACTCGCCTAACTTGTGACCGACCATCTGCTCATTGATAAAGACGGGTACATGCTGACGACCATTATGTACAGCAACCGTGTGGCCAATGAACTGGGGAATAATCGTCGAGGCACGAGACCAAGTCTTGACAACCTGCTTTTCGTTCTTCGCATTAAGCTTTTCAATTTTTGTAAGAAGGTGGTCTGCCACAAAGGGCCCCTTCTTTAGAGAGCGAGACATGCTATATACCTGAAATCAGTTATTAGGAAGATGTTTTCTTGGCCATCAGGCGGCTACTAAGCCAGAGGCTAAGCGTTACGTCCGCCCCGTCCGCGCTTAGAAGAACGACGACGACGACGCACAATCAAAGCGTCACTTCCCTTCTTCTTCTTCCGCGTTTTGTAGCCTAGTGCTGGCTTACCCCAAGGCGTAACTGGGCCGCTGCGACCAATAGGTGCACGGCCTTCACCACCACCGTGTGGGTGATCCACCGGGTTCATCACACTACCGCGAACCTCGGGGCGTCGCCCTGACCAACGTTTGCGACCTGCTTTCCCCAACGTAAGGTTGCGATGTTCGATGTTGCCAACTTGTCCAATAGTGGCATAGCATTCTCGGCGAACCATGCGAACTTCGCTAGAAGGCAATTTCAAGGTGACATAGCCACCTTCTTTTGCCACTAGCTGTGCGCCTGCACCTGCCGCACGCACCATCTGCCCGCCTTTCCCAGCGACAAGCTCAACATTGTGAACAGTGGTACCTAGTGGAATTCGATGCAGCGGCAAAGCATTGCCAACCTCAAAAGCAGCCTCTTCGCCCGAGATAATAGTAGTTCCTACTTCTAATCCGAGTGGATGCAGTATGTAGCGCTTTTCGCCATCGGCATAGTGCAACAGCGCGATACGCGCATTTCGGTTGGGGTCGTACTCAACTGTTGCGACCTTGGCTGGGATGTTGTGCTTGTTGCGCTTGAAGTCAACTTCACGATAGAGACGTTTGTGACCGCCGCCTCGGTGGCGACACGTAATGACACCACGGTTGTTTCGTCCCTTCGGACGATGAACCGAATAGGTCAGTGACTTCTCTGGTTTGTCGGTAGTGATTGCCGCAAAGTCAGAGACGGTGCGCTCGCGCGTGCCTGGTGTTAGTGGTCTGTAGGAGCGAATGCCCATGGCTATAATCTGTCGCGTTTACTTGGAAAAAAGTCTTTATTGAAGATAGTTATTTGGCGAAACAAGCTGGTTGGCTAAATAACTGGCAATGTCGCAAAGTAAAAACCCGCTGACATCCTGCTGACTAGACATCAGGGAAAAGCGTGATGGTGTCTTCAGGTGCTAGGGTGACAACCGCTCGCTTGTAAGCGGCTCGATGCCCTATAAACTGGCCTACTCGACGCTTTTTTCGAGGTGGGTTTTGGGTGCTGATGTTAACAACCTTCACGTCAAATAGCTTTTCGATCGCGCCTCTGATCTGAGGCTTGGTCGCTTTGGGTGAAACTTCAAAGGTGTATTGGTTGTTCTCCAATGCAATCGTTGCTTTTTCTGTGATCAGGGGTTTCCGAATAATATCTGGAATGTCGCGCTCGTCTATTTGTTTACTCACCGTATACCTCCTGAATCTTTTCAAGCGCAGAGGCTGTCACGACGATGTGGTCAGCGTGCAAAATGTCGTAGATGTTGAGATTTGTCGCATCAATCATCCGAACGGTAGAAACGTTACGCAAAGAGCGATAGACATTGTCATTGCGCTCACTAAAGACCATTAAAATCTTTTCTTCGCTGTTGATGCCCCACCGGTCGAGGGCCGCGAGCATTTCTTTAGTCTTTGGCTGACTGAGCTCGCTGGCAAAGTCTTGGACGACTACAATACTTTCAGCACAGCCCTGAAAAGCCGTCCGAAGCGCCAAACGGCGCTCTTTTCGGTTCATTTTTGTGCTGTAGTCACGAGGCTTTGGCCCAAAAATGACACCGCCCCCTCTCCATAGCGGAGACCGGATAGAACCAGCACGAGCCCGCCCGGTTCCTTTCTGTCTCCAGGGCTTGCGACCGCCACCGCGAACTTCTGCTCGGGTCTTGCTAGAAGCCGTACCCTGACGACCGTTATTGATCTGGCGAACCAGCGCACGGTGCACAATGTGGGCGGCGTTTTCTTCTTTAGCGACCTTTAGATCAAGCGCCGCTGTGCCAGCGTCCTGCCCTTGCCAGTCTTTTACTACACAATCAACCATGGTCTCTCTCTTTGGCCTATCTATCTAATGCCGTCTATTTCACCTTCTAGGTTCTGTGCCTTTAGCGTCTGCTTCTAGGTACATTTCTTCAGGTCTGTTCGTTCGAGCTTTGCCAGAAGCAGGCTACTGCCTAGCCATCATGACCAGCCTCTACTGCTGGCCAACAATCGTGGCAGGTGTGATGTTTAGCAATGTACCTGCTTTGCCAGGAACGCCCCCTTTTATTAGTAGTAGGTTGCGATCGCCATCTACTTTGACAACGCTTAGCTTCCGAACAGTGACTTTTACGCCCCCCATACGGCCAGCCATCTTTTTGCCAGGGTAGACGCGGCCAGGCGTCGTACCCGCACCGGTAGAACCCGGCGCGCGATGGTTTTTTGAACCATGAGACATCGGCCCGCGACGGAAGTTATTTCGCTTTTGGTTGCCCGCAAACCCTTTACCGATGCTGATGCCACTAACATCAATAAGCTGACCTGCTTCAAATCGATCGGCAGCGACTGTCTGACCAATCTCAAATTCGCTGGTGTTATCAGTTCGATACTCACACAGATGACGTACCGGCGATGCGCCAGACTTTTTGAGGTGCCCTAGCTTCGGTCGGTTCAGCGCCTTTTCCTTAACGTCTCCGTAGCCAACCTGTACAGACGAGTAGCCGTCTGTCTGTTTCGTTTTGATCTGCGTTATAACGCAGGGGCCAGCTTGCACGACAGTTACCGGAATTGCATTTCCAGTTTCATCGAACACCTGGGTCATACCAAGTTTGGTACCAAGAATACCGACAGACACTTAATCTCGACTCCGCTTCATAACGCACCCTGGAAACCAACGGCTGCCTTAGTCGTATTGACTAATAGGAAAGACGTCTACTCGCAGGGTTTTTGGACATACCAGCTAGTTTCAGAATGCTTGACACGCTACGCCTTAAGAGCTGTAAACAGACTCCTGAAATCGCGCGCAGCAAAACGCTTGCTTGGCCACACTGGAAAACAATCGACAGGGCTTTATATGTTGAAAGCTGCAACCGAATGGGGATGAACCGCCGGGAGCCACAAAACTCGCCTTATCTTTTTCGCCTCAGACTTGGAGGATGCAGTAGAAACTGTAAGAGTTAACCTAAAAGGTTTTAGAAGTCTTCCCTAACAGAAGCATTGCCATCCCTCTAGTATCCGCTTAACGGCGACAGGCTTACTATCATACACGGTTTTTCTGCTGCGTCGACACTTAAAAAGTTTTTCTTGAAAAGTTTTTAAGGCAACTTTGTCGAAAATTACTCTTTTAAAATCGCTCTTTCGATAATTCCAAGCATCTGACGACTGGCAACAGCTGAGTAGACGCAGTTTCGATTCTTCGCGTACGCACTGCATCATACCGTAAATAATCGTTGCCGAGCACTACTAAACGCTATCAATAGTGCCAGGTATTGTTTGAGGTTGCTGATTCTTGCGCTAGCGCCGTGTTCCTATTGCTCGCGGATCTGTTTACTTACGGATCTATCGCTTACAGGCCGTGTCCTACGTCTGTGGTTTTGGAGTAATATTACGTTGTCTCTCTAGCTTGATTTTGATTCCTATGGCGCTGATCGCATTTAACAAGTTTACTAGTGACCTTGAAAAAGCTGGTGCGCTGGGCGTACGCATGCCTTTGGAAGGCGGGTATGAAGGGCGCTATCGCCGACGTGTGCGCTCTGCTGGCTATGACTGCGCCTATCTGTCGGTCCGAGGGTTGGGCGATCTGTCTGCTTATTTGCTAGATGTGCACGGTGTGCGTCCGCCCCATTTAGGTAAAAAGAACATGGAGGCTTCTGCGGTGGGCGATCGCTACTATGTGCCCCCGATTGTGAGCTATCGACTGCAAGAGCTATCCCCAAAATCAAAGGGGCTTGTGCTTTGGCTAATCGAAGGCCATATTTTGTCTAGTCAAGAAATTAAGTTTTTGATTTCACTGCCGTCTATTGAGCCGAAAGTAAAGGTGGTTTTGGAAGTTGGCGGCGATCGCACTGTTACTTGGTTTCCTTTGCAGGACGCTGTAGCAGCCTAGCCTCATTACTGTCAGTGAGTCGTTGATAGGAACTAGACATCAAGGATTAGTCGATAGAAATTAGTGTTGGTAGAAATCAGTCGGTAGAAATCAGTTGGTAGAAATTAGAGCCAATACATCTGCTGATGTGAGCCTAAGTCCACTTGAATCTTTGCAGGCTGGTCACTGGTTCAAGCTGATTTGTGGTGCTAGCTATCAGTCGTTACCAGCTGTTAGAAATCTGACGCTAGCTTACGCGCTAGCGGGCGCTGATTGTATTGATGTTGCTGCCGATCTAGCTGTCGTGGCCGCAGCAAAAGAAGGGCTCTCAGCAGCTCGTCGGCTGGTCAGACACGCACCTAATTGGCAAAAAAATACACATCAAAAGAATGTGTGGCAAAGGAACTCCAGATGGAGACAACCTTGGCTGATGGTGAGCATGAGTGCTGGCGTAGATCCTCATTTTCGCAAGGCTTGGTTTGACGCTGAAAAATGCCCATCTGATTGTTCTCGGCCCTGTGAGGATGTGTGTCCTGCTATGGCGATTGACAGCACAGGCGTCATCCGCGATCGCTGCTACGGCTGTGGGCGCTGTCTCCCAGTTTGTCCTCTAGGTTTGATCGAGGCGCGATCGCAGCCGACAACATTAGATGCGATCGCCCAGTCTGTGCTTAGCCAGGTAGACGCTTTAGAAATTCATACGCATGTCGGAAATGAAGCTGCCTTTAAACAGCTCTGGCAGACCATCACGCCTTGGATCTCACACGTAAAGCTAATTTCTATTAGCTGTCCAGACGGAGAAAATTTCATTGCCTATCTCAAGTCGCTACAGCGCATTATGGGCTGGGCCGAGCTTACAGCTAGTCCAAATAAGCTTCAGCCTGCCCTAGTCTGGCAGACCGATGGTCGCCCGATGAGCGGTGATATTGGTAAAGGCACTACGCATGCCGCCGTCCGACTAGCCCAAAAAGTAATTGCCTCAGAGATTCCTGGATATGTTCAGCTAGCAGGCGGCACCAACGAGTACACGGTTCTTAAACTTCGGGAAATGGGACTGCTACAGTGCTCAAACGAAGATTTTATGCGGCCTCGCGCAGTCTCTGGGATCGCCTACGGTAGCTTCGCTCGGCGGTTGCTAATGCCAGTTATTGATCAAACCTATTATCTTGAAGAGGTACCCAAAGCCTTGCACAGGGCTGTGTCGCTTGCTGAATCTTTGGTGGCGCCGCTTAAATCGCTGGTGGAGTAACTCAGCAGTCAGTAAAGCGCCCTCGGATTTTTTAAGTAAGCTTTAAAGTCTCAACGGACACGCTGTGTCGGTATATTTCCTGACGCAACGGGTTTACCTGGCACTCACATCTTGCTGCATGTCTCTCGTTTGAAATCCGTTCTCTATGACGAGTCTTAACGATAATCTGTTTGAAAACAGCCCTTCAGTAGTTACTAATGCTGCTGCCAAGGCTAGCCAAGCAAAAAACGAAGCAAAAAAAGCCCCCCTTGCAAAGTCGAATCCGTCAGCGACAACTGATGACCTATCTCAGCTACTGGCAGTTTTGCCTGCATATATTCGTGAAAAGCTGGAAAATCATCCTCGTAAAGCGCAACTAATCGAAGTCATTTTAGATTTGGGCCGACAGCCTGAAGCTCGCTTTTCAGACTCAGTGGAATACCTGTCTGAGGCACCGGTTTCTAAAACGGACTTACAGCACTGCATCGACCGGGTAGGGCACTTCGGTGGCGACAATCGAGCCGGGTTGGAGAAGACGCTGCATCGAATCAGCGCTATACGCAACCGCTCAGGAGATGTTATTGGCCTAACTTGCCGAGTAGGACGAGCCATTTTTGGCACAATAGGGATGATTCGCGACCTAGTCGAGACAGGCAACTCTATTTTGATGCTGGGTCGTCCGGGGGTAGGCAAGACGACTGCGCTTAGAGAGATTGCGCGGGTGCTGGCGGATGATCTGATGAAGCGGGTGGTCATTATCGATACGTCTAATGAAATTGCAGGCGATGGCGATATCCCGCATCCGGCAATTGGTAGGGCGCGAAGAATGCAGGTTGCGCGGCCCGAAGAACAACATCAGGTGATGATTGAGGCAGTGGAAAACCATATGCCTGAAGTTATTGTGATTGATGAGATTGGTACTGAGCTAGAAGCTTTAGCTGCCCGAACAATTGCTGAGCGAGGTGTTCAGCTAGTTGGAACAGCGCACGGTAATCGACTAGAGAATTTGATTAAGAACCCAACACTCTCTGATTTGGTGGGGGGCATTCAGTCGGTGACGCTTGGTGATGATGAGGCCCGTCGCCGAGGCAGTCAAAAGAGCGTGCTAGAACGTAAGGCCCCGCCAACTTTTGAGATTGCTGTAGAGATGCTAGAGCGTCAGCGCTGGGTCGTGCACGAAGACGTGGCTAATACGGTGGACTTTATTTTGCGAGGGCGTGTCCCTGGGCAACAGGTGCGATCGCTAGGCCCAGATAACCAAGTTGTGATTACAGAAGATCAGCCTGTTGTCTCTGGACTGGCTACGGCAGCCCTACGAGCCGACAAAAGAGGTCATCTGCGTGCGGGTAGTCTGAAGGCACAGTCAAGTCCCGGTGGCTGGCGAACTTCTGGCAAAATGAGACCCCCTATTTCGCCGCTAGGCTCAGACTCATTTGGGAAAAGATCCAATGTGTCTAGTGTTCCTGTGTCTGGCTCGATACCGCCTGGATCAGTCCCCTCTAATTCAATTCGAGCAAACGCACCGACTGCTAACGCCACCGCTGACGATCAGCTCAGGTTTCAGGCCCTGCTAGACGATTCGATGAGGCAGCTACCGATGCCTTCCGACCATATGGCTCAAGTGGCAAGTGATGATAACTACTACGAGAGTGAGGCCGATGATATTACTCGAATCTATGCCTACGGTATTAGCCGTCAGCAGCTAGAGCATGTGGTGCGAACGCTTGACTTACCCGTGAAGTTTACTAAGGAACTAGCCTCAGCAGATGCGGTGTTGGCTCTAAGATCGCATATTCGCAATCATTCCAAACTCAAGCAGGTTGCTAAAGCGCGGCAGCTGCCCGTATACACAGTGAAGTCGAATAGCATTCCACAGATTACGCGATCGCTTCGCCGCCTGCTCGACTTAGACGACGACGGCGAACTCTCAGAAGGCGTCAACCTCGATTTGTTTTCACGCAGCGGCGTGGATGATGAGCTAGAAGCCTTAGAAGAGGCCCGCTTGGCCGTTGAGCAAATTGTGATCCCCAAAAGTCAGCCAGTAGAATTGCTGCCGCGATCGCCCAAAATTCGCAAAATGCAGCATGAGCTTGCAGAGCATTACCGCCTCAAGTCCTTGAGCTTCGGTGACGAACCCAATCGTCGATTACGGATTTACCCAGCTTAACGATCCCCATCTCTGCCAATCGGGACTATTCCTGCTGTCCTCCTTCAGATAAACTGTTACATATGTTTATCCTTTCAGCAGGCATGGCAAACAACTCTTTTTCGCGGTGTGTCCAACACAGCTCTGCCTTGCTGTGATTGCCCATCCTAGAACGCCTTATGAAAAACCTATTGTCCCGTGTATTTGCTTTACTGTTAGTTGCTGTTATCGGCCTCACTGGCTGTAGTGCAGTCGGTCCTAGCGACGGCCTAACTGGCAACTATACTGAAGATACCGTAGCCTTGATCGACAGCTTGCGTGAGTCTGTCGCCCTGGCCAACGACGCGCCCAATAAAGCTCAGCTTCAAGATGAGGCCAAAGCTAAGATTAATGGCTTTGCGTCCCGCTATCGCCGCAATCCCTCTGTCTCCAATCTCAGCTCATTTTCTACTATGCGCACAGCGCTCAACGCTCTAGCTGGCCACTACAGCTCCTATCCCAATCGTCCTGTTCCCCAAAAGCTGCAAGACCGCCTAGAGCAAGAGTTTCGTCAGGTAGAATCTGCACTTAAACGAGGTGCATAATGTCTTAAGTGTGCAATATCCAGTAATATTCTGTAGCACTCGTAGAAATAAGGGCGAGGTTGGCATCAGCTTGCTAACCTCGCTCTGCCTGTCTCTACTCAAAATCATCCAGCTCAAATTATTCAGCAGCACCAATTTGTTGCTGGATGTCTGAATGTTTGATAGCATTACAAACTGTAGTAAATAAGACCTTTGGGACATGAAAGTCCGCGCATCTGTTAGAAAAATGTGTGAAAAGTGCCGAGTTATTCGCCGTCGTGGCCGAGTAATGGTTATTTGTCCTAACCCCAAGCATAAGCAGCGTCAGGGTTAGAGCTTTTGGGCACTGCCGATAATCTTTAGAGTCATCGCTCCGGTGTGAATCTCGAGATTCGGCTGTTTGAACAAGTTTCTCGCCATCCATTGGCGGAAAGCTTTGACTAATAAGTTTTGGTAACGTCGTCTGCTGGTATTTGCTAATAAACGAAACGCTAGCAGTGTAAATAAGGGAGAAATAATCGGTGGCACGGATTGCGGGCGTTGACCTGCCAAGAGATAAGCGAATCGAAATCGGATTAACATACATCTACGGTGTGGGACTAAGCCGTGCTCAAGAAGTTCTTGAAAAAACAGGCGTTGATCCCAACGTTCGCGTAAAAGACTTAGCTGACGCAGACGTTATCAAGCTAAGAGAAACTGTCGAAGGCGACTACCTGATTGAAGGTGACCTTCGCCGCCAGGTAAATATGAACATCAAACGATTGATGGACATTGGCTGTTATCGTGGCCGCCGCCACCGGATGGGACTACCTGTTCGGGGTC
Organism: uncultured cyanobacterium; assembly: GCA_963833005.1. Classification (GTDB taxonomy): domain Bacteria; phylum Cyanobacteriota; class Cyanobacteriia; order Phormidesmidales; family Phormidesmidaceae; genus Phormidesmis. The sequence continues at coordinate 544,934 of CAWHWK010000009.1, read as the reverse complement.
AGCGGACAAGAACCAACAGCCGCACTCGTCGTGCTGGCAAGCGTACAATCGCTGGTAAGAAAAAGCCCCCCCGCAAGTAACTCTAAGCTGCTGGTCTACAGCAACTGCTTAACGCGTACTGATGCAGAGGATTCCACGCACTCATCGGTTCGCGTTTCTGTGCGAACACACAGCCTCAATTCCAGCACTTTCCTCTCTAATACAACACTCTGCTGAATAATTTGGACGACTAGTCATGGCAAAACCCATCCGCAAGAGCGGCCCCCGCAAACAAAAGAAAAATATCCCCAATGGGGTGGCTCACATTCAGTCCACCTTCAACAATACGATTGTCACTATCACGGACGCTAGCGGTAACGCGGTCTCTTGGTCCTCAGCGGGTGCTAGTGGATTCAAGGGTGCCAAGAAGGGAACGCCCTTTGCGGCTCAAACTGCCGCCGATAGCGCTGCTCGTCGTGCAATTGATCAGGGTATGCGGCAATGTGAAGTGCAAGTTAGTGGCCCAGGATCAGGCCGTGAGACTGCCATTCGTGCTCTGCAGGGTGCGGGTTTAGAAATCACGCTAATTCGCGACGTTACACCCATTCCTCACAATGGCTGTCGTCCTCCAAAGCGACGGCGCGTTTAACTTGAGGCTGTTTGAGGTCGATTTGAAGGGAATATTTTTCAAAGAAGTCTGAAAAGGACTGCTGAGCTTGCTCTATTCGGTATTGATTCCCAGCATTTTCTTTCGAAAGACTGAAGCTTTTGAGCCTTCTTTATCTTAAGTATTCACGCCTTTAACCTGAGTCTTTAACCATTCTGTAGATGCGAATAGTGAAGAAATTTGCGGATGCGAGTGTTAAAAAATTAGTCTCCCTAGCCAGTTATCTGGCTTGGTCAACAGTTTCGATCTCGTGAGTCGCTAAGTAGCTGTAGAGTTGGCAGATATTGAAGTTCCGTACAGAAATTGAGTACCTGGAGAGGTTAGTGCATGGCACAGTTTCAAGTTAATTGTGTAGAGTCCATTGTTGAAGACGATCAAAGTCAGTATAGTCGGTTTGTAATCGAGCCTTTAGAGCGCTCTCAGGGTACTACCGTAGGCAATGCTCTGCGTCGTGTGCTGCTTTCTAACCTGGAAGGTACGGCAGTAACCTCTGTTCGAATCGCAGGCGCTAGCCATGAGTTTTCCACTATTCCAGGCGTTCGTGAAGATGTCTTAGACATCTTGCTAAACATGAAGGAAACCGTGCTGAAGAGCTATTCAGCACAGCCTCAGATTGGTCGGCTGGTTGTTCAAGGTCCGGCAAAGGTAACGGCAGCGAATTTCGACTTGCCATCTGATGTGGATCTGATTAGTACCGATCAATATATCGCCGCTGTTTCGGCTGGCCACAAGCTAGAGATGGAGTTTCGGATTGAGCGCGGTAAGGGCTATCGAGCCATTGACCGCAGCCGAGAAGAAACTGGCGGGGTTGAGTTTATGCAAATTGACGCTGTGTTTATGCCGGTAAGAAAGGTGAACTATAGCGTTGAAAATTTTCTTGATGCCGAGGGCCTGCCTAAAGATCGGCTCAATATGGAGATTTGGACGAATGGCTCATTGACCGCCCAGCAGTCAATGAGTGAAGCGGCAGCACTCCTAGTGGATATGTTCAACCCGCTCAAAGATGTCACGCTTGAGCCTAAGCGTGATGAGGATGTGAAGGAAGAAGATCCGACCTATCAAATTCCGATTGAAGAACTGCAGCTTTCCGTGCGCGCATACAACTGCCTGAAGCGGGCGCAAATCAACGCAGTTTCTGATTTGCTCGACTACAGTCAAGAAGATTTGCTGGAGATCAAAAACTTTGGTCAAAAGTCTGCCGAGGAGGTTGTAGAGGCTCTGCAAATTCATCTGGGGATTATGCTGCCGTTAGAAAAACCAGCCAAGTCTGTGTAACCCACTCTCCCTAAGTGCTGTTTGAGGTGTTTTGAGAGTTTAATTTTTTGTCACGTTTAATTTTTCATAGTTTAGGAAGGGGATAACAATCATGAGACATGGTCGTCGTGTAGCAAAACTCGGTAAGGCGGCGGATCAGCGCAAGGCTTTGCTGCGATCGCTCACCACAGAGCTAATTCGCAACGGTCGAATTAAGACTACCGAAGTTCGCGCCAAAGCTGTTCGCTCTGAAGCTGAACGCATGGTGAGTCTGGCCAAAGATGGCTCGCTGTCAGCACGTCGTAGAGCGCTCGGCTATCTTTTTGATAAGCAGCTTGTTCACGCGCTCTTCGATCAAGCACCTGATCGATACGCTGATCGAAATGGGGGCTACACTCGCGTTGTACGCACGGTCAGCCGTCGAGGCGATAATGCCCGTATGGCTATTATCGAGTTAACTTAAAGCCATCTCCCCTTTGGAAAACACGCTTAGGACTGAGCCTAATCCCAAATGCCTGATGGCCGTGCATCGCAAGTTTCTCGGCAGTTAAAGCGGTTGCCCTCGAATAAACAAGACACGCAAAAAGTAGCCTTGGTGATTCAGTACAGGGGAACCCACTTTCACGGTTGGCAGCGTCAGCCGTCAGGCAGAACGGTACAGGCAGAGATTGAAGAGGCTATCGCGTCTATTCTAGGTAGACGCTCAGCGTTAGTGGGCGCGGGTAGAACCGACACAGGTGTTCATGCAGCCGCACAGGTTGCTCACTTTTCTGCTCCAACAGCAATTCCGGCCCAGCGGTGGGCCAGTATCCTTAATGATCGACTTGGCGATGATATTGTTATTCGCGCCGCTGCTACCGTTGCTGACGATTGGCATGCTCAATTCTCAGCCAACTGGAGGCGTTATCGCTATACGTTTTACACCAACCGATATCCCAATCTGTTTGTACAACCGTATGTATGGCATTACTACTATCAGCCTTTGGATGAAGGAATAATGCACGCGGCACTGCACTCCATGGTAGGTTATTATGATCTAGCTGCATTTCATCGCGCTGGCTCAGATAGATCTCATTCTTGGGTAGAACTGCAAGACGTACAGTGCGTTCGCTCAGGAGACTTCATCCAGGTTGAACTACAGGCAAAAGGCTTTTTGTATGGCATGGTTCGCCTAATAGTGGGCTTGATTGTTCAAGTCGGTGCCCAGAAGCTTTCCCTAGAGGGTTTTCTGGATATTTGGCAAAACCAACGCCGCAATTTGGTAAAATACTCTGCCCCCCCTCAAGGCCTTTGTTTATTGCGAGTAGGGTATCCAAACTTTCCCTTTGAACCCGAGGCTTGGGTTGACACTCAGCCCCAGTTCCTATTGACAACAAAATAATCAACGACGACTACGGTACACGCTATGTCCACTAAAACGACCCTTACTCCTGTTAACGAAATCCAACACGATTGGTACGTGGTAGATGCTGCCGACCAGCGCTTGGGTCGGCTAGCCACAGAAATTGCGCAGGTGATCCGAGGCAAGAAAAAGCCTAACTATACGCCTCATATGGACATAGGCGACTTTGTGATTGTCGTAAATGCTGACAAGGTTGTAGTCACTGGTCGTAAAAGCGAACAAAAACTGTACCGCCGTCATTCGGGTCGTCCAGGTGGTATGAAAACCGAGACATTCGCTCAGCTTCAAAAACGTATTCCTGAGCGCATTATTGAGAAAGCTGTAAAAGGGATGTTGCCTAAAAATGCGCTTGGTCGTCAGCTCTTTACAAAGCTAAAGGTCTACGCCGGGCCTGACCATCCTCATACGGCTCAACATCCGCAAACTTTAACCGTCAACACTACTTCCGGAGCTAACTAAACCATGGCAGACCAATCTGATCGCGCTGTATACTGGGGCACAGGTCGTCGCAAGTCGTCAGTTGCTCGGGTTCGCCTGGTTCCTGGTAACGGCCAGATGACTATCAACAAAAAACCTGGTGACGAATATTTGCAGGCAAACGCTGCTTACATTACCTCTGCCAAGGCACCTTTAGAAACGCTTGGCTTGGAGAATGAGTACGATATCCTGGTAAACGTGCGTGGCGGTGGCCTTACTGGCCAAGCCGACTCTATTAAGCTCGGTGTTGCTCGGGCACTCTGCGTGCTCGATCCTGATAATAGAATGCCGTTAAAAACAGAAGGCTACCTTACTCGCGACCCTCGTCAGAAAGAGCGGAAGAAGTACGGCTTGAAGAAAGCCCGCAAAGCTGGTCAGTTCTCGAAGCGTTAAAACTGTGTTTGGAAAGGTGTGCCTTTGACTCCGCTCAGGCACCTAGTTAGTTCCTACAATATTGATCACTACCCTGGGCTGAGCGGAGTCGAAGCCCAATTTCTCAAACAACCATCTCTCTAGAACCATGCCAAAAGCTGATATCCATCCTGAGTGGTACCCCGAAGCCAAAGTATTTTGCAATGGCGAACAGGTTATGACCGTAGGCTCTACCAAGCCTGAATTAAATATTGATGTGTGGTCAGGAAACCATCCTTTCTACACCGGAACACAAAAGATTATCGATACCGAAGGTCGAGTTGAGCGTTTCTTGCGTAAGTACGGTATGTCCACAGAACCAGAAGCTACTGATTCTAGTGACGCGGCAAGCGACGATAAGAAGTAGCAACTATAGTTTTGAAACGAATCCGGGTGGCAGACCTTTTTGAGGCTGCTGCTCGGATATTTTTTTGCAGTGCAATATTTCTTCTTTCTTAGCAACCAAAATCGGGCAATAAACGATGGCTGAATCTTACTTACTACAAAAACTGGAATCGGTAGAGCAAACGTTTACGGAGCTGACTCGGAGAATGGCAGACCCTGATGTCGCAAGAGACCCTGACGAATTTCAGAAGATTGCTAAGATGCGTGCCTCGCTAGAAGAAACGGTGCAGACCTATCACAAGTGGCAAAAAACTGAAGTAGAGCTAACAGGTGCACAAGAAGTGTATAAGGAGGCTTCTAGTGATCCAGAGATGAAAGAGATGGCAGGGATGGAAGTTTCTGAGTTAGGAGAGTCTTTGGATACGCTAGAGCAGCGGTTGAAAGTCTTGTTGCTGCCGCGTGACCCGAATGATGACAAGAACATCATGTTAGAGATTCGAGCGGGGACCGGTGGTGATGAAGCGGGCATTTGGGCCGGTGACTTGCTGCGTTTGTATAGTCGGTATGCAGAAGGGCAGGGCTGGAAAGCAAATTTGTTGAGTGAATCGCGAGCTGATATGGGTGGTGTGAAAGAAGCGATTGTTGAGATTCAAGGCGATCAGGTTTACAGCAAACTGAAGTTTGAGTCGGGGGTTCATCGGGTGCAGCGGGTGCCTTTGACTGAGTCGGGCGGACGTGTTCATACGTCTACCGCAACCGTGGCGGTGATGCCTGAAGTGGATGATGTGGAAATTCACATTGACGCGAAGGATATTGTGATGACGACAGCTCGTTCTGGCGGGGCCGGTGGCCAAAATGTGAACAAGGTAGAAACAGCGGTTGACCTCATGCACAAGCCAACTGGAATTCGAGTGTTTTGTACAGAGGAACGCTCACAGCTCCAAAACCGCGAGCGGGCTATGCAGATTTTGCGAGCCAAGCTGTATGAGATAAAGCTGGAAGAGCAGCAGGCCGAGATAACTTCGATGCGGCGATCGCAAGTTGGCTCCGGCTCTCGCTCGGAGAAAATCCGCACCTATAACTACAAAGATAACCGAGTCACCGATCATCGCCTCAATCAAAACTTCTCTTTGCCTCCTATCTTAGAAGGCGATATCGAAACGGTGATTCAAACTTGCATCTCACAAGACCAGCAAGAACGCTTGGAAGAGTTGGCAGCCTCTACCGGCGAGACGGTATGAGCTGTCTATTAAAACTAGACTCTAAATGTTGATTTCTGCTGAGCTTTCAGTGGGCACCCTGCAAGGCCAAAGCTTTGCGCTCCCTAACGGCGGATTGAACGGGTTTAGACTGCGGCTGCTTTGTTGCGGAATATACGTTTGGCTTGGCTGGCCGTGCGAGTTGGCTAGCTGGCCTATCTGCTTGTTGCAAATAGTTAGATAGCTTGCTGAGAAAGGCTTTGCTGACTTTGACCGGTGTGGGCTGTTTTGCTGAATGGCTGGTTCGAGCTAGATAAATCATCGGGACCTCTTTCGCGAGACCCACAAAAATTAGCCGGAATCCAATTTTTTGAACGTCTAGCTTAGGTAGGATCATCTCCGCAGAAATTTCAGATAGAGACCTGCCAGATTCTGCCAAAGCCAAAACCGTTTTCTCTTGCGAATTAAGTCGATATCGGGGGACGTTACCTGCGGCTGTCTTTAATCCAGAGTTCAACTCTGGCAATTTATCAATCAGCGCACCCCAAGATTTGATCATACGTAGGCTAGGGAGCGTAATGTCAGTCGCCTGAATTTTAATCCCGGTCATCTCTAGGTAGGGAAACGGATAGTTGGGATAGAACGCAAATCTGACATCGGGTGCCTGCATCAGCGTGCAGGTGCTGCTCAAAACTTGAGAGGAGAACAGCGACTGTAGCTGCCTAACTGTGAGCATTGCTTTCGTCTTTAGAAAAGCCCCGAGTGCCACTTTCGGCGGGCACTGCCGCAATAAACGAGGCAGTACACTGCTTTGAATGAGGTATCTTTCCTGCAAAAAATTCAGCAGTCCTAGTCCGTCTAGTCTTCGGGAGGTTGCAACTAAATTGCCTTCTTCAAACCATAGGTAGTGCGGCGCTTCTTCAAAGTCTTTACCGAACAGAGACTTTAACGATAAGCGCCCTGTTTGCCGACTATCTTTTAAGAATTTGAATAGCTCAGGCAATGAGTATTCAGAAGTCTGACCTTGAAGCAGCATAGGCTTCTAACTCCTTGTTGTGTAGACTTTTATATAAAAATGAAATAGTACTTCTAGACTTCTTGTTTTGGCTAAACGGCATTCCTATAAAACGGCGCTACATGTAAAGTCTACAGGTGTATGAATCTAGAATCGTAATAATGCACCAAGGCAGCGTGCAAACACAATTGAGTATTACTACTCATCTCTATTCTAGATAATAAATAGAGGTGTTAACAAAGAATACAAAAAATTAATAAAAGATAAGGAAAAGCAGCTAGCAAGCTTACTGGCTGCTTTTGTCGCGGCTATGCGGCACCTGTTATCAAAATGTATTGCTGAATTAGAGCGCTCAGCGCTTGGGTGACAGAGTCGGGTTCTGTGGCGTTGACTTCAACAAATGGCGGACGCTGAGTTGGTTCTGCCAAACCCATTGCGATCGCAACATTGTCAGCGCTCCAAGCCTCTTCACAATCTGTATGCGTGAGGCCCACAACCATGGGCAAGGTAACCCGCTCACTCATAAACTGATAGATCAAGTGAGCCTTGCGGAAAGTGGCAGGTCTGTTGGCAGGCACCAGCAGAATGTAGGCATGTGCCTTACTAATCAGCTCTTCCCACATGAAATCGAACCGATCTTGTCCGGGAGTGCCATATAAATGAAGGGCCATGTCTGGGCTAAATTGCAATCGCCCAAAGTCGAATCCTACCGTCGTTTTTTGTTTTAGCAGAGCCGTTTCGTCGGTTGCCTGACGATCGGTATCTACCACCGCAATCTCGCTAACAGCTCGAACGAACGTAGATTTGCCAGCACCTACGGGCCCAGCCACCACCAGCCTCATAATTTCCATACTTTTCGATTAGAAAATTGACCGAGTACCCACTTAACCAAGTGCTAATTTCAGGTCTGCTACCGATCTTTTGATTGCTAGCTGCAGTAAGCCTTGCTTTGCTGCGGCAGTAGCCATAACTAGCAGTACCGCGTCATCTCCACAGCTAGTGAGCATGCAATAGCCCTGGTCGCTCTCTACAAAAATGCGGCCAACATTTCCTTTTTGCAATTCTTCTCCAATCCGTTCTCCAATAGAGAGCATGGTAGCGGCCATAGCCGAGACTCGCTCTTCATCCATGTGGCTTGGCAGCGTAGAAGCTAGCGGCAAACCGTCTAAGGTAACTAAGCTAGCGCCTTCAATCTCAGGACTATTTGTGACCAAGCTCTGCAACAGCATCTGAATTTTTTGAGTATTTGGAACCATTGGAATAAACTCCTGAATAAAAATTGAGGTCTTGTCTGGTACTGATAAAGATGAGATAGATGCGTCGTAGAAGGTGCATTGTAAGTAGGCAGACCGACTATCTGCATACAGCATCGCCTACATAAATCGCTCGTATAAAACGCTTTTTCAAAAAAACGCCATCTGAACAAAATTGTTGGAGCAAAACCGTCGGGGCAAAACCGTCGGGGCAAAGCATAGTTAGAACTCAAATTCGAGATCTTGATGGCTATGCCATAGGGGTTAGCTGTACAACATCGTAAGTGCCGCCTCGCAAGACTGAAGCAATTTGCTTGCTTCGCAGGCGCTTTCCGGTCACTTCTTCTAGAACTCCTTGTACAGCGCCCATCGTGTAAGACAGCTCCCGACTAGACCCTGGCGATTCTCCTGCCGAGCAAATCGTTTCTCGGCAGTAAACTAAAAGAACGCTATCTTCGGCAGATTCAATTTTGTCGACGATACAAAGTCGGGTGCCGTTAGCGCCCAAGGCACTGTTCATCAATTCGGAAATTTCGTTAAAGTTGCCGCATACGCCGGACAGTCCTAGCTCCTGTGCCAGCTTCCTACCACGCGATCTTCCTGCTGCTAGCAGGGCAATCATAGCGGCTCGTGCCCCTAGCGCATCTTCTATACCAGTGATCAAGGCTCTAAAACAGATAATGCTGTTAAAATCTCCTAGCTCGCTCCTTAACTTGTGCTGATCTGGCATGGTTTCACCTTTTTTAAATCTACGAACCCAAACGGTTAAGCGACCCATTATCTTCAAATCCGAATAGTCTTTATCCCGAATGGTGCCTCAAAGTATCAGGACGTCAATATTCACCTAATAGTTCGAGAACCTAAATAGTGCGAAAAGCCGTTCTATTGTGTCAAATAGTTCTACAAAATTTCTTATCTTTGAGCTTACTCTTGATAATTCCCCTGATTTGGCATCTGCGCAATCGTGCAGGTGTGTGAGCGTGCATACTGCCGCTTAAGTATTCAATAGAATTTGTGCTGGCCGGAACAGTTTGAGATATCAGATTTCTGCAGGTAGCCTGCTCTACAATGAGTGCCCCGACTAGAATTACATGAGTTGCCTTGACCCATGCCAAAATTTTTACACGTCTCTGACATTCATTTAGGGTTTGATCGCTACGACTGCAAGCCTCGAACGCTAGACTTTTTCTTTTCGCTCAAAGATGTTTTAGAAAAGTATGCGATCGCCGAACAGGTCGATTTTGTCATTATCGGTGGCGATTTATTTGAGCACCGCAATATCAAACCAGCGATTCTCAACCATGCTCAATATTGTTTGCGAATTTTGCGCGATGCCAATATTCCAGTGTTAGCAATTGAAGGCAATCACGATAATGCGCCCTATGGTACAAAATCTAGCTGGCTGCGCTATTTATCTGACGAAAAGATGCTGAAGCTGCTTGAACCTGGGAATGTGAATGCTGACGAAGCTTTCTATTCGCCTTGGGATGAGGCAGAAAATAGAGGGGGCTATATTGATCTTGATTGTGGTGTGAGAGTGCTGGGCTCTAGCTGGTATGGTGCGGCTGCCCCTAGAGCGATTGAACAGATTGCGGTAGCGATCGGTAAGCTGCCGCCCGCGCCAGGCCCGTCCATTTTGCTATTTCATCATGGTTTAGAAGGGCAAATTGCCCGGTACGCTGGGGCTTTGCGCTATAGAGAGGTCTTGCCGCTGAAAAAAGCTGGGATTGATTATTTGGCGCTAGGCCATATCCACAAAAGCTATGTAGAAGATGGCTGGATTTTCAATCCGGGTTCGGTCGAGGCTAATAATGTCGAGGAGAGTCAGTTTGAGCGGGGCGCCTATCTGGTTGAAATTGATGCAAAAGGCAAGATATCGGCTGAGCTGAAAACGGACTACCATCAGCGCCCGATTGTTCGACTTCAGCAAAAGGTTCGGACTAGCGATCTGATGGAGGCGGTAGCGGAAGGTGCGATCGCGCTTATTCAAAAATCTATTAAAACCCAGAAAATAATCCCTGAAGAGCAGCCGATCGTAGAGCTTCGAATTACTGGTACAGCGGGATTTGACCGGTTAGAACTGGATACTCGAAAGCTTCAGCAGCAGCTACAGGAGATGTCCAATGCGCTAATTTTTCTACTGCGCTATGACGTAGAGGAAGCCGATTATGCGTCACCCATTTCGGAAGAATCGAGTCGGCTAGAAGTTGAGCAAGAAGTATTTACGGACTTGCTCGCGACCAATTCTGTTTACAAGCAGCGGGCCGCTCAGCTAGCACAAGGGCTAATTGAGCTGAAAGATCGGCAGATGGATGGCGAAGGCGAAGAGAGTTTGTATCAGCTAATAGAGAGCCTGATGGATTCAAAGTAGTTGGTATGACAGCCGTAGAACCTTAGAGCCGCGGAAAAAGTTATCTCTGTGGAAGATTTGAGTACTCTAACTGGACGTACTCTCTAAATCTTTACTTTTTCTGACTCCTACATGAAGGTCTCATGAACTCAGCCACAGAATTAGAACGCTTGCTCAAGCTTGGTATTTCTGCCTATCAACAGGGTGAATACAGCCGGGCGATCGCATCGCTTTCTCGGCTTTGCCGATCTGAGAGTCGCCCCTATCAGACAAAGGGCTATGTTGGGCTAGTGCGTGTTTATATGACACAAAAGAATTGGCCGCAAGCGAAAAAGATCTGTCAAAAACTGAGTGCTAGTTCAAGCCCATTGCTACAGCAGTGGTCGCAAGAGACGTTAGAAAAAATTTCCGAGCGCATGGCCGCGTCTGCCTGCCAGACAGCTTCACCAGTAAAAGCTTCACCAGTAAAAGCTTCACCAGTAAAAAATCCTAAATTCAACGGCTTTCAGCTTTTAAATCAATCTCTAGCTGGTGAACCAATCAGTGAACTGCCGACTTGTAAGCCAGTAGACAGCCATCGTGAAACTGATGACAGTGGTTCTTCGTCATCTGACGTTTCTATTCCTCAAGCTTCTGTGTTTCACTATGCTTCTCTAAACGCTGACCTCACCGCAGAATCAACTGATGAGGCAGAGACGATAGAAAAAGAAAGGCAGGGAAAAGATCCAGAAGAAGATTCAGTAGAAAAAGACCCGCGAGAAAAAGACTCGCAAAAAAAAGAAGGCTTGGAGTGGATATATGCTGATCGTCTCAGCCAAGGCCGAGCCCTAGGCCAGATTAGGTCAGGGCAGCTATGGTTTGCGCAAATAGGAGGCGCGATCGCGTTTTTTCTCCTTTGGTTAACCGGGGTTTATCACTCAGTTGCTTTGGCTAACATCGGTTTGGGCCTGTTGGCTAGGCACTCTCCGCTTTGGGTGCGATCGCTACCAGGGCGCTGGCAGGATGCTGCTAGTTTTTTACTGATTGCGTTGAGCGTGCTTGCGATCACCTCGCCTTGGCTATGGGACCTATGGTTACAATTGACCGCCCGTCGTCAACCCTGCCCGGCTACTCTGCTACGGAGTCACTCGGCTGAGGCGGTCGCCCTCCTTGGCCGCCAGTGTCGTCAGCGCAACTGGCCATTTCCCACCCTGTGGAAGTTGCCCACCGATATTCCGCTCATTTTCTCCTACGGCTGGCTCCCGAGAAATGCCAGACTCGTGATTTCGCAAGGGCTGCTAACGCAGTTGAAAGACGATGAAATTGCTGCGCTGGTGGCATATGAGATCTCTGGCTGGAAAAGCTGGCACTGGCGTTTTCTTTCCGTGACAGGTTTGATTTGGCAGGTGCTGCTATGGCTGTACTGGCAGAGTGCGCTATGGGGCAATCGGCAAAACCTTCCCGTCAAAACGTTCCTTGGCATTGTGGCAACCCTAGCCTACAGTCTGTTTTGGCTCTCACGCCTACCCGCGCTCGGCATGGCCCGCGTGAGAACTTACTATAGCGATCGCGCCGCTACTGTCACTAGCGGTAACCCCAACGGCTTAACTAGAGCCCTAGCCAAGCTGTCTTTTGGTTTGGCCGCCAGTATAGAGCAGCAAGGCTACACGCCTGTTTTAATCGAAAGCTTGACGCCGCTATTGCCTGTATCTGCCGATTTGTCCCGTCAGCACCTGTACGGGCAATTGCCGCTAGTTAGCCTATTTGCTTGGGATATTCAAAATCCCCTGCGTGTCTGGATGAGCTGTATGAATCCTCATCCGCCTTTGGGCGATCGCTTTCGACTGCTGATGGCCTATGCTCAGCATTGGAAGCTAACCCCCGAAATTCAGATACATTCTCTGAAGCAACGACGTCAAGGGCTTTCTCTGGCAGAGTGGAAACAGCTCGCTAGGCAAGGCACGCCTTATATCGGCATGGCAGTAGGGCTGATGATTGGACTAGCGCTGTTAGGGATAGGTGCGATCTCTGCTGCCTTTGAATGGCCCATGCTCGACTGGATGCATAACGACCTTGGCCTGTTTCAGTGCTGCTGGTTGCTTGGGACTGGGATTGGCATCGTGCTGCGGCTCAATCGATTTTTCCCTGACCTCTCTTTTTCGATGCCGTTCTCTCCATCTTTGGCAACGTGGGCCAGCAACCCAAACTTACTACCGGCTAGCAGCATTCCAGTCAAGCTCTCAGGCATCCTGCTCGGTCGCCCTGGCATCGCCAACTGGCTAGGCCAAGACTTACTCCTCAAAACACATCTTGGGGCTATTAAGCTTCACTACTTCTCTGCGCTGGGTCCTCTGGGAAACAGGATCAGCCTAGTCAAGACGCCGCTTTCTATCAACCGTGAGTCAGTTCAGATACTGGGTTGGTATCGGCGTGGAAATCAGTCTTGGATTGACATTGATAAAATTCGATTAGACAGCGGCAGTTTTCTGCGAGCGGCACACCCCGTTTATTCTTTGTTGATAGCAATGGCTGCAAGCGGCATCGGACTCTGGCTCCTAGTTCGCAGTAATTCATATGGATAATATGAAGAAATGTTGCGAAGCGCAAGCAAAAAATGCTACATTCTTCGAAAGAACTTGGAAGTTGTCTATTTATTCAAACGGACTGGCGGTGCTCTCACTGTCTGTACGTATGGAGTCTCAGGCATCCGGTTCTCCTACTCTCAACACAGCATCGAAGTCAGTCGACAATGTCGGCTGGCTTTTTTATTGGTATAGAAATTTTCTACGCAAGGTTTTTAAAGATTTCCAGAATTCGATGACTTGGTTTGGCCTCTGACATCGTGATATTTTAATTACAAGGCTAATCACCGAATTAGCTTTGTAGCTTACCTATCAAAAAAAGCAGTCGTGATAGCAACAGAAAAAGAAATTTCTTCTGTTGAAAAGTGCATTTTTGTCTCCTAAATCTAAGCAAGCCCTAAATTTAGGCAAGACTTATTTGCTCAGAAATTAAACTATCCCTTCACATCTAGCGAACTTCCGTCCTTAGAGAACGCTTTCGATGGTAGTCCTTATCCATGCTGCGGGCATTGTCCTTAGCAGGCTCATTACAAAGTAGGCTTATCACAGCAGTTTGAAGTTTAACCGCTCATTCATTGTGCATAGTTTTCTTTTAGAAGGTGTTGCCCATTTTTCAATCAGCATTGTGATAGAAAAAGTTTCATATACCCACCCATAAAGTATTGGCAGCAGGTTGCTCGGCGCTGTTGATGTTTGTTGTTGAATTTAAAAGTTAGAGGTTGTCCCAATGTCAGTTCGTTTATACTTTGGCAATTTGCCTCGGAGTTTAGAGCGCGAAGAATTTGAAGCTATTTTTGCTGAAGATACTGATGACTTGGTGTCTGTAAAGCTAATCTCGGACCGAAAGACTGGTAAGTGCCGCGGGTTTGGCTTCGTCACGGCTAAAGACGATGCGATCGCCGATGCCCTAGTCGAGAAGTACAACGGATTCACTCTACAAGACGCAACGCTCAAAGTAGAAAAAGCGATGCCTCGCACTGAGAAAGACGAGGGTACTGAGAAAGCCGCTAGTCAGCAGCGCCGTACTAAGAAAGGCAGTGCCCGCCGCGGTGACAATAATCCTGTTGTTGCAGAGTCTGAAACACCGGCAGTTGGTCCCGATCCGCGATGGGCTCAGGATTTAGCTAAGCTCAAAGAAATGCTCGCTGCACAGACAACTCCCTCTTAAGTAGGTAGCTCCACAGGCTGCTGTCTATAGTCAGTCTGGTTGCAGACAGCTCGTAGGTGTCTATAAATTTCATAAACTTTGCGTCCTAAGACGAAGTAAAGAAGGCAGTCCGTAGTATGTGTGGACTGCCTTTTTGATGGCTCGAATTTTATGGAGCAAGTTTATATAGATTCAATTTTATAAATTCAATTTTATAATTCAATATCTACGACATCCGCGCGCGCACTAGCGCTTTCGGTAAGCAGAGAAACTTACGTGATGTGGGCACAAAGGCTCTGCGATTGAAGACGTCATAATCGTTTTCAGCAATCACGTCTAGAATTTTGCGATATAGCATGAGCGCGGTCCAGACAGGCCAGCGAGCATCAGGATGCAGGCGACCGATACCGGCTTCGGCTTCATGATAATACTTGAGCGCTCGCTGAATTTGAAACCTCATCAGTGCTCGCCATCGATCGTCTATGACGCCGTGAAATAAATCTTCTGGGGTATAGTCAAATAAATCTAGATCCTCTAAGGGTAGATATATCCGTCCGCGCTGCGCGTCTTCTCCGACATCTCGCAAAATGTTGGTGAGCTGATTGGCTATGCCCAAAGAAACTGCTTCATCGATCGGAACAGTCGCCGGAGTTGCTTGCATCCAGGGCGCTGTATTGATGTTGCTATCCATCCCCATGACAACTGTAGACATGATGCCAACGGTACCCGCAACCCGATAGCAATAAAGCTTTAACTCTTCAAAGGTTTCGTAGCGATCGCGTACCAGATCCATCCGCTGCCCGGAAATCATGTCTCTAAAGGGCTGAATATCCAGCGCGAATCGCTCTAGCGTATCCACCATTGCGACATCTAAATTGTCCTTCGGCTTGCCGGAAAACAGCGACTCTAGCTGCATCTCCCAATGATCTAACGTGCTATCAGTCGTGAATTTTCCTTGAGGTCCATCTACTAGCTCATCGGTGCGCCGACACCATACGTAAATTGCCCAGATTGCTCGGCGCTTAGCCTCAGGCATGAGCAGCGTTCCCATGTAGAACGTCTTGGAAAACTCTGCCGTTATCTGACGACATCGCTCGTAAGACTCCTGAAGCGGGACAAACTTAGGGGCGAGCGTCGTTGAAGGGTGAGTCAGTTGCAGCATCAATGCCTCAAACTGGAAAAATGAACAATAGTAGTCGGACAAATCGACAAAAAATGTCCTAAGAAAGAAGTCAAGAAGCAATCTAAATAATCATGACTTTGATTCTGTATCACGGTGGCCTATCGCCTTGTTGACTAAACGCGATAGATAGATCAATATAAAATCGATTTGAGCCAGTAGGTGAACGTCGAGTGAACCCTAATGAGATCCCTCTGATTACTGTATACGGCAACAGTATCGCTGGGCTAGCGTCAAACATAAGCTGAACGCGAATGTTTAGCTGCTTGTGATCTCTAGATCGAACGCTGGCAAACGATTTGTAGGCTTTCTCTTAGTGCTGCCTAGGCAATAAGAACTTTAAGAGAACTTATTTAACAGAGCAACATTTGAGCGTATTTTGGAGTGCTTAGCAATCCGTAACCTAATCTATTATATGTTTCAAAGCGTTACATTTTGAGACAAACCACTTTTCTCTTATATTGAGCCTTCAAATAGGTATGCAAAATGCACACCTGAATGCATTCTGTTCACTCATAGAATTTTTTTAGGTTAGCGCTTACCTTAGAGAAGGCGAAATGTTAGAAGGCGAGATTCAAGAGGGCGAGATGCTGTTGACGCTATGATGAAGGACTATTGAGCATCCCGCTGAAATTTTGACACGGCTAGTTGGATGTAGTGGAGGTGCCTCAGAAAAGGTGCTCTATTTACTCATCAAGTCCATAAATAAAGTCCGCAGACATAAAAAGTCCGCAGACACATAAAGCTAGCAGCCATATAAAGCCAACAAACAAAGCCAACAGACAAAACAATTGATTGAAGGGGTTACTTGATGACAGAAGCAAGCATTGATTTTTTGCAGCAGAGCGATCCAGCGCTAGCTGCCATTATTGGCAAAGAGTTAACCCGCCAGCAGACGCACTTAGAACTGATTGCGAGTGAGAATTTTACGTCTCCAGCCGTGATGGCAGCGCAAGGCTCAGTGCTAACCAATAAATATGCCGAAGGCTTGCCTAGCAAGCGCTACTACGGTGGCTGTGAGTTTGTAGACCAATCAGAGCAGCTGAGCGATTGATCGAGTGAAAGAACTGTTTGGCGCGGCCCATGCTAATGTACAGCCGCACTCTGGTGCTCAGGCTAACTTTGCGGTGTTTTTGGCGCTGCTAAAACCCGGCGATACGATTTTGGGGATGGATTTATCTCATGGTGGGCATTTAACC
The DNA here is from genome assembly GCA_963833005.1 of uncultured cyanobacterium. Lineage (GTDB taxonomy): Bacteria > Cyanobacteriota > Cyanobacteriia > Phormidesmidales > Phormidesmidaceae > Phormidesmis. The sequence goes on along the minus strand of CAWHWK010000009.1, from coordinate 528,495 downwards.
CATGGCTCTCCTGTGAACTTTTCAGGGAAGTGGTTCAATGTTGTCCAGTATGGAGTGAGCCGTGAGACTGAACAGCTAGATTTTGATGAGATTCGTCAGGTGGCGCTAGCGCATAAGCCTAAGATGATTATCTGTGGCTATTCTGCTTATCCGCGGACAATTCATTTTGATCGGTTCCGGGCGATCGCAGATGAAGTCGGCGCGTATCTCATGGCTGACATTGCCCACATCGCGGGCTTAGTCGCTACAGGGCTACACCCAAACCCGCTGCCCTATTGTGATGTTGTCACCACCACAACTCATAAAACGCTGCGCGGCCCTAGAGGCGGTTTGATCATGACCCGCGACGTAGACCTGGGCAAAAAATTTGACAAGGCCGTTTTCCCAGGCAGCCAAGGTGGCCCGCTAGAGCACGTAATAGCCGCCAAAGCCGTGGCATTTGGCGAAGCCCTTAAGCCTGAGTTCAAAACCTATTGTCAGCAGGTAATCCAAAATGCCAAAGCGCTAGGGGCTCAGCTACAATCGCGCGGCATTAAGATTGTGTCTGACGGGACTGACAACCACCTAGTTCTGTTAGATTTGCGCTCTATTAATATGACGGGTAAAGTTGCTGATGCCTTAGTTAGTGAAGTCAATATCACAGCAAACAAAAATACAGTGCCGTTCGATCCAGAATCACCTTTTGTCACGAGTGGCCTGCGACTAGGGACACCAGCGATGACGACACGCGGCATGGGTGAAGCTGAGTTTGTGGAAATTGCCAATATTATTGCTGAGTGCTTGCTCAATCCTAGCGATAGCTCGGTGGAGTCTGAGTGCAAGAAGCGCGTGAGCACATTGTGTGAGAAATTCCCACTTTATCCCCACCTACAGGTTGCCGAGCCTGCCCTCGTGTAAGTCGTCAGCAGTTCCAACTCCGCATGGCGTAATTTTTTTGTGGTCTCAGATACTCTAGTATTTGGGGCTACTTTGGTATTTAGGGCCTATGTTTGAGGGTGATTGATAGATCAATGCGTGATCTTGCGCTGAAAGGGGGAAGCTTATGGACGTTCGTTTAAACAGCTTTAGTTGATATAGAAAACGGCATGATGGCCTCCGGTAGCTTTCCTACATAAGAACCTGTTGATAATTTCTCTACCTTAGGATAGTTGGATAAGAGGTATACTGTCGCCGAGTGGTGTTATTGCATTCTGGGAATGCATCTATATTTGAACGCATCCACAGAAAATGCCTGAAAAGCAACTGCGCTTTCCAAAGTCTCACAGCAGCCTTTGAGAGGCCTGCTATAAACTCAATTGTCTTCAGCTTTGCCAACCTTATAAACTCCCCTACTGATGGCGTTTCCGCTCTATCATCTATTTGCATTTATTATCTCAGCTGCGGTTGTTTTGGGCTTGACCCCGATTGTTCGTAAGGCGGGGCTAGCCAGTGGCAGAGTAGATTTACCAGGCGGTCGCAAGGTTCACAGCCAGCCAATGGTAAGGCTGGGGGGTGTTTCCATTTTCTTCGGGGTGCTGATTGCGCTGCTGGTTGTGTGGGCCTCTGGTGGATTTTTGGGGAGCAATGGCGAACCGCTGCCACCCGTTGCGGAATATTCGGTCTGGGGCGTGACCATCGGCGGATTTGCTTTCTTCCTTATCGGTCTAATCGACGATCTGTTCGGTCTGTCGCCTCTTAGCCGCCTGATCATGCAGTCTGCGGTTGCCTCTGTGGCCTGGTTTGTTGGGGTAGATATTCGATTTTTGACAATCCCTTTTTTGGGCCTGACACAGCTGCCGGTTTGGTTGAGCCTAATTGTCACGGTTGTTTGGCTTGTGGGTATGGCCAATGCTATTAACTGGATCGATGGGCTAGATGGTCTAGCGGCAGGTGTCTCTGGCATTGCAGCTATGGTGATGATGATTGTGAGCTTCTACATGGGTCAACCATCGGCTGCATTGATTGCCGCGGCGTTAGCGGGCGGCTCTTTAGCTTTTTTGAAATACAACTTCAACCCGGCGCAAATATTTATGGGGGATGGCGGAGCCTACTTTATTGGTTTCACCTTGGCGGGGGTCGGTGTAATTGGTCTGGTTAAAGGGGTGACGACGGTGGCGGTGCTGCTCCCATCCTTGACGCTGGCGGTGCCTATTTTGGATATGTCAGCGGTGATTCTATTACGGATGCGCCAGGGTCTTTCCCCGTTTGTAGCCGATAAACGCCATTTGCACCATCGACTGTTGAATGCAGGCTTTTCTCATCGCTTTACCGTCATTTTTATCTATGTGCTAGCGATTTGGGTCGGCAGCCTGGCGATGGCTTTTGCCGGTTTAAGAGCTGGTGTTCCGTTCGTTTTTGCCTCTACAGCCCTGCTGAGCTATACCGGCTGGCGGGCGGCTCAGCACGCTAAGTAAGAGAAAAAAGTAAGGGAAAAATGACGGAAGGAAGGTTCTAGTACGGATAGGGGTAGGGCTTGATTAGATTCATCGCCTGATATAGATAAAACGTTTTAGAGATCTCTCCCCCGCGCACCGTCTCAATCTCAGCTAACGGTGTGACAGATTCGAAATAGGGCCAAATTTCTGCTAAATGCTTGCTTCGAGCGGGCTTTGCTAAGCTGATGATTAGGGCGTCTTTACTGACCCAATCGTCAGGGTTAAACCAAAAAGCATGTCCGCGTGGATCGACGGTAAAACTGCTAACCGGTAGCGTTGTCGCTCCTGGGATGCCCTGAGGCATGGCCATCGCAATATAGCCGCTGAGCCAGTATTCTGGAGTGATAATGAAGTCGCTGTCGGTGATCACATCTCTAAATTCAGGTGATTCACCTAGCCGCCGCCGTAGCTGCACCACATCAATTAGCTGTGTAGATGGGTCGGATTGAGCTGTTACGACACCTCCCAAAATTGCATAGTCACTGGGCTTTTGCAGCGTTCCTAATGTGATGTGAGTTAGTGCAAACATCAGCACGATGCCAACGCCCCAGCCTGTTGCGCTTAGCCAAAGATGAACCTGTCGCTGCGGCCAGCTTGCCGCTGTGTAGGCGAGCAAAATGCTGAGGCTCCACAGTCCTGGTGCGGGCCAAGCCGGAAAGGTATGCGTGGCCCCACCTACAAGGGTAAATCCGGTAGCTACGGGCAAACCGCTCCAGAGCAGAAAATGGATCTTTGCGGTTTTTAGTCGATCTGAAGCGCTTGTTTTGGCGCAGCTTTTCTGAAAGCTTTTCTTCGCTTGAATAAAGCTCGTTTTGACAACGATCCACCACAGGGGCAGAGCGAGGCTGGGAAATAGATAGCCGCCCTGGGCCGCGATCGCTCCGAGCAGCGCACCGATTGAATAGCGGCTGGAGCTAGCGCCGTACTCATCGAAGCGATCGCTCAGCTGAAACCGAAACGAAATCCAGTCGTGCTGGGCATTCCAATAAAAGATAGGAGATAGCGTCACTACAAACAGCAAAGCGCCCATCCACAGCCACTTAGACGTTAGTGCCGATCGATATTGATGCTGGGTCAGGCAAAAACCAACCAGGCTTAGACCCAGCACAAAGCCGTGATATTTGCCCAAACAGGCAAGCCCAATAGCCAGAGAAATCCAAATAAGTCGGGGGCTAGGCTGGTAGTTAGTAGAACCGGTTTGCGATCGCTGCGCAAAGAACTCGAGACTACATAAGTAAAGCGCCCCGCTCCAGAAAAATATTAGGGCGTTGTCAGGCGCTGCTAGTACGCCAAAGCTGAGAAAGAAGAGCGGCGTGAGAGAGGCGATCGCACAGCTCAAAAAGCCGACTCTACGGCCAAACAGCTGTCGCCCGGTCGCATATAGTAGCCACAAGCTGCCAGTAAAGAGCGTTAGTGAGCCCAGTCGTAGCGTCAACGGCGTTACGACTTGTGTGAGCCAAATGCCGATGCCTGCCGACAGCGCGACTGCCAGCGGATGGTCAAAATAGCTCCAATCTAAGTGTTGTGTATAGAGAAAGTAGTAAGCCTCGTCAAAACCCGGTGGAAGAAAACAAGCGATGATACTACGAAAGATCAGCCCTCCTACCAGCAGTGTTACAAGTGCTTTGCGATGACTTACCTCATGTTTACGCCGAGCTAATTGGGTCAAAGTCTTTAATCTACATCGCTGCTAGCGCTGGTTCTGAGGCTTTGATCTGTGAGCTTTAGCACTCTACAATCGACTCATACATCATATTTGATCACCTGGTCTTGAACAGCTCTGCTTATGAACCAAAGCGCTGAAATTATTTGTGTCGGTACAGAGCTATTGCTCGGCGATATTGTTAATGGCAATGCCCAGTATCTTAGCCAGCAGCTAGCTAGTTTAGGCATTGCGCACCATTATCAAACAGTTGTCGGTGACAACCCTACGCGAATTAAGCAGGCGGTGGCGATCGCCTGCGAGCGGGCACAGCTGATTATTTTTACGGGTGGACTTGGACCTACTCCCGACGACCTAACGCTTGCAACGCTAGCCGATTTTTTTGATACGGCCCTCTCTGAGCGATCAGAAATTGTTGCTGACCTAGAAGAAAAATTTGCCCGGCGAGGGCGATCGCTCAGTCCTACTAGTCGTAAGCAGGCCCTCATCCCAGACAGTGCCGACATTTTGCCGAATCCGGTAGGGACCGCGCCCGGTGTCATTTGGGAGCCAAGAAAGGGGCTATGCCTGATGATGTTTCCAGGTGTGCCGTGGGAAATGAAAACGATGTGGACGGCAACGGCAGTGCCTTATTTATGCGCCAGCGGCTGGGCGAATGGTGTGATTCATAGCCAAATGCTGAAGTTTTGGGGGCTGGGCGAAACGACGCTAGCCGAGAAAGTGCAGGCGTTTTTGTCTGCTGAAAATCCGACAGTCGCAACTTATGCACTAGGTGGTGAGGTAAAGCTACGAATTTCTGCCAAGGCCGCATCTATTGCGGCGGCAAACGCATTGATAGTGCCGGTAGCTGACGAGATTCGGCGAGTGACAGCCACCGCTTGTTATGGCGTAGACACAGAGACGATGGCTGAGGTGGTGGGACGGCAGCTAATGGCGCGATCGCAAACGCTCAGCGTGGCTGAATCTTGTACGGGGGGCGGACTCGCTCAGCTGTTGACGGCAACGCCCGGTAGTTCTAGCTATTTTTGGGGCGGTATTATTTCCTACGATAACCGGGTAAAACAAGGGTTGCTTGGCGTTGAAGCTAGCGTGTTAGAAACACATGGCGCAGTGAGCCCAGAAGTTGCTGAGGCGATGGCTGTAGGCGTGCGCGATCGCCTCGGTACTGATTGGGGGATCAGCATCACAGGTATTGCTGGCCCCGGTGGGGGAAGTGCGCAAAAACCGGTTGGACTTGTTTATGTGGGTCTCGCGACTGCTGGAAAGTTCCTTACAAAAAAATATTTATTTGGCGAAGCACTAACACGGGCACAGATTCGACAGAGAAGTGCGCTGAGTGCCTTGGACTGGTTACGCACTGAACTTCTAGGGAAAAATGATTAGGCGCACCACAGCTTTGGCTACCTGGTCCGTCCATAACTTTGGCTACCTGGTCTGTATGCTGACTATATCTAAAGATTCTGTAAACTCCGTAAATTTACAGTCTAAAGAAATAAGGGAAATTATGTAGATTCCTTCATGAGTTTTCTTGATCATTCCTCACGATTGGTTATCATAATCATACAGCGAGCGGTTTTCAATAAAGATTGATCCCCGCCTTGCTATTGTCAATTCTGTCTGTGACCTGTGTCACTCCTGGCAGATGTTAAAGAATATGAGAGGGAGCAACCTAGCTCATGGATTACATCGATAAGGCACTTGACAAGCTTAGAGAGTGGATCGAAAAGGTCATTGAAGCTTTGCTTGGGCCTGAGACTCAGCCTGAGCCTGAGCCTATTCCCATTCCTGTAGACGATCGCCGCTTGCGCGATCGCCGTTAGGCTGAGCCTTAGGCTAAACAGCACGTAAGTAGAGTGACGCTAGGCTATTAGCGCTACGCTGCATGATAGCTATGTTTACGATTTCTGTGCTTACGGCTGTCTAGCTGTAAGTTTTAGTTGGACTTTTTATTGATTCGATGCCGATAGACTACGCCAGCGATCGTCAGCCTAAATCGAACGTGTTCAACGGCTCGTAAGTTGAGCGACTGTGAATTGAGCCATAGCGCGAATTGAGCCAAAGATAAGTTAGGCAAACTGTAATTGCTTGTAAGTTTCGCATTGGTCGCTCTGTGCTAAGTATTCTCGTTTTGAACGGGCCTAACCTTAACATGCTGGGAAGGCGAGAGCCTGCTATCTATGGCGCTCGAACGTTAGAAGATATTAGCGCTGATCTAAAGAAAACCGCCGACACGCTAGGTGTGGTTCTGGCCTTTTTTCAATCTAATCATGAAGGTGCCTTGGTGGACACGGTTCAATCTGCTTTGAACCTCCACCAGGGCATTTTGATTAATCCGGGGGCCTATACTCATACTAGCGTTGCTATTCGAGACGCTATTTCTGCGGTTGCTATCCCTACAGTAGAAGTTCATCTCAGCAATATCCACCAGCGCGAAGCCTTTCGCCATCACTCCTTTATTGCGCCAGTTGCGATCGCGCAGATTAGTGGATTTGGGGCCGATAGCTATCGGCTAGGCTTAGAGGGCTTGGTGAGCTATTTGCGCAAAGCTGATGAAGAAAACCGCTAAAATAAGCGCATTGTGATTCGACGATTGCTTACTTATGGTGGTTGCTAGTCCTAAACGGCCTGTCGCAAAGATAAAATTTCTCAAGACGCCGACCTCGCAGGCTTGGGTGGCGCAGGCGATCGCAAATATCGATACCATTTTGCTAGATCATGCGCAGTGCGAGCGTAAAGCTGCAGGCACCGCGATTCAGATGATGTCGCGCTATCCGTCGAGTACAGAACTGGTGCGAGAGCTAACTGCGATCGCCCAAGAAGAACTCAGCCATTACGATCAAGTAAACAACTGGCTAGAGCAGCGCGGCATTCCCTTACAGCCCGTTTCACCTCCACCCTACGGCGCTAGCTTAAAAAAATGCGTACGCAGGCAAGAGCCCGATCGCATGTTAGATCTGTTGCTAGTATCCGCCTTGATTGAGGCGCGCAGCCATGAGCGTTTGGGCCTGCTCGGCGAGCACTGCCAAGATCCGCAGCTAGCCAAATTCTATCGCTCGTTAATGGCATCAGAAGCCCGGCACTACGGCACCTATTGGCTACTAGCAACGACCTATTTTGATACAAGCCTAGTAAATGAACGACTAGAAGCGCTAGCCGAGCAAGAGAGCGAAATTTTGAGTACGCTGTACCCTGAACCTCGTATACATAGCTAATGAATGCTCAGTTTAAAGACTTTTTGATTCGAGATTGGACGGTGGGCGATCGCCAGGCGGCAGCTAGCGTGGTGAAAACTGTGCTCGAAGAATATGGCCTAAGCTGGGAAGTTGATTGCGCAGGCTGTAGCGACCAAGATGCTGTCGAAGTCGAAAAGTATTATCAGCAGACCGGCGGTGAGTTCTGGGTCGTTGAGCACCAGGAGCAAATCGTTGGTACGGGCGGCTACTACCCAATCTCGCGGGGTGATAATGCGGTCGAAATTCGCAAAATGTATCTGCTTTCGGCTGCTCGTGGGCAGGGTTTAGGCCGATTTTTACTAGACCGTTTAGAACAGTCTGCCAAAAGCAAAGGCTTTCATCAGGTTTGGGTCGAAACGGCTACAGCCCTCAAAGAAGCCGTAACCCTATACGAAAAAAATCACTACCTACCTATGAGCGGTGTTGATACAGAGCGCTGCGACAAGGTCTATTGCAAGGTGCTGGTGAAGTAGCAATTGCGATCGCACAGTTACAGCGATTGAGAAAGTGCCCTCAAGACAGGCGTCATTTCTGCATCTTGCAAATTTTCGGGCTTGCTCCAAGTAAAGGGTGCCTGCTTAGCTGCCGACAGCCAAAGCAGCTTTTTGGCCCGAGTCATGGCAACGTACAGCAGCCGAAACTCTTCTGCTCTTTTCAAATTACTGGCCTGTTGCCAGGCGGCTTCGATATCTGGAATCGGATCAGGCTTACGATCTTGCGCATAGACGGCATGAGTATGCGCCCGGAGCTGAGCGCGGGCCACCTCATCTAATGAAAACTGACCCAAGAACTGTATCTGTGGAGGAACCCAGTCTTCCCCAGGAATATTTCGCCTGTGCAAAAAAGGCAAACACACGATGTCCCAGTCAAGACCTTTCGCCTTGTGCATGGTCATGATGGTGATTTGCCCAGGGCGAGCGTATTGGGATTCGGTCTCTTCGGTTTCGACGGCGCGAAAGCGTTCGCTGCTTAGCAACTCTTGCAGGGCGTTGAGCATCGCGGTCAGCGTACTGTCTTCTAAGGTTTGCTGGGCAATGCGGGCAGCGAGCTTATCGGCGGTGGCCAGTTCGCTCTGGTCGTAGCGCAGGGTGAGGCCCAAAAAGGGAATCAGGTGGTAGGCCGGAAGTTCTAGCCTGGCGCGAAGCAAGGCAGCGCAGTAGCGACGGGCCTGCTGGGCCGCAGCGTTAGTTAGCGGGGTATCTAGCGGGCCAGGGTAGAGAAAGCGCTCGGGGTGGGTGGCTAGCGGGTTGAGATCTTGCGTTGGAATAAGCTGGCGCGAGACGAGGACGCGCAGCGCTGCTTTGATGTTGTCAGGAGAATGGGGCCGTTCGATGAACTGCAGCAGATCGAGCATTTCACGCGGGATTTGGCTTTTGCGATCGCGCGCGCCCACATCATAAATTTCAATGCCCTTGTCCTCAAAATCGACACCAGAGCGCTGTGGATCTTCTAATATCTCGCGAATAAATTTTCCCTGACGCGTCTCTCTTACCAAAATAGCTACACTGAGTTCTGGGTCTTCTTCAAGCGCTACAGAGACTCTTTTGGCTAGCTGTTTTACCGTCTCTACCACTGAGTCTGGCCGCACGATTTCGACGCCGCCCCCAATTTGCGGCGGATTAGCATTGGGCTGTGGATCGCCCGCACTCACTGGCAAAATGTCTTGGGTGCGAAATGGATTGCTAGGACTGTTTTGGTTGACCCAGTGGAGGACAAAGTTAGCGGCGTGCATAATGCGATCGCTGCTTCTACCGGCCTGTTCAATCGTGTCCAACCGTCCGATCTCTTGGCAGCGATCGCAAAACTGATTGAAAAATACCGGATCTGCTGGCGTAAACGTAGAGTTAATCGCTTGGTTTGGGTCGCCCACCCGCACAATATTTAGCGGCTGAGTGCTATCTTCTGGATCGCCTGCTAGCACCTCTAGCAGTTGCGTTTGTAGCGGTGAAGAATCCTGCGCCTCATCTTCAAAAATCGCAAATACTCGGCTCTGCCACAGCTGTCGAATAGCCGGTTCATCCAGCGTCTTGAGCGCCGCCAAAATCATATCGTCATAATCGATCAGGTTTTGCGCTGACAAGAGCGCCTGATAATGCGCATACAGCCCCGCTGCGATGACCACTACCGCGTAGTCAGCCGAGGCGTCTGAAGTCCGCACTACTAGACTTTGGGCAATGCTCGTCAATGCCTCGGGCAGCAGCCCTGAGCTTTTGGCCTCGTGAATAACGGTATAGGCCAAGGCAGGCAGAACTTCTGTACGCAATACGCTCTGCCGCCGCAGCTGCTCAGCTTCTTCGCCGTCAAAGTCCTTTTGTCCCTCGATTAGCTGCCGATAGGCCAGCGGATTATCGACAATCCAGCGTTCAACGGCGGTGCGGATTAATCGGTGGCTTTGCGTAGGCGAAATCAGCGTTGTGCCTTCGGCATCTAGGCTAGACAGGTTGATGCCCGAAACCTCTGAGTGCCGAGTCGCAATGTTGAGCGCTAGACCGTGCAGTGTATGAACAACAAAGCTATTTTGCGGTAGCGAGAGCGTTTTGAGATGCTGGCGGACTTTTGCCTTTAAATTGGCCGCTGCAGAACGGGTAAAGGTAACCAGTACAAGCTGCTTGCGAGCGTGGAGTTGATGGTGTGCGATCGCGATCGCCGCGCCCGCAGCCATCCCTGTTGATTTTCCAGAGCCTGGCACTGCCGACACCGCCAGCGGCCCTGAGCGCCACTGAGCTAACGCCTGCTGACCCGGTCGCAAGCTTGCCGTCAGAGAGGCTAGCTTGCGGGCTCTATCTGCCTCAACCTCTTTTTCCTTCTCTTTATCCTTAAGGTTAGTCGCATCAACAGGTGTAGCAACCATAAATTTCCACAAGCTTGACTGCGTCGCATCCGCACATCTGTCTAAATATACGTTCGTCAAAACAGTACAAACGAACGCATTTCCTAAGACACGCAAATTGTACCGCAAACGGCTTTCCTTCTCAGCTAGCCTTACCGGCTAAGCTCGCTTGCTAATATTGATTAGAGAGTGACAGCTCATGCAGCTGGCGCTAACTGCTTCATTTCTGCTTTTTCGTTCCACTAGGTAGATTCCTCTTTGTCATAGCCCGAGCCCGACCAAAAATCGTGGCTTTCCTTCCGATGTCTTCTATTTTCGCTCTAGCGGGCACGTTATTGAGTAAGATAGGACGATTTTAGCCAGTGAGTATGGGTGCTCAGTCAGTTAGCTCCGCTGCTGTAACTGTCCTAGTTCCTATACAGAAAACAGATTGCTTTTTTACTCTATGTATAGGGATTAAGTTTTTCTAACGCGTTAAATGCGATTTTAAGTGTAAGAGGGAAAGGCTTTGGTAAAGTGCCTGAAATGGCGAACTAAAATAGCAAACAGGCGTGCAGTTATAGCCTTCGCGTCAACTCAATCAGTTCGGATGTGTGCAACGTGTCTGTATGCAATATGCCAGTGTGAAATGCGTTGAGAAAGACGCTCCCAATCTAACTACCAGGGAACAAGAGCAGCCGTGATTCAGGAATTTGGGATATCTATCACTGCCGTGGGTGGCGATCAATATTTAGTGCGTACCGAAAATGTAGAAAAGGGTGTGCAGCTAGCGGAAGAAAGGGTAACCTGGCCAGTTGGCCAGTGGCTAGCTCAAACCCGGCTGCTGATGCACGATCCGCTGCTAGGTCTGCTCACAGGCCAAAAAAATCGCGCGATTCCTATGCGAACAGGTGTTAGCCGACAGCAGCACACTGAATCGGATAGTGCTGATCTTGCCACGCTTGTTCGTTTGGGCCAAACGCTACACAACGAGCTATTTAAAGGGCAGCTGCACGATAGCTGGGTAACCGCCCAAGGCGTCGCCCAAAATCGGCAAGATCTGCTTCGTCTGAGAATTGGAATTAAGGACAATCGCCTACAGCAACTTCCTTGGGAAGCCCTGCATGCGGGGACTCGTCCGCTAGCGACAGGCACAGACGTTATTTTCTCTCGCTATATTCTTGATCGCAGGCAGGCCCATTCTTCGCTGATTTCAAAAAATACTGATGCTTCTCAGGTATTGCGAATTTTGATGGTGATTGCATCGCCAAACGACCAGGAACGATTGGAGCTAAAAGAAGAGGCCCATCATCTACAAACAGAACTTCATCCGGAAACGATAGCGGTTGACGCTACGCTGATTGATGTGCAGCTAACTGTATTAGAGCAGCCGGGGCGATCTGAGCTGACCCAAGCCCTAGAGAGCGGCAACTATCAGGTCTTGCACTATGCGGGCCACAGTAATTTGGGCAATGCAGGCGGCGATCTTTTCTTGGTAAGTCGTCAAACTGGCCTGACAGAACGACTGAGCGGTGAAGATTTAGCTGGGCTGTTGGTTAACAACGGAATCAAGCTAGCAGTATTTAACTCTTGTCGAGGTGCCTACAGTACTGAATCTGACCAAGGTTGGCAAGAGCGAAACTTGGCGCAGGCTTTGGTCAGTCGAGGTTTGCCTGCGGTGATTGCAATGGCTGAGCGCATTCCGGATAACGTTGCTATTAGCTTTACGCAGCTACTGTACCGCAATCTCAAAAAAGGCTTGTCTATCGACTTGAGCCTTAATCGAACCCGTCAGGGACTTATTTCAGCCTATGGCTCTGACCAGTTCTACTGGGCGCTGCCGACGCTGTATATGCATCCTTTATTCGATGGCTATTTGGTCAAGGTATCAGGTGATCTAGAGAACTTTAGAGAGAATTCTCGTGTTCTGGATTCAGCCAACGATCCTTTTGGCGATATGTTTGCGGAGCCGGGATTAGCAGATATTGATTTACCTACTCGCCCTAGTGCTGCGATGGCTGATGTCATAGCACCACCTAACAAAACAGCAGAAACGGGTGCAGCTCTGACCGCTACACGCTCAAAGTTGGATGATACAGAACCTGTGAATGATCGAGATTTAGTTGAAAATAGCGATATTGATAAGGGTATTGATAGGACAGATATCGGTAGTAAGGATGCTTTAAGTCCGCCGCATTTGGTCGATGTTGATGAAGCCCTGAGCGTCCCCAATGCGATAGGAACACCCGAAGGATTCTATGGGAAGCCAGCGGCGGACCCAGATGTGCCAACCTTAGATAGGCCAGAAAATAGGCCAGCAGGTAGGCCAAAGGCTGCCGATTCAGGCACGGCTGACAAAGAAGCGATTCCAGAACTTGTGGGCGAGCGCTTGGGGCGTAGTCATACGCTGCACACTAAGCTTTTGACTGCGCCAAGTGTTGCTGCTATTGCTTTGTTTGCCATACTGGCGATCGCAACCGTCGGCTGGCTGCAGCGGAGCAATTCCCCGTCTCAATCGGTGAGATCTCAACCCACGCTGGAGTCTAACGGCGAGCTAGGATTACCGGCTCAAATAGAGGTCGCGCTCAACCAGGGAAATTTGGACGCGGCAACGACGCCAGCCAAGGCGTTGATTGACCAAGGTGGATTTTTGGAGGCGATTACCGCCCTAGAAACGGCTGATGAAGAAGACCAAGACGATGTTATTTTGTCTTTCTTCAAAGGTCGGGCGCAGTGGGGTCTGGTAAAGCAAGGCAGCCCGGACTTCTCGGCTGATGATGCCATGCGCTCTTGGCAGACCGCGTTAGAGAGCGAGTCAGACTGGATGGAAATTACGATGGCACTGGGGTTTGCACACTATGCAGTGGGTCGAGAGGAGCTGGCCTTAGAAAACTGGGAGCAGGCTATTGATCTAGCCGCGCGACAGCCAGAATCGAAAGGCGCTTATTTTTCGGATCAGTCTTTGGGCGAATATGCGCTGAATGCGCAGGCGGGCGTTGCGATGTCAGCGCTGGCGCTTTCAAAAATTGAGGCTGATCCGACAGAGCGAAATCGCTTGGTAGAGCAGGCATCTTCGGCTTATCAACAGGTGATGAGTAATGACCCGGCGGCCTTTGGGTCGAGGAGCTTAGGCGATAACTGGTTGTGGCTAGGGGGTGCGATCGCCGATTGGGAAGACGCTAAAAAAGAGCTAAGCCAAACGGTGGATCTAGAGTAGGCGATCGCGTAAAGCCAAATTGAAAGCCCTCCTTAATCTATCAAGATAGAAAAGGAGGGCTTTTGCACAAGTGGTCTGGGTCTAGGTGGTCTGGGCTTCAGTGATCTGAGCCTCAGCGCTCCGTGCCTCAGTGGTCCGTGCCTCAGTGGTCCATGCCTACATAGTTTGCTTTTTAGGAACATAGGACATTACCCAGCAGCGCTCAATGTGGCGTAGCTTTGTGACCCGCCAAAACTGTCGAGGATTCGCGATCGGCTTGCGGTTATCTGCACCAATCGGCTGACTTAGATACTGCCATAGCGGAAACCGGTTGTAAGGATTAGCAGGCATCATAGAGAGTGCAAAAGGTAACAAATTAATCAAAAACTAAGTGATATGCTCACATTCTTATAATTGGCAATCTGACCTGTTTTCTCCCTCCGTAAAACTACCTCAATGTCTAATCCCACATCGCCCCCGCTCACGACTGACGCTCAGACCAACTGGCAGCAGATTAACTGGCAGCAGTTTGCCGACCGGCTCGGTCCAATTAAGGCTACCTTGGCACCTAATCAGGTTGCCAAACTGTCGAAAGACTACTACTACTTCAGCCCGATTTTGGCAGAGCAATTGCAAAATAAAGTCGGTGATCTGGTGGTTTGGCCCCAGAGTGAAGCGGAGGTACTCAGCGTAGCGAAGGTTTGCGTAGAAGCTAAAGTGCCTTTGACCGTTCGCGGGGCAGGTACGGGCAACTACGGTCAGGCGATTCCTTTATCGGGCGGCGTCATTCTAGATATGAGTGAGATGAACCGGGTGAAGTGGGTAAAGCCTGGGCGCGCCTGTGTGGAACCGGGGGCAAAGCTGGCTGCGATTGATCGGGTGACCCGGCCACAAGGGTGGGAGATTCGCATGGCCCCCTCGACCTATCGAACGGCAACTATTGGCGGATTTGTTGGGGGTGGCAGCGGCGGCGTTGGCTCGGTGATGTATGGTCAGCTTGCTGATCGAGGCAATGTTCAGGCCGCTCGGGTGGTTACTCTAGAGGATTCGCCTCAGATCGTTGAGCTACGCGGCGATGCGGTTCAGCAGGTCACTCATGCCTACGGCACTAATGGCGTTATTACTGAACTCGAAATCCCATTAGGACCTGCTTACCCGTGGGCTGAGATGATTGTCACGTTTGATGAGTTTATACAGGCTGCGCGCTTTGGCCAAGCGCTAGGCGATGCGGATGGCCTGATCAAAAAGCTGATTAGCATTCACGCCTGGCCGATTCCTCGCTATTTCAACGCGCTAAAACAGGCTTTGCCTGATGGGAAAGCAGCGGCTTTGCTGATTGTTTCTGAGGCTGACTTGGCGGGAGTGCGATCGCTTGCCAAATCACATCAGGGCACCATCACCTACGAAAAAGACGAAAAAGCCGCCGCTAAAGGCGCAGCCATTGCCGAATTCACCTGGAACCACACCACCCTGCACGCTCGCAACGTCGATCAGAACTTAACCTACCTACAAACCGTATTTCCCTACGATCCGCAGCTAAAACTTGTACAGCACATGTACGAGCACTTTGGGGATGAAGTTATCATGCACCTAGAATATCTGCGCTCTGAAGGCAGAATCCTCCCTGCGGCTCTCCAGCTTGTTCGCTACACCACCCCCGAGCGCTTAGCTGAAATTATCCGCTACCACGAAGAAAAAGGTGCCTTTATCGCCAACCCTCACACCTATGTGCTTGAAGACGGGGGCCGTAAGACCATTGATGAAACCCAGCTCAAGTTCAAAGAACGAGTCGATCCTTACGGCTTGCTAAACCCCGGCAAAATGAGAGGCTGGATAGAGCGACATGCTGCCCATACGTGAAGACTGCTATTAGATCTTCTATGCCAGCAGCTCTTGTACAGCGATGCGGAATCCAGATAAGACAAGCTGAGACGTAACCATTTCACCGATGCCAAAGATTTGACGGCTGTCCTGTGTTGTCACAATAACAAGCTCATTTTCTGGAAAAATCAGCCAGACTTCTTGTCCGCCTGTCTCTAAATACTCCTTAGCTCTCGCAAAAACTTCAGAAGCTGCATCCGTTGGTGACACAATCTCAGCACTTAACGGAAAGCTCTGCGGCAAAACCTTTTGGTTACCATACTGAGCCGCTAGCTCCGGTGTTAAATAAGCTACATCTGGCTTTTTGCCCTGTTTGCCTATTGTCTGACACGGGGCTTCTGTATAGATTGTCCCTTCTAGTTTCTGCTTTTCTATATAGCGTCGCCAGTGATAGCACAAATTGCCTTGAACCCTGCTGTGCGTCAGTGTCATTCCTGTTTTCTCAAGCAAGCGACCATTGACCCATTCCATTCCTTGAGCAGAGCTTTCTGTCCATGCTTCAAATGAGCAGGGTTTTGACGGCTGGTGGCCTAGGACATCCGGTTTTTTAGTTGTGGTCACCATTAGCTTGCGGGTCCATATTTCATATACAGAATTTGATATGCAGAAAGATTAGCCTCTGGGCGCTTTTATTAGCTGTCTCTATTAGCTGTCTCCATTTTAGAAGCTACTGCTTTAAGAAGGCGACGAGCGCCTCAAGTTTGCTCCAGGCCGCACCGCTTTTGATAATTTCTTGTGCCCGCTGTATGCCTTCCATACAGGCCGCTTCAAAGGTTTCCCCTTTGGTGAGCCCACCGACACTGAGTGCCAAAGCCGCATTTAATGCCACCACATCCTGCTGCGCCTGCGTGCCCTTCCCTTGAAGCACATTGCGTAAAATTTCTGTGTTTTCCGCCAGTTCGCCGCCTTTCAAGGCTGAAAGCGGTGCGGGTGGCAGGCCAAATGCTTCGGGGGCCAGAACTTCTGTGGTAACTGAGCCATTGCTGACGACAGAGACATCTGTGGGTTGACCTAAGCCCGCTTCGTCAAGTGTTTCCCGTCCGTGTAGCACCATTGCTTGTTTTAGACCGAGCTGATTGAGGGCTGCGGCCATCGGCTCAATGACAGCGGGATGGTAAACGCCAATGACTTGACCAGTAGGCCGCAGCGGATTGACCAGCGGCCCAAGCAGATTGAAAACGGTGCGGACTTTTAACTCGCTGCGCAGGGGAGCGACTGCTTTCATAGCAGGGTGCCAGCCACGGGCAAACAGAAATGTAACGCCGACTTCTTTGAGGGCGGCTTTGGTTTTTTCGGGTGGGGTTGCTAGGTCTACGCCGAGGCTTTCGAGCACGTCTGCGGAACCAACTTTGCTGGAGGCAGACCGGTTGCCGTGCTTGGCGACGGGGATACCGGCGGCGGCGGCGACGAAGGCAACGGCTGTGGAAATGTTGAAGGTGGAGGAGCCGTCCCCCCCCGTGCCGCAGGTGTCGATGCGGGGGGAGGGTAAGTCGAGGTCTGCTGTCGTGCCACCAAGAGACTGCCCCTGTAGGACGCGAGCCATGCCTGCGAGTTCGTCGCCAGTGACGCCTTTACTTTGGATGGCAGCAAGGATAGCGCTAGAGAGCAGGGGAGAGATCGATTCGGAAAGCCAGCCGTCCATGAGAGCTTCGGCTTGGGCCTGGGTGAGCGATCGCTTCTCAATTAACTGCTGTAAAAGCTGCGGTCCGTTGAATTCGACATGCTTTGTGGTGACCATGAAATCTGGGGAGGTATTGGCTGTTTTGATTATCGGGTGTCGGGCTTCGTTGCTCAAGCTAATTGATTGGCTAATTAGCTGGCCGATCTGCTGGCCGATCTGCTGGCCAATTGGCTGGCCGAGCTACTGGCCTAACATTTGTAACTTGTACAGGCTGGCGTATAAACCGTCTTCTTTTAATAGCTCGTCATGACTGCCTTGCTCAATGAGCTGGCCTTGCTTGAGTACCAAGATGCGATCCACATTGCGAATGGTGGAAAGGCGATGGGCAATGATAATGGCCGTGCGATTTTCTAGCAGCTTATCTAAGGCCTGTTGAATCGTGGCTTCAGTTCCAACGTCTAGGTTGGCGGTCGCTTCATCTAGGACCAAAATGCCGGGGTTGCGAATGGCGGCTCTGGCGAAGGCCAGTAGCTGCTTTTGTCCGCCAGAAAGATTGGTGCCGCGTTCTCTAAGTGCGGTGCTGTAGCCCTGAGGCAAGGCTTCAATAAATGAGGCGACGTTAGTTTGCTCTGCGGCTCTTTGCACCTGCTCAAAGCTGTAGTCTTCGCCCAGGGTGATATTGCGAGCGACGTCGCCAGAGAAGAGAAAACCGTCTTGGAGAATGATGGCGATGCGATCGCGCAAATCCTGCTGTGCAATGTCTCTAATATCAACCCCATCTAGCAAAATCTGCCCTTCACTCACCTCATAAAGCCGACACAGCAGCCGAATAATTGAGCTTTTACCCGCACCTGTCGGGCCAACGAGGGCTACCTTCTCTCCGGGGCGAATGGTGAAATCCAAGCCGTTAAGCACATAGTCATCGGCCCTATAGCCAAAAGATACGTCCTTAAACTGAATTTCACCCGGAATAACGACATCGCTTCCTTTTAGTGTCTGGTCCGATAGTGCCACTGGGTTCTTGGCATCGCGAATAGTAATTGGCTCGTTCATCAGGTCGTTGAGCCGCTCTACAGCGGTCAAACCAGCTTGAATTGCGGTGAACTTGTCGGCAAACTGGCGCAACGGATCGAATAGCTTTTGTGCGAAGAGAATAAAAGCGGTAAGGGTGCCAATTTCGAGCGCGCCGCCGGTAACCAGCGAGCCGCCGAGCGCTAGGACGCCTGCGATCGCAGCTAGCGCCACCCACTCTAGCGTGGCCGACACCGCCGAGTCATAAAAAATCGTCTTATCAATCGCTTCCACGTAGCGCGTATTGATGGTCCGAAATAGCTCTGAGTTAAAGCCCTCTCGCCGAAACAACTGGACGACATTAATCCCGCTAATGTTCTCTTGTAAGTTGGAATTTAGCGCAGAAAGCTCTTCGCGCGCGACATAGTTCGACTTGCGATACTGCTGCTGAAAATAAATGATGAGCGCTGTAATCGGTAGCAGCATGGCAATCAGCATCAGTCCCAACCGCCATTCTTGCTGCAGCATCGTCCCCATCAGCACCAAAATTAGAAACAGGTCGCTGATGATACCGATAGCCCCTGTCGCAAACACGTCCCCGAGCGCATCGACATCACTGGTAAGACGAGTGATCAGTCGGCCAACGGGTGTCCGGTCAAAAAAGCCCATCGACAGGGACGTGACGTGCTCAAATAAATCGCGACGAACAGACGCGGTAATGCTTTGGCCTACTTTCTGGATCTGGTAGCTTTGCCAGCCGTCTAGCAGCAGGCGAACGGCGATCGCTACCAGCAGCCCTGCAATAATCCAATTGAGCCCCGTGCGCAGACTCACCTGCGAGAAAACTGCCCAGGCTGCCTTCTCCTGCTTAGTTAACGAAATTGCCTGCCCAATTAAAACCGGCTGAAGGGCCTGTGCCAAAGAAAGCGGCACCAGCAGCAGCATGGGCAGAATTAGCCGCGAGCGATTTTGCATGATGTAGGGCAACAGCCGCCGAAACAGCCGCCAGTCACTCTGCATGCTTCTTTCTCTTTGCGCATTGGCATCAGGCCGTAAGTTGTTGGGGGATGCAGACGCCATTTTGAGCTCTCAAAGGTGGACTCTTCTAAACAAATCAAAAAAAATAAAGAATTAATCGAAAAACTGGCAGGCTAGAAACTTAAGCCGAAAGATGTGCGATCGCAGCGTTCCGCACTCGGTCTATTAGCTGGCTCAGCTCATCCTGGTTGAGCCGGTAGCTAAGCGGGTGTGCAATCAACCTAGCTGTGCTTTTGTACAGCACCTCTAGTTCCGTCAAATTGTTTTCCGTTAGGGTGCGGCCCGTCGATACCAAATCCACAATGGCCTCAGACATTCCTGTAATTGGCCCTAGCTCGACAGAGCCAGAGAGCGGCACAATCTCTACTGCCAAATCCAAAGACTGAAAATACTGACGGGCACTCGTGACAAACGTTGACGCCACCCGGCAGTGAGGTGGCAAATCAACGGCTGACTGATAGCCACTGTCGCTAGAGACTGCCACCGACAAACGGCATCCCCCAAATCCCAAATCCGCTATTTGCGCGACCTTGGGCTCTCTTTCTCGGAGCACGTCATAGCCCACAATGCCGAGCTGCGCCTGACCATACTCTACGTACACGGGTACATCCTTAGCCCGTACCAATAGCCCTCTTGCCTGACCACTGCTATCCATCATTTGGAGCTGACGAGTACCTTGAGCTAGAAAGCCAGTAAAATCTAGCCCAGCGGTCTTGAGTAGCTGAATGCTCTCTTTGAGCAGCGAGCCTTTGGGCAAAGCAACCGTAATCATATGGAGATAATTGTAAAATTTGAATAAAGCAAAAACAATCAGCTAGCGCACGATGACTGCTGCGTAATAGCCCATTAAACAGCATAGCTCTCTGCCAGGATATCTAGTCAAACCCAGATGCAGAGGACTTCTAGTCGGCTTTCAAATGAGCTTCAGTAACTTGGTTCCTAATCATTTCAAAAAAGAAAATACGTGAAAAACGCTACACGTAGATCGTACTGGTGAGACAGATCACATCCAAACTATATATATTTGCGTATACCTATAAATAGAGTTTCTGAAGCGCAAGTAGGTGCATCAAATGAACATTCGAGCAGGCGAAATTCTACAGTCTCATGAGGGGTACTACTACCGCGTATTAGAAACGACCCAATTTAGCGTTTCGTTACAGCGGGTAAATGGTCAGACCATTTTTGCTTGTCGCCCCGAGTACATTGCCCTTAGCTTTCGGCGTCCTGTCGCCGAAGCGGTCTAAGTAAGCGCGTCTAACAAAAGCTTCAGGCCAAAGCATAAGAGGTGCCGCTGCCTTAGACAGCTGTCACCAAGATAGCCACTAAGCTAGCCGTTTCGTCAAAATCGTCAGTACCGAGTTCCTGAAAGCTAGAGTTCCTGAAAAGCTAGAGTTCCTAAGAAAATAAGTTACTTAAATGAAAGAGGTTTGGCTGTCTGGCCGAACCTCTTTTTAGTGAACGTATTCGCTGCTATTTTGCCGACTTTTGGGCGACGTGGTGGCCTACTGCTTTCGCTGCGGCCTCTAGCGCGATCGCTACATGTGTCCAATGGGTTCCGCCCTGGCAATACACCACATAGGGCTCCCTCAACGGCCCATCTGCCGATAGCTCCGACGTACTGCCATCAACAAATGACCCTCCGGCCATTACCAATCTATCGCCATAGCCTGGCATCGCTGCTGGTACTGGGCTGACATAAGAATCTACGGGCGAACACTGCTGAATTGCCTGGCAAAAAGCAACGAGCTTTTCCTCGGACCCCAGTTTTATCGCTTGAATCACCTGCCGCTGCGCTTCAGCCACAGGCGGATTTGCCTCATACCCCATCAACTCAAACGTTTTAGCAATCAGGTAGTTGCCCTTCATGGCCTCACCGACCATTTGCGGTGCCAAAAATAGACCTTGATACATCAACCGCCCTTGCTCTAGCGTTGAGCCGCCACTCGTCCCAATTCCCGGCGCTGTCAGGCGGCAGGCCGCTGCTTCTACTAGCGCAGCCTTGCCTGCTACATATCCACCCGTCGTCGCAATCGTACCACCCGGATTTTTGATTAAAGAGCCTGCCATCAAGTCTGCTCCGACCGCCGTGGGCTCTTGATCTTCAGTAAATTCACCGTAGCAGTTATCAACAAAACAAATTGTGTTGGTGTTTTGCCCCCTGACTAATTGTATAATTTTGTTAATATTATGAAGGCTTAGGCTAGGACGCCAGCTATATCCGCAAGAGCGCTGGATTAAGACAAGCTTCGTTTTCTCAGTGACTGAAGATGCTAGCTTCTCAAAATCAACTTGGTCATCTTGCGTTAAGGCTAGTTCCTGATAACCGATGCCGAATTCTTTGAGAGACCCCTGGCCGCTTCCTCTTGTGCCAATCACCTCTTCAAGCGTGTCATACGGTGGCCCTGCGACTGCCAGCATGTCATCTCCCGGCCTTAGCACGCCGAAGAGTGCGCAGGCTATAGCATGGGTCCCAGAGACAAACTGCACTCTAACAGCGGCAGCCTCAGCCTCTACGATTCGGGCAAATACCTGATCGAGGGTATCTCTACCTAAATCGTCATGCCCGTAGCCAGACACGCTAGAAAAGTGATGAGCACCTACTTTACAAGCTTTGAATGCGGACAAGACTTTGGCTAAGTTCTTTTTGACCTGAAGATCTATTTCGTAAAATGCTTGAAGTGAGGTCTGCTGCGCCTGTTCTACTAAGTCTATGGGCAAGTCTTTGGGACTGCCTTCGGGCAAATTTTGGGGATCGCATGAGGGCGCGTTTGTCGGCCTGTTCATCTACAGTTCGTTTTATGTCCAGCTCGTTTTATGTTGCCTTATCTGCATGTAGCCTTAGCAGGCTGTTTGACTAGTCTGCTTGAAATTGATCGCAAGCTCTTCTAACTTAGAGGTCGCTAACGATTATTTGAGCCCTACCGTTTCTGCTTTGAGATTTTAAATGACTATCGCAAGATCAACTGACCGTCCCATCAACTGGCTTATCGTCACATTTATGGTGGCCATTCACTTGGGTGCTTTGTTTGCACTTTTGCCCGCGAACTTTAGTTGGAGCGCAGTGGGCATGGCTTTCCTACTCTACTTCATCACTGGATGCCTTGGAATTACGCTTGGATGGCATCGACTCATCTCTCATCGGAGCTTTCGAGTGCCTCAATGGCTAGAGTACGTTTTCCTTTTGTGTGGTTCTCTTTCTTGCCAAAGCGGTGCTATTGACTGGATCGGCCTGCACCGTCATCACCATGCCTTTTCTGATCAAGTAGAAGATCACCATGATTCGAGACGAGGTTTCTGGTGGAGCCATATGGGTTGGCTGCTGCACGATGTCCCGGCCAAGGCTGAGATTGCCAAGTTCACGCAAGATATCAACAACGATCCTGTCTATATCTTGATCGACCGGTATTTCTTGGTGCTTCAGATTGCGTTAGGGACACTGCTGTATGCGCTCGGTGGCTGGCCATTCGTCGTGTGGGGTATTTTTGTTCGGCTGGTGGTGGTGTATCACTTCACTTGGTTTGTCAATAGCGCTACGCATAAGTTTGGCTACCGTACTTATGATTCAGGCGATCGCTCTACCAACTGCTGGTGGGTCGCGCTCTGCACGTTTGGAGAAGGCTGGCACAACAACCACCACGCCTATCAATATTCTGCTCGGCATGGCTTTCGGTGGTGGGAAATTGACGTTACCTGGATGGTTATTCGCGGTTTGCAGACTGTCGGGCTGGCCGATAAAGTCAAGCTAAAGAAATCTTAACGCTCACTTTTGTAGCCCCGCTTTCGCTGTGTGACTATCTCGGCATAGACTCTTTTGACAAAAAGTTTTGTGCAAAAATGCATAAAAGTAAGCGGCCCGCTGTTCGGAAGAGTAGCGGGCCGTTTATAGATCTCGACAGATTCAGGCGTGTTTGCTCAGTACCGTTTGCTTAGTACCGTTTGCTTAGTACCGTTTGCTTAGTACCGTAAGTGCCGTGAGCAAGTGCCGTGAGCAAATGCCGTGAGCTGCTGTGAACGGCTTAACAACCGTGAAAAATACGCTGGCGATCGCGCATGATGGCCATCCCAATAAGCCCACCTGTCAGCGCTTTTCTGTCGGATACGCCTAGCGCAATATCTCTAGTATGTTTAGCATTTCGCACAAACCGAGGCGAGACATTGATGTATAGGGATGCGCTGCGGCATTGGTCTGAAAATAGCCGACTTTCGGTGTAATCGTTGGTGGCAATACTATCTGCATGGCCGCTGCTGTGCGTATTGATCCAGTGGACCGCTTCTGCCGCGTCCTTTACCTGCTTGAAGGCAATGGTGCGTTTTAGATAGGCTGACCCCCAGTCTAGGGGCTCGGCGACGCTGATGCCATGCTTTTGGGCGAGTTCGGCTTCGGCCTTGAGCGTAAATCCGCCTTCTTGCAGTCGGGTCCACAGCCGGGTAAGGGTGTTATCACTATGGGCCTCGTGCAGTAAAACCTTTTCAATTCTGTTGACGGCATCAGGTGTCCCCAAATGGCTTTCAACAATCATGTGATAGACCTGATCGAGGCTGCCACTAGCAGACCAATACAGATAGCAGTTTCCCATCCTTGAAGGCATCACTGGCACATTTGCAGACTGTACGACCTGCTCTACTAGGCTGGGTCTACCATGGGCAATAATTAAGTCAATATCAGAGCGCTGAGTGATTTCTAAACGAGATATTTCTGCTGACTCTATCGGAAATATAAGAGATTTAGAAAGCTCAACACTCGCTAGAGCTTCTTGGAGAATGCTGGCGATGACACGGTTGGTTTTGCTGGCTTCGCCGCCGCCTCTAAGAACAAGGGCGTTGCCGGTGCGAATGCAGAGTCCGGCAGCGATCGCACCCAAGTCAGGAAACGCTTCGTAAATAAATCCAATAATGCCCAAAGGCCGAGAAATTGAATCGCCAGCACCCTTGCCGCAATCTGGCTCTAACGGTAAAACGCTGCCGATGGCGGCTAGTCTCTGACAAATCTTCGCGGCTGTTTGCACCCGTTCTGGTGTTAGCTTGAGCCAGTCTACAACCAGCTCTGGTACGGCCATATCCCGGCTGATTTCCAGATCTAAGGTATTAGCTTCTAAAACGTCATCTTGCCGCTGGCTGAGGGCTTCGCCCATCGCGACTAAGGCTCTTGAGCACTGCTCGTCAGAAGTTAGCTGCTGGGTGCAGTCTCGAACCGTCGTCAGAGCCGCTGTTAGGTCAAGGAGAGAGAGAGTCATTAAGCTAGCGCCGCAATATCACCCAAAACATTACTACTAAAGCCACCAGGATTAAAGTTCTAATGGCGATGGATAGCCCGATTAAAGTCAGCACGCTCCAGCCTATGCCCAGCATAATAGGCAGCAGTAGAATGCTGTTCCCAATAGGGGTTTCACCTAGCGCAGACTTCAGTGTGCTTTTACTGAGCACCCAGTGCTTCCCATTCCACTTCCATAGCCGCTGACGAGGGTAGGGAGTGGTTAGCTTTCCAATTGTATTGGGTTGCGCCTTTAGCTCAAAAATTTGTTTGCAGCGATCGCAGCCCCACGCTTCTGTCAGCGTAATCGGAATGAGCCAGCCCTGCTTACACGACGGGCAGGGATAGCTGCAATCGAGATCTAGGATTTGGGGTTCTTCTGGGTTGTGTTGAGGAGTCTTTTTAGGGTGCACTAGCTAGCTGTCCTACCACATCAAAACGCTTATGGCTTGTAGGAAAAGATAACGCACTTAGCTGAGCAATCGCTGTTCTATATAGTCTAAATCTACGAAACTAATCGAAACCGTTTGGCCGTAGTCTTTTCATTAGCTAACTGTCTGAATCAATCGCTTTTAGGTCAGCGTAGATTAGCTCCTAAGCTAGCTGTTCTTAAATGGACTGTTCAGATAAAGCGGGTGAAGAGATTCGAACTCTCGACATCAACCTTGGCAAGGTTGCGCTCTACCACTGAGCTACACCCGCATTTGCCTTTTTTCGACTTCCCTCAATATCCCAAATAAAGGAACAGTTGTCAATATTTTTTAGCGTTATGTCTGTTGCTCAGCCAATTTAGCTTTGTACGCAGGACTGAGCGCGGTCAGGGGGCCAATTTTTCACTCTTTTGACTTTTCGCTCTTTTGACTTTTCGCTCTTTTGACTTTTCGCTCTTTTGACTTTTCGCTCTTTTGACTTCTCACTCCTTCGGCTTTTCACTCTTTGGTTTTTCACTATGAGCTTGGGGCATCAAGCTAGCCATTTCTGTTGACCCCTCCAGCTTTCCACCTTCTGGTTTCCCACTATAAACTTGAGGCATCAGACTAGCCATTTCTAAAGCGCTCATGGCGTAGCTCCATCCCAAGTTGCTCTTGATACCTGCTCGTTCCAGCGCTTGCTGCATCGAATCGGTAGTAAGTACACCAAAGACAACCGGAACCCCGGTTTGAAAGCCAACTGCTGCGATTCCCTTCGCAACTTCAGCCGCTACGTAGTCAAAATGTGGCGTGCTACCACGAATAACTGCGCCTAGGCAAATGATGGCGCTGTAGCGACCGCTTAGGGCCAACTGCCGTGCCACCATAGACACCTCAAAACTTCCCGGCACCCAGGCATAGTCCACTTGGCTACCCTCTGGGTTAACATCAATGCCATGACGCTTGAAACAGTCTTGTGCCCCATCTAGCAGCTTGCTGGTGACCAAATCATTGAATCGCCCGATTACAAAGGCAAACTTCATTGAACGGGTCTGAGTGAAATTGCCTTCGAAAACTGCCATAGAGTGTGGATGGTTTAATTTGTGAAAAGGTGCAAGAAATCTTTTGAAGCGCCTATCTAGATGTTGAAACCTAGATGCTAAGACGCTCCAAAACTATAGTGACTCGTTTTAGATTAAGTAGGGCTAGACAGCTAGTGACTAGACAACGAGGTAGTTAAGACCGCCTACCAGGACCACCAGAACACCCCAAACAATAGAGCCTAGAAAAATAAGCCGTTTGGACTGATCCCAGTTGCTAGGTGAAGCATACGCAACGGGTACGCCCACGATCATGACAAAAGACCAAAGCACTAAAACGAACAGAGCTAACTGGAAAATAATAGACATGATCTTTGTACTCTCAAAACACTATTTAATGAAGGTCAGCTGAAAAAAGCATCTTGCACGCAATTTTTGCTGAAATCCCTATATAGGTAAGCTATCAAAATTTTGTGCCCTTGCGAAAGCGCTCACAAAAAAACTTTGGGCTCTCTTCCTTTTGCTCTTGCTCTTTGGTGATCCCTATGGCTGCGAAACTCCCTTCGAGTGCGATCGCGCAATCTTGCATGTCATCTCCTGTTCGCACCGTCACACACACAGCCACTCTCAGCGCAGCGCAGCAGATTCTACTGCGCTATGGCCACACCGGGTTGTGTGTAATTGACAGCGCCGAGCAGCTAGTAGGGATGCTCTCTCGCCGTGATGTTGATGTCGCCATACGGCACGGACTAGAAGATGCTGCCGTTTTTACCTGCATGAGCGCGCCAGTTAAGACCATTTCACCAGATACCTCACTGCTTGAGATGCGATCGCTGATGGCGACTTACGATATTGGTCGCCTCCCTGTAACAGTTGCAGGCTCGTTGATAGGCATTGTCACCCGTTCGGATTTACTTCGTCAGGCCCAGCGACCACAGCAGCGACGACAGCCGTCTGCAACCCCATCAGTCCCTGCCTGCGATCGGCTTTACCAGCAGCTAGTCAAGCGCAGCGGCGCAATTTGGCCTGCCCTGCAGCAAATTGCTGAAGCGGCAGAAAAGAATGGATGGGCCCTTTATGTAGTGGGCGGTGCGGTACGAGACTTGCTGTTGAGTGAGCGGGGCCAAGTCTATCCGCTGACCGATATTGATTTAGTTGTTGATGGCGCGACACCAGGTGCAGGTGTTGCCTTGGCAAAGACGATCCAATCAAGCGATCCCCAAGTAGATTTGCAAGTGTACGGTGAGTTTCAAACCGCAGCGCTAACTTGGCAAATCGGATTTGAATCAAATAAAGAAGAAGACACCCTATTGCCTTTCGCGATCGATATTGCCACCGCTCGCACAGAGTTTTATCCCTACCCGGCAGCTAACCCTGAAGTTGAATCCAGCACGATTCATCAAGATCTCTATCGTCGCGATTTTACTATCAATGCCATGGCACTGCGTTTGAGTGGTGAACATGCAGGCGAGCTGCTTGATTTTTTTGGTGGCCAGAGTGACCTACAGCAGCGACAGATACGGGTTATTCATCCCAACAGCTTTATTGAGGACCCCACGCGCATCTTTCGTGCGGTTCGCTTCGCCGTTCGCCTTGACTTTGAGCTAGAAGCCCACACTCAGAAACTCGTGCGCTACGCCGTTCACAGTGGCCTCTATGCCCACATACAGATCGACCAAAAAAAGGTGCCCGCACTGCAGTCACGACTAAAAACTGAGCTGGAATATCTACTCGCTTCGGATCGATGGGAGCAGGCTTTGAGCCAGCTAGATAATTTAGATGCGCTAGCTTGTCTACACCCTAGTATGAAGATGACGCTGATGCGCTGGCAGCAGATGCGGCGTCTAGCTCGCTGGCAGGCAAAGTTTGCGCCTGATCATCCTCGCTGGCTGCTGCTATTAATGTTGCTGCTGGCTCAGCTAGAGCCAATCGTGGGCGATCGCGTTGCCGCCAGACTTAACCTAGACAGCCAAAACCAGTCTCAGCTTCAGCAGGTACACCAGTGGGAACCTCGGCTTGTGTCACAGCTACCTAAAGCTCAAAAACCCAGCCAAATCTACGATTGCCTACACAGATGCGGATTAGTTGAGCTGCTATTAATTGCCAGCCTACACCCCTACACACTTGGTCCTCAAATTTGGCACTATATAGTCCAGCTTTCGCGGATGCCGACACTAATAAACGGTGACACCCTAAAGCGGCTTGGCTACCGCCCAAGCCCCCAGTTTCGAGAAATCTTAGCTGCCGTTCATCGGCTCAGTCTAGATGGCAAACTCGATACTTCTGCTGCTGCCCAAACGTATGTTCTATTTCACTACCCTCTACCCTCTAACTCTCTGAGCACCTGAGGCTCTCTCTATGCCCCCTACACCCCTTAGTCAAGACAGTTTGTCTACCGATGTAAAACAATCTTCAAACCCAAAGGCCCCAAAGGCGAAAAAAACAGCGACGAAAGGTCGCGTCGATTCACCGCTGACGTTCACTCAGGCACTGACAATTACAGCCGGAATGGCTGGACTGGTAGGGCTGCTTAGCGGTGGATTTGTACGCTTCTCGCTAGCCCACTCGCCGAATACGCGAGCACTGAGTCCGCTACAGACATTCCCAAACTTATCTGATAGATCAGGCGAGGCTTTGCAACTCGATTCAGAAACCTTTGAAGCGCCTGCGGCTTCACCGACACCGTTCCCAGAAGCCACTTCACCAGAGCGCTGGCAGACGCCTTCCGAGTCAGACTCGGAGACCAACGCCAATGATTTTGATACCTTTAGCGCGGAAAGCTTTACTGATTCGCCAGCAACGGCTGAGCCTTTTCTGGTAGAAGAGTCTACTTTGATGAACGGTTCAGAATCGAGTGACCTAACTGACAGCCAAGACCGTGTGCCTGAGACTTTCGATATTTTTGCGAATAGAGAAAACAGAGAGCGAACTACAGATACAGATCCACTAAAGGCCCTAAGCAATGGCCCGTTGCTTAGGCAACCGGTAACAGAAGGCGGTGCCTCGAATGATGCTGGGGCGCGATCGCCTGTTGAAGAAACAGATGGCTAAATAGGGATGCGCCAGACAGCGCTAACAGGGTAAAGACTAACGGACAAATGCTAACAGGCACACGCACAAATACTGCTTATCTTCTGCGAGAACGCCTGAAGGATGTTTATAATTAGGTATTAATGTTTAAAGTTTTATGAGTAATCCTATGCTGCAAGCTTTTTTTGTTGGACGAGCGCTGGCAGCAGCCGTAAGCGAAAGAGCTGAGCACCTGATGAGCGACGGCCTCAGCCAGCTAGGCAAATTCGATGCCGAACAGCGCGAGTATTTCCGCCAGTTTACCGAAGAAGTTATGGCCAGAGCCGAGCAAGAAAAAGCTGCGTCTGGCGCTCACTCAGCACCGAATGCAAACACTACAAGTGTGCCATCGGCAATGGGTAACTCAGAAGATCTCCAGGCAACTATTGATAATCTAAGGGCTGAAATTGCCCAAGTTAGAGCGTCTATTCAGCAGTATCGTCAGGATGCCTGAATCGAGCTAAAAACGATTAGCTAAAAACGATTAACTGTGAGTCTCTAGCACAGGGTTTTCGTTCTGATCGGCTCTCCCTTCTTTAAATCTTCTTTTATCACAGGAAAACTGAGTGTCCGCTGCTTCCAGAGAAAGTAACCCCCTCCCTTCATCAGATTCGCAGAACGCTTCTGCGTCTCCTTCGGATATAACAGAAGCCAACATATTTGAGCAGTCTGAGCAGTCTGAGCAGTCTGAGCGCCTCCACCGTAGCCGTCACGCTAGCGATCACGAGTTGACCGATCACGCTATGTCAGGTGCTGCGTCGAATGGTCATGTGATTGACTCTTCGGATGAACACTTGAAGGTGTCAGCAGGTCATACTGCGGCGGATAGTTCTAGGGTGAACGGCCCAATTCTGGAGCCATTAGCACCGATTTCTCCTCCAGAGCCAGCGGAGAAATTGCTGTTAGATACTGAAACGCCTGCGCACTCTAAAGCTAATGGTAAAGCTGATGCTCGGCTCAAATCTGACGCCAAAACCACATCTTCAGTGGCTGCTTATAGCGGCAGTACCTATCGCGATGGCGACTACCGCTGGAATCGAGGTACTTATTCTAGGCCGCAGCGGTTCATCGATATTTGGTCGTTCGTAATCAAGCTACTGGCTAAACGGTGGCTATACAATAAAGCCTGGACCTATGGCGGCACGATTACGCCTGAAAAGCAAGCCAGTCGCCGGAAAGAAATTGCGATATGGCTCAGAGAAACCTGCTTAAGCCTAGGGCCAACTTTTATCAAAATCGGGCAGCTTTTTTCGACACGGGCGGATTTATTTCCTATTGAATACGTCGCAGAGCTGTCCAAGCTTCAAGACCGGGTGCCTGCCTTTAGCTACGAACAGGTAAAGAAAACAATTGAAAAAGACTTTGGTCGGTCTTTGAATCAGCTTTATGACAGCTTTGAGCCAGTCCCGATTGCGGCGGCTAGTCTGGGGCAGGTGCACTGCGCCGAACTCCATTCTGGAGAAGAAGTGGTTGTCAAAATTCAGCGCCCTGGTCTATCTAGACTGTTCGAGATAGACCTTTCTATTTTGAAAGGGATTGCCCAGTATTTTCAAAATCACCGAGAATGGGGCAAAGGCCGCGACTGGATGGGCATCTATGAAGAGTGCTGTCGGCTGCTGTGGCTAGAGATCGATTTTCTACATGAAGGGCGCAATGGTGATAAGTTTAGGCGCAACTTTCGAGGCGTTGAATGGGTAAAGGTTCCTAGAATTTACTGGCGATATACGACCCCTCGCGTGTTGACGATGGAGTACATGCCGGGGATTAAAATTAGTCACTATGAAGCGCTAGAGTCAGCAGGGTTAGATCGTAAGCGCTTAGCGCGCTTGGGCGCAGAAGCCTATCTGCGTCAGCTTCTGACGGATGGCTTTTTTCACGCGGATCCTCATCCCGGTAACATTGCGGTAGACCCAGATGGAACGCTGATTTTTTATGACTTTGGCATGATGGGCCAAATTCAGCCGCTGACGCGTTCTCTGCTGATGGACACGTTTGTGGGGATTGCTCAGCGCGACGCCGGTTTAGTGATGGCGTCTTTGGTACAGCTAGGGGCCTTAGCTGAAATTGACGATATGGGACCGGTCCGTCGTTCAATTCAGTACATCCTCGATAATATGATGGATAAGCCGTTCGAAGAGCAGTCAGTCACGGCTATCAGCGATGACCTTTATGCGGTTGCTTACGATCAGCCTTTCCGCTTCCCGGCAACATTTACCTTCGTCATGAGAGCTTTTTCTACGCTAGAAGGGGTAGGCAAAGGTCTCGATCCAGAGTTTAATTTCATGGAGGCCGCTAAACCCTACGCGACAGAGCTTATGACAAATGGTATGCCCGGTGAAACGAATAACGGCCTTTTCGGTGAAATTAGTCGACAGGCTGCTCAAGTGGGCTCCTCTGCTCTCAGTCTGCCTCGTCGCATCGAAGATACGCTGGACCGATTAGATAGAGGCGACATTCGAGTTCGGGTGCGGTCAATCGAGAGCGATCGCATCTTGCGCCGAAACAGCAACCTATCACTAGCAAATAGCTACACGCTGCTAGTCGGAACCTTCACGCTATCTGCGACACTGCTGCTGATTTCTGAATTCATATTGCCTGCTGCTGTAATGGCCATCGCCGCCTCAACTGCAGGTATTGCACTTATTCGCTTGCTGATGCGAATTGCTAAGGCAGATCGGATGCCATAGCCGATAAATAGGCGAGTATAGTTTTTAACTATTTAGGTAGTATAGTTTTTTACCAATACATTACCTGTACTGCTTACTTGCCTGCCAATTGGTTTACGAAAGTTATGAGCCATTCATCGACTGGTTTGACATTTGCTGGCCTAACAGATGTGGGACTCCATAGAAGCACTAATCAAGACAGCTATTACATTTCACAATCCGGTGATTTGTTTATTGTGGCAGATGGAATGGGCGGGCATACCGGTGGGCAAGAGGCCAGCCGCCTTTGCATAAATACCATTCAAAGCTGTTTCGAGGCTCACGAACAGAGCCAATACGATGCTGCCGTACTCCTGGAGAAAGCCGTATTTGCCGCCAATCAAGCCATATTAAGCGACCAGCGCCAGCATCCTGAGCGGGCAGACATGGGCACTACTGCTGTAGTACTGACATGGCGCAGCCACCAGTTTTGGTGTGCGCACGTAGGTGATTCACGACTGTATCTACTTAGAAAAGATCAGCTTGTCCAAATAACCCAAGACCATACCTGGGTTGCTAAAGCAATGAAATCAGGCGAGCTATCTACAGACCATTTGGCGAGTCACCCGTGGCGGCACGTATTATCTCAATGTGTTGGCCGTGAGGATTTATCTAATGTGGAGACGCAGCGAGTCGAGACCCAGTCAGGAGATTGGCTGCTGCTGTGTAGCGATGGCTTAACAGAAGAGCTTTCGAGCACTGTCATTGCTAATCATCTTCAATTGGCTGAGACCTGTGAAGGCGCTGTGTCTGCCTTGGTTGCAGCGGCAAAAGCACAGGGTGGGCGTGACAACATTACGGCAGTGGCAATCGGTGTCCTTTAAATTTCTACTGCGTAGGGGTAATCCCTATTTTATTTAGGGATGATACTGTTGAGTTGCCCTTAAGGTGTCTTGTTATAAAATGTCTTGTTAACTATTGCTCTTTCCAAAACATTCAGAGCGCTTGTTGCTATCAGCTAGGTGTCTTCTCGCCAATGTTTAGCCTTTAGAGGCTACTGTAAAGCGCTTGTCACGCAGCTTTGCCTGATCAGTAACTTCGACTGATCGAAGTTTTAATCCCCTAGGTCGTCTTCAGCCTTTAGCTATGGCGTAAGCTGTAGCTAGCTATGCACTCAGCTTTTACGTACCAACAGTTTTGCCTGTTGAAAAAACGCGCAGAGCTATGTGGTTAAAGCTATGTGGTTAAAGCTATGTGACCAAAGCGATATGTCAAAGCTGTGTGTAGTAGAAGCTGTTTCCCTTTAGAGAAATTATTTGGATTCAATCCTATGTTCAAGCGTGCGCTCATTTGTACTGACCTTTCAGATAGTCTTCAGCGCTTAGTCAAGTTTGTTCCTGATTTGGCTAAAGCTGGTTTAGAGCACATTGTATTTTTTCACAGCGTGCCGCTAATGACCTCCCGTGAGATTCCCTGTGCCGATGACGAAAAAATTAGAAAAGCCACAGAAATTCTGAGTCAGGCAAAGAGATCTGTGCCCGAGGGTCTGACCGTCGAAATCGAGGTTGCTTCTGGGCGGGCTAGCGATAATATCGTTAGAGCCGCTAAGAAGCATCAATCTGATATTGTCTTTTCTGGAATGCCTGCTCATTCTGCCCTAAACGAAAAGATATTTGGCAGTACTACTATGGGCCTAGTCGATTCAGTAAACCTTCCCATACTGATCGTGCGGCCACAGCTAATCTCTACCTACCGAGAGGCAGAGCTTTCTCACCGCCTTCAAAATATATTTAACTATCTGCTGTTGCCCTACGACGGCAGCGACAGCGCCAAGCATCTACTCAACGAAATCAAGTCTAGAATTCAAGCTGATCCAGACTGTGCCCTAGAAACCTGTTTACTGAGCTGGATTGTTGATAATCGGGGGCGTATTTCAACAGAAGACTTGATCAAGGCGGCTCAGCGCGAACTTAGTGAAGCAAAATCAGAGCTAGAAGGCTTTGGTACAGAGATTAAAACTGAGATTTTGACTGAAGTACGCTCTGGCAACGCCGTTAAGGAAATTCTGAACTCTGGAAACGATCACGACATTACGGCAATTGTTGTGTATTCGGGGAAAAGCGGCGGGATTTTGGATTTTGCCGTACCCAGCTTTACGGATGCACTATTAAGAGCAAGCTGGCATCCAATTGTGCACTTTCCGCGTCAGAAGTAATGCCCCTGATAAAATTTTTTATAGAAAGCCACTGCCTCAGTCCTTCCGCAGAAAGCTTGTTGCGGCAGCGTTGATGTAGCCATGGCCTAAGAGCCTGATGACACGTCAACGCCAGGCTACGCATCAGAGTACATTGACTCAAAATTCATCAGGATTTTGGGCTTGAGATTACTTTCTAGTTCTTGCTTGAGTAGCGCTTTACTGGCCTGTGGATCGCCAATAGCCGGAAAGTTACGGGCATTGATAGCCCATTCTTTTAAAAGCTTTAGCTGGCTACTGGCTATGTTGAGAGACTTTACTTGCATGCATTGATGGGGTGCGTCTTCTGAAAAAAACAAAAGGCGGTATTGACCCACCTGGGCAAGCTGCCAAAGAATTACCTGAGAGGAGGCTTCCTTTAGATCGAGATAACAGGGTAGCCATCGTGGCCCTGCCGTTTTGTGGTACAGCGCGGTGAGCCAGAGCACCATAGGGTGAGGGGTCATTGTGCACATGAAGTTGTTGTAGCGGGTGCTACGAATGCGCTGCTCGATTTCGGTGGTGGGCATCATTGCCCAGAGCGATGGGGTGGTGTCGTTTTCTTGGGTAATCAGCCGAGGAAACACAATTTGGGCAATGGGCATCTCTATGGGCCAAGTCTGCTGTAAGTAAGGAAGATCTTCTGATTGGTGTTCTAGCAGCGCTTTCGAATTTTTAGAAAATGCGGTAGATTTCCCGTTCTGCTGCGCGTCGTATCCGTCTATATGTTCTTCTTTACTCTCTATGACAGGCAGTTTTAAGAGGGTGGCATTAATCCGCTGAGATATTTGAAAACCCGAGCCGAACCGTTTTTCTAACGGGGAAAGGGCGGCTAAAATGTCTTTGACTGTGTCGGGCCGATCTTCTCGCTGCTTGGCTAGACAAGACATAACCACTTCCTCCAATGCTTTTGGCACTTTAAAGTGTGTGAGCGGTTTGGGCTCACTTAATCGGTGAACTTTGTACCAGCTACCGAACGTATTGTTTTTGGGCTTTACAGGCAGCGTGCAAGAGAGCATTTGGTACATCATCACGCCTAGGCTGTAAATGTCTGAGCGGCTGTCTAGTTCTCGGCCTTCCATTTGCTCTGGAGAGGCGTAGGCTAATGTCCCCATGAAGGTGCTGGTTTGTTCGCCGCCTGCCTGCATTAGCTTTGCGATTCCAAAATCTAAAATTTTTACCAGCTCACCCATGGACGGATCAGAGGTTACTAAAATGTTGCTGGGCTTAATATCGCGATGAATGATGGGAACCATTTCACCCTTTACCAAGATGCCATTGTGCGCCGTCCTTAGCCCCAGCAGAATTTGGCGTATGAGTCCAAGGAATCTAGGCACTGGTAGGGGTTGCTTCTGAACAATTTGACCGATGTTGTCTCCTTTGAGGTATTCCATAACGTAAAAGGGGACTTCGTCTTCGTTGACGCCATAGTCGGTAACCCGCACAACGTGCATACTCTTTTGCCCAAGCTGAGCGCAGGTCATGGCTTCTCGTAAGAAGCGATCGCGCATATTTTCGTTGAGCAGCGTCTGTGATAAAAATTTGACGGCAACAGGAACGCCACCTAATAAAGAATCACCTGCTAGGTAAACTTTGCCCATAGAGCCTTGCCCAATCGACTCTATTAGCTCGTAGCGGTTAGAGATTTTGCGGCCAGTATTAGGATCTGTCATGGTGACTGGCGAATGAGCTCCGCCTCCAAAGTGCTGGTCAGATAGTGCCCAGCCATGATGCCACCTGAAAAGTGATAGCGCTCAGCGCTAATTTGACGGAGCGTTTCAAAGCCCGTGCGGCGCTGTTTATCGTTTAGACTCCAGTAGCGCTGGACAATCGAGCTAGGTGCAATCCAACCTTCACCTTCTACTTGTCCTAGCTGACTGTGCTGTAGCACAAAAGTGTACTGCCTCTCTTGGGCTGTGATTCGACCGCGAGATTGCAGCACTATATCGTCTTGCTCATCGTCTAGAAAAGAGAGTTTGGTGGCTACCATAAAGCAGTCTGTTTGCTTCCATGCCACTAAAAGCTTGCCTTTGATTGGCACTGGCAGGGCCTCTCGATCTAGCCAGCTGCCCTGAAGTTTCCAACGACCAGGTTCAAGTAAAAAGCTGTGGGCCACAGCAGAGATTCCTTTGATGCGACAAATACTAGCGCTATTGCCAGTACTTTAGGATGCCCACGACCGTCATTAGACCGTCATAAGAGATTTCACGGGGACTTAAAAAGCTTTGGGAAGGCTTAAGGCTGCCATAGCTGACCGAGTAGGCACGCTCGATTTGCACCTGTAACGCTTGGCAAGTTTCCTGGAATGCGATGCCAGTGCCAATAGGCCAAAATGGCAAATGCGATCGCTTCTTTATAGTCGCCATTGAGCTGATGGCTATCGGTTGTGCTCACCGCTACGGCAGGGAGGCGCTGCTGAAGCCGATGCATTAAGTACGGGTTACGACCACCGCCGCCGCCAATGAGGACTTTTGTGGGCATTGGCGTCAAGAACTGGCGATAGCTCAGCTCGATGGTGGCGGCGGTAAAGTCTGTCAAGGTCGCTAAGAAGTCTTCGTCGCTGAGCTGATATCGCTTGGCGTCTTGCCAGCAGCGGGCCGCATAGTCTGCGCCAAAAAGCTCACGGCCAGTAGATTTAGGTGGCTCTAGTTGAAAAAAAGGCTGCTGTAGCCATTGCTCTATCAGTAGCTGGTAGGGTGTCCCCTTGGATGCCCACGCGCCGTCCTTGTCATATTTTTTCTCGCCAGCAGAAAGCTTGGTCACAGCCCAGTCTATAAGAGCGTTGCCAGGGCCTGTGTCCCAGCCTTTGACGTCTGTTGGCAGCTCTCCTTGCTTGTCCCAGGGGGGCAGATAGGTCACGTTGCCAATGCCGCCAATGTTTTGCACCGCGAGGGCGCGGTGGGGCAAGCTCAGCAAGCAGGCGTCAACTATCGGAACGAGGGGTGCACCTTGCCCGCCCAAGGCGATATCAGCAACCCGAAAATTACTCACGGTCGGACAGCCTGTGATGTGGGCGATGAGGTCGCCGCGTCCGAGCTGCAGGGTATAGCCTAGCGCGCTAGCTTGAGGCGGGCGATGGTAAAGGGTTTGCCCATGAGATCCAATTAGCTCGACGGTAGAGAGATCCACATTGAGTGCTTGGATAGCTGCAATGAAGTGCCGGGCGATCGCGTCGTCTAGCTCAGCTAGGGCTGCTAGTGTAATTGGCTCGTCAGCGCAGATAGACAGAATTTGCGATCGCACTTCATCTGTATAAGGATAGGTTATTCCCCGTATCAGCTCAGCTGAAACTGCATAGCCCTCACCTGAAACTTCGGTTAGCGCCGCATCAATTCCATCGACCGATGTCCCGCTCATTAACCCAACAATTTTCATGCGCTATCTTTTATACGCCCGCTATTTGTACGCCCGCTATCAAACCGGTAGCTTATCGATTCCAGTATTATCGCCAATGACCACCATCAAGCTCCCTGCCTTTAGCCGTGTTACCGGGCTAGGGTTAATGATGAACTTGTCGTTGTCATCTTCTTTGGCATCCTCTTTGCTAATTGCCATTAGCGTCAGCCCGTAGTGATTGCGCAGATCAACTTCCATAATGGTTTTGCCGTGAAAGCTCTTTGGCACCATTACTTCTACGATGCTGTGATCAGGGTCTAGCTCAAACCGGTCTAAAATGCCAGGGCGAGTGAGCGATCGCGCCAGCTCACAGCCCATCTCATGCTCTGGAAATACCACATGGTCCGCGCCGACTCTGACCAGCAGCTTGCCATGAATTTCAGAAGATGCCTTCGCGACCACATTGGGCACCCCGGCTTCTTTCACATTCAGCGTTGTAATAATGCTCTCCTGCACATAGTTGCCAATCGCCACAATCACCGTATCAAAATCAGGGATGCCCGCCTCGATTAAGGCCGATGGCTGCGTTGAATCTAGCTGCACCGCATGGGCCGCGATTTGGTCTGTCAGTACCTGGGCAACCCGACTCTCATTAGAATCAATTCCCATCACCTCGTATCCCATTCCATGCAGCGTCAGGCAAACCGCCCGACCAAAGCGACCTAGCCCAATCACGGCAAACTGGCGGTTGGTTGCTCGTAAATTCTTGAAAAACTTAAGAGACGAGATATTCACAAACTTGGAGACCACTCACGCAAGAGGACTCTAAGCATTCTACTGGGTCTAGAGAAACTCTCAAACAGATATCTCACCGACAGCTTTCTAAATATCTGCTTTCTAAATATCTGCTTTCCAGATATCTGCTCTCCAAATAACTTTGGTGGGTTCAACCCCGTTGCGCAATCCATTTCTTTCTTTGATAGGCTAGCTAGATGCTTCCTTGGGACAGATACGGACGTGAACATTCAAATTGGTCGTGGCAAAACAGCCAGACGTGCATACGGAATCGATGAAATTGCTTTGGTGCCTGGTGCTAGAACCCTAGATCCACAGCTCGCAGATGCAAGCTGGCAAATCGGTGGCATATCGAGAGAAATCCCGATCATTGCTAGCGCTATGGACAGTGTAGTTGATGTAAAAATGGCAGTAGCGCTATCTCAACTAGGGGCACTAGGTGTTTTGAACCTAGAAGGCATTCAGACCCGCTACGAAGATCCCGAGCCGGTGCTAGATCGGATTGCGGCGGTGGGTAAAAGTGAGTTCGTCCCTTTGATGCAAGAGCTGTATGCTCAGCCAGTCAAAGGCGATCTGATTAAACAGCGCATTCAACAAATCAAATCACAAGGTGGAATTGCGGCGGTGAGCTTGACGCCAGCCGGTGCCGTCAAGTTCGGAAAAACGGTCGCCGATGCCGGGGCAGATCTGGTGTTTGTCCAGGCAACGGTCGTTTCTACCGATCACCTTTCGCCCGAGACTGTATCTCCACTGGTATTAGCCCAGTTTTGCAAAGAGATGCCGATGCCAGTGCTGCTAGGCAACTGTGTGACATACGAAGTCACTTTGAAGCTGATGGAGGCAGGTGCGGCAGGCGTTTTAGTCGGCATTGGACCTGGTGCGGCCTGCACCTCTAGAGGGGTTTTAGGGGTGGGTGTGCCGCAAGTCACTGCGGTGGCTGACTGTGCAGCTGCTAGAGATGACTATCAAAAAGCCTCTGGACGCTATGTCCCAATCATTGCCGACGGTGGCTTAATTACTGGCGGTGATATCTGTAAGTGCGTTGCGTCTGGGGCAGACGGGGTGATGATTGGCTCACCGTTTGCCAGGGCCGAAGAATCGCCCGGACGAGGTTTCCACTGGGGCATGGCGACGCCTAGCCCGGTTTTGCCTAGGGGGACTAGAATTCAGGTTGGAACTACAGGAACGCTCGCACAAATTTTGCGTGGGCCTGCGCAGTTAGACGACGGTACTCACAACTTTTTAGGGGCTATTCAAACTAGCATGGGCACTTTGGGGGCCAAAGATCTCAAAGAGATGCAGCAGGTTGAAGTAGTGATTGCGCCTTCTTTGTTAACAGAAGGAAAGGTTTACCAAAAGGCCCAGCAGCTAGGAATGGGTAAGTAAGCTTCTCTAGAAAAGACGGTCTATGGGATTCAGAGAAAATACGGGGGGTGCCCGGTAGAAAAAGCGGTAATGTCTACTGAACTTTCAAGACTTGTCTCTGATAGGTCGATCAGATGATGGCAAATCACAAAGAGTCTTCTACAATTAGGTGAAGCGGAGACGCAAGTTTCCGTTCACTCCTCACACCAAACTCCGCTCAGATTTTCGAATCTGGGCGGTTCCTTTTTTTAGCGTTGTCTCCTACCTTTTTGCTTGCTGCGCCTGTTCCTATTGGCCTAATCTGTAAGAAATCTGTAGAGGCTTAAGTTAAGGGCAGGTTTTGGCTATGGTAAGATTCTAATTACATGAGTGACTAAGGATTTTTAAAGTAATGTCAGCCTCACAGGTCACAGATTCGACATTTAAGCAAGAAGTTTTGGAAAACGAGACCCCGGTCCTAGTGGATTTTTGGGCTCCTTGGTGTGGCCCCTGCCGGATGGTTGCTCCTGTCGTTGACGAAATTTCCGAACAGTATGACGGTCAGGTAAAGGTTGTTAAGGTCAACACTGACGAAAACCCCAGTGTTGCTAGCCAATATGGTATTCGCAGCATTCCGACTTTGATGATCTTCAAAGGTGGTCAGCGAGTAGATATGGTTGTGGGCGCGGTGCCAAAAACGACTTTGGCTAACACATTAGAAAAGTATCTTTAAGGCGTTGATATAGCTAAATTAAACCCAGCTGTACCAATGTTCTGAGCTTATCACCTGAGAATAGGCTAAAAGAGGATCTGCTGTTAAAAGGCTTTAGCGACTGCTAGAGCCTTTTGTTGATCGGCTTGTTATGCTGCTTTTTGTGATGTCTAGTTTTTTACTATGGATGCTCGTTCTTTTTCTGATTCTGGGGTTAATAGTTCACAGCAGAGCCATCTACGCGCAAATCTTCTTCAGACGTTGGAGCGACTGCCAAGTTTGGAGAATGGCGCTTTGATTGCGCAGATTATGGAGACGCTGGTGCGGATGGCCAATCAGGAAGCCGAACGGCTCGATTGGAAAATTTTGAGCCATTCGATGCTGGATATGGAGGAGGGTTTTAAGGCCTTTTATCCGTATCGGCATACGCGTAAGATAACGATGTTTGGCTCTGCTAGAACGCCGAGCAGCCAGCCTGAGTACCAGATGGCGGTTGAGTTTTCGCGGCGGGTGGTAAAGCAGGGCTTTATGGTGATGACGGGTGCAGGCGGCGGCATCATGCAGGCGGGTAATGAAGGGGCCGGGCGCGATCGCTCTTTTGGCCTCAATATCCAGCTTCCGTTTGAACAAGGAGCCAACCCAGTGATGTCAGGCGATGACAAGCTGGTGGACTTTAAGTACTTTTTTACCCGTAAGCTGTTTTTTTTGAAAGAGAGTGATGCGATCGCGCTGTTTCCAGGTGGCTTTGGCACTCAAGATGAAGCCTTTGAGTGCTTGACGCTGATTCAAACCGGCAAAGCCGACCCGCTGCCACTTGTTCTGATTGATAAGCCTGGCGGTGACTACTGGAAAAGCTGGGACTACTATATTCGCAACCGCCTGCTCGATCAGGGCCTAATTAGTCCTGACGATACTAGCCTGTACCACCTGACTGACAGCATTGATGAGGCGCTAGAATCGGTTGAAAGCTTCTATCGGATGTATCACTCTAGCTGCTACATTGGCGATCAGCTGGTGATTCGACTAAAAGCTGAACTGTGTCCTGGTGGCATTGACCGGCTAAACGAGGCGTTTTCTGATATTTTG
The DNA here is from genome assembly GCA_963833005.1 of uncultured cyanobacterium. Taxonomy (GTDB): domain Bacteria; phylum Cyanobacteriota; class Cyanobacteriia; order Phormidesmidales; family Phormidesmidaceae; genus Phormidesmis. The sequence goes on along the minus strand of CAWHWK010000009.1, from coordinate 487,705 downwards.
ACGCGAGGACAGATTCGAGAAGTCTCTGCGTTTGATATGGAGCGCGGCGATGAGACAGCATCACTGCCGCGATTAGCGCTGCATTTTAATCAGAGAAGCCAGGGCCGATTGAACCAGATGATTCGCTATCTAGGTAAGCTAGGCGTTGCCTGTGAGGCCGTTCAGCATCCAGAGCAGAAATAACAAAATATAATAGCGCTGTCTATGTGCCGCGCTGTTTAGATGCCACGTTGTAAGTGTAGTAAGATGCCGCGAGCGATCGCGCTGGCCATCCGCTGTCGCCAGTCCGGATCAGCTAGGTTTGGATAATCTTCTGCGCCAGTGACAAAGCCCGTCTCGACTAAAATAGCAGGCATAGAGGTCTGACGAATGACGTAAAACCGGGCGCTGCGAACTCGGCGATCGCTCATACCCATTTCACTGAGTATGGTGCTGTGAACCGTATTCGCTAATCGCTGACCCGCGTCAGAAGAGTAAAAGGTCTCTAAGCCATTGACATCTGGGCGACTCATGCTGATGGCATTGGCATGAATGCTCACAAAAATAGAGGCGTTGACTCGCTCTGCGATTTGAACGCGAGGAGCCAGATCTACTTCCATATCGCGATCGCGCGTCAGCACGACATTGACCCCTTGCGCCCGCAAAATCTCCGCAACTTGAGGCGTAATATCATTTACCACCTGCTTTTCTTGCAGCCCATTAATGCCCACTGCGCCCGGATCTCGTCCACCATGACCTGGATCTAGTACGACCGTAAAGCGACCGTTAGGCAAGGTGGGCAGTTCCCCAGTTTCTATCTGCCGAGTACCCGGCGGCTGGCGATCGGCACTAGCAATTGTTGTCGCCTCGCTAGGTGCAGGAGCCCCTGCATCTGGCACGCTGCTAATAGAGACATCTTTAGGCAGAATCACGACGCCTCCTTCGCTGGCCGTAATCTCCCAATCAGGGCTTTCTTCGGCTAGTGCCAGGGTGATACGAACGCGAGCAGGGTCAGCAGATACCTGCTCGGCTCGCCAACTGCTAATGCTATATCGATTATTGGGCAGTCTTGCTGTCGTTAGCCCTAGCGCTATTGATGCCTGATCAAACTCTAAGGTGATGTATCGCTGACCCTCTTCTTCAAAGCGGCTAACGTTTAGGGTGGTGTCTAGCTGCGCGCTATTGCCAGCCGTTCTAATAAAAAAGCCATCCGCAGTCGCAGTGACGCCCTGAATGCGGGTATTCGCGCCCTGTACGGGACGATTGCTGACTACGTTTGAACCCGCTTGCGACGCGGCTAATGCTGTCGAGGGCTCTTCAGAATCGGCTTCGGCAGGGGAACTTTCGGCGGTATCTTCGGCAGCGTCGATTGCGATCGCTTCTGGTAGCTGCACTGACCACTGTCGTGGATTTTCTCCTCGCACCTGCACTTGGGCTGGATCGAGGGTATAGCCAGAGTTGTACTCTACGACTAAGCGTGTGGTTTCAGCATCGCGCGCGCTCACTCTGATTTCTTTAATCGCGCCGTCCATCGCCATATTCTCTGGGCTGGAAAGCGTGGTCCCTGGCATATCAATCACCAGGCGAGTTGGGTTAGAAATCAGCTGCGCGGTCGGATGAATACTGTCATCGGTGGTAAAGGTTAGCCGGTTTTCTTGCGGGTCAAATCGCCAGAACTGTAGCCGCGCCGCTTCTACAGGGAGCGCTAGTAAAAGCGCGCCTGCCAAAGATACGACGGGTAGTAGACGATGCCATCTCACAGTGTGTGTCCTCAATACCAAGTAACCTGACTAAAAAACGAACTGAATAAACTGACTGAGCCTTACCTGTAAGTACTGTGATGGTTTGTCAGCAATTTGTAAATCCAGAAATTTGAAAGAAATGAAAATTTGAGGACAAAGTACAAAGATCAGCTGAAATAAAGGGCTAGAAACTCAGCGTTAGACTAGCGTCAGACTAGAGGGCACTGAATTTTCTAATCTACCTACCTTCTCACCCTGACAATCATTGAAGCTACTTATGTATTAGTGAACACGCATTTTTACGAAAATGTATGTTGGAGAAAATCCAGTTATTTCTACGTTTTCCATGCAATAGCCTGCCCTGTTTCTTTTTGTCTGTAACAACTATTCGTGTTCTGACAACTTGGCTTTCCTCTTTGCCGCTCTAAAAAAGTGCCGCTCTAAAAAATCCTTCTGTGTCTCAGACAATCCTTTTGTATCCTACTTTCGTAGTTCAACAAACAGTTTGGACAATCCGCGAAGTTATAGGGAACTTCAAATTTGTTGCATAAAGCTTGGCATTCTGATATGCCTCGCCTTTTTGCCTTTTACAGACAGGCGTTCAAGGCAGGGTTGTAGACTGAGAGCTGTAGACCTGGGGGGCTATGGACTAGGGGCTATAGAGCCCGAGACTATTTGTATGAGGGCTATGCGATCGCACCTACTACTTGGCTAGGCAGCGTTTTGGGAACAGCCGCTGTCAGAATCTCATTGCCTGTTTCAGTGACGAGCACATCGTCTTCTATCCGAACGCCAATCCCCTTCCAGCAATCTGCGATCTGCGGCTGAGGATACTTATCCTCCTCGCCTTCTCTAGGTTTATCCGGTTCGTAGTCTGGCGCAATGTAAATGCCGGGTTCTACGGTGACAATATTGCCAGGGACAAACGGCTTCCACGTTTTGTCAGGGTTGCGCAAAATGCCTGAGTCATGCACATCTAATCCTAGAAAGTGCCCTGTGCCGTGCATGAAGAAGGCTTTGTGCTTTTTCGCTTCAATTAGCTCATCGACATCACCTTGAAGCAAACCCAGTTCAACTAGCCCGGTTGTGATCACCTTGACTGCCGCGTCGTGAAAGTCGTTAAATGGCAGGCCCGGCTGCACTTTTTCGATAGCCGCGAGCTGCGCTTTGAGCACAAGATCGTAGATGATCTTTTGCTCTTCAGAGATGCGATCGCCCACCGGAAATGTCCGCGTGATGTCTGCGTTGTAATATTCGTAGGCGCAGCCCGCATCAATCAGCAGCAGATCGCCCTCTTTGAGCGGCCTGTTGTTTTCCACATAGTGCAAAATGCAGGCACTCTCTCCACTAGCGACAATAGAAGGATAGGCAGGGCCTAAAGCACCGGCTCGGCGGAAAATATTTTCCATAGCCGCTTGAATTTCATACTCGTACAGACCAGGGCGAGCCATTTCGCGGGCCGTATTGTGCGCCTCTACACTAATCGCGATCGCCTGACGAATTTTTTCGACCTCGTAGGGCGTTTTAACCCGCCGAAACTGCTGCATCAACAGCTTAGAATCTTCAATAGCAGCCGGGCCCGTTCCCTTTTTGGTCATTTTTATCAACAGATGCTGCCACAGCCGGATAATGCGATTGTTAAAAGCCTGATCGTGCCCAAAGTGATAGTAAAGACTCGGCGCGGTGCAAACATATTCGGCCAGCTTCTCGTCTAGCTCGCCAATTGGATAAGCCTCATCAGCCCCATACTTTTCTTTCGCAGCCGCAACACCCGTCCGATAGCCGCTCCAGGTTTCTTTCTCTTTGTCCTTTGGCTGTACAAATAGAACAAACTTATGTTCTTCATGAGAAGGCGCAAGCACTGCCACCGCGTTGGGCTCATCGAATCCAGTAAGATAGAAAAAGTTGCTATCTTGTCGGTATAGGTAGTCAACGTCGTTGTGCATAACGGCTGTCGGCGCACTGCAAAAAATAGCTGTGCTTTGACCTAGGGCCTCTAGCACAGCTGCTCGACGCTGACGATATTCGCTCTGCATGGGTTTTTTCTTATTTCTTTACAATGCTTGATTTAAAAAGCATAGCTCAAAACTTCGATCCGCATTCCCTCACTCGGTAGGCTGCTAGCGCTGACGCTGAGTGTGTTGTCTCCTTGGGTGATAGGCGTGCTAGACATGAGCGTAGTAAAGCTGTCAACACCGACGATATCGCAAGTTTCCGCGTCGGCAGCTTGCGTGCGGTAGTGCGTGGGGATGACGATTTTGGGATTGAGCGATCGCACCGCTTCAACCGCTTCTTCTGGCGTATAGGCCTTGGGCCCACCACCTACTGGCACTAGCAACACGTCTGGGCGACCTAGCAAAATTTTATCTTCAATAGAAATTGGGGCTGCTGCGCCGCCCAAATGCACAACATTAACGCCTGCTTGATTCCATGCCCAAGCAATGTTGCTGCCAAAACGCCGACCATTTAGCCGATCGTGGGGCATACTCACACCCTGAATTTCGACCCCGCTGATGGTGTAGTCGCCCGGCTCATCAATCACCTGATTGTTGACATAGCGATCGCTCAAAAAACCCTCATCAAATAAGCGGCTGCTAAGCAGCACCAAATCCGCGCCGACTGTCGGCTCTGTATAGCCTGCGGTGCATCCAACCGCCTTAAACGGATTGACTAAAACTCGCTGCCCGCCACCGGTAAACAAGAACGCAGTGTGGCCTAGAGCCGTGATTGTTAAGGGTTCACCTTGAGCCTGATAAGACTGATACCGAGAAGCGAGTCCTAATCCGACTGTGCTAGCTAACGTTGCGCCTGCATATTTCAGGAGATTTCGCCGATTCATAATGTCCTTAGTTTTTCCGGGGGTTCTTTTATCGTGCCGCATGGTGTGACATTCAGCACAGCGGAGTTAGGACAGTTTATCTAGGCGGATTGTCTAGGCGGACGCAATCAACGCGGGTGATTTAAAGCCCTAGTAAAAAATTTTTCAGCAGCTCTTTGCCTGAGTCTGTCAACACGCTCTCAGGGTGAAACTGTACCCCTTGAATATGAGGATAGTCGCGGTGGCGCACACCCATGATGGTGCCATCGTCCACCCAAGCGGTCACTTCTAAAACGGCTGGGCAGGTTTCTGGGTCGATAACCAGGCTGTGGTAGCGGGTCGCGGTCAGCGGATCTGCCAAGCCGGTAAAGACACCCGTATTGCTGTGTCGAACCGGGGAGGTCTTGCCATGCATAAGTTCGGTTGCCCCCACTACTTTGCCCCCATAAACCTGACCAATGCTTTGATGGCCTAGGCAAACCCCTAGAATCGGCAGGGTGGGCCCTAGCTCTTCAATAATCTTGAGTGAAATGCCTGCATCGTCGGGCGTACCCGGTCCGGGTGAAATCACAATGGCATCGGGCTTTTTTTGGGCAATCTCTTCTAGCGTAATTTGATCGTTGCGAAAAACTTCAATCTCGCTAGCAATCGGTAGGGTTTGACCGAGTTCACCTAAATACTGCACTAAGTTATAGGTAAAGCTATCGTAGTTATCGATTACTAAAATCATGGATTTAGCGAGTGGGCTTATGAGTATTTAAAGACACAATACCTATTTTTTGCCTGGTTCGCGGCTTGACTCATGACCTGAGAAGCCCTTTGGTAACTTGGGAAGCCCTCTGTAGGGTTAGAGCTGGCTGATTTGAGATAAAAGCAGCGCCCAAAGCGGTGGTGCGAAGATCAAAATTGCAATCAGCAACGCAACGATAGCGGCCATCAGCACAGCGCCTGCCGCACAGTCTTTAGCGATTTTTGCCAGCTCGTGATAGGTCTGCCCAACCGTCAGATCCACCAGCGATTCTAGCGCGGTGTTCAAAATTTCCATCACCAAGACCGCGCCAATCGTCAGACAGATAATGGCGACTTCAACGCGAGAAACGCTTAGCGTCCAGCACAGCAAGATAGCGACTATGCCAACACCAGTATGGACTCTAAAATTTCGCTGGGTTTGAAAGGCGTAGGCAATGCCCGCCCAGGCATACTTAAAGCTGCTGAAAAGGTTGGGGGCAATTGTCCAAGATTGCGATCGCGCCAAAGCTTCAGAGTCTGTTTCTAGAGGCGCGATGTCAGTAGAAAGCTGAGAACGAATCTGACTTTGAGAGGTTAAATGCGAGTCATCTGAGAGTGCACGGCGCTCAGAGAGCTTGCGATCGCGGGCGGAAGAGTACTGGCTATCACGGGAGGACATATGCAGATGTGGCCTGATGGCGTCTCAAGAAAGGATGGCGATTGCTCAAAGATGCAGCCGACTGATAGAATCGCTCGACAGATCAACGTTGCCCAATTTATATGCCAACATTGCCTGTCGCATGGTTCAACTCGGACCAGTTCTTCCCCAAGATTAAGCTGTTGGGAAAAAAGATTTTCAACTAAAAGCAGCCTTAAAGGTCTACAAGCCTAAGTAGCTGTGTTTGCTTGTCGAGCATTTTCTCCAGACTGTCCTCGTCTGGGTGGTCCCAGCCTAATAGATGCAAAAGTCCGTGGGCAGTCAGCCAAGCAAGTTCTTTCGTAAGTGAATGGTGAGCCTTGCAAGCCTGTCGGGAAGCGGTTTCAACTGAGATTATAATATCACCCAAGTACAGAGGCTGCTGTTGATGCAGTGCTTCTGTACCCGGAAAAGCCGTTTCTAGCGCGGCAAAAGAGAGCACGTCTGTAGGCTTGGCCTGCTGCCGGTAGTCAGTATTGAGCTGTTGAATTTCGCTATCGTCAGTTAGGCGCAGGCTAACTTCGTAAGCGTCAATCGGAGAGAGCTGAGGATCTAGCTCATCTAGCCATGTGTAGAGCCAGCTTTGATACGCATCGGCACTAAGATCATTAGTGAGGCCATTAAGAAGATTATTAGGTTTGACGCTATCAGCGAGAAGGGCACTGCCTTCTACGAAAGCTTCTATCTTTATAGACATATCGAAACAGAGATATAGCGCTAGCGCTAGCGGGTTAGATAAGCGAGCCCGATTAACAGGCCCAACAGCCCGACAAAGGAGAGAAAAAAGTGGTAGAGCGATGTCCCTCCTTTTCTGACCATATTACGCATGGCCAGCTTGATGAAACTGGGGGTGGGTTCGTTTAACGTAGATTTTTTGGCGGCTGGCTGGCTGATGCTCTTGGCAGTAGTCCCTGATGGGTCGGTGCTCATAATGGGGCTTTCCTTCTTTCTAACGAGTAATCTTGAAGCGCGGTCTTGAAGGTGGTCTTGAAGTGCGATTTTGAGAGCTAGCTGCTTGCTATAGGCTACTCTCTTGCAAAAGCTGATTTTCTTGTCTTAGATAAGCTTGAATAAAAGCCTCTAGATCGCCATCCATCACGTCTGAAACGGCGGTCGTTTCTACCTCAGTGCGCAAATCTTTGACCATCTGATAGGGATGAAAGACGTAGTTGCGAATTTGATTACCCCAAGCCGCTTCTACCATATCGCCCCGAATATCGGCGATCGCTTGGGTTCGCTGCTCTTGAGCAATGATCAACAGCTTTGAGGTGAGCAGCGCCATAGCTTTTTCTTTGTTCTGTAGCTGCGATCGCTCCTGCGTACAGCGTACCGAAATGCCCGTCGGCAAATGCGTAATGCGCACAGCCGTCTCTACCTTGTTGACGTTTTGTCCACCTGCGCCACCAGAGCGTGAGGTTTTGACCTCTAAATCCTTATCAGGAATATCTAATTCCACCTTTTCATCTAAAATCGGCATCACCTCTACACCAGCAAAACTAGTTTGCCTTTTTCCATTCGCATTAAAAGGCGAAATTCTCACTAGGCGGTGTGTGCCTTTTTCACCCTTTAAGTAGCCGTAGGCATAGCGCCCCTCAATTTCCACCGTGACCGATTTCAACCCGGCCTCGCTGCCGTCAGATTTTTCGATGAGGCTAAAGCGATAGCCGTTTTGCTCACTCCAGCGGGTATACATTCGCAGAAGCATCTCGGCCCAGTCTTGAGCGTCAGTTCCACCTGCTCCCGCATCTATCGATAAGACGGCTCCTTTTTTATCGTAAGGGCCAGCCAGCAGCTGCTGTAGCTCCCACTGATCAAGCTCACGATTAAGCTTGCGGACGGTAGCTTCTGCTTCATTCAACAGCAGTTCGTCCTGTTCTAGCTCTAAAAGCTCTAGACCTGCGCTAGCGTCCTCTAGCCCGGTTTCCCAACCGCTGACTTGAGAGAGATTAGTTTTATAGTCGCTTAGCTCTTGCAGGTGCTTTTGGGCGTTTTCTGGATCATCCCAAAAGTCAGGCTGCGCGGATAGCTGCTCTAGGTCTTGGATTTTGGCATTGAGCGCCGGAACGTCAAAGATACTCCTGAGCTTTGCCCAGGCGCTCTGAGATCACGTCTATCTCTCGTTTAAGCGTAACGGTGTCAAACATAGATGAGTTAATGCTTTGCTAAGGCACTTCGATTAAGAGACCCCTCCTACTAAACCGATTAGCCGAACCGGCTAGAACCATCGTCCAAGAGGAGGGGTAAGTTTTTGGCAACTGTAACAGTTTAGTCTCTGCCGTTAATCGCAATCAACAGTCTAAGAATAAATACAAACAAGTTGATGTACGTCAGATACATAGAGAGGGCCGCTGGTATGGCCTGATCGTCTGTGTAGGTGCGAGGCAGCACAAAGAAATCTACAACGGCTGCACCCACAAAGAGCAGGACACCAATCGCAGAGATCGCGATCTCAAGAAAATTAGGTGCGTATACGCCAAAAAAGCTGAGGGCAAACTGGCCGACGATAACGACGACCAGGGCCATAATGCCGAGCTGAACCGTTTTCGTCAGCGCCATACCATCTTCTTCAGAGAGGTTGGAGCCGATTGGGCGAGCCGCAATAAAGGTAAGTCCACAGGCAAACGCCGCAAAGCCAACGCCTTGTATCCCAACACCGCTACTTTGCAGCGCAACCGATACGATGCCGCTGAGCGTATAGCCTGTTAGCAGTCCATAGGTCGCTAGCAACGGTAGTGCAACCGCGTTGTTGCCTTTTTTGGCTACATTTTGGGCGATGAAGAAGAGGGCGATTTGTGCCACGATCGCCACGAAAAAGGTCGGCATGAATATGCCGGGGTTCGTTCTGAGTACGTTAAGCCCGCCAAAGGTCCCCAACGCGGTAAGGATAAGGCCGCCGCCTACGTAAGGCAGGGCATTGGCGATGACGTTAGGACCAACGAGTGCCTGCCCTTTGGCATCTGAAATGGCCTGTCTGAAGTTGCTGGTATTGCTCATAGAAAGTAGCTACTCACATAAGTTTTCTACCCTAGAGTGTACTGAATTCCCTGAGGGTTTGCGATTACGGATTTCCCCTACCGTTTTTTTGTGCAGATTCTTTTTGGCTTTTTCTAAGTAATTAGTATTGTTTTGTTTGCATTTATTCCGCTGCCTTGTTTGCATTTATTCCGAGGGTCTAGCTATCGGAAAGTGCTGCAATAAACGGTGCGAAAAACATACTCGATTCCCGTAAAAACTCGGTGATAATCAACGTGCGTTTTCACCCTCTTTGGGAAGCGTCAGCAAATTGAAAGCTAAAGATGACGTGATATTTTCCTATCCGTAAAACTACGCTTATCAAAGCCTGTGGTCTTTTCAAGCCGGGCTTTGGCAGTGTTTATGATTTGGCCAGGTTTTAGCTGTTATGCGTGTATCCGCCTAAGTATTCGGAGCGTGTTTTAAGTGACTACCGTGTTTCAACGATGGTAACAACAGGGTCTCTTCCCGAGAATGAATTTAATTCACGCAACATCGCTTCGACGCAGTTATTGCTGCATTAAATATGGCTTCTTCTAAATCTAAATCAGCGCAGCTTCGATCCCGTGGCATGGAGTTACTCATGCAATATAAGGTGGATCGTTCAGTTAAACTTCGCAATCAGTTGGTTCGGCTTAATGCTGGACTGGTTCGTAAAATTGCTCACCGGGTCAGCCATCAGTGTGCTGAGCCTTATGAGGATCTCGAGCAAATTGGTTACATTGGACTGATCCGTTCTATTGAACGGTTTGATCCAGGTCAGGGCTGTGCGTTTAGTTCTTTTGCAGTGCCTTATATTCGCGGGGAAATGCTGCATTTTTTGCGCGATCGCGGCACTACAGTCAAGATTCCCCGCCGCTGGCAAGATCTACAAAAGGAAGGCCAAAAACGTCAAGCCGAGCTAATCCGTCAATATGGTCGTCAGCCTTCTGATATCGAAATGGCTGAAGCGCTCTCAGTCTCTGTTCAAGAATGGCGTCAGGTTAAGCTGGCAAACAAGAACCGGATGCCGCTGAGCCTAGATGCGACCGTTTGCCATCAGATTGATTCGAGTATCACCTTGGGCGATACGCTACCGGATATTCACTATCAGCTTTTGCAAGGACTAGAGGAAGATCGCCAGCAGATTCAGCGGGCAATGAACCAGCTAGAGGAGAAGACCCGTTCGGCAATTGATTTTGTCTTCTTTAAAGGACTTTCGCGTAAGGAAGTGGCTGAGCGTATTGGAGTAAGCCCGATGACCGTCACGCGCAGAATTCAGCGTGGGGTAGAGCAAATGATTACGTATTTGCAGCCTCAGCAAAGTTTGCAGATTGACCCATAACAATTCTATGGGCAACAGTTTTAGCTGGATTTCCCAGCGTTTATAGCGTTCCGTTCTCGGATCTCCTAAGTGAACTAGGCCGCTGCGATCGCAATTGATCACAGCGGCTTTTCTACTAGCTGCGTCGGCTATCTGCGTCGGCGTCAACGCTTCGATCGAATCAAGACTCTTTCTCTGAGGCGTATGCGCAGGCGTCAGCGCATAGCTCTTAGCCTACTTACCTGTAAGGATTCAGCTTTAAGAGTAATTGCCCTATGCTATTAGCCTCTGTTTGATCCAAGAGGAGTTTTTATGGCCACTGCCGAAACCCGTATCAGTCAGGTTCAGATGAGCCCTGCCCCAGTCTCTACTCACCATCAGGCCAATGCTGAGGCCGACGCTCAGACGGCTGACGAAAGGTTTAAGTCCCTGCAAACTCAGCTAAAGGAGCGCTGGCGGTCAATTGATGATTTTGATCGGAGCCCTCGGCAGATTTTAGTGGTGCCCTCTTTAAGTCTGGATCAAGCGGAGTTAAGAAAGGTGCGAGGGGTGCATCACTATGAAGAGCGGCTGCTGTTTTCGCTGATTCGGCTGCGTAATCCAGAAACGCGGCTAATCTATGTGACGTCTCAGCCTTTGCATCCTAGTGTGGTGGATTACTATCTGGAGCTTTTGCCAGGTATTCCGAGTTCTCATGCGCGCGATCGCCTAGACCTATTTTCAACGTATGACTCTTCGCTGCGATCGCTCACCGAAAAAATCCTAGACCGTCCGCGCCTGATCCGCCGAATTAAAGACAAAATAAAGCCCAACGAGGCTTACATGACCTGCTACAACTCCACTGAACGGGAGAAAGAGCTGGCGCTCAAGCTAGACTTGCCGCTGCTAGCGCTAGATCCGGATTTGCTTTACTGGGGAACCAAAGGGGGCAGTCGCCAGATCTTCGCAGAATGCGGCATTCCGCTGCCTGATGGTAGCGAGCTGACGCACGAGGTTGCAGAACTGGCGAATCTGACAGCCGCGCTGTGGGAACGACAGCCAGAGTTAAAGCGAATTGTTATTAAGCTGAATGAGGGATTTTCGGGCGAAGGGAACGCTTTACTGTCGCTTGCGGATTTGGCCGCAGTAGCACCAGATAAGGCCGATCGTCAGAGCCGGACAGCGGCAATTGGGGCGGCATTTCCGCAATTGCGGTTTCAATGCAATACCGAAAGCTGGGCGTCGTTTTCGCAGAAGATTGCAGAGCTGGGTGCGATCGCAGAAGCTTTCATCGAAGGTGACGAAAAATATTCACCTAGCGTACAAGGACGCGTCACACCCAGAGGCGACGTCGAAATCCTATCGACACATGATCAAGTCCTCGGCGGGCCTGACGGTCAAATATTTCTAGGCTGCACTTTTCCTGCCGACGACGCCTATCGGCTAGCGCTACAGGAAATGGGTCGTAAGGTCGGCGAAAACTTGGCCGCCAAAGGTGCCCTAGAGCGCTACAGCGTAGACTTTATTGCCGTGCACCAGCCCGATAACCCAGACCAACCTTGGGACCTACAGGCCATTGAAGTTAATTTGCGCAAAGGCGGTACTACCCACCCCTTCATGGCGCTAAAGCTGCTGACAAATGGCACCTACAGCCTAAAAGACGGCAAGTTCTATACCAAAAACGGTCAGGCAAAATGCTACCGGGCCTCTGACAATCTGCAAAAAGATGCCTACCGAGGTCTGCTGCCTAACGATCTGATGGATATCATCATGGGAGAGCAGCTACACTTCAGCTCTATTGATGGAGTTGGCGTCGTTTTTCACCTGATGGGCTGCCTTAGCGAGCACGGCAAACTTGGACTCACCTGCATTGGCAACACGCCCGAAGAAGCCGAGGCAATATATGAGCAGGTGGTAACCACCATTGATCGGGCAACGCGTGAGGCTTAGTACAAAACGCATCTGTCGAGCGATCGCTACATATAGTTTCGGCAGAATAGTTGCGGCAGGATAGTTGCGGCAAGAACCGACGCAAGCCTCTCTACTGATTGGCCGTCTTCATAACTCTTGCCATCTCCCGGTTATCCTGCTTTTTCTTCAGGCTATCGCGCTTATCGTGTAGCTTTTTCCCACGTCCCAAGCCGAAGCTCACCTTGACCCGTCCCCCCTTCAAATACATTTTCAGCGGCACCAGCGTCAGTCCTTTTTGCTCCACCTGACCGATCAGCTTGCGAATTTCCTGCTTGTGTAACAGCAGCTTGCGAATCCGCCTGGGCTCGTGGTTAAACGCTAGGTTCGTCATACTATGCGGAGAAATATGCACATTGTGCAGCCAAACCTCTCCACGCTTAACGTTGGCAAAGCCATCACGCAGGTTGACTTTGCCCTCACGAATAGACTTAACCTCGGTACCCGTGAGCACGACACCAGCTTCATAGGTTTCAAGAATTTCGTACTGATAGCGGGCCTGACGATTATCCGCCACGATTTTGATGCCGCCGCTGGTTTTGGTCGCCGATTTGGTTTGAGTCGATTTGGCCATAAGACGGAGAGTTGAAATGTTGTAGAAAGTAGACGCTCTGGAAAGGAATAAAAAGCAGTCAGTAGAGCTGTTGCTAGATTGGGAAGTCGGTCTTACCCTGCGACGATGCACCACTCATGGAGTTCGTAGATAACGCAGTCATTAGCAATCAGCGGGTCAGCTTCTACTATAGATTTTGCTTCAGTCATAGACTCGGCTGTAAAAATTAGCATACCGCCTCCTCTTTTGGCCCAGTAGCCCGTTCGTGCCTGGTGGCCTTTTTCGACAAGCTGTTTGACGTAAGCCACATGAGCACCTACAAACTGATCAAATCTCGGTTTATCGACGATACCTTTTTCTATTTTGACAAACCATGCCACGGTTAGTACCTCCTGCTATTTAGCAATGCCGTTTTACCAACGCTTGTTCAAATTTACAGCGATACTTTTCTTGTCCCCAATCTCGCTCCACAGATCTCGCTCTACAGAAAGAGCGCATACTCACCTGATGGCGGAACCGCTTGCAAAGTCCTAAGTCTTACAGTAGATCATGTCACGAATGAGCAAAAGGAACTAAGACATGACAACTGAGCAGAATAAAGATGTGAAACTAGATGCTGAGCCTGGTAAAGGCGCTGCTGGCGATCAGTGGGCGGTACAGGTTTCTCAGCCAGTGGGCGAGGCTGTTCAGCCAAAAGGCACAAAGAGTTTTCCAGGGGGAACTCCTAAAGAAGACAGCGAAGATATTAAAGCTGCCAAGGCGAGCGAATCTGATAGCGATTTGAAGACGACAGATGGCTATGTAGTAGATGATTCTGGTCGCCTGAATAACTTTGCAATAGAGCCTGAGATGTATGTGGAAGAGTAGGGCTGAAAAAGTAGATCTAGAAAAGTAGATCTAGAAAAATAGGCTCAAGAAAGTAGATTGTAAAGATAAGGAGCTAACTTTCCCAAGCGGCTTGGAAAAAATCTTTTTCACAGACCATTGCATACCTGTACGTGGAGCGTGTAGTGGCAGTGTCAGTAGAAAGCTGATCAACGAGTGCTTCTAGCTGCTGGGCCAAAGGCTCAAATTCGTCGCTGCTGTAGGTGGCAATCCAATCTTGATACTGATGAGATGGGTTGCCACCTTTTGCTAGTGCTTGACCGAGATGGGCATATAGCCGCATACAGGGTGACATGGCAACAGCGGTAACGCCGACAGGCTGACTCCAGGCTGTTGCAAGTAGAAAATCTGTATATTGCCGAGTTGTGCTGCTGGGGGTGACGCTCTTGATATCTACGTTCCAGGATTTAGCGTAGCCTTGGTGAAGGTTTAGCTCTTGGAGTACGCCGTTTGCTAGTTCATGGAAAATCTGAAAGCTTTTCCAGTCAGGAGCTTTGGCCGCAGCGATACTGTAGGCACGCGCGAACGCTTCTAAGAAAAAGGCGTCTTGGCCAACGTAATAAGCAAACTTTTCCTTTGGTAAGGAACCGTCGCCGATGCCTTGGACGAATGGGCTCTGTAGGGAAGCGTTGGTTAAGTCTTGGTTAGCTTGCCAGAGCTGGGAAGAAAGAGACATGGGGCTATGAACTGCGACAGGCTATATGAGTGTAGAGTCGCTCAATATCATAGCCCGTGTTTTATAGCCCACATACTATGGGCCTGTGCTTTTACGCGATCGCACCCCCATCCACCTTGCGCACAGCGACAACCGCAGGTCTGGGCGATGCGTTTTCAGTTCGCGCTGGCCAGTTAGAACCCAGTGGAACCTCCCGCTTTTGCACGAAGCTTTTACCCGTTGTTGTTTGCAATGCAAAATCGCGCAGGTCAGTCGCCATTTCTACCCTTGTCCCGTTGCGTTCACCAGGATGCTGCGCAGCTAAGAATAGCGTCGTGCTATCTGCTGTGAAGAAAGGCCCTGTCAGTTCGCACTCCATTGGACCGTAAGCAAACATCTTGGCTTCTCCTGCTTGGTCACCCGAGAGCGAAATTCGCCACAGCGAATTGTTGCCGTACAGACCTAGCAGGTCTTTGCCGGGTAGCCTCTCTCCAGCATCACTCAGCCGGGCCGGGGTGGGATTGTTGTGAGTGCTAGTAGACATATCTGTGACAATCCACAAATTCCCTTGCGTATCGAATTCTAAATTATCTGGGTTAGCAAATCCAAGGCCACCTTCCGCAGGCTCTCCACCGGTTGCTATCATCTCCCACGCAAAGGTCATAGCCGCAGGCTCATTCTCTGTCTCGGTAACTTTCATCACCCAGCCTTCTTCGTAGCTAGTTTCACCATTGGGCCCAACGAAAATCGTTGCATCCGGGCCGCCGTCGCCACCCGGATTACCCGAGGTAAAGGCAATGAACAGCGTGCCGTCTTCAGCGACTTCTGTATCTTCGGGGCGAGCTGTTGCCGTTGCCCCCGCAGCGTTGGCCGCAAAGTGCGCATCCACTAAAATCGCGCCTTGCTTTTCTAGCTCGCTGCCCGTGTAAAGATCGCCTAGAGTGGCAAATCTTGACCTAAAGTCAGCGATGAGGGCATCTTCTTCTACTTTCTCAAAGCCGCCTTCTGGGCGCTTGGGTAAGGTCACCATGCCGCCAGCTACGCTGCTAGGTAATATCGGGTCAACCGGGGTGCTCGCGGTTAGCGGAATCCAGCTACCGGTGCCATCGGCATCAAATTTAGCTGCGTAGAGCATTCCGTCTGTTAATAGCTGAGAGTTGGATTTGTCAGTTGGGTCACTGACAGTGCCACTGCTGACGAATTTATAGACATGGCCGCCTCGGCGATCGCACCCTGAGTAAAACGCCAGCTGCTTATCGGCCTCGACTCGAATTCCGACTGCCTCGTGACGATACCGGCCCAGCCAAGTGTGCTTGGTGCCATAGTCTGCTGCGTTCGCCGGGTCAACTTCTACAACCCAGCCGTATTTGTTACCGGCTAAACCCAGCACGTTACCCTGGCCGTCCAAACCATCGTTAAAAGCAGTCGTACTTGGCGATAGCGAAGACCCATCGCTGTTGATACCTTCAGGCACCTGATCTTGAATGTTTTCTTCGGCGCTGAGTACGGTGCCCCAAGGCGTCGTGCCTCCAGCACAGTTGCCAAAGGTGCCAATGATTTGGGTGCCAAGCCCATCGGTATAGCCAATTACATCAGTCTTTTCAAAGATGGCAGTGGCAGGGCCAGATGATTTCAGGTAGTTGCCGTCTTCTAATCCAGAGATGCCAGAGATGCGTCGGTCATTTGCGCTAGGCGATCGCACCCACTGGCCATCAGCCTCTCGTTTAATCGCAATCACGCCCATTCCCTGGTCAAGCAGTGCCTCTTTAGAAATGTCTGCAATCATCGCTTTGAGCGAGTCACCGTCCGGCAGCGAAAAGGCATCAACTTCACTCTCTGTAGCTTCTAGCGCGCTAAGAACATCGCTAAACGGCAGCGTCTTTCCCAAAACGCTCTCGTACGTTTGTGCCCAAGTGTCGCTACTAACGTACTCAAAGTTAATTGTCAGGTAGCCCTGTTCTGGGCCAGTTGGCACAAAAGAAAGATAGTCGTTGTTATAGCCAAAGCGACTATCACCAACCGGATCTCCCCAAGCAGCAATTACGTCGTAAGTAAAGCCTTCTGGAAGCACAATGTCATCTTGAATGGCATATTCTGCGTAGGCCATCGACTGATCTTCTGGGCTGATGCCGACCGCACTATAGGGCATTGGCCCTTTGATAGGAGTAAAAGACTGGGTTTGTGCGAGACGCGTGGCGGGGCTCACAGGCATCTGCGTACCGGTGCTAGCTCCTTCAGCAGCGCGGCCAATGCCTGGCCTAAAAGCGTTGAGCGCAGAAGTTCCTGCGGCTGCCCCTAAAAATTGCAAAAAATGTCGCCGTTTTAAGCTCATATTCCGTTGTATGGACTCCCTTGCCGGTTCAAAAAAACTTTCCTAAAAGCGAGAATACTGCTATCAGGTTAAGACGGGGTGAACAGGCCGATAGTTTTTTGCAGGACAAACGACAGATATCCATTGATACGTTTTTCTGACAGTTTTTTGGGGCTTGTCGGCAGCGTCTTTTAGAAGCCTTTTGGGCAGAGCCTTGCCTGCTGACAGTCTTTTACAATCTGAGCTTTTAGCTGATCGAGTGAGTCAAACTTTTGTTCAGGACGAATAAAATTGTCCAAACTCACGGTCAGCATTTTTTGATACAGATCACCCGCCCAGTCTAAGATGTGCACCTCGATGCTGAGAGTTTGACCTTGCACCGTGGCTTGCACCGTGGGCCGATTGCCAATATTCATCACGCCCTGCAAGGCGCGCGTTGTTAGGCCGTATACGCGCACGCTATAGACGCCAGTGCGGGGTAAATACTTGTTGTTGGGAACCTGCAAGTTAGCGGTTGGGAAGCCAATGGTGCGGCCTAGCTGCTGACCGGTAATGACTCGCCCGGTCAATATGTAAGGACGACCGAGCAGCCGAGTCGCTATCTCTGGCTGGCCCAAGCGCAAGGCTTCTCGAATACGGGAGCTACTGATGCGATCGCCCTGCTCATACTTGAGGGGCACTTGCACGACAGGGATGCCCTGCTCTGCTGCAATATCTGTGAGCTGTTGAGCATTGCCGCTACGCCCTTTGCCAAAGTGAAAGTCACTGCCCACGCTAATTTTCTGAGCCTTTAACCCTTTAATCAACACCTTTTTTACAAAATCCGCTGGGCTGAGTTCAGACAGTGCCTGGTTAAAAGGCAGCATGATCAGCTGGTCGATGCCGAGCTGAGCGAGCTGCCAGGTTTTCTCGGCAACAGGTGTTAGCAGTGGCCGAGAGACCCCTGAAAAGTATTCATGTGGGTGGGGTGAAAAGGTGACCACCGTTGAGTACACACCGGACGGTGGCAGCTCAACGTCTATCGGTGTCTTTAGTAGGGACTGCTCCGCCGTATTGACTGTATGTTGACCGTCTGCAACCTGACTGTCTGCAACCTGACTGTCTGCAACCTGACCGTCTGCAAACTGGCTGTGACCAGCGGTGCGATCGCCATTATGGAGTGCTACAACAGCCTGGTTACTGAACGCATTTGTGACAGATGTCGCTGTGGGCAACTCGCGCAGAACCTCGGCCATCACCTGCTGATGGCCCAAATGCACGCCGTCAAAGTTGCCTAGCGCTATATTCGTGGGGCCTTTGGCCGCCTGAAGAGAAGAAGTAATCCACACGCTTCACATTCTGACACATATAGCGTTGGTCACTTTGCTCGAATAGAGTCTGGTACAAATCCTGGTCGACTAAAAGCTATCGGCCTGTCACAGCAGGCCAGCCTAATGACAGGCCAACATCATAACGGCAGGTTCAAGCCATGGCTGCCACAGCGGATTGATTCAAAGGCGTGCTGGCTTCTTTTTCTGTCAGCAGCTCTAGCACCATGCCTTCTTTGGCCACAATGCTGCTGGGCAGCGCAATGGATGTTTGGCGAGCAATATCGTCCATAAACTCGTCGGTGTGGGTCGGATCGTGATGGAAAATCACTAGCTGCTTCACATTTGCAGCCTTTGCAAGCTTGACGGCTTCTTGCCAAGTAGAATGGCCCCAGCCAATTTTGCTGGACTTTTCGTCGTAATATTCGGCGTCTGTGTAGGTACAGTCGTAAATCATGGCGTCTGCGTTTTTAGCTAGCGCCAAGACATTCTCGTCTAGCCGGTCTGGAAAATGCTCTGTATCGCTGATATAGGCGATGGAATGGCCGCGGTAGCTCACCCGATACCCAATTGCCTCTCCAGGATGGTTGAGCATAGCATTGCTGATTTCAATATTACCTAGCCTGACAACTTCACCGACTTCAATGTCGCAAAATTCTAGCGTTGCGCCCATAATCTGCAGCGGAACCGGGAAGTTGGGATGCAGCATTTGGTCGTTGAGGCGCTGTTCAATCGTGGAGCCGTTGGGCGCGATCGCACCGTGAATTTTAAACTTATTGCCGGGGACAAATGCAGGGACGAAGAACGGAAATCCTTGAATATGGTCCCAGTGCGAGTGCGTAAAGAACATATTGGCCCTGACAGGCATTTCGTCCAACATCTTTTGGCCCAGGTTCCGTAAGCCTGTGCCCCCATCAAAAATCAGCCGCTCTCCGCCCACATTCATTTCAATGCAGGCCGTATTGCCACCGTATCGAACGGTAGTCGATCCGGGACAAGCTACACTTCCCCGGACGCCCCAAAAGCATATCGAAAACTGATCGCGCTGATCTGACATGAGCCTTACGTGAGGTGATGTTAGCGGAATGACCGTCTATTTCTACAGCGCTGTGCTTTTTCATCCGCGAAGAAAGCTGCATCCGCCATATATAAAACAAACTAAGGAACTACCTGCTTGCAGAATGCCCAAGGCTAATAAGGAGGTCTCGATATCGATTGATTTAATTTCTACAGATATTTTATAACAGCTTTTATCAGTAAAAATACGGCTTTGAAATTGTTGAATAGGTGACTGACATCATCAAAAAAGCGTGCTTTTAGTCAATTCGTCTATAGATTTTTCGCCTGCCATCTGTGTATAAATTCGAGCGCTGTATAGGCCGCTAGGTTCGACTGTAGCGGGGTAATCGTGATGTGATTTTTCTGGATAGCCTGTACGTCGGTCATGAACTGATTGCCAACCGCTGTAATCTGCTTTTCTAGTTCACTAGGCGGCGTGTTCGGTGGGGATAGAAGCTCAGTATCTCCTTCTTCCATGACCTCGCCTGCTAGCCAGTAATAGGTCTTGCCTCTAGGGTCTACCCGCTTTTCAAACTGATCGAAATATCGCCTAACCCCTTGCCGAGTGACAACAGGCGGCTGAATCTCGCTAGCTTTGACGGGGGGAACGTTAACATTCAACAAAATAGGCAGCGCCAAAGGGTGCTTTTCTAGCTGGCCCACTAGTTTGAGCGCAAAGTCGGCGGCTGGCTGAAAATCCTTACTGGCAAAGCTTGTCAGGCTGATGGCGATCGCAGGTATGCCTTCTAGCACCCCCTCCATCGCTGCCGAAACGGTGCCCGAATAGAGCACATCAGTGCCTAGGTTTGCCCCGTGATTAATGCCTGAGAGTACAAAGTCAGGGGGCTTTGGCAAAATGGCATCAAGCGCTAGCTTTACGCAGTCGGACGGCGTGCCAGAACAAGCCCAGGCGGTGATTGCTGAATCAAAAACGTCTTCTACCTGATTGACCCTAAGCGGTCTGTGTAGTGTCAGCCCGTGCCCTGTTGCAGAACGTTCTCTGTCTGGGCAAACCACCGTCACAGTATGTCCCGCTGTAGCGATCGCATTTGCCAACGCCCGAATGCCCAACGCAAAAATACCGTCGTCATTGCTTACCAATATGTTCATAGAATTATCTTCAACGAATTGAGCGCGCCAAACGAATTTGAAAATTCAAAGGACTGAAATTCAAAGGATTACAGTGCCTAGACCTCATTGGCAGGTTACCATAGACTAATTTGCAAATTCTCCAGCGTCTTTCCTGCTGTTAGTGATCGCTGATTTCTCTTCTGCTTCCCATCTTCCCGCCTTCCTTTTTCCTGTTCTCATAGCCATAAGCGACATGCCATCATCCGAAATTGAGTCCCAGCAGATAGCGTCCCAGCTAGGGGCCGTTCAACAGAGGGCAACCGACGATATTACCGCTGCCGCGAGCCTAGACGAACTCGATAAGGTCCGGGTTAAATACCTTGGTAAAAAAGGCGATCTGTCCAAAGTTTTGGGCGGCATGGGAAAGCTATCTGCCCAAGAGCGTCCAAAGATTGGGAAACTAGCCAATGAAGCTAAAACGACACTGCAATCACAAATAGAGCAGCGCAAAGATGACCTGCAAGCTGCCCAAATCAAGGCGAAGCTAGAAGCTGAAACAATTGACGTAACCATGCCAGGAGTTTATCAGCCACAGGGCCGAATTCACCCGATTAACAGCATCATCGACCAGATAACAGATATCTTTGTCGGATTGGGATACACCGTTGCCCAAAGCCAAGAAATTGAAAGCGACTATTACAACTTTGAAGCGCTGAACTTTTTACCTGATCACCCTGCTCGCGACATGCAAGATACGCTGTATCTGCCGGGTGGTCAGCTCATGCGAACACATACGTCCAACACCCAAATTCGCTATATGGAAAACAACCAGCCCCCAATGCGGGTGCTGGCGTCCGGTCGATGCTATCGGCGCGATACGGTCGATGCCACCCATGCGGCTGTCTTCCACCAAATAGAATTTTTTGCTGTTGATAAAGACATTACGTTTACCGACTTGCGCGGTACGGTGCAGCTATTTTTAGAGGCGTTGTTTGGTGAGATTGAAGTGCGCTTTCGCCCTAGCTATTTTCCTTTTACCGAGCCTTCGGCAGAAGTAGACGTGCGCTGGCAGGGACAGTGGCTAGAAGTGATGGGCTGCGGCATGATTGACCCAAATGTGCTCAAAGCGGTGGGCTGTGATCCAGAAGTTTATTCGGGGTTTGCAGCTGGGCTCGGTGTGGAGCGTTTGGCCATGGTGCAGAGCAAAATTGATGATATTCGACGGCTGTATAGCAGCGATTTGAGATTTTTAAGACAGTTCTAGAAAGCCTTTAGCTGGCGTGTGAGCAGTCTCTTAGCTGCGCTTTCGACTACGCCCTAAGTCTGTGAGGTGTTGCGTCATTCGAGCTCAAACAGGTGCGTTTTCGGGTTCTCTTTAAGCTTGCCAGATTCGGTAGAGGACTGCTAGCGGGCGAATTAGTTGATTGGCCAAAAGTTCTGCCAGGACTTCTATCAAGGCTACTAAGATCAAGCGGAATGAGTTCGGCTAGCTCGGCTGCGACAACTTCTTGTTCAGTAAGTGGGCGTGTGGCGAGCGCGCAGGCCCTATTTGCTGGGGGTTTACTGGCTTGGGTGGGGCAGTGGGGTAGGTTGAGCGCTTGTAATCCAACCGGGATAAGCTCAGTGAGTGCGAGATCTGCAGGTTCGTCACCTTCAGCGGCATAGTCGATAAAGACGGGCGGTGGTAAGAAGGGCGGAATCACTTGCACCTCGATTGCTTGAGGCTGCTGGCGTGAGTCTGCGCGGGTAGCAGGGTTGCGAGTTGAACCAGTGAGCAATAGGCCTATCTGCTGGAGCAGCGTCTTAGGCGCAGAAGTTTGGGAGGTCATAGCTTGCCTGTGAACTATCGAAAAACGCATGACTGCAAACTCCGGTTAAGTCAGGAGAAGATTGCAGTTAAGTTGCGTGGTTCTAATATTCCCGGCGTGTAGTCTGTGTATCTGAGTAATTGCATGGATATACGGGAACGCATCAAAAAAAGTACATATTTTCTTGACCTGTATCCGTGTTTTTGCGTAGCGGCCTTACATAGCTATGTTTTTAGTCGCTGTCAGTAGGCCAGCTGAAGTGAGTGTGAATCCATTTCTTTGCCCGTGCGATCGCTATTTCTCGGCTATCTGCACGAGGCACAGCCACCGCGCTGCCTGTCGCATAGGTCACCCAGGCAGAATAGATCTGCCGATCGTGATGGCGCGTTGTGGTGATTTCTATCTGCATTCCACGATAGGGAAAGGCCCACACCACTGCCGGATAGTGAGGGATTGCGATGTGCTCATGCATCTGACGTGCCTTTAGAGTGTCTGTATATCAAGAGCTTTAGATTAAGTCAGCTATACAGATTCGCGACGTATTCACCGTAACCGTTGTAGAGCAGCGTCGGCTGTTTTTCCCAGTCCCAGTCGCTGCCTGCACCCATCAGGCGCTCTTGTGCCTGCGACCACCTAGGATGCGGTACTTGGGGGTTCACATTAGCTTCAAAGCCGTATTCGTCTGGCGAAATCATATTCCAGTAGGTCGCGGGCTGCTCGGCAACAAATTCAATTTTGACGATGGACTTGGCCCCTTTGAAGCCATATTTCCAGGGCATCACCATTCGAACTGGGGCACCGTGCTGTTTTGGCAGCGATCGCCCATAAACGCCCACTGCAAAAAAGGCCAGCTCATTAGCCATTTCTTCAATTCTCAAACCCTCTTGATAAGGCCAGGGTAGGCTAGAAAAGGACACGTTAGGCCCCGGTGTCACGGCTGGATCAAAGTAGGACTCAAACCGAACGAATTTAGCCTCGGGCTTGGGGTCCACAGCTTCTATGAGCTTGCTCATAGGAAATCCTAGCCACGGAACGACCATCGCCCAGGCTTCTACACAGCGAAATCGATACACTCGTTCTTCTAGCGGAAAAACGTTGAGCAGATCGTCCGCGTCATAGGTTTTGGGTTGATTGACTAGGCCACCAACGGTCAGTTTCCAGTCTTCAGAGGGTAGATCTTGGGCTTGTTTCCAGATATTTTTAGTGCCGCCAAATTCGTAGAAGTTGTTGAATCTGCTGGCGTACTGCTGCTCGGTAACTGGGCTGTTTGCGACTGATGCAAAGTTTGGATTGGTATTGATGCCGGGAAGTTTCTGGCCCAGTGTTGCTTCAAATTCAGCTCGGTCAGATTCTTTGAGCGATGGGCGACAGCCATTGAGTGCGATCGCACCCCCTAACCCAACGCCTGCGCTCATGGCTGATTTGAGAAAGCGCCTTCTAGACTTTTTGCGATTGAAAAAGATATTTTCTGAAGTAGCTTGATTTTCTGAAAGCTGCCAATCAGGACGGATACGAGGAAAGACCATAGGCTAGACGTCGAGAGTAGCGATGAAGTTGCGTTCTACTATATAGATACCCACACCTTCAATTCTTACAGATTGCTGAGAACAGTGCCGTTGAGACTGGTGCTGTTGAGATGCTGTTGAATACAGGCGTGGACGATTCTTTAACTTCCATTTTTTCCATGCTCAATTTTCGGATGGGCTGTGCGGTTTGGGCCTTTAAAGACTGGGTAGGCAGCTTTTATCCCCAAAAAAGTCAGCCAGCGAACTTTTTACGGCTGTATGGTGAGCGGATGCTGGCCGTAGAAGGCAATACTACGTTTTACTCGGTGCCTTCGCCTGAGATGGTGCAGCGGTGGGTGACGCAGACGCCATCTGAGTTTCGGTTCTGCCCTAAGCTGCCTCGCAGCGTGACGCATGAGGGCCCGCTGATGGCGCATTTACCAGCGGCGCACGCTTTTAGTGAGCTGATGCAGGGGCTAGGCGATCGCTTAGGGCCCATCATGATTCAATTGCCACCTAGGTATAGTCCTGCTGCCTTTGAAGATTTGGCTGCTTTTCTAGAAGCATGGCCTCGTCAGTCTGTCCCAATTGCTGTGGAGGTGCGCCATCTGGGCTGGTTTCAAACGCCTCAGTCTGAGCGACTGACAGCGTTATTGACCCGGCTAAGCGTGGGGCGTGTGCTGTTGGACAGTCGAATGATGTATGACCAGGAAGCAGAAGGCGACGTGGATCCGCAGCTGCACTCTGATCGGCGTAAGCCGAAGGTGCCCTTGCAGCCACAGATAACGGCTGACTTTGCCATTGTTCGCTACATCAGTCATCCGAGGTTGCTGCGCAATCAAGACTATCTGGCCCAGTGGGTATCGCAGATTCATCAGTGGCTAGCCGCCGGTAAGCAGGTTTACTTTTTTGTTCACTGCCCGATGGAGATAGAGTCGCCTAGGGTGGCTCGCTATTTCCAAGAGCAGTTGGAGGCAGCAGAGGTGCCAGTGCCGCCTTTGCCCTGGACTCAGCTAGCGCCGCCGCCAGACCAGCTCAGTTTGTTTTGACAGATGGCCGTTTCAGCAGCCCTTGCCAGCAGTCCCTGCCAGCCGTCCTTCATGGCTTCAGTGCTAGGAGTCCCTGCCAGCCGCCATCCCTGCCAAAAGTCTTTGCGTTGTCAGTTCTATGGCTAGCTCTAACGCGGCTTCAGTGCTTTGAGACCTGGCAATTCCTTGGCCTGCGATATTGAAGGCGGTGCCATGATCGGGCGAGGTGCGGATAAATGGGAGCCCGATAGTGGTGTTGACTGCCAGATCAAAGGCGAGGAGCTTAACTGGAATTAAGCCTTGGTCGTGATAGAGCGCGAGATAGCCGTCGTGGGCGACTTTTTTGTCAGGATGGGCGTCACTGTGCCATGCCTGGGCGGGCTGTATCCAAAGCGTGTCTGGCGGCACGGGCCCTTCTAGCTGAATATGAGGAAATTGCTGCTGCTGCTGCTGCATCCAGGGAATGAGCCAGTCTTGCTCTTCTTGGCCAAGCTGCCCCTGTTCGCCGCTGTGAGGATTAAGCCCTGCGATCGCAATCTTTGCTTCATTCACTCCAAAGTCCTGCTGTAAGCATTCGATTAAAAGCGCCAGCTTTAAGGTCATCAGCTCAGGCGTTAGTGCCTGTGGAACTTCTTTTAAAGGAATGTGGGTGGTTGCCAGCAGGGTTCGTAAGCTCCATTGATTGCGAGGCGACTTAGCAACAAACAGCATGCCAAACCGCTGTGTCTTAGACATTTCTGCTAGCAGCTCGGTTTGGCCGGGGTAGCGGTGCCCAGCTGCGAGCCATGCCGATTTGGCAATAGGGGCAGTGACAATACCGTCGAACTCGCCTGCAAGGGTGCGTGCGATCGCCTGTCGCAGCGTCTGAAACCCAACTTCCCCGCTGCTGCTATTACCTACGCCTGTCGCAACGCCTGCACTGATTTTGGCCGGGACTTTAATGTCTATAAAGCTGAGCGTATCCGGATTTCTGAGAATGGCGTTTGGGTTAGCGCAAAGAAGGTGGCTGTAGGTTTGCTGAAGAAGGGTGCGATCGCCAATAACCGCAATCTCAGCCTGCTGCTCAAACTGTGGCTGGCTGAGCGTTTTAAGCACCACTTCTGGCCCAATTCCTGCTGGATCACCCAGCGTCATCACCAGTTTTGGCCGGTTGCCACTTATGTTTTTAATATTTACAAAAGACTGTCTACTCATGCTCTATAAAAATCTATGGTACGGGGCCAAAACACTCTAAAATAACGGTGACGCAAGGATAGAGCGCAAGTGCCTAATCCTTCATCTCAATAACGTTGTGACGAACGTTAGGAAGGCGAGCCAACGGGCTTTTCTTCTCTGAGACCTCATTTGCAAAAATTAGATTTATAAAAATTAGGAGATATCAGAAAATGGCAGGCGAAATTTTTTCAACGGCGGTACTTATCTTTAGCATGACTTTAGTTGGCCTCAGTGTCGGCTTCTTAATGCTAAAAGTTCAAGGCAGTGAAGAGTAAGCGACCGCTTCATCCCTTTTCCAAGTCGAGAAATTCACGATCGATGCAGTTGCCGCTGTAGCGACTTCTGCTAGACTGAGAAGCATATTAAGTTTTGTTTACTTTACCTCATGGTCTTATTAGTCATTGGCGCAACTGGCACATTGGGCAGGCAGATCGTTCGCCGAGCCCTAGACGAAGGCTATGAAGTCAAATGCTTAGTAAGAAACTTTCAGAAGGCAAGCTTTCTGAGAGAGTGGGGCGCTCAGCTGGTAAAAGCCGATCTAACGGGCCCGGATAGTTTGCCGCCATGCTTTGAAGATGTGAACGCGGTCATTGATGCGTCTACATCACGTCCTGCTGAAAAAGAAGGGATTTATGACGTCGATTGGCACGGCAAAGTAGCGCTAATAAAAGCTGCTAAAG
Organism: uncultured cyanobacterium; assembly: GCA_963833005.1. Classification (GTDB taxonomy): domain Bacteria; phylum Cyanobacteriota; class Cyanobacteriia; order Phormidesmidales; family Phormidesmidaceae; genus Phormidesmis. The sequence continues at coordinate 461,401 of CAWHWK010000009.1, read as the reverse complement.
CCGCTAACGTCGAACGCTTTGTGTTCTTTTCTATTTTGGGTGCGGGTGAATACCCCACCGTCCCCCTAATGGAAATCAAAGACTGCGTGGAGGCTTTCCTGAGAGAGTCTGGGCTCAACTACACTATCTTTAGGCCGTGCGGCTTTATGCAGGGCTTGGTGGGTCAGTACGCCATCCCTATTCTAGAGCGGCAGTCGGTTTGGGTAATGGGCGAGGCAGGCTCTATCGCATATATGAACAGTCAAGATATTGCTAAGTTTGCTGTCAAGGCGCTGAAGCTACCCGCTGCCGAAAACAAAACCTTCCCACTGGCTGGCACTAGAGCCTGGGGTGCTTATGAAATTATTCGGCTATGTGAGCGCCTGTCTGAGCAAAATGCCAACGTTTCGAATATGCCACCGGCCCTACTTCAAGGGGCTCGCAATGTAGCTGCCTTTTTCGAGTGGACCTGGGATTTGGCCGACCGACTGGCGTTCACTGAAGTAAGCGCTAGCGGAAAAACGATGGACGCGCCGATGGATGAAGTTTACGAAACCTTTGGTATAGATAAGTCAGAGCTAACGACCCTTGAAGATTATTTGAAAGAGTACTTCACCCGCATCTTAAAGAAGCTGAAGGAACTGGACTTTGAAAGTGGCCGAGATGCCAAGAAAAAAGTGCCTTTCTAAAGGTTCTTTTTTACAGTGCCTCTTCTTTTTTTACAGCGTCTCTTTAAGGAACGCAAGACTTAATAGAGTCTTTGGCTGCTATTGACTTTGCCACTAGTCTTCAGCCATCGGCTGCACAGCTTTTTTCGTCTATCTGCACTAGATTTTTGAGCTGCCTCCACACACAGCAAAAAAGGCGTGCTATCTTATCTCTACAGGTGACCGAGTTACCTGCACACTCAACACAAATCCGTTTAGGAATACAGGAGGTGATGCCCATGAGTATTAGTGATATGCGCGTGGGTCTCCAGGTTGATGTAAACCAGCTGTGTGCTGGGGCTGTTCTTTAGAGCTAGCTTTGACATCAGTCGAAGCTAAGTTGCTAGGATTCCTTCCAGCAGTTTGGTTTTGACCTGAAGACCCGACTAGACCGCTTCCGTCTTTAAGAAGTTTGTTTGCTTTCAGCAAGCTGGCTTTGCAAGGCGGGAGCGGATAGTTCTTTAAAGCGAGTTTTAAAGTGGATTCTGCCGACCCTTGCCAGCATTTCTACCGATAGACGTTCCGTTTCAAGGATTTCTAGAGACTGATAGGCAGATGGACAGTTGCGTAATCAAAAAGAAATTGTCCTAGGGTATTGAACCCTGCTGAAAGGATCTGATAGGATTCTTCCTAAGCTTGGAAAAGTTGAACATTGATTCCCTACAGTTTCAGTGCTCAGGTCTTTTTCGGAGCCCATAGAGGATTCGCTTCATTCATATAGTCGTTGGCAGTTAGGATTTCGGTTCTGGCCTAGCGATTTAAAGTCGGTGTTTTACCTATTTAAGGTGTGAGGAAAATAAAAATAATGACAAATTGGAAAGCTTTGCTAGCTGCACCCGCAGCTTTGGGCGCAGTTCTCGCAGTTTCTGGCAGCGCGGTTGCTGCTGAATCCGTTGAATCCGTAAGCGAAAATAATTCTGATGCTATTGCTTCTGACGTTGTAGTTGCTGAGCCTATTCAGCTCGCTCAGGTAACTAGCGTTTCTGAACTCTCTGACGTACAGCCTGGTGACTGGGCATTTACTGCTTTGCAGCGCCTCGTAGAAGAGTATGGTTGCTTGGAAGGTTTCCCCGACCGTACTTATCGCGGTAACCGTGCGCTCACTCGCTATGAGTTTGCAGCTGGTTTGAACGCATGTTTAGACGTTGTTATTCAGCTAATCGGTACTGATGGCTTGGATGAAGTTCGCCGCCTGCAAGAAGAGTTTGCAGCTGAGCTTGCAACCATTCGTGGCCGCGTAGACACCCTAGAGACTGATGTTGCTGAGCTAGAGGCCAATCAGTTCTCTACAACGACTAAGCTTCGTGGTCAGTTGGATGCACACTTGGTCGTCCCTTTTGACGATGCAACTTTAGTTGATCTCGACACTGGACTCCAGGGGCCTTCTGAGCCAGAGGTTGCTCTAGACAACAGCATCGGTGGCGATGAGGCAGATGCTACCTTTGAATACCGCGCTCGCTTGAACTTTGACACTAGCTTCACAGGCGAAGACAGACTGCGGATTCGTTTGCAGGCTTCTGACGATGCTGGCTCTTTGGCCAATACAACCAGCGGTTTGGCTAATCAGAGCGGTCGTCGCAACGACCTTGAGGATAACATCGCCTTAGACGATGTCTACTACAGCTTCCCAATCGGTAACCGCATCAGCGGTATCATTGCGGCTAACAGCGTTGTTACGGACGACTTTGTAACGAGCACTATCGTTCCTTTTGATGGTCCTAGCGTTGCTGATGCAGGTGGCCCTCAGTTCTACGACCTCTATCAGGGTGGTGGTTCCTTGGGTGTGGGTGCAAACATTGCATTCACCAACAACTTGGTGCTTGACCTGGGCTACTCTACCGACAACGGTAACGAAAACGTTGCTGGTGGCGGCATCTTTGCCGACAACAGCTATATCGCGCAGCTCAACTTCTTGACTGACGGTATCCTGGACGCAGCAGTTACCTACATCGGTACTGGTGATGCTGGTGCTGGCGAAGCCGAGAACACTATCGCTGGTCTGGTCAACTTCAACTTCGGTCGTTTCCAGGTTGGTGGTCACTACGCCAACACTAGCGTTCAAGGCGGCGAAGACGTTGATTCCTACATGGGTGGTATCGCGATCGCTGACTTGTTCGGTGCTGGTAACGAGTTCGGCGTATACGGCGGTATCTCTCCTGTCCTGAGCAATCCTGATATCGAGCCTCTAATGGTAGAAGCTTATTATCAGATCGCTGTGAATGAGTTCTTCACCTTCACGCCTGCTGTTATCTACGCTGACAACGACACGGGTGTTGGCGAAGAGGACAACTTCTACGGCGCACTCCGCGCTACGTTCAGTTTTTAATCAAGCCTGTTTAATGACTATGCAGCTGCCAATATTAGTTGGATAAACCAGCTGCATAAATTAACTGGATTGATTAGTCGTCTGATTTAAAAAGGTGCTGCAACTTGCGGCACCTTTTTTTATGTTTCTGTTTTTATGTTTCTTTATGTTCTCGGCAGTGTGGCCAAGCTTTGGGCTGTAGTTTAAGCTAAATATACAATCCCCACTGTAGAACCGGGGTATAATCTGCCTAACCATGCCTTCCGCTCTTTCTAGGTTGGCAACATCCTACGGACAACGTTGTGGAACTATCGTGTAAAAGTGAGTACGCTTTGCTAGCTTTGCTGGAGCTGAGCCTGCACTACAGCAAAGACGAACCCTTACGCATCTGCCAAATTGCGGTGGCGCAGAACATTCCAGATCGCTACTTAGAGCAGTTGCTTGCGACGCTACGCCGAGGCGGATTTGTAAAGAGCCAGCGAGGGGCTAAAGGTGGATATTTGCTTACCCGCGAACCGTGGAAGGTAACGCTGCTAGATGTGGTTAGCTGCATTGAAGGGTTTGATGCGAAGGCAAAGGCGGTGCGATCGCCGCAAACGACGGAGAGTGCGGTGGTGAATGATGTTTGGCAAGAAACGCGGCTAGCGGCGGAGTCGGTGTTAGAAGGCCATACTCTACAGGACCTGGTAGACAAACGGAATGCTCGCCATCAAGTGGATTTGATGTATTACATATAAGGCGCAACGCCATAGAGATGCTTATGAAAATTGCGAATAATGTGACTCAGCTGATTGGGCGGACGCCGATGGTGCGGCTCAACCGGATTCCGGACGCTGAAGGCTGCGTTGCCCAAATCGTTGTGAAGCTAGAGGGGATGAATCCGTCGGCTTCGGTGAAGGATCGAATTGGCATCAGCATGATTGAGGCGGCTGAGAAGGCCGGAGACATTGTGCCAGGAAAGACGACGCTGGTAGAGCCCACCTCTGGCAATACGGGAATTGCGCTGGCGATGGCGGCAGCTGCGAAGGGCTATCGACTGGTGCTGACGATGCCGGAGACGATGAGTTCTGAGCGGCGAGCGATGCTGCGGGCATTTGGAGCAGAGCTAGAGCTGACCTCGGGAACTGAAGGCATGAGTGGATGTATTCAGCGGGCTAAGGCACTTGTGGATGAGCTGCCGGATGCCTATATGCTGCAGCAGTTTGATAATCCGGCTAATCCGGCGATTCATCGACGGACGACGGCTGAAGAAATTTGGCAGGATACGGAAGGGCAGATAGATTTTTTGGTGGCGGGCGTTGGCACGGGCGGCACGATTACAGGCGTTGGGGAAGTGCTCAAGCAGCGTAAGCCGGGTTTTCGGGTGGTGGCAGTAGAGCCTGTGAATAGCTCGGTGCTCTCTGGGGGTAAACCGGGATCGCATAAAATTCAAGGCATTGGGGCGGGATTTGTGCCAAAGGTACTCAATCAGGATTTGATTGATGAGGTGGTGCTGGTGAGTGATGATGAGGCTATTTCCTTCGGGCGGCGCTTGGCCAAAGAGGAAGGTATTCTTTCAGGGATTTCTAGCGGCGCGGCGCTGTGCGCAGCGGTAAAGATTGCGAAACGACCAGAGAATGAAGGAAAGCTGATTGTGATGATTCAGCCTAGCTTTGGTGAGCGCTATTTGAGTACGCCACTGTTTCAAGATCCAGAGCCTATGGGCTCGTAAGTCGCGGTAAAATATCGCCATGGGATATAAAACGCGTATCGACACCGATCACTATAAAACCCTGGGTATTTCTGAGGGGGCAAGTCAGAGACAGATAAAGCAGGCCTATCGAAAGCTGGCCAAGCAGTTTCATCCTGACAGCCAAAATAAAGGCGCAACGACCGATAAGATTGCTTTGGTCAATGCGGCTTATGAAGTGCTAGGCGATATGCAGGCACGGCAGCAATACGATATTGAACGGCAGCTATTAGCAAAAGAGAAATTACGCGATCGCACTTCTCGGGCAGTAGATTCGCAAGCCCAATACCGTCAGCGTCGTAAGCGCACGACAAACGATGCCACGATTGAGCAATGGCTGCGCGGCGTGTTCAATCCGGTTGATCGGCTAATGGGCAAAATTATTAAGCCACTGAAGGCAGAAATAAGAGCGCTTTCGGCAGATCCTTTTGACGATGAGCTGATGGCGACGTTTCAGACGTATTTGGAAACGTGTCAAGAAAGCCTAGAGAAAGCGCAAAAAACGTTTAAGTCTATGCCCAACCCGGCGGCGGTTGCGAGCGGTGCGGCAAATATGTACTACTGCTTAAATCAGCTAGAAGATGGATTAGAAGAGATCGAGCGATTTACCTATACGTATGACGATAGCTATTTGCATACAGGGCAAGAGCTATTTCGGATTGCGACAGGACTGCGGCGAGAGGCAAAAGCGGAAATTAAGGCGGTGCTGTAGCTTCGGCTACGCTCAGCTACCGGGTGGGACTTGATAATTGGGGTAGGACTGACACCGAGGGGTGAGCGTAGCCGAATCCCCCGCTCAGCTAGCGTAGAGTTGCTACAATGATTCTTTCCTTTTGTTTGGCCATCGCTCGGCCATTTTCGCTATGGCTCTTCCTGTTGTCGCTATAATCGGTCGCCCCAATGTGGGTAAGTCTATGCTGGTGAACCGATTGGCGGGTGGTCGGCAGTCGATTGTATTTGACCAGCCAGGGGTGACGCGCGATCGCACTTACCAACCCGCTTTTTGGAAAGACCGCGAATTTTTAGCGGTGGATACGGGTGGCTTGGTTTTTGATGACGATACCGAGTTTTTGCCGCTGATTCGTGAGCAGGCGATGGCCGCGCTGAGTGAAGCCTCGGCGGCGTTGCTAGTTGTAGACGGTCAGATGGGGCCGACTGAGGGCGATCAGGAAATTGCGACTTGGATGCGATCGCAAAACGTTCCAGTTGTCTTGGCCGTAAATAAATGCGAATCGCCTGATGAAGGATTGATTCAAGCGGCTCAATTTTGGGAGCTAGGGCTAGGTGAGCCTTATGCGGTTTCAGCGATTCACGGCAGCGGCACGGGCGAAGTGCTAGATGCGCTAGTAGAGCACCTGCCCCCTACCGACGAACTAGAAGAATTAGACGAGTACCGGGTGGCGATTGTCGGTCGCCCCAATGTTGGCAAGTCGAGCATGCTCAATGCGTTTGTCGGTGAGTCGCGATCAATTGTTAGCCCAATTTCGGGGACGACTCGCGACGCGATTGACATGGTGGTAACCCGTGGGCAGGGCGAGGACGAAAAGCGCTATCGACTGATTGACACCGCAGGCATTCGTAAAAAGAAAAACGTAGAGTTTGGCCCCGAGTTCTTTGGCATTAACCGCGCTTTTAAGGCGATTAAGCGGGCGGACGTGGTGCTGCTGGTAATTGACGCCTTAGACGGAGTGACTGAGCAAGACCAAAAGCTAGCGGGCCGAATTGAGGAAGAGGGCCGCGCCTGCGTAATTGTGGTGAATAAATGGGATGCGATCGATAAAGACGCGCATACGATCTATGAGTTTGACAAAAAAATTGAGGCGAAGATTCACTTTTTAGGCTGGGCGAAGCGGCTGTATGTAAGTGCGTTGACTGGAAAACGGCTGCCGAATATTTTGGACGCGGTAGATATGGCCGCAGAGCAGCACCGTCGCCGGGTGAGTACCTCGGTGGTCAACGAAGTGATAGAAGATGCGGTGGGCTGGCATACACCGCCGACTACCCGTCAGGGTCGTCAGGGCCGGATTTATTACGGGACACAGGTTAAGTCGCAGCCGCCTTCTTTTGCCCTGTTTGTAAACGATCCGAAGCTGTTTGGCGAGAGCTATCGCCGGTATATTGAAAAGCAGTTTCGCAAAAATTTGGGCTATGACGGGACGCCGATTCGCCTGATGTGGCGGGGCAAGAGCGCGCGTGATATTGAGCGCGGTCACAGTTCGAGCGGGGGGCCTAACCGGGCAACAAAGGTGAGGTACTTAGGTTGAGGGTGGCTTAATGGATTTATTGCGATCGCTGCCCATCGGTCTGTATCTAGAGCAACCCGTCACCTGGCTTCACCGCGTAGATGCTCGGGTAAAGCTAGTTTGGCTGCTGAGTATTTTGCTTGCGCCTATCCTTGCTAGCGCGCCTTACCGCATCGCGATTGTGGCTTTTTTGGTGCTGCTGACAATCAGCGCTCGGATTCCGCTGCGGGTGTGGCGACAGCAGATGGGCTGGCTGCTGCTGATTGGCCTGCTGGTGACATCGCTATTGCTGGTGATGCCAGATGGCATTGCCGTGTCGCAACAGCCTCGCCTGCCGACGGCTCAGGTTTTGGCAGAGTGGCCTGACGAGCTAGCGCCACCCGAGACGCTGCCAGCGGTGCCAACGGCGACAAGTTACCGGTACGACATTGTCGATTGGCAGGTGGCAAAGCTACCGCCGTTTGATTTCGCAATTCAGATTACGCAGCGATCGCGCCGAATTGCGATTAAGATCAGCACGCTGCTATTTACCCTGCTCTACTCGACCACCCTGTTTTTACTCACAACAGCGCCAGAAGAAATTACAGAAAGCATTGAAGATTTGATGCAGCCGCTGCGATGGACCAAGCTGCCAGTTACTGAAATTGCCTTGACGTTGACTCTAGCGCTGCGATTTATTCCGCTGGTGCTAGAAGAAGTGCAAAACCTCGTACGTTCGGTGCGCACTAGAGCCATCAAGTGGAAAAAGCTTGGTGTCCGCGGCGCGATTCAGATTTGGCTGATGGTGGCCGAGCGGCTGCTGGAAAATTTGCTACTGCGGGCGGCTCAGATTGCCAGTGCGATGCAGGTGCGCGGCTTTACCAGTCCAAACACGCACCGAGTCGTGTGGCATCAGCTGCGGCTGAAGTGGTGGGACTGGATTGTGCTGGGCTCGCTAGGTGTTTTCTGGTGGAGCCGGATTGTCTATGGCGGCGTGGCATGAAATGGCGTCGTCGCGTGAGATGGCTGGCGGCATGAACGGGGACATCTTGCCTTTGAGACCTTGCGCGCGTTATTTTTGGCGATCGCACCCCTTGAATCAAAAATCGGGATCTGCTATTTTTGCGACGCTTTTTCAGCCCCAAACAAAACAATCCGGCGCGGCAGGGATTGCGACCCTGTTAGAAAGTCCTGCAAAGCTGCCCTCAGAAGCCCTAACAGGGGCCCCGATCGACTTAGCACGCCACTCCATTTGTGCTGGGGCCCCGCGCTTAGTCGAGCATCAGTATCAGCTTTGGACACCTGAAATTGGCGAAATACTCCCCTTCCTAGACCGTCTTGGCAAGTTTTCTCCACCCGTAATAGAAACTGTGCCAGGTGAAACCCAGCCGCCGCCAAGCACCCTACCTTTTTTGGGCGGATGGCTAGGATGGCTAGGGTACGACTTGGCTTGGGAAATTGAACGACTGCCGTGGCTAAAGGAAGACAGCCTGTCTTTTCCGGTTGCCTTTTGGTACGAACCTGCCGAATTGGCAATCATAGATCATGAGGCCCAGCAGCTCTGGATTGCTGCTGAGACGGTGGAAGGCGTAGAGCGGCTTTCTGCCCTGCTTTTAGCCCAAGATGGTCGCAAGCAAGAAAACAATGGGCCAGTGGCAGCTCATTCGTGCCAAAAAACGGATCGCATAGACGCTGATTGCCGCACCCAGCAGCTACAGTTTGAGACGCCTCAGGCCGAGTTCCAGCACGCCGTTGAGCTAGCTAAGGCGCATATCCAGGCTGGTGATGTGTTTCAGGTCAATCACTCTTTGCGGTTTCGAGCGCAAACGAGTGTGCCAGGATGGGAGGTGTATCAGAAACTCCATACGATCAATCCGTCTCCCTTTGCGAGCTACTGGCATACGCCGTGGGGGCAGGTTGTGAGCTGCTCACCGGAGCGACTAGTGCACTTGGCGTCGGGGGTGGCCCAGTCTCGTCCCATTGCGGGGACGCGCCCTCGGGGGCAAACGCCAGCCGAAGACGCCGTGAATGCGCAAGTACTCATCGGCAATCGCAAAGAGCAAGCCGAGCACATTATGCTAGTAGACCTAGAGCGGAACGACTTGGGCCGCGTGTGTCAGTGGGGCAGCGTGCAAGTGACCGAACTGATGACCATTGAGCGCTACAGCCATGTGATGCATTTGGTCAGCAACGTGACGGGCCAATTGCAACCCCAGACGTCTATTGCTCAGCTGGTTGCCGCGCTGTTTCCGGGTGGCACGATCACGGGCTGTCCAAAGGTCCGCTGCATGGAAATTATTGAAGCGCTAGAGCCCGTAAGGCGAAGCTTATTCTATGGGTCTTGTGGTTATTTTGACAGGCGGGGTCGACTAGACCTAAATATTTTGATTCGGACGCTGCTGATGACAGCGGATACGACGCCAGATATCAGTAGCAGCAAAGTCAGCAGTGAAGCCGGTCCGTCACCTTTAACAACCGTGTGGGGACAGGTCGGTGCCGGTATCGTAGTCGACAGCGAGCCCGAGCGTGAGTGGCAAGAGTCGCTGCAAAAGGCGAAGGCTCAGCTATTGGCATTAGGACTATAGGCTTGTAAGAAACGCAATTTCGTAAGAAACGCAATTTCGTAAGAAACGTAATCTCGTAAGAAATGTAATCTCGTAAGAAACGTAATATAGATTCGGTTAGCCAACTCGATACGACCAGATCGGCAAAACTAGATCAATCTCGCTGGCTAACAGTAATCTGAAAATGCTGCGTACCGAATCTTGCTAAGTAACCTAATCGTTTCCAAATCCCAGAAGAAACGCTGTAAACTCGGTCTTATAGGTTGTCATGGGTAATATATTTAACATCTGTCTGGCTGCGTTTGTCTTAAACTCTTTCACCTTCCAAAGCCCACATGACCAACGAAAACTACCTGAATCATCCAAATTTCGGCCTGCTGTTTAGAGTTTGCCTGGTAGGTGAGGGGCAAGAGCTATTTGCGACCCTTTATGCCCACAGGCTCTTTTTTGTTGTAAGCACTGATACCAGCGGTCTTTCCTTTGAGCCAATTGGCCGAATAGAGGCTAAACAGATGCTCGATCAGCGGTTGCGAATTATTCGCCGCACTGGTGAGCAGTCTGAATACGATCAGCTGCAAAAGACCTACAAGCAAGCTTTTTAAGCCTAATTTTCCACTATGTCTAGTGCAAAGCCTGCTGCAATGCCGGATTCAGCGGCTCGTTTGTCTAAAAAATTGGCTGCTATTCGCGATCGCCTCCCCTCGACAGTTCGTTTGATTGCAGTCACTAAAACCTTTCCCGCAAGTATTATTCGGCTTGCCTATGCCGAAGGCATCCGAGACTTTGCTGAAAACAAAGTGCAAGAGGCCTTGGAAAAACAGGAGACGTTGGGCGATCTTACTGATGTAACCTGGCATTTTATTGGTCATATCCAGTCGAATAAGTCGCGTAAGGTACTAGAGAATTTTGACTGGATACATTCGATTGACAGCCTAAAGCTAGCGAACCGGTTAGACAGGCAGGCGGCTGAGCTAAATCGGCGACCGAACTGCTATTTGCAGGTAAAACTAATGCCAGATCCAAACAAAGACGGCTTCGAGCGCGATCAGCTAATGGCATCGCTCGCTCAGTTAGATCAGCTCAGCCATATTCAAATTCGTGGGCTAATGGTGATTTTGCCATATGGACTAAGTGAGCAGCAGGCTAAATCAGGTTTTGATCAGGCAAGGCAGCTAGCCACAGAGATTGCTAATACGGGCATATTGAATATGCAAATGGACCAGCTCTCAATGGGAATGTCAGGAGATTTTGAGAGTGCGATCGCAGCTGGTGCAACCATGATCAGAATTGGCAGTGGCCTTTTTGGCCAACGGTGATACGCTTATGTGATATTTGGGTAACAGACTCGAAAGAATAGTTCAAGTAAACATACAAAAAAAACTTGACATATTTTTAAAAGCATGGGGTAATGCATTTGAATCCGATTTGCGGATGACAAAAGCCGAGTTGTCAATTTCAAAAAACCTTGGCAAATGAAGCACTTTTGTGTATACTTTTCGCTTGTCAAATAGAGCCTGTTGCTAAGCCAGCTAAGGAATCACAGGATTAGGATATTCTCCGCGCTAGAGACTGCTTTAATGATTACGTTTGGTCCTTTCATAGACTTTGCGGAATCAATCAAAGATCTCCATCTGCCGAATTCCTTTACAACTTCTAAACTTATGTCACTCTTTGTTGAGTCCTCGCTGAAGTAAGCGGATTCTTTCGGAATATCTGGTTTTTGACCTCCCTGGTTTTTGGACCAAAGCCACTGTGATGGCTACCTTATAGCCTCACAGCGTTATGCCAAGTCGTTAATGTCGTGATGGAGCACATGTTATGAGCGGTCTTTTCGGAAAGATCAAGGACTTTGTTGGGTTAAACGATCCAGCAGATTATGAATATGAGTATGAAGAAGTAGACGGCGAAGAGTATCAAACCCTCTACGAAGAGGAGGCCGAAGAGCCCGAGGCCCTCGCTGCGCCTATGCCTGAGGAAACGGTTCGCCCTGCGCGTCGTCGTATTCGTGAGAGAGTTTTGTCAACTGATTCTGGAATGGTGTCAATGAATAACGTAATTGGAATGCCGGGCGCGATGAACGGCATGTCTGAAGTGTTGGTAATGGAACCCCGCACTTTTGAAGAAATGCCCCAAGCGATTCAAGCGTTGCGTGAGCGCAAGTCTGTGGTGCTAAACCTCACCATCATGGACCCAGATCAAGCTCAGCGCGCGGTTGATTTTGTAGCAGGTGGCACCTACGCCATGGATGGCCACCAAGAGCGCATCGGTGAGAGCATTTTCTTGTTCACGCCTAACTGTGTTCAGGTCAGCATGCCAACTGAAGGAGAAGATGGTTTTACCGCTCAAGAGCCTATGAGCCCTTCACGTCAAGCCGCCCCAACGCCTGCATGGGCAACTGAGCAAATCGCTCGCATGGCATAGTCACCCGAATCTAGGCTCAAAACATACGCTTTGAACACAAACACCGAAGTAAGGGAAAGCCGACTATCGGTAAGCTAGCCAAAGATAAGCTAGCTATTCGCGGTATGCTGTGGGAGAGATTTATGAGAGCTTGATTCTGTTGTCTGTGAGACTTGGCATTATTGGCGGCGGAATAATGGGCGAAGCCCTGTTATCCCGCCTTCTTGCCCAAAAGCTGTACGCAGCCGGGGAAGTTTTGATCGGAGATCCTTCTCCAAAGCGTCGTCAGGTACTCTCTGAGCAGTACGGGATTCAGACGACCGATAGCAATCAAGCCGTTATTGAGGCCAGCCAAGTTGTTCTTTTGGCAACAAAGCCTCAAATTTTTGAACTCGTCGCTAAGGATTTTCGGGACGCTCGTTGCGATAGTCCGCCCTTAGTTATCTCTATATTAGCGGGTGTGCCGCTCTCGAAGCTAGAGCAGGCGATGTCAGGCTGGCCAGTGATCAGAGCCATGCCGAATACCCCTGCGACTGTCGGTGCGGGTATGACAGCGATTTCTGTAGGTAGCCGGGCATTAGACTCCCACGCTGAACTGGCTGAGGAAATGTTCACAGCGGTCGGGCAGGTGGTGCAGGTGCCAGAAGGAATGCTAGATGCGGTCACCGGGCTCTCAGGTTCTGGCCCTGGCTATGTGGCGATTGTGATTGAAGCGTTAGCAGATGGCGGGGTCGCGGCTGGCTTGCCGCGAGCGATCGCTAATCAGCTGGCCGTCCAAACCGTATTGGGTACAGCCGAGCTGGTTCAGAAAACAGCGCTACATCCAGCGGAAATTAAAGATCGGGTGACTAGCCCTGGTGGCACGACGATTGCGGGTATCGCTTGCTTGGAAGAGCTGGGCCTGCGTTCAGCACTAATCGAAGCGGTGAGAACGGCTAGCTCTCGCTCACGCGAACTGGGCAAACAGTCGAGCTAGGGCCATCCTAATTTTTGTTACTTAATCTTCTTCTGCTCTATCTTTCGCGTGCTTTCTTGCTATTTATCTTGTAGCGCCCCAAAAATTTGATCGCTTTTACGACTCGTTCTCATGCCCCCAGAAAATTCGACGCCCTATGAAGATGCCGATTCTACCCAGAAAGGGACTGGCGAATCTGCTGCTAGTTCGTCTGCCCCAAGCGATACGCCCTTAGGGTTGCGCCGCTCTGATCGCAGTCGTTCGACAGGCTCAACGAGTGCTATTTCTTCTGGTAGCTTTTCGGGCAGTTCTTCGGGTAGCTCTTTGGGCAGTTCTTTGGGCAGTTCTTTGGGCAGCTCGTCTGCTGGCATGGCAAGTGTTGATCAGCTGGTGCGGCAGGCTCTACAAGATTTGGAACGGCAGCGGCGCGAGCTGCAGCAGGAAATCGCACAGTTGGAGCAGCGTAAAGAGCGGCTAGAAACAGAGATGCGCGTGAGTTTTGCGGGCTCTTCTCAAGATATTGCGATTCGGGTGCAGGGGTTTAAGGACTACTTGCTTGGCAGTTTGCAGGATTTGGCGACTGCTGCTGAGCAAATTAATTTGGTGGCTCAACCCACGGTAGAAGCGCCGCCAGCGATGCCTGAATCTATAACGACACCCGTTGCAGAAGAAGGAGGAACAATAGTCCCCTTTGCAGCGCAGCGGTTTTCTCAGCAGCGCGATCGCATTCACAGCCTGCTTGATCAATACCGTACGCGCCCAGACTACTACGGCCCTCCGTGGCAGCTACGCCGTACTTTCGAGCCCATCCATGCCGAGCGAGTTTCTAACTGGTTTTTTACCCAAGGAGGCCGAGGCTCTGTTAAAAGCGTTGGCAGCCGCCTGCAAAACGTACTGGTGGCCTCTGCGGCAATCTCTTGTCTGTATGCGATTTACGATCGTCGACTGTGTGTATTGGTGCTGGCAACGACACCCGAACGGCTAGGTGAATGGCGGCGGTGGCTGCAAGATTGCTTGGGCGTTGCCAGGGCTGACTTTGGTACGAACCGAGGAGTAATGCTGTTTGAGTCGGCTGAGCCTATGGCCCAAAGGGCAGAGCGGCTACTAGACAGTGGTAGATTGCCGTTTTTAATTATGGATGAGGCCGAAGACAAGGTGAGTTTGTCCTTGCTTCAGTATCCGCTGTGGCTAGGATTTGCCAGAGATCCAGAGAATCCTTCTAATGATTATGACTATTACTAAATCTATTTAATAACTTGGGACGACTGCTGTGGTTTTATCGACGGAGATTGCGCTGCTAGGTTTGGTAGCGGCGTATTTGTTGGGAGCTATTCCAACCGGGTTTTTGCTGGCTAAGGGCCTGAAAGGGATTGATATTCGTGAGCATGGCTCTGGCAATACGGGCGCGACGAATGTATTTCGAGTAGTGGGTAAAGGCGCGGGTATTGCCGCGCTAACGATTGATTTGCTTAAAGGTCTAGCGGCGGTGCGGCTGATGATATGGCTGATGAATTCGCCAATGTCGCCGTTTGTGCAGTCTAAGTTCTATGTGGCTAATCCGGACGTGCGCTGGTCTTTTATTAGCGCGGTGGTGTGTACGCTGGCAGGGCTTTTGGCCGTGTTAGGTCACAGTAAATCGATTTGGTTGGGTTTTACGGGTGGTAAATCAGCGGCGACGGGCTTGGGCGTGCTGCTGGCGCTGGCCTGGCCCGTGGGACTAGGCGTGGCAGCGGTCTTTGGAACAGTGTTGGGACTGTCTCGTACAGTGTCGCTTGGGTCGATTGCGGCGGCGCTCTCTGCTTTCGTCTTTATGGTGCTCACGCAGCAGCCTGCGGCCTATGTGTTGCTGGCGCTGTTCGGTGGTGGCTATGTGGTGTTTCTCCACCGCAGCAATATTCTTCGGCTAATTTCAGGCACTGAACCGAAGACGTTCGGGCAATAAATACCACTCAACACTATCTATTCAACACTATCTACTCAATACTATGGAGAAGAACATTACAGAGAGAATGAAAGCAGAAACGAAGGTTATACAGCGCAGTCGGGGCGGTGGGTTTCTAAGCGATCGCGCAAGCCTTTTGCATCGAACAAAACTGGCAAAAAGTGAATACTGTTGATCTCTTTGAAGTAGAACAAAATGGGAACAGAAGGCCAGAATACTTTCCAGGTTTCCCACTCGGCGTAGGGAAAGGTTTTGAGCAAGGTTTCATTTCGGCGAACTTCTAGCGCGGTTGCTGTAAATACGAGACGAATGGTGGTGGCCTGGTAGAGCAAAAAGAGGCCTAGCAGGGCGAGTATGATCCCTAGCCATCGCTGGATGAAGAGTAGGGGGAGTGCGATCGCAATGATGCTAATCGGTAGCTTGTAGCTAGGATCGAGCGTAATCGTATCTGTTGCTGTTGTTGTCATGATTGGGTTGCGAGTGGGTGGCAGATGAGCGGCTGACAAATCGCTGACTAATAGCTAACTAGCTACCTGTGAAGGCACTGCCCGTGCCTTGAAACATTGCCCAAGAAAGAAAGAAGTTGGCAATAAAGATAGCGAGCAGAGACGTGACCACAGCCGTTGTCGTTGATTGACCGACGCCTTTGGCCCCGCCAGAGGTTGTAAGGCCCCAGCTAGAGCCAATTACCGCGATTAAGATGCCAAAGACGAGCGCCTTGATCAAGGAGCAGCCCAGGTCCCAAATACTCATAAAGCTCTGCGCTGAGTTGATAAAAACAGCTGCCGGAATATTGTAGATAGTGGTGGCAACGACGAAGCCGCCCAGCATCCCGGTAATAAACGCCAGCACATTGAGCAACGGCAGCATCAGCGCGCAGGCAATCACCCGAGGAATGACCAGATAGTCTACGGGGTCGCTTCTGAGCATTTGCAGGGCATCGATTTGCTCGGTGACGCGCATCGTGCCAATTTCGGCGGCGAAGGCCGAGCCCACGCGCCCCGCCAAGACCACCGCCGTCAGCACTGGCGATAGCTCACGCGCTAGGGTAATCGCCAATATGCCGCCAATAGCGGTACTGGCACCAAAAGCCAGAAACTCGCGTGTGACCTGGATAGTAAAAACCATGCCGACAAAGACAGACGTGACTAGCGCAATGACCAAAGATTCTGGGCCCACAGCGGCCATTTGATCAATAGTGTTGCGGCGGTGGATGGGTTTAGAAATGACGTGAATGAGTACCTGCCCACCTAAAAAGATGGCAGCTAGCAGTCGCTGAAACCACAGCCTGAGATTGTTAGGAACAAGAGAGCTAGCCATATGCAAAATGGTGACGACATCTAGGGTGATGGCATCGGTTTTGAGTGTTACCGCTATCTTATAGCTTTGCTCGCCTAGTCATGGCGTTTGCCATTTTTAAAGTCAAGAACTCAACTAAAACAAAGAGCTCAGCTAAAACATCAGCTAAAACAAAGGACTCAGCACCTGCCCCGAAAATTAGAAAAAAACCTATGCTAGTAAACAGCGTTTTGCAAGCAATAATTTTTAGGTATGGGTTTTAGCCATCGTCTTGATGTCGTTCGAGGCTACTTTCGTTCGATGCCATCAGTGCTTTTCCGGGCAGGGCTTTTCCAATCAGTTTTTCCCAAAAAAGCACAGTGGCGTCGTCCCGACTGTAGCCGTTTTGCCGCTAGGGCTGCCTATGTGCTGGTCGCTAGCTGGTTTAGCTTTAGTCTGTTTTTGGGGCTGCAGGTGCCGCCTGCGCTGGCACAGTCATCAGTCTCGATTCAGCCGTATTTAGATCGCGTAACTGAGTCGATTACTGAGTTTACGCTCGATAACGGGATGAAGTTTATTGTGCTAGAGCAGCACGAAGCGCCCGTGGCGACGGTGATGCTGTATGCCAACGTGGGCGCGGCAAATGAAGTAGAAGGCCAGACGGGGACAGCTCACTATTTAGAGCATTTGGCCTTTAAAGGCACGACTCGAATTGGCACAACCAACTACCCAGCAGAAAAAGCGGCAATTGATCGGCTAGATGCGGTGTTTGATCAGCTGCTAGTAGCTGAGGAAGCTAAAGATGAATCGGCGATCGCAGCCCTAACCCGGCAGTTTGCGACCCTACAGGCCGAAGCCGTTTCCTACGTTGAGCAAAATAAATTTGGCCAGATTATTGAACAATCGGGCGGCACTGGCCTCAACGCAACTACCTCTGCTGACGCAACGCGCTATTTTTACAACCTGCCGTCTAACAAGCTAGAGCTGTGGTTCTCGTTAGAGTCTGAACGCTTTTTAGATCCGGTATTTAGAGAGTTTTATAAAGAAAAAGAAGTCATTTTAGAAGAGCGGCGGATGCGGGTGGATAACTCGCCGATTGGCAAAATGGTAGAGCGCTTTTCGGAGGTAGCCTACACAGAGCATCCCTATCGGCGTCCGGTTATTGGCTATCAAGAGGATTTGCGCAAGGCGACGCGCGCGCAAGTCGAAGCCTTTTTTGATCGGTACTACGGGCCTAGCAATTTGATTGCGGCGGTAGTGGGTGATGTAGACCCCGATCAGGTTCAGCAGCTGGCTCAGGCGTATTTTGGTCGGTACGAGTCTCGGGTTAATCCGCCCGCTCTGGTGGTTAATGAACCCGCGCAAACAGAGCCGCGTGAATTCACGCTGGAGCTAGCGTCCGAGCCTTGGTATTTGGAAGGGTATCACCGCCCTGGGATTAACGACCTTGATCATGTGGTGTATGCCATGATCGATAGCATTTTGACGGGTGGACGAACTGCCAGGCTTTACAAGGCGCTAGTAGAGCCGCAGATTGCGCTAGATGTGGGGAGTGCC
This sequence comes from uncultured cyanobacterium, assembly GCA_963833005.1. Lineage (GTDB taxonomy): Bacteria > Cyanobacteriota > Cyanobacteriia > Phormidesmidales > Phormidesmidaceae > Phormidesmis. The sequence goes on along the minus strand of CAWHWK010000009.1, from coordinate 443,763 downwards.
AATGGGTTCCCAGGCGATAAACAATCGACAGTGCTGCTGCTGTACGGGCTGACGGCACCGGGGCATACGGTAGAAGAACTCGGCGCTGGGCTAGAAGCTGAGCTGGTGCGCTTGCAGCGCGAGCCGGTGGATACACAAACCTTAGACCGGGTTAAAACGCAGGCAAGAGCGGGGCTGCTAGGTCAGCTTGATTCTAATCAAGGGATGGCAAGTCTATTGACTGAGTACGAGGCAAAGACGGGAGACTGGCGCAACGTGTTTGAGGAGCTTCAGCTGATTGAAGCAGTTACAGCCGAAGACGTGCAGCGAGTAGCCCTTGAGGTTTTTCAGCCGAGTAACCGAACGACGGGCAAGCTGATTTCGGCGGGGCAAAGCGCGCCTGCTGAGCCAGCCGCGTCTGATGCCGAAATGCCTGATGCTGAAATGCCTGATGCCGAAATGCCTGATGCCGAAATGCTAGAAACCCCAGCCGAACCAGAGCTGCGCTCAAGCGCTTCGGCTGTGCCGATTCGAGCTTTGTGATAGTTCAATTTTGGCGATCGCACGCTCTGATTACGAGCGGCTAAAGTGCGCCTATTAAGAAACAGTGCTTTCAAAGAGTGCTTTCAAAGAGTGCTTTCAATTTGTTGTCTTTTACATCGACGAAGTCATTTAAGGAATTCATGGGTTTATTTTCACGGCGTCTGCGCGATCGCCTTTTACCATTCTTTTTTCTTGCCGCTGCCACCTGTGCGGTTCTGTTGACACTATCTTGGCCTAAACCGGCCCAGGCAATTGAGGCCAAAAACTACGAAGATTTGGTTTTCCCGCCCCTGGGCGAAATTCAAATTCCTGACTACGAACGCTACGAGCTAGACAACGGCATCGTGGTGTACCTGATGGAAGATCATGACCTGCCCTTAGTCAGCGGCTCGGCCACCTTTAAAACGGGATCGTATCTGGTTTCGCCAGAGCAAGTGGGCCTTGCTGATATTACGGGCGCAGCGATGCGCCTGGGTGGAACGCTCAACCACGGGCCCGATGAACTCAATGAAATGCTAGAGCAGCGAGCCGCATCGGTAGAAACTTCTATTGGCGATACTTCGGGCAGCGCCAGCTTTTCGACGCTGACTGAAGACCTGGACGAGGTGTTTGAGCTGTTTACTGAGGTAATTACGCAGCCTGCTTTTGACGAAGAAAAGGTGGCGCTGATTAAGGGTCAGACGGCTGGCGGTATTGCGCGGCGAAACGATGACCCAGACGAGATCGCTTCGCGCGAGTTTAGCAAGCTCGTGTACGGCGCTGAAAGTCCCTATGCGCGCACGATAGAGTACACCAGCCTAGATAATATTAGCCGCGACGATGTGGTGGATTTTTATCAGCGATCGCTCACGCCAGAAAACACCATTCTGGGCATTTCAGGCGACTTTGAGCCTGCTGCTATGAAGGTGCTCATAGAACAGGCGTTCGGTGGCTGGGCTAGTGAAGGCACCATGGCGATCGCAGCGCCGCCAGAAGGGACGCAGCAGCAGGCGGGCCTGTTTGTTGTCGATCAGCCACAGCTCACCCAAAGCAGCATTTTGATTGGTCATATCGGCGGTGAGCTGAGTAGCCCTTACCATGCGCCAATGGCTGTGCTCAACGAAGTGCTCAATGGCTTTGGTGGACGGCTATTCAATGAAATTCGCTCGCGTCAGGGCTTGGCCTATAGCGTGTATGCCTATTGGAGTCCGCGCTATGACCACAACGGCATTTTTATTGGTGGTGGTCAGACGCGATCTGAGGCGACGGTTCCCTTCATTCAGGCGATGTATCAAGAGCTAGAAAAGGTTCGCCAGTCGCCCATTACTGAAACGGAGTTGGCTTTCGCCAAGGACTCGGTGCTCAACAGCTTTGTCTTCAATTTCCAAACGCCGAATCAAACCCTATCGCGCCTCATTCGCTACGAATACTACGACTATCCTTCTGACTTTGTCTTTACGTTTAGAGACGAGCTAGAGGCCGCAACGGCTGAAGAAGTGTTAGCTGCGGCGCAGGCAGTCTTGGATCCGGCCAAGCTGATTACGCTAGTAGTTGGCAGTAGAACGGAAATTTTGCCGAACCTGGAAGCATTAGGGGCTCAGATTACGCCGCTAGATGTGACGATTCCTGCTCCAGTCGCTGCGCTATAGTCCTAAGGCTTTAATAGCTCATAGTCCAATAGATAGAAGCGTCCTGGCCAGTCATGGCTGGGGCGCTTGCTTTTATCTATTGACCTTAATGATTTTGACTTTAATGATTTTGAGAGTAGTGCTGGAGCGGTGGTGGTCAGTGGCTGCTGGTACTCTGAGCAGGTGATTTGGCTGAGATTGTGCTGGAAAGCCTAAGTTTGGTGGTAGAAAGAAAAAAGATCGATAGCAAGAGCCAATGCAGAAAATTATCAATCCTATCCGATAAGTGAGTGATTGGTGATGTTGCTATAGTCACCGTGCTTTTTTTGATTTGGGCCTTTCTAATTTGGGCTTTTCTGATTAGGCTCTACTGATTAAAATTCAATGACTTACGGCTATGGAAATTGCGCCTTTCAAAATTAAAAGGTTCGTGCTGGATGCTTCGCGGCTAAGAGTCAGCGCTCAAGCTGTCGATAAGCCCACGCGTCGCGCTGAGTTTCCGGCGTATATGGTGGTGAGTACGGCCCCCAATAACATTGATGAGGAAATGCCGTCGCCGCCGCCAGATTCGGTGGATCAGGCGAAACAGGGATTAGCTGCGATCGCGCAAGAGCTGCACCGGATTCAAACCGATTCGACCATTGAAGCTGCGCCCGAGCTAGTGATTGCTGTGCACGGCTACAACACCGAAGAAAAAGGTATTCGCGCCTGGTACAGCGACATTTATCGCTACATCGCCCAGGATGATAGGCAAATTCGCTCTAGGCAAAACTTAGTATTTGTGGGCTATCGCTGGTCTTCTGAAAAGATTTCTGCTCACCCAAAGCATCTGTGGCATAACCTGAGAGCCTTACCGGATGTGCCGCAGGCACTGCTCGCGATCGCCTTGGTTTTTATGCTGATCTATTGGGGTTGGTCTTTTTTGTTTGAGCCGCTGTGGCGTAGCGGCTGGACCGACCTGCTAGGCGTGACGCTGCTGAGCGCGGCGGTGGCGATGGCGATGATGATCGTAACGCTGCTGATTTTGCGGGTGACGGTGTATTTTCGCGACGTGTATCGGGCCATTAATTTTGGCGTGCCTGACCTGACGGAGCTAGTACGGCAGATCGATCAGGCGGTGATTGATTTAAGAGTAGAAGATCTGCGATCGCGCTATCCGGACTATCGGGAGGCTATATACAAAGCCCAGCAAATCGCGAGCGGTGAAATTGATGATAGTAACGGTAAGCGAATCCAAAAGATCAAGCTAAGCTTTTTGGGCCACAGCATGGGCGGCTTGGTAATTACTAACGTTGTTCGTATTCTCTCAGATGTGTTTGACCGGCGCTCTATTGCTCAAAACCCAGTGCCTGATATCGGCAATACCTTAAGCCTAGGCCGCTTGATCCTAGTCTCGCCCGATATTCCTATTCTCTCAATTATCTCTAGCCGCTCTAATGGGCTAGCCTCATCGCTGCGCCGGTTTGAAGAAACCTACTTGTTTAGCAATGAGGGCGATTTGGCGCTGCGGTTGGCGTCTACGGCAGCCAACTATATTTCTTTTCCCAGCGCGAGGCAAAACCACGGTCACCGCTTAGGCAGCGTGGCTTTGGCCAATAGCCCTCACGATAAAGGCATTATTAATCTAGATGATTTGCGACAGCAGTACCCTAGCCATCGCCCGCTTGAAGATGCGATCGCAGCGGATAGCGTAGATATTTTAGATAGCTTATACATCACGCACAGCTCGGGTAAGGGTGACGGCTATCTCTCACTCGGTGAGCTGTTTAGATTAGAAAGTTCTAAAACGGTTAATGCAAGCATCGCGGATTTGTTCACCTTCTTTGACTGCACAGACTATAAAGACTACAGGCTGACTATCAAAGAAAATGGCAGGCGAGTATTTTCTAAAAAGAAAGTGGGCTTGCTAACGCGCGCCAAAGGCCGAAAGAACTTAAGTTTGTGGGACTATACAGAGCTGCTGTTTTTGTGTGTGCGAGGTCAGCTAGATGTGCATGGCGGCTATTTTCACGGTCGCTACAGTCGTCAGATCATCTATCAACTGGCCTTTCTGGGCTTTGAAGATATGCTGCTAGCCGTAGGCGACAAAGGCAATGAGGAAGAAATTAGTCAGGAGAGCAATACAGAGGCGAGTCGCGATCAGCGAGAGCAGAAGCTAGACCGCTTCGATCAGCGCTGCATAGAAAGGGGTATACAGATTTACCTGTCGCCCTTACGCTATCGGGTCGATGTACAGGGGGCACAGATGCGCACGGCAAAAGAAGAGATGATGCAGACGCTTCAGCCCAAGGCGTTAGCCGAAGAAGTTCAAGAGCAAATTGCTAGCGACTCGGCTGTATAATCAGCGTCTCTAGTAGGGTAGAAATTTCTGCGGCGCGGTTCATCACCATCAGATGGCTGCCACCTTCGACGGTGTAGTTGGGGCTGACAAAGCGAAAGGGAAAGATGCGATCGCCGCGTCCGTGAATATGCACTAGGTTATCGGGAACTTCTTTGTTTTTCCAAACAACAACCCGATGCAGCGCCCACTTCAAAAAGACAGGATCTGTCTCGATCAAAATAGTCTTTAACAGCTGTTTTTTCTCGGCATCGCCGGGGCCAAATAGCCAATACGCCAGCCAGTAGACAGCCCAAAGCAAATGCTTGAAAGGAACAATCCGATGCAGCGGCAGCGCTCTAAATAGCTTGAAGTAGAAGGGAATCTCTGAAGTCTCTTTGACACTAGAGAGCAAGATAACTTTTTCTGTTGTAATTTGCTTAGCAATCTCTACCGCAACAATGCCCCCAAAAGAAAGCCCGACGACAATAGGATTATCATCTTTGATCTGCGCGGTTAATCGTTTGGCATAGTCTTCAATCGGCTCTGCTCGCTGGGGCGCTAGCCACTGAATATGGACAGGCCGAAAGCCCTCATAGCGCAGCCACTGAAACACTCTTTCATCTGCACCTAGACCGCTGACAAAGTAAATAGGCTTGAGCTGCGCCGACTGCTCATCTATAATCTGGTCAGGGATTTCGCTGGCAGGCGTGTCACTAACAGGAATTTCGTCAGGCGGAATTTTATCTGGAAGCGGCTGCGGTTTATCTTGTTCAGGCCTTTCTTGTTGGAGCTTTTCTTGTTCAGTATCAATATTTGACGCCATCGATCTGCTCGGGGGTTTTGTCTTGCGGATGTGCGAGTTGCGCTACTTGTCCTGCGCTAGCCGTATCTTAGTCCCAATCAAAATTATTTGCTGATGTGTTCCTCTATACGGTTTCTCTTGGCTGAATTTCCTATCACGGAGATCTCACATGCCTGAGAGATAAGCCTGAGAGACAAGCCTGAGAGATAAGCCTGAGAGATGAGCACCGATTTAGAAGATTTTACGTTTACCAAAAGTTTTTGGTGTCCACAAGCGGACACTCGCAAAGTTCGTATAAGGAAGTTTTGCAATGACAGCCTCCACTCCTCCTCAATTGAGCCTATCAAGCAATCCTTTACCTGAAGGAGATCTGCACAAAATAGACGCCTTTTGGCGAGCCTGCAACTACCTGACAGTAGGCATGATTTACCTGAAAGATAACCCGCTATTAAAAGAGACGCTGAGCTTGGAGCACATCAAGCCTCGGCTGCTAGGACACTGGGGAACGAGCCCAGGGCTCAGCTTTGTTTACATTCATCTCAGTCGTCTAATTAATAAGTACGACCTGAGTATGATTTTTATTGCAGGACCAGGGCACGGGGCACCGGGGGTACTGGCTCCAATCTATTTAGAAGGGACATATTCCGAGCAGTATCCAGATAAAAGCGAAGACGCGGAGGGGCTGCAGAAGTTTTTTAAGCAGTTTTCTTTTCCGGGGCATATCGGTAGCCACTGTACGCCTGAGATGCCAGGATCGATTCATGAAGGCGGCGAGCTAGGCTATAGTCTTTCGCACGCTTACGGCGCTGTGTTGGATGCGCCAGATTTAATCGCGGCGGTTGTGGTGGGCGATGGCGAGGCAGAAACAGGCGCGCTGGCAACTTCTTGGCACTCAAATAAGTTTTTGAACCCTCGGCGCGATGGGGCGGTGCTGCCAATTCTGCATTTAAACGGCTACAAGATTGCAAATCCGACGATACTGGCACGCATTTCTCATGAAGAGCTGGAGGCGCTGTTTGTGGGCTATGGCTATACGCCACATTTTGTCGAAGGGGACGACCCTGCTCAGATGCATCAGCAGATGGCACAGACGATGGAGGAATGCATTAGTCAAATTCGCTCTATTCAGGCAAAGGCGAGGAGTTCTGAAGCTTCGCATTCTGAAGCTCGCCCAGAGCGACCTCGGTGGCCGATGATTGTGCTGCGATCGCCCAAGGGATGGACTGGGCCAGCATCGATCAATGGGCACAAAGTGGAGGGAATGTGGCGATCGCACCAGGTGCCGATGAGCAATATGAAAACAGAAGGCCACTTGCAGGTGCTAGAAGACTGGCTACGCAGCTACCGGCCCGAAGAACTGTTCGATGAGAATGGAACGCTGATGGCAGACCTGAAAGCGATCGCCCCCAAAGGTAATCGTCGCATGAGCGCCAACCCCTACACCAACGGCGGCCGTCTGCGCAAAGACCTAAAAATGCCTGACTTTCGCGACTATGCGGTAGACGTTCCCAAGCCGGGCGATACCGAAGCTGAAAATACCCGCGTCATGGGCAAGTTTTTGCGCGACATCATGGCCCGCAACATGACCAACTTTCGGTTATTTGGCCCGGATGAAACCGCCTCCAACCGGCTCAACGACGTGTACGACGTCACTGCCAAAGTTTGGATGGGCGACTATCTACTTGAAGACGAAGACGGCACCCAGATTTCGCCCGATGGCCGGGTGATGGAAATGCTCAGCGAGCACACGCTGCAAGGCTGGCTAGAAGGCTACCTGCTCACGGGCCGTCACGGCCTATTTCATACCTACGAAGCCTTTGCCCATGTGGTAGATTCTATGTTTAACCAACATGCCAAATGGTTAGATATCTGCAAAAACAACGTCTCTTGGCGAGCGCCGATTTCCTCACTCAATATTCTTCTGTCTTCTGTGGTTTGGCGACAAGATCACAACGGATTTAGCCATCAAGACCCCGGCTTTATCGATCTTGTTACAAATAAAAGCCCGGACGTTACCCGCATCTATCTACCGCCGGATGCCAACTGTCTGCTCTCAGTCACAGACCACTGCCTGCGTAGCAAAGACTACGTGAACGTCATTGTGGCCGACAAGCAGCTGCATCTTCAGTACCTCAGCATGGATGAAGCGATAAACCACTGCACCAAAGGCATTGGTATTTGGGACTGGGCTAGTAATGACGATCAGGGCACTGACCCAGATGAACCGGACGTCATTATGGCCTGCTGTGGCGATATTCCCACGATGGAGACTCTAGCCGCAACAGCAATTTTGCGTGAAGAATTTCCATCGCTCAAGGTCCGCTTTATCAATGTGGTTGATTTGTACAAGCTGATGCATCCCAAGGACCATGTGCACGGGCTGTCCGAGGCTGACTTTGACTCTCTGTTTACCATCGCTCAGCCGGTGATTTTCAACTTCCACGGCTATCCTTGGCTGATCCACAAGCTCACCTACGCTCGCAGCAATCAAGAGCGAATCCACGTGCGCGGCTACAAAGAAGAGGGCAACATCAACACGCCGCTAGAGCTGGCCATTCGCAATCAGATTGACCGCTTTAACCTAGTGATTGACGTGATTGATCGCGTGCCAAAGCTCGGCTCGGCGGCAGCCTATGTCAAGGAGCGCATGAAGGACGCGATTATAGAAAGTCTTAATTATGCCTCTGAGCATGGAAAAGATCAAAGTGAGCTCGTAAACTGGAGGTGGCCCTACTAGGCATCTTGCTAAAGCCGCCCGGTAATGCGACTCTACGGCGCGATTACAACTACAAAATACGAGTGAATTATGAGTCTAAGACTTTATCTCTTGCGCCACGGTGAAACAACTTTTAGTAAGAGTCGAGGCTTTTGTGGGGCTCTAGATGTAGATTTGACCGAGTCTGGCTATGAGATGGCACAGGCGTTTGCAGACGAGTATAAAAGTCTCGATTGGGAAGCGATTTATTGCAGCCCGATGAAGCGTACGCAGGCAACCGCAACGCCGATCTCTAAAGCAACAGGATTAGAGCTAAAACTGCGCGAGGGACTGCGAGAGTGCAACTATGGAGAGTGGGAAGGTAAAAGCAAAGAACAGGTTAAGGAAGAGTTTCCAGGCGACAACTATCACTGGATGACAGAGCCTGCCTGGAATTCTCCAACGGGCGGAGAAACGGCGGTAGAAATTCGCAATCGGGCAATGGCGGTGATTGCAGAGATAGAAGAGACCTATACGGCAGGTAATGTGCTGGTAGTCTCGCATCGAACAACGCTGCGAATTGTGCTGTGTAGTTTGTTGGGAATTGATTTGGGGCGGTATCGCGATCGCCTCGACTATCCAGCTGCCTCGCTGAGCGTGGTGAAATTTGGCAAGTATGGCCCGCTGCTAGAGCGGATGGGCGATCGCGGCTATATGTCGCCTGAGCTGCGCGCGCGTGAAGGTGTGTAAGAGTGTAGGCATATGAATATTCTGGTGCTCAATGCAGGCTCTAGTAGCCAAAAAAGCAGCCTGTATCGCTTTGAAGGCAAGCAGTTACCAACAGACCCCCTAGCGCCTATTTGGGAAGGTGCGATTGATTTTGGTCATGCTGGCAACGCGGCAGAGCTGTCGGTAACAACCGCATCGGGTGCGTCTTGGGCACAGAGTTTAGAGGGTGGCGATCGCACCGCTGCCACCGAGCAGCTCCTACAGACCTTATGGCAGGGCCCAACCGCCGTAATTGAGGCCAAAGAAAACATTCATGCCGTCGGCCATCGCGTCGTTCACGGTGGCCATAAATACCCGCAGGCGGTGCTGATCGACGAATCGGTCAAAGCCACCATCGACGAGCTGATACCTTTAGCACCAGCTCATAACCCGGCAAACTTAGCGGGCGTCCAAACAGCTGAAGATTTGTTGGGGACTGCCTGCCCCCAGTTCGCTGTCTTTGACACAGCCTTTCACCAAACGCTGCCGCCTGCTGCAGCCCTTTACCCTGTGCCTCAAAGCTGGATAGACAAAGGAATTCGGCGCTACGGCTTTCACGGTATTAGCCATCAGTACTGTGCCCATCGTGCGGCCTATCTGCTGAAAAAGTCTCTGGATTCTCTGCGCCTAGTGATTTGCCATCTGGGCAATGGATGTTCGCTTTGCGCAGTAGACGCAGGGCGCAGCATCGACACAACTATGGGCTTCACACCGCTTGACGGCCTGATGATGGGCACGCGTTCTGGCAGCGTAGATCCGAGCATTTTGACCTATATGATCAGAGCCTACGGTTACAGCGGGCAGCAGATAGATCAGGCATTGAACAAAGAGTCTGGCCTAAAAGGTGTCTCGGGGCTCTCTGGCGATATGCGAGAGATTATCTTGGCAATGCAGCAGGGAAACGACAAAGCCAAGCTAGCGTTTGATATGTATATTCATCGCTTACGCGCCGAAATCGCGGCAATGACGGCCAGCATGAAAGGGCTCGATGGGCTCGTGTTTACGGCGGGCGTAGGTGAACATGCGGCGATAGTGAGAACCTCAGCCTGTGAGGGGCTGAGCTTTTTAGGACTGGCAGTTTCTGCACGAAAGAATTCTGAAGGGGCGGGCGATCGCGTTATTTCTGCTGATGCCTCTGCTGTGCCTGTTCTGGTCATTCATACGAGAGAAGATTGGCAAATTGCCACCCAGTACTGGCAATTACGCCAGGAAGTTTAATCTTACGGATCTTCTTGTCAATTCTTCTTGTCAATTCTTCTTGTCAATCGTTAAAGATTAATCTCCATTTTCTTTGCCTAGCTGTATTCTCTTAGGCGTCCCGTATTAGGCTAGGCGTCCCGTACATACAGTGATTCATGCTGTAGTGATCCACGCTCTAGGATATCATCACAGCGCATTCGGCACTGTCTATGCTCTCGCCGCATTACTAAAATAGCTGAGACTGCTGTAGAGATGAAAAGCAAGATCCCAGTCGCTTGGGGCACGGCGATCAATGTCTAGGTTTGGGTGAATAGCGGGCAGGAGATTGATAAACTCTAGGGCGTTCTTGCCGAAGTGGGTAAAGTCGTTATGCTGCATGCTGTTTGGCTGTGCCTGATCTGTTGCTGATTGAATCGATGCAGTGAGCTGGTTCCATTGTATGCGGCTGTTGATTTCAGCGCTGCTGGTGAGAGAGACGCCTTTTTGATATTGATAGAAGCGATCGCACATCCGCAGCACAATCTCTCTTTCGGGTAAATGTAAATCTATAACCTGCGCATAGTCTTGCACCTTCTCTTTATGCACCGTCCTTCCACGACTGCCCAAATCAATCACCTGCTCAAAAATAGGCAGCTGCCCTCGTACTTGCTGAGCAACTTCTGCCCAGTCAAAAGAGAGTCTGCCAAGCTGCTTATCTACGTTTTTGCAAATCACCGTCGGCTGCGGAGATAGCGCCTCAAAGTGCAGAACTTGAAACGTTTGCAGCGATTTGATGTCATCGGCCCTCACACAAAGGGCAGGCGTTTGCTGAGCGGCGAGCTGCCGTTGAAAATAGCTAAGTTCACCCCAGCCGCCCACCCGGTAAATGCGAAAGCCGCTGCTAGGAACTTTCATCCGAGCGGTGTAGGCATCTAGATTAAAAAGCTGCGCAAAGCCTCTAATAGACTGAGTTCGGTTTGCTGACAGAGGCGGTGCGATCGCTAAGATAGTACTCTCTAGCGCACCTTCAACCGCTCGTGCACTGGCTAATGCCGCCTGTCGCTCATCTGCTCGTAGCTGACGAACACGCTCAATGCCCGCTCTGGCCTGAGCGATAATTTTGCGGTGAGTGCTCTGCTGTAGCAGCTTTGTGTAGTTCTTTTCTGCGGCGTCTAGTCGCTGGGTTTGTTCTTGCAGCTTAGCCGCATATAGCCTCAAGCTAGGATTTTGAGGCTCGCGCTGCTGCCACTGCTTTAGCAACACAGCGACCTGTGAATAATCGCTAGCTTCAAGAGCGGCGACAACTTGGGCTTCCATGGCATCCTCTTTCGATCTGGCTCTTTACCAGCATCAGGTTGCCCGTTTATCTCAAAGCGTCATACTGCAGCCTAACTTAGCCGCCATAATTCCAACCGGTAGACTCTAGCAAGAGCGGCTTACCTTCACGGTGCTCACCTGCGCCAACCACTTCACCAACAAATACGGTGTGATCGCCATGCTCGACGCTGCCAACTACGCGGCACTCCACATAGCCCAAAGAATCTTTGATGATAGGGCAGCCGGTTTCTTCGCCTAGATAAAACTCAATGTCTTCGAATTTGTTGCCTGCACGACGCAAGGGCTTAAAGAAGTTTTGAGCAATTTCTTTTTGCCCTTCTTCTAAGACGCTGATGGCAAAAACGCCGCTGGCTTTGACCATCGCGTGTGAGGTGGAGTCGGCTTTAATGCAGTTGATGACGAGAGGCGGCGTGAATGAGCCCTGCATAATCCAGCTAGCGGTAAACCCATTCACATCGTCTCCGTCTTTGGTGCCGCACACGTATAGGCCGTGAGGGATTTTGCGGAGCATGGTTTTCTTGGCAGCTTCGTTGAGCATTGGTTATTCCTTTCATAATGGCTGTTTCTGCTGATTAGTTTATGCCAAAGGATGGGGTCGGGGGATCATCCCTTGGTTGGGCTTCGGCTTCGCTCAGTCCACGAGAAATTTGCTCAGTCCACGAGAAACGCGCCAGCCCACAAAGACATATTACTTTCTGGCGATGCCTGCGGCTCTGGCGACTTCTTGGACGGCGGCAGAGACGGCAGGGGCAACGCGCTCGTCAAAGACAGAGGGCATGATGTTGCTAGCGGAAATTTCTGTATCGGGGATGAGGCTGGCGATTGCTTTGCCTGCTGCTAAGAACATATCGGTGGTAATCGCTGCGGCTCGGCAGTCTATAGCGCCGCGAATCACGCCTGGAAAGGCCAGTACGTTGTTGATTTGGTTGGGATAGTCGCTGCGACCAGTGGCAACAACAGCAACGATATCTTTGATCAGTTCTGGCTGAATTTCTGGAACGGGGTTGGCCATCGCAAAAACGATAGGGTCTGTGGCCATCGATTTGACCATGTCTACGCTGACGACGCCGGGGGCGCTGACGCCCATAAAGACATCGGTGTTTTTCATGGCATCGGCGAGGGTGCCGGACTGGGCGACGGCAAATTCTTGCTTGGCAGCGGTGAGATCGGTGCGATCGCTGCCAATAATCCCTTTAGAATCACAAATCACCACATTCTGCACGCCTGCTTTTTTAAACAGCCGCCCCATCGACAGGCCCGCTGCCCCCGCGCCGTTAATTACTAAGCGAATATCGCCGATGCCTTTCCCTACCACTTTCAGCGCATTCGTCAGCGCAGCTAAGCTAACAATTGCTGTCCCGTGCTGATCGTCATGAAAAATAGGAATATCTAAATCGGCCTGCAATCGCGATTCAATTTCAAAGCAGCGAGGGGCGCTGATGTCTTCTAGATTGACCGCACCAAAGACCGGCGCAATTCGCTTTACCGTTTCAATAATTTCATCGGTGTCCTGCGTGTCTAAACAAATAGGAAAGGCATCTAGACCCGCAAACTCTTTAAACAGCATCGCTTTGCCTTCCATCACTGGCATAGATGCCTCAGCGCCTAGGTTGCCCAGGCCCAAGACCGCGCTGCCGTCGCTGACAATCGCCACCGTATTGCCCTTGATGGTGTATTCGTAAACGCTTTCAGGGTGGTTGGCAATCTCTAAGCAAACCCGTCCCACACCGGGTGTGTAGGCCATGGCCAAATCATCTTGCTCACGCAGCGGGATTTTGGCAGATACGCTTAGCTTGCCGCCTCGGTGGAGGGCAAAGGTGCGGTCGTAGACGGCGAGCACTTCTATTTTGTCGAGCGATCGCACCGCCGCCTCTATCTTCTCTGCCGCTTCTGTGCTCGCCGCATCAATCGAAATTTCGCGAATGATGTGCTCACGGCTCTTTTCAACCACATCAATATTGCCTAAGTTACCTTCTGCCTGTGCGATCGCCTCCAACACCGCCGCTAACTGACTCACCTGATTTGGAAGCTTGATACGGAGCGTAAGGCTATAGCTAGGATTCGGCGTCAGGCTGACCATAGGTAATTGGGTAAAGATAAAGTAGAACTGATGAATGAATGAATAAAAGGGTATCTCTTTTTCATACACTTAGAGCAAGTAAGCTTTACCCAGATAGCCGCATTCATTCTTAGTCGTTCATCGTTCATTCTTTCTCTATGCCTTCTCTCTATACCGAAATTGACATCAACGCACCGCAAAATGTGGTTTGGGATGCCCTTGTTCGCAAAGACCAGTGGCGCTTTTGGAATACCTTTCTCTACGACTGCGATCCGGGCCTTAGAATAGCGCGGGGCAATGAAATTTTCTTGGCTATGCAGCGCTTAGAAGGCGATGAGGAAACAGAGTTTCAGCCGGTGATTACGATGCTTAGAGCGCCCTATATGATGCGCTGGGTGTCTACGATTCCAGGCTTGCGCAGTGAGCATATTTTTGAGCTGAGAGAAAACGTGCCGGGACGAACGCACTACATTCACCGTGAGCTGTTTTCAGGAATTTTATCGAAGGTCTTTTTGCCGTTTATTCGTCAAGACGAGCGTCAGGGAATTAGGCGGATGGCCCAGCAGCTAAAGATGCATGTAGAGCAGACCATGCTAGGCGACCGCCAAAATTACGGTCGTCAAAGCCCTCCCTACGACAGCCGCCCGGCCTACGATAACCGGCCCACCTACGACAGACACTACGACGAACGTCAGCACAGCGATCGTCGCTATGATGAACCTCGCTATAACGAACCCCGCTACGACCAACCTCGCTATAACGAACCCCGCTACGATGACAGAAGACCCCCTAGCAATGATGGATACAACGACAATCGTCCTCGTCGTCGCTAAGAATGCTGTTGAGAATAGCGATCGCAACTAGGAAATCGCGGACAGGGAACCACGGCTATGGAATCACGGCTAGGGAATCACGACTAAGGTAGTGGAGAAAAAGAAAGCTGATAGCGATAAAGGGCGACTGGCTTACCTTTTGCCTTAAAGTAATCAGGATCTTGCGGCGATAGATAAATCGCCGTGATCTGATCGGCCAAAATTGGAAAATTAGCATCCGAGCGCTTGCGATAGACCGTCGTATTCTCTACCTCATTCAGATAAACCGCTGGTGTATTGTCCGCCGTCTTTGGGTTGCGAAAAAACTGCTGGAAAATCTCCGTCGTTGCAAAAGAACCCGCATTAGGTGTCTCTATCTTGCGCCCAGTCACGGTCGAGATTAGCTGCTGATTGTCTTTTAAAAGCGTGATCTGACGGTTCGGATCGTCTGGGTCAACCTTTACTGCCTTAACCCACGCGTCCCCTAAGTAAGCCCGCGCCAGATTTAACCCGTTAAAGGCCCGGTCCGAGACAATCTCAACCTCGTCAGTTCGCTCATCGTCGTTCAGCAGTGAGCGAATACTGAAAATTGGCTGATTGAGAAAGTGTCCTTTCGATCCCCCTTCGGGGAAAGACTTAGGTACGAAGCGAATCACCGCTGGAATTGCTTTGTGCAAAAATTGCCGATTGCCCTCAAATCCTGGCGTCACAATCTCTGGGGCCAGCGGGGCCACCATATCAATCAGCGTAGAACTCATTCGCCAAGTGCCTGCCATCCACCGAGGATAGATTAGGTCACCCTCAGAAGCTTGTACCGTCGGCTTGCTCTGCCAGTCTGGAAACGCCTGCTGACGCTGTGTCAGCGTTTCTGCCCCAGCCCCGGCACTACAGGTTAGCCACACGAGGGCCAGCAGCCCTAACCACAGCAGATTGCGCTGAAATCGCCGCCACAGCAGCTGTTTCCCGTTCTGCTGGCTGATATCTGGCGGGTCGATATCTGGCTGACGGGCATCTGACTGGCGGGCATCTGGCTGGCGGGGGCGCTTCATACTCAAGCTAAAGGTAATCGAAGACAGATTCTGATATCGACAGGCATATTCGGTAGGCATATAACCAGACCTATTGCCTAACGCTAGCTTAACGTGCCGCAAGCGATCGCCATTACTCTAGTTGCCCTGACGACTAGCTCAACGCTTGGCTTTGCTGTCTAGAACAAGAGAGCGTGATCTGCTTCGAGTCGGTGTTGCCGCTGAGCGCTCGACCTGGCTAAATACTTTTTGCAAGCCACTCGCAAAGCGATCGCACAGACCCGGCGTAAAATCTAGCGTGGCAGAGCCGCAGGCAAAGGTAGCCGCGGTGCCCACTAGGTTAACGAAGGTGTCTTGCCCGCGTAGGCCCTGGCCTAACAGAGATACAAACTCGCTAGTATCGCCAGTGGTCAGCGCCGATGATAATGCCCGATAGTCAAAATCAGCCGAGCGAATAGCTGAGACAACGCCGCCCCAAACAGCCGCCCTGCCGATGTTGAGCAGATACCTGCTCAGTAGCAATGTGGGCGCTAGCTTGAGCATTTCTTCACTAGATAGGCCAGTCGCGTTTAGCTTGGCAAGCTTTTTATCGGTTTTGAGCTGGGCGCGTAGGTCGCTGGCCGACAGAGCTGCGATCGCAGCTAGCTCGCTATCTTTTAGTGCCATTGCGTCTAGCGTTTGCAAAGCTGACTTTTGGGCGGGGCTCCAGCTCTGGGTTTCTACCGCAATCATTTGATCGACTATTTGCTGAATGTCTGGTCGACTGTCGAGCTGAGCGTCGGCTACAGGCTGAGCAGGCGGCTGGGCAACTGCGGGTGTGGCGATACCCGCTAGCATTAGTAGTGTTGTGGCGATCGCGCCGAAGCTTTTCGCGGGCTGTTGCTGTAATCGCCTTGGCATTTTAATTGCTGCGCTCAACGTTGTAGTCATGGATATCCTTCTGAATAAAAGTGCTGAAGAAAAGATTAAAAGACTGCTAGTTTTTATGTGCCAAAGGTAAAGGACAAACGGCCTTGGCAGAACATTGGGATGACGATTATTGCTTTGACACCTCATTACACGCCTCATTCCCTTTGCTTTACCGCTGTTTCTTTGTTGAGGTTATCTCTATAATTTGTTGTCTACTGGTTTGCATATTTCATCGGCCTATTTCATCGGTATATATTCCATTGGCAACTCTCACCTAACAATTTTCCCATGGCCGAAGTTCTCGGTGCCTTCTTAATCTTTACGCTTGTTCCTATCCTGGGCGCGCTGCCCCTCACCGGCTGGATTGTTCGCCTGCTTACGGGCAAGCAGCTCAAAAAGCTAGGGACTGGCAACGTCAGCGTTTCGGCTGCGTTCTATCACGGCGGCACCCCGGCGGGGCTAATGGCCGTAGCTGCCGAGGCGTTTAAGGGGCTGTTTGCAGTTTTTCTGGCGCGGTATTTTTTTGAGGATGACTCGGTTTGGGGTGTGCTTTCGCTGATGTTTTTGGTGATGGGGCGCTACTGGGGTAGCCAAGGCGCGGGGACAACCAATATTGCCTGGGGCTTTTTTGCGTACGATCCGGTGGTGGCAGGGCTGACCTTTTTGATTAGCCTAGTCGGCTTTACGGTTTTACGAATGCGGCAGCAGGGTAAGCAGTTTGTGCTGGTGCTTTTGCCAGTGCTCACGGCGCTGCGCCATCCGACCGATGGGATGCGGATTGTAGCGGTGGCCTGCTTATCTGGCTTGGTTGCCTGGATATATCACAAAATTCCCGATGATTTGGAGCTGCCTGCGACGGCAAGTACAGGAGAATCTCGCCGGATGTTTCGGTTTTTTCAAGGCGATCGCGCCCTCAACGCGCTTAGCACCAAGCTCTCTGCGGACAAAGTGGGCACAAAAGCCGCTACCCTCTCTGAGCTGCACGCCTGGGGCTATCCGGTGCCACCGGGCTATGTGCTTCAAGCTGGCGACGATCCGAGCGCGCTGATTGCGACCGTTTTTCCGCAGGCGACGCTTCGGCCCACAGTTGGAGCCTCTGAGCAAATGCAAAGGCAGTCAAAGAATACGCTTGGTGCAAAAAAGGCTGGCGCGCAAGATCGTAGCCGCGAGCAGGTTACTCGCGATCGCATTACCGTCGTTGCCCGCTCCTCTGCCATTGGCGAAGACACCCTCACCGCCTCTGCCGCAGGCCAGTACGTCTCTGTCACCGAAATCACCAGTCCCGAAGCGTTAGATCGCGCGATTACCGTTTGCCTAAACGCGTACAACGCCCCGTCTGCGGTGAGCTACCGTCAAGATCACAGTATTCCAGCCGGTAAAATGAATGTGCTGGTACAGCCACATATTTTTGGCGTCTTTTCTGGCGTTGCCTTCAGCCGAGATCCGGTCACGCATCTTGGCGATACGGTTGTTGTTGAGGCGCTCCCTGGCGATGCGAGCCGAGTCGTCTCTGGCCAAGTTACGCCAGAGCGCTATCAGGTCAGCCTCGGTGAGATTGAATCTGGTAGCGACTGGCAGATGCCGCCGGGGCTAGACTTGCGGGTTAAAGGCGCTGGAACAGTGCCAAAGGAGCTTATCCGAAAAATCGCCTACCTAGCGCGTCATATTGAAAACAGCTTTCACGGGGTGCCGCAAGACATTGAATGGACCTTTGACGGCACGCAAATTTGGGTGCTGCAAAGCCGCCCAATCACCACGCTGACCCCGATTTGGACCCGAAAAATTGCCGCTGAGGTCATTCCTGGCGCGATTCGACCGCTCACCTGGTCCATCAATCGCCCGCTTACCTGCGGCGTATGGGGCGACTTATTTACCACCGTGCTCAAGAACCGGGCGCAGGGCCTAGACTTTGAGCAGACAGCCACCCTGCATTACAGCCGGGCCTATTTCAATGCAACGCTGCTAGGCGATATTTTTATTCGCATGGGCCTACCGCCCGATAGCCTAGAGTTTCTGACGCGGGGCGCAAAATTTCAACGACCGCCGCTATTGACCACGCTGCGAAATCTGCCTGGGCTGCTGAGGCTATGCCGACAGGAAAATAGCCTGCCTAAACAGTTTGCGCGGGCCGATAGCTTAGACTTTGCGCCTGCGCTAGCCCACTGGCAGCAGCAGCCGGTTACTGAGCTGTCAGAGCCAGAGATTGCTGAGCGAATTGAGACGATCTTGCAGCTGCTGAAACAGGCTACCTATTTCAATATTTTGGCCCCGCTGAGTTTGGCTTTGCGGCAGGCAATTTTGAAGGTGAATTTGGCCGATTTAGACAGTCGGCAAAACCCTGAAGTGCGAGCCGTTGAAGAACTAAAGCGGATGGCAGTGCAGATGCGATCGCACCTCCTAGATCTCGGCCTCCAGTCTCCTTCTGAGTCAGACGCAGAAGCGCTGCCACCCCCTAGCAACAGCGCCTCCCTATTTGCCGCCCTCGCTGAGCATCCAGAAGGTCAGCTGGTATTCGATCAGCTCGATCAGTTTCTAGAAAGCTACGGCTACCTCAGCGAAGTCGCCACCGACATTGCCATCCCCACCTGGCGCGAATCGCAGCAGCCCATTCGCGAACTTTTTACCCAGTTCCTACTAAACCCAGATCTAGACCAGTCGCCGGAGCGCGCCCAAGCTCGCACATCGACCAAAGCAAGCTGGCAAACCAGACAGGTCCAAGCTCGCCTAGATCTCAAAGGCCGTGTTGCTGAAGTGTACGACCGATGCCTAGCCACCCTGCGCGGCTGCTTTGTCGAACTAGAAAGCCGCTGGATTAGCGCCAACCAGCTAGAAGAACAAGGCGACATCTTTTTCCTCACCTGGGCAGAAATTCAAACGCAGCTCACACAGCCGCTGCCAACCGAAAAACTCCGTCTCAACATTCATATTCAAAAGGCTCAGTGGCAGCGCCAAAGCACTCACCGGGCACCTTACTTGATATATGGCCAGGTACACGACCACAGCCCCCAATCGACCAATCTCGCTCAGTCAGCAGCCCCATCAGTGGCCCTACCTGCCGCCGGTATTCTGACAGGCATTGGCGCTAGCGCTGGCCAAATAGAAGGCACTATCAGGGTCTTAGAAAAGCTTACAGACACCCTCACTGGCATTGATGCGCAAACGATCCTCGTCGTTCCGTATACCGATGCTGGCTGGTCACCGCTGCTAGCCCGTATCGGCGGGCTGATTTCAGAGGTGGGTGGGCAGCTGTCGCACGGTGCAATTGTGGCACGTGAGTATGGGATTCCAGCGGTGATGGATGTCACCGATGCCACCCACCGCCTGACGACCGGGCAGCGAGTTCGCATAGATGGACAGCGAGGAACAATCGAAATCTTGTAGATTAGTTAAATGAAATCGACTCAGCTTCCTGGAACTCAGCCCCCGCTACAAGGCACCTTTTGCGGTGCGCACGGTCTGCGGCTTTTCTTTCAAAGCTGGTATCCGCCAAGCTTCTGTCCGCTGAGCTACTCTCCGCCGGACTACTCTCCTGAAGGCGAGCTAGACCCGCGCGCAAGCGAAGCCCAGCGCGTTAAGGGTGTCTTTGCTATCGTGCACGGGCTAGGCGAGCATTCGGGCCGATACTGCACCATCGTAGAGGGGCTAACTGCGGCAGGCTACGCGGTGTTTGGATTTGACAATCAGGGCCATGGAAAGTCAGAAGGGCAAAGAGGCCACATTAACCGCTGGCAAGATTACCGAGACAATGTCCAGGCTTTTTTGCAGTTGGTTCGCAGCCAAGAGCCGAGTGCGCCGCTGTTTTTGATGGGCCACAGCCTAGGTGGGCTGATCGTGCTGGACTATGCCTTGCGGTGTGCCCAGCGCCCAGAGTTTGAATCTCTACAAATAAAAGGGCTAGTGGTGAGCGCGCCGCCTATTCAGCCTATGGACAGTACGGCTAGCTCTGCTCGGATTATCCTGGCCCGGCTGCTGTCTGGTTTGTTGCCTCGACTGAGCATCAAGATGGGGCTCAACAAAAACGGTCTTTCGCGCGATGCCGAGATTACGCAGCAAGCAGCCCACGACCCGCTGTCGCATTCGTATGTAACGCTGCGCTGGGGCAGTGAAACGCTCAGCACGATTGACTGGGTAAAAGAGCATATCGATCAGCTGGCGCTGCCCACTTTGCTGACGCACGGTGAGGCCGACCCTATTGTGAATCCTGAGGGCACTCGCACTATTTTTCAGCAGATTCAGCTACCACACAAGTCGATTGCTATTTATCCGGGTAGCTATCACGAACCGCATAACGATTTGGACGCCGAAAGGGTGGTGGCCGATCTGATTAGCTGGCTGGAGGCGCGGACGGCTTAGCAGTCGCTTGATAGGTGGCCAGATACGTGGCCAGATACGTGACTTGATAGGTAGGTTGCTGAGTAAACGGCTTGTTCGAGAAAAGTCTGTTACTATAGTCCCTTGCGCATCTAGTCTGCGTGGGTGCTGGTGAGCCTTAACCGTTCAGCAGCGATCGCTCGGAAAAGCAGGTGCCGAAGTCACCGACCTTTATCGCAGCGCCAAACATAACCTTTTGATAACTTGCTCTTAGGCTAGTTTCGTCAGTTGCGGCTCTAAAAAGTTTGATTTTTTTAGAACCTTGGGCACAGACGAGATGATAGGGCTCCTCAGAATTGCCTAAGAGCAATTCTTTATCCATTCATGAATTCTTTCAAATCTCTCGGTCTGCGGGCCGAAATTTTGCGTGCGATCGCCGAACAGGGCTATACCGAACCTACCCCCATCCAGCAACAGTCTATTCCGGTAGTGATGAGCGGCCGCGATGTCATGGCGAGCGCTCAAACCGGTACTGGTAAAACGGCAGGATTCACGCTGCCTTTGCTTCAGCGCCTTTGTGAAGACTTGCCACCTCAAGAGATGGCTGAGATAGCTGAAAAGAGCGCGACTGAACCGAAGACTGGACCGAAGACAGAGGGCCAAAACAAGCCCATCTTGCGGAAGAATCGGGGGGCGGGCAGGCAGCCGACGGGTCAATTGACTAGCAGATCGACTGGTGGCAGAAGACCGATTCGGGCGCTGATTGTGACGCCAACTCGGGAGTTGGCCGCGCAGGTTGGCGAAAGCGTAAAAACCTACAGCAAATATCTGCCGATTCGCTCTACGGTGATTTTTGGGGGCGTCAAAATCAACCCTCAAATTTCTAAGCTCCGTCAGGGAGTGGATATTTTGGTAGCTACGCCGGGTCGCCTGCTAGACCATGTTAATCAGCAGACGGTCGATCTCTCGCAGGTTGACGTGCTGATTCTTGATGAAGCTGATCGCATGTTAGACATGGGCTTCATTCACGATATTCGCAAAATTTTGACGCTGGTAGCCGAAGACCGACAGACGCTATTGTTTTCGGCGACGTTTTCAAGAGAAATTAAGCAGCTTGCGGATAGTTTTCTGCGATCGCCTGAACTAATCGAAGTGGCCCGCCGCAACTCTGCCGCTGAGACCGTTGACCAGCTCGTCTACCCAGTAGATCGCGATCGCAAAAGCGAACTGCTCTCCTTCATCATTGGCTCGCGCAACTGGCAGCAGGTGCTAGTCTTTACCCGCACTAAGCACGGTGCCAACCGCTTGACCAAGCACCTACAAAAAGACGGTCTCACTGCCGCTGCCATCCACGGCAATAAAAGCCAAGGAGCCCGCACCCGAGCCCTTTCCTCTTTCAAGGCAGGCGATATTCGCGTACTGGTTGCCACCGATATTGCCGCTCGTGGTCTTGATATTGACCTGCTGCCTCACGTTGTAAATTATGAGCTGCCAAACGTCGCTGAAGATTACGTTCACCGCATTGGCCGTACGGGCCGCGCTGGCAACGAAGGTCAGGCTGTTTCGCTAGTGTGCGTCGACGAAAAACAGCTGCTTCGGGGTATTGAGCGGCTGTTGAAAAAAGATATTCCGAAAGAAGTGATTTCAGGCTACGAGCCCGATCTTTCGATTCCGCCAGAGCCGATTCCAAACGGTCGTAACAACACCCGTGGTGGCGGTGGCGGTGGCGGCCGTGGCAGGCAAGGCGGCGGCGGTAGTCGAGGAAGATCGTCTTCTCGCCCAAGTGGCGGGTCGCGATCGCCAAAGCCCGTTCTTAATAAAGGCCGTTCGTCTAGCCCCAAGCCTCGCCGCTCGTCTAGCTAGCCTTTTTGCCTGAGACTTTCTGCTTAAGCCTTGCTTCTTGATCTGCTATTAGCGATCGCCCTAGAAGCTAGGCTCGATTGGCTGGCTGTTTTCTCCTCTTCTCTGGGGCAAAAATCTGCTGTCAAAAGGCTTTGCCTGTGAATGGGCTGCCTCATAGGCCGCTTGTTATTAGGGCGCTATACCTTTTCTGACTGCTTTACCGCTGGCTGAGCCTGAGGCTGGAACTGGAAAAGCGTGTAGACAACGTTACGGCGAATGCCTGTCATCATTTCTAAAAAGACTTCGTAGCCTTCACTCTTGTACTCAATCAGCGGATCTTTTTGGCCATAGCCGCGAAGCCCAACGGTTTCACGCAAAGCGTCCATCTGCTGAAGGTGCTCGCGCCAGAGGGTGTCGATTTGCTGAAGGATGAAGAAGCGTTCGGCTTCGCGCATTAGACCAGGCTTAATGAGATCTACCTGGGCCTCTTTGAGATCGTAGGCGATGCGCACTTGCTCAGAGAGGAAGGTCTTCATTTCACCCATAGAGAGGTTTTCTAGCTGCTCGGCGGTAAGGTCGGCTAGCAGATAGACAAACTCTTGCACTTTGCTGACAACGCTGCCAAGGTCCCATTCTTCTGATGGCAATTCTGGGTTGACGTAGGCTTCGACGATATCGTTCATGGTCTGTACGGCGTAGCCGAGCACCAATTCTTTTAGCTCTTCGCCCTCTAGTACGCGGCGGCGCTCGGCATAGATGGCGCGGCGCTGGTTGTTCATCACTTCGTCGTATTCGAAGACCTGCTTACGAATGTCGTAATAGTAAGTTTCAACTTTCTTTTGCGCGCCTTCGAGCGATCGCGTCAGCATCCCCGACTCAATCGGCATATCCTCTTCTACGCGGAAGGCATTCATAAGGCCCGCCACGCGATCGCCGCCAAAGATCCGCAGCAGATTGTCTTCTAAGCTAAGGAAAAACTTAGTTGAACCAGGGTCACCCTGACGACCAGCACGGCCTCTTAGCTGGTTGTCAACCCGGCGAGACTCGTGCCGCTCTGTGCCAATTACATGCAATCCACCTAGCTCAATCACCTGATCGTGAGCTGCGGAGGTAATCACTTCGTAGGCGTCAAGCACCTCGTTATACACGTCGCGCAGCTTTTGAATAACCGGGTCATCAGTTGGCGCTTTCTCGGCGGCGACGGCAATCTTATCTTCTGCCGCTAGCTCAGAAAGGCTCTGCGCACCGTAGCTTTTGACCGCGAAATCCACAGCAGCCTTCAAACTTTCTTTCGTTTCGGGCGAAAGGTCGGTCGGAAAAATCTGCGGCGAGGCTTTCCAAGTCTTCTTTTTCTTCTTTCCATCAGCAAAGCCTTGAGCTTGCTTGGTGTCTTTGGTGTTGGCAACTTGTGCGACGGCGAACTTGTCATCGTCTTCGGGCTTTACTAGGCGCGGCATGAAGTACTCGCGCACCTTGAGCCTAGCCATGTAGTCGGCATTACCGCCAAGGATGATGTCGGTGCCGCGTCCAGCCATGTTCGTGGCAATAGTCACCGAGCCACTGCGGCCTGCTTGAGCAACAATTTCTGACTCGCGCTCTACGTTCTCGGGCTTGGCGTTGAGCAGGTTATGCTCGACTTTTAGATCGCTCAGCAGCAGCGAGAGAACTTCGGATTTTTCGACGCTGGTGGTGCCCACTAGAACAGGGCGACCCGTTTCATGCATGGCGGCGCACTCTTGAGCGATCGCACTCCACTTAGCATTTTCAGTTTTGTACACCACGTCTGGTAAATCGCGCCGCTGCGAAGGTCGATTCGTAGGGATAATCGTCACTTCGAGCTTGTAAATTTTCTCGAACTCAGCTTCTTCTGTCTTTGCCGTGCCGGTCATACCAGAGAGCTTGGGATACAGCAAAAAGAAGTTTTGATAGGTAATCGACGCCAGCGTCTGCGTTTCCGGCTGAATATCGACATGCTCTTTAGCCTCGATTGCCTGGTGCAGACCATCGCTCCAGCGGCGACCCGCCATTACCCGGCCCGTAAACTCATCGACAATCACAATTTCGCCATTGCGCACGATGTAGTTTACATCTTTAATAAATAGCTCCTTTGCCTTGATTGCATTGAAAATATAGTGCGCCCAAGGATCTTTTGGATCGAATAGATCGGTCACGTTTAGCAGCGTTTCTGCTTTTTCAAAGCCTTCATCAGTAAGCAGCACATTGCGCGCTTTTTCATCGACTTCGTAATCGATCTCATCGCTTTCTAGCTGCGTTGCCACGTCCGCGGCCCTCTGATACTTCTCACCGGGCCGCTCTACCTGACCCGAAATAATCAGCGGCGTGCGGGCCTCATCCACCAAAATAGAATCAACTTCGTCAATAATGCAAAAGTTGAAAGGTCGCTGCACCACATCTGCCATCTGCGTGCTCATGTTGTCACGCAAATAGTCAAAGCCAAATTCGCTATTGGTGCCGTAGGTGATATCGCAGGCGTAGTTTTTCTTGCGTTCTTTGGGACTCATGCCCTGTTGAATCAAGCCAACGCTCAGGCCCAAAAAGCGGTGAACCTGACCCATCCATTCAGCGTCACGGCGAGCGAGGTAGTCATTTACGGTGACAATGTGAACGCCCTTGCCAGAGATCGCGTTGAGATAGGCTGGTAGGGTAGATACGAGGGTTTTACCTTCACCCGTTTTCATCTCGGCGATTTGGCCATCGTGTAGGACCATGCCACCCAGCAATTGCACATCGTAGTGGCGCATACCCAGCACGCGCTTACCGGCCTCACGCACAACTGCAAAGGCTTCTGTTAAAACATCATCTAGGTCTTCGCCATCTTTTAGGCGCGCTCTAAACTCTTCTGTTTTCCCCGTTAGTGCCTCGTCAGAAAGGGCCTTAATGTCTTCTTCAAGCAGGTTCACCTCTTTGATATCGGGCTGATATCGCTTGAGCTTACGAGTATTAGGATCACCTAGAAGTTTTTTTAGCATGTCAGGCCACAAAAGAACGGGCAAAAAATGAAAAGAGTAGAGAATATAATTCTACCTAATCTTATACGGATACAATGCCCTCTCGGAAGGCGGTGCTCTGGGCGGGTTACCCTACAGCAGGTAAAGCGGGATTTTGGGACAGCGGTTTTGTCATCATTTCACCTTGCTTCGCTGCTTGGATAGCAGTAATCAGCAGTGCTATCGGCACCACTTAGATGTCAATCAATTTAGATGTCAATTTTGGCTAGTCGGGCTGTAGTTTTGCTCGCCTGCTAAGGTATGACAGCTTAGGCAGCTATCGAGGCCGAGCGGCTGTGGTAAAGGCACATTGGGGTGCAGCGCCTGAAAGTAGACGGAATCTTTGAGGCGGTAGGGCGGAAAACTGCCGCCGGGTTGAGGGCGTGAGTAGGTTTGCAGATAGTTCAGCATGAGCTGCTGATCGAACTGAGTGAGGGGTGCGAGCATAATGCCGTAGTGGGCTCGGTCAGTGATGAGTGTTTGCCAGGTCTCAACTGGCAATACCGCTGGGGGCAGGGCGATGTGGCAGGTGGCGCACTGTTCTACATAGACGTTGTAGCCGGTCGCGTAGCGGGCATCGACAGGATCAACCATGCCGTAGGGCGAATCGACTGCCTGGGCAAGGCCTATTCCTAGGAAGCTAATTAGCCCGGCTGTTAACAGCCCTAGCGATAACCTTCGCAGGAATCGCTGTGCTTTTTGCTTAAGAGGCATTTGGGCATTCCTGAGAATAGGGCAGGTAGAAGAAGTAGAGCAGATAGAAGTAGGCCGGATAGAAGTAGGGCAAATAAAAACAGAGCAGATAGAAACAGGTTAGCTAGAGCAGACATAAAGTTGATAAAACGCATCTTAAGTAACAGTGCGTCTCTGGGGCTAATGTCATGATAAGGCGACTAAGTGCAGGACAGTCGGGCCACAAAAAAATAGTGGTAGCGGCTATCCTGATGTAACGAAGGATGTTATTTCCGGGATATTTTATGGATAGTCGGCATATTCAGTTTCGCTATACGTCTGTTTTTACCCCAGATCAGCTCACTCAGCTTTGCGATCTGTTTGCAGCGGCAGCTTTTTGGGCTAAGGACCGACGGCCAGAGGAAATGGAACAGGCGATCGCACACAGCAATCCGGTCGTCACTGCTTGGGACAACGAGCGGCTGATTGGACTCTCTCGCGCTACCTCCGATGGCTTGTTTCGCGCCACTATTTGGGACGTTGTGCTTCACCCCGACTACCAGGGCTCAGGCTTGGGTCGCAGACTTGTCGAAACGCTGATTGCCCATCCACACATGAATAAGGTAGAGCGTACGTATTTGATGACGACGCACAAGCAAAGCTTTTATGAGCGGATTGGCTTCGAGCAAAATAGTACGACGACGATGGTGCTGTACAACAACCCGCTGGGCGAGTGCTTGCTAGAAGTTCCCAAGCAGGAAGATGCAGACGTTTCGGTAGATGTTTCGGTATAGGTGGCGGATATTGCTAGAAGATTGCTAGCAGGGCTATAGCAATAGCGTTTTTCTGTGCGATCGCTGCGATCGCAATACGCCACCAAACTTCCAAACTAACGTGCGTAGCCTGATATAAAAAGCCCACCTCGAACAGTATCGAGGTGGGCTTTTCGTCATGCATCATGTGTGATGCACTTCAGTGCTTACTGATTCGGATTGTCTGTCTCAGAGAATTCGGCGTCGATAACATCGTCCTCGCCACCCGAAGCGGCTGCACCGTCAGCGGTATCATCTGCGGGCGCGCCTTCAGCACTTTCAGCTTCAGCACCTTGCTGATACAGACTGCTGCTAAGCGCATAGAGCCCTTGCTGCAAGGCTTCCATAGTGGACTTGACTTTGTCACTGTCCTCTTCAGAAAGCGCCTCTTTCAGATCCTTAATCTGGCCTTCGACTTTTTCTTTTTCCTCAGCAGGCACCTTATCGCCTAGCTCTTCAAGCTGTTTCTCAGCCTGATAGGCCAAAGAGTCAGCCTGATTTTTGGTATCAATCGCTTCACGGCGAGCCTTGTCCGTGTCAGCATTGGTTTCGGCATCGCGAACCATTTGATCGACTTCGGTATCAGACAGCGTCGATGCACCTGTGATGCTAATAGACTGCTCTTTGCCTGATCCTTTGTCTTTGGCAGTAACGTTCAAAATACCGTTAGCGTCAATGTCAAAGATAACTTCGATTTGAGGAACGCCGCGCTGAGCTGGTGGAATGCCGTCTAGACGGAACGTTCCTAAGCTCTTGTTGTCACTGGACATCTCGCGCTCACCTTGAAGCACGTGAATCTCCACATTGGTTTGACCATCGACTGCGGTCGAGAAGACCTCAGACTTCTTGGTAGGAATGGTGGTGTTGCGGTTGATCAGCTTGGTCATCACGCCACCTAAAGTTTCAACACCCAAAGAGAGGGGTGTCACGTCAAGCAGCAGGATGTCTTTGACTTCACCCGCTAAAACGCCGCCTTGGATAGCCGCACCAATGGCAACGACCTCATCGGGGTTAACCGTCTGGTTGGGCTCTTTATCTAGAATTCGCTGAACGAGGTTTTGAACCGCCGGAATACGGGTCGATCCACCCACTAAAACGACCTCATCAATGTCGCTTTTGCCCAGCTTGGCGTCTTTAAGCGCACTTTCTACTGGGACGCCACAGCGCTTGATTAAGTCAGAACACAGCTCTTCAAACTTGGCACGCGTCAAGGTCGTGTCTAAGTGCTTCGGACCGTCTTGGGTCGCGGTGATAAAGGGCAGATTTACTTCTGCTTGGGTCACGCTAGACAGCTCGATTTTGGCTTTTTCAGCGGCTTCAGTTAAGCGCTGTAGGGCCTGCTTGTCTTTGCGTAGGTCAATACCTTCAGCTTTTTGAAACTCTTCAGCGAGATAGTCAACTAGCTTTTTGTCGAAGTCGTCACCACCGAGGTGAGTGTCACCTGAGGTAGATAGTACTTCAAAGACGCCGTCGCCAACTTCTAGAATAGAAACGTCGAAAGTACCGCCGCCCAGGTCAAAGACCAGGATGGTTTCATTGCTTTTCTTATCGAGGCCATACGCCAAGGCAGCAGCCGTCGGCTCGTTGATGATCCGAAGAACTTCAACGCCTGCGATTTTGCCTGCGTCTTTGGTCGCCTGACGCTGTGAGTCATTGAAGTAAGCCGGAACGGTGATGACCGCCTGCGTCACTTTTTCGCCGAGATACTTGCTGGCGTCGTCAACTAGCTTGCGCAAAACCTGAGCAGAGATCTCTTCGGGCGCATACTGCTTGCCGTCAGAGGTTTCAATTTTGACATTGCCGCCTACTTTTGCGATTTTGTAAGGGACTTCGCTGGCCTCGTTATTGACTTCGTCGTACTGACGGCCAATAAATCTTTTTACAGAGTACAGCGTGTTTTCGGGGTTCATAACCGCCTGACGCTTAGCGATTTGGCCGACTAGGCGCTCGCCCTCTTTTTTGGCATAGGCAACTACAGAAGGGGTTGTGCGAAAGCCTTCGGCGTTGGCAATAACGCTGGGCTTACCCCCTTCCATTACGGCCACAACCGAATTGGTTGTCCCAAGGTCAATTCCTACAACTTTTCCCATGTGATTGCTCCGAGTGGAATAACGAATAATGTGTTCAAAAGGTTATTCCTATAGTGCTCAATGGGAGGGGGTTTACTGAAGGGGGGGTTACCGAACAGCAGGCTTCGGCTTGACGCTGTTTGCTCAGGTAGGCGGCTTTAAATGGAGCGGGTGGCCTGCGGTGAATGCACACGCTTCAAGCTCGTTTTACCGACGTAACCAAAGGTATAGAAAGCTTCGCTAACGGTAGCGTTGCGCAGGAAAGGCTATGCCGTCACCGCCACCGTATCCTCTTCTGCCTCTTCTATCAATGACTCATCTTTCGCAGCAAAGTACAGGTTGAGATTGGCGACTGCGAGCGGAGAAGCCTTGCTTAAATTTTGAGGGCTAAATGCGGTTAAGGCTTCTAACATTGCTCTTTGAGCGATATACTCCTCTCCTTGTCGCCGAGCTTCTACGTCGAACGAGTAGACGAGGCTTTCGTGTAAGGCTGCGGGTACAAAATTTGATTTAGCGTTTTCGTAGAAAGCATATTCTGTTGGCTGATCGTCTGCTTGCGCCTCATTGTTAGTATGATCTTCTGTGGCAGCAACATCTTCGCACTCGATACTTTCATTCTCTGCGAATGCCTTTAGCTGCTTCATTTCCTCTCCAGAAAGCGTTTGAGTCCATTCGATCCGATTTTTCCATGCCTCAATAAAGACTAAATCGTGATTGCGAATTCTGGTGAGTTCCGGAAATAGAAAGTCTAGTTCGTCAGTGGTTTCGACTTTATCTAGGGTAATAGAAGCATCTTTGCGAATAGTTGTGTTGAGCCTGGTGAGGCGATCGCACACAGTCTGCCATTCGCCTTGCAGTTCGTAGGTCATTGCGATCGCCTGCTCAATGGCCCATACACATTCGCGACGACGAATGTACGCCACCGAACTAATACCGCTCATGATCTGGCCATTGTCATAATCAGACAAAGCCTGAAACATCATGCTTCTAGCCGCTTTAATCTCATCATGGCGTGCGCTCAAATCCTGCATGGTCACCGCAGAGCCGAGCCGGTTCAACGCCTTATCAAATAGGCCATAAGCCCTCGCTAAAATCGTACGGTGAGCCCTGAACTCTACATCTTCCGATACATGTTGAATGTGCTCAATTAGCTCAGTACCTTGGTCTGCAAATACCTGCTTGAGGTCAATAAATCCCTCTCTGACCTCAACGCGCATTTGCCGCACATCTTTTCTTAGCTTGAGCGTTTGCCATAGATTCACAGCGGATAGTGCCGCAACGCCTACGACACCTACGCCAATCACAGCCGTAGTCGCCTGCAATGTAGCGACAGAAGCCGAAAGTGCCTTGATTCCTTGGAGTGCTTTATGTCCTTGGTATAGTTGACCTGCGCCCATAGCCATTGAAGGCATAGCCGTTAGTGGATTAAGCCCCATGCCAATAGCGTGTGCGGCAAATTGACCTGTTGCTGCGTCTCGAACCATTCCAATCGGTATGCCTGCGGCTGTCTCAACTGGAATATATTTTCCGGCAGCGATTCCTGCCTGTATCAGTGGTGAAAAGTTGTACACGGTAAGCTCCTTCAGTAGTTTGGATAGGCGTTAACTCAAAGCTGTCTCGGTCAGATCGCCTAGAGCTGTTTCAATAGCTTGTAGTTGAAGACTTTTCTCTGAATAAGCGTTGTTTCTGTTTCTTTTTGCTCTAAAGTCTCTTTCAGGATGCTTTCTTGCTGCTTTAGTAGATTACACAAGATAGAAATAGAAGCACTTGCTGCTTTATGAAAATCTTGTGCCTTATGCTCAAATGCGCTTTCAACGTATTCAACAATTTTTTCTGCGATTTCTTCAGAGTCTCTAAAGAAAATATCGATTCCTCTATTGAGAACCTTCCATTCTTATTTCATTTTTCATCTCTTCTGTTGTGTCTCCAAGAAGACCCATAAGGCCACCAACTAAAAAAACAGGAACTAGTGAGGCTATGGCAACTCCACCAATAATGGATCCTACTCCTTCCCAGAAGCTAGTAGACTCTTGCTTTATATCAAACTTGAATTTCGAATAGAACTCGAGACCAGACCCCATTCCCGACAGCTCAAATTGCTTATGAAGAACAGTTCCAGTGTTATCGTCAATAGATTGAAGGTCTTGTTGTATGACCGCTAGTTTGCTGAATAATTCGCTATCAAGCTTATCTATTTTGGGCTTAAGAATAGTCTGTATAACAGATTCTTCTATCCAATCGTCTAAAACGTCAAAAACATCTTTTGTGAAATGCTCTACATACTCTCTATAGATATTTTCTTCTTCTTCTTCTTCGCGTATTGTCATCCATTGATTTGATCTGTTGACGAGGCAATCAACAAGGCCATCCAGCCACTGATTCCATGAGTCGCCGATCTCTGATATCGTTTCCTCAATTAGCAACTCTTTGAGATCTTGAATTTTGACATCAAATCCACTTATATCGCCTACTTTTTCCAATATTTTACGATGTTCTGCTGCTGAAAGGTTGAGGTTACCCTCTAAGGTGTTTTTCGTTTGAGCAAGGTTATCTTGAACACCTAATATAAATTCTTTGATATCTACAATTCCTTTTTTGAGCGTCAGTTCACCTCTTTCCTCTACTAAAAAGGTTTCGAGGGCGTTCACAAACTCTTCAAATGGTTGAGAATGCCCATTTGCGGTCTGTGTCAAAATAGCTTCTAGGGCGGATCGTGCAGATACGAAGTGAACTCGGTTGTCGCCACTTACTAGCGGTGCTGCTGGGTTGCATACGACATTTTTAACCAGCGTTTTAACTTGCGCTGTATCCTCTGGCGATCGCAACAAATCCATAAAGTTAATCAGCACGAACAAGTTGTCAGCCGGAGCATCAGGATCGTCTTTCTGCAAACGCTGCTTCAGGCTTTGCAATAGGTCTCGCTCCCCTTTCGTCATTGGGCGCTGCGCATTTGCCAAAAAGATAGCCGCGTCGGTATCTCGTAATAGCCGCTCAGTCACAGCCGTCCGGTCAGGATGCTCATTCAACCCTGGAGAGTCCACGATTTCGACATGATGACGGCACAGCGCTAGCCCCGGATGCTCCAGCACAATCTCAGCAATATTAGATTCCGCTAGCTCAAGCTCTAGATTTCCTAAGGCCGCGTCTTCTGGAATAGACGCTTTCTGCTGATACTGGTCAAAAGGAATGACAGCCTGCGATCCGTCTTTGTAGTGACAGATAACTCGCTTTTCGGCTCCGTACTTCAGCACCGTCAACGTTCCGCTACAGGGAATTGCCCGCACTGGCTGTAATTCCTCGCCCAGCAGCGCGTTTAAGAAAGTCGATTTGCCCTGGCTAAACTCGCCTACGATGGCTATCCGAAACTTCTGTGATTGCATTTTTTGGGTGAGCGATCGCACCTCATCTTCTAGCACCGAAGGAAAAATATCGTAGCCCTCTTCCACCTGTAGCACTTGCAGCAGATCCGTACAGATTTGGCTCAACTGCTCCTGATAACCCTGAAACTTTTCGAGTTTTGCATACGAGAGCTTGTCGCTAGCTGAGTGCGGTGAGTTCTTGGCCTGAGCTAAAAATTTAGAGGATAGAGAACTAGCGGCCTTAACAATTGCCGCGTCAAGCTTCTGAAAGCGCTGAGGATCTAGCAGCGATCGCAGTTCCTCTATAGCCTCTAGGTTAACCTCAGATTGATTGTCTTCCAGGCAAGAAAACAATGCTTCTACTTGCTGATTTGGTATGTCTACAGCGCTGGCTACTGCATCAAGATACTGCCGTTCTTGTGCTGCTGCATGGCCGTCTGCGATCGCTAATCTATACCCAAACCCCAAAATTATCAGCTTCTCAGAAACTGATAATGACTCTGTCAAACAACTAATTGCATCCAAACGAGTATAAGTTTTATCTTTTCGTATGCCTTTGATCATCAAAGAGGCTAGCTTCCTCATGCCACTCCTAGATGACACAAGCTGATTCAAAACTTTCTGAAGATAGCTCTTCTCCTCCTCTGCTAGCCGTCCGTCTGCGTAGGCTACACCGACCAGTACTGTCGTCATCGCTGACAAAAACATGATTCGAGGCGTCAGGTTGCGCTTTAGCACCTGCTGACCCGTAATCTGAGTCAAAATATTGATGCTGTCTAGCGCTTGTGTCGCAAGGGTTGAAGACATTCTCTACCTGCTGCATAGGATTAACCATTGATATGTTTCCCTACGTATGACTTGAGGTAGATTGGTAAAACTGCCTATTATGCGGCGCTAAAGGCGCTACTTCGTCAATAGACTGCCTAAATGCTTCAAAATTTTTAGAACTTCGTATAGGTTGTTGCGAGATTGCGACCTAGTCCCAAATAAGTCAGAAACGCCGTAGCGATCGCCCAAAGTTTTAACAAATAGATAGCTGCTGCCGTTAGCAACCATGCCATACAGCGGCAACTCTGGCTTTGGTGAAGCTGCCATGTAGGCCAACGTCTGCGGCAACGCCATTTCCAAATCAAACGTCGTCTTTTTAGACTCAATCACCACAATCCACAGTTGCTCTAGCAGCACCAAGCCGTCGATCCGCCCTCGCAGAATTTCGTCATTGTCTCCCAGCGCTTCCATTTCGACCGGAACTTCAGCTCGAAACCTATAGGGCGTGCTGTAAAATCCCGCTAGCTCTAGTAGCGGCGATAGAATGACTAGCTTAATGGTTTCTTCTAGCAATGCACCATCAGAAATTTGGTACAGATAGTTTTTTCGCACCGCGTCTAGTCTAGAGCGCTCCGCTGCGGTCAGATCCGGCAATGTTGCGTTCCACTCCAAAAAAAAATCTGGCTCATCGCTCAACGACAGCCCCAGTTTTTGTTCAACCTGCCTAAAGGTGGTGATGCTTTCTGAGATGGCTGAGATCTGAGACATGCTTGCTCTGGTCGTAATAACAGCAGCTATGACTATTCTACGACTGAGACACAATTTGATCGTCTAGGGAAAAGTCAACCTTTGTTTTGTCCAAACCGTTAGATAAGTAGTCATTTTCAAACGAGTCTTTTAGCCCTTCAATGAGGCCAAATTTGGGTTGCCAATTCAATTCGGCTTTGGCCTTGCTGATATCGGTGAAGAAGTGCTGAACGCGCATGGGGAAGGCTTTCTGCTTGCCGAAGTCGAAGTCTTGGGGATCGTAGTGGACGATCTTGATCGCGCTAGGGTCTTTGCCAGCAGCGATCGCACAACCCCTAGCTAAGCCATCAAACGTAACCGCTTTCTCCCCCGAGATATTGTAGATCTGCCCAATTGCCCGGTCATTACCAAGGATAGACACCATTGCTGCGGCCAAGTCCTGACAGTGACCTAGATGGGTCAGCGCCATACCACTACCAGGAATCGGAATAGGGCGATCGCGCACAATCCGATCAAAAAACCACTGCTCTAATGGGTTGTAGTTCTGCGGACCATAGATATAGACAGGGCGAACAGCGGTAAAGAGGACGCCTTGTTCCTTTAAATAATCTTCAGTGTGGAATTTGCCCTTGTGGCGGCTGTTTGGATCGACCGGATCGCCCTCTGCATGTGGCATCTGGTCGCTTTTGGCATAGACACCTGCCGAACTGACGTAGATAAAGTGCCTTAGCTTGCCTTTGAACAAATCGACAAGTGGCTTAGTATTTTCTAACTCTCGACCGTTGTTATCGAAGATGGCATCACAGGTTTGATCGCACAGAGCCGCTTTCAAAGCGGTCGGATCGGTGCGATCGCACACAATCGTTTCTACATCAGCCAGCGGAGCCGGATGATTGCCCCGATTGAGCAGCGTCACCTCGTGACCTTTGCTGACTAGCAGCTTTGTCAGGTAAACGCCAATAAACCGAGTGCCGCCGATAACTAAAACCCGCATAGTGCTGTGACCTACCGAATGAGTGGATACTTCTATTAGGTCTAGCGTTACAGATTTTGGCCCTACTTTTGCGCTCCTTTACCTACCTTTGCGTTCTAGTCGCTCTATCTCTTAGCGCAAAAAATGTCAATATCATAGGATTATCTTATAGCAGCTATAGGCAATTGTTCTTGATGAATTGTCCTTTCAATGCTGTTATTTGTAACGCTGTAGAAAGGGTGAGCGAATATGTCAACTTATGTCACAAATAAGCGCTATCCCTTTGTGTGCATAGGTTTTCTATTGCAAACTAAAGCAGCAATGAAAGCCAGTTGTGAATTATCAAAGCAGCGCTCACCCCAATCTCATAATTTTGTAAATAATCTTTTCTGTTAGTAAACAGTTGTTCGCAAAACGCTAGAGTGCCCTTTCTGTTTAAGAATAGAGAAAGGCGCTAGAGACCTTAATACCGACATCTCACCCCAGGAGTTCACCGCATGTTCACCCAAGTTCGACCCACCGTTAGACACGTCGTGCCAGAGACGCTAGGCAGCCGTTCGCTAGTCAAGGTGGTTTATGTCGTTCTAGAGCCTCAGTATCAAAGCTCTCTGTCCGCTGCGGTTCGCTCTATCAACGAGAACAATTCTCAAATTGCGGTGGAAATAAGCGGCTACCTGATTGAGGAGCTGCGCAGCGAAGACAACTACGAAGCCTTTAAAAAAGACATTGCTGAAGCCAACATTTTTATTGGGTCTTTGATTTTTATTGAAGACTTAGCAGACAAGGTAGAAGCGGCTGTAAAGCCTGTGCGCGATCGCCTAGACGCGGCGGTAGTCTTTCCTTCCATGCCCCAGGTCATGCGCCTAAATAAAATGGGCAAATTCTCAATGGCGCAGCTAGGCCAGTCGAAGAGCGTGATTGGCGACTTTATGAAAAAGCGCCGTCAGAAGCAGGGCAGCGGGTTTGAAGATGCCATGCTGAAGCTGTTGCGGACGCTGCCAAAAGTGTTGAAATACCTGCCGGTTGAAAAAGCGCAGGATGCGCGCAACTTTATGCTGAGCTTTCAGTACTGGCTAGGCGGCTCTGCCGAAAACTTAGAGAACTTTCTGTTGATGCTAGCCGATCGCTACGTGCTAACAGAAACAGACATTGACGGCGCGCCCAAAGACGAAGCGCTCACCTTTGAACAGCCGGTCACCTACCCAGATATGGGCATCTGGCATCCGCTAGCGCCCGAGATGTTTGAAGATATTCGTGAGTATCTCAACTGGTACGATTCGCGCACAGATATCCCTGAAATCTCTCGCAACGAAAACGCGCCCTGTGTGGGCATTGTGTTGCAGCGCACTCACCTAGTAACTGGCGACGAGGCGCACTATGTCTCTATCGTGCAAGAGCTAGAGTACCGGGGTTCCAAGGTGATCCCTGTATTTGCGGGCGGCCTGGACTTTTCTAAGCCCGTTGAT
This sequence comes from uncultured cyanobacterium, assembly GCA_963833005.1. Taxonomy (GTDB): domain Bacteria; phylum Cyanobacteriota; class Cyanobacteriia; order Phormidesmidales; family Phormidesmidaceae; genus Phormidesmis. Next base: position 407,697 of record CAWHWK010000009.1, on the reverse strand, counting down.
CTTTACTTTTACGATCCGCTCAAGCCAAATGAGGCCATCGTCGATTCTGTTGTTTCTTTGACTGGGTTTGCCCTAGTTGGCGGGCCAGCGCGTCAAGATCATCCTAAAGCGATTGAATCTCTGCAAAGGCTCAATCGTCCGTACATGGTGTCCTTGCCGCTGGTGTTCCAAACCACAGAAGAGTGGGAGGCGAGCGATTTGGGCCTGCACCCGGTACAGGTCGCCTTGCAGATGGCCATTCCTGAGCTAGACGGTGCGATTGAACCCATCATCATGTCGGGCCGCGATGGCATGACGGGCCGCGCGGTTACGCTACAAGACCGGGTAGAGGCCATTTCGACTAGGGCATTGAAGTGGGCTCGTCTGCGCAAGCTGCCCCGCGTCGATAAAAAGCTAGCAATTACCGTCTTTAGCTTCCCGCCCGATAAGGGAAACGTCGGCACGGCGGCTTACCTCAATGTGTTTGGCTCTATCTTCCGCGTGATGGAAGAGATGAAGGCGCAGGGCTACACCGTTGAGGAGATGCCCGAGACTCCCGCAGAGCTGATGCAGCTAGTCATCAACGATGCCCAGGCCCAGTTCAACAGCCCTAATCTCAACATTGCCCACCGGATGTCGGTGGCTGAGTACGAATCGCTGACGCCGTATTCTGAGCGACTAGAAGAGAACTGGGGCCCACCGCCCGGACAGCTGAATACAGATGGTCAAAATCTGCTGGTATACGGCAAGACCTTTGGCAATCTGTTCATTGGCGTGCAGCCCACCTTCGGCTACGAAGGCGATCCGATGCGTCTGCTGTTCTCTCGCTCGGCCAGTCCGCACCACGGCTTTGCGGCTTACTACACCTATATCGAAAAAATCTGGAAGGCAGATGCGGTTCTGCACTTTGGGACGCACGGCTCGCTCGAATTTATGCCGGGTAAGCAGATGGGGATGAGCGGCAAGTGCTACCCCGATAACCTGATTGGCAACACGCCAAACCTGTATTACTACGCGGCGAATAATCCGTCTGAAGCGACAATTGCCAAGCGACGCGGCTACGCATCGACGATTAGCTACCTGACGCCCCCGGCTGAAAATGCGGGGTTATATAAGGGGCTAAAAGAACTCAGTGAGCTGATTGGCTCTTATCAGACGCTCAAAGAGGGCGGTCGTGGGTTGCCCATTGTAAATGCGGTCATTGAAAAGGCTCGGCAGGTCAACCTGGATAAAGATATTGAGCTACCGGCAGAAGATGCCAGTGGACTGAGCAAAGAAGAGCGCGATACGCTGGTTGGCAAGGTCTATATCAAGCTGATGGAGATTGAGTCGCGGCTGCTGCCCTGCGGCTTGCATGTGGTGGGTGAGCCGCCAACGGCTGAGGAGGCGATCGCAACTTTAGTCAATATTTCCGCACTCGACCGGCCAGAAGAAGGACAAAAGAGTCTTCAGCGAATTATTGCTGAGAGCATTGATCGCGATATTGACCAGATTTATAAGAGTAGCGATCGCGGCGACCTAGACGATGTGCAACTGCTGTACGACATCAACGCGGCGATCAGAGCTGCCGTAACCTCGATGGTTGAAGCGCAAATTAATGAAGATGGCCGGGTGTCGATGAAATCAATGCTGTCTGTGTTCAACCTCGGTGGCGCAAAAGATCCTTGGACTAAGGCGATTCACAATCTTGGCTATAAAAAAGTTGAGAACGAGGCGCTGAAGCCGCTATTTGCATTCTTGCAGTACTGCCTAGAGCAGGTTGTAAAAGACAACGAGCTGTCGGCTTTGTTGAGCGCGTTAGACGGTGAATATGTGCTACCGGGCCCTGGCGGCGATCCGATTCGGAACCCGGACGTGTTGCCTACTGGCAAAAACATACATGCGCTCGATCCGCAGTCGATTCCTACCTCAGCGGCAGTGCAGTCGGCCAAGATTGTAGTTGACCGACTGCTCGCGCGTCAGAAAGCTGAAAATGACGGCGCGTATCCGGAGACAATTGCGGCAGTGCTATGGGGTACTGATAACATCAAAACCTACGGCGAGTCGCTAGCTCAAATGATGTGGTTTGTGGGCGTGAAGCCAATGCCCGACTCTTTGGGGCGGATGAACAAGCTGGAGCTAATTTCGCTAGAAGAACTGGGTCGCCCTCGGGTTGACGTAGTGATTAACTGCTCTGGCGTGTTCCGCGATTTGTTTGTAAATCAGATGGCGCTGCTAGATCGGGCGGTGAAGATGGCGGCTGAAGCCGATGAGCCGCTAGAGATGAACTTTGTGCGTAAGCATGCCTTGTTGCAAGCTGAAGAGTTTGGCATCTCCTTGCGCAATGCGGCGACTCGAATTTTCTCTAATGCCTCTGGATCGTACGCTGCAAACGTCAACCTCGCGGTTGAAAACAGCAGTTGGGAAGAAGAGCAAGAGCTACGTGATATGTACCTAGCGCGGAAGTCGTTTTCTTTTAACTGCGACAATCCAGGCATGATGGAACAGTCTCGCGGTTTACTAGAATCTTCTTTGAAAACAGCCGATGTAACTTTTCAGAACTTGGATTCTTCTGAAATCTCGCTGACGGACGTTTCTCACTACTTTGACTCTGATCCGACTAAGGTTGTTGCAAGTTTGAGAGATGATGGCAAAAAGCCGACATCATTTGTGGCAGATACGACGACGGCGAATGCTCAAGTGCGATCGCTCTCTGAAACCGTCCGCCTCGACGCTCGCACCAAGCTGCTAAACCCTAAGTGGTATGAGGGAATGCTGGCTAATGGCTATGAAGGCGTACGCGAACTCTCTAATCGCCTGGTAAATACGATGGGCTGGTCGGCAACGGCAGACGCGGTTGATAATTGGGTGTACGAAGACACCAATGATACCTTTATCAATGATCCTGAGATGTGCAAACGGCTGATGGACTTGAATCCTAATTCTTTCCGCCGAATGGTGACCACGCTGCTAGAAGTGAACGGTCGCGGCTACTGGGAAACCAGTGACGAGAATATTGAGCGCTTGCAGGAACTTTACGAAGAAGTAGAAAACCGGATTGAAGGCGTCGAGTAATTAACGCTTCAATCACTGAAGATTAAAAGGGTAGGCGAACGTCTATCCTTCTTTGTTTTAAAGATCGGTGTTTTAGAGATCGGTGGTTATCGGCAGGCGCTTTCCAAAGGTCATATGACAGGCTTGGTTCTGTTGACTATCTGTTTTTTATGAAATTTATTTCGCTGTCTGCCGCTGTGGTTTCACTGCTCTTTCCTGCGCCAACGATTCCAGATGATTCCGCAATAATTTCTGCAATTAAAGGCTATGTTCAAGCGGATACGAGCGGTAGTCAGCAAGTGGCCAACGCCTATCGCAATCAGCAATCGGACGTCATCGTTGAGAATGTTGCAGGCGTAGTAGAAGTGATTTTATCGGATGATCTAGAAGGCTCGCGGCATCAGCGGTTTATTATCCGGATTGCAGGGGGACAAACGGTGCTAATAGTGCACAATATTGACCTAGCGCCCAGGATTGATAGCTTGCGAGAGGGCGATCGCGTCTCTGTAAAAGGCAAATATGAATGGAATGATCGCGGTGGCCTAATTCACTGGACGCATCACGATCCGCGTAATGTGCACGAGGGCGGTTGGATCGATCACAACAGCTTGCGCTATCAGTAGCGTCAATCCAACGCCGAGCAAGAACTACATGAGCCAAACTTAAAATCCAAGATCGGCGATCGCACTCTCAGCCGCCTTAAACACCATCTCATCTGGCATACTTTCCCAGGCTGTCTCTCCAATGTCTTTATAAAACTGTTCATCGTAGGGCCGAGTCTTGACCACTACGGGCATCGGCACCGCGTGACCTAGCAACAGCGCCTGCTGCTTAGAATCTAGCTTGGCCAAAACAGAGCGCAAGCTTTGCCCGCCTGAGACGCCGGTAAAGATCGCATCGATATCTTTTTCATCATTCAACAATGCAGTAATGCGCGTCCCCACCTGAGACATTACCTCGTTATCAATGCCAGAAGGGCGTTGATCGACCACTAGTAAGGTCACAAAATATTTACGCATTTCTCTAGCAATCACCCCGAAAATGGTCTGTTTAGCGGTGGCCGGGTCCAAGAATCGGTGGGCTTCTTCGATGGTGATGACAAGAGGTTGAGGGCGATCGCACGGATTCTTGCTCTGCAAAAAACGATCGGCTTTCCGCACATAGCTAGCGTGAATTCTTCGAGCAATGACATTTGTTGCCAGCATATAAGAGAGCATATTGCTCTGCGATCCAAACTCAATAACAACATGTTTACCCGCATCAATAGTCTCTAAAATTTGGTTCACATAGTTGTGTGGACAGCTACCGCGAATATACTTCAGCTCCGCTAGCCGCGTCAGCTTGCGCTGCAAAGCCATAATGGATGACTTACTCCCCATCTTTACCTCGCAAAACTCTTGTATCTCCTCATTGCTGAGTTGCAAAAGTTTGTTGATCCAACTGCTACCAAACTCGTTGCGCAAGATAATTGCATTCTCTAAACTCGCTTCAGAGAGATTGAGTTCTCGGCTAATCAGCATCAAATCTTCTACATCTATTTGATCGAAGCTAATGTATAGCTCCTGCGCATCCATTACCCCACGGCGCTTTGTCGATTCTGGATCGAGCGTAAAAATCTGCACCTGCCCCGGAAATAGCTGTCGTAAGCCCTTTACCGTACTAAATTCCTTACCTTCACTCACCGCTTCCCAGCCGTATTCCGAGTGCATGTCAAAAATCAGATTCACCGCTGCCTGCTTGCGAATAATCCCCGATAAAATCAGGCGCGTCAAAAATGACTTTCCTGTTCCCGACTTACCGAAAATACCGTTGCTGCGCTCTACAAACCGGTCAAGATCAATACAGATCGGGACTTCCATATCAATCGGCTTGCCAATCGCGAAGTTGCGCCGATGCACATCATCTTCCCAACCAAACACCGCTCGAAAGTCTCTTTCCGCCGCATCATAAACCTGACTAAAATGCCCCGGAATCGTCTTTACCGGCAGCAATTGCAGCGGCGCACTCAAATCAGCACCCGAGGGCTGAGCGGCGTCGAAGTCTGGCGTAAACATCAGCATTGGCGTCAAATCGACCGTTCCATAGGTTCCCGACCCGGCCAATACTTCTTGCAAGAAAATATTACTCGGCTCCGGCGGACTGGCCAAAATACGCTGACTAGCAGTCCCCAACGCAACATCGGTGAGCATACAGAAAAAACGCGATCGCACCCCCTGCACCACCAAAAACTTACCCACTCGCATCTCTTCGACCAGCACATCTGGATGCAGCCGAACTTCGAGCCCCTTACTCAAGGAGCCCTGAATGACAGAGCCTAGCGGACGCATCTCTCGCATGACCAACCCTCAGTCGCTCTAGCTTTCTAGCTGCAAGCACTAGATAATGGGCTCATGGTAACGAAAAAATGCGCCTTTAGTACATAGGTTCTTTAAATGGAAGCCGATTGCCAAAACTGATTGCCAAAACTGACTGCTAGAACTGACCGCCAGCACTAAACACTAGACCAGCACTAAACACTAGAACTGGTAGCCGATGCCACCTTGCACGGCAGTATTTGTATCTCCACCAAACGGGACGATCGCATTGCCGTAAAATACTAAGTTATTACCCGTCAGAAAATCTACGCCCGGTTGCAGTACAAAGGCGGTGCCATCACCCATCACTGAGCCATCGCTGGCGAAAGCAACACCCGCACCAACGTAGATCTCGGTGTTGAAATTGAGCGGATAGTCGTAAGAGATAGTAGGAACAAAGGCCGATCCTTCACCTAGAAATGCCGCGCCGCGAATAGAAATGGGTACTTCTAAAATGTTATAGCGACCATTGATAGCTACGCCAATCTCGCCGTCCCCAAAGGCTGGACCAATCCCGATATAGCTGCCATAAGCGGCCTGGGCATTCGCTGGGCTCTGGGCTGCTAGGGAAATGGCAAGGCTCCCTGCTAGCGTTCCAAATGCAATCGTGGCTAGCCTTGCAAGGCGACCGCCGAAACGAGTGATCATCTTCAATTCCTCACACTGAATAAAGGGTATCGATGAAAAGGGCTAAGTTCCAGCAATACCGACTGATTTTAAGCTCGTAATAACTTACCACGGGGACAGGCGTCAAGCTGCTTGAATCAGCCTGTGTTTCTCATGCCTGCGGCGATACCGTTGATAGTCAGCAGTGCACCTCGTAACAGTTCGCCTTTGCTGTAGCGCGATCGCACTCTGCCGGTTACCGCATCATTGCCATACTCCCGCAGTCTTTTCAGCAGCGCCACCTGTAAAAAGCTCAGCGGCACGATGCTACCGTTCCGCAACTGCACAGAGCGCTGCAAGCTAGGATCGCCATCGAGCAAACTAGTGTGATTGGTAATGGTCAAAACCACTTCGCGCGTTAGATAAAACTCTGCCGCGATTTGGTCAAACATCACCTGAAAGTCTTCGCGCTTGTCATCGCTACTGAGCTGATCGACATAGTGCTGCGCAATCTGTAAATCGACTTTTGCCAGCGTCATCTCCACCTTAGAAATCACCATTTTGAAAAACGGCCATTTCGTGTAGAAGTAGCGCAGCAGCTTGGTGTGCTCTTCCGGCTCTTCGTTAATAAACTCTTTGAGCGCGGTGCCAACCCCATACCAGGAGGGCAGCAAAAAGCGAGTTTGCGTCCAGCTAAACACCCACGGAATCGCCCGCAGGCCATCTAGCGTCTTTTTGCCGCCGCGACGAGCCGGGCGAGAGCTAATCTGTAGCTGACTGATTTCTTGAATAGGGGTGACCTGATGGAAAAATTCAACCAGATCGGGCTGCTCGTAAATCAGGGCGCGGTAGTGTTCGCGCGATCGCACGCTCAGGGTTTCCATGGTCTCATTCCAGGCCGAAATTCCGTCAAAGCTGCTGCCCAGCACGCTGCCCTGAATGACCGCAGTCGTGACGGTCTCTAAGTTATAGAGCGCGAGATCCGGCAGGTTGTACTTAGAGGCTAGGACTTCGCCCTGCTCAGTAATTTTGATACGGCCATCAACGCTGCGTCCAGGCTGGGCCAAAATCGCCTCGTAGGCAGGGCCACCGCCGCGACCTACTGAGCCCCCGCGACCATGAAAAATGCGCAAGGCCACTCGGTAGGTTTCTGCGATCGCCTGCAAAGCCTGCTGCGCCTTATGAATTTCCCAGTTACTGCTCAAAAAGCCAGAGTCTTTATTGCTATCCGAATAGCCCAGCATTACTTCTTGTAGCGCGGTGCCAGCGGTTTCCGGCTGCGCCTGCGCCTGCTTCATCAACTCATGTCCGCCCTGTAGCATCGAGCGATATAGCGGCAGTTCCCAGAGCTGACGCATCACGTCCGGGGCACGCCGTAAGTCTTCTACCGTTTCAAACAGCGGCACAATCTTAATTGCGCTGACGCCTGTGCCTGGGTCATAGAGCCCCGCCTCTTTGGCCAACAGCGCTACTTCTAGCAGGTCGCTAGCCGTGTGGCTCATACTGATGATGTAGCTTTGGCAAATGCCGGGGCCAAACTCCTGGTGTAGCTTGCGCACCATGCGAAAGGTGGCGATCGTCTCGCTGGCTATGTCAGAAAAAGGCAGCTCTCCTGGAATCATGGGGCGACGAGTGCGAAGTTCCTGGATGAGCCAGTCTGTTTTTTCAGTTTCGCTCAGGTCGTTGTAGGGCTTGTCTAGCAGACCTAGATATTCGGTGATTTCGCCGATGGTGTCAGAGTGGCGAGTGCTCTCCTGTCGGATATCTAACTGGGCCAAATTAAAGCCGTAGATTTCAACCTGGCAGATCAGCTCTTCTAAATCTTGGCAGACAAGTCCTGTTTCTTTGAGGTTGGTTTGAATTAGCTGAAGTTCGCTGAGAAAATCATCGCCAGAGCTATACAGGATGCCACCGCTCATATCGCTATCTGGGTTGCTTTCTGACTCTTGCAGATAGTCCCCGTTGTATAGCTTCTTCGAGCGGGCCAGTGTGTTTTCTAATCGCCGCTCTATATAGGCTAGCTTGAGCCGATAGGGCTCTTGCCGGTAGCGAATCGCTAACTCTTCATAGATGTCGGGCATCTGAGTTTGGTCTTGCTCTAACGATTCGAGCAGATCGGCTAAAACTTCGCTCCAGTGCAGTGACAGGCTTAGTAGATGAGTGAGCTTTTGCACAGAGCTGATGTATTTGCCAATCACCATGTTGCGCTGATAGTTGGCAGTTTTCCAGGTAATTTGGGGGGTGACTGAAGGGTTTCCATCGCGATCGCTGCCCACCCAAGAGCCAAACCGGCAAAAGTTGTGAGCGGGCGGTTTGAGACTGGGAAAAGTACCTTCTAAGGCGCGACAGATGCGCTGATATAGCTTGGGAATCGTATCGAAGAGAACAACGTCGAAGTAGTGCAGCGTAAAGTCTACTTCGTCGAGCACGGACGGCTTGAACTGGTGCAGCTCATCAGTCCGCCACCAGAGTCGAATCTCTTCAACTAGCTGACTTTGCAGAGCCTTAGTTTCCCAAGAGTCACTGATGCCAATGGCGCGAGCGCTCTCCTCTTCGCGATCTAGCTGCCGCAAAATCTCTGAAATCCGGCGCTGCTTATCGCGAATGGTGTGGCGTACGATTTCGGTGGGGTGCGCTGTGAAAACAAGCCGAACGTCGAGCTGGTTGAGCAGACGCTGGATCATTTGAGGCGGTACGTTTAGCCGCTTCAGGGTAGGAAAGAGCCAGTAAAAAGTGCCAACGTCGCGCGCTTTCTCAGGTGTTTTATCAGGGTTTCTCTCAGGGGATGTGGCGATCTCAGTGAAGTCACTCTGGCCGCTAGCGCCATTGCCTCGCTTGGTGTTTTCTGCGGCCTGCGCGGCTGTCGCGGCTGAGGGTGTACCTACGCTGGGTTTGGTTTCAGCCGAGGCAATGGCAGCGTCTTCTGAGGCGGCTCGGTATTGCTCTTGCTGCCCTCTTTGTTCGTAGTGCTGCTCAACTATATTAATTAGCTGAAAATAGAGGGCAAACGCTCTTGACATCTTGATCGCGTCGCTCAGTTCTAGCTCTTCAATCAGCTGAAGCACAGGGGAGGCGTCTGCGGCGTTGGCCTGTCCATCCGGGGCACAAAGCTGGCTAAGCCTAGTCAGTAGCGCAACCAGCGTTGGGCCACACTCCTCTTCTAGAACCGATGCCCACGTTTCTTCGACCCGCTTTAGCCGATGTCGCAAGAGCCATTCTTGAGTGATGGCTTCTGAGGTAACGGTGCCAATCGCATCTGTGGGCGCATCCGTTAGCGTCGTAGGCAAATTTCCCGTGGGATGGGAACCTATTGAGGAGAGGGTTGAACTCATGCGGCTAATCTTTTAATAGTGAGCACTCGAAACGATTGTAGGAGTTTTGGGGACGGTGCGGGCTGTCTTTCCCTTACGTAATATTGAGATTTGCGGATCTTAAGGCTTACTCGTAAGACTTCAAGGGCGGCAGGGGCGGCAGGCGATCGCCTCTAAAAAGTTCTTCGCTACTGATGCCTAGTTGAATTAGGCTATGAGCTGCCACGCGGCTCGATACTAAGGCAACTAACAGCGGAGCGCTAGCGAGGCTCAATATTAAGCGGGTAGGAATGGGAAAGGATAGTTCGAGCTGGTGGGGAGTGGCGGTAGCTGGTTCGCGAAAAGATTGCATGGCAGTAGGTTATGTATTGACTTAATATGTATCAAATGTATTGACTACTAAAGTGTCGATCGCAAATACGATCACAACTAACTAACTAAGTGACCGCACCCTAAGTGACCGCACCTATTAAACCGCACCTACTTAAACCGCACCTATTAAAAATAGAGCTTGGAATATAGAACTCGGAATTTATAGCGTAGTTGGCAAGGTAAAACCCGATAGCAGCAGTTCGTTAAAGATAGGCCAGAATTAGGCAGCCAGCCATTTTATGCCGGGTATTGAGATCAGTGATTTTAATGAGATCACCTGTCGAAAGTTTACCGAATGATCACATAATATCTACTCGTGCAAAGTGAACAACAGTGACTTAAAATGCAGCGAGCGTTAGGGTGGCCCATTTTGTGGTGCTACCGTCTTTTTATCGTCACCTATGCTAGGCCATCTCCCTAAACAAAACACGGATGCGGATCCGGCTATGTTAATTCCTTGGCTGCAAGGCACCGTCTTGAGCTCTGAGCATAGCCTCGATACGGGTGTGCAAGTTCGGCTGCGTGGCAACATTCTGCACGTTTTGTTTGAGTCGGCGACTGCTCATTTGCCGCGCGAGTTTGTGCTAATGCGGCTGGTGCGATCGCTGCTAGATCCGACCGTAAAAGCGCAGTTTGAAACTGAATTTCCTCAGGTTTATCAGATTTATGTATACAGTCGTGAAGCATTAGAGTCTAAGCCGGTGTGGAGTGCACCGATTTATCTCAATCGGCTAGAGCGACATTTAGATCGGCTAGTACAAAGTGTTGCCGATGCAGACGAAGTCGCCAAAACAGCTGAAGAGGCTGATATCTCTGCGTCTTCCGAGCAGCTTTCTAACATTAGCCTAGCGCGTCAGGGAGATTCTGATGCGATCGCTCGCTATCTAAGCGAATCGCTGAGTGCCCTCAACGTAGGCGTACAGGTGAGTGCGCGAGTGGTTCCTGGCAAAGCCAGAAAGACTAGAGCGATTGTCGGTACTGATGCTAGAGATGCGTCTGAAACCGTCGAAGACGATGATCTAGATCGAGTAGATGCCTTAGACAATGCGGAAGATGCTGTAGAAGGCAATAACGCTCTGAAAGGCGCTGCTTTAGCGAACCAGGCAGATAGTGCGCTGTCTGACCAGGATCTACAGCAGGAGCTGGTTTCACGTCTCTGGGTCTTTTGCGAAGCGAGCTACAGCCCTGATCCGCTGCTGATTGCAGAGCCCATTGCCCAGCGATTGCGACAGCTCCACCTGCTACAGTTCCAAGACGCAGTCATCACCATTCAGGTGACCGGAGAAGCTGCTTCTGACTGGCGACTGCGGGTTGATTTGACTCCGCCCGAGCAGATGTTGCAAGAGTGGGGCCGCTGGGGGGACGTGCCAGCGCTATCGCAGCTCGTCAACCAAATTTCAAGATCTTACGGACTGAAACTGGTCACAGAGGTCAAGAAAAACACGCTACACCTGATCAGCTACCCCATTAATCCGATTGATAGTCTAACCGGTGCGCCTCTACTCCAAACTGGTGATGATCTCTGCCGTAAGCAGATTGACGTGGACGGGCTAGTGGCTGGGGTGTCTCGAATGCTAGATGCGATCGCCCCGCAAGGACTACAGCGGGCGATACTCTATGGCCCTTCTAAAGATGACATTAGCCCCGAATGGCTGCGTGGCCTAGATCTGCCTGCCATGACTCGCCCCGTGCTGATGCCTAGCACCGCTTCACTGGCGGCTAGCGGCGATTTGCGAGCGCTGGCCTACTACCTGACACGGGCGCTCAATCCCGATATCACCGAGCAACTGGCTACAGGCGGCATTCGAGTTCAGCTGTTGACCAAAGATAGCCTGCTACACGTAATGGCAGACGGGCCTATCTGTCCGCCTAAACATGCGATCGTACCCATCATTAGCCAAACCCTAAAACAGCTACGCTTTCCAGATATAGAGGGACTGCGCCTGTACGGTCGCCGGGCTGGGCAAAAACAGCCTATTTGGAGCCATGGCCACGACTACATCGCCCGTCCGCGCTTAGTGCCTGAAGCCAAGCCAGAATTTGCCGCTTCTGATGCCTATGCTGGTGAGCTGATTACCGCAGTTAGTGACGAAGCGTTGGCAAGCGAACTAGATGCAGAGAAAACCAATCGCGTCAGTCCCACTTACTCACTGACGCGGCTGCTACGGCAAGCGCTGGTCAAAAGTCAAATATTTGCGCCGTTACAAGATGACAGCGGTACGCTAGCGGTGAACTTACCCGGTTCGTTTCAGTCTCAAGGGTTGAAAATGGCTCTGTTTTGGGGGATGGCGGGTCTGCTGCTAGCTGTTCAGTTCGACTTTATGCTCGGGCAGGCTTTGCGTCAGGCCGTTGCGCCGATTCAGCGCGGAGATACGGTGGCCAGTAGAGGCGCTGCAAATGGCGATGCCGCGAACGGTGAGGCAGAAAACGGTACTGAAAACGGCGCTGAATCGGCGCGACTTAGTCCCTTTAGCGAGGAGCTGTCTGAGTTAGACTGGCCTACTCCCGACGACCCAGAAGCCGACTGGGATGAGGACGCGTGGGCTCTGCGTGACGAGGAAGGCAGTGACTTTACCACCTCTGCCATTACTGATAATGAGCTGATTTACAGCCCCCAGCAAGACTTAGTCTCTACCGCCTCTTTGCTACAAGACTCAAGGCTGCCCTCTTTTCGCAGTCAGCAGCTTGACGAAAAGCTAGCGCTGTACCGTCAGATGGTTGAACAGTCGGGTCCGCCAGATGTGCTGATCATTGGCAGCTCGCGGGCATTGCGAGGGGTTGACCCGGCAGCGCTAAAGCAAACGCTGGCGGCGTCCGGACACGAAGATTTGACGATATTTAACTTCGGGGTGAACGGGGCGACCGCTCAGGTGGTTGATTTGATTGTCAGACGGCTGATACCGGCGAATCAGCTGCCGCAGATGGTGATTTGGGCAGATGGCGCACGGGCGTTTAACAGTGGGCGAACGGACGTGACGTTTAATGCGATCGCAACTTCAGAAGGCTACCGCCAGCTAGAAGCCACCGATGCCATCAACGGTGTTGATGGCATCGCGCTGGGCAGTCTGTCTGATCAGCTTACTGTACGCGCTACCAACGCCGACCAGCAGCTCAGCGAGCTATTTGGCCGAGCCTCTTCTGCCTATAGCAACCGCACTAAAATTAGAGCCGCCATCGGTCAGGGCCTCGGTGCCATCACCCCCGAATTTCCTGATGACGCCAGCACCCGCGCCGGGGCGACGCCCACTGGTAGGCCCAGTGAAACCAGCCTGATTGACTATGACGGCTTTTTGGCCCTGTCTACCCGGTTCAACCCTGCTACTTACTATCAAGACCATCCGCGTGTGGCAGGCGCATACGACGGTGACTATAAGTCTTTCCGTATGGAAGGTGAGCAGACCGATGCGCTAAGGAGCCTACTGCGCTTTGCCAGCGAAAAAGACATGTCCATCGTGTTCGTTAACACCCCCCTTACTGACGAATATCTCGATAGTCACCGCAACCGTTCTGAAAAAGCCTTTCAGCGCTACATGCTACAGGCCGCAGAGCGCTACTCCGAATTGACCTATCGCGACTTGGGGCGGCTCTGGCCTCAGGGCTACGACTATTTTTCAGATCCTAGCCATCTAAATCGCTACGGCGCTTACAAGGTTTCTGAACGACTGGCTCAAGATCCGCTGATCTCCTGGCCCGCTCCCTTGCCAGAAGCAGCCCCCTAGTTTGGCTTGCCGCTGATGGCTCTGGCGTTTGTGGCCTTCGTTTGTGGCCTTCGTGTTTTATGGCTCTAGCGTTTTGCTTCAAGTGCGATTTCAGATGCAATTTCAAGTGCGATAGCTCTCCTCTTTCCTTTACTCAGCTATGATTCAGCCGTCTATCCTCTACGGTTTCTATTTAGTCGTGCTAGTCACGCTGTATTGGTCAGTTCCAGGCAAACAGTTTCGCCTGTGGATGCTGCTGATTGCTAGTGTTGTCTTCTATGCCTCACTGCCGACAGCTCAGTATGTCCCGCTCATGCTGATGCTAGTTGCACTCAACTTTGGCTTGGGTAAAGTGCTAGCTGCCCCTCTAGACTGGCGTATCCCCAACGAAGCTTGGCAGTATGCCCAGGCTGACTGGACGCGCAGGCGAACGTGGCTATTGACGCTAGGCGTAAGCCTAAACGTGCTGCTGCTGCTAGGATTCAAGTACGTCTCTCCCGGCCTGTCGATGTTGGGCTTTGAGGGCTTAGTGGCGGGGCCAGTGGCTGCTTGGATTATGCCGCTGGGGCTGAGCTTTTTTACGTTTGAGTGCATTGCTTACTTAGTTGATGTGTATAGAGGATCACCCGCAAGCAATAGCTTTCTAGAATTTGCGGCCTACAAGCTGTTTTTTCCTAAGCTAATTTCTGGGCCCATTACGCGCTATCACAAATTTGCGGCGCAGCTAAAGAGCACAAACTTTCCACCTATTAGCCAGAACGTAGAGGGCCTGTGGCTAATCGCGGCGGGTGCGGTGAAAAAGCTGCTGATTGCTGACAACATCGGGCAGATGGTCAACCTCAGTGCCGAGAGCCTATCGAGAGCAGGCAGCGGTGATATTTGGCTGCTGGCGTTTGCCTATGGGTTACAGCTCTATTTTGACTTTAGTGGCTATGTAGATGTGGCCAGGGGCAGTGCCCTACTGCTGGGGTTTAACCTGCCGCAAAACTTCAATTTCCCCTACTTTGCTACAAGCATTGGCGATTTTTGGCGGCGCTGGCATATGACGCTAGGCGAGTGGCTGCGTAACTATCTGTATTTTCCTTTAGGTGGTTCGCGGCGGAGCTTGGCGCGAACCTGCCTGAACCTGATGATTGTGATGCTGATTGCAGGTGCTTGGCACGGCGATCGCTGGGGCTTTATTGTCTGGGGATCTATTCACGGGCTAGCGTTGATTATTCATCGGCTCAGCGCTGCGATTAGCGAAAAGGTGTCTGTAGTTGAAAAGATGTGGTCTAGTCCGCCTGGAGTGCTGCTGGCCTGGGGGCTTACCCAGCTCACAGTTTTCTTTAGCTGGATTTTCTTTCGTCTGCCTAACTTGGGCGATGCGAGTTTGGCAATGCAACACTTGTTTGGCCACCGCGCAGATGTGCAGTTTGCTCAGAAGGTCTATTTGGATGCGGGGGGACTGAGTCGTTCGCAAGTTTCTTTACTACTGTTGGCTTTGATGGGCTGTATGGCGATCGCATACATCTTTCAACAGGGCTTCAAGCTACAGATTAGCTGGCCGATAAAAATGCTGCTGCTGCCCCTTTGCTTCTACTGGGCGTGGATACTTGCACCTGAGATGGCCTCACCGTTTATCTACTTCGACTTCTAGCCTTTTGATCTCTAGCCTTTCGATTTCTGAGGTTTCGACTTCTAGCCTTTTGACCTCTAGCCTCTCGATTTCTGAGGTTTCGACTTCTAGGACAAGTGCCTGATAGATCGCCTGACTGAGTCCACTTCAGAGATATTTCGTTACGGTTCTTAGAAATAATTAATAGACAGGTAGACAGCTAGGCTTAGCGCTGACAGCCACTTCGATAGCCCCCGTAACCTTCTAGGAGTCTATCTTTAGCCAATACTGAAGCAATTGTTAAGTAATGAGTCGTTCTTCACACAATCTGCTACATTATTAACAGTTCAAAACAAAGGTTTACCTCTTTCGGGTCGACCAGCGCAAAGAACTAATTCGTACCTAACTACTCGGAATAATAAATGACTACTACTCTACAGCAGCGCGAAAGCGCGTCACTGTGGGAGCAGTTCTGTCAGTGGGTTACAAGCACCGACAACCGCCTCTACGTAGGCTGGTTCGGCGTCTTGATGATCCCGACACTACTTGCTGCCACTGCATGTTTCGTAATTGCGTTCATCGCAGCCCCTCCCGTTGACATCGACGGCATCCGTGAGCCTGTTGCAGGTTCATTGATGTACGGCAACAACATCATCTCTGGTGCAGTTGTGCCTTCGTCCAACGCGATTGGTCTTCACTTCTACCCCATCTGGGAAGCTGCCTCACTCGATGAGTGGCTTTACAACGGCGGTCCTTACCAGTTGGTAATCTTCCACTTCCTCATTGGCGTATTTTGCTACATGGGTCGTGAGTGGGAGCTTTCTTACCGCCTCGGTATGCGCCCTTGGATCTGTGTTGCTTACTCTGCTCCTGTAGCAGCAGCAACTGCAGTCTTCTTGATTTACCCATTGGGTCAAGGTTCATTCTCTGACGGGATGCCGTTGGGTATCTCTGGTACGTTCAACTTCATGTTGGTCTTCCAGGCAGAGCACAACATCCTGATGCACCCCTTCCACATGTTGGGAGTTGCTGGTGTATTCGGTGGTTCTTTGTTCTCGGCGATGCACGGTTCACTCGTGACATCTTCCTTGGTTCGTGAGACCACTGAAACTGAGTCTCAGAACTACGGTTACAAGTTTGGTCAAGAAGAAGAGACGTACAACATCGTTGCAGCCCACGGCTACTTCGGTCGTCTAATCTTCCAATATGCATCTTTCAACAACAGCCGTTCACTCCACTTCTTGTTGGGTGCATGGCCTGTAGTTGGCATCTGGTTTACCGCACTCGGTATTTCCACGATGGCGTTCAACTTGAACGGTTTCAACTTCAACCAGTCCATCATCGACTCACAGGGTCGCGTGATTGGTTCTTGGGCAGATGTATTGAACCGTGCCAACCTGGGTATGGAAGTAATGCACGAGCGCAATGCTCACAACTTCCCGCTTGACTTGGCCGCTGGCGAAGCAGCACCGGTTGCTTTGACGGCTCCTTCTATCAACGCGTAGATAAGACCTATTGATTGAGAGAAGAGACGAAACAAGCCTTCCGAGGGTAGTTTTCTAATTATCCTCGGAGACTTTTTTGCTCCACGAGAAGCCCTCGGCATCTGTCCTTAACAGGCAGTGCCGGGGGCTTTTTGTTTGGCCTTGCATCTGTTGTTGTGGTTCGCTATGGCAGTGCTACAAAGCCCAACATGGTTTCTGGGAATTTGTCGGTCATGAGTAAGAAACCCTTATCGTCTAAACGCGCGATGCCTTCCCAGTTTCTGCTGGCGGTTGCAAGCTCTAGCTGAATGGGGGCGGTGCTGGTTCGAGTGGTGCCATTCTGGCTGTAGGAAAATTCGACCAGCCGCTCGACG
Organism: uncultured cyanobacterium; assembly: GCA_963833005.1. Taxonomy (GTDB): domain Bacteria; phylum Cyanobacteriota; class Cyanobacteriia; order Phormidesmidales; family Phormidesmidaceae; genus Phormidesmis. The sequence continues at coordinate 390,889 of CAWHWK010000009.1, read as the reverse complement.
GTGGGCTGCTGACGGTGTGTATTGCCTCTGCCGTAGCGAATGGCTAAGGGATCTCTAGCTGGAAGCAGGTCCAGATCGCCGGGATAGAAGTAGTTGATGGCCCAGAAATGGGATTGTTCATCTAATGCTGTGGCGTCTGTAATACGATACTCAATATTAGGAAAAGGTATGGGTGGCTGTGGCCTAAGCTCGAAATCGAAAGCGTGCATGCTCGGGCTTGGATTCAATCGCGCGCCATTGGCTTCGTAGATCGTAATAATCTGATCTTTTGCAACAACGAGGGACTCGTCGGCTTTGTTTGGTGAGGTCGACTGGGCTGGGCTTTCGGCGAGCCGCTGAGAGTCAATTGCTAGCTGACTTAAATTGCCAGCTAGTATGCCGGTGACCACATAGCCTTTTGCAGCACCGTTTAATTCGGCTTCGATGGTGATAAAGGCTCGGTTGCCCTGGAATGCGATCGCTTCAAATCCTTCAAACCCTCCAATCTCACTGGCAAAATCAGGTGCGAAAAAGGGAATTGGAATGGGTTCTAATGGGGCCGTACGCTGACCGCTCAGTACCTCTAAAATATCTGCTTTGCGCAGTGCAAACAGGTGATTGCCCAGCCGTTCAGGATACTGCGGCAAAATGATCAAATAGTCTGCGTACCAATCAAGGCCAGAAACTTCTGAATTTCTATCAGCCAGTGGGCCTGAAATCTCAATAGGCATTACGAACTGTTCTGAGCTGCTGAGAGAAGCTGTTGCCGAAACCGGCCTTGCTGAATCTATATGACTAGAAATAGCGAAAGCCGTCCCTAACAAAGCTAGAGAGGCAAGCAAAAAAACCCTTTTATGCAAAACCTTTTTCAAAGATCTCGATGGTAAACACTACAGCTAAATATTACGGTCCCGTGAGTTGATAGGCTAGAGGCAACCACAATACGTATAGAAGCTGCCCACGTTCATGACCGTTAGCCGTAAAACCGCCAAAAAGCTCCTCTACGACTTTATGTTTGAGAGCGAGGGAGCCCAAGAATGGGTAGAAGATGTTTGGGGACTGAGTCCTTTTTTGGGCCAAAGTGCAGCCAATGCCGCTGAGGTGCTAGGTATTTTGATTGAAACCTGCTCGGAGAGGCAGCTAAATGCTATCGTCGCTAGCCTATACGAAGCTCATGCAGAGACGATTCGTGAGCTACCCTCAGCAAGCGAGTGGAGAGTTTCTATAGATCCCAAAGATGCTGCTGACTAACAGGCCGGTCACTAATGGGTAACTTACTGTTTGGGTGATTTGCTAGCTGAGTGATTTGCTAGCTGAGGATTACGATCGCAGCCAACAAATCACAGAAAAATGAAATGACGATCCAGCGCTAAAAAAACTGCCATAGATTCTACAAAAAAGAACCCATGACAGTGTGAGGAGCTATCAGGTGACAATGCTAAAAATCAGATTTATTGAGCCCAGGCTTATCCTTGTGTCGGCAGTGGCTCTGGTTGAATAGAGACCGTTTGCTGGCGACCGCTGCGATCAAAGTCGATGCGAAGGCTATTCTCTAAGCCATTTGCTTCGACTGCGGTTTGCACTTCTTGGCCAGTCGTAATTGCTTTTCCATTAATTTTGCTCACCACGTCGCCCGCTCTGAGTCCGGCATCGGCAGCAGGTGAGCCAGGGACAACGTCTGCAATAAATACGCCAGTTTCTGCTTCTACGGTGAAGCCGCTGTTGGGATTTTGATTGATCGACTCGCGGACCTCAGGGGTTAGGTTGACCATCTGAATGCCGATAAAGGGATGCTCGACTTTACCGTTGGCAATCAGCTGATCGGAGATCCGCTGCACATCGCTGATGGGAATTGCGAAGCCTAAGCCCTGCGCGCCCTGGATGATGGCTGTGTTCATTCCAATCACTTCGCCCTTGGCATTGAGTAACGGGCCGCCAGAGTTGCCTGGGTTGATGGCCGCGTCTGTTTGAATAAAGTCTGTACGGTTGTCGGGCACGCCAACCTGGCCGCTGGTACGTCCGGTGGCGCTAACAATGCCAACCGTAACGGTGTTGTCTAAGCCCAGAGGGTTGCCAATTGCGATCGCAACTTCACCCGGCAGCAACTCTGCCTCACTCACCGACAGCGTCGGCAAATCATTCACATCTAAATCAATGACCGCCACATCTGTCACCGGATCGCTGCCTAGCACAGTGCCCTCAAACGTCCGACCGTCTTTTAGCGTTACCTGCACCGTATCTGCACCTGCCACCACATGGGCATTGGTCAAAATGCGGCCATCTTCACTGACGATAAAGCCTGAACCTACCCCGCTTTGGGTCTCTTCATGCGGCGCTTCCTGAGGTAGCTTGTCTCCAAAAAATCGACGAAATCCTTCAGGAATTTCGGGCGACTGGCTAGTCACGGTGCGCGAGGCATTAATTCTAACTACAGCAGGGCCCACTGCCTGCACAACTTCCGCCACGGAGCTTGCCTCCGTCGGCAGCGACAGACTGACCGGCGTTGCTGTCGGCGCATCCACTGACGCAGAGACCGACGAGCTTGCCACCTGGTTCCCAACCGTATTACTAAGCGGCCCCATCACGGCGTATGTTCCTGCCGTTGCCGTCCCAGCACCTAGCAAAACGAGGGCCAGTGAGGTTGCCACTCTCTGAATTTTGCTTTTCCTAGGCTGGCCCTGAACTTTAGCGGTAGGGGCCTGAGCCATAGGGATTGGGTTCGCAGTGTAGCGATCCGAGGCGGAACCGGGGCGATCAGCAGTCATAGTCGTGTTTGGTTATTTGGAGGACCCATTGAATATAGAAGGTCGTTTTGACAAGGGGGTGACAATGGTGTGGCAATCGTATGAACGCTGGCACGAAAGTCGGGGCATAAAGGCTGGGCTATACCTATACAAAGGTAGGTCATGGGGTTAGGCCATAAAAGTCAGGCCGTGAAAGCTACAAGTCTGATGGTATATCTTTCGGACGATGGATTGCGAGCTAGCGGTCGGTTGCTTTACTGAAAAGGCCGAGCTCGGCGATTTAGCTAGTGATCAGCGATCGCGCCCTATTGATATGCAGTTGTGACATGCCGCTGGCAATGCAGTTTAGCTAACGCTTAGCGACCACTAAGTGAGCGTTTGGAGTAGGCGTTTGGAGCAGGCGCTTAAAGATTTATCGAGAGTTATTTTAAGGAGTCATTATGGATAGTCAATCAACCGTTGTATGGCAAGGCAGTGCCAAAGAAGGCCAGGGCAAAATTACCACCGAGAGCGGTGTACTTACCGAGTCTGTCTATACCTACGGCACTCGTTTTGAGAAAAATCCAGGCACCAATCCAGAAGAGCTGATTGCCGCTGCCCATGCAGCCTGCTTTACCATGGCCACTACAGACGAGCTGGGCAGCGCTGGCATTACACCTGAGCAAATTCAGACCGTTGCCAAGGTAACGCTTAGCACAGAAGGCAATGAGCCAGAAGTCACGCAAATCCACCTCGATGTAACCGCTAAACTGCCCGCCAAGGACAAAGATGCCTTTGAAAAAGCGGCCCAAAGCGCAAAAGAGAACTGCCCTATCTCTAGATTGCTAAATGCTGATATCTCTATGGACACGCACCTAGAGAGCCAGCTGTGAGAGCTAATGCTTGGCATCTGGCCTTTAAGCCGCACCTCTAAACTGCTACCGACAATTTTTGAAAGGAGATTTCTATGGCTGAAATGATCACATTTCAACGCCCTGACGGGAAGAGCTGCTCAGGCTATTATGGCGCACCTGAGGATGGCGCACTTGAGGATGATAGTCCTGTACCCGGTGTCGTGGTCATTCAAGAATGGTGGGGCCTCAATGATCAAATCAAAGGCGTGGCTGACCAGCTGATAGAAGAAGGCTACCGGGTGCTGGTGCCCGATTTGTATAGGGGAGAGGTCACTCTAGAGGCGGCTGAGGCGCAGCATAAGATGGATGAGCTGGATTTTGCCGACGCAACTGCCCAAGACATTAAAGGCGCGGCGCAGTACTTGCATAAAGACAGCCCAGATGTAGCCGTGATGGGATTTTGCATGGGCGGCGTGTTAGCGATGCTAGCCGCCATGAAGGTCGCTGAGGTGGATGTTGCTGTGAGCTGGTATGGCGTACCGCCGGAATCAGCAGGCGATCCGGGGGATATTGATATTCCAGTGCAAGGCCATTTTGGTTTGGAGGATAGCTTTTTCCCACCCGCATCGGTTGATCAGCTAGAAGCCAAGCTGAAAGAAGATGAGGTCAACTATGAGTTCTATTGCTATGAAGGCGCTGGGCACGCGTTTGGGAATGAAACGGGTGATAATTACGATTCTGAGGCCAAGGCAGTGGCATGGGCGCGATCGCTCGAGTTCTTAGATAAGCATCTCTAGACAAGCATCTCTGAAGCTATTTGCTCTAATATTTGCTCCAACAGGCTCTGGGCCGGTCGGTCTCCCGACTTTCCCTTTGCTTTTTTTTAAGCGTCACGCTTCAGCGCAATCAACGTACAAAGCGAACTTTTGCACCGACTTTTCCCTGGGCTGGCACAATAGAGAAGTTCACCCACCTGAATGCCTTTGTGTTAGCGCCTGAAAACCTGTTTCCTTTTCAGCTAGACGACTTTCAGTTAGATGCGATCGCCGCTCTCAACCAGGGCGAGTCTGTCATCGTGTGCGCCCCCACCGGCTCTGGCAAAACCCTCGTGGGCGAATACGCCATCCACCGCGCGCTAGAACTGGGCAGGCGCGTCTTTTATACCACCCCCCTCAAAGCCCTTTCAAACCAAAAGCTGCGAGATTTTCAGCGCACCTTCGGCGAGGAAAATGTCGGCTTGCTAACGGGCGATAGCTCCATGAATCGCGACGCTTCGGTCGTGGTGATGACCACCGAAATTTTCCGCAACATGCTCTACGGCACCACCATCGGTGAAGTTGGCATCTCCCTGCGAGAAGTGCAGGCTGTGGTGCTAGACGAATGCCACTATATGAACGACCCCCAGCGCGGCACTGTCTGGGAAGAGTCGGTCATTTACTGTCCCCCAGAAATTCAGCTCGTGGGCCTGTCTGCTACCGTCGCTAACGGCGGGCAGCTCACCGACTGGATTGACACAGTTCACGGTCCGACCCGGCTAATTTATTCAGACTATCGCCCAGTTCCTTTGAACTTTCACTTCGCAGTCGAAAAAGGCATTTTTCCACTGCTAAATGAGCAAAACACCAGCATTCACCCCCGGCTAAAAAACTACCGCAAGCCCCCTCGCAGACAGCGCGGTCAAAAAAAGAAAGCCGTCGGCGCGACCCTACCCGGCGTGGTCAGTCAGCTTCAGGCCAAAGACATGCTGCCTGCTATTTACTTTATCTTTAGCCGCAAGGGCTGCGATAAAGCCGTACAGTCTGTAGCCCACATGAGCCTAGTCACCGTTGCCGAAAGAGAGCTGCTAAAGCGCCGGATCGATCGATTTGTTGATTGCAACCCTGAAGCGATCAGAGCCAATCAGCTAGAGCCTCTATACCAGGGCATTGCCGCTCACCATGCGGGCATTTTACCAGCGTGGAAAAGCTTAGTAGAAGAACTGTTTCAATCCGGCTTAATCAAGGTTGTTTTTGCCACTGAGACACTTGCTGCAGGCATCAACATGCCTGCTCGCACCACGGTGATTGCCAGTCTATCTAAAAGAACAGATAACGGACATCGATTACTGTACGCTTCAGAATTCTTGCAAATGTCTGGTCGGGCAGGGCGGCGCGGCATGGATGTAGAAGGGCACGTCGTCACCGTAGAATCTCCGTTTGAAGGCGCTAAAGAGGCCGCGCAGCTAGCGCTATCGCCGCCAGACCCGCTCGTTAGTCAGTTTACGCCCAGCTATGGCATGGTGCTAAATCTGTTGCAAACCCATACGGCTGAAGAGGCACAAGAGCTAATTGAACGCAGCTTTGGTCAGTATTTGGCGACTTTGCATTTGGTTCCACAGCGGCAGGCGATTGAGAGACTTGAGGCAGATGTAGCCGTTTTGCGCGATCAGCTTGCCTACATTGACGATCAGGCGCTAGCTGAATACGAGAAACTACGAGGCTGGCTCAGAGAAGAAGAGAGACTGCTCAAAATTTTACAACAGCAGGCAGAAGAGAGAGTAGGTGGCAGTGACTCAGTCGCAATTTCTTTTGCAATGACAGGGACGATGCTGTCTTTAAAGGGGAAAAACGTAAAAGTGTCTACGCCGCTGCTAGCAGTACTTGTGAGTAAGGTTCCAGGACCCGGACAGTTTCCCTTTCTGGTCTGCTTAGGACAAGACAATCGCTGGTATTTAGCGACGGTGAAAGATGTGGTGACGATGCATAGCGATCTGCCGTATCTGCGAGAAGCAGACAGCTTGAGCCTACCAGTTGATTTTGCTAGAGATCTTGTCAGTGCGTCCGGGAAGTCTCGCAAGGGTGATAGTAAGACAATGGCTGTGGTAGAAAAAATGCCATCGTTACCCGCTTTTGAAGACCAAGCGCCTGAGGTCAGTGCTCAAAGAGAGAAAGCCGAGGCGGTAGCGGCAAAGCTAGCAGAAAACCCGGTGGGGCAGATGGAGAACCCAAAGGCAGTGGTTAAACAGCGGAAGCGGTTGAAAAGACTAGAGGCGGACTTGCGCGATCGCAGCCATAAGTACGACGATCACACCCATCGCTACTGGCTAGAGTTTGTCAGCCTGATGCAGGTGCTAGAAAACTTTGAGTGCCTAGAAGATAACGCACCGACCGAAATGGGGCAGCTATGCGCCGCCATTCGCGGCGACAACGAGCTATGGCTGGGCATGGCCCTTGCCTCCGGCGAGTTGGACGCGCTAGAGCCGCAGCAGTTTGCCGCCGCCTGTGCAGGCATCCTGATAGAAAACAATCGCCCGGATACGTGGCTACGCTACCAAACAACCTATCCGGTTCTAGAAGCGTTGGGTGGGCTGCGATCGCTTAGAAGGCGTATTTTCCAAGACCAGCGCCGACAAGATATTCAAATTCCAGTTTGGTTAGAAGAGAATCTGATTGCACTTGTAGAGCAGTGGGCGCTAGAGATAGAGTGGAGCGAGCTGTGCGAGAATACCAGCCTCGACGAAGGCGATATTGTTCGTATTTTACGCCGAACGCTAGACTTTCTCTCTCAGATTCCACACGTTCCCTATCTGTCCGAAGCGGTTAGAAATAACGCGCGCCAGGCCGCCTTTCTGCTGAATCGGTTTCCGGTGAATGAAGCAGCAGGCTAGCGTTATTCAACGTCTTTAACACATAGATCAACACATAATCAACATTGGTCTTTTGCCCCGGTTACCGTCATGCAGCAAGACAATCAGGCCCTGATCGATATCCTCCAAGCCGCAGAGCGGGTTCAGGCATATGTGGCAGATAGTACGCTCACCGACTTCTACGCGGATATACAGCTACAAAACAAAGTTATGCGCCGACTGCTCACGATTAGCAAAGCAGCGCAGCAGGTCTCTGTCGCCACTCGCGAGGAAATGAGTGCGATCGCCTGGGATAGGCTTAGCAGCACCAAAGAGCGAATTCTTCAGGAAGATCCTTCGATTGATATTGACCAGCTATGGGCCACCATTCATACCGAGATTCCAGCGTTAATACAGGCACTCAAGCAGTTAGTGCCCGTCAAAGAACAAGACGATGCGATTTGATCGACAGCGTGTTTTCATCCTTGCATACAAAGTCTTGCATAAAACAAGCCCTAGCTTCTGCAGAAACTAGGGCTTGTTTGTTTATTTAGCTAGTGCGCCTCTCGATCATTCAACCGAGCAACAAACGCCTTAAAGCTTAGCGACGGGGCTCGCGAGGCTTAGCTTTGTTGACACGCAGATCGCGGCCCATCCACTCAGCGCCATCAAGCGCCTCAATGGCAGCCTGCTCTTCTTCGTCACTACTCAGGTCAACGAAAGCGAAGCCACGAACGCGGCCTGTTTCACGGTCAGTCGGAAGTGTTAGACGCTTAACTGTACCGTACTCACCAAAGACACCGCTCAGGTCAGCTTCAGTCACGTCGTAAGACAAATTGCCTACATAAACACCCATAACTCTTATCTCCAAAAATTGAACAACATAGCGGACACGAAAAATGAATTAAAAGCTTGCAATAAAGAAAGTCCTTATATAAACAACAAACCTTGAACTCTTGCGAATCCAAGGCATGTCGGTCTATTGTGCTGTTTAATACAGGTATTAAAATAGCAAGATTAAACTAGCAGGATCGAGCTAGCAAACTCTTAAACAGTTGATTGGCTGTAAATGCCAATACTTTTAGCGACGGGGCTCGCGAGGCTTAGCCTTGTTAACGCGCAGGTCGCGGCCCATCCACTCAGCGCCGTCAAGCGCATCAATGGCAGCCTGCTCTTCAGCATCACTGCCTAGATCAACAAACGCGAAGCCACGTACGCGGCCCGTTTCCCGATCGGTAGGAAGGGTCACTCGCTTAACAGTACCGTATTCGGCGAAAACGCCGTTTAGGTCCTCTTGGGTTACGTCATAGGAAAGGTTTCCTACATATACGCCCATATTCTTTAGGTCTCCAAAAAGTAAAAACAGAAATTGACAGAAATTTGAGAAGCAGAAATTGAGAAAGTTGACGAGAAGGCTGTAAGCATCAGCAACATAGCCTCGTATTCCAAGGCTGAGTGCTAAAGGTTTGTTCGCGAGTTTGCCTTGATTAAAGACGAACACAACAAGCCTTGAACTCTTGTGAGTGCAAGGCTAACGAGTCAATAATTACTTTGCCATTCGAGGGTCGTCAAGGATTTTAGCGGCGAGGTTCGCGCGGCTTGGCTTTGTTAACGCGCAAGTCACGGCCCATCCATTCAGCACCATCGAGGGCTTCGATAGCAGCTTGCTCTTCGTCATCTGAGCCGAGGTCAACGAAGGCGAAACCACGTACACGGCCAGTCTCACGATCTGTTGGTAGGGTGACGCGTTTGACGGTGCCGTATTCGGCGAAGATGCTGTTCAAGTCAGCCTCTGTTACGTCATAGGAAAGGTTTCCTACATAAACGCCCATACAAGTAGTCTCCAGAAATTAAACAGGGTATTGAGAATGATATGTCGGACGGAAGCCTGTAAAAATTGAGGAAAATCCTTTTAAACAGAAAAGCAAACCTGTAACCGATATCGATTTCTTCACTTCTTATCTTATAGCTAATCAGAGGCTAGATGAACGAACCCTGCAAAAAAAACGTCACAAATCGCTAACTTTGTCTCGTTGGGCTTCATCTGAGCGACATAACGACCACCCCGCTAACCATGATGAGCGCGCCTAAAAGCCTTTCTCTGAGCCCTTTTTCTTTGAAGAAAAAATGACCAAAGAGGACTGATAACAGGGCACTCATCCGTTTCACTGCGATGACCTGAGCTACCGGCGCTAGTGTAAGTGCCATCATTTGAAAGGTGATGGCGATCGCATTAAACCCACCCGTGACACCGAGCAGCCGCCATTGGGCCAGCAGAGGCTTTAGGCCCTGACTGCCGCGCCGAAAGAATACGAAGGGCACCATGCCCCCGGCGATGACCGTAAATAGCGCGATCGCCCACAGCAGCGGTGATGAGTTCAAGACACCAATCTTGTCGAAGTTGGACGTAATGCTCCAAATAAAGGCGACGTAGAGCATCAGGCGGCTGCCGGGATTGCGGGCCATTGTCAGCAAAGGTGTCCAAATGCTGTGAGCATCAGGCGAATTGAGGCCAGAGGAACTTAGACTGGCCGATTTGAAAGATTTAGGTGGGAGGTTCAGCACGTAAGAGCCGATGACCAGCAGCATCACACCGAGCGCATCGGCATGCGTGGGCCATTCTTGTACCAGGATGGGTGAAGTCACCAAAAGGAAAAGCGGTGTGAGGGTCACTAGCGGCACCGTCAGAGACAGATCGGCTAGCTTTAGCGCTCGGACATAGAGCGTGAAGGCCAAAATATTGAGACCACCGCCGACGAAAAGGGCCAGCCAGAAGCCTGATTGAATTTCCGGAATGCCTGCGATCGCCAGCACTGGCAGCATGCAGATCACCCCAACAGCCATAAAGCTAAACAGCACAGAATATTCGTCTAGCGTTTTGAGGCTTTGTTTACCGGTGGCATCTTTGCAGGCTTCAAAAAAAGCGGTCAGAGAGGCAAAAAATAGCCACATTTTGAGGAAAAGGATGAAGGATGAATGAGGTTTAAATGCCGATTACACCAGCAGTGATCATGCCTGCGAGCAAAATAAAGCCAATGGTGACGTTCTGTCGAAAGATGTTGCCAAAGACCTGAGGTGATTTGGGAAGGCGGGCGAGCTGGACGTATTGACGATACCAGAGGTAAGTGGAGACGATAAGTGACAGCCAGTATAAGAGCCCTAAGCCCATCGCAAGCCCGAGCCAAGTGAGCATGAGAACGGTCCCCAAATAAAAAAGACCAACGGCCTGAGGCGCTCGCGGGCCAAAAAAGAGGGCGCTAGAGTTGATCCCAAGCTGGCGATCAAATTCCCGATCGGGAATGGCGTATACGGTGTCAAAGCCCAGAGTCCAGAAGACAGTTGCGGCCCACAGTAGCCAGGTTGCAAATTCGAGCGTACCCGTCACGGCGCTCCAGCTAATGAGCACGGCAAAGCCCCAGGCAATTGAGAGTACCAGCTGCGGCACGGGAAAAACGCGTTTGGCTAATGGGTAGAGCACGATGACAGGCACAGCCGCGACACAGAGCCAAAAGCTGAGCGGAGTGAGGTAGCTGGCCAGTACCCAGGCGCAAATAAAAGAGACGATCGCAACGCCGATGCCAACTTTGATAGAAAGGGCTTTGGCGGCTAAAGGCCGATTTTTAGTCCGCTCGACCTGAGTATCAATATTGCGGTCCCAAAGGTCGTTGACAACACAGCCACCAGCACTGGTTGCCAGCGTACCCAGCACAATCACGCCGAGCAGGGGCAGATCGGGAACCCCTCGGGCTGCTAAAAACACGGCCCACAGTGCCGGAATCATTAGAATTAAGCGGCCAGCGGGCTTGTCCCAACGCAGCAAGCGCACAATTGCCATCCAGGTCGATTGAGGGGATGGATTTTTAGACGGGATATCGGCAGCAGGTTTCATAAGGGGCAGGTTTCATGGAAGTAGGGATGTCGCCTTTAACTGGCGCTCTGTAGCGGTAAAGAGACTGGAAGAGGGGGCGGCGTCTTTCACCATACTTTAGATTTTTACGTTAGATTTTTCTGAATTTTGGCGCGCAGTTGTAGAAAAAGGCGATCGCATTTGATTTTGTTTTAGTTCCACCTACCAAATATATTGCCGCATTTATGTCTTCTCTAAATTTTCATTCCATGACATGCTAAATAGATTTTTACTTTGAATAATAATGTGAAACTGCTGATCTCAAGCGGTTTCAGTGTCTGCTCAGCCAGCGTTGTATCAAGCCACCGTACTCTTTTCGTCTCAAAAACGAGCTAAAAATAGGTAGGTAGGGATGACAAACCAAGACGACTTATGGTTAAGATGACCATAAGTCGTTGAAACTTAGTATTCCAGCTAAGCGCGAGTAAATGGTTCTGATTCAAGATGGTTATTTGAAAGGCGACGAGCCGCAGCCAGCCCAGCCGTCAGCCAAGCCGATAGCCGGTGCAGCTAGCAGTGGCGCTAATAATACCTCTAGCAGTATTGAACGTCGTGCCGTCGAGCGTCTGTCGGTGGCACCTGACGAATATGGTCTGCTAACAGATTTGTATCAGCTCACGATGTCTGCCTGCTACATTGGCGAGTCCATAGCCACTAAACTGGCTAGCTTTGAGCTATTTACAAGGCGGTTGCCCTCTGGCTATGGCTACCTAATTGCGATGGGGCTTGAGCAAGCGCTGGAATATTTGCAGAACGTTAGCTTTAGCCCAAAGCAGATTTTGCAATTACAGCGTACGGACATTTTTAGCGGAGCACCGAAGGCTTTTTGGACACTGCTGGAGGATTTTCGCTTTGAGGGGGACGTTTGGGCGGTGCCTGAAGGGACGGCTGTGTTTGCAAATGAACCGCTGCTAAGGGTTGAAGCCCCTCTATGGCAGGCGCAAATTGCGGAGACGTATTTGCTTAACGTGCTCAACTATCAAACGCTGATTGCGACGCGGGCGGCTCGGTTACGACAGGCGGCAGGCCCCGAAGCCAAGCTGTATGAATTTGGCACGCGGCGAGCTTTTAGTCCACAGGGGGCACTGTGGGCGGCAAGAGCTGCGATCGCGGGTGGGCTAGACGCGACTTCTAACGTATTGGCGGCGCTAAAGCTAGGTCGTCAGCCAGTGGGGACAATGGCCCATGCGCTAATAATGGCGGTGACGGCGCTAGAAGGGCATGAGGACGATGGGTTTGAAGCCTTTCATCGCTATTTTCCGGGTGCGCCTTTGCTGATAGATACTTACGACACGGTGGCCGCTGCTGAGCGACTGGCCGAGCAGGTAAACGCTGGAATGCCGTTAGCGGGTGTGCGAATAGATTCGGGTGATTTGGCAGAAGCGGCAAAAGCGGTGCGATCGCACCTGCCCAATACGCCTATTTTTGCCAGCGGAGATTTAGATGAGTTTGCGATCGCACGGCTACGTGAGCAGTCGGCAGACATTGATGGCTACGGTTTGGGGACGAAGCTGGTAACCGGTGCGCCAGTGAATGGTGTGTACAAGCTGGTGGATATTGACGGTACGCCAGTGATGAAAGAATCTAGCGGAAAGCTGACCTATCCGGGCCGCAAGCAGATATTTCGTCGGTATGAAAAGGAAAACGATACGGATAGCGAAAAAGCAGTCAGCGATCGCCTAGCGCTGACGATTGAAGGGACGCTGCCAGGAGAAGTACCTTTGCTACAGCGGGTAATGCATAGCGGTAATCGGCTCTTTGCGCCAGAGGATTTGGATGCGATCGCCCATCGCACGGCGGCCAGTGTCGCCGCCCTGCCCGATTCAGTTCGGCGGCTGAGCGATCCAGATTCACTACCCGTTGAAACCTCGCATGGGTTGAAACAGCTCACTGAGCACGCTCGTCACGGTCATTAGTCACGGTCATTAGTCACAGTCATTAGTCGCAGTCATTAGTCACGGTCATTAGTCGCAGTCATTAGTCAGTAAAGCATCACAACGGCCTCTGATATGTTCACAACTCCTTGGAAATCACCTTTACGTGTGGCCCTGTTTGGCACTAGCGCCGATCCGCCGCATATGGGGCATCAAAGTATCTTGCTGTGGCTCGCCCAAGAATTTGATCAGGTCGCGGTGTGGGCGGCTGATAATCCCTATAAGGAAAAACAGTCTCCGATTGGCGATCGCGCTCAGATGCTGCGGCTTTTGATAGACAGCCTGCCGACAGAAGGCGTGGGCAAGCTCGGTACAGTTCAGGTCGAACAAGCTTTGAGCGATCGCTATTCTATTCATTCAATTGAGCGGGCTCGCGATCGCTGGCCCGATGCCAGGTTTAGCTTTGTCGTAGGCGCAGACCTGCTAGCCCAGCTGCCCGAGTGGTATCAGGCCAAAGAGATTTTTGCGCAAGTAGATATATTAGTATTTCCCCGGCCCAGGTATCCCACCGAAGGCCCCGCCCTTTCTGCTTTGCGGCAGCTAGCAACCGTCCATGTCGCCCATCCGCCCTACCAGTACGACGTCTCTTCTAGCACCTTTCGTCAAACCCACTGCACCTCAGAAACTCACTCACAAGAGACTCATTCCCCAGAAGCTCGCTCCCAAGAGACTCATTCCCAGGCGGTGGCCAACGTTCCTCCTATTGTTCGCGACTATATCACCGAGCACAACCTGTACCCATGCCTACAACAAACTCCCAAAGCCAAGGTATCGACCCATCGGTAACGGCCCCGGTAGCCGCCTCACCAGGAGTTGCCTCGCCAGTAGCCGCCTCGCCAGTAGTTGAATCAGTCGTGCCCTCGGTTTCGCCTTATCCCAGAGAACCAGCCGAAGAACCAGCCGAAGAACCAGCCAGAAAATCAACTGGAGAATTAGCCAGAGAATCAACCGAACTCGCTGACTTTAAAGTAGGTGTAGACACGGTTATTTTCTCGGTGGATACGGAGAAAAATAGGCTGCTGGTGCTGTTGGTGATGCGGCATCAGTCGCCCTTTAGCGACTATTGGAGCTTGCCAGGAACGCTGGTGCGCGTGGGTGAATCATTAGAAGATGCTGCCGATCGGGTGCTGACTGAAAAGATTAAGGTCAACAATCTCTATTTAGAGCAGCTGTTTACGTTTGGTGGCCCCAATCGCGACCCGCGTGAATCAGAAGATGCCTATAATATCCGCTATTTATCTGTCAGTCATTTTGCGCTGGTTCGGTTTGAAGACACCGCGCTGATTGCCGATGGCGTTAGCGGTATTGCCTGGTATCCGCTAAGCCGAGTGCCACAGCTTGCGTTTGATCACAACCAAATTTTGACCTACGGCTATCAGCGGCTGCGCAGTAAGTTGGAATATAGTCCGGTAGCTTTCGACGTATTGCCCGAAACCTTTACGCTCAGCGATGTGTACCAGCTATACGCCACTGTGCTTGGAGAGGATTTTTCAGACTATTCCAACTTCCGAACAAGATTGTTGAAGCTGGGTATTTTGCGCGATACAAGGGTGAAGACTTCTCGCGGGGCAGGGCGACCTGCGAGTCTGTACAGATTTGATGCGGAGGCGTTTGAGCCGCTAAAAGATAGGCCGATGGTGTTTTTGTGATGGTGCTCTTGTAACGGTGCTTTTGTAATGGTGTTCTTGTGATGGTTTATTGTTTATGAAAATTGCGATCGCACAAATCAACCCGACTGTCGGCGACCTAGCAGGGAACGCTCAGCGAATTTTGGAAGCTGCTAGTCAAGCAGTTGAACTAGGCGCAGACTTGTTGCTAACACCCGAACTCTCTTTGTGCGGCTATCCGCCTAGAGATTTGTTGATGAGACCTAGCTTTATTCAAACCATGCAGCAGCAGGTAACGAGTCTAGCCAAGGCGATGCCGGATGGTCTGAGCGCACTGGTGGGCCTCGCTGTAGAGAATAGCGCGGCGGCAAGCCAAGGCGAAAAGCCAATATTCAACAGTATGGCGCTGTTGCAATCGGGTCAGGTAAAAGATGTTTTTCACAAGCGCCTGCTGCCTACTTACGATGTCTTTGACGAAGATCGCTATTTTGAGTCGGGCGATGCGGCGAACAGTTTTGTGTTTTCGGTAGGGGAGAATTCTGTTCATATTGGGGTCACTATCTGCGAAGACCTGTGGAACAATGAGTCCTTTTGGGGGAAGCGGGCCTACCCAGTGAATCCGACGCAGGAGCTGGTGGAAAAAGGAGTAGATTTGGTGGTAAATTTGTCGGCGTCTCCTTATGTCTGTGGGAAACAGGCGCTAAGAGAGAGAATGATTGTGCATGAGGCAAAGCAGCATCAGCGGGCAATTGTGTATGTGAATCAGGTGGGTGGAAATGATGATTTGATTTTTGATGGTCGAAGTGTTGCGGTTAGTCGGCAGGGCGATCTGGTTTGTCGGGCAGCGGCTTTTGAGACAGATTTGCAGACGGTTACGTTTGACTGGGCGACAAAAGATTTGCGACTAGGGGTGGTTCAGCCAATGTTGGCGACTGCCGATGCTGAGATTTGGGCGGCTTTGGTGCTGGGCGTAAAGGACTATGCGAAAAAGTGTGGGTTTAAAGAGGCGGTGATTGGACTGAGTGGCGGTGTAGATTCGGCGCTAGTGAGTGCGATCGCAGCTACAGCTCTTGGCCCTCAAAACGTCCTGGGCATTCTGATGCCGTCGCCCTACAGCTCTGTCCACTCGGTCAGCGACGCCAAAGCGCTGGCTGAAAACTTGGGCATAGAAACGCAGACACTGGCGATCGCACCTCTCATGCAGGGCTATGACACCGTTTTAAGCGATCTGTTTACCGATACCGAAGCGGGCGTCGCCGAGGAAAATCTTCAATCTCGCATTCGCGGCAATCTGCTGATGGCCGTGTCTAACAAATTTGGCCACCTGCTGCTGTCTACTGGCAACAAATCTGAAATGGCGGTGGGCTACTGCACGCTGTACGGTGATATGAACGGTGGCCTAGCCGTCATTGCCGACGTGCCCAAAACGCGCGTCTATTCCATCTGTCGCTGGCTGAATCGCGATCGCGAAATTATCCCTGACAACATTCTTACTAAGCCACCAAGCGCCGAACTTAAGCCTGATCAGATTGACCAAGACTCTCTGCCCGACTACGACACGCTAGACGACATTTTAGAGCGGCTAGTGCAAAAGCAGCAGTCTGCCGACGACATCATCACGGCAGGGCACAACGCGGCTGTCGTTGAAAAAGTTATCCGACTGGTTACTCGCGCCGAGTTTAAACGCAGGCAGGCCCCCCCCGTGCTAAAGGTCACTGACCGGGCTTTTGGCATGGGTTGGCGAATGCCAATTGCTAGCCGATGGTCGCTGGAGAAAGGTAAAACTCTCAAGACATAGTTTTCCTAGCTCTTGAGAGCCCTGTCTTGAGAGCCCTGTCTTGAGAGCCCTGTCTAAGAAGCCCTGTCTAGTAGAAAAAACATGTCCAGAAAAAACATGTCCAGAAAAATGCTCAAATCTATCTTCGGTTCTTTGGCATTAGCCATATTGCTAGCTAGCTGCGCTCTACAAGCAGGACCAGAGGCTGATACAGACGCTGCCGCAACAGAATCTAAACCGGCGACGACTGAAGCGGTTTCTGATGCAGGCCCTGTTAATGCTAGCTCCGTTAACGGAGACTCTGCTGAGGGTGCGAGGGTCACTGCTGTAGAAGTCAATGGCGATGAGGCTAGTGGCTACACGTTTGCCGTCACGGTTGAAAGCCCGGACGAAGGGTGCGAGCGGTACGCTAACTGGTGGGAAGTAGTGACCGAAGAGGGCGATTTGCTTTATCGGCGGATACTCGTTCACAGCCATGTTGATGAGCAGCCTTTTACGCGTTCGGGTGGACCCGTGATAATAGGTGCAGATGAGGTGGTTTTGGTGCGATCGCACATGCAGCCTACCGGCTATTCGACTCAGGTCATGAAAGGTAGCATCGCCAGCGGGTTTGAATCGACCTCCCTCCCAGCCGACTTTGCCAGCGAGCTGGCCGAAGCAGCGCCACTACCCAGCGGCTGTGGTTTTTAAGCGGTTGTTTAAGAACGAAAGCTGTTGATAGAGCATGGTCATCGCAGGAACAGAGACGCCCATTGCCTGTGCCGCGCGCAGTGGGTTACCCACAATTGTTTCGACCTCTAACGGTCGGTGCTCGTCATAGTCTATTTTCATGCTGGTGCGGTACGGTTCTATCACCTCTGTGTGGGCAATCATTTCGTCAATCAGCGAGAAAGGGAGATGACGGTTTGTGCCCGGCGAGGTTTGCTCGCCCCAGGCGTTGGCAGTGGTGATGACTTCTGCCATGAGGGTAGTAATAAGCGATCGCACTCCACTATCAGCCATCATTTCCTCAGTGTTTGCATCTAACACAACCGACAGTCCGTTATACGGCACATTCCACACCAGTTTTCGCCAGCGAGCCATCGGCAAATCATCTGTTGTTTCTATCGCGATAGACCCCTTGGCAAAGTCGGCAGCGATCGCGGCCATTAGAGGCGTTGGTGTACAGGGCTGGGCTGTTGGATTGTGCGCACCTAGCAAGATCCGCCCGTAGGCCGAATGGCGAAAGCGTCCTGGCCCGATTCGGTTAGAGCAGATAAAACAAAGCCCACCTAGGATATTAGGCACGGATCTACTTTTCTCTTTTAGCTGCTGAGAGAAATCTGCTTCAACGCCCAGCCCATTTTGCAAAAAGAGAATGACACCGCCTTCTTTTATTGGCGGTAGCAGGGCATAAAGCTGGTGATTTTGCGTCGTTTTTAGTGCGACAACAGCAACGTCAACGGGTGGTATATCAGCCGGATAGCTATATGCCTTTACCTGGGGCAGTTTAAAGTCACCATCAACAGATTCTATCGCAATGCCACTGTGCCGTACCGTTTCATAGTCGCCGCGCAACAAAAAATGTACCTCACAACCTGCCTGCTGTAGCCGCGCGCCATAGTAGCCACCAATTGCGCCAGTGCCGATAATTGCATAGCTAAGTGAAGACATTTTCTTTTCTATCCAAGTTGTTAGGTCACTATCTCTGGGCCACTCTTCCTAAGATGGTAGCTGTGCGATCGCCCATGCGGCCCGCGCCCTAACCGCCATTGTGTCATCGTCGGCAGCGATCTTCCGTAGGCATTGAACAATCGGCTCTAGCAAATCTTGATAGCCCTGTGCGATCGCCGCTGTCGCAACGCCTTGTAGCCCAACCACCGCCGCATAGCGAACGACCCACTCAGGATCTGCGGCAACAATGCCTAAAAGCGTATCTCTTGCTTGTGTTTGCCCGTGCTGTCTTTCTGCTTTTTCCAGCTTCTCCCATTGAATGGTTCCGAGTCCGCGCGCGGCGGCTCGCCGGACGCTCAGTGAAAAGTCTTCAGCCGCTGTTGCCAAAATCAAATCTAGCCCACGCGGATCGCCAATGCCCGACAGCACTCGCAGCGCCCAGGCCCGTGCGCCATAGTTATAGCCGTCTATCTGACTGAGCACGGCTGAAGCCGCCGGTGTGCCGATTTGAATTAGGCCATCGACCGCCGCGACTGCCGCGCCCGGATTGTTGTAGCCCAGCACGCGAATAAGTGTGTCGATGGCCTTTTCGCTCTTTAACTCGGCTAGCGCTTCTACCGAATCTAGCATTGCCTGCGCAGAGTCCGCTGATTCGACGGCCTGAAGCCTGGACTGGAGAGAATCGGAATCGATCATGACCAAAGAAGGGATAGCTAGAGTGGTTACGGCCAAAGAAATGATGGCCAGAAGAAGTGATGGCCAGAGAAATGATAGCCAGAGAAATGATGGCCAGAGAAATGATAGCTGGAGAAGCTATAGCAGCGAGTCCATTAGCGACATTACCTTGCAGGCCGGGTCGGACAGAAGAGAGGCCGATTTTTCTAGCTGCTTTTCAAGCAGGCCCTTTAGGGAAATAATCTTAATACTGTTTTCGGCGAGGGCGTTGGCGATGGCCTCTGCCGCTGGCCAATATCCAACTTCGCCAAGGTCTAGCAGCGCCGATCGCCGGAGCTGCAAATCATCACAGCTAAGCGTGTCTATAAGCACCTGGGCATAGTGCCCTTTTCCTGTGAGCTGATACAGGGCCCGCGCCGCGCCATTTTTTACCTGAGGCACCTCATGCTGCAAGAAAGGCTCAATGATTTCTACCAGGCCGACGGTTCCTAGTGTTCCTAACGCTTCCAAAATGGCGTTGTAGGGCTGTACCAGGTGAGGCTTGCTAGGAACCGGAATCGCAGATTTAACGCCACCGTTTAGCAGGGCCACCAGCGGATCTACGGCTGCTTTCGCCTGTAAGGCTTCTAAAGACTGAGCTGCGGCTTCGCGCACATAGTAGTCGCTACTGCTAAGACAGTCGATCAGCGCTGGCACAACTTGCGCGTTGCCCACTTTCCCAAGGGCGCGAGCAGCGTTGCGCCTGAGCGGAAACCCGCCATCTGTATCGCGATCGCTCTCATCAGTCAGCGCGTTTAGCAAAGCAGCAATTGCCTCTGGCTGCCGCACCTGAAATCGACCGAGCCACCAGGCCGCATAGTAGCGATCGCCCGTGTCTTCTGTTTGCTTCAAATTTGCGATCGCCTGGGGAACCGTGAGCTGAAGCGCCGCGCCCTCGGCTCCAAGCTGAAAATTATCACTCATGATTAAATCTACCTGCCAACAGCAAACCCAGAGAAACAAACAATCACTAGAGCTTTCCAGTAATCGCAGATCTCTCTGGGTAAAAAATTGAGGTCTAACCGCCTGATATCGAAACCAGAGGCTAGGACGTCAATTTAGCTGAGGACGTTAATAGCGTAGTTGATGTAGGTATTAGCTTCAGTACCCGCGTCGCCACTCAAACCGTGGTTAGACTTGATGTACTTTAGTGCTTCGACATACCAGCTAGGAGATAGGTCAAACGTCTTGTTGATTTCAGCAAGACCAGAAACCAAGTAATCATCCATGGGGCCAGTGCCACCAACGATGAGGCAGTAGGTGATCATCCGCAGGTAGTAGCCGACGTCACGAACGCACTTGTCCTTACCACGCTGATCGGCAGCGTACTGAGGGCCCTGCATCTGAGTCGTGTAGGGAAACTTGCTGTAAACAGCATTAGCTGCGCCAGACGCTAGGCTATCTGCTTTTGAAGTCAAAGCGCGAGCAGCTTCGAGGCTTGCTTTTGCTTGGTTGAAACGACCGAATGCAACCTGCATTTCAGTCGAGCTTAGGAACCGGCCCTGTGAGTCAGCAGTTGAGACTGCTTCGGTCAAAGGAGTTTTCATCTTTTAAGATCTCCCAATTAAGGATGACAACAATTTTTACACTTGAGTGGCTTATTGGTGAGCACATCAGCGATAGAGCGCATCAGGCTTGACTTAAGCAACAGCGGCGGCTGCGCGGTCAAAGTATCCACCGATCTCAGCAATCAGATTGCTGCAATCGCCGTTTGTTACATTGCTGTTATCGCTAACAATTGCGATCGCAGCAGCTTTCATTTTCTCTACGCCAGCAGCAACAGAAGCACCAGGTGTTCCTAGCGCAACGTAAGTCTCACGTAGGCCATTGAGGCAGCGATCGTCTAGTACGCTAGCATCGCCAGAGAATGCAGCGTAGGTAACATAGCGCAAGATGATTTCCATGTCGCGAAGGCAAGCAGCCATCCGACGAGAAGTGTAAGCATTACCACCGGGCTGAATGAGCTGGGGCTGGTCAGCAAACAGTGAGCGAGCTGCGTTGGCAACAATGGCAGAAGCATTGCTAGTGATGCCGTTAACAGCGTCCATTCTCTTGTTGCCATCAGCAACCATAGCGTCTAGTGCATCTAGCTGAGATGTGGCGAGGTATTCACCGCGAGCATCAGCTTGGGAAACAACTTTAGCGAACGCATCAAACATAGATCCAAATTCTCCTAATATTTGACTGTGGGAACAAGGGTTCCACACGATAACCCTCAGAATAAAACATTCTGAATTGGGCCTTTTAGACAGTTCCTCACGGAGGCTCACCTTGCTCACGAGAAGGGGCTGTAGGCTAGAAAACTCTAGACTTAACCCCTCTACACGTCGGTAGGTCCGCTCGGGTTGAGCCAATTACCTTAGGCCATCGCGCTAGGTAGGGCGAGCTGCCCAACTTAGCTGTAGCTATTCTCAGCAATTTACGGCTCTTACATTTAAAGAGTAAAACGGATATGACGACAATCTAAGAAAGTTCAAGAAAGTTCACAAAGGTCTCGTCAGGCCAAGATGTAGATATATCAATCGTTTTCGTCGATGGTCGGCAGCGAGTCTTAGTAGAAAAATTCGCTTCTGACCGATTTGATAAACTCTTTTCTTTACAAAAAACAATCATAGAAAGACTGCATCAAAGTAATGCATCCGGCTTGCTCTTATGCTGCTTTTTCTCAGGCCGCTCTTTACTGTACGGCTAGGCAAGGATCTTTTTCCAAGTCAAATAAGAAGCCGTGAATATATTCTTCGGTCCATTCTGGGCCGTAGAACCGGGTAAGCATCCCTCTAGCCGGATCTTTTTCAGCTCGGTAGCGAGCATAGCTGAGCTGAGCGCGTTTAATGGCTTCTAAACGTACCAGATCGGTGACGGGCTCCGCCGCTTTGACAAACTCAATATACGCTTTGAGATAGGCTTCAAAGGCTTCAAAAACATGGGTTTCTACATCTGCAGTTTCAGCCGGGCGCGTCCAGAGAAAAGCGGGCGAGAAAAATGCCTGGGCCTCGGCTGGAAAGTCACCGCCCCAGGGCAAATGCTGCTGATAGCCTCGAAACATTTCCATGATGGGCGCGGTATATTTCGCCTGATAAGCCTCATTTTGAAACAGCGGCTGCATATCAATTGCGATCAGGTGCCCGCCCGGTAGCGTCACCAAATCAGCGCCAAAGAAGGGCAAGTCGTAGGTGAGTTCTGGAAAAATGACAAAGTTGAGTACCTGGAGGGCAACGCCACCTTGGACGTGCGCCGCGCGAATCTGCCTGAGCTTTGGGGCGCGCACGCCATAGCTGGTGGTGGTGACGGTGGCTTCGCGTTTGCCTTTTCCGGTGATTGCGCTTTTAGACTCAAAGCCAGCGGGAATGGGGTATTCGCTAAGATCTAAATGCTCAGAGAGCAGCGCCTGGGCTCGGGCTAAAAACGGTTCGTAGATGGTCTCTGTGCTTGTCATTAGGCTGTTCTTATCCGCTTACACTGACTGCTGCTTATGTACTAGTTACAGGTATCTATCAGGCACCTACTCACAGGCACCTGCCAGACACCTACTCAGCGATTATTCGCTTGTGCATTGCTTGCAGACACGCTACTTGCTTGCACTGACGGCTAAGGGCACCGCGTCTTCAAACAAAAAGCCGTATAGGAAGCGCTCGGACCATTCGTGCCCAAAGTAGCTGCTAAACAGTCCTGAAGCGGGATCTCGCTCAGCGCTGTACTGGTCATAGTCGCGCTGGGCTTTGGCAATGCGGGACATAGCGTCGGCGTCTGTATTGGGAACCGCGTTGGCAAGCATTTCCCAGTAAAGCTGAAGGTAGTCTTTGAAGGCGGCGAGAACGCGGGTTTTTACCGTGTCGGGATCGGTTTTAGCAAAGAGTAAATATTTGGAAAAATACTGGTTGGCGTCGTAGAACTTCATTTCGAGGTTCTGGGCCAAATCGGGGTATTTATCGTGCAGGGCTTGCAGCGGGGCGATGTACTTCTGCTGATAGGCCGCGTCTTGAAACAGCGGCTGGAAATCCATCACGATTAGATTCTTAACTGAGCCGAAAGAGAGAAAATCGATCCCTAACAGCGGCAGATCGTATTGATGACCTGGGTAAATAACGCTGTTAAAAATTTGAGCGCTCTGCCCAGCATCAATGTAGGTGTAGCGGGCTTTGCGCAGCTCAGGGCACTGGTAGCACCAGCTTTGGATGGTGGCTGGGTTGCGGCCTCTCTCGCTGATGTTGCACTCTAGGCCCTCTGGAATAGAGCGCTTGGTGAGATCGAACCTTTGAGAAAGCGAGTTCTCTAGATGCTCTAGGAAAGGGCGATACATTATCCAGCCATGAATGATTAAGGACGGTGCGTCTTTTCACAATAAGAGATGGATGTGGGCGATCACATGATTATGAAAGACAAATACACATTCCGTAACAAGAGAAAATTGCCGTCCTAATTTTGCTCTACATTCGCTCCGATTCGGCCTAGACGGCGTGCTTTGCTGCCATAGCAGCCACATCTTCTGGTGTGACAAATCGCTTTTCAGAGCAGTAGGTCATCAGGTTAACGCCGTTCATCATGCGGGCGGTGCTGACGCGCACGCGAAAGTCGTCCGTTAAAAACCAGCAGCGCTCTTGGCCCTGGTTCGTTTCGTAGTCGGTATCAATGGTGAGAACGCCGTCTTGACCAAACCAGTAGCGACTCACGACGGGCATCACCTCTACATAGCCGCGATCGCGCACCAGCTTTCCAGATCGCCCGCTCTCATCATCTGGCACGTCTACCAGCACCGCTGCCGAAGAGCTAGGCGCACTGTCCGATAGATTGGCCTGCCATGCAAACGACGCGCCACCAGTGGCTAAACTTGGGTCAATCTGTTGAGACTTGCAGATATCGATCAGGCGCTGATCGTTCGCGCCGACGAGCCCTACAATCAGGTTTGACTCACCCGACTCGTCTGCTACCACATCAAAATGGTGCACCGTACGCTGGGTAAACCAAACGCCTTCACTCTTTTGAAAGAAGGCCATCATGGACATAGGGGGGTTCAAAAGCATCTGTAGAGGAGAGGGTGTCTTGTCTTTGAGTAGACGTTAAATAGGCGCTGAAAGTAGGCGCTGCAGAAATGAAAGGTGAAGATTGACGACTAAGCAGTTGTGTTCAACCCGGCAATGCTGTGATTCTATTACTTAGAGAGTCACTTTTATCTTATATATAATGATGCGCTCCAACCAAACTGACGCCGCCGAGATTATCCCCGACACTAGCTCTCGCATTGGCCCTAGAGCCCAGCTCGCCCAGGCAGATCTTTCCAGTCAAGACCTGTCGGGAAAAGATTTTTACAAGGCGAATTTAGCAGGCGCTATTCTCAGCGGGGCGAACTTGACGAACGCCGAGCTAATTGGGGCAAACCTCTCAGCGGCGAATTTAGCAGGCGCTAATCTTCAAAATGCTGATTTAAGAGGCGTTAGCCTAAACGGGGCCAATTTAACAGGGGCAGATTTAACGGGCGCTTCCCTTTTTCGTAGCGATCTGCAAGGTGCCGTCCTAACGGGTACGACGCTGACAGGCGCGCAGCTCAAGCTAGCTCTCTATGATAGCCATACCCAGTGGCCAGAGGGTTTTCGGTATAAAAGCTGTGGCGCGGTGGGTCCGGGTGCAGCGCTAAACGGCGCATATTTGAATACGGCCAATTTAAAGGGCGCAGATTTGACCGGGGCGATGCTGCTGGGGGCCTACCTCAGTGGCGTGAACTTGGCAGGTGCGAATCTAAGCGGAGCCGGACTCGCGGGTGCAAATTTGCAGAAGGCTTTTTTGACCGGGGCGAATTTGCAGGGGGCTAGCCTAGCCGGGGCAGAGCTGCAGCACTGCGATCTTAGGGCGACTAATCTCACCGATGTGGATATGACCGGAGTGGGCAGCATTTTAGGGGCAGACTTTAGCGGCGCTGTAGGGCTAGATGAGGCTGAACGCTCTAAACTGCTGAGCCATACGGCGAGTGAGCTGAACGAATGGAACGCCTTTACTCGCAAGACGACGTTGCAGAGTCTAGAATGCGTTTCTCTAGATATTGACCAATCATAATTTCCTCACCCGCTCGAGAAATGAGGGTTTGGCGAGTGCGATAGTTACTGCCAATTAGCTTGAGTTCTTCTTCAAAGACAGATCCGCCGTATTCTGTGCGCAGCGTCATGGTCTGGGCGTCTTTGAATTTGTAGCGGGCGGTGACGGGCTTGGGGGTGGCAAAGCCGCGATCGCGGTACATCACATCAGCGCGAATGCCAAACACAGTGGAGCCAACAGACGGCTTGCGGCTAGGGCTGAGGTAGGTGCTTTCCCAAGTGACCCTAGCGCCAAAAATCATCGGCACGCTTAGCTCATGTTTTTCGCCTAGGCTCAGCAGCGCTTCATGACCTTCTGCTAAAAAATGAACGGTAATATCGCTAACCACTTCTTGGGTTTCGTCGTTGGCCAGGGTGTAGTAGCGGCGACGAGAGCGCCAGCTTCCAGTCGAATGTTGGAAGAATGCGATCGCCAATGTTTCTAATGCCGAGTGCTCTAGTGCTGATGGCGCTAGCGCTAGTGCTGATGGCTCTGGCGCTGGGTGCGAAGCTTCAGTCGGACTCAATGGAAGCCTCGACGAAGGCTGGAGCGATTGGGGCAAGATTACCATGCGCAGTCATTCCTCAAATTCAGGCGTAAGTTCTCTGGGCTAGGTTCTGGGCTAGGTTCAGATAATGAGCGATTCAGAGTATAGGCTTGACCAAATAATCAAGTTATCTCTGCAAATGTAAACCAATAGTAATATTTATTTACACTTAAAGCATAGTCCATTTGTTTTCCTATTTGTCGCTCTCGCCGCAGATTACTCAAGAGAACCTACTAAAGAGGTAGATCGCTCAACAGTTAGATTGTTCAGCAGTTAGATTGTTCAGCAGTTAGATTGTTCAGCAGTTAAATCGCTCCACAGTCAGACTACTCAAGACGCAGCGCCGAGAAGTGTTTGAGGTGGACATTTCCCCGCTAGAAAATGCAAAGACTTCCTTAACCAATCGATGATCGGCAAAAATGTCTTTGCTCTGAAAATGTCTTTGGGCTGAATCGGCGCTGTTCAGGCTGTTTTATTCGGTGGGCAAAAGGTTTTCTAACGCAGCGGCAACGACTTTGTGGTGGCTGTCTTGGCGCAGTTGAATTAGTGCATTTTGGGCAGGCTCGGCGTCAAATAGCTTGAGCGCGTAGGCTAAGTACATACGCGATCGCCAGCTATCAGCCACCATCATAGGTAGCAGCGCGTTGAGCGCAGCTTCTGACTGCGGTGTATCAGCCAACATGCCCAGCGTTGAAATGCCCGCCTGCACAATGGTTTCATCTGCGTCTTGCAGTGCGAACACCGCAATTTCTAGCAGATGCTGAGGGCATTCCATCTCTGGCATAATCGCTAGAATGCTGCGTCGAACCAGCCAGTTTTTATTGTGATAAAACAGCTCTACTAGCCGATCAACTGCCTTGTTCCCGTACAGGCCCAACGAGTTCGCAATCTCAGCTTGCACGTTGTGATCGCTTTCGGCTGGCAGCATCGTCAGCAGGGCGTCATAGGCCTCATCGTTACGCTTACGTCCAAGCCCCATCGCCACAAAAGAGCGTACTAAAAAAGCCTCATCTTGTCGCTGCGCTACTAGCAGCGGCACAGCCTGCGGAGCCTCGTGGTCTTTGAGTGCGACGAGCCCTCGCAGCCGCATCTGTGGATCTTCATGCGAGAGCAGCGCTTTAATGTCAGGAATATCCATATGAGACGCAGGGAGACCGGTAAAATGTGATCATACTATTGCTTTATGAGGTATTTCCGAATGGGAGAGACAACCCCTAGCGACACACCCGCGCTTAAAACTAACTCGGCTGATGAGCCCACAGCCACAGAATCTACAGTGGCAAAAAATACGGCTGATACCTCGACTGATAGTAACCATGCTACGCCTTCTGCCGAAGAAGTTGCAGGTGTTGTTGCTGAATTGGAACAATATCGAGAACGCCTGGTCGAAGATTTTACGGCGACGGCTAAAAAGGCCAAACTGCCTAAGTCTATGGCCATGTCTCAGCTCAAAAATCATCCTGAGATTCTTAAAATTGATGCTGCTTTGGCCAAAATACGCGGTGAACAGACATCACAGGACGCTAGCGGCTCAGCAGATTAATTCAGCAGAATTCTTAGGTTCACGGATTTTTAGGCTCACAGATTTTTAGGTTCACAGATTTTTAGGCTTACGAAATCTTTAGACCCACAGAACTTGTAGAAACACACCACCGGTAAAACCACACAATCGAACACACCCTCGACCGAATATCCCTCAATATAAATGTACCCTCGACAAATGCACCCTCGACAAATGCACCCTCGACAAATGCACCCTCAGAGAGCACCCGTAAAAAAGTGAGCACCCGTAAAAAAGTGCCAAGTATAAGGAGTGTCGAATCGTATGACTACGCCTCCATCCCCTGAAGCCCAGGCAGATACCGACCGGCTAATCGACTATGTTAACGAACAAATAGAGCTTCTATCATTCGAGCAGATCGATGCAGACTTGCTAAAAAAGATGGTGCAGAGCCTAGCCGATCCTAGGCGGGCAGCTCGGATTGGGCTAATTGATGCGCTCGGGCAAATTGGTGAGCCTGCAACGCCCTTTTTATTAGAAGGATTGGCCAATCATCCCGATCAGACTGTCCGTAAGGCTTGCTGTCATGCGCTGGCTAGTGCGGATGAGGAAGCCTCGGTTGCTGGCTTAGTAGATGCGCTGTTAAACGATGTAGATATCGGCGTTAAGAGCGCTGCAGCCGGAGCTTTGGCAAAGGTGGGTGCGCCTGCGTTTGAGGCGATTCGGGCGGTGCTGGCCTCTGAGTCGGCAAGCGAAACCTGTAAAGGACATGCGGCCTGGGTGATGGCGTCTATGAGTAATGAAGTTAGCGATCGGCTGTATCAAATTATGGACGATCCATCGGCTGCGGTCAGGACGGCTGCAGTGGGTGCGATCGCTCAGCTTGCCCAGCAGCAGCTCGCTGCTGGCACCGCGCCCTCTATTACTGCGCTCAATTTGCCATCTGCCAGTCTGCCCGCTCAGCTACCGGCATCAGCCCAAGGTACGCTTTCACTGCTGATCAAAGCACTCGAAGATAGCGACGCTGATGTGCGGATCGAAGCGGCAGCTCATCTGGCACGCCTAGACTATCAGGCTGCCTACCAGCCTCTGGTGGCCTGCCTTACAGATGTGGATTGGGAAGTGAGAAAAGCGGCGGTGTTAGCGCTAGGAAAACTCGGCAATGTGGCGGCAGTAGAAGCGATCGCACCCCTAAAAAAAGATCCTGAGCGTGCCGTTCAAAGCATTGCTGAGCTGGTGATTCGACAGATCGAGTCGCGTAGTGCTAGCAGCAGTACCAACAGCATAAGGTGACAAAAGCGGCTTAAACTAGAATAACTGGTCAGAAAACAACAGCTGGTCAGACGCTATTAGGTACACGCCAAGAACTATGAACGGACTCAGCGATCGGGCCAAGCAGCTCATTCCCAAAGCACGCATCGTCAGCTTTGATACCTGGAGTGACGTTTCCCCCGAGATTGTTGCTCGCTTCCAATTCGCCGACGACAACAGATGCTACCTCACAGATACCGATTTAGAAAAGATTGAGGCAGATGATTTGCCTGCTGACGCTGCGCTTAGTGCGGTAGGGCTATCGGGCTGCGAAGTGGCGCGCGTGCTACGTGACCAATCCGCCGACATTGTTGATGAGGCCAGAGCCGTTGTGCTGGCAACGTTTCCCCACATTTTAGAACCGGGCGGCGGGCTGTATCCACCAATGCGCGCAGAAGCCTGCTGGCGAGATTTTTGGCAGTTTTTACGCTGTATTACTTACGGAATTGCAGGCGAGCAGCACCACTACACCAGTACCGCCGGGCTTGAGGCCATGGAGCAGCTTTACGCAGAGCTACAGGTTCCTTTGCCTGCTATGGTTACTGGCCTCATTGGAGTTAAAAGAGCTAGCCTCAAGCGTTTTCCCGTAGAGAGCTATCCAGCCCTTTCTCCTTATTTCGATCACTTGATTGCACGGCTGTCTACCTTTATTAAGCCAGCCAGCCAGTCAGAGATAAAAACTGAGTTAGTCACGCAATCTGGGCCAGTTATCGCAAAGCCAGTTGTCGCAAAGCCAGCCATCGCAAAGCCAGCCAAGGCATAAGCTAGCGATCAAAATCTAGCAACCAAAGCTATTCCACAAGCCGAGACCCACAAGCTAAGACTTGGACTCCCAAGCGCCGTCCAAAAGCCATATTTACACCTAGAGAAGGCCAGTGAGAAGGCCAGCATGTAACGATATGTAACGATAAACGGTCGGTTTTCTATCCCTTTGTTAACAAAAAAAAAGAATACGCTTTAGCCGGGAAAAAGAGGCCCTAATCCCTTTTGTATAGCGGGGTTTTCACTTTTTGACGATATAGGCTTCTTCCCACGACCGTTCACAAAACTTGACAAAGATAGGCCCCTTTTGCAGACAAAATGAGAACACGCAATCAACCGTTATAAGGAGATAGCATTCATGGCTTTCGGACCAGCCTCGCGATTGGGCGTCAGTCTTTTTGAAGAAACGCCGCCTGTAGAGTGGGTCCCCGGACTCTCCTCAGACGAGCTTGAAACGATTATTAACACCGTCTATCGGCAGGTGTTGGGCAACGCCTATGTGATGGAAAGTGAGCGCCTATCGGTCGCTGAATCACAGTTCAAGCGTGGTGAGTATAGCGTACGAGATTTTGTTCGTGCCGTCGCCAAGTCTGACCTCTACCGTACGCGCTTCTTCGAAAGCTGCCCTCGCTACCGCTATACAGAACTCAACTTCCGTCATCTGCTAGGCCGCGCGCCTAACAACTACGACGAAATGAAGCTTCACAGCAACATTTTGGACGAATCAGGCTTTGAAGCCGATATTGATTCTTACCTAGATAGCGACGAGTACCAAAATACCTTTGGTCAAAACTTTGTGCCCTATATCAGAGGCTACAAAACAGAAGCTTCTGAGAGCATGGTTGAGTTTACTCACCTGTTTGAGCTAGTTCGTGGCGCATCTAGCAGCTCGCTTAAGGGCAGCATCTCTGGCAAAGAGCCTCGCCTGAACAAGCTGGTAATCAATGCGATTCCGACTGCTGTGAAAGCACCTTCAGGCGGTTCTGATGGTTGGGCCTTTAGCGAGCCACCTACGTCTGCGCCAGTTCGAGTGGGCAGCGGCATCGGCGATCGCGGCAAGGTTTACCGCATCGAAGTTACGGCCATTCGTGCCAACACTGTGCGCAAGGCGTCCTCACGGTTCCGCCGAGCCAACCAGGTTTACTTAGTGCCTTACGAGAAGCTCTCTCAAGAGTATCAGCGTATTCACAAGGCTGGCGGCACTATCGCTAGTATCACTGAAGTTAGCTAAATAACCCATAGAGGCGAGCGGCTTAGGAGGAGAGAATCACTCTTCTTAGTCGTTCGCCTTTATGCGATCGCATTTCTTTCCGCTTAGCTGTTGTTGAAATTTGTTCGTTTAATAAAAATAGGAGAACCCCATGGCAGACGCCTACACTTATGAACTGTGGCCGACTAGCTCCCCAGAAGATATTCAAACAATCGTTCGCGCCGTGTACAAGCAGGTGCTTGGCAATCCTCATGTTATGGACAGCGAGCGTCTAGTCACTGCTGAATCTCAGCTAGCTGATGGTTCTATGTCAGTGCGTGAGTTCGTACGCGCGGTTGCGAAGTCAGACTTTTATAGAGCCCGCTATTTCGAAGCCTGCGGACCCTATCGCTCTACCGAGCTAAACTTTCAGCACATTCTAGGTCGTGCGCCCGCGTCTCAAGCTGAAGCCTCCGAGCATATCCGTCGCGCCGCCGAAGAAGGCTACGACGCTGATATTGACTCTTATGTTGATAGCGACGAGTACCAGCAGGCATTTGGCGAGAATATTGTTCCCTTTAGCCGTGAAAAGAGTGAACCCGGTCGCAAGCAAGTGGTTTATAACCGCAACTTTGCGGTAAACCGTGGCCCTGCGCAGGTTAGCAGTGCCGTTAAAGATTCTCAGCTTGTGTATGCAGTTGCAACCAACAGCGCTAACAAAATTACAGACGCCAAGCCAACGCCTGGGTCTGTTACAGAGAAACGCTTTAGAATTAAGACAACCGCTGCTAAGTTCGACAGCCCTCGTCGCGTCAGCTTTAATGAGTACATCGTGTCTGCAACCAAGATGACGCCCCAGATTCAGCGGATTCAACGCACGGGTGCCACAATCGTCAGCATTACTGAAATTAAGTAGAGACCGCTAGGTTAGCGATTGTAGCGATTAGCTTGATCTTCAAGATTCGAGACTTAATATTCGAGACTCGAGATTCGAGGCTTGGAATTTAAGGCTTAAGATTCGAGATTGAGCGACCAAGATGATAAGCGAGCTAGGCAGCCTACAGAAGTTAGGTCGCTTAGCTCGTTTGTCTTTCGGGGCCTGTGCACTTGTATCAGCAATGCATTTGTTTGAGCGAGATATTAAGGCGCTGATACATTAAGGAGATAACACATTAAGTTATCTGTATTAGTTAAACGCTTTCTCATATATGGTTTCGCAATCCGGTTATCTAGGTAGTGGGTCTGGGTATTTATAACTAATTTTTCTTGAGCGAAGGTTAGTTTCAACCTATCTGTGACCCGATCATTTGGGCCCAATTATTTAGGGTCTAAGTTTTGGCCACTATGGTCAATCATCCTAAGAGCCAGTCATTTAAAGTTGTTTCTCTGACTTGTTTTTTGACTTGGTTCTCTGACCTGTTTGTTTAGCATAGCGGAGTACACTTTATGTCAATCTGGGTAGTCAGTCCTGAACCTGTCGAGCTGCGTCCAAACGCCTCTGAAGACGATTTTCAGCTTGTTGTTAGCGCTGTATACAAGCACGTATTAGGTAATCACCACGTGATGGAAAGTCAGCGGCTCGCTAGCGCTGAGTCTCTATTGCGCAATGGCGATATTAGCGTGCGTGGGTTTGTTCGCGCTGTGGCCAAGTCCGATCTTTATCGCAGCCTGTTTTTTGAATCTTCTTCGGCTTATAGCTTCATTGAGAACAACTTTCAAAATCTGTTGGGCCGCGCCCCTGAAGACCAAAGTGAGATTGCGGCCCACACCGCGATTTGCCTAGAGCGTGGCTACGATGGCGAAGTCGATTCTTATATCGATAGTGATGAGTACTGGCGAAGTTTTGGTGAGAACACTGCGCCTTACCTGCGGGGTCAGCAGACCGAATCGGGTTTGAAGAACGTTAGCTTTAACCGGACGTTGGTAATTGCGGGGGGTAACGCCTCGAACAATTCTGGGAAAAAGGCTTTGCTCACTGGCGACATTGCGGGTAACCGGGGCACTAAGGTGCGATCGCCCAAAGGCAGTGTCTCTTCAACGGCGGGCACCACTAGCCGCTTCCGCATCTCTGTCTCGGGGGCTAACACGGGCGGCAGCCGTACGCCGCGCAGCAGCGCTAGCTACGAAGTTGGCTATCAGCAGCTCCAAAACAAGATTCGGACGATTCAAAAGTTCGGCGGCAAAATTGTCAGTATCGAATCTATTTAGCGCTGATTTGGGGCCTATTTAACGCTTAACGTCTAAACGTGAATAGGCAATACCTTAGTTAATCCTTTGTAAGGAGATTTAGAACAATGGCAGGGATGAACACCCTCGGCAGCGCCGGAATTAGTGACTATCAAACCCGTACAGTTACTATTGAGGTTGCCGGGGTCTGTCAGCAATCTGTGCTGAAAACAGGCAGCTATACGGTTCGCGTCCCCTACAGTCAGATGTCACAGGCTATGCAGTCTATTAACCGTCAAGGCGGTAAGGTGGCTTCTGTTCAACTGATGGGCAATCCGCCCGCTGTGGCCGAAGGCGCTAGCGACCAAGTGTCTGCTGACGTTGAGGCACCAGCAGCTAAGCCCAACAAAAAAAGAAAAGGCTAGTTTGGATGCGGGCGCGTCAGCCTTGAACATTAGGCTTTAATGTTTGTTAATAGGGTCAAAGCTCAAGTTCTAACTGCTTGATTTTTGACCCTATTTCCTCTGGCCTACTTCCTCTGACCTACTTTTTTCGGCCAGTGACCGCTGCTACTCAAACGACTCTAAAGATACGACTATGGGCATGGATATCGATACTTTTGTGGCTCGCTCTTTGGGCAAATGGCGATCGCAGCGCAGTGCTCATCATTTGGCCTTTGCCCATTTTGAAGAAATTCGCTCAACGATTGAAATTGAAGGATTAGACAAGCACGACCCTGCCGTCTTAGCACTCTGTGAGAGTCAGGGCATCGATATTGCCACCATTGCGGCCCCTTTTAAGATGAGCTGGGAAGGCGAAACCGACTGGAACGAAGACGACGTGCTCAAAGGGCAAACGATTTTAGTGCCCGTTCCGAGCTTAGATGTTGCCAATAGCGGCAAGCTCTTGCGAGATCAAGGCTATGCCGAAACGATTCCGGCGGCGGGCGACTATACCCTGACGCCTGACGGTACGTTCGTGCTGACGACGGGCTATGACCGCGCCGCTGCCGAAGAAAAAATTTGGTTTGCGAGCGATAATCTCCGCTTTCGCGTGTCGCTGATTAAAACGAGCGATGGCAAAGGGGTAACGACCGCTTCTCTATCTTCAGAAGTGCGTGTTTTGCCCAAAGTGACATGAGCGTTCTCTGACTTTTTGCTGTTTTTCAATGAGTTTTTTAATGAACAGGGCGCTGCGATCGCAATCTTTATTTCTACAATCTGTTCATCAGAGCCTGTTCGCCAGAGCCTTTTCATTAGAGCCTGTTCGCCAGGGCCTTTTCACAAGAGCCTTTTCCTAAAGCTCGCTTACACTTTTCAACCGACTCATTGCCATGACCGCGCCCACCGCCGCCGTTTCTGCTGCTCAACAAGATCTAATTACGCTAGCTACCTGGATGTCCGGAGACTTTAGCAATTTTCAGCAGGCCAACGCCTCACTCAAAGACTTCGCCCACATCCGCATCTTTTTTCGGCCCCTCCCTTACGCATTTTTTGAACCGCTCGGCTATCCTGGCGGCATTGGCTTCTACTCCGAACAGGTCTACGACTACGACCTGTGGAATCCGTATCGTCAGGGGCTACACCGAGTCGTGGCCAAAGCCGACCACGTCTATATTGAAAACTATGGGTTTGAAGACGGCGTACCGTATGCGGGCTCTGGCCATAACCGGGAGGTGCTTCAGACTATTCCGGCAGAGTGCGCCATTCGGCGAACCGGGTGCTCAATGATCTTTCGTAAAGAAGGCGATAAATTTATCGGTGGCGTCGAGCCTGGAAACAACTGCCGCATTCCACGCAAAGGCCAGCTGACCTACTTAGTCAGCCAGGTCGAAGTGACCAAAAATACCTGGATGAGCCTTGACCAGGGAATGGATTTAGAAACCCACGAGCACGTCTGGGGATCTACTGAAGGGGCCTTGAAGTTTGAAAAGCGAGAGAGCTTTGCCCACGAGTTACCCCTAGACAGACTCTAAAATGCTGCCGCCCCCTGCCAAAAAGAAAATGCAGGCTTGGATTCGCAGCCGCCACTTAATTTGCTCAGGCAATTTTTTCATCTTTGAAACCGTTGAATATTCAACGGTCGATAAGTTTGAAGCCTGCGTAGAGGCGCTAGGTGGAACGCTAATTTCGGTCGAGCCGCTCAAAAAAATCTGGATTGGCACCCATCGCCGGGTGGTGCTTTACCATGCCAAAGCGAGCTTACACACACCCCACCACGAGCTAAACCAGTACTGGATAAAATACGGTAGCTTTCGCACTCGCTTTGATGATCGAGAATAGCGCGCTTTACAATTCCTAAAATTTAGCGGGGATCAATCTTCCTAAGATGTAAAAGGCGCTCCGGATTAAGATCGTGACATCATTTTGTGCCTCGACATTCTTTAGTAAATTCTTTTAGAGAGACTTTCTGCGATGGTAAGCACCTTTATCAATCCCGTTGTTAATCCTGATCAGCCCCTAGGCTTAAGCGCCTTTACTGAAACCGCGCCGATTCGCCACTGGCCAGCACAGTCTGCAGACGAGGCCGAAAGTATGGTCAACGCCATCTATAAGCAGATTTTGAGCAATGCCTATGTGATGGAAAGCGAGCGTCAGCAGGTTTGCGAATCTCAATTTAAGCAGGGAGAGATTAGCGTTATTGAATTTATTCGACGAGTGGCCAAGTCAGATCTGTATCGCACTCGTTTCTTTGAGAATGGTCCTCGTAACCGGTTTATTGAGCTAAATTTCAAGCATTTTTTAGGTCGCGCACCCGAAAACCTAGCGGAAGTTGCCGCCCACAGTGCCATTTTAGATAGTGAGGGCTATGAAGCTGAAATTGACTCCTATCTAGATAGCGACGAGTATACGCAGGCGTTTGGTGAGTCGGTGGTGCCCTACTACCGAGGATACAAAACAGAAGGCAGCACGCCAGCGGGCTTTACTCATATGCTATCGCTGCTGCGCGGGGCCTCTAGCAGCGATAAGCAGGTTGCGCAAAACAACCCAGCTCGTTTGACCAAGACCCTCTTTGCCGATAAAGCCAGCGCGGTTTTTTCGCCCTCGGGCGCGACCAATCGTCAAGGCGTCGGCAAAAATCTGAACGTAGATGAACTGCTGAGATCTGTTTTCAGTCAGTCTGCGCAGAAGGCAGCAAGTTCTAGCTCCCAGCCTTCTTCTTCTGCCAGCGCGGATGCGAGAGCGGACGCTACGAAATCAACTGGCTCAAATTTAACTGGCAAAGAAACTGGCAAAGAAAAGTCGCAGGCAGAACAAATTGAACAGCTCACTCAGCAGTTGAATGAGCTGCGATCGCTCTCGAATATGGGCGCGGCTATTCTCCGCAAAGGGCAAAGGCCCGCGAGTGCGCGTGCAGAAGCGTCTTTTGGCAGCGGTGTCGCCTCTACCGGTTCATCTTCTCAATCGAGCGCCCAGACGAACACCCAAACGAACGCCCAGAAAATTGAACAGCTTCAGGGCGAGCTGATGGCCGCGCGATCGCTAGGTGCGATCGCGCAATCCAAACTCAATAAGTGGCGATCGCGTTCCTACTAGTCTCAGCACCTTCTACAGACCAAACGCCTCATACCAAACGCTACATACCAAACGCTACATACCAAACAACACCCATGACCCACTCAACCGACGTCACCACCCTGACCCAATGGATGGCCGCCGACTTTAGCAACCAGGAGCAGGCCATTGAGAATCCTCCCTTCTTTGCGCATATTCGGGTGTGTATGCGGCCCCTCCCGGCTGGGTTTCAGTCCGGCATCAGCCTCTACCTAGAGCAGGCTTATCACTTTCAAATCGATAAGCCCTACCGGGTTCGAGTCCTGCACTTTATCAAAAGAGAAAACGACATCCTGCTAGAGAACTATCGGGTCAAAGCCGAAGAGACGTTTCACGGCGCGGCTCGCGATTTGAACAAGCTTGCCACGCTCAGCGCTGATGACCTAGAGCCAATGGGCGGCTGCGACATCATCGTCCAGTGGGAGGACAACCGATTCGTAGGCCAGGTAGAGCCGGGAAAAAAATGCACCGTGGTTCGTAACGGAGCCACCACTTACTTAGATAATAAATTTATCGTTACAGAAAGCCACATGACGAGCTACGACCGAGGCCGCGATCCTCAAACCGATGAACTGGTGTGGGGATCGGTTGCCGGGCCGTTTGAGTTCGATAAACGAGAGCGGTTTGCCGACGAAATTCAGACGGCCTAACCGATCATGAGATATTTGGCCAAAAAGAAACACTCGTTAGCTTAGGTTTACGCACTGTTACAAATACCGGCCACGCTAAGCGAATGAAGGGAAATTTTGCTTAACAAAACAGTACTAAGTAAACATTAGTAGCTGAATGTAAATAAAGCCTCAGTCAGATCAAGCGAGACCTAAACCGGATGCTTATACTGAACTGTCTGCTTAAACATCCTAAGAAAAATAATTCTAGGTTTTAGCACACTAGGTCTCAGCACACTAGGTCTCAGCACACTAGGTTTTAGCACAAACAGAATTAGGAGAGTATATTTATGGCGCTAGAGCCCTGCACCACAAGTCCCACCCCCACCGTTCCGACCGAAACTGTTGCCGATCTTCCTGTATTGAAGGAGCGCGGTCAGCGAGAAGTTTTTTGTGGTCTAACTGGGATTGTCTGGCTGCATCGCAAAATGCAGGATGCGTTCTTTTTAGTCGTGGGTTCTCGTACCTGCGCTCATTTGGTTCAGTCTGCCGCTGGCGTTATGATTTTTGCTGAGCCTCGGTTTGGCACGGCCATCTTAGGCGAGCGCGATCTAGCAGGCTTGGCCGATGCCAATGATGAGCTAGAGCGCGTCGTTGAAGAGCTGCTCATGCGCCGCCCAGACATTAGCACCCTGTTTTTGGTCGGCTCTTGCCCGTCTGAAGTGATTAAGCTGGACTTGGCCAAAGCTGCTGAAAAGCTCAGTAGTCGTTACTATCCTCAAGTAAGGGTGCTCAACTACTCGGGTAGCGGCATCGAAACTACCTTTACGCAGGGCGAAGATACTTGCTTGGCATCGATGGTGCCAGTGATGCCCGAAAAAGAAACTGAAGCGCCTGCACTGCTAATTGTTGGCAGCCTAGCGGATGTAGTCGAAGACCAGTTCAAGCGACTGTTCGACAAGCTTGGCATCGGTCCGGTTGAGTTCTTTCCCCCCCGGCGGGCCTCAGCGCTGCCCAGCGTGGGTGAAGGCACTAAAATGCTAATCGCCCAGCCGTTTCTTAGTGATACTGTCCGACTTTTGATCAGCCGAGGCGCTGAGCTATTACCCACTGTCTATCCGTTTGGCATTGAAGGCACAACTACCTGGCTGCGAACAGCCGCAGAGGCTTGGGGTGTGGACGAGGCCAGCTTTGAAGCCGCGATCGCACCTTCTGTGGCTAGAGCCAACACCGGCCTAGACCGCTACCGCAAGCTGCTCAATGGTCGCAAAGCCTTCTTATTTCCCGACTCTCAGCTAGAGATTCCCTTAGCTCGCTTTCTGTCTAGAGAATGTGGCATGGACCTGATTGAAGTGGGCACCCCCTACATTGACCGAATGCTGATGGACGCCGAAATTGCGCTTTTACCCGCAGGCACCGCGCTCTCTGAAGGCCAAGACGTTGAAAAGCAGCTAGATCGCTGTCGTGAAGCTCGCCCGGATATCACCGTTTGTGGCCTGGGTCTCGCCAACCCTTTAGAAGCGGAAGGTCTATCGACAAAATGGTCGATTGAACTGGTCTTTTCACCCCTGCACGGCTACGACCAAGCTGCTGATTTGGCTGAACTGTTTGTCCGCTCTAGCGAGCGGCGGCGACGGTTGGCAATTTAGCCGGACTTCGGCTACGCTCGGCCCTCGGTTGCCGCTTCTGCCTGCTAGCTGAGCGTAGTTAAAGCTGATCTTGTCAGAGCCAATCTTGCCAAAGCCAATCTCCTGTTCCCTCTATCTCCCTTCACCTTTCTCCCGCTTATGGAACTTACCCTCTGGACTTACGAAGGCCCCCCGCATGTGGGCACGATGCGCATTGCCACCGCGATGCAAGGTGTTCACTATGTCCTCCATGCGCCCCAAGGGGATACCTACGCCGACCTGCTGTTTACGATGATCGAACGGCGCGACCACCGGCCCCCGGTTAGCTACACCACCTTTCAAGCAAGAGACTTGGGCGGTGACACGGCTGAGATGGTTAAAACCTCTGTGCGTGAGGCCTATGAGCGCTTTAAGCCCCAGGTTATGCTAGTTGGCGAAAGCTGTACAGCAGAGCTGATTCAAGATCAGCCGGGGTCTTTAGCCAAAAGCATGAACTTACCTATCCCGGTTGTTAGCTTGGAGCTGCCTGCCTACTCAAAGAAAGAAAACTGGGGGGCCAGTGAGACGCTGTATCATCTGGTGCGATCGCTTCTCCTCTCCAAAGTCTTACCTCCCGACGCAACCCGCCCGGAACGCGACCCGGCGATTCGGCCCAAGGCCAACATCATTGGCCCAACGGCTCTCGGATTCCGCTGCCGCGACGACATCCAAGAAGTCATCAAGCTGATGGCTGAAATCGGCGTAGACGTGAATGTGATTGCGCCGATGGGAGCCACACCCGACGACCTCATACGCATACCCGACGCAGACTTCAATATCTGTCTGTATCCAGAAATTGCCCTCACCACCTGTAAGTGGCTAGAGCGCAGCTTCAAACAGCCTACCGTCAAAACGGTGCCCATCGGCGTGGGCGCAACCCGCGACTTTTTATCAGAAATTGGCGAAGTTGCAGGCATTGACGTCAGCCGCGCCCTACAGCGCTCAAAAACCGATACGCTCGGTAGCTGGAGTGCCTCACGGCTTTCCTCGGCAGCCGCGCCGGGTGCTTCACGCCTGCCCTGGTATTCGCGCTCGGTAGACTCAACCTATCTCACAGGCAAGCGCGTCTTTATTTTTGGCGATGCAACCCATGCGATCGCCGCTGCTAGAATCGCCACCGAAGAACTCGGCTTTACCCTTGTGGGCATCGGCACCTACAGCCGCGAATTTGCCCGCCAGGTGCGCGAAGTCGCCAAGCAGCATGGGTTAGAAGCCGTCATCAGCGACGACTACTTGGCCGTAGAAACCGCCGTTGCCGAAGCCGCGCCTGAGCTGGTGCTGGGCACTCAAATGGAACGCCATATCGCCAAGCGTCTCGGCATTCC
The DNA here is from genome assembly GCA_963833005.1 of uncultured cyanobacterium. Lineage (GTDB taxonomy): Bacteria > Cyanobacteriota > Cyanobacteriia > Phormidesmidales > Phormidesmidaceae > Phormidesmis. The sequence continues at coordinate 351,441 of CAWHWK010000009.1, read as the reverse complement.
CTGCGCCGTCATCTCTACGCCTATTCACGTTCAAGATGTGCCTGCTCGCTACTCGCCTCAAATGGGCTGGGAAGGCTCTAACGTCATCTTTGACGACTGGGTCCACCCGCTGATGATGGGCCTAGAAGAGCACCTCATTGGGATGTTCCGAGAAGACTTCGAGTTCGCTGAAGGCCACATGAGCCATCTGCATACCGCGCCTCACGCGGCAGAAACGGTCAACGCTCAGCCGGTTGCTGTTGGTGCGATCGCCGCGCCTGCTAAATCGCCTTCTGACCTAACTTCTGACCTGACTTCTAATCTGGGCCATGAAGCTAGCGCCGAATCCAACTCGGGTGCTAAGCCAATGGCAGAAGCCCCCAGTGATGCCGCTGAGGCCAGTTGGACCGCAGATGGAATAGCCGAGCTGAAAAAGATTCCTTTCTTTGTGCGGGGCAAAGTGAAACGCAATACTGAGAAATTCGCGAGCGATCGCGGTATCTCTGCTATTACCGTCGATACGCTTTACGAAGCCAAAGCCGCCATCGGCCAGTAGCGTTTGTTATCAGCACGTATTATCAGCAGCGCGTGTAAATAGTGCGCAACATACTTCAGATAAACGACTGACTTAAGTCACACTTTTAAAGAGAAACAGGAGAATTTATTTTGGTAGTTTCAAACGTTCGTCCCCCGCAGGTCAAAAAAGGCGAAGATGGCGACGGTAGCGTCCAGGTCCACATGGATGACTCAATGAAAATTGAGACTGGCGCACTTGTGATTGCTGTATACGGCAAAGGCGGCATCGGCAAGTCCACCACTTCATCTAACTTGTCAGCAGCCTTCTCTCATCTGGGCAAGCGCGTCTTGCAAATCGGCTGTGACCCCAAGCACGACAGCACCTTCACACTGACCAAAAGAATGGTCCCTACCGTCATCGATATTCTCGAAACGGTTGACTTTCACTCAGAAGAATTGCAGACCGAAGACTTCATGTTTGAAGGCTACAACGGCGTAATGTGTATTGAATCGGGTGGTCCCCCGGCGGGTACTGGCTGTGGCGGCTATGTCACCGGTCAAACCGTAAAGCTGCTGAAAGAACACCACCTGCTAGAAGACACTGACGTGGTGATCTTTGACGTATTGGGTGATGTCGTTTGCGGTGGCTTTGCCGCCCCATTACAGCACGCTCACTACTGCCTAGTCGTCACCGCTAACGACTTCGACTCCATCTTTGCGATGAACCGCATCGTTGCAGCCATTCGCTCCAAAGCCAAAAACTATAAAGTTCGACTGGGCGGCATCATCGCTAACCGCAGCGAAGGCACTGACCAAATCGACAAGTACAATGAGCGCGTTGGGCTCAAAACGTTAGCTCACTTCAAGACAGTAGATGCCATTCGTCGCAGTCGCCTGAAGAAGTGCACCGTCTTTGAAATGGACGATCCTGATCCTGAAATTCAGGTCGTGCGCGATGAGTATCTAAAGTTGGCAAAAGGCATGATTGAAGATGCAAAGCCTTTAGAAGTAGAGCCGCTTAAGGATCGCGATATTTTTGACCTGCTTGGCTTCGAGTAGAGCTTCGAGGCGCTTTTTCTAAAATATAGAAATGCGCGGAAAGCTATAGCATCGAGAATACGTAGGAAAGAGGAGTCTGTAGGTAAAGCTTGCAGGCTCCTTTTCGTGACGACATACAATAACTAAAGAGCATAGCTATTGTGCCCGGTCAGATCACCTAAGAAAATGATGCAATCTCCTACTACGCTCAGCCCTTTAGAGACCTTCCTAAAACGGCCCGACATTGAGGGTTCACCAGCGTGGGAGTATATTAATGGGCGATCGCAGCAAAAGCCGATGCCGACGCTATTTCACTCTCGCCTTCAGCGAAATCTTGTCAACACGATTAATCAGCAAACCCGCCATTACGAAGCGATTCAAGCGCTACGTTGTGTTGTTCCCCCCTTCTCACCAGTTCCACATATTGCAGTTATAGAAATTCCTCGCACCTGGAACAAAAAAGAACGATGGGATTTAACCGAGACGAGGTTTAGTCTTGTAATTGTTCTCCAAGCTTTTCTGGGAAGGGCTGTGCTCATCTCTCTGTGTAGAACGTTGGCTATCTATGAATCGTGACAAATGTCGCTCCGAGACAACTTGCTCCGGATCGATACCCTCAAAGGTGGGGGGTATCCAAACTCGGATTACCAACAAACCGCCAAGGACTAACAGAAAAACGCAGGCAACTAGTACTTGAGACCACGGCGTTTCTAGAACACCTCTGACAATAATCTCTCTCAAAACGGAGACAATAGACACTTCGACCGCAACGCCGATAGACACTCGATGCTCTTTGAGATAGATAATGAGCAAACGAAACAGCTCTACCAAAATCAGCAGAGACAAAATGTCTGAAGTAACCACCTGAAAGTCGAGCGGCGGAAACAGCGATAGGGCCATCCCTCTTAGCTGCAAAATCATAAAGCTGAATAGCCCAACGCATAGACAGATGACGATAAAGTCTTGAACGACTTCGAGCAGTCGAACGACGTAATGGCTACTGAGCCAGCGATACCAGGGCAAAGACGACGGTTGAGGAGTACCCATAAAGGTTACCTGATTAGGTTGAGTATGTTTATTGAGAGGATCAATAGACTTCATGCAGGCAAGGACTATCGACTTTGTTTATGTCATATAGAGCCTGATTATCCCGCCTGCTGGCGGAATAATAGAACAGAAAAAAGCCCCCTCTACACTGTATGGGAGGCTTTTGTTTTGCAGTTGACGCACTACATATAGAAATTGTTGAAAGCTTGATTTACAGCGACCCAAACGCCTGATGAGCATCTGATTATTGCAACATGTGCGCATTAGCAATCGTAGCTTCGGCACTCAAGCGCATGAGGGTTCTCAGCGCAGTAACGCTTAAACGAAGCTTGACAGGAAGGCACTGAGAGAATTGAGAGAATTGGTCGCACTCGGCGGGAGGAGGTTCTTAGCTCCTCAACGGTTTCCCATGCAACCGCTACGTCCACACCCTGGCAACCGTACATCTGAGTTAGACGACGAGCGTGTTCTAAGGCAGCCTGCAATCGATTCTCGCAAGTTGCCTCAGGTGAAAGCGATTGCTGTTCAATTGTAGGCAGAGCTGCTGTAGATAGGGATGTCTGTTGCTTAGCGGCAGGCATAGTTGTTGTAGAAGCAGTTGTCTTTGTAGAAGCGATAGTTGTGTTAGCCATAGCGAATCACCTAACGAGAGAACTTTTTGTGAACTGCTCATAGCCTAGACATAACTCAGGCGGATTACAATACCTAAAACATATAATATTTAATTATGTATAATCAGCTTTCCTTAACTGTCAGTCAGCTGATAAGCAGGCAACTGTAGTAAGTCTGGGCCAGGAATACGGTTCGCAGTCCCCGTCCGTGGCGACGAGACCGCATCTTCAACCGCCTCTAGTGGCCAGCCAGCACTTAGCCTACGCGTTGGCGGAGCCGAGAATCACCTTCAATCTGACCTACGACTGAATCACTCCCGCACCCGTCGGTAGCCTTCAACCGTGAGAGCAGCTTCAGACCAGATGAAAAATTGGAACATCTGATGGTATCTCTTTAATCAGTCAGGTTTACTTAAGCAAGTAATAGGGTGAATGTTAAAGGCCAATATCTCAGCGAAGTCGTAAGTGTATGCGTCAGTGGAAGTTGTTCCTATCCAGATTTTTGCTTGGGCTGTGGGTGGTATTGTTTAGCAGCTATCTGTTTCTAATCGTATTCGAGTCCCGTAGCATCAATGTCGATAGCCTGATCGTAGAAGTTTCTCTCGAAGCTACGGGTTCGGTCAATGAGGTGGCCATACCCGGACGCATCTTTACCTGCACAAAAGTTGATTTGCAAGATCGGTGCCAAGCGGAGATTCAAGGCCGTCCACTGGTCTTGACGCTAATACCCGACAAATCCGACGGGTTCGCCAGTAGCTGCAAGGCCACCTACGGCGGGCAACCTGTTGGCTGCTACAACAACGACTTTGGCCTAGGAGCCATGATTCAGAGGGCATTTCAAATTCGAGACATTGGGTTAGATATCCAACAGCTCAAAGCCGTACGTAGAAAGTACTGGAGACTCAATATGCTGCTGGATATTGGGGAAGTACGGCTATTAAAAATTGGGACTGGGCTTGCGATCGCATTCAGTACCCTCGTTGTTTATTTTGTTTGGGTACACGCGTTGCCCCTCAATCCTTCGGTAGGATACTATTCGCTTAGAATGGTCGCGCTATTAGCCAGCGGTCTTGGCGTTGGGTTTGTAAGCTACTGGTCTTTCCTAATATTACTTTTAAGTACGGGGTTCGCCGATTGATCTATCAAGCGCGGTTCTACAAAAGTGTCACAAGACGGGGGCGGCTGTAGCGATCGCCACTAACATGTAGTCAATATCATGTAAGCAATATCATGTAAGCAATATCGACTTTTTAGGAGTTCCGCTATGGCCTACGAATCAGAAAGTAGCCTGAACAAAAAGACTCAGACCAAGAATATCGAAAGTCCTCAATACAGTGCGCCGACTAATTTCCTAATCGGCTTTTTCTTCGGCAGCTTTGTTTTTCTATTGCTCCTGGGCTCAATGGAAATGACGCACACACCGCTTGCTGACGTAGGCACTGCTAAGCTAATTTTCACAGCAATGGTGCCGTTTATTTGTGGCGCGATCGCCGTTCGATTCAAGCACAACTTTATAGATAGCTTCACCGACTTGCTATCGTCTGTAGGAAACTCGCTGCCGTTTTAAGCTTTTAGAAGCCTAGAATCAGCCCTCGTTCGTGAAGGTATACGCTTACACGGCTCAGAGAAATAATGTATTCCTTCGGCAAGTTTCTTCTACTTGGTCTGCTAGCTGGCACTGTGCTATCTCTGACCGACAAAACTGCGCAGGCTTTCGATGTCAATCAAAGGCTATATTCTTTTGATAAACAGGAAGTTGGGATGACTTCGACCGCCAACTCATCGCCTGAGCCTGTTATGACGCCTGAGTCAGTCGCCGAAATGGAAGTCTATCTAAACGCCTATGCCCAGACTGGTCAATTCTCGGGAAGTGTGACCATCACTCAGGGCCTCATCGGTGGGATGACTCACGGCTACGACTTTGCTAACCGCGAACACCAGGTCGCCAACACTGGCACCACCAAGTTTCGGATTGGCTCAGTCACCAAACAGTTTACAGCCGTAGCCATTTTGCAACTGCAAGAAAAGGGACTGATTGACGTACAAGCGACCGTTTCGACCTATTTGCCCGACTATCCCAACGGCGATCGCATCACCGTTCATCATCTGTTAACACACACAGCAGGTATTCCTGAGTACCTCGATCCCGAAACCTTCCCAGATCTAGAAGAGTGGATACGACAATCTTCCTCGCTCGCTCAGCTAGTTGACCGGTTTAAGGATCTACCGCTCGAATTTGAGCCGGGAGAGAGGTTCAAATACAGTAACTCAGGGTACGTTTTACTCACGCAGATTATCGAAACTGTGGCCGAACAGCCCTACGCAGAGTACTTGCAGGCCAACATCTTTGACCCTCTAGGAATGAAAGATACGGGCTATGAGATGCCGCAAACGGTGATTCCTAATCTGGCGCAGGGGTATCTATTTATTGGCAAAGAGACTTATCTGCAAGCGAGTCCGTTTGACATGAGTATTCCTCAGGGCGCAGGCGGACTGTACTCAACAACGGAAGAGTTGGCAAACTGGAATCGGTTTTTATATGAAAATGAATATCCAGCGGTACTGAGTCAAGCAGCTAAGGCCGTGATGATGACGCCAGAGGTTCAGATAGAGCCCGAAGAAAATCCAGATGTGTTTTACGGATATGGACTGGTCATAGATAATCATTCAAGGCGGCAGCGAGTGCATCATAACGGCGGCATCAGCGGATTTGCCAGCTCTCTGACCCGCTACCCCAATGAAGCGCTGACGATTGTTGTTTTGTCTAACCTGGGAACGGCACTGCCCGGTCGGATTGCGGAAGATTTAGCTGCGATCGCCTTCAACGAACCCTACGAAATCCCGACGCAGCCCGAAGCGATCGCCCTTGACCCAGCAATTTATGAAAAGTACGTGGGCACCTACCAGCTCTTACCCGAAATGCAGATCGCTATCCGAGTAGAAGACGGCGAGCTAACGGCTCAGGCCACGGGTCAAGACTCTTTTGTGCTTTACCCTACTTCGGAGACAGAATTTTTTGCAGAAGTCGCTGATATCACAGTGATGTTTTCTCTCTCTTACGCAGGAAGCGTTGAGGGACTTACGCTTCGCCAGATGGGGCAAGAACTTGTTGCACCTAAAATAGAGGAGTAATCTAGCCTCGCCTCAAAGACTGGTTAGGCGAATCTGCCAAGCTACCTCAGCAGTTCGTCTGATAAGCCGAACATTGAACAACTGCTCTTTAGCTACTACAGCGGATAGTACGCTTGGCCTTCTCATTGTCTAGACCTTTTGAGACACTGCAAAATCGTGTCGCAGATGATGTCTCAAAAAGACTTTCTTAGAATGTCTCATAAGTTCTGAGACCTCAGCCCAGCTTTTGATACGCTCATCACAACTAGCATACATCTGCTGGTGAGATCACACAGTCTCTCTAGTGAAGACTACGATTGCTCTTAGCTTGACGCTGATTCCGAGTTTTTCTTTCGACATACCCTGTCAGCCAATACCCAGCGAGAGCACACAGTATGTTGTAGGGAAAAGAAAGTATAAAGATGAACCATCCAATCCCAAGACCATTGCTAGCGCCCCAGGAAAGCGCGTTCCAAAATAATGAGCCTTCCGGAAAATAGCCAGCCTGCATATCGTGCAGTGACCAAAGCATTCCACCCGGAATAGAGCTGCACAGGATAGTTAATGCCAGTACGCCTAGGATGTACAGTCCTCGTGTTCGCCCTGTTTGAGTACGCCCCAAGAAGTGCGCCCATAACGTCGCGATGATGCCATAGACGACAGCTATAACTAGGATGTATTGATAGGGATACTGGTTGTGATACTCGTACATCAAATACAACGCAGCAAACACACGCCCTTGTTCACCATATAGGGTTGCTTTCAACACTGCGTATATCAATGAGGCAATGCTGAAGCATCCAGCCGTATAGATGCAGAATAAAAAACTAATTCGTTTCATATTTTAGATGCGCTTCTGGTCAGCCCATCTTACGACGGCACTGAGCACAGCTCGGCTCAGCTAGCTCAGCTAGCTCCCAGTACTTTAAGGCTGATGGCTTCGCGCCACATAGCGCGGCGGCTCGCCAGTTCCTTGGCCCGACCTCACCTCTGACAGCGTGGACAATGCCGCCCTTGCTCGCCTGCTTCTTACATACATAGCTGAGCTTGGGCCCTGGCTTTTGTGGGGTGATGGGCGCTGCGCCTGGTGCAACGTAAATGCGCTGGTCTAGCTGTAGTGGCTCGGTCGCTGCCGGGGCTTTCAACCGTGGCGCGACCTGCCGATAGTAAGTAGAGCGGCTACAGCCTACCTGCTCACAGATTGCCTTGATAGGCAGCTCGCCTGCGTCAGCTAGTGCGATCGCCACCTTCACCTGGCTCTCGTCCAGCGTCTTCGGACGACCACTATGCAATCTCCTCACTGTAGGTTGAGCTTTTGCTTCTGGTTATCTTTTTGAACGGAGCAACCGAGAGATGCGCTAGCCCCTGCGACTTCGTTTAGCGCCTCTTGAATCACATCGTCACCAACACCGTGCCTCTTCAGACTATCAATGAAGGAAGAAACGGTATCGTTCTCTAGTCGTTCTAGGTCAACCCGCAAGCCCTGCCCTATATAAGTTCTCGCAAGTGGTTGATAACCAGAGAACCCGAGAAGGGGGGCTACACGCTTTAAGTTTTCAATGACATCTTCCGGCATCCGAATCGTCACCGTGGTCATCAGGCGATTTCGTTTGAGTCGTTTCTTGAGGGCATCAGGCTTCATAGTATTCGCGCTCCTTTGGAGTCGCTTTGCGAGCGGACACAATACGGATGTAGTCGTCTTCGCGTTCTACGAACACAATGAATAAAAGGTTCCATCGCTTGTCTAGGCAAATAGCACTCTGACACTATCTTGCAAACGGTCGTTTTCGATATCCAAAAAGGGGCAAGGACAGTTAATATCTCAGAGATTTCAGGCTGTGAGCAGCTAGATTTAGGAAGAAATTTCTTACCTAATCGTATTACTTAGATAACGCAGGCGGACAAAACTACTTACATCTATTTGCATACTAAATCTCAGAAAGCAAGCCATTGCCGATAAGTCATGACGAAAGGCACAGGTGAGATAGTGGCCTTTGTCACTTTCTGACAAAGGGTTAGTTTGAGTAAAATTGAGTAGTGAATTGGTAAAGTAAATGTTTAGAATTCGACGTAGCTGAAGCGCTTAAATCTAAACGAATTCAATCGTATAACTTATTGATTGTGACTTTAAGACCCTGGCTTTAGGTAGTTTGACTGTGGTGGCATGGCTACTCCTCGGGAGTAGCGCTCTAGTCGCACCACCACCTTGAGCAACTGAACCTGAGTGAAACCCAACAGAGCCTAGCGGATTTCACCCTCTAATTTGGAGCAAATGCTTTGAGAAGACGAAAGTTCACATTGTTGACAATGCTGATGCTTACAGCCTGCGGTGAGGCCTATGAGCATGGGCACGTTCATAATGAGACCGCTACTACTACCGCAGACATATCAAACAGCGCAGAGTCGCTGGCAGATGCATGCACTGCGTTTATGGATAACACCACGACGCGCTGTCAAGATGACACACTTTATGTCGAGTCAAATGGGCTGCCAACGACACACAATATGATGGTCGGGATTGTCGCTTGGCAATAACAATTTCCATTGCCGCAGCCGTATACCGGTGATAACGCATGGCAAATTCCTTTGACTCCCGCCTTGTCTGACAAACCTATCTCCGGAGCTAGCGAGCTGTTTCGTGGCGCGATCGCCCTCGCGGTAAATGGCGTCCCGATCTTCAACGCGCTCAACAATCGGGGGGTTGATGCCTATTTAGCAGGTGAGCTAGATCAGTGGGGTGGGCATGTAGGGCGTGGCGATGATTATCACTACCATACAGCCCCTACCCACTTGCAATCGGTGGTGGGCGTTGACCAGCCAATTGCTTATGGGCTGGATGGTTTTCCTATCTACGGTCTAACAGAACCAGATGGCTCTGCTGTGGTCGATTTGGATGAATACAACGGTCATGTTGATGACAATGGCAACTATCATTATCATGCCACCGAGACCTACCCTTACATCAATGGCGGCATGCGTGGCGTGGTGACCTATGAAAATGGACAGGTCGAACCACAGCCCTCGGCACGACCCGTGCGCCCGGCGGGGGAACCTTTACGGGGCGCGGTGATCACTGAATTTTCGCAAACGGGCGTAGATGCTTACTCTCTGAAATACACGCTCAACAATGAAACTTATACGGTCCTTTACGCTATTGAAGATGACCTCTACACGTTTGAGTTTGTTGATCCATCTGGTAACAGCACCGTAGAAACTTACACGGCAGGTGCTGGTGATAATCGTGCAGGTGAGCCGCCTCCGCCACCACAGAATGGTGCTGAGGCCCCTCCGCCACCCCCTTGAAGGGAAGGCAAGAAACAACAAAGAATGACCCAGCGGCTGACGCTAGTGGAGCGCTAGTGGAGCGTCAGCGAGAGGAAATCGTCCATTCCTACTTGCCTGCTATTTCTCAACAGTTCTACTGCCTAATTCGGAGAAATCTCTATGAGAAAACTAACGTTCGTATTGTTAATAATGCTGACACTTACAGCCTGTAGTGGAGCTGATGAGCAGGGGCTTGCTCCTGATGACACGACTACTGCTGCTACTGAAAATTCATCCAACAGCGCCGAGCCGCCGCCACAAAATGGTGCTGATGCCCCACCGCCGCCGAGAGGGCCAGACGCAACAAATAACGGCAAGGCAGCAGAAGCTCCACTCAGTGTTGTCGATCCGGTTGTCGTCGAGGGGACTGGCTTTCGGCTAACCAGCCTTGCCCTGCAAAACGGCGGCGCTCTACCTGTTCGTTTTACCTGCGATGGGGACAGCATCACGCCGCCTTTAGCGTGGGAGAATGCCCCAGAAGGGACTGTCAGCTATGCAATCTTAATGGATCATCAACCAAAAGATAGCGGTTATAAGTGGTATTGGGTTGCTTATGACATTTCGTCCGACATCACATCGCTTGATGCAGGCGCGGTTGTACCCGGAACCCTAGGCTCTAACAGCGTCAATAACGAACAGGGGTATGCGCCCCCTTGCTCAAAAGGCCCAGGTGAGAAACTTTATACCTTTCATGCGTATGCACTGTCAGCAACACCAGATATCACTGAAAGTGCTAAGACAGACCGCGACACTTTTTTGACCGCAATCGAAGAGATCACGTTAGCAACAGCCGATCTTGACGTTATTTATGACCGCGAAAATCTTGTTTCGGCCGAATCATCTTCCGAAAACAATGCTGGGAGCAATTGACCTCAGCTGGACTATGGAAATTCTACTTGCAAGCCACTCTACTGACAGGCTACTTAAAAGAAATCAGAAAATAGGAGATCGTTCGCCTTTAAATTCCTACTATTTCGCAATAGCTCTACTGTTCTATTTGGAGAAATCTCTATGAAAAGACTAACGTCCATATTGTTGATATTGCTGACACTTACAGCCTGTGGCAAGGCTGAGCAACAGGAGCTCAAACGTAGTGAGACGCCTGCTTTAGACTCATCCAACGGCGCAGAGCCGCTGCGCGCCGATGCCCCTCCGCCACCCCGGACAGAAGGGACAAACCGGACAGAAGCAGTAAATGTCACAACAAGTGCCGTGAGTGATGGAACAGTCACCTTCCGCATGGATGCGTGGGCGGACAACTGGTTCGCGGCATATCTTGACGAGGCTTTGATTATTGAAGACAGCGTTCCGATTACAACAGAGCGGTCTTTTAACGCTGAATCAGTGACGTTTGAAGCCGACTATCCACTAAATCTCAATTTTGTCCTGAAAGATTTCAAGGAAAATGATACGGGGCTAGAGTATATTGGCAAAAACAATCAGCAGATGGGTGACGGTGGGTTTATCATGCAGCTTACGGACACCAGCACAGGCGCTGTTGTTGCCGTCAGCAATAGTTTGTTTGACTGTTTCGTCATTCACGAAGCGCCCCTCGACAAATCTTGCGAGAATGAATTGAACCCTGTGGCTGGGACAGCGCCCTGTGGTTTTGTAGAAACACCTGAACCTGATGGGTGGAAGTCGGCTAACTACGATGACAGTGAGTGGACGGCGACCACGGTTCATTTGTCGAGCGATGTTGGTCCTAAAGAAGGGTATGACCAAATTTCATGGGACGATTCGGCCGAATTCATTTGGGGGCCTGACCTTGAAACAGATAATACGTTACTTTGCCGCGTAACGATTCTGAGTCCATAATCCTAAAAAGTGCATCAGCTACCTAGCTTGATATCCATTTGGAAACAGAAGGCGATTAAACATAGCAATTCTGCCGTGATGTACCTATTTCAAGACATATACCGAGACGTGTTTTCTCTTCCTAAACCCTAAACCCTAAGCACTCAGCAGCCGATTAAAGAGACTTCGTACGGACTGCTTTACCTGCTGTCGCCGCTGCCAGTTCTCAAAATCTTTTTGGTAGCGATAGCCCGAAGTCTGATAGGCTCGCCAGCCGTGAAGTGCCACCCCAAGGCCCCAACTAATCGCCACAAAAGCAGCAAAGCCATAGCCACCTGCGAGCAGATTGAGCAGCATTAAAAAGCTGTTAAAAATGCCGTAGCGAATTAGGTGATGCTGAAACTTTTGCCGCTTTTGCTGGTTGAATAGCGCCTGCTGGCCCGCTTCGCTTTTGAGCGCTAGCCATTCACGCTCTGCCGAGAGTAGCGTTTCAGGCGCGATGTTTAGCTCAGACGCGATTTCAGTAAGCTGTGTGCGGGTCAGATCGCCCGATTCGGTTTCTTTTGCGATCGCAATTTGTAAAATCTGCTGCGCTTCTTCGCTAGCGTATAGATCGGTCATAGATGAGAAGGGGGCTAGAGAGTCTCAGTACTTAAAGCAGTTGACTTGGAATCGTTAGAGCAAGGTTGGAGCCAAAAGGATCAGCGTCTGACTTGTCTAATATTCTACAGATAAAGCCATAGAAGTTGCACAGTAGGGAAAACCGGTGATATTACGGCCTTTAGGAAAATGCTCAGTCGGGAATGCTAAACCAAGTTTCATTGATTATGCATCTACATTCAAAAAAAGGTCTTGGTTTTTATGGCTCAGCTTGTTCCTATTCAGCTAGAAGACGGCACCGAAATTTACGTTGAATCGACCGAAGATATCAACGTGGCTCCTGACGCAGGGCCCATCGATAGCGAACCTGAAGAAATGGTGCGAGGCGGACAGAAAGGCGGATGGCCTAACGGCTCTCATGGAGCCAACGGAATGCCGGGGGGCTGCACGCCCGAGCGAGATGACGGCAGTGCTGGGCTGGCTAATAAAAGTGCGATCGCCGCTGCCCAAAGCTTTAAAGCTATCGAAGGCACCATCCGAACCTACACCAGTCACACACTCAACTCGTTTAGAGGAATGGCAGGCGGCAATGTCGATAAAGTCACCCTAGAGTTTGGAATTCGGCTCTCCGGTGAAGCGGGTGTTCCCTACGTCACTAAAGGGACGGCTGAAAGCAACTTGAGCATCACTGTAGAATGCTCTTTTGATAAAAATGATTAGGCGTTTATAGGCATTTTCCCCCGTAGACAAAAATGCCTACGAGTCAGAAACTATATGCAAAGAAAAGATGCAAAGAAAAGACCAGCCGTCGAAAATTGCGGCTGGCCTTTTTTCAGTCAATTTTTAGTCAATCGATATTAGCTCACAGGCGTTGGACGGATACCCACAGCGTGACGATCAATCACCTGATCAACTAGGCCGTACTCTTGCGCCTCTTGCGGAGACATAAAGAAGTCGCGCTCGGTGTCTTCTTTAATCTTCTCTAGTGTCTGACCGGTATGCTTGGCCATAGCTTCGTTTAGCATCGTCTTCAGATACAAAATTTCCTTAGCCTGAATTTCAATATCCGTTGCCTGCCCCTGCGCACCACCGGAAGGCTGGTGAATCATTACCCGGCCATTCGGCAAAATCATGCGTTTGCCTTTCGTCCCAGCGCTGAGCAAAAAAGCGCCCATACTGGCCGCGAGCCCCATGCAAATAGTGGCTACATCTGGGCGGATGTGGTTCATCGTGTCGTATAGACCCAGGCCCGCAGAGACCGATCCACCAGGAGAGTTGATATAGAGATAAATGTCTTTCTCAGGGTCTTCTGCTTCTAGAAAGAGCATTTGGGCAACGATCAGGTTCATAGACTCGGCTGTGACCTGGCCATGTAAAAAGATAATTCGCTCTCTGAGCAAGCGCGAGTAAATATCAAAGGCGCGTTCGCCGCGACCCGATTGCTCAATAACGGTTGGAATCATTAGAAGCTCTGGAGTTTTTGACTTTTCTTCCCCTGATTGTACAGACTTCGCCCCCCTTCTTGCCGAGTTTTGCAGGGTGTGGATAACCCGAAATTCTCTTTGATGGACTTTGCCTCTTTGCTTTAGCGGCCTTCTATTGAGAGACTAGGAGTGAGAGACTAGAAGGTGCTGGGTTCGTAGGGTATGTGGGTATGGCTTTTATTTTTCTGGCTGGGGCGAGCCGAGGTTTGGGGCGTGAAGTGGCGAAGCAGCTAGTGGCGCGGGGGCATCAGGTGGTGGCGCTGTTGAGGAGCGATCGCGCCAAAGCCGACCTCGCTGCCCTGGGCATCAGAACCGTCAATGGCGATGCGCTAGATGCAGATGCGATGAAAGCTGTAATGAGCGACTATCCGGTTGAAGGGGTGGTCAGCACCATCGGAGGCTTGCCCGCAGACGGCACGACTCGGGCCGACTTTTTGGGCAATAAAAATTTAATTGATGCAGCGGTAGTCGCTGGGGTCAAGCGTTTTATTTTGATCAGCTCAATTGGCAGCGGAGACAGCGCCCAAGCGCTACCGCCGAATGTTTTGGAAACGCTCGGCCCAGTGCTAAAAGAAAAAGCGCAGGCAGAAGCGCACTTGGCCAATAGCGGTCTTGACTACACCGTGATTCGTCCGGGTGGCTTGGTGTCTGAACCGGTTACTGGGCAGGCGGTGCTAACACTAGATCCCACGGTGGCTGGGTCCATTCCCCGAGCAGGCGTAGCGAGCTTGACTGTGCGCTGCCTAGCCAGTGAAAAGGCTGTCAATCGAATATTTTCGGCCATCGATCTATCGATGCAGCGCACAGAAAAAGCGATCAGCGTGTTCGAGCTATAGGCTTGTTCGCTTCAGCTCAAGCAGTCAGTTGAGCGGTCGAATTGAGTCGGTTGAATTGAGTGGTCGAATTAACCGGTCAGCTCGATCGATTAGCTTAATCGGTTGGCTTGATTAACGCTTTGGCGATCGCCCAGTCTAGGGTGTAGCGGGCGACGACAAACCAGAGAAAGCTTTCGCCGGTGATGAGCATCCAGGTGAGAAGGGCGAAGCTGTCATCCCAAGTGGCTTCTATTTGGGCGAGCGATCGCACAAATGCAAACGCCCCCACCGCGCCGCCGCCCAAATGCAAATTGTCATCTTGCCGAACAATGTAACGGTACGTAACGCCAAAGAAAAAGCCAGAAGTAACAGCCACCGCCAAATTTACCAGCCAGCCCAAGACGCTATGCGGCAGCAGCAGCGGCAGGCGAGCAAAAACAGCGCTAAGCATTGTCAAGCTTGCGACCAAACCCACTATGCCAGCGCTGATCAGCCCTGCTTTAATCGACTCTAGCCGCGCCTCGGCAACAGACATCTCCGACATCGTCACAGCCTTTTTCCTGCTTATTTCCCAATAAAATCTACTGTCTTTCGCGGCGCTGAAGCCCGGACGAGACTAACTTTACCGTATGATAAGAATGAAGAATTTACCTTTAAAAGTTTAACCATGGACATTTTGACACTAGGTTGGGTTTCCTTATTTGCCTGCTTTACCTTTTCTATTTCCATGGTGATCTGGGGCCGTAACGGTTTCTAGCGTTTGGGCGGATGAGTCCTCGCCAAAACGATTGAAAAAAAGACGCGATTTGATTGAGATATGGATGCTTTACTGAGTACAGCTGCGGAAAATCAACTGCTAACCGTGCTAGCTGTAATGTCTTTTCTACTGCTAATTGTGGTGACTGGGGGCGTAGTCTACCTAACTGTCATAGAATGGCGCGACAAGAGAAGGCGCGGTGACGAGACTAGAATCATGCCTGCACGCGGGGCAGGTATGGGCAAAGGCAGAGGAAGAAGCTAACTATCACTACACTAACTATCACTACACAAAGAACTGGCAATAACAGTCGCTCGCCACAGGATCATAAGCCACAGGGCTCTAACAGCTCTAAACCGCAGAGCTCGAAATTACAGAGCCCTAAATCACAGAGCCCCAAATCGGCTAGGCAAATCGCTTTTGAAGCGCTTCGAGCAGTTGATCGAGGCGCTTTTGCTGATGTGGTGATTGATCGCAAGCTGAGTGAATCTGACCTTAGCGCTCAAGACAAAGGACTGGTTACAGAGCTGGTATACGGCTCTGTGCGCCGACAGCGAACGCTTGACGCGCTGATTGGTCAGTTTGGAAAACGTCAGGCCAGTCAGCAGCAGGCTGATTTGCTTCAGATTTTGCGGCTAGGGTTTTATCAGCTACGCTATCTGACCCATGTGCCAGATCATGCGGTTGTCGATACAACGGTACAGCTAGCCAAAGCTCAGCGCTTAGGCAAGTTAAGCGGTGTTGTCAATGGCATGCTGCGAGCATACATCCGGCAAGCGGCTTTGCCGTCCGAGACGTCTTCTGAGACATCCTCCGAGGCATCTTCTGAGGCATCCAAAAGCGATCCGCTGAAGCTGTCAGATGATGCGACTGCTCGCCTAGGCATTTTTCACAGCTACCCTGACTGGATTATCCGCGTGTGGCAATCTATGCTGCCACCCGATCAGGTGGCGCAACTGTGCGAGCATTTCAATCAGCCGCCAAGTTTGGATCTGCGTGTTGATTTGCGACGGCAGTCTTTGGCGACGGCCCAGGCTGTTTTTGCCGCAGAAAATATTGAAGCGATTCCGGTTGAGGGTGTGCCTTCTGCGCTGCGATTGACGGGGCATCATGGCGCTGTCAATCGGCTGCCACAGTACGCAGAAGGTTGGTGGACGGTACAAGATAGCAGTGCTCAGCTCGTGAGTTATTTGCTAGACCCGCAGCCAGGAGAAGTTGTGATTGATGCGTGCGCAGCGCCGGGTGGCAAGAGCCTGCATATAGCAGCGCTGATGGCAGACAGCGGGACGGTTTGGAGCTGCGATCGCACCTCCTCTCGCACCACAAAAATCCAAAAAAACATTGACCGACTCAATGCAAAGGGTGGCACCAGCATTGTCCGTCCGCTGATGTGCGACAGCCGAAACCAGCCCACCTTTGTGGGCAAAGCCGACCGCGTTTTGCTAGATGTTCCCTGCTCAGGACTGGGCACCCTCAACCGTCATGCCGACGCCCGCTGGCGACAAACCCCAGACTCTGTTGCTGGGCTAGTAACGCTACAGAGAGAATTATTAGCGCATGTAGCGACCTGGGTAAAGCCGGGCGGCGTGATGGTGTATTCCACTTGTACGCTGCATCCAGACGAAAACGAAGCGCAGATTCAATGGTTTTTGGCCGATCACAGTGACTGGCAGATTGAGCCGCCACCGCTAGCGTTTGGGCTGAAGGCCGCCGAGGCTGGCTGGGTGAAAGTCTGGCCGCACCAGCAAAATATGGATGGCTTTTTTATGGTGAAGCTGGTTAAAAATCGCGATCGTTATTTATAAAGGATTCAGCCGTGGACAACAATCCTAGTATTCTCTCGCATGTGTCGATTGGTACAAACAATTTCGAGCGGGCGATCGCCTTCTACGATCAGGTGCTGAGCCCCTTGCACTGCAAGCGCTTGATGGAACATCCAGACGCCATTGCCTATGGCAAACAATATCCCGAATTTTGGGTGCAAACGCCTTTTGACGACAAGACGGCAACCGTTGGTAACGGCACGCATATCAGCTTTATCGCACCGACCAAAGCAGCCGTTCATGCTTTTTACGAGGCGGCGATCGCGGCAGGCGGTATTGATGATGGTGCCCCAGGTGGTAGAGAGGAATACGGCAAGCCATACTATGGCTGCTTTGTTCGCGATTTGGATGGGCACAAAGTAGAAGCTGCTTTTTGGGATGAGACTGCTACTGCCGAAGTCTAGGATGTCTAGGATACAGAGGTCTAGAATGATTGAAGCGCTGATGACTTGAGGGCTGCTGAGCGGGCGTATTAAGACGATAAAACCGGTTCATGTCTATCTAAAACCCGGCGGTCTTTTTTGGGTTCGCCTTCACGGTTCTGCAAAACTTGCTCTCTTTTAGATTCGTCTTGGCCGACCGCAGTCGCCGTCAGTTGTGCCAATTTCTGCGACTCTTTTGCAATATCAAAGTTGAAAGATCAAACTGGGCGCGGACTTTGAGGGCACCGTGTTCACCACGGTGCGATCGCCCTCCTGCGACTTCTCGCTGAATAAAGGTATCTGTTGCCCGAGAATAGGTTCCCCGTGAGTTAAGCAATGCGCATGTCACACTGCCTGAGAAACTGGCTTCGTCTCAGGTTCTAGCACCGTAAAATGGCCGCTATCATCCAAGCTGCGCGCAATTGCCGCTTCCATCCCAAATCGAGGCTCCCAGCCCAGACACTGCTTTAGCTTTTGGTTGCTATACGTCAAAGACTTGAAGCGAGCGTGCAGCTTGGCAGGGACTAGCACACCCGGCAGTTTCGCCTTGCCGCCTAGCAGCTGCTGGTTCACAGCCCAAGCCAGTTCACCAACTAGTCGCATTACCGTCCAGTTGACCGGAACAAACTTCGGCGGGCTGGGCACCTGCGATCGCAACGCCTTGGCATACTGACGCTGAGTCGGCGGGTTGTCGTCTAGCACGTTTAGGGTTTGGCCAATGGCAGCTTCCTGCTCTGCCGCCATCACAATCGCCTCTGCGCAGTTCTCTACATAAGAAAGCGGTAGCTTGGCATGTGCGCCAATTCGCAGCCAAGCACTTTCTCCCAAACTAGCGCCTAGCCTAGCTGTCCAAAGATTGTCTTTGCCGTAGATGACGCCGGGGCGTAAAACAGTAACGAGTCCACCTTGGTCGCGCTCAAAATTACGCACGAGCTGCTCTTGCAGCAGCTTGGTTTGCGCATATTCATCTCGCCAAGCAGGCACTTCTACCAAAGAAGAAGACTCGTCTAATAGAGAGTCGGTTTCTAGGTTGATGTAGTCGTATACCGAAAAGGTTCCAATTGCGACTAAACGCTTTACATCCGACTGGACCATCGCGGCGAGCAGGTTTTCGGTTGCCAGTACCGTACCGCCAAACTGCGCGTAAAAGTCCCCAGCTTTTGAGGCGGCTAGGTGCAAAACGGCGTCTACACCTGCGACGCCCTCAGCAATGCCAGATCGTCTGCGCAGATCAAAACGGGCTAGCTCAACTTGAGAGTGATTCGCCCAGGGTAGTTTGGAGGTGTCTGTCGCTGGCCTTACGACGGCTCGCACCTGATGGCCCCGTCGTAAGGCCGTGGCGACGACATACTTGCCTAAAAAGCCAGACGCACCTGTTACCAGTAATTTCATAAATATTTTCTCCTATGGTCAGAGCCAACTGGCTCGTTATAAAGACTTCAAATAAGGGCAGTAGAATCGGCGACGAAGCGAGACTCAGGCCCTTTTGTCGTCTGATTGCACTCGGGCAAATGAGTACGATTCCACCGTTCAGCTTGCTTTTCGTCAAGCGATCGCGTGGCTTGAGCCTTTCCCTGAGTGAGACACTGCCACTGGTAGGTGCGTAAAAACTGTCGAAACGCTAAGTCTGAGTAGCGCTCTTGCCGGGTTAGCATCGCCTTTAAATAGCCATATAGCATCATGCCGCTGCCGACCAAACGAGGCGGTGCCATCAGTCGATAAAGGGCGCTGGCCGTCATGTAGGCTAAATCTGTCCCCATAAAATACTGACCTGCGCCATGACGGCCCCTACCGGTAAAAATGCTTTTTTGGCTAGAGCCCATTGGCCGCAAATGAATAAAGCGCAGCGCAGGTTCGTCCCAGCTACAGGCCCTCCAACCTAGCATCCGACAGCGATGACCATCGATTCCGTCCCACATCACCTGACGCACGAAGCCCCCGATTTCATGGAAGCATTCTGTGCGGTACAGCTTAATCATGCCAACCGAATTTTCATCCCCGCAGCGCTCGCTGACTAGCTCGCCAGATTTCTCTTTGAAGTAGGGTTTGCCGCTACAAGTTCCTAAGCGAGGAGTCTCTTCCATTCGCTGAATCAGCGTCTCAAAATAGGTCGCCGGAATGTCTAAATCGACATCTAGCTTGCAGATATAATCGTAGTCGCTAGGGTCGATGGCGTCGTAGCCAGCATAAAAGGCTTCAATGACACCAGGACCGACGCTGCGCTGGCCGCGATCATACCTTTTTACGACCTGAATAAAGGTATGCGTTGCGGCGGCGGCGGCGATAATGTCTTGCGTTCCGTCCGTCGATCCGTCGTCTACGATAATCCACTTCGCGGGTTGCAAAGACTGCTTTGCGATCGAATTTAGGGTTGTCTGGATGTACGCGGCTTCATCACGACAAGGACTAATGAGTACGTATCGCCTCGACATGGTCAAACGCTCCTGATTTTGCACGGGTACTTTAGTGGCGATATTTGTGGTGGCGACATTTGGTGGCGATGACTGGCATCAAAGACTGGCATTAAAGGCTGGCATCAAAATAAGGTCACCATTCAAGGCCAATACATTCAAGGCCAATACATCCAAGGCCAATACATCCAAGGCCGACACAGAGGAATCGTTAGCCTGACAGATAGGCGCTAACTGACGTATAAGCTCTGGTGTATAAAGGTTGACAGCTTTGATTTATAAGATGTGCCAGCAGGTGAAATAGTTCCGTAGGCGCTTAGCGACTAGCGGCCAAAACAACTTCTTCATACGTTCCCGACTGCTGGAGTCGTCCATCTTCTAGGCGGTAAATGCGATCGCAATTTTCAATCGTTGAAACCCGATGTGCAATAATAATTAGCGTTTTATCACCCGCTAGGCTATTGATGGCATCGCTGACTAGTTTTTCTGTCTCTGAGTCGAGCGCGGAGGTGGCCTCATCTAAGACCAAAATCTCGCGCTCGTAGTATAGGGCCCTAGCAATTCCGACCCGCTGACGCTGTCCGCCAGAGATTCGCATACCGCGCTCGCCAACCATTGTCTCCAAACCATCGGGCAGATGTTCCACCAAATCTTCTAGCTGAGCGGCCTTCACGGCTTTATTGACGCGCTCGTAGTCAATTTCATCGACCGGGATACCAAATGCAATGTTCTGAGCAATAGTCTCATCGGTTAAAAAAATAGACTGTGGAATATAGCCCAGCAGATTTTGCCATGCTCGCAGGTCAGTATAGACCGACTGGTCATCGACTAAAATATCGCCCGAAGACGGTTGTAGCAGGCCCAAGATGATATCTACCAGGGTCGTTTTTCCCGATCCTGATTTGCCGACGAGGGCAATTGATTCTCCTTTACGAATATCGAGTGAGATATCTGCGATCGCCGGTTCTTTGGTATTGGGGTAGAAGAACGTAATGCCTTTTAGGCTGACTGATGTCTCGAACTGACTGGCAAGAGACTGGCCGGCACGAGCGGGGCGCGATCGCGAAGATCTATCTTCCAAGGCAGCAGAGGCGAGAGATGTTGAAGCCGCGATCGCACCTGCCGCAGATACACCTTTCGCAGATACACCTGCCGCAGATATAGGTGCAGAAGATATAGGTGCAGAAGACGCCGTTGCAAGCGGCCTAGCAGCAGGCATACCGTACGATTCGATCTCTTTGAGATCTTTATAAAGCATGTCCAAGGCGTAGCTCATAGAGCGCATTCGGCCCACCGCATTGAGCGTTTGACTAGAGGCCGGAATCATCCGAATAGAAGCTAGCGCAAACACCCCTAAAATAGCCGTCATGTCGTGCAGATCGCGGCCTAGCAGTAGCTGAGAGATTAAAACAAACAGGATGAGAAAGACGACTAGGGACGTTTCTATCGCCACTTTGGGCATTAGCTGCAAGCTATCTACCTGCGTCGAGGCGTCGCCATACTGCTTTGAATAGTCTCGCAGATCAGCTTCAAAATAGCTTTCACAGCCCAGTACTTTAGTCTCTTTTAATCCACCCAAGCCGTGATTGACTGCCCGGATCATCCCCTCTTGAGCATTCGACTTGATTCGGCCCCAGCTTCTAATCCGACGACTGAGCCAAGCAAATAGGCCAAAGATAGGAAGCAGTACCGCTAGTGCCATTGTCATCAGAGCCGGATCTGTAGCGGCTAGTAAGCCTAGTAGCAACACTACAACTAGCATATTTGCAACAATCTCTAAAAGCGGAATCAAACAGTTTGAGGTGAACTGAATCGACTCAAAGGCCAGGTTGTTGATCAGCGTGGCGCTGTTGCGGTTGAGATGAAACAGATAGGAGATATTGAGGTAGGTATAAACTAGGCGAGACTCTAGCTCTTGCTTGCACTGATAGCCAAAGCGATAGATATAGACTTTGCACAGGAAGTAGGCCAGCGATTTGAAGCAAAATATGCCTAGGACTAAAATAGCGCTGACAACAATGATTTGCTGATCGCTCTCTAGGCCAAAAGTCGAGGCCAAAGACCCAAACCAAGAGTGGTCTCTGACAATGTCAGGATTGCCAACAACGCTCAAAAATGGGCCAATCAATCCAATTCCTAAGGCTTCTAGAACAGAGACAAACATAAAGACAACGAGCATCACTGCTAGCTGTTTATGCTTATCCGATAGGACGTATAAAACTTTAGATAAATACTGGCGCATATGCGTTTACTTTAGTGGGTCTCGGCGAAGCATGGATACCCTCTAAGATGGTTCGCTTTCGTAAAAGGTTCCTAATGAGTGCCCTGGTCAACTGATGGCTCGCGTCCTTTTTGCCAGGTGTGATCACTAGGTACGATCATTAAATGTGATCAATGGCGACCATTTGAGGGTTAGGCTGCTGACTATAACCTTGGGGCCATATTCGTAAAGACAGAAAAATCACCATGTACAGCACCCAGTAAAGCGTTACGCGGTACATCAAGATAGATTCTGTTAGGTTACTCATCACCATTAAGGTGATGAAGGCAAAGGGCCATAGGTCTTCGGGGACTTGGGCTTTGTAGGCGCGGCGGATGGCTATAACGTAGGTAATTAGCAGGCCCAGCATGAACACGCCAAAGCCAAGCAGCCCCAGTTCTATGGCGACATCGATAAAGCCGTTGTGCGCATGGGCGGGCACAAAGCCGACGCTGCCGGTTAGGGCACCGACTTCTATCGCGGGCAGGCTATCTGGGACCCAAAAGGCGGAGCGCCCATAGCCCAGCCAGGGGTGGTCCATAATTTTATCGATCGAGCCTGCCCAGATGTGGGTACGGCCTGAAAGGGTAGGGTCTTTGCCAAGGTCAATAGCAAGGTTTTGCCAGGTGGCAGAAAGACCCGCGATCGCACCTGAGAAAAACAGCCCGGATAAATCTAGTACTAAGACGCTTCGTCGTCCCTGCCAGCGAAACATCCGCGTGATCGCGACAACTACCAGCATCGCTATAAAAATCAACAGCCCCGACTTAGAGGTCGATAGAATAATCATCCCCATCGCTGCCACCAGCCCAATGCGAGCCCAGGTCCGCTCTAGCCCAGGTCGATTTACAATGCCCAAGACAAAAAACAGCAGCATTGTCAGGGTCATCGTGGTAGAAAAACTGTTTTTCTGAGCGTAAATACCTTTCCACGCGCCATCGAACTTATCGCCGATGTGTTTCCCTACAGAGGGAATGGCGATCGCATAAAAGAGCGAGAGCAGTGCGCCAATCGAAAGTGCGATCGCCAATATCTGCATTTGCTCACGCGGATTAAACCGTGAAGAGAAATACAGCGCAAACACCGTCGTTGGCAAGACTTCACCTCGAATGCTTTCCATCGTGTAGGTGGGCGAGAACGACCAGCCTAGCGACAGGATCATCATAGCTACGAGTATCCACAGCAAACCGCCTTTCGAAAGCGCATTTAGCGTGCCTTTCCACCGGGCCGCTAGTAGCAATACAGCAAACAGCAAAATTCCATATCGCAGCAGCTTTAGTACGACGTCACTGTTATTTAAGATGGTCGCCACCCCGTTAGAGAAAAACAGCCAGGCAAAGACGCTGTACCCTTTTTCAATCATTGCCAAATGTGCCTGTCGGGGGCGCGTTGCTATCATTTCACCTAGCCAACCATCGCCTCTCTGCTCACCGATTGAAGCCCGTCTTGTCATACCTGCAATCTCTTAAATGTAGTCCGCCTAATTAAATTCGCCCAATTAAATTCGCCCAATTTGATTCGCTCAGCTTAGTCCGCTTGCGCTCTCGTGCTTGGTTTCTAGCGTAAAATTGTCCTTTGATTGAATCAGTTTCAATGATTCAATCAGGTTCAATCGCCTGGTATCGACCTGAAGAGAGCGCAAAATTGCTCAGCTGCTGCTGGTCATAAGGCACATCACGCAGCCAGCTTTCAATTAACGACTGCCAGCGAGCAGGCACCTTCATCGTCGCGAGGGCCGTTTCTGACGATTCCGATAGCTGTGCGTACAACATAGACTGCCCCATAATTCGCTCAATTCTATGCGCTATCGATTTGGGATTGCCCAGTGGAAAACTGATAGCATTCACCCCGTGGAGCAGATGATTATCCAGATTTTTATGGTCGCAGGCCACAATGGGTGTGCAGGTCGCCATGGCCAAAGCAACCCCTAGCGGCGGTGTCTGCTGCGGTTGGTCAGGCGGCAGTGGAATCACCGCTACATCAGCCGCTCGCACCTGCGACAGCATCTGTTCGGGCGTCAGCCCGGCCCATACGGTCACCGAATCAGCCAAGTCTAGCGCCTGTACCTGTGTTTCTAGCCAAGCTGTTTCACCCGCCTCGACCAGTGAGGTGTAGTTTAAGGTATTGCGAATGAGCTGTAAGCTCACCGTGTAGCCGCTGCGACGTAGCTGGATAGCCGCCTTTAGTAAGTCATTCATCCCGGTTTTTTCATTTAGCTCACCGACATACACAAGCTCAATAGCATTGCCATGATCGCGCATGGTTTTAGGTGAATACTGATTTAATAGCTGAGGCTGAGCCCACTCCCAGGGAATAATTTTTCCTCGATTGATACCGCTGTGTGCCAGATTTCTAGATAGCTGAACGCCGCAGCCGCCCACCCAGTTGACAACATTTCGGTTCAAACTACGCACTAGCTGTCGGTGCCGCCATTTCTCAAACCAGCCGAA
The DNA here is from genome assembly GCA_963833005.1 of uncultured cyanobacterium. Classification (GTDB taxonomy): domain Bacteria; phylum Cyanobacteriota; class Cyanobacteriia; order Phormidesmidales; family Phormidesmidaceae; genus Phormidesmis. The sequence goes on along the minus strand of CAWHWK010000009.1, from coordinate 326,996 downwards.
CGGCGCTTGCCAGCTAGAAAATAAGGTAACCGTGCGAATCTTGTTGCGTATGGCCCACTTCAAAATATCTAGCGATCGCGTACACATCACAATGCGAGTCGGACAAAAATTGGCCACTTGTAAAATCAGCCGCCGGTTGATGTTCGGTCCACCTTTGTTTGCCTCTATGGCAGAAACGCCGCTAGCCGCTAGCTGAATGCCTAAATAGGTTGATACCGCGTAAGCCTCTGAGGAATAGCAAGAAAAAATGGTTACCGCTTGCATCCGCGAGGCCCAGGTCATTGCCGCCGTGAGGATATGAGTATCCACTGGACTCACTTTGCCAGCCAGCTGCTCGTCTAGCCGCTCTGGCATAAACACGTTCGACAAAGGCGCTCGGTAGTCAGCGTCTTCGACCACGATTAACAAACGTGTGTCTTCGAGGCTCATGAGTTTCTTTCTAGCATGAACATTCGATTTGCTGTGGAACTATTTTTGCTTGTGGCTCTTCTGTTTGTATGTGTGAGTCTGTATGAGACTACATACAGTAGATCACAAGCCTCCCTTAGGAAGAATACTTTATATGACAGCCGCGCTCAAATCTGCCGTAATTGGCACCGGGGTTATTTCTAAGCAGCATCTCTCTTTTTTACAAGAAAGTGCGTTAGCCAACATTGTTGGTGTTTGTGATTTATCACCCGCTGCGGCAGACTACGCCGCTAGCACCTTTGGTGCTGCCGCTGCCTACACTAGCTATACAGAAATGCTAGAGAAAGCTAAGCCAGAGGTGGTTCATATTCTGACCCCGCCCAAAACGCATTTCCCTATTGCCGCAGACTGTTTGCGCGCAGGGGCTCATGTGATTTGTGAAAAACCCGTTGCGCCTAGCTATGATGAGTTTAAGGCGCTGTGGCAGGTCTCACAGACGTGCGATCGCCTGCTCATAGAAGACCATAACTATCGCTTTAACCGCCCCGTTCGCGCTATCAAAGACCTGATTACAGACGGCACCCTAGGCGACATTAAAGAAGTAGAAGTCCGCATTGCCCTCAACGTGCGCGGTGGTGGCCGCTACGCCGACAAAAATCTGCCCAGCCCCAGCCACCAAATGCCTGCAGGCGTCATCCACGACTTCATCACTCACCTCAGCTATCTGCTGCTCGAATTTTTACCCGATATTGACTTCAACCGAATTTCCGCCGCCTGGAGCAACCACGCAGCTGACGATTTGTTTAAGTACGACGACCTAGATGCGCTCGTCATTGGCACTAGCGGCGCACATGGCCGAATTCGCTTTAGCTGCTACACGGCCCCCGACTGCTTTGCTATCACGGTTCGGGGGACTCAGGGCTACGTCGAAACCGATCTTTTTCAACCATATCTACGCTGTGTCAAACCTCGCAGCGGCGGCCAGCAGCTATCGCCACTGGTCAATCATTTTGTCAACGGCTGGTCCCTGATGAGCGCCAGCGCCCGTAATTTCCGTAACAAAGTCATGCAGCAAACGCCTTACGAAGGGCTCCACTACCTGCTGGGCCAAACCTATCAGGCTGTCAGCGCAGGCCAAGCGCCCCCGATTACTTTCAATGACATGGCTCGTACCAGCCAGCTAGTAGAAGCCCTGCTTGACGAAAACAACAGACTGTAAAGCAAATGAGTAACTTAAGCGTCACCAACGTCGGTATCGTAGCCATTGGCCGCAATGAAGGAGCGCGGCTGGTTCGCTGCTTAGCATCCCTGCGTACCCATCTGCCTGCTACGGTTCCTATCGTCTATGTAGATTCTGGCTCCACAGACGGCAGTGTTGTCGCAGCAAAAAGCCAAGACGTAGAAATCGTCAATTTAGATATGTCAGTGCCCTTCACGGGTGCGCGCGCCCGCAATGCTGGCTTTGCTCGCTTAGTCGATAAGTTCCCTAACATTGAGGGTGTACAGTTCATTGATGGCGACTGTGAATTGCTGCCGGGGTGGATAGCTGCTGCGACCGATTTTCTCAATCAGCACCCTCAGCATGCTGTTGTTTTTGGACGGCTGCGCGAGCGCTTTCCAGATGCCTCTTACTATAACCAGATTGCCGATTTAGAGTGGGCGGCTCCGGTCGGAGAGGCGGACGCCTGTGGCGGCATTTCACTAATGCGTACGGTCGCGTTCAAAGCCGCAGGCGGGTTTAACCCAGCGCTGATCTGTGGCGAAGAGCCGGAGCTGTGCATTCGCCTGCGGCGGTTAGATTGGAAAATTCACTGCATTGACGCGGATATGGCTCTGCACGATATTGATATGCATCGGTTTGGCCAGTGGTGGAAGCGATCTGTTCGCGGCGGGTGGGCGGTTGCGCAAGGGAGTGATATGTATGGACAGGCCGCCGAGCGCTACAAGTACAAAGAGCATATTAGCGGCTGGCTGTGGGGCGTGCTTTTGCCCGTCGGCGCGCTGTTAACAGCTAGGATGAGTAGCGGCATGACGCTTGTTTTGTTAGCGATCGCCTATACGCTACAGATCGTTAGGATTTATCAGGCCCGGCAGCGAAGAGGTAATACGGCGAGGCAATCGCTTTTATATGCGTTCTTTTGCGTGGTTTCAAAGGTGCCTCAGGCTATCGGGCAGGGAAAATACTGGATTAATCGCTGGCAAAACAAGCCAGCACAGCTAATTGAGTACAAAAGCCGCAATGCGTAAGCGGCCAAGGTTTGCTCTGGAAAATACGGCTTTTTGCCGAGGCTTATGGCCAACTAAGGATTTGCTTGATAGTAGTCGCTAGGACTTTTGCTTGAAAGGGCTTGGTGATGATGCCGTTGACGCCTAGTTCCATCAGCGCTTGACGTTCGCTGGCTTTGGCTCTGGCCGTGAGTAGAATAGTTGGAATTGAGCGGGTTGATTTATCGGCCTGCAGCTTTTGATAAACAACAGTGCCGTTTTCTTCGGGCATCACGACATCTAACAAAATTAGATCCAGATTTTGGGTATGCGCGATCGCCATTCCCTCTTTGCCAGACGAAGCTGTCCACACCGTCCAGCCTGCAATCGACTCCAGAGAAATCTGAATAATCTCGCGAACGCCATCATCGTCTTCTACGACTAAAACTCGCTTTGTCATCTGGTTTTTTCCTTCGTCTTAAGCTCGCACCTCAAAAGATCACATCTCGAGAGATCACATTTTAAGGTCTTCATCTAGTTTCAGCTCGTCATATCTACCGAATTGATTATAGAAAAGTATGCGATCGCACTCAGTGAATTTTGAAAGCAACTGTTTGCTGCTGGCTGGATTTACCGGTTGCCAAAAGCACAAATTTGATTGCGACCGGCTGCCTTAGCTCGATATAACGCTTTATCTGCATGGCGATACATTGCTTGAATGGTATCGCCATCACCAGGCGAGATTGACAGCCCTCCACTTAGGCTGACTTGAAAAGGAGAGCCCGAGTCTGCTTGAAACAGATGCTGGCCAAACGCTTCTCGCAGTGCATTCAGGCGTTTCATCGCCATCGCTTCTGAAACATCATACAGACCTACTACAAATTCTTCTCCCCCCCAGCGGGCAACCACATCTTCACCCCGAAAGCTTTTACGCAGGTAATCACCCAAAGTCGTCAAAACCTGATCGCCCGCATCGTGTCCATAGCGATCGTTAATCTGTTTGAAGTGATCTAGATCTAAGAGCGCTAAACACAGCGATGCGTTTTGACGCATCGACAACTTCAGCAAACGGTTTAGAGCCTCTAGAGAATGACGGCGACGGCTCAACCCTGTCAAGCTGTCGGTCTCTGCCAGCTTACGGAAAAACCGCAGTCGTTCTAATCGGTTCAAAATGCGGCCAACTAGCTCTGGGCCAATAATCGGTTTGTTGATGTAATCGTCTGCGCCAGCATCAAACACCTGACGCACAATGTCGGGGTGAGTATGCGCAGATAAAAACAAAACGGGAACCTGCGCAGTTTTAGGGTCACTGCGAATGACCCGGCACAGATCTAACCCGTTGAAGCTGGGCATTTCAATATCTAATATCAGCAAATCGGGAAAGCTGTTCTCTAATGCGCTCCAAAACTGTAGGGGATCGGATAAAAGCGTGAGCTGAAATCCCCATGGTGAAAGCAGCTGCCTCAAACACTGCAAAATTAAAGGATCGTCATCTAAGACCATGATTTGGGCCTCGGTCACTCGTGACCTGGCAACTAAATGCTGAACCATTTCTAGCATTCGAGCCGAACTGACAGGCTTCTGTAAGAATGTGCAGCCACCTGAGCGCACGATGTTGATTCGCGCCGCCAGATTTGCTTGCTCACTGGTTACGATGACGGGTAGCAATGGGTGCTGCCGAATCAGCTCGGCTAGAAAAGCGACCCCCTGCTCCCAGCTCGCTGCGCAGCACGGATCGAATGTGACGACCATGGGGATATGACGCTGCTCTAGTAGCTGTTGGGCCTCGCCCAGCGTGCGGGCGATGTGAGGTGAAACGCCAGCGATCTTGGCTTTGTAGAGCAGCTGTTCAGTCACCTGCGGATCGTTATCGATAATTAGCCACTGATAACCCACTGGGTCTGACAGATAAACCGAACGCTGGGCGGCATGCTTTAGCCCGCCCCAAGGCCTTGAGGCTAGGACGGAGGTGGAAGCTGGGTTTTGTGCTGCTGAAATTTGTAAGGGCGCTTTGGTAAAGGGCGCTTCGGCAGAGGAGATGTCAGAAGAGGTTTCGCTAGAGGTTTCGCCAGATAGGTCTAAGGACTGTTTTAGATCTTCAATTAGCGCCAAGAGCTGCTCAAGCTGTGTTGGTAAAAGAGGTGGTGGTAATCGCAAAAGCGTCTCTATCTGAGCTGATATCTCAGACGCTTGGGTAAAGCCTAGACTGCCGAGTGCACCTTTTAAGGTATGTATAGCCGCTTGCGATCGCGTCAATGCCAGCTGATTTGCCACCAGCTTGGCCGTAGAAGAGACCGTCTGCACGCTTAGAACCGGGATAGCCTTGCTCAAGCTGGCAATTAAGTCTAAATATTTAGGCCGATGGCGCTTCCAAACATCTTTGAGGGCCTCGTCTTCCAACTCCGGCGGTGTCTTAGAAGAAGGGGTGTTAGCAGTGGGTAAGACAGAATCAGAGGCAGGGCCAGATGCAGAATCAGAATCAGATACAGGGCCTGACACAGAACTAGACAAAGGCCCAGGCAAGGCCTCAGCTACGGGCACAGGTCCGAGCCGATAGCCCAGACCATATACTGTCTCAATCATTGAGGCTACTCCGGCTTGATCCAGCTTGCGCCGCATGCTTTTTATGTGGGTGCGCACTGCATTTTCTGAGGGCGTTTTTTCTAACGGCCAGAGTCGCTCGATCAGCGCATCTAAGCTAAAAATCCGGTGAGGATTGCGCAGCAACAGCTCTAAAATTGCGTACTCTTTGCTGGTAAGGTGTAGCCGCTGACCACAGCAGAATACTTCACAGCTGCCGGGATTGAGGGAAACTGCTCCCCAAGATAGTAAAGGCGATTGCTGCGGCCTGCCTCGACGTAGTAGCGATCGCATTCGTGCTAGCAGTTCGTCAAAATCTAATGGCTTAGTTATGTAATCATCGGCCCCGGCATCTAGGCCCATGACCTTGCTGGCCGAGGCTGTTTCTGCGGTCATCATCAGAACAGGAATGTCGTAGCCTTGAGATCTCAGATGCCGACAAACGTCAATTCCGTCTAGCTGGGGCCCGTTTAGCTGGGGCCCGTCTTGCTGGGGCCCGTCTTGCTGGGGCAGGTGCCAATCTAGCAGTACAAGATCGTACTCAACCGATTCAATTAAAGTCAGTCCTGCCGTGCCATTGTTAGCAACTTCAACCTGATAATGGTGCGCACTGAGTGCCTGCGACAGACGCTCAACCAACCCCAAATCGTCTTCGACAACTAGAACTTTCATAAATAGACAAAGATCAGATCTCCATACGAGTTTATACGAACTGCTGCTATCTCATTTTTCACCCTATTTCTGAGGAATCGTAAAGTGAAAAGTAGTGCCACGCCCTAGCTCACTCTCTAGCCAGATGCGGCCACCGTGTGCCTCGACAACCAGACGCGAAAAAGACAGTCCCAGGCCCAGATGCTTGCCGCTTCCCTCTATGGAGGTTGTCTTACTGGCTGCTTTACTAGCTGTTTTGGCGGCGGCTTCACTGGCTGCTTTTAGGTGGCTAAACTTTTGGAAAATATGATCGAAGGCCGCCGCCGGAATACCGTGCCCCGTATCTGTTACTGAAAAGTGAGCGGCTGGCCTCTGCCCTGTTTGAGATCGTTCTGTTTGAGATCGTTCTGTTTGAGATCGTTCTGTTTGAGATCGTTCTGTTTGAGATCGTTCTGTTTGAGATCGTTCTGTTTGAGATCGCACCGTCACTAATCCACCCGGTGGCGTGTGCTGAATCCCGTTGCTAATCAAATTAACCAGCACCCGGCGAAGCTTTTCACTATCGACCATCAGCACCGTATTGTCAGCGATCTCATACGTTAGGCTCACCTGAGCCTTGTCAGCTAGCGGCGATAGCTGCTGACAGGCCAGTGCGATCGCACCAGCAGGCTCAACCTCAGATAGGGTCAACTCCAACTGTGTCAAATCCGAATCGCTAATCTCTAACAGGCTATCGATCATTCGAGAGAGCGTTTCGCCGCCTGTCTGTGCCACCGCTAGATACCGCTGCTGCGTGCTAGTTAGGCTGCCTGCCGTCTCTGTGAGTTCTAGCGCCCCTAAAAATGAGGTCAGCGGGTTGCGCAAGTCATGAACCAGCATTTGAGCGGCTTCTTCGCGAAATAGTTCGAGCTGACGCAGTTTTAGGTAGTCGGTATGCAGCCGTGTTGCTAAAAGTCGCAGTTCAATTTGCTCAACAACCAAGGCGGCCAGCTCTTTTAGAGTTTCGATATCTCGACTAGTCCACTCACGCGGCTGTGTGTCAATCACACAGAGTGCTCCTAACACATGCCCCTCAGAGACTGTAAGCGGAATCCCTAAGTAGGCGATTACACCCAGCTCTGCGATTGCCAAATTATCTTTTACCAGCGGATGAAGCCGCGCATCAGCAACAACCAACGGTTCCGCAGTACTCACGACATGCTGGCAAAACGAGTGAGACAGCGGTGTCTGTCGACTGGTCGCCCAGGGAGCAGGTAGCCCAATGCAGCTTTTAAAGTACTGCCGGTTTTGGTCTACTAGAGACACTAGTGCCACTGGCGTTTGCAAAATAGAGCTAGCTAGCCGGGTAAAACGGTCAAAAGATTCTTCAGCAGGTGTATCTAAAAGATCGGTTGCCCTAAGCAAGATCAGTCGCTCTAGCTCTCGCAAATCTATTGTCTGTTCTGACGCTTCCCGCTCTGATGCCTGCTTTGATGTCTGCTTTGACGCCTGCCCCGACGCCTGTGGTTGAGTGGAACCCTGAGTAATCTCCATCTCTTTACTTCACTTGATTGCTACGTAGGATTTAAATAGCGTTTTCCAAAAAAATACACTGTAGATCAGATCGATACTGTAGATCGTAGGAGATCGTGGGCCAGATCACAGACCACGAAACAATAAGGTTGTTAGCAAAACTTCAAACCAACCTCGCTCAAATCGGTTTGCTCTAACTACGGAAAGTCTTGTGAAAAGTCTTATGGAAGTCAAAACCTAATTGAACCGCCCAATCAAGCCCAGCTAAGTCTAATTAAGCCCAATTAAGATTTGTTCAAAACTCAATTCGATACTCTAGCTCAAACTCAGTCTCGTCCAAGTTAGAAGCGCCGCGCAGCTCAAACTCATCTGTCAGGCGGTACTGAACGCCTAGCTGAGGCGGGTTGCTGCTGTTGAGAATCTCTAAAACGTTGGCGCTAAACCGATCGCCAATGGCTGCCGATGCCTCTACGCCAATACCAATTCCGACCGAACTGTCATCGCCAGTATCTGTGGTCGGAAATACGCTGAACGATCTGAGCCCGACGGCATCGGCAATGCGATCGCCAAAGGTCGCCAGCGTACCCCCGCCCAAGAAGCCAGCCACATTGGTCAGGGACGCACTCGTCACACCCGAGAACACGCTGCTGCCGAGTAGCGCTAACAGCTCGCCCTGATTGCGCGAGGAATTGCTGGTCAGCGTAAGGCTGTCGGCTAGCTCACTAGCAGGGCCCATCGCCACTGCCTGCACGCTCACATACTCAACGTTTCCAATCGTATCAACCGTTGCTTCATTAACATCGGCAGTCGCAAAGCCACCCGGTGGCGTTGGCGCGGGTGTGATATCTGCATCTTGCACCCTGGCTTTCATCACCACGTCTACAAAGGGATCGATTCCCCCTTCTGGCGTAAACGTTGCGGTATTAGGGGCACTGGCATCTAGCCGAAACTGGGTTGAAAACAAGTTGATCCAGCCAGAGCTCAGTTCAATGGTGCCAATCGGCTGCGGTGCGCTCAACGGTCCGTTGACGGTAAGCGCGCCAATAGCGCTGATGTTGTAAAAAGGCTGGCCAATTATCGCGAGGCGATCGCCAAAGCTGAGCCCAAAGTTCTGAAGCGTCAGCCGGTCTAGTATGCCAATTGGCCGCTCATTTGGCCCTGTTTCTAGCGCCTCATCTCCTAGATATTCCACCCGGTACGGGCTCGTTTCTGCCAATTCTTCAGTTGTTGGCAAGTTCAGTGTGCCAACCTGACTCAGCAGCTGATTGGCCTGAACTTGCCCATCGTCGATTTCAATATTGCCGCTGATAGTCGGTGATAATACCGCGCCCGTAACGAGCACCTGGCCGTCAAAGACCGCCTGCAAAATATTCTCAAAATCAATCGGCACGGCCTCCACCGCGACCAGCAGGCCGTCGGTATCTTGCGGGGGCCTAGCGTCTGCTTGTTTTGCCTGCTGTTTTGCCTGCTGTTTTACTTGGGTCAAAATCGACTCGCCCGAAGAGAGCAATGGCAGGCTACCTGTCACCGACAGCCTGCCATCACCGACGTTGGCCTGTAGCTGCGGAATGTTGACTTGATCGAGCGTAAACCTCACGTTTCCAGTGAGATCTGTAATCGACTCACGCACCAGAGAGCTGCTGATCGCTGCGTTTATAAAGCTCGCCTGACCATTTACCAGTGGTTGAGCCAAGGTGCCACCAACTTGAACCACCACTTCTCCCTGACCGCTTTGCCACCGTACCTGATCGTTGGTCAGGGCGTTGACGATTTCAAAGCTGCGGTTAGAGGCCACTGCTCTTAAGGCGATCTGATCGGTGGGGGGCACCACTGTGGTGAGGGGCAGCGCGTAAGGGATATTGCCGGTAATCGTGATCGGAGGTTCGGTCGGGGCGATCGCAATCTCGCTGTTCAAATTTAGAACCGCATTGCGATAGTCAAAATCTGCCGCCACCTGATCGATTGCGTATCCGTTGACCTGAGTATCTACGACCCTTGCCTCTCCTACCACTACCGGGTTTGCCAAACTGCCGTCAAACGTCGTCACCAGATTTAGATCGCCCTCTACGTCTGCTGGCAGTGGATAAATCAGCCCCACAAGTTCTACTGGCAGGCTATCAACCGTGAGCTGCCCGTCCAAGGTATCTAGATTGCCACTGCCAGAAAGATCGATTTGCGTCTCGCCCGCATTGACATAGGCGGTCTCAATCTCTACGCGGTTTTGTTCAAACTCGCCGTCCAGCACAAATTCGTTGGGCGCAAATTCATTGGGCGCAAATTCATTGGGCGCAAATTCGTTAGGCTCTGTGTACTGGCCCCACTGCCAACTATCGCCTTGAACAGTAAAGTCAGCCGTAATATCTGACGGAGAGAGCGATCGCCCTGCTACTGCCACTGTCCCGGTAAACTCACCGTTGAGATCGGCCAAGGCGGGTAATACCAACTCTCCTTCATCAGATGCGGTCTCTGGGTGGGCTGCCAAAAAAGCCATAAAGCTATCGAGCTTTGCTAGAAAGTCAACCGGTGGCAGGCCCGCTGGCTCTGTGGCCAAATCCGCCGCCGAGCCCAATGCCGTTGGCGCATCGCCTAAGCCAGCCTGACTCAAATCGAGCTGCTCAACGATGGGAACAATGTCTTCTATGCGGCCTTCAGCAATTGTCAGCATCCCTTCGTACTGAGTGTTTTGCAGGTTGTTAAAGTCCAAGTTGGCGCTGCCTGCTAGCAGATAGCGGCTATCGTCAAACAACAGTTCGCCTTGCGTCAGCCTTGCTGTGCGGTTGGCATAGGCAAAGCTAGCGGTAAACTGCTCAGCGTCAACTGGTGACAGCGAAGGCTGCGCAATCGTTAAGCTGCCAGCCGCAGTAGGGTTGTTGAAGTCGGCCAAGTTCACATCTATGCTGGCAGTCAGCGAGCCAGCCACCGTACCCAATCCATACTGAGGCGCAGGCCGCAGGTTCAAAGCACTGAGCGGCAGTTGAACAACATCGGCGTGAATCAGGCGGCCTGCGCTGTAGCCCGTCGCTACAAATTCTTGGTTTTGCACAGCAAAGGATACGGGCCAGTAAGGCAAGCTCTCACCAGGTGCGTCTCTAAGTGCGATTTGAAGCCGATCTTGCTGGCCCTGCAAATCCACGCGGCCACCTTCTGCTAGCGAAAACGCTATCGGACCGCGTAAAGGCTCAAACAGCAGCTCATTGGCAGCGAGTCCATCGAGTCTTGCCTCGCCAGCTATCTGAGGATTTTCTAGGGTGCCAACGAGCTGCCCGTCAAAGCTAGCGAGCCCCGAGACTTGGCCATAGTCTGTTAGGCTTGGCGGCGCAAAGCTATTGAGCGGCTGTAGATTGACCGATCTGAGGGCGACGTTGAGGTTGAGCGCATCAATTAACTTAGGCCGAGCGAGGTCAATGCCAATGGTGCCGTCAGCTTGAACGCCGGGGGCGCTAAAGGACTCGACGGCGATCGCATCGCCTTCCCACCGAAAAGCGGTTGTCCAATCTCCCCGATCTAGCAGCGATTCGCTGGTCTGGCTGAGTTGAATCTGGGCGTCGGCAATGAGGGCTGTTCCTTTAGCCTCAATCGCGTTTAAATCCAGCGTGTTCAAATTGCCTGCGGCTTCAATATCTGCACTCAACAAGCCCTGCGCCTGCGTCGTAAACTGCTCAACCGCGATCTGTTCAGCTGCGATCGCGGCTTGCCAATCACGGCTTTCTAGCTCTAACAGCGCTTCGGCAGTCGCGGTTCCACCCGCCACCTGTAGGCGCGTATTGTCTAAAGCAACTAGGTTGTCTACCAGCGTAATCTCGCCCGTGCCCGGAAATGTAGACTCTGCTAGCTGCCACTGGGCAAAAGCGGTTTGCGATCGCACATCCCCGCCTGCCTGTATCTCTGCGGTCAAATTACCCAGCACCACATCTTCTGGTAGCTCAACGCCATAGGTCAGCGCCAACGCATCCGCAGGCAAATCGGCGTCAGCCACTAGCTGGAAAATGGGATTTTCTAAGTCTGTGAGATCGGCTTGACCTGTCGCCACGACCAAACCGCCCGCCTGAGGCCGTGCCTGTAGCTCATTCAAATCAAACCGCGTAGGCAAACGATTGCCCTCAACGTATCTGCTCAGACCAAAATCAGCACTTACCGCCGCCAGCGCTAGCTGGTCGATAACCAAAGGCTGCAAGCTCGCCAGCTTGCCTGCAAGCGTTGGTTTTTCTAGCTCACCTGCAACCGCCACATCTAGCCGAAACGCACCGTCTACCGCAACTGGCAAATCTACATTCGCTAGCGCCTGCACCTCGGCCACCGAAATTTCTGGAATCTGGGCTGTCAGGTCGTATCCCTTTTCCCAGTCAACCGCGCCTGTCGCCGTCAATACCGTGTCATTTAGCTGTAGGCTCGTCTCTTCGAGGCTCACCGAGCGCCCCTTGAACACCAGCTGGCTTTGCACATTACTCACAGGCGCAGGCAGCGCGCTGGCCAAAAATACGCCTTCGCGAAACCGAGCTGTTCCTTTTACATCTACCGCAGATTCATCGAGCGCGCCATCCTCGTTCATCGCGGCGGCTGCCGTCAGATTGGCATCTAGCACACCCGAACGAATGCCTAGCGAATTGGGCAGTAGAAGATTTGCCCCTGCCGCAGGTAAGTTGTTTACCTGCACATTCGCTTTAACCGCCTGCTGATCGAGATTGGCTTCGCCGTTGACAGCTAGCGTTCCAAATTCGTCAGCACCCTCTTCGCTAGTGCCTTTCTCACCAACGCCTTCTTCGCTATCCACTCGAACGTCACCCGTCAGCTCAAAAGAGATCTCCTGAGCCTCTTCCCCAAAGAACTCAATCAAAGCATCTGCGTCGCTTACCTCAACAGACTGCCGGGTAACAACAGCTTTAGTATCCTCCTCTACATTAGGCTCCTCTGAATCCGGGGTCTCTGAATTCGAAGCCTCTGAATTCGAAGCCTCTGAATTCGAAGCCTCTGAATTCGAAGCTACATAGGGAATCGCCGTTAGCTGAGCATCTTCAACCTTGATCGACTGAATTTCTAGTTTGATTCGCTGTTCTGTTTCAGACGCTTCGGGCAGTCTTAAATCCGTCCATTCGCCGTCTTCTGCCTGCACGAGCGATACGTTAGGCCGCACTAGAACAACATTGGATTTTAGCGTTTGCTGAAAGATGAGCGATCGCAGCCCAATGGTCACCTCAATCTCGTCAACCGTAATTGAGGTCTTATCCGTCTCAGTTGGGGGAATCACCGTCTTGCCTAGCCGCACACCCCAAAAGGAAAATCCTTCCACATCGCCTAGTTCAGCAGGCCGCTTAATGGCTTCGTCCACGCTGCTAGCAACTCTAGGCAGCAGCAGCTGGGTAACAATGCGATCGCCCCACACCACAAACACCACGCCGCCAACAGCAACAACGCTCCCTAGCCCAAGGCCAATCCTTAGTAACCACTTCAACCAGCGGTTTGAATGATCATCGCGAGGTGATGGCGGCGGGCCGATAGGCGTTTGACCGGGGGGCGTTTGACCGGGAGGTGTCAGCTCGGGCGTATCTGACATGGAAAAAGGGGCCTTAGAGAAATAGAGCGTTTACAAAACGGGACTATTAATGGGTATAGCACCATTTCGCCCTCACGTTAGTTAACGATTGGGTTCAGTTGAAGAAGCGCGTAAGACGATTGTCCGCAGGACTTCTTAGCTCTATCTCTGGGTCTCAGGTCTCAGGTCTACGCCTTAGTTAGCCTTCAAGGGCTGGGCTTAAAAGCTTTATCTCACAGCTCTTTTAAAAGGCTTGGCAGCCGGATTAGAAGCCCAGCAGCCGGAAAATGTTCAATGGATTGAGCACGCGCCCAATGCCATCTATCACAGAAAGATAGCCACGCTTGGCAACAACAATTACGTCGCCTTCTTCGATTTGATAGTTATCAACCAGGTTTCTAAGATCAATCTCTTCTTGTTGAATTTGGCCGTTGCCATCTACACGCACCAGGCTGACATTTTCCAACCGAGCATCTTCTGTTGGGCCACCCGCGATCGCAACTGCGCTCGAAATCGAACTATCTGGCGACACCTCAATCTCTCCAGGTCGAACAACCTCACCAACAACCTTCACCCGCACCGTACTTGGCGCTAGGCTAGAGTTTGCCACCGTCCGCCGATCTATCGCATCGTCAACTAGCGTTGGAATAAAAATAGAATCGCCATCGCGCAGGGCTAAATCATTTAGTCCAACATCGGCAGTAATCGCTTCCCAAAGATTAAAAGAGAGCTGTTCTACCTGGCCACCAGCTAACGGGCGGCGAACCGTTACCTGCCGAATATCTGCGTCGCGCGTCACCCCGCCCGCTAGCAGCAGCGCGGATGAAAGTGTTGGTATCGCTGGCTGAGCGGTCAACTGAGAATCCAAAGTTGGATCGGTGGTGCCGTTGCCATTGAGCACGCTGCCGTTGCTAGTAGAAAGGCCGCTTAGCTGCAAGGGCCCCGGACGGTGCACCGCGCCCGATACCGTCACGACCACAGGGCGCTGTACCGCTAAGCCAACGCTAACAACTGGATCGACTAAGTACGCCATCATCTGCTGTGTCAGCACGGCGCTGAGCTGATTGGGCGTTAAGCCGCTGGCTCTGAGCGCACCGATTAGCGGAAGATTGACGGTGCCATCGGGCAGCACCGCCAGCGTACCGGTAAACTCTGGGTAGCCGATGACAGAAAGTGAAATTTGGTCGCCTGCACCCAAGATATAGCTGGCGTTGCTGTAGCTGTTAACGGTTAACGGCGGTGGATTTATCAGGCTTTGAGCGATCGCACCCTCACCTGCTGTAGCCATCATCCAAACCGCAACGACAGCCAGCGAAGTAGCCGATTTAAAAATACGCATCGTTGATAACGGCAAAGTCATCGCCGCTTTAAAGGAACGCTCTAAAGGAAATTGTGAGGTTGCTTTCGAGCTAGGGGCAACCCTTCTGAGTATTCTTTTTCGATTTGGTCTTGGGCACCTGTTGCCGTCCGGCTAGCCATCTCGGTCAGCTCACGAGCGTCATAGGAATACTCGCCAAAGTCATTCTTGCTATTGACGCCGTTGGCAATCATCCCTAACACTGGCGCGCCCGAACGCGCGAGTAGCGTTTTAGCCGCAAGCGCCCGGTCATAGGGCACATGCCGAGGTCGCATAACCATCAGCACGCCGTCTGCCAAGTTGCCCAGGACCGCTGCGTCTGCCGTTCCAGATAGCGAAGGTGTATCAAATATGATGTAGTCAAACTCTTCTCTAAACAGCTCAATGAGGCTGGCCATCCGTTCAGAATCTAGCAGCGCCATTGGGTTAGGAGGCACCACACCTGCCGTCAGCACCGTGAGGTTAGCCGTTACTGGCTGAAGCGCTTTTTGCAAGCTGCCTTCGCCCACCAGCACATGGCTTAGCCCGACTGAGTTGATCAAATTCCATAGATGGTGCTGGTTGGGCGATCGCATATCTGCATCCACTAGCAGCACCCGCCGATTCGTCTGCGCTACTGCTGCTGCCAAGTTCGCACAGACCTCAGACTTACCTTCTCCGGCGACCGAACTGGTCATCACTAGCGCTTTTAGCTTTTTATCTGAGCTGATAAAGCGCAAGTTAGCCTGTAGCATCTGGTACGCGCCTGACAGCAGCGGATAGGCGCTTGTGCGCGTCACAATTCGACGAGAAGGCAACCCATCTTCTTCTGCCATTGCCTCTAACAGCGGTGCTTTGCTCAACTCAAACTGAGGAATCACACCGAGCAGCACGTAGCCAAATATTTTCTCGCCGTCTTTCACAGTCTTCAAAGAGCGGTCGATAAGATCGAGGAAAAAGGCCGTCGCAATGCCCAAAAACGTACCTACGACCGCGCCCGCTAGCAAATACTTTATCTTCCCTTCTACCGTCGCCTCCTGTGGCGGCACCGCTCGTTCTATCACTCTGGCACTGCCGACAATCTGCTTTTCAGCAAGCGACACTTCTTGCAGCCGCAGCCGCAGGCTCTCTAGGGCGGTCTCAGCCGTGTTGCGACGCTGAACTAGCTCTGTCTCTGTCTGTCTCAAGCGAGGAAATTCTTCCCCCTGCTGGCGGTATGCATCTCGAGTGGCGACGAGTGTGGCCAATTGGTTATAAGAACTAGCCCGACTTAGCTCTGCTTGCACTAGCTGATCGGCCAGGTTTCTGTCAATGTCACTCATACCCAGCAGCCCCGCAGAGGCTTGCGGGCCTACGACTTCGGCAACGCGGCTTTGCAATACGCCAATTGCGGCTTGCTCTTGTCTTTGCAGCGATCGCACTGTAGGATGGCGCGGCGTGTAGCGTGTCAGGGCAGTGGCCAGCTCCGAGCGGGTATCTTGTAGCTGAGCGAGGGCTGATTGTACAGCGGGCGTCTCAGTCAGCGTTGCCAAGCCACGCGCTTCTCTAGAACTCATGCCTAGCTGGCTAGAAAGCTGCGACATGCGGCTGTCTGCTTCGACTAAGTTGATTTGAATTTGGCTGATTTGCTGATCGATATTGGCGATCGCACCAACCGCGGCCCCCGCTTCTTCTGGCAGCGAGACAATACCATTGCCTTCATTAAACAGCCTTAGCGCTTCACTCAAGCTGTCTGCCTCTTGCTGAGCACGAGGCAGCTCTTCTTCTAAAAACTCACGGGCTGCAATCACCTCCGAGCGCTGAGCGTTGACATTCGCCTCAACATAAGAACTCATAATCTGATTGACGACTGCCGCCGATAGCTCTGCGTTTCCCGAACGGTAAGAAATCGCAATCAAGTCGGTCTCACCTAACGGCTCCACCGTCAGATCCTCTGCCAAATTCTCAGGCGTAATTAGCTCACCCTCTGCGTCGCGCAGATTAAGTGCGCCAATCGTCGATTCTAGAATCGGCAGCGAAAAAATGATTTCCGCTTGGGTGGCCAAAGGGTCGCTCGTTAGCTTTAGCGAATTCAAATCGCCTAGCTCTTTGGCAACACCCGTCAGCTCAGACGTTTGGGCATTGCGCAGCAGCAGCCTAGCCGTCGCCACCCACAGCGGTTTCTGTGTAGCCGCCGCACCGAACGCAGCTAGCACAGTCAGGGCAAACACTGCTACTGCCGGACGCCACCGCCGCTTTAAAACCAGCCAGTAGCGCTGAAGGTCAATCTCTTCTATTCGCTCTTCGTAGATCATAAACCCTTCAATTAGTCTGCTTTTTGATTCGCTCTAGATTCTGATATGTCTTCTAAAAAAACTGCTGTTGGCAGCTTATCATCAGCGCTTCTGCCGCTTTTGTTAGCAGCACCTATTACAGCAACGCCGATTAATTAGAGGTACTCAGAAATACTGAACACCACCTCAAATTGCCTGAGAAGTCTTTGAGATTCTCGAAGGCTGCAACCTCGCTATTTTTTAAGACGAGCGTCAGTTGCCAAAGTTTCCTGATTTTATTTCTTGAATTTGCTTAGGATCAAAGATTTAATAAGATGCGCAATTCCTGAGCCCTCATGCCTAACCCTTCTCCCCTCGGGAGAGGGCTGGCGTGAGGGCGGCAAGCAGTAGCAACTTGGTCAGGTTATTTAATTCTCGATCCTTAGTCCCACCAGGCTTAGTATCACCTGCAGCTAGTAGCTTACGCTGTCAATACCCACGCTGCTTTTTACTCTATCGGTCTTGGCCTATCGGTCTTGGCCTATCGGTCTTGGCCTATCGGTTTTGGCCATCGGTCTTGGTCTTTTTGGCTTGCAGGGCGTTCCCGAACAGACCTGCCCTGACGGCATAGAGCGCATCACACCGCTGCGGGCCGCAATTACCGCATTAGCTCCTATTCGCACTGAGGGAGCAACAAAGCAGTCGGCAGCGATCCAGGCTCCATTTTCTACGATAATTTCGCCAGTTATCAGGCCAAAGCGCGGGTCTGCAATGTCATGGCTACCGGTACAGAGGTAGCTTTTCTGAGAAATGACACAGTGCTGTCCGACCTTGATCGGTGCCAGGCTATAGAAGACGGCATCGTCGCCTACCCAACTATAGTCACCGATTTCGACATTCCAAGGATAGGTAAAGCGAGCGGTAGGCCGAATTCTTACACCTGCGCCGATCTGAGCGCCAAACAGGCGTAGCAGCGATCGCCGAAACCCGTGCGCAAAGTGAGGCGACAGCGGAAAACAAATCGCCTGCACCAGCCACCAGATCAACATCGCTAGCCTAGAGCCGCCTGCATCGTATCCAGGCTCGTGATACTGCTGTAGATCGACAAAAGGCAGCTCACCATAGTCGCCCAAATTCTGAGGAGTCAGGCGCTCAAAATCTTCAGCCTCGATTGATTTCTGGCCGACTGATTTCTGACCGACTGATTCCTGGTCAATTGATTCTCGATTAATTAATTCCTGAGAAGATGCATCCACTATTCATGTCCTGTAAATAGGCACCTAAACTAGCCAGCTAAACTAGCCAACTAAGCCAGCTTTCACGTTCCTTGGCCAGCGATTTTCTCCGTAGGCAGAGCACTCCCCATCTCTTTTTCAGTCGCCATCTTATTGAGCCGTCCGCCAAACTTCAGCTCGTACAGCTTCACGCCAATTTGGTACTCGTACTGGCTGAGCAAACGACCGTACACATAGCCTGCGTGCCCGTCTAAAAAGCCGAGCTGGATAAAGTAGAAAAGAATAAAGCGCAAAAAAGGCTTAAACGGTAGGCGAACCCAAATCTTCTTGAGAAAGCGCTTTCTTTGGACCGCATCGCCAAATAGGTTGGCTCCAATAGTGCCATCATCGCCCATACCGGTTAGCAGGTTGTAATATACCCGCGCTTCCCAGTTAGAGTAGCGGTTGTGGCGAGCTAGCCAGTGGTACAGATCGCGAAAATCTTCGTGGAGCATGTCTTCGGCTAAGTAGCCCACTTTTTCATGCGGAATCATGACGTGCTCATGCACTTCGTTGTCGCCAGTATTTTGAATGTCTTCGGTGTTGAGGTTTTCGTAGCGGCCTTTGGCGTGGCGAAATAGTCGCAGGTTCCAGTCGGGGTATTTGCCACCGTGGCGAATCCATTTGCCCAGAAAAAAGACCCGGCGGTTGATGTAGTAGCCATCTAGGTCCGGATTTTTTATTTTCTCGGCAATCTCAGCCCAAGACTCGGGGGTGATGCGCTCGTCACAGTCTACGATGAGTACCCACTCGTTGCGAAAAGGCAAGTTCTCTAACGACCAGTTTTTCTTCTTAGGCCAGCGACCGTTAAAGTCGAACTGAACCACTTTTGCGCCTAAACTTTCGGCTATCTCGACTGAGCGGTCTTCGCTGTTCGAGTCCACCACAAACACTTCGTCGGCTTGGACTAGGCTCGCTAAACAAGCGGGTAGGTTTTCTTCCTCATTTTTGGCAGGAATCAGGACGGAAACGGGAATGGATGCAGGTGTCATGGCAAAGAAGATAGTTGAGTTTGAGCATAAGCGTAGGCGACGAGACGAGCGGTCAGGCTACCGATTGGGGATTGGGCTGCCGTCGCACCAAGTGACGAATGACGCTACCTAAGTAGGCGATTTGGCCGTAGGCGTAAGCAAAGTTTTCAAAGCGCTGCGAGGGCGAATGAATGTATTTGAGGGTTTTATACAGGCCGCGAATCAGTCTTTCGCCGCCGCCTTTTAGCTGCCAGACGCCGGTCCTGCCGCTGGCCTGCTCTCGGTAGCTCTCGCTGATGCCTTGCCACCAGCTGCGGCTGAGGAACCAGCCGGGTTTCATCCGGGCCGGGGCGACGTTGTGAGCCGCTAGCGCGCTTGGAACATAGGCAACCTGCTGGTTGCGCTCTAGAGCCAAGCGGGTGAGCTGCTGCTCTTCGTTGGAGAGTAAGTTTTTGCCAACGCGGCCTAGGTGCGTGTCGAAGCCGCCAACGGTCTGTAAGAAGGATTTGCGCACCGCATAGTTAAGACCGCGCGGTGTGAGTGAAGGCTGCTGAATGTAGACAAGCTCGTCGCCTAGATCGTAGGCTCCTAAACCGCTAGAGAGATCGTCTGATAGCCAGCGAGGGGGCTGGGCGTTAGGCGGCCAAATTAAGGTGACTTTTCCACCGGCGATCGCAATGCTTTCATTGGCCTCAAACACCGCTAGCAGCTCGCTCAGCCACCCAGCGCTAGCTTCTGCGTCATCGTCTAGATAGGCTAGAATTTCGCCCTGGGCCTCTTTGGCCCCTCGGTTACGGGCAACAGACAGACCCAGCGTTGGCTCGTAAATATAGCGAACCTTAGTGTTAGCAGCGTTATTGGCAGCGCTGTCGACACGGGACTTGGCGATCGCAGCGGTCGCATCGGTAGAGGCGTTGTCCACCACAATAATTTCGTAGCAATCGAGGGT
Source organism: uncultured cyanobacterium (assembly GCA_963833005.1). Lineage (GTDB taxonomy): Bacteria > Cyanobacteriota > Cyanobacteriia > Phormidesmidales > Phormidesmidaceae > Phormidesmis. The sequence continues at coordinate 307,328 of CAWHWK010000009.1, read as the reverse complement.
CTGCGCCAGCAAACTGTCAATCGCTGCGCCAAGGTACTGCTCACGGTTGTGCGTGCAGATAATAGCTGAAATGAGCGGTACGGTCATAACAGAGGGAGTAAGCTAAGGATAAACAGTTTTGACAGTTTTGTAGGAGCGGGAACAGGCGGCATGAGCGCGCGGCGGCAGGAGATGAAGATCAGATGTCTCCAGATTGCCCCTATCGAGCCGCGACTCGGCACTTTCGGTCAAAGTCAGGAATAATGAACCAAAGCACGCTTTATCTATAGTGACTCTACTTACATATAACGGCTCACTGGGTTACCTAACGTCAAGGTTCAGTATTTTCATATAAACGTGCCATAAAAACTTGATGAGTTCACATGAGCAATGCACCGGTAACCGCTGATATCGATCTGGCCCCTTTTATTGACCACACGCTGCTTGCCCCTGCGGCTAGCGCCAATCATATCCGTCAGCTGTGCGAGCAGGCCGACACCTACCAGTTTGCGGCTGTTTGCATATACCCCGTATATGTCCCTTTAGCGGTAGAGCTATTGCACAACAAACGGCCAAAAGTCTGTACAGTCATTGGCTTTCCCAGCGGTGCGACGACTTCTAAAACGAAGCTATATGAGGCGCAAGAGGCTGCTGAAAACGGCGCTGAGGAGCTGGACGTGGTGATCAATCTGGGCTGGTTGAAGATGGGCGATACCCATCAGCTGCACAAAGAAATCGCGACGATTGTAGAGCTAACTGGGCAATCGGTGAAGGCCATTTTAGAGACCAACATCCTTACCCCAGCAGAAAAGCGACTGGCCGCAGAGGTTTGTTTAGACGCCGGGGTGACGTTTTTAAAGACTGGCACCGGATGGCAAGGCGGCGCTACGGTAGAAGACGTAAAGCTGCTTAGGCAGGTAGCAGGCGATCGCATTGGTATTAAAGCAGCCGGTGGCATTCGTACTCCAGAACAGGCGATCGCCCTGATAGAAGTTGGGGCGAACCGGCTGGGCACTTCTCGTGGCCCTGAAATATTACAGATGCAGGCCGAGTCAGGGCCGGACTAATCCACCGGTTCCATCTGGAAAAAACATGAAGAAATATATGAAACAGCATATATGAAACAACGCACCTATAAGGCAACTGGCATTAACCTGAAGGGAATGCCGATGGGTGAGTCGGATCGGCTAGTAACCGTGCTGACTAAAGAGTATGGGCTAGTCAGAGCGATCGCACCCGGCGCGCGTAAACACAAGTCCAGCTTAGGCGGGCGATCCGGCCTGTTTGTTGTCAATGACTTGCTCTTCACTCAGGGCAAATCCATCGACAAACTCATTCAGGCCGAAACCCTACAGTCCTTTCCGGGCCTTAGCCGAAATCTGGCTAAGCTGACAGCTAGCCAGTATCTCGCCGAAATCGTCCTTGCTCAGGCGCTCAGCGAACAGCCTCAAGCAGATCTGTACTATTTACTGATAGAGCACCTGTCGCGAATAGAAGCTGCCGATCAGACCAATGTATTGGCCTGCTTGGCTCAAGCTACTTTTCATTTGCTGGCATTAGCAGGCGTTGCCCCCGAAGTCTTTCGCTGCTGTCTCACCCGTCAGCCCCTGACCATTGAGCTAGGCAACCCAGACTGGCGAGTGGGCTTTAGCGTATCGGCAGGCGGGGCGATCGCGCCCCAAGAAATGGAGCGACTCCAAGCCGAGCGGATAAAGGCTGTTGAGCCGCGATTTAATGAGCGATCGCAATCAAGCGAGATGGACACCCGCCCGCTGGTCGCCGATGAACAGTCTAGCTATACAGCCGCTACCAATACAGCCGCTACCAATACAGCCGCTACCAATCGGCCTGCTGCACCCTCCAAGGCGCTACCAGCTGGGCTGCAAACCAAGCTCGCCAAAGCCGTCGATCAGGAAAATGGCGTTGTCATCTACCTCAGCGCCGCCGAGCTTGCCCTAATGCAACAGCTCAGCAAACCAGAGCTAGTACTGACCTCTGCTAGCAGCCTAAGCTCACAATTCGATCCACAATCAGGCACAATAAAAGCAGGAACCCCAAAGCTAGACACCCCAAAGCGAGGCGCTCTAACCGTACCTAGTTTTTCGAGCGAGTTAACCCAATCAGGGCCTCATCTGATGTGGCGACACATTGAAAAAGCCCTGCGCCAGTACACGCAGTACCAGTTCGATCGCCCCATTCGGTCAGCGGCCCTCATTGATACCTGCTTCACCCCACCAACCCATGCTTCGCGAGCCTGAGACTGACACCAACACTGCCAATAGCTCACAAGACGCTTTAGATTGCCAGAAAGAGGGCAAGGACGAGAGCCCAAAAGAAAGTCAGAAAGAGAACCAGAAAGAGAACCAGAAAGAAAACCAGAACGCCTCCAATGTTCTCAATCAGGAAACCAGCACCGCCGCCTTAACCGATGACACAACCGAACCCGATGACACAACCAATGGCACATCGGGCGACAATTTAGCTGCACTGTCTATACCAGAAAATGGTCTTTGGCCAGTCTTTCGCAACCGCAACTTTCTAACGCTGTGGAGTGGTCAAGTCTTTTCCCAGCTGGCTGACAAAGTCTATCTGGTGCTGATGATTGCCATTATTTCCGATACTTACAAGTCACCCGAGCAAACCATCAGCGGCTGGGTTTCAGCGATTATGATCGCGTTTACAATTCCGGCGGTTTTATTTGGGTCTTTGGCCGGGGTGTATGTCGACAGGTGGCGTAAAAAACCGGTGCTTGTGCTTACGAATCTGCTGCGCGGGCTGCTCGTGGTGCTGTTGCCTGCGCTGCTGTGGGTGAGTGCTGGCTGGCAGGTGGCTGGGCTGCCAGTCGGATTTTATATTTTGCTGACGGTGACGTTTTTGATTTCGGCGCTAACCCAGTTTTTTGCCCCAGCAGAGCAGGCTGTTATTCCGCTGATTGTAAAAGAAGAAAACCTGCTGCCTGCTAATTCGCTCTATACCACCACTATGATGGCTTCGGTCATTATTGGGTTTGCTGTGGGCGAGCCGCTGTTGGCGCTGGCCGATACGCTGCTAGCACCAATAGATAGAGGAACAGGCGTAGGTAAGTCTGTGCTGGTGGGTCTGAGCTATGCGATCGCAGGCATCCTACTTCTACTCATTACCACCAAAGAAGTCAAAGCCGATAACCCTGAACAGACACACGCTTGGGAAGACATCAAAGACGGCCTGAAGTACTTGCAAAAGCAGGTTCAAGTCCGCAGCGCTTTAATTCAGCTAGTCGTGCTGTTTTCTGTATTTGCGGCCCTTGCGGTACTGGCTGTTCGCCTCGCCGAAGTGATTCCTACTATCAAGTCCTCGCAGTTTGGCTTTTTGCTAGCAGCGGGCGGGGTCGGGCTAGCGATCGGTGCGGTTGCTATTGGTCAGTTTGGCCAGCGATTTTCCCGGCCCCAGCTAGGGCTAGTCGGATCACTGGGCATGGCCGCTATGCTTACGGGCCTGTCTTTGGCACCCGCGCAGCTTTGGCCCAGCTTAGGTCTCATTGGCGGGCTAGGTTTTTTCGGTGCCATGATCGGCATTCCGATGCAAACAACCATCCAAGAGCAAACGCCCGAAGAGATGCGCGGCAAGGTATTTGGGCTGCAAAATAATGTGGTGAATATTGCGCTTAGCCTGCCGCTCGCTGTCGCCGGAATCGCTGAAACATTTTTGGGCCTCAGGGCCGTCTTTGGACTGCTAGCAGTGCTTGTGTCTATCGGCGGATTTTTTACCTGGTCGCTAGTTAACGCCTCAATGAATGAGAAACAAGACCTGAAGACTGAGTAAGAGAAAATACAGATGGTCAAATCCTATACAGAGTCCGATGCGCATATACTACTATTAGCCTGAATGGCTTTGATCCCCCATGAAAAGCTAATAAAGCGCTTTAATTTTACAAATGCATATTGCGTGGCTTGGTAAAAAATCTCCCTTTTGTGGCAACGTTACCTATGGCAAGGAAATTACCAATGCGCTGTTAGACAGAGGCCATCGTGTTACCTTTCTGCACTTTGCCCAGTCTGACGAAGCGGCCGATGATCCTGAAGACTATAAAGAGGTCTCGCTGCCTTTTATTTTTAAGTCTCAGATCTTAACAATTCCAACGCTTGGATCAGCCCGTCGCCTAACTGAAGTTCTAGAGAAACTTCAGCCTGACATTGTTCACGCTTCGCTAATTCTCTCTCCGCTAGATCTCAAGCTGCCGGAGATTTGCCGAAGCCTCAATATTCCACTTGTCGCTACTTTTCACCCCGCTTTCGATCAAAAGCGACGCAACCTTTCTTCCAGCACGCAGCATTTTGCCTATCAAGTCTATGCCCCTCGCCTTGCCCACTACGATAAGGTCATCATTTTTTCTAAGGTCCAGCGTGACTTGCTAATCAAGCTAGGGGTTCCGGCTGATCGCATCGCCATCATTCCCAATGGAGTAGATATTTCTCGCTACTCGCCAGGGACTTCGCATATCAAAGCCGAGCTAGGTGCACGGCAGCTCTACGTTTATCAGGGCAGGCTCTCACCTGAAAAAAATGTAGAATCTTTGCTCAAAGGCTGGCGCTCAGCCAAAATGCATAAAAACGACCGGCTCGTAATTGTCGGCAGCGGGCCTTTGGAGTCTTCTCTTAAAGCCTTTTATCCAGATCGTAGCGTCATCTGGCTTGGGTTTGTGGCCAATGAAGGGCGTCGCATCGAAATTTTGAGGGGAGCCGACTGCTTTATTTTGCCATCATTGGTAGAAGGGCTATCGCTGTCGCTACTAGAAGCGATGGCTTGCGGTACAGCCTGCGTTGCGACTGATGCTGGCGCTGATGGGGAAGTGCTTGACCAAGGCGCAGGCGTTGTGATCGAGACGCAGAGAGTGTCTAGTCAGCTACAAACCTTGTTTCCGCTGTTTCGTGAGCAGCCAGAAATGACGGCGATGCTGGGGCAAAAGGCCCGCTCGCGCGTACTAGAGCGCTATACGCTAAGCCACAATATCACTCAGCTTGAGCAGCTGTATCGTGAGCAAGCACCGCTCACTAAGACAAATTATTCTAATGACTACTCTTTGACGAAAAGGGGATAACGATATGACGGCTGGGCTACCTTTTGAGCTGGCGACGCAGATGGATGAGCCGGTGGCAGATAGCTTTGCCATCACTTTTGCCCCACTGGATCTCGCGGTGGCTTATCAGCAGGCAGATGATGGGAAAAACGGCGCGATCGCTCTTTTTAGCGGCATGGTACGTAACCAAACAGACGGCCTGCCGGTTGTCGCTCTAGAGTATCAAGCCTACGAACCTATGGCGCTTAGCGTTTTTAAGCAGATTGCTGCTGAAATTCGCAAGCAGTGGCCTGATATCACTCACGTTGTAATTCACCATCGTACTGGCAAGTTAACCGTCAGCGAAATTAGCGTTCTCGTCGCCGTCGGTAGTCCGCATCGAGGTGAAGCGTTTGCCGCCTGCCAGTATGCCATTGATACGCTCAAGCACAATGCACCGATCTGGAAAAAAGAGCATTGGCAAGACGGTTCTACTAGCTGGGTGAGTATCGGGGCCTGTGAGCAAACGTAGCGATCGCAAGCACCGATACTTACCGTTAGATCCATTACCAGTGAAGTCACTGACTGTCATAACCGCTGACTACTGGTCGTAGCTGCCGCCAATGCTAATCGGTGTATTGATGACGTTAGCACCCACTAGATTAACGTTGTCCACATCAGCGTTGTCAAGACTGGTATAAATCAAGGTTGCACCAGAAAAGTCAACATTGGTAATGATCGTGTTGTCCAATAACGCGTTGGTTAAAAAAGCTCCACTAAAATCGGTATCTATTAAGGTGGCTCCGGTTAAGTCAGCACCTTCTAGATTGGCATTTGTCAAAATTGCGCCAGTTAGATTGGCCTCTCGCAGATCCGCGCCAATCAAATGCGCACCGGTCAGGTCGGCCTCAGACAGGTCGCAGGCTTTGCAAATGCCCATTTCCGTTAGCTGGGCGATATCGGCTGGGTTCGCAGCGCTGGCTGCCTGGGGAAGCATCATCGCAGTGGCACCCGCTAATCCAAGCGCAACTACAGACGCATAAACCGCCTTGCTAGATACCTTGCTGATGGATACTTGGCTATCCGTTCTAGCGAGTAAGTTAGCTAGCGTTTTCATGGTTTATCTTCTCCCGGCTTGTATGAAGAAAGTGCCACTTTTGAAGAAAATAGCAATCTCTAACTTCATCTTTTGTACGTTATCTTATATGCCTCCATTGTAACAGTTTGAATGAGCAATAATATCTATCAGAAGAAACACAAACTCTGTAGAGCAGCTACCTAAGAACAGGCCGAAACAATAGGATCTCAGCCTGTTCTTGGGCTACTTTAAAACAAGTTTTGAATGGACTTCGATAAAAGGTATTGCCCCCTGATAACTTGCTATAAATTGTCTTGCAAAAACAGGATAATCCATGGCTTTCCTGTTTGCCTGTAATGTCTGTTTGTGACGAATTTTGTGACGACTATTGATATTGGGGCTGTCGTTTTTGCATAAAGGCGGCGATGCCCTCTCGTCCCTCAGACGAGTTTGCTGCCTGGGCAATGGTTTGTCGTTCTGCGGCTAGCTGTTCCGTCAAGGTGCTATAGAACGATTCATTTAATAGCCGCTTAGTTTGGCCTAGGGTATTAATAGGCATTGCCGCCATGCGTTTAGCCAACGTTTGAGCCTCTGCAACTAGCCGTGCTCGCGGTACAACCCGTTGAACCAGTCCAATGCGGTGGGCCTTGTGAGCAGCGATGGGCTCATCTAGCAAAATAATCTCCAAGGCTTGGCCCAAACCCACAAGTCGAGGCAGGCTAAACGTGCCGCCAGCCGGTAACGATAGTCCGTAGGTGGTATTGGATTGCTTGAGATAGGCTGAGCGCGCCATGACCCGAAAGTCACAGGCTAGCGACAGGAACAAGCCAGCCCCCGCGGCTGGACCGTTGATGGCAGCAATTACGGGTTTATCCATTGAACGAATCGTCTCGATACAGTCATGCAAGATGGCCGTCAGTGCCAAAAACGAATCACCAGGCCGTTCAGGGTTAGCTTGATAGGCAAACTTGAGATCGCCGCCAGAGCAAAAGGCTCGACCCTCACCGGTAATAATTACGGCTCGGATAGCTGGATTTATGGCGACCTGGTGAAGCTGCTCGCTGAGCTGTTCTACCAGGTCTAAGTCAATGGCATTCAATACATGAGGACGATTGAGTCTTATGGTCAAAATGCCGTCATCACAGAAAACCTGGATTGGTTCGATAGAGCTAGCAGCTAACCTTGATCGGGTAGCCGGATTAGGTAATGGAAAGGTTGGTAAGGGAGACATTCTTTTGGGCCTTTATTTCTAAGATGAACGACGGTCGCCATTGAGATGGTTTTGAGTATGTGCAAAGTCTATGAGCTAAATAGGTAAGAAACCGGGAAGGGGAAGCTTTGCCTGTTGAAAATCAGCCGGGGTATTCGCCTGAAGGCAAAGTCGCTTAAGTGTTAGGACTCAGATGTGAAGTATGTAGTGCGGTTTGAAGCGATCGCAAATTCCAATGTTGCCATGGCCCCATGCCTGTCTAGCAGCGTCAATAATTGCAAATGTGCCGGGATGTCACCCGATGGGTGAACCTCGGTGTAAGCTTAGGGGCAATTCTGGCCAACATTCTCGATAGCTATGGAAACGCTTCTCCTATTTGTCTACTTTTTGGTGGTGTTTTACGTCCTTTATAAGATGGCACTGTCGCTAGAAAAGAGGCAGGAAGATAGAGTCATCATTCATTTGGACAAAGAATTTTTGACACAGCAGACCCAAGATCAGCTCAACCATCAAAAAGACGCCAAGCACATCAAGACATCTGTTGAGGACATTGCAATTGGCAAGCTGAAATTCATGGCGCTACAGCTCACTGTCCACAAGCCAGAGCGACCAGTGCTGCAATCGCCTAAAGCCAAAAATCTAAAAAAACAAGGTCTTAGCGAAGAAGGCATTTTAAACGTATTTGCGGGACGAGTATATATTCGAGTTGCCCCTATCGGCCAGCAAAAGCTGAGGAAAATTCCCTACCTCTCCGTTGCGGTCAGAAACGACACTAGCGACATGCATGTCTATGTCAACTGGGACCACAGCTCGTTAGAAATTTTTGAAGAAGGCCATCGCATCATTCGCAGTACGCCCAATATGCCCAGTGATTTATCGCAGCCCCAAATTTTTAGCATCATCAACCCACAAAGTGGCGTCAACGCCGATGTCACTATTGAGCGAAACTACGCCTATGACGCTGAAGCTCGGCAAATGGTCTTAGCGAGTCCACTTATCGATTTAGAAGAGCGCGTAGAGCTTTCACAGATGAGCGATCCCACCACCGACGAAAAAAACATTCAGCCGCTCTGCACGCTTGATCTAATGATTGGGATTAAGCATGTGACCGAGCCGAACAGCAAGCTGATCAACCTGCTCGTGCCGTTTGTCTTTGAGCTAGAAATTGAGCCCGACCAAATCGCGCTACCGCCGTTACGCTGGCTGCTAAGACAGGTAGGCGATCGCAACCGCCCTAAAAATAGTTGGTTTTGGGCCACAAAGGCACCTGCCAAAAAGCGGTAGATCCGCTCAAGATACGCTCAGCGGAAACTTGCTAAAAATAATCATTCGTAGGACTAGAGACGATACACTAGTTGACTAGAGTTGGCTCAGTGGTTGCGGGGCAGCGGCAGGTGTTTTTAGCAGATGTCTTTAAATGGCTGCTTTGCTGTACCTGAGGAAAGTCCGGGCTCCCAAAAAGTCAAACTTGCTGGGTAACGCCCAGTGCGGGCGACCGTGAGGAGAGTGCCACAGAAACATACCGCTAACGGGAAGTCGGTTTTCGACTTTTACGAGTAAGGGTGCAAGGGTGCGGTAAGAGCGCACCGGCAGCATCGAGAGGTGCTGGCCAGGTAAACCCCGGTTGGGTGCAAGGCCGAGGAGCGACGGTTGACTTTTTACCGGCTCCGCTTTTAGTGTGCCGCTTGAGGCGTCTGGTAACAGACGTCCTAGATAGATAACCACCTTTGTCGGTCTTTTGACAGGCAAAGAACAGAACCCGGCTTAGGTCCAACTCTAGATTTTTTTCCATTTCAATCGGTGCGCATGACTGATTCAAACATTGCACCTCATGCTGCTGATTTATCGCCGCTGCTGGCTCAGCTCCAGGTAGCGCCCACGCTTATTCGGCAAGATTTGCTGCAGCTAGCGGTGGTAGATATTTCTAGCTCGGCCCATCGCAATAATGAAAAGCTAGAGTTTTTGGGAGATGCTGCGCTACGGCTAGCGGCGGCTGAGTTTTTGATGGAAACGTATCCAGAAATGCCGCTGGGCGATATGTCTGCGGTGCGATCGCAAATTGTCAGCGATCGCATCCTGGCCACGCTTGCCAAACAGTACGATCTCGGTCGCTATGTTGTCCTTTCCCGCAGCGCTGCGGGTGACAAAGCCGGGGCAGACTCGCGGCTAGCCGATACCTTTGAAGCCATCCTCGGGGCGCTATATCTCAGTACCGGCAATCTCAGCTTGATCCGCCCTTGGCTCGATCCTCACTTTATCCGGCTGACCCAGGCCTTACAGACCGATCCAGCTAAACAAAACTACAAAGCCGCCTTACAAGAACTCACTCAGTCTCATTACAAAGCGCTGCCCACTTATGAAGTGAGCGAAATTAGCAAAGTTCACGGAGACGAAGCGCGATTTCAGGCGCAGGTCTGGTTTCAAGGAAAGCTGTGGGGTGAGGGCAAAGGCCGATCAATGAAAGTGGCTGAGCAGGCCGCTGCTAAGGTTGCCTTTGGTCAGCTAAAAGCAGCAATGGACCGAGAGGAATAGCGGCCTTTTATCAGCTCGGACTGTCTCCCGGATTGTCTACAGCCAAGTGGGAATTCTTGATATATGTTTCTCCTAATAGGCCCTCTGCTAATAGGCTCTCTATAAGATGACGCAGACCATTCGTGCTACCGCCTCGATTGACGCCGCCCCGATTAATCTGGCTCTCTTTGGCGCAGGGCGGTGGGGCACTCATCTATTGCGTAATTTTTTAGCACACCCACAGATTAGACTGCGGGCAGTAGCAGAAGCCTCTGAGTCTAGGCTGTCGGCTTTGGCGGCTGAACTCGATGATTCGGTGGTGCTGCTGAGCGATTGGCAAGCCGCGATCGCTTTGGATGGATTGGATGCGGTTGCGATCGCTACCCCCGCAGCCACCCACTACCCACTGATCAAAACCGCCCTAAAGCAAGGTCTACACGTCCTCGCCGAAAAGCCCCTTACCCTCGATATTGCCAGCGCCCAGTCCCTGTGCGACCTAGCTACGCAGCAAAAAAAGCAGCTTGTTGTTGATCATACCTACCTATTCCACAGCGCAGTCGCTACCGCCAAAGCCTCTTTACCGGCCATTGGCACCCCTCGCTACGGCTATGCCACCCGCACCCACCTTGGCCCTGTCCGCCGCGATGTCGATGCCCTTTGGGACTTAGCCATTCATGACATTGCCATTTTCAATCACTGGCTCAACGCCTGCCCTACACAGGTCCAGGCTCAGGGCAGCAGCTGGCTACAGCCCAATATTACCCCTGCTCTTTCTCCTCACGGGCTTGCAGACGTGGTCTACTGCAAACTCCAATATGCCAGCAGGTTCCAGGCCCATCTCCATCTCTGCTGGGCCAATCCTGACAAGCAAAGAAGAATCTGTATTGTTGGCGATCGCGCCACCCTCATTTTTAACGAAATGAATAAAGAGAGTCCTGTCGTACAGCAGCAGGGCCATCTAATTGAGCAAGACGGCTGGTTCGCGCCCACCCAGGTAAAAAGGCAGACCCTAACAGTGCCCCCATCAGAACCACTGGCTAATCTTTGCGATCACTTTGTCCAGTGCGTTCGCCACAACGAACCCTCTAATCTTTCATCCGGCCACACTGGCCGAGAGCTTGTCTCTATCCTCACCGGGCTCTCTCAGTCAATGAACCAGGGCGGAAATTGGATCGCTATGCCAGCGCTATACGGTTAATCTTGCTCTGTAGGCAATCTCGATTGAAGGGGTCATCCGAGACGACTCAATATTCGCACTTTCTGCGGTCGGCAAAGCGCTGCTCGTATCACTATTGTTCCAAGCGCTGTCTTTTGGAGCGCTGCCTTTCGGATCGGTATCTAAAGCCGCTTGCAGAGACGGTGTGTCTGAAAAAGACGCCACTAGCTGCTGAAGCTCGTCTGAGACAAATGCCAAATGAGAATCCTTTGCACTTTTAAATTGCTCTACCGTTAGGTCTTGGCTGCTAGACATTTCAGCCGCAGACAGTTGGGCGTTGGCAAGCGTCGCTTTCGTCAGCAAAGCGTCCTGTAGATTAGTCGCTTTTAGGCTAGCCTCTGTGAAGTTAGCGCTGCTCAAATCGCTGTAATTGAGGTAGGCGCGCTCTAAATTAGCCCGTGATAAGTTAGCCAGGTAAAAGCTGGCTCCCACTAACCCGGCTCGAACTAGGCTAGCGCCTCGTAAATCGGCTTTATAGAAATCTGCATCGTACAAATAGGCGTTGTCGAGCTTGGCACCGCGCAGATCGGCGCGTGAGAGATTGATATTTTCTAATGCCATGCCACTCAAATCGGCATTTCGTAGGTCGGGAATGACCAGTGACTCCTCACAGCGCCATTGATTCCAGATGGTGACCCCCATTTGTAAGATGGCATAGTGCTGTGAAACAGGATGCGGTGAAATAGAGTGCTGTGAAATGGAGTGCGGTGAAACAGGTGATTGAGCAGTGGCTAACGAAAGGGGTTGACCCTCTTTTGAGACTGCTGTTTTGGCCCCTGCTATAGGCTCTGTTATTTTGGACGCTGCTGTTTTGAGCGGAGAGCGAGCGGCTGTCCGAAGTAGTGATTGAACAGTTGGTCGTATATTCATCGGTGCCCAGGCAGTTATGTAAACATAAGGCATCCGTAGAAATACGCTATTTGCCTTCTAATTTAAGAAGATACTAGCTGGTGAAAAGTTTCCCAACAAAACTGTATAAAGCTGTATGAAGCTATTTCTGGAAATCTTGATAAAAATGGTGCAAACAGTCCAGATTGCTACAGCTACTTCAGTAGTCTTTAGGCTAGCGCTACAGAAGGCTAGCACTACAGAGAGAAGCCTGACGAAATGCCTGACTGTGGCCATGTCGTCCATAAGAAAACAACGATGGCGGTTAGCGCCAACAGTCCTTCAAGCAGCGTCCCTACTAGTGAGCTGACCACCACAGCTAGGCTAACTTTGCCTGAAAACTGGAGTCGCTCAGAGAAAGCCAGCTCTTTTCGGTAAATGAATTCTCCGATAAAGGCACCTAGCATTGTGCCGATCAAAATCCCTAGCAGCGGCCCGCCTACCGGTAGGGCTGGTAACAGGCCCAAAAATCCAATAATCAGCCCAATAACTGAACCAATCTGGCCCCACTTGCTTGCGCCAACTCGCCTTGCGCCTAGGTAAGTAGCCAGATAGCCAATGCCCAAACTCAGTACAAAAGCGACGACTGCGGTGATCAAAGCGGTGTAGCTTACTGCAACCGGGCTAACAAGTGTCCAAATGATGACTGCAGAAACAATCAGCCCAGCCCCTGGCATAGCAGGGACAAAAGCACCTACTAACCCAACCAGCATGAGTGCAACTAAGAGCCAGTAAAGAATGACAAAGGAAATCATGGATTGATACTGTCTGGTGAAAGTCTAGTGAAAAGTGCTTTTGTGCAATACCGGCTGTGGCCAGGCTACTGACTAGTCGTCTGACCAATCATCTGACTGATTATTTGGCCAAGCTGTCTGGTCAAATGTTGTCTGGCTAAATGTTATCTGAATCAAATGTATCAATCGAACAGATTGAATGGTCTGAATCGAATTTACTGGCTGAGTGCTCGCAAAAACTGCTGTAGTTCTGCGAGTAGCCCTTTCTTTCGAGGCTTCTCGCCGTCAGGTTTATTTGCAGTGCCTGAAGCATCGTCGGTGGTGCTCTCCCCATAGAGAATTCGGTCAATATCCTCACCAGAAGGCCGCGTTGCTAAGTCTTGTAGCCACTCGTATTCGTCGGGGGCGGTTTCGCGCCAAATTTGCCAGGGGCCTGGATAGCAGCGATAGACCGCAGCGCTGTCGATGGGCCTAAGGTAGTAGCAGGTTTCTATTTGGCTCAGAAAGCGATCGCGTAGCTGGCGCGCCGCATAGCCAATTCCCACTACTGAGACATCTTCGAGCTTCGGATTAAGCAGGACAACTGGTCGATCGGTCGCGTTGTTGCACAGCGTTTCTACCTGTTGAACCTCTACCGAAGACGGATTCACCACAAGGTACATCTCATCATCTGGCTCGATCGGTTCTATCAGCTCACCCAGTCCACGAATAACGAATGTTGGATTGTCCCAGTCACGTCTCGCTAGCGCCGCAGAGCCTGCATCTGGGAAGAACACTTTGAACTGTTTTCCCTCAAAAATCTCTAAAAACTGCTCGGCAATCGGCTGATGCTTAAGTTCTGGAATAGCCATTTCGACTTGCAGTCGGAGAATGCCGTCGGCGATCGCAGCTTGAGCCGCAGTCTTAGCCTGTTCGGTAGCGTCGGGGAGCGTAGTAGGAATGGACATGGAAAAAGGAGAGGGGCTAAGGGGGTAGAAGCTGGCTTGGATTGTGATCGCTGGCTATGCGGTCACAGGGGGTGAGTGGGGAAGGGTTCTGGCGAGAATTTGTTTAAGGACCATTGCGCTCCAGTCTACGTCGGCGGCAGTGGTTTGTTTGCCGAGGGTGAGTCGGATACCGGTTTTGGCGGTGGGGGCGTCGTAGCCCATGGCGCTGAGGATGGGGCTAGGGCTAAGCTGGCCGCTATGACAGGCAGAGCCCGCGCTGATACCGATGCCTGCTAGGTTCATCTGTCGAACGAGATCTTTGCCTGAGAGGAGAGGAGTGCCAGTGGACTCTCTGGCGGATTGATGGGGTAGGCAAAAGCTGGCGTGGTGCGGCAGGCGCTGTCGCGGATGGCCAGTGGGCGCTAGCTCTAGATGGTCTTGCAAAAGGGCGAAGAAGCGATCGCGCAAATGAATCAGTCGTAAGGTTTCGGTGGGCATGTCAGCCGCGGCTAGTTCGGCAGCGACTCCAAAGCCGACTAGAGCAGGCAGTGCCTGAGTGCCTGAGCGCAGGCCGCTTTCTTGCCCTCCACCAGTGATTACGGGTGCAAGTGAAGCGATGGGCGCAGCGTGACCATTCTGCGGGCGACTGTTCTGTAGGCGACTGTCCTGTAGGCGACTGTTCTGCGGTCGAATATAAAGTGCGCCTGCGCCCTGCGGGCCGTAGATTTTGTGGCTAGAGAGCGAGAGCATGTCAACCGGTAGCTGCTGCACATCGATGGGCAGACGGCCTGCCACTTGAACCGCGTCGGTATGGAATAGGACGCCTCTATTTTGAGCGATCGCACCTAGCTCAGCAATAGGCTGCAATGTCCCCACTTCGCTTTGTCCGTAGATGATAGAAACGAGTACGGTGTTGGCCTGTAGGGCCTGCTGCAAGTCGGCAGGGCTGACTAAGCCGTAGCGATCGGTCGGTAGCCAGCTTACCTGCCACCCTTGATCTGCTAGGTGTCGCATCGGTTCGGCAACTGCGGAGTGCTCGACCGCAGAAACAATCAGATGTTGAGGCTGAGAAAACTGCTGAGTGACGCCTAAGATAGCCAAGTTGTTGGCTTCTGTTCCCCCGGCTGTAAAAACGATGGATTCTGGCGTGGCGGCATTGATTAAACTGGCTACTTGTAGGCGCGATCGCTCTAGTGCGGTTGCCGCACGGTTTCCCCAATAATGCAGGCTAGAGGGATTGCCCCAGTGCTGCTCCATCGCTAAGTGCATGGCTGCGATCGCCTCCGATCTAGGCGGTGTGGTTGCACTATAGTCCAAGTAAATTTGCATCGCAGCGGAGAAAAATCTAGATACGCTATGCACAAAGTACGCTGGCCTAGGCTGGCTTAGCAAATGCTCTGGCCTAGCAAGCGCTCTGGCCTAGGTCTATATGCCTTATGCATCTTATAGGATATCTCTCTGTGGCAATCTTGACAGAGCAAGCCCGATTACAAGCTAGATATAATCGCCAGACCTAGTGACCAAATCTAGCGGCTAGATCTAGCGACAGATATCTGTCCTTTTTCCCATCTAATAATATTTCATGACAACTTTATGTCCGGATTGCTTCTGGACAGGATTTTTACGTGATAATACGTAGGAGCTGACTATCGTTGCTTGCATCACAGAGCTTGAATAACAGAGCCGCTGTTGACACTGAACACAAGTTCGCAGATATACAGACAGAACTTTGAGCCATCTCTCATCGTTCGAATACTTACTGCTCGAACAAAGGCAGGTTCGGATATGAAGCAGCCGCTTTAGCGCTGACGATTGATTCAGTCAGCATTGCCATTTGAACATCACCAAATTAAATCGCTGAATTAAATCGCTGAATTTAACCAAATTAAATCGCTGAATTCAGTGGTGAGCCTATAGTAAGGCCTTGCTGCATCATCTTCTTCTAGCGTCATCTTATTGGGAAATACTCTTGATAGAAAGATTGCAAAACATGAGGGTAGCGACAGTGAGCCGGTGAGTCAGTTCAATGAGTCAGTTTTAGGTGTCTGAAAGCAAAATATCTGAAGGTTATGTGCTTATTTTTACCTGCTCGCGTTATTAATGTAGGCCATCAGCCTGTCGCAGGATGCATGTTGTTCATTTCCGACGCCCAATCCTAGACAGACCGCCAACAAGCTATTTTCGCGGTTTGCTTTATATATCACTTCTATGCTTTCATCCGTCCCCCAGATCGCCTGTAGCAACAGCAATCCGCTCATTATTGAAGCCAATACTTCTCATGTCAGTGCTGCTTGTCGTCTCGACACATCTTTAGCGCAGCTTACTCAGCCCACTCAGACCCTATCTACTCAGTCACTATCTGTTATCAAGATTCCTACAGTCGCAGGACCGCTGTCGGTAAATACGTTCTCTATAGAGCCTTCGGCAATCGGCATGATGCTGATAGTCAGCTCGTTTAGCCTGCTGCTAGCTTCTTTCTGGATAAAAATCTATCGACTGACCTCTTTAGTAAAACGGCGCGATCAGCGCATTAGATCTTTACTAACCGTAGATCCTGTGACGGCGCTCAGTAACCGCGATCATTTTCGTCAGGTGGGTGAATTGCTGCTACGCACAAAACCTTCAACGGCGATCGCACTGCTTTCTATCCGCCTAGATGACTTCAACTCCATTCGTAGTGAAATAGGCGATCAGGCTAGTGATGAGCTGCTACAACAAATTAGCCGACGATTGCAGGGCTGTGTCGGACCGCTAGACACCTTAGCCAGAACGGGGGACGATGAATTTTCGCTACTCATTGGCTCTAGATACGACGTTGATAGTAGCCCCGCAGAGCGTAAAGGTTTGACTGTCAATATTGCCAAACACATATTGGGTGTGACCTACCATTCTTTTTATATTCAAGCGCAAAAGATCAGGATAGAGAGCAGCATCGGTATTGCTTTGGTAGACTCGACGGTTTTGGTAGAGCCCACAGTAGATACAACTACGTTGGGTCGGCTAAAGCAGTCGTCTATTCGTTTAGACTCTATTCGTGTAGATAAGTCTGCCGCGAAAGACCACTTTGAGCGACTACTTTTACAGGTCAGTATTGCGGGGGCTCAGGCGAGAGCCTTCTCGGTGAAAAAAGAGCCGGGAGAAAAAAGGCGTGAGCGCTATGCCATTTTTCAGCCTGAAATGGAAGTCACGCGAGCAGCGCACGCTCAGCAGCGACAGGCGCTAAAGGCGGCGTTGGTACGCCAAGAGATGCGCGCACTCTATCAGCCCATTGTCAATTTGGAAACGTCTGAGACGGTTGGATTTGAGGCGCTTGTTAGATGGCAGCATCCTCAGCTAGGACTGCTTAGGCCCTATGAGTTCCTACCCCTGGCAGAAAAAATGGGATTGGCGATAGAAATTGATCAATGGATGCTGGAAATGGCCTGTCAGCAGCTGTCAGACTGGCAGTATGAGCACCTCTACCCTTCTGTGAGTGTAAACCTGTCAGGCGCACATCTCAGTCGCTTAGATCTCATTCAAACAGTCGAAACGCTGCTGTCACGCTATGCCATCGATCCCTCACAGCTAAGGGTGGAGGTGACTGAAAGCGTAATGATTGCAGATTCTGAGCAGGCGATCGCAACCCTGAATCAGCTACAAAAAATGGGACTGCGGGTGAGCCTAGATGATTTTGGCACGGGCTATTGCTCCTTTGGGTATTTGAGCCAGTTTCCAGTGGATGTGCTGAAGATAGATCAGTCGTTTGTGAAGGGATTAGGAAAGGGTGCTGCGAAGGGAATAGAAGCAAATGGACTAGAACAGCCAGCACCGGCTCACACAAATGAGGCTATTGTGCGCTCAATCTTGGCGCTAGCAAAAGATTTGGGTATTGCGGTAATTGCCGAAGGAATCGAACACTTAGAACAGTGCCAGTGGCTTCAGCAGATGGGCTGTCAGTATGGACAAGGCAACTTTTTTGCCGCGGCATTGACAGAGCGTTCTGCGCAAGCGCTATTAACCGCAAGGCCAATCATGGCAGAAACAAAGGCCGAAGACGTGCGATCGCCTCGTCTATGGCCGCCTCGTCTAAACTCCCAAAGCCAAAGATAAATTCGCGCTTAAATTTGCGGGCTGCCAACGATTGCTGAGGCGCATAGTAATAGGGCTCGGTGCTAAATAAACCGACGCCTTTTAGCTGCGCTTGCTCGATCAGCTCATCAGTTGATAGAGTCTCAGCCGATAAAGCCTCAGTCGATAAAGCCTCAGTCGATAAAGCCTCAGTCGATAGATCTCTCGTGAAGCGGTAGCCGTGCCATAAAGTGCAGCCCCGCCGGATCGCCTACAATATCAGCCGCGCCTACTGGTTGCGTTAGGCTCTGTAGTGCATGGGCTAGATGCTGGCGACGCTTTTCGTACACAATGCGCATTCGCCGAATGTGCTTGGCCAAGTCTCCATTGGCAATGAAGTCAGTGAGTGCGGCTTGATGTAGCAATATGCCCTGGCGATCGCATATCCACTTCGCTTGCCGAAAGACGGGCACCAAGCTAGGCGGCAGTACCATATAACCCAGCCTTAGCCCCGGAAACATTACTTTTGAAAACGTGCCAACATACAGCACGCGCTCGTGGGTATCTAGCCCCTGTAGCGCAGGCACTGGCCTGCCGCCATAGCGAAATTCACTGTCGTAGTCGTCTTCTACAATTAGGCCACCCGTTTTGTGGGCCCATTCTAAGAGTCTCAGCCGCCGTGTTAAAGACATGAGCACACCGGTTGGAAACTGATGCGAGGGCGTCACATAGGCGAGCTTTATTGGTTGAGCCAATTGCGTGCTCATTGATGGCGCACTAGCTGATTGGGCGCTTAACTCGTGAAGCTGGCTGACGATCAAGCCTTCATCATCGACCGGCACTGGCACCGGCACTCCGCCATAGCTGCTGAATATTTTGCGGGCACTTAGGTAGCCAGGGTCTTCTAACGCGATCGCATCCCCTTCGTTTAGCAATACCTGTGCAATCAGCCCTAGCGCCTGTTGCGTTCCCTGTGTCACCAAAATTTGCTCAGGCTCACATCGTATGGCCCTTGCCTGCGCGGCATAAGCTGCGATCGCTTCGCGCAGCGGCCTATATCCCATCGGCTCGGTGGCATATGTCATCCAGTCGGTGCTGGCAGACGCATGGCGGTTAACAAGTCGCTGCCAGTGCCGGGTTGGAAACAAGGACAGATCGGGCTGCCAATAGCGAAAGCTCAGTTGGCTTGGTGTTGGCTCTGGTGTTGGCTCTGGCGTTGGCTCTGGCGTTTGGCTTGGCGCAGGGTCTGACAATGAGTCTGACAGTGGGTCTGAGAATGGGGTGGTTAGGGCCAAACGCTGACCATATGCCGAGAGCGCGATTTTGGGGCCAGATAATTCTTCTTTAATCGAGAACGCGGCTGTCCGATTCTCGCTGGCCTGCTTTGTACTTGGCCTGCTTTGTACTGGCCTGCTTTGTACTGGCCTGCTTTGTACTGGCCTGCCGTGCACTGAGCAAATCGTCTGGAATCTGGGCGCTGACAAATGTACCCGCACCGTGTCGCGTTTCTAGATAGCCTTCGCTGATGAGCTGATCGTAGCTTGCGGTGACAGTCGTCCGAGAGATGCCAAGCGACTGGGCAAGCTGACGACTAGACGGTAGCTTTTGGTGCGATCGCACCCTGCCAGCCAAAATAGCCATCCGAATTTGTGCATACACCTGCCGATGCAAAGGCACCCCAGACTCAGGCCGTAAGTCCAGCGTCAGTATCGTATCTATCGCCATTTTCTGATTGTCTATTTTCTGCCTGTCTACAGCATTAGTCTCACTATCTACCCGTTCCTTTCCCTTGCCGTTCCTACCTCTTAAAGCGGCCTGCACAGATAAGTGGACTGCATGGACCGATCAAAATTGGATATTGTGGCAGGCCACTTTACCCATTAACTTAACAGCTATTCATCCTTAGCCACTCAAGCTACCCACCATAACCATAAGAAGATCATCAATGAAAACTGAAAAAACTCAGGTAAAGCGCGCCCCCAAGCGAGGCCACTACGACTTTGAAACCATTACAAAGATCCTTGACGAGGGTTTGGTCTGCCACATCGGCTTCATGCAGGCCAATCAGCCATTTGTGATTCCGACCGCCTATGGCCGAGTTGAAGATCAGGTATATATTCACGGAGCCGGTGCCAGCCGCATGATCCAAGCATTGGATACTGGCATTGACATCTGCTTTACCGTGACGCTACTAGATGGTCTTGTGCTAGCGCGTTCGGCTTATCACCACTCAATGAACTATCGCTCAGTTGTGCTGTTTGGTCAGGCTCAGGCGGTGACAGCGCCAGTGGAAAAGATGGCGGCATTAAAGGCATTTACCGAGCATGTGGCCAAAGGGCGATGGGATGAAGTGCGATCGCCCAATGCCGAAGAACTTGCCGCTACTTGCGTACTGAGCTTGCCCATTACCGAAGCCTCCGCCAAAGTTCGCACTGGTCCGCCTATCGACGCTGAAGCAGACTACGCCCTAGACGTTTGGGCCGGTGTTTTACCCCTTAGCCTAGTCCCCGGACAGCCCATTGCAGATCCCAAACTGCTGCCAAGCATCGCACTGCCAGAAAGCGTCTGCCACTATGGTTCACAAAGACAAAGCTCACGCTAATCGGCTCGTTTCCTTAGGTTCACAAAGACAAACGCGCCAGACCAGATAGCCAGTCACTAACCAAAACCCCTCAGCAACACCAACGCCGCTGAGGGGTCCTATGAATTAGATAGATATGCGATCACGGAATCTAGTATTGACAGCTAGTGCTGCTGAGAGGGCGTGCCCTCAGGATTGCCGTTCTGCTTGCTATCAGGGCGATAGTTCTCATCAAACATTGGGGCTTCGCTAAGGGGGCGAATATTCAGCGCCCGAGGAGAACCACCGCCTTCGGGCCCACCTTCAGAACCACTCTCGAGGCCGTTGCTTTGACCACTGCCTGCCGGACGGGGTGGCCGCTCACCAACCCGACCCTGTGTCGTTCTCTCCTGCTGTCTCGGTCTGTCTTGTCTCGGCCCGTCATCTGGTCTAGGTGCGCTTTCAGGGCCTCGAAACGATTCTGGTGAGCGAGCGGGGGGCTGCTGAGACGACCGCTGAGGGGCCGGGGGGCGTTCTCCGTAGCGACTATTGTCTGAATAGCCGCTGTTTGGAGGCGTATCTGCGCCGTATCGGCTATTGCTAGGAGGCATATTCGGCCCTCCGCTATCGGGTCCTCCGCTATTGGGATTTGGACCAGTATTGGGACTTGGACCGGGGCGACTGGGCTGCAACTGTCCGGCTGGGCCGCGATACTCTTCGTAAGGGGGGCGAACTTGTCGGTTGGCGTAGGCTTCTTGGGGGTAAGCGGCTTGCGGGTAGGGCGCAGGGGCCGGATTCATTCTGGGCTGCGCGGGGCGATCGCGAAACTCTGGGCGAGGATCTGAGCGATCATCTAGCTCAGCTCGATAGCCTCGGCGAACTGGTGGCCGCTCATCATAGCGGGGTGATCTTGGCGGACGGCGGTCATTCAGCGGCTCGCGCAGAATGTTTTCGCGAGGATCGCGGCTACGAATATTCTCAATGAGCAAAGTCGTGAGCATGCCAGACATGACAAACATCAGAAAAGAAGGCCCTGCCTCCATACCCCAATTGACCAAGGTCACAAGTCCTGCCACCAGGATAAAAGCGGCATATACTTTGTCAGAGTCACGGGCATAAGCGGGTCTGATCTTATCAAAGAAAAATAGTCCCACCGCGCCGAGAACTAAAAGCATGCCTACGAGTAGTGCAACAGGAGTACCAATACCCACAACCGAATCCTCTTAATTGATAGCAGCCGCAATCCCTTTCGCAATCTCTTTTATAGAGTGCGTGTGTAGGAGCGCATACTTAGCTGCAAGATAGCAGAGTAAACCTTGAATTAACTCCGCATTGCCCTTCATAAATAGCATGAGATGGCATCTTTCAGCTCTTATCTTAACCTTGATCATCCTGAGGCTGCCTGTAGTCGTAAGATATTAGGCTATTTACAACTGGCCATGACTATCTGAAAACTGACTATCTAAAAACTGACTATCTAAAAACTGACTATACAAAAACTGGAAGAGCAATCGCTTACCCTCCCAGTCTTTTCTACTGTTTCAATCTACTTCTACTTCTATTTATGGAGAGCTAGTATAGAGAGCTAGCTATTGCGCTTGATCTGGTCCCGCTGGCTGATAAAGATGAGCGCAATCGTTGCGGGCACGACGATAATGAGCAAACCTGCTAGCAGGCTCAGCAAAAAGTTAGTTAAAGAGGGCGTCATAGAATCATGCCTTGGCTTGAGCGCAAGGGGCAAAGAAGAAAGATCTATTTATTACTCTTCATAATATCGGTAGTTGCCCACCTTGGAAAGCTCATAATCAGCGCTCAAAGATCGGCAGAATACAGGCATAGAAGCGCTATGACCGCGTAACAAAAATGTAACGACGTATTAAGCTAGTAGGAGCAACTTACTTTGATCATTACCTTTTTATAAACCGTATGCCTAGCGATATTGCACCCCTAATTTTGAGCCTAGTTCTAGGGCTTTACACGCTGCTATTTCTCTTCCGTATTATTTTGACCTGGTATCCCCAAGTTGAGCTAAACAGGCTGCCCTGGGTGATTGTGGCCTGGCCGACTGAACCCTTCTTAATTCCAATGCGGAAGCTAGTTCCGCCAATTGGGGGGGTCGATATTTCGCCTGTGATTTGGGTGGGCATTGTCAGCTTTTTAAGAGAGATATTGGTCGGCCAGCAAGGGCTACTGAGAATGATGTGATTTTTAAAGCTGGGTGCCCTCTTCTGCCGGATTGGAGAGCGCTAGGCGAATGAAGGACAGAGCCAAAATAATTAAGAACAAGACCAGCCCGATGGTACAGGCATAGCTCATGTCAAGATCGCTAAAGGCGGATTCGTAGACGTAGTAAACAACGGTTTTGGAGGCATTGCGCGGGCCCCCCTGGGTCATGATAAAGACTTCTTCAAAGACTTTCGTGGCTGCGATCGCACTAATCACCCCTACCAAGAAGATATATGGCTTCATCAGTGGCAGCGTAATGTCCCAGTGCTTGCGCCAGCCGTCCGAGCCATCGATTGCCGCTGCCTCATAAAGATCTGCTGGTAATCCTTGTAACCCTGCGAGGTAAACCACCATGTAATAGCCCAGACCTTTCCACACGGTCACCGCCATCACGCTAAACAGCACCCAGTCTGGATCGGTTAGCCAAGGAATGCGAACGTCCCCGCCCACAAGGCCCGAGAAAAGACTAGATAAGATCTGATTGAGCAAGCCATTTTCGGCGTACAGCCACTTCCAGGCAATCCCGGCAACCACCATAGAGACGACGACGGGTGTGTAATAGGCCACGCGAAACCAGCGCATTCCCCTAAGCTTTTGATTGACTAAAATGGCCAGTAGTAGAGGTGCGATCGCCAGCACTGGCACTACGCATACCAAATACAGCACTGTATTCTTTAGCGTCTGCCAAAACGTTTCATCCCTAGCTAGCCGTTCAAAATTCTTGAACCCTACCCATTCTGGCGCTTGCGTCACATCGTAGCCATAGGCCATAAAGCTATAGCGAAACGCCTGAAGCGCAGGCCAAAACACCATCAGCACTAGCACCAACAGCGCCGGGGCTAAAAATAAATAGGGGGTCAGCGATAGCTTGCGTTTCATTCAAAGCACGTTAAAGCAAATTGGGTCAGCACGTTTTATCAAGCGCAGGCGAGGACTCTCTCTCAGCCGGTTCTCTCTCAGCCGGTTCTGTCCCAGCAGGTTTTCAGCAGGCTCAGAGAAACTTAAGTTTTAGAGAAACTTAAGACTTAGGGAAGCTTGAGACTCAGAGAAATTTGCGAAAATCCTCACCCAAAAATAGCAGACGCTCCGCATTTCGCCGCCGCGTCAGACCAGCGAGTACCCGGCCTTTGGCCTTATTCCAGCGAGGAAGCTGATCGGCTGCCCCGCGAATATTGCCACCATTTAATAGTTTTAGTAGCGTAGAGCTGCGAAACGCTCCCGGCCCAACGTTATAGGTAAACGAAGCCAGCGCCGAAAACTGATTGTCATTGATGGACACCTTCACCGCCTCGTGAATGCTCTTTTCAAACCGAGCCAAGTCTTCTTGCAACAGCTCAATCGCCCTTGACTTAGAAATTTTCATGCCAGGCTTTACGTTGCGCGTGGTTCCATAGCCAATTGTCCAAATTCCCACCGGGTCTTTGTAGGCGCTAAGCTTCAGGCCCTCGAAAGACTTTATGAGTAGCAACCCGTTTTGATTGGTCCGCTTGGGGCCACTTGTCTGACTAGGCGTAGAAGGTGTCGTCGTTTGCGGTGTAGGTATTGGCATTGGCTCTATGCCCCCTTTGCTCACCGTCATTCCTCTAGGCGCATCGGCTCTGTTGAACCAAGTCTTCATCCCAGCAATATTGACGACTTTCTCGGACTCATTGTGCTTAGAAGGATACTTCGTGATTTTAGAAAGGTAGTGGCCGCCTTCCATCAAATAAAACGCGGTGTCCGTCTCTTTGATCCACGTTCCCATGAGCTTGCAATTCCTTACTTGTGATGCCTAAGCCCTATATAACCTTATTTCGGCTATTTTTTAACCCGAAGTGTCTGATTTAAGTGGCCGATTTATATGGGCTGCTAAACGAAAGCGCGCCAGCCACCGCTTGCCAATCGAAGTACAATATTAAGAAAGAAAAATCACTGTGCCTATGGCTTCTCCTGTTATATCGTCTAGTCAGTCTAAGGGTCAATCTGCTGGCCAGTTCGTCAGCGAATCTACGGCTCCGGTTATTCGCCGCCTGCCCAACGGCCTGACCATCATTGCCGAGCATATGCCGATTGACGCGGTCAACCTCAGCATTTGGCTCAATATTGGCTCCAAGGTAGAATCCGACGCCATCAACGGCATGGCTCATTTTTTAGAGCACATGATTTTTAAAGGCACGCCGCAGATAGACTGCGGTGAATTTGAACGCCTGATTGAAGAGCGCGGCGCGGTCACCAACGCGGCAACCAGCCAAGACTACACCCACTACTACATCACCACTGCCCCCCAAGACTTTGCCACCCTGGCCCCTTTGCAGATAGAGCTGGTGATGAATCCTAGTCTGCAAAACGATCATTTTGATAAAGAGCGGCCTGTTATTTTAGAAGAGATTCGTCGGGCTGAAGATAGCCCGCAAAGGCGAACTTTTTATCGCTCTATGGAGATGAGCTTTGATTTGCTGCCCTATCGTCGTCCGGTGTTGGGCCCGAGCGATGTCGTTGCCCAGCTGACTGCTGAGCAAATGCGAGCTTTTCACCATACTTGGTATCAGCCTTGCAATATGACGGCTGTTGCCGTGGGTAATTTGCCCGTAGAAGACCTGATTCGAACCGTGGAAGAAAGCTTTGAGCAGGCGTTAGCACGTAGCAGCCGACAGTACTCCAGTCAGGAAATGGCCTCACAAGTGCCGTCAGATCAGCCGGAAGCGCCTTTTCCAGGGATTCATCGCAGCGAGCATATAGATAACGCCCTCCAGCAGGCCCGATTAGTGATGGGCTGGCGAGTGCCCGGCATGTGTGAGCTAGAAAATACCTACGCGCTCGACGTGGCCGCGTCTATCTTGAGCCGGGGACGGATGTCTCGCTTTATTGATGATTTGCTAGAGCGTCGTCAGCTGGTGAATAGCATTTCGGCTAGCAATATGACCTTTGGCAATCAGGGCGTATTCTATATTTCAGCGAGGATGCCAGTTGAAAAGCTTGCTGCGGCAGAAGCGGCGATCGCAGAACACATTCAGCGCCTGCACGATGAGCCTATTACCGCAGCCGAGCTGCGCCGAGTGCAAACGCGAGTGGCCAATCGCTACATTTTTGGCAGCGAAACGCCAAGCGATCGCGCGGGCCTATACGGCTATTATCAAGCGATGACGGGCAACATTCGCCACGCGCTCGACTACCCCGAGTGCATCCGCAAAGTCACCGCTGAAGATGTCCGCAGCGCCGTGCAGCGCTACCTGCCGCTAAACGCCTACGGTGTGACCACACTTCAGCCAGAGACAGCTCAGAGCGCTGAAGAGATGGCCAATCCTCAAGAGGTGGCGGTGTAGATCAAAATGGCAGGCCCGTTTAACAAATCGTCCAGTGGACCGCTCAGTGAACCGCTAGCTAAAACAATTGCAGCAGAGATCAGCCAGATTACCGGTCGCGCCTTTCAAGTTGAAACGCAGCGATCGGTGAGCGGTGGCTGTATCAATCAGGCGGTACAAGTTTCACAGGGATCGCGCAGCTTTTTCGTGAAGCTGAAC
This sequence comes from uncultured cyanobacterium, assembly GCA_963833005.1. Taxonomy (GTDB): domain Bacteria; phylum Cyanobacteriota; class Cyanobacteriia; order Phormidesmidales; family Phormidesmidaceae; genus Phormidesmis. The sequence goes on along the minus strand of CAWHWK010000009.1, from coordinate 281,418 downwards.
CGGGCCGACCAGCTTGCGATGTTTGAAGCGGAGCGAGATGGCCTACAAGAAATGGTGGATAGTCGCAGCATTCGCGTGCCACAGCCGCTGAGCTGTGGGGTGGCTGTAGGCTCGGCCTATATTGTGATGGAATGGCTAGAACTTGGTGGTAGCCGGTCAAATGGCGCTTGGCAGCAGATGGGGCAGCAGCTAGCGGCTATGCACAATAGCGTGAGTGAGCAGGGCTTTGGCTGGCATCGGGACAATACAATTGGGTCAACGCCGCAGAAGAATGGGTGGGTTGACAACTGGGTTGGGTTTTGGCGCGATCGCAGGCTCGGCCCTCAGTTTTCATTCGCGCACAGCAAAGGCGCACACTTTCCCCAGCGCGACGAGCTAATGAACGCAATTCCGCGCCTGCTAAAAGGCCATACGCCAACCGCTTCGCTTCTTCACGGCGACCTTTGGTCTGGCAACGCCTTTATCACCCAGGCGGGCGAACCCACTATTCTCGACCCGGCAACCTACTATGGCGACCCTGAAACCGATCTCGCTATGACAGAGCTGTTTGGCCGGTTGCCCGACGCTTTCTACCAGGCTTATAACGCTGCAAACCCTGTTACGACAGGCTATCAGCGCAGAAAAACGCTCTACAACCTCTATCACATTCTCAATCACTTCAATCTGTTTGGCGGCAGCTATGCCAGTCAGGCCAACAGCATGATTCGCCAAATTCTGAGTTAGCGTAGCCGGGTTTTGCCACAGCATTTTGCCATAGAAGTCTCGAAAGTTTGATATATTAGTGCTTCAGCGGCGGCATGGCCAAGTGGTAAGGCAGAGGATTGCAAATCCTTTATCCCCAGTTCGAATCTGGGTGCCGCCTTCAAAGTTAGCTGTTTTAGCAGCTATCGACTTCAGCAGCTATCGAGATAGTGAGTTCAAGATAGTGAGTTCAAGATAGTGAGCTTAAGACTGCACATTAAACAACCTGTTTCATAAAGGGTCTCCATCGCTCATAATGAAAAGGTTTTGTTTTTTTAGTCAACCTCCTCGCCATGCGTAGCCTTTATTGCGGTCAACTCCGAGCAGAGCACATTGAGAAAACGGTTACGCTCTACGGCTGGGTTGATCGTCGCCGCGATCATGGTGGGGTGGTGTTTTTAGATGTGCGCGATCGCACTGGCACGGTTCAAATTGTCAGCGACCCCGAACGGACGCCCGCGTCTTACCCGGTAGCCGAAGACGTGCGGGGCGAATACGTCGTTAAGGTGGTGGGCCGGGTGACCCAGCGCCCAGCAGATTCGCTCAACGAAAAGCTGCCGACGGGTCAAGTAGAGGTCTATGCCGATGAGCTAATCGTCTTGAACGCGGTGCGTAAGCAGATGCCGTTTCAAGTTTCGACGGCTGATGAAGAGAACGTGCGCGAAGATCTGCGGCTGAAGTATCGGTATTTGGATTTGAGACGCGATCGCATGTCGCGCAATATGCGTCTGCGCCACAGCACCATCAAAGCCATCCGCCGTTTCCTCGAAGACACAGAAGACTTTATTGAAATCGAAACGCCCATTCTCACTCGCTCCACCCCCGAGGGCGCTAGAGATTTTATCTTGCCCTCTCGCGTCAATGAAGGTGAATGGTTTGCCCTACCTCAGTCACCGCAGCTATTTAAGCAAATTTTGATGGTGGCTGGGATGGATCGCTACTATCAAATTGCCCGCTGCTTCCGCGATGAAGATCTACGCGCTGACCGCCAGCCTGAGTTCACCCAGCTCGACATGGAGATGAGCTTTATGGACGAGGAAGAAATCCTGGCGCTCAACGAACGGCTGCTAGCCCATGTTTTCAAAACGGTGAAGGGCGTTGATATTCCAACCCCGTTTCCTCGATTGACCTACGCCGAAGCGATGGATCGCTATGGCAGCGATAAGCCTGACACTCGCTACGATCTAGAGCTAGTCGATGTTTCTGATATTGTCAAAGACTCTGGGTTTAAAGTGTTTTCGGGTGCGGTGAAAAGCGGCGGGCAGGTAAAAGTGCTGCCGATTCCCAATGGCAACGAGGCGATTTCTAACGTGCGCATTAAGCCCAAGGGCGATCTGTTCAAGGTGGCGACAGACGCAGGCGCACGGGGTGTGGCCTATATTCGTGTGCGTGAAGATGGCGAGATTGATACGATTGGTGCGATTAAAGACAATCTATCGCCAGAGCAAAAGCAGACACTGCTAGAAAAGACTGGCGCGCAGCCAGGGCATTTGCTGCTATTTGCAGCGGGCGAAACGGCTACGGTGAATGCGACTTTGGATAAATTGCGCCAGGCGATCGCACAAGAGCTGAACCTAATTGACGAGCGCAAAATCAACCTGTTGTGGGTGACTGACTTTCCTATGTTTGAGTGGAACGCTGACGAGAACCGGTACGAAGCGCTACACCATCCTTTCACCGCGCCTCACCCGGACGATGTAGCGGATCTCACGACTGCTCGCGCGGTTGCCTACGACATTGTGTATAACGGCTACGAAATCGGCGGCGGCAGCCTGCGGATCTATCAGCCGGACGTGCAGGCAAAAGTATTTGAAACGATTGGCCTTTCTGAAGCAGAAGCGAACGACAAGTTTGGCTTTTTGCTCGAAGCCTTTGAGTACGGCACACCGCCTCATGGTGGGATTGCCTACGGGTTAGACAGACTGGTGATGCTGCTGGCCGGAGAGCAGTCGATTCGAGAGGCGATCGCCTTTCCCAAAACACAGCAGGCCCGCGATTTGCTCACCAACGCCCCGTCTACCGTAGACAAAAAGCAGCTAGACGAACTTAGCGTCGCGTCTACCTACCGGCCCAAAGTTAAAGCTGATGCCTCCAAAAAAGCTGCTGGTAGCTAGCGATAGGGACTGCGCATGTTGAGTGCGATCGCGTTAGGATCTTTATCAGTCGTAGATTTTGCCAACCGTCAGCTTCCTCTCTCCATGTTCATCGCGCTTATCCTTTTTGTCGGTTTGCTGCCAGCGGTCCTTTCTCTATTGGTAGCCTGGTTAACTCGCGAACCGTTTGAAACAGAGTTACAGCTAGCTGCCAGCACAGTTGCTGACGAGCGACTTCGCTTTGTCACCAGGCGACCTCGCCATCCTGACGAACACTACGTCGAAGGCATGGGCCTAGTCATTGGCGACATCACCTGTCAGCTCAACGCCAAATCGCCCTACATTCGCTGCGCTGCCAATCCTTCCGGCCCTTGCGAAGGCTGTCGAGAATACGAAGGTAGAGACTACGACTAGCGAGGTCGGCCAATTTTAGCTTCAGCTAGCTTTAGATTCAGCCAATTTTAGATTCAGCCAACCTTAGCTTCAGCTAGCCTCAGCTTCAATGCGAGCTATCAGCTCATCTACTTCAGTTTCTAAAGTGAGGTAGTGCACACAGGCGCGTAGGCAGTTAGGTGATAGCAAGGTGCGCACGTAGATCTTTTCGGTTTCTAGCTGCTTGGCTAGCGCGCTGTGCTTTTCTGGACTCGGCTGCCCATCTGCACCTAAAAGCTGAAAAGAGACTAGCCCAGACGGGGGCGGCGTATCGCTGAGCACGCACTGCACCAAAGGAAGCCCACGCAGACCTTTCCACAGCCGCTCGCTCAGCGCACAAATGCGATCATAGCGGGCCTGACTATCGCCCCATTCTGCCTGCACCGCCATTGCCTGCCGTAGCGAGCCCCACAGGCTGTAGTCAGACGTTGCGACTTCAAACTTTTTCCCAGTTGTCTCCCACCCCGTTGGGTTCGCTGATTCGTCAACTTCTACCCCGCGCCAACCTACATAGGTCGGCATCGTTTCTTCAAAGACTTCGGGCCGCACATACAAAGCGCCTAATCCGGCAGGGCCGCACCACCACTTGTGCCCGGTAAAGGCATAAAAGTCTACGTTGGTTTCAGGCAGCCGCCAGCCGGGCTGATCTAGCGGCAAAGTGCCCACAGACTGAGCGGCATCAACGAGCAGACGGGTATGAGGTGCGTGGCTGTGGCAAAGATCGGCGATCGCACCCATTGGCAGCAACTGCCCCGTATTCCACAGCACATGACTGACAATTACCAGCCTGGTTTCGGGCCGCAGGCTCTGTTTGATAATTGCAATCGGGTCTGCGCCCTTCAGCCAGTCGGACAGCGCGCAGGTACTGACGCTCACCCCATACCGGCGGCAGAGTTCGCGAACCGCAGCAACAACGCCCGGATGCTCGCAGTCTCCCATCAAAATATGGTCACCCGCTTGCCACGGCAGCCCCCAGAGGGGAATATTGCAGCCCACAGTGACGTTCTCGGTCAGCGTGATGGTTTCAGGTGTAGTGCCGAGGGCCTGTGCGATCGCCGTTCTGATCTGCCTGCCTTCTTCTAGCAGCCATGCATACACATCGGCGGAAAACGGCCCTTTAGTCTGAATGGTTTGCTGAGCTGCCGTGAGGGCTGCGATCGCACTGTCGGCCATGGGCCCCTGCCCGCCATAGTTAAAATAGCGCTTGCCCGCGAGCGATGAAAATTGCTGCCGGTGCGACATCAGCGCTGATGAAATAGTGTCGTTCAAAGCCAAGGGTCCTCTTCAAATTGGTATAGTATTGTTCGCTCTGCTCGATTGCGCCTGCTGAATTACCTGCTAAATTAGCTGTTCACTGAACTCTTGTAATGCCTTTTCCCAAAGCACTGACCTTTTTAAGTAGCTTATTACTTCTCGGCTTGACCAGCTGCAGCCCGCAGCTCTCTCAGTGCAATCAGCTTATTACTGCTATCAATGAAGCTCAAGTATTTGACGCGGAGTATGAGCAAGCGATCGAAGCTGCGTTAGCTCAGCTCAACAGCGCTCAAAATATGAGCGAGCTGCAAAGCGGTGCGGGCGTCTACATCGCAACCATGCAAAAAGCCAGTACACAAAGTGACTTACTCGCTCAAAGCCTTTCGACCCTCGATCTAGAAGATGAACAGCTCAGAGAATATAGAGAGGGCTATACGACCGCTGCAAACCAGTGGAGCCGCACGTTTACGGATGCTAAAGAGGCGATGCAGCTACTGGCAGACGCCGAAAACGAAGACGCGTTTAGATCGGTGTTTGGTCGATTTGAAGCTCAAGTCAACGGTGCTTTTAGCGCGCTGCAAACCATAGACGCCGAAGCCGCGCAAATTACTGAAGGCGTCAACGCCTACTGCGAACCCGCTGCGCAGTAATCTTTTTTCACCTTATCTTTTGTTGTCGCTATGACTTTTTTGCAGCTAATTGACCAAGCGCCCCACCAAACACCCCACAAAACCCTAGAAATTGACGGCACTCAAGGCGGCCCCTTAACCGGCACGATTACGGTTCCTGGCGATAAATCTATTTCGCATCGGTCGCTGATGCTAGGTGCGATCGCTCACGGCACCACCCGCATCAAGGGCCTGCTGCTGGGCGAAGATCCTCGCCGCACTGCAGCTTGCTTTAGCGCAATGGGAGCCAAAATCTCAGATTTAGAAGATGAGTGGGTCACGGTAGAAGGCATAGGTGGCAGCCTACAAGAACCCGACGACGTGCTAGATGCGGGCAATTCAGGCACTACGCTAAGGCTAATGCTGGGCTTGCTAGCGGCGCAGCCCGGAAAGTTTTTTGCAGTGACGGGCGATGGATCTTTGCGATCGCGCCCCATGAAAAGAGTAATCGCACCCCTCACTCAAATGGGTGCAACCATCGCTGGCAAAGCCGATAGCACCCTTGCCCCCTTAGGCATTCAAGGTCAACAGCTCCAGCCCTTTCACTACCACTCCCCAATTGCCTCAGCCCAGGTAAAATCTTGCCTACTGCTAGCAGGGCTCTCGGTAAAAGGAGATACCACCGTCACCGAGCCCAGCCTGTCGCGTGACCACAGCGAGCGAATGCTCAAAGCCTTTGGCGCTAAGCTTTCTATCGACGCAGCCACCCACAGCGTGACCCTGCACGGCCCGGCTCAGCTCACAGGGCAAACGGTCATTATCCCTGGCGATATCAGCTCTGCGGCCTTTTGGCTCGTTGCCGCCGCCATTACCCCCGGATCGGATCTGCTGGTTGAAAATGTGGGCATCAACCCCACACGCACGGGCGTTTTAGACGCGTTGAAGGCGATGAATGCAGATATTACGCTAGAAAATGAAAGAGACGTAACGGGTGAACCCGTTGCTGATTTGCGCGTGCGTCACAGTCAGCTTCAGGGATGCCACATTGGCGGCGATTTAATTCCTCGGCTAATTGATGAAGTGCCGGTTTTGGCGGTTGCCGCTCTATTTGCTGAAGGGACAACGACGATTACAGACGCGGCTGAGCTGCGCGTCAAAGAAAGCGATCGCCTAGCGGTGATGGCCGCTGCGCTGACTCAGCTAGGGGGCAGTGTCATCGAACAGCCAGAAGGCATGGAAATTGCTGGTATGGGACAGCGCGCCCAGCTCAAAGCGGCTACGCTCGATAGCTATACTGACCATCGGATTGCGATGGCGTTAGCGATCGCAGCCACCCGTGCCACCGGCAAGACCAGTATTCGTAGAGCCGAAGCCGCAGCCGTTTCCTACCCTACTTTCGTGGCTACTTTAGAAACCGCCGCTGCGCCAGCTAGCTGAATTTTGACAGGGCTGAGTTTTGACATAGCTGATTTAGAGCTGATCTTAGATCAGTTCTTAGATCATCAGTTCTTAGGCCATTGGTGCGCACGGCATTCTGCTTGCGGGCATTCTAGGCCAAAGCTACGTGCTCGCACTTTTTAAAACGGATCTGCCTCTTGCTTGCTGCCTATATGGTCATCTCTTGCGATCGCCCTAGGCATGAGGACTGAGAAACCCCATGCAAACAATATTAGTTATCGAAGCGCCTAGCCCCAGTCGCAACGCTCTAGTCGATCACCTGATCTCTGCGGACTTTTTGGTGAATACGGCAGACGATGGCGCTGCGGGCGTTCGGGCGGGTCGCCAGCATCGACCTGATGTCATTATCTGTAGCTGGGAGCTAGATAAAAAATGGACGGGTCACCGTGTCCTAAAGGCCGTTCGCAAAGACAGTGAACTGCTGACGACGCCGTTTATTTTGATCACAAATCAGGCAGCGCGATCGCACGTTCGCCACACTATGGAGCTGGGTGCAGACGACTGTCTCGTGCGCCCAATTTCGCCCGCCGAAATTTCCAATACAATCGCCGCGCGGATCAAACGTCTCACCGATACGAGCGAACTGTACGTCCATACGCTGCGCAATACCGCAGAGCGGCTCAATCGCCTGACGCATTACGACAGCCTGACCGACCTACCCAACTATCAGCTGCTACACCAGCGCCTCAGCCAGGCCGTTCACGCCGCCCATAAAAGCCAGCAACCCCTCGCCTTTATGTCTGTCAGCCTAGATCGCCTGCGGCTAGTCAACACCGTAATGGGCTACCCCGCTGGCGACGAACTGCTCAAAGCCTCGGCAAGCCGCTTGCAGGCCTGCCTGCCGCCAGAGGCAACACTTGCGCGTCTGACTGCCAATCAGTTTGCTATCTTTTTGCCTAATTTAGAGCGATCGCAGCAGGCAAAAGAAACCGCTGAAAATATCATTGACGCGCTTAGCCGCCCGTTTTCTTTACCTGGCCAAGAAGTTTTTGTCACCACCAGTATCGGTATTGCTTTTCTCCTACACCAAAGCGAGGATCTTTACAGCTTGCTGCGCCAAGCGGACGCGGCGCTAGAGTTTGCAAAAAAGCAAAAAAGCAACTATTGCCAAACCTATCGATCTGATATGCCACTGGTTTTAAGCGATCAGATCGCAATGGAAACCTGGCTGCGCTACGCCCTAGAGCGCGACGAATTTGAAGTTTACTACCAGCCACAGCTCAATCTTCACAGCGGCAGAATCGAAGGTAGTGAAGCGCTGATTCGCTGGCACCATCCGGACCATGGCTATATTTCACCAACCAAGTTCATTCCCCTCGCAGAAGACACCGGTCTAATCGTATCGATTGGACAGTGGGTGCTCGAAACGGCTTGCGCTCGGGCTCAACGCTGGATCATGCAAGATTTTGGCGTGAAATACATTTCTATCAACCTTTCAAGCGTGCAATTCAATCAAGCTAACCTAATTGATTCTATTAAAAACACACTGGCGACTAGCGGCCTATCACCCCAAAGTCTAGAGCTAGAAATCACTGAAACGGCGCTGATGCAAGATGCTGAATCTGCCATTGAGATCTTGAGTGAGCTAAAAGCACTGGGCATCCGGATCGCTATTGATGATTTTGGGACAGGCTACTCATCGCTCAGCTATCTAAAGCAGCTGCCTATCGACACGCTTAAAATTGATAACTGTTTTGTGCGGGGAGCAACCCACGATCTTAAAAATCAGGCAATTTTACAGTCTACTATTGAGCTAGCTCATCGCCTAAGTCTTCAGGTAGTGGCCGAAGGCGTAGAAAATCAGGCAGAGCAAGCCTTGCTAAGCCAGTACCAGTGTGACTATCTCCAAGGATTCTGGGTAGGTAGGCCTATGTCTGCTGCCGCGATGGAAAAAGTGCTGATTGAAGCTCGGATTCAACAGCTCTCGGCCATTTATCTGACTGTGTAAGCCTAACCGCGTAAAGCTAAACGGATAGATCCAAGCGTGTAGCGCCAACTGTAGGGGTCGTATAACTCTGCAAGGATGGGCTGGAAGTTGGCCAATGTATAGATTTTACTAAAGTAATACCATTGAGTAAGTCGCTTAACTTCCGTATGCAAGTGACAAAAAACACCGTAATTTCTCTAGGGTGGCCGGGAATATTAAAGACACAACGCCCTAACGGTTTCTTCTGAGACCGCATTTCTTATGATGCAGCAATTCAACAGCTGGTTTGTCAACGTCAATGCCTATGCTGATATGAGCCCGGATATCGCTATTCGCCATCAGGTGAATCAGTGGCTCAAAGACCGCGCTCGCTACAATTTGGAGCTTTCGGCATGGCAGCGACTCTTTGCCCCACAGTCGAAAAACAGCGATTTGTTAACGTTCATTTATCAGCGATTTGGTCGGTATTCTGGCTTGTCGTTTGGCCGTGTTCGCCCGCGAGATACCTTTCATGGTGACTTGCATTTTGCCTTGGTGTGCTGGCATGACTGGGTCATCACTTTTTGCGAAGACTTTTATGAGCAGTTTCATATTGATCTGAGCGATCGCTTCGATGAAGATGACTTTGAGACGATTGGTGAGATGATCGCTTACCTAGATCGACAAATAGCCTTAGAACAGGAAAAATCGAACCGTTCTACCTCAGTTTGTCTACAGGTGTTGCCTTCAACCACCGCGATCGCGAGCTAATGTGCCTGTAGGCGGTGGCTGCAGGCAGATGAACGAGCGTATCGCCGATGCCGTTACTTGCTGTCTCGTTACTTAAAACTCCCTTACATTTGAGCGATCGCACCGACAACAGTTTGCTAGGCTTTTAAGAGCGAATTGTATTGCCGCGAACTGATCGTGCAGCGCAGGGACCTCAATGCCAAGAACTCAAAAGAACGACAACTTCATTGACAAGTCATTTACGGTCATGGCCGACATGATCTTAAAAATGCTACCGGCTAATAAGCAGGCCAAAGAAGCCTTTGCCTACTACCGAGACGGCATGTCTGCCCAGGCAGATGGTGAGTATGCCGAAGCCCTTGACAACTACAAAGAAGCCCTCACCCTAGAAGAAGATCCCTACGACAAAAGCTACATTCTCTACAACATGGGCCTCATTGAAGCCAGTAATGGTGAGCATCGAAAAGCGCTTACGCTCTATGAAGCGGCCATTGAGCTAAACCCTAGACTGATTCAAGCTTTGAACAACACGGCTGTCATTTATCACTACCAGGGTGAGCAGGCGGAAGCGGCAGGCGATAAAAGCGAAGCCAATTCTCTATATGATGAAGCGGCTCGCTACTGGATGGAAGCTATTCGCATTGCGCCGAACAACTACATTGAAGCCCAGAACTGGCTGAAAGTAACGGGCCGGATGAAGCTGGATATGATCTAGGAATACTGAAGTTATGATTGATCTTGAACAGGTCCGCAAAGTTGCGATGCTAGCGCGTCTAGAGCTGAGCGAGGCAGAAGAGCAGCAGTTTACGGGTCAGCTAAATAGTATTTTGGAGTACGTTCAGCAGCTAGACGAGCTAGATACGCAAGATGTCGTACCCACGACTAGGGCAATTGAAGTGAGCAACATTACGCGCCCTGACCAGCTAGAGGTTTTTGCCGATCGCGAGGCGATTCTAGAGAGTGCACCTGATCGCGAAGAAGACTTCTTCAAGGTGCCGAAAATCATGGGTGACGAATAGCTACTGAGCTGTGATCCAACGGTATTAGCCAAACGTATCCCAGACGGCGGTAATGGCAAGGCTAACTAGGCCAACAACAAAGAGAGGCGGAATGGCTGAGCGAATGATCTGGCTCATGCTCGGCCAGAGGACGGTGGGTGAGAGTGCGATCGCACACAGACCAGCGATGACCATACCCAACATCACCAGCCACAGAAAAGCCGGTACGCTACCTAGAAAATTCTCTATCCATCCGACACGGGTTCGACGGGAGACCTGATATGTCGTCGGGATGTGACTGAGGATACGCTGAGTTGACTGGTAAGTTGAGTGGGAAGGCTGACTCGCTGGCTGATGAGGCACAAGCGGGTCAGCAGAAGGGGCGGCAGTGAGCGCTGTAAACTGCTTCTGCCAAGTGCTATCTAGCTGACTTAACTCAGCTCTATGACGCTGCGTTTGTCTGTTCATTTGCTGACGAAGCTCCTCTAGCTGTTGGAGCAGCTTTGCTGTATCAGGATCAGAATTTGCGATTGCTGGATCAACATCCGATGTGGATATATAAGCTGACGGGAACACATAAGCAGCGGCAGCTTGGCTAGATTCTTCGTAGCCTGGAAACAGAGGCATCTCGAATGCGGCTTGCTCTGGCGATTGATTGACGGCATCGGTGTCGCCTGTACTGGTGCCAACAAGGTGAGCTTCGTGAGAATTGGCCGGTTGAGATGATGATGATGATAATGGCATAGTCTTTGACTCCTGGGTGTCAGCCGGGGGCTGGCTAGGGTAGACACACTGGCTTGTGTCACATGCACTCCTCCTAAACTGTAGCGACCTCACCTATATATGTGAGAAGTGGCATGTGAGAAGTATGTACGGGTAAAATCGTGAGGATCTACCTTTCGAACATATCTCTTGGACATAAAGTCAGAAAAAATGACGTAAATCTCACTTAACCTCACATTATTAAATTAGCTGCCTCACATAACACTGTCAAGTCTCTGAGCATATATCTTGACAACTAGTCTGTTTCTGGGAGTGCTTTGAGCAAGCTACAATTCCCGTGCTATCTCGAATGGAGCGCCTTGGTGAAATGTGTAGAGTTCTTAAAGCTGGGTGCTAATGTCTATCTCACAAGAATGTTTGTGAGATAAACTGATTCAGCTATATGAAAAAACCTTGTTCTATGGCCGTGGGCTTATGTCACCTCAAATCCCAGACGATGTTCTTAGCCAAATTGCGCGTGCCCAGCGAGTTTCTGAAGGGGAGCTAGATGCCTTGAAGCTAGCGCTTAAACAGGGTAAGAGCAAAGATATCGCTCAGCAGTTAGGCATTTCAGAGGCTGCAACCCGCAAGCGACTCGGTGAGGTGTACAAAAAGTTTGGGATTAAAGGCAAAGGACCTGGAAAACTAGTTTCTTTGAAGCAGCAGTTGAAAGAAGAAGCGGGAAAGAACCGAACGTCCACTGAGCATAGTCTTGCCGAAAAAAGACTGACTAGAGGACTCAGTGGTTTCAGATTGACGCCGCCTGAAGATTTTCTAACCCCTGAGCTCTCTATCGCAACTTCGGCAGGCTCACAGCTCCCAGACAGTCTTGATTTAAAGACCGAATACTACTGGAACGATGCGCCGCTACTGACTCTTTTTCAGGGACGACGGGAGATACTCAAGGGGTTGAAGCAGTGGATTCTTCGACCAGCAGCCATGCCGAAGCTGCTAGCGATCTGTGGTATCGGTGGCATTGGTAAAACCTCACTGGCCATCAAGCTGGCAGAAGAGCTAGACGGTTATTTTGATCGAGTAGTGTGGCTAAGTGCGGGATCTTCGCCGGGCCCGACTGAGCTGTTAGAAGCTCTATTGGCAATGCTGCCAGCGCTCTCAAATGAGTCGCTAGATAAATCATCGCTGGGCCAATTTTCAGTCGCGGATGCATCTGTAAATACGCCTGTATCGAAGCGGGTTAAAGATCTCATTGAGCGCTTAACTTTTCGCCTTTCTCAACGGCGCTGTCTCGTAATTATCGATGGGTTTGAAACGGTTTTTTCCTATAGCCCAGCAGATCCGCGATCACAGGCTAGAACGCCTACATTTGAGGCGAATAGAAAACAGCAGTCAAGTCAGTATCGAGAAGATTTGGAGGCGTATGGTGACTTGCTTCGAGCTTTTCAGAGACCTATGGATGAAGTCGCATCCCCAAACAATACCGTGAGCTGCCTATTGCTAACTAGCCGAGAAAAGCCGAGAGAGCTCTTATCCTTGCCCGCTGATAATCGACTGTCTGATTTATATACATTAGACGGGCTATTAGACCATGAAGCTGCTAGGATGCTGCGCCGATTTTGTCTACGGGGTCGGCCTGCTGACTACAAGCAGCTAATTGATCGATACTACGGCCATCCAATGGCGCTACGCCTAGCCGCAAGCGCGATTAAAGATATGTTTTACGGTAGAATCGGGGACTTTTTAGATCAAGAGATCTCTGTTTTTGACGATCTTAGAAGCATTCTAAAAACGCAATTTAAACGGCTCTCTCCCCCAGAAGTAGAAGCTATGTACTGGCTATCGATTAATCACGCTCCTAGTACTTTAGAAAGCTTGCAGGCAGATATTGTTTCTGAAGACAACAAAAAAAACCTACTATACACATTGCAATCGCTGGAACGACGTTTTTTGATTGAGGTGGAACAGGTTAACGGTGCTTCCTACCGGCTGCATCCGATTGTATCGGAGTATGTGTTGAGCCGATTTATTCGAGCCGTTTTTAGCGACTTGATCAGAGGCAACCTTTCTTTTTTTAATGGCTACGCGCTGATGAAGGCGGATGCGGAAGAGCTTTGTCGGCAGTTTCAAAAAAATGCTATTGTTCGACCTATTCTGGAGCGGTTGAAAAACCATTGGAAGAGCTTTGTGCAGGTAGAAGAATACCTCAATAAAAAGCTAAATGAGTTTCGAGAAGGTAATCCTTATCGATTGGGATATGCGGGCGGAAACTTTGTGAATTTGATGGTGGAGCTCTCGGAAGGAAAGCTGACCTGCAAGAATTTTTCGGAGCTGATGATTTGGCAAGCCTATTTACAAGGTGCTGAGCTGAGATCTGTAAACTTCAATCGCTGCGAGCTGAATCGTTCTGTGTTTACAGAGACGCTCAGCGATGTGGTGACGGTGGCACTTAATGGCAGCGAGAGTGATGCAAAAGCTCTACCTTTGCTGGGATGCGGCGACACTAATGGCATGGTTCATTTGTGGAAGACACCTACGAGTGGGCAGTCGATGCAGGCAGTGGGACAAAAGTGTGCTGAATGGGCGGCGCATCAAGGGTGGGTGCGATCGCTCATTTTCATGCCTAAGCGATCTCAGTTAATTACGGGTGGCGATGACAGCTATCTAAAGCTATGGCAGCTACCGATTTTCGATCAGCCGCTCAATTCTCCGCCCAGGCTACTGTGGCAGCAAGAAACTTCAGATTGGGTCCACACTATCGCGGTCAGTCAAAATGGTTTGATGATTGCCAACGGCGGAGAAACGACCATCTCGCTACGCGACGCTAATAGCGGTCAGGAAATCTGTCAGTTTTCGCATCAGGCTCCCCATCTGTTGCCTAGTCAGCCCCTATCAGAAGAGTTGCTGAGCGCTCAGCCCACTCACCAGTCATCTCGGCTAACAAAGCAAAGCCGGGTGCGATCGCTCGCCTTTAGCCCAGACGATCAGTGGCTAGCTAGCTGTGGTGACGACAATATTATTCGCCTGTGGTCTATGGCGTCTCTGAGAGGAAACTTGAGAGAGAAGGCCGAGCGCACCGATCTACAGCCAGTGGCTGAGCTGACAGGCCATACTAGCTGGGTTCGCAGTGTGCAATTTAGCCCAGACGGTGCATGGCTCATCAGCGGTAGCGATGATGGTAATGTTCGCGTTTGGTCTGTGGCAACGTTTACCTGCCAGCAGATTTTATGTCAGTCTAGCGATCGCATTCGTTCGATTGCGATTAGTCCTGATGGCCGACTTTTTGCTACTGGTGGTGATGACTGCCAGATAAGGCTATGGGATATGCAGACCTACACTTTATTAGAGACCCTGCCTACGCAGCAGAGTCGAATCTGGTCGGTTGCTTTTCAGCAGTGGGGCCACCGACTTTTGCTTGCGGCAGGTGGCGATAAACAAACGCTGATGATTTGGCAGGTATGCTCTAGTCAATCTGAGAATGGCCAATCTGAGAACGGTATGACTGAGAACGAGCCGCCTAAGAACACTCTGCCCGAGAATGATTTGCCCGAGAATGATTTGTCTAAAGGCGAGTTAACCACTACGACTCCGTTTTCAGCAACAGCTCGTGGTCTCAGAACCTATCGAGGCTACACCGATAGCCTGCGAGCCGTAAGCTTTTTGGGGACTCATAACATTATCAGTGGCGGTGATAGCCGTGAGCTGTCGGTATGGGAAAGCGTTTCTGGTGAGCTTAAGGCAGCCCTGTCTCTGCATCAGGGTCGAATTTTGGCAATTGCCCTTGATGCGCAGAATACACGTATCGCTAGTGCTAGTGACGACCATACCGTCAGGCTGTGGGATGCAACTACCGGGCAGTGTTTGAAAACGTTTGTCGAGCATACTAGCTGGGTTAGAACGGTAGCCTTTAGCCCTGGCGGGCGGTTTTTGGCAAGTAGTGGTGATGACTGTACCATTCGCATTTGGAATGCGACCTCTGGCTTTTGCGTCAAGGTGCTGAACTACAGCACCCACTGGATTCACTCGGTTGCGTTTGACCCATCTAACAGCCGCTATTTGATCAGTGGTGGCGATGACCAAATTGTTCGCCGCTGGGATCGAAGAAAAGGCGTTTCTACATCGCTTGCGGTTCATAATCATCGAATTTGCGCGGTTGCCTATCACCCGAACAAGCCGATGGTGGCCAGTGGTAGCGACGACAGCACGGTGATTTTGTGGGATATGGAAAAAGATGAGCAGTGCGATCGCCTGACGCAGCCTGAACTCGGTATCAAAGCAGTAGCCTTTAGCCCCGACGGTCGCTACTTAGCCGCAGGGGGTGAAGATCAAATTGTGTATTTGTGGGATCTTTCAACACCGAAAAGAGAGTGCTTTAGACTGAGCCCCCAGTCGTTTTCTAGTTCGGTAGGCGGTATTCGCGCCGTCGCGTTCAGTCCTGATAGCAACTCTATTATCAGTGGTGGCCTAGATGCTACGATTCGCGTGGCCGATCTTAGCGCACTAGGAACATCACCACTGCCAAGGTTCAAGCCCCTCATTCAGCCAGAGCGCCCGTACGAAAAAACTGAAATCGAAGGCGTGAAGGGATTGAGTTCTATACAGATCTCTAACCTAGTGACGCTAGGTGCAATCAGTCGGAAGCAGCCTTTGTTTTGACTGGCTAACTGACTAGCTACCACCGGCTGACTCACTAGTTCGGCTGACTTGTTGGTCTGGCTAAATGAGTGAATACGCTCAGGCAGTGGCATAGCAGTGGCATATTAGAGGTCACGGATGTTGCGTACGTTCTTGCTATGGCCGCTGACTCTCTATCTCGCTCCGCTGCTGCTTCAGAAAATTTTTATCCGCCCCAACAGCGTCCGCTGATGACGCGGTTGGTACAGAGTATTAGCTATCCGTTAGCCCGCGTGCTGTACAAAATGAAGCTCTCGGTTTCTGGAGATGCGGTGGGTAAGGTGCGCCGGATAGAAGATGCTCGTATCGTTTTTGTCTGCAATCATCCCACCTTAGAAGATGGGATTGCTCTGTTTGTGCTGTCAGCGAGGCTCGGTCAGCTATTTCACTACATTGTGGCTTACGAGTCGTTTAAAGGCTGGTTGGGGTGGTTTATTCAGCGACTGGGCTGCTATTCTATCCGGCGCGGACTGGGCGATCGTGCCAGCATTAGTCAAACCCTCTCACTCTTAAAAGAGCCGCAGTGCCGCTTGGTGATTTTCCCTGAGGGGGGCTGTTCTTATCAAAATGATACGATTATGCCCTTTCGCTCAGGGGCGATTCAACTGCCCATGTCGGTACTGGCACAGCTGGCTAAAAAAGCTGAGTCACCCGAGCAAATTCCAGACGTTTATATCGTGCCGCTGAGCTTGAAATATCGCTACCGGCAGCCCATGCAGCGGGTGATTGAAAAGATGCTGGCTCGGCTAGAGCTAGCGCTAAAGATTGCGCCGTCTAGCAAGACTTCTGGGGCGCTATTTGAGTTGGATAACTATCAGCGGCTACGGCAGATTGCTGAGCGGGTGATTTTGCGGATTGAAGATGAGGCTGGTTTCTCGGGCAAAGCCGGGGCAGACGAAAAACTGGACTGGAATCAGCGCATTGAGCGTTTGCGGCGGGCGTTTATTGAAAAGTGCGAAAGCGCTGTGGGGATTGAGCCAAATGTGAACGACCCTATTCGTGAGCGGGTATATAGGGTTCAGGCGTGGCTAGAAGATTTTGCGCTAGCTGAGAAAGACGGTGAAAAGGAAGTTTTGCTAGGCCCAGCCCAGCTCAAGCCAGAAAAAGTAGTGTGGGATACGATTCGGCTGCTAAATTTTGATGCTATTTACGATGGCTATGTAGCGCAATCGCCTACGCCAGAGCGCTTCTTAGATACGTTGATTCGGCTAGAGCGTGAGGTGTTTCATGTCGAACATGCCCAGCCAAAGGCCGCGCGCAAGGCGTACTTTTATATCGGTGACCCGATCAATTTGAAGGATCATTTGGCTGATTATCAGCGCGATCGCATCAGCACAATCGATCAGCTGGCCACTCAACTTCGTCACACAATGCAGACCAATTTGGCCAAAATTAGCAGCGCGGCCTCTAGGTAAGCGCGGTCCCTAGGTAGGCGTCGAGGCTAGAGATAATTGGCGTCTAGACAGGAACTATATCGACTGCTGCTTTGTCAATGATCTTGGCACTAGATAAATCTACGACTATGGTCTTATAGTTGTCAGAGGTAATAAGCTTCACAATAGAAGTATTGTTTGCTACCAAAAGCCGCTGCTAAAAGCATGGCTGCCAAAGCATGGCTGCCAAAGTTACCAAAGTATAGTCACCTGCATCTCACGCATCTACCTACCTGCATCTATCCACATATGGCATACCTGCCTCATAAGCGAACTCTATCGTCTAGTTCGTTAAATATTTTGCCGAAGCCGCGACCTGCACAGCAACCTGTGCGATCGCGCTCAGATGCGAGTGCAGGTGTAGACGCACTATCGCTAGCCCCAGCACCCCCCGAACAAAGCTGGCTACAGCGTCGGTTAAAGAGTAGAACGAAAGGCGATCGCGCCTTTTTTACACTGGTTCGCGCCAGGCGCGAGCGTCCTAGCCGCCTGAGTCAGAGTCAGCGGCTCAGTCAGCGGCCCGATGTGCACCGCCCTAAGCATCAATTGTGGCAACGCCTAGTCGTCCTTACGACTGTTTGTGCAACGCTAGGCGGTGCAACTTGGACAAACTTGTTTTTAAAAAATCAGGTGACGCTTGCAGGCGTGCCGTATCAAATCATTGATAAGTTTTGGAGCGACAAGTCCGCTCGCGACGCCTATTTTATCGGTGATAAAGAGGCCCTGCATGACCGGCTAAAGTCTTTGGGAATAGAGGCGGATATTAAAGACTACTACCGCGATCAGTTTGCGAGCGAGCACGAGCTAGACAAGCACATTCACCAAATCATGTTTGAACGCACTGGCTACGTGGGCGAAGCCTACAGAGTCAACAACATGGGTGAGCTGCTTTCGATTAGCTACTAGGCCTTCAATCTAGTGGCCCTTTAAACTAACTAGGCAAACTAACTAGGCGTATTAGGTTAATAGCCTCTAAATTTCCCTCCAAACTGCCTTCTAGACAGCGATTCCTCAATATTTAGTTTTTAGTAGCACAGTGTTATTACCCCCTCCCCTCATACCGGGCGATTTACTCTGTGTGATTTCTCCTAGCGGCGGACTGCAGCGGGCCGAGACGCTTGGCGCAGGCGCACTTGAATCTGGGCTAAGTATCTGGCGGCAGCGAGGCTATCGCCTTCAGCTATGCGACGGCCACGATGCTAGCTGGGGATATTTGGCGGGTGCTGATAGCAGTCGGCGGCAGCAGTTGCAAAGCGCCCTAGATAATCCTGAGTGCAAAGCCATTTTGTGCTCAAGAGGAGGCTATGGGGGCACGCGCCTGTTAGAAGATTGGGACTGGCCAGCTTTACCCACAGATTTATCCGCAGATTCATCTACAGAGCAATTACCAAAATGGCTGATCGGATTTTCAGACATTACTAGCCTGCTGTGGAGCCTAGCGAAGCACGGCGTTTCGGGCGTACACGGCCCGGTGCTAACCACGTTGTCTGCTGAGCCCGCAAGCTCTCAAGATCGGCTGTTTCGCTGGGTCGAACACCACGAAATTGAGCCCATCGTCGGGAAAGGCTGGTTTGAGACGGGCTGCGGTGGCACAGCGGTGGGTACTCTGCTGCCTGGAAATTTGTGCGTGGCGACTCACTTGCTAGGCACTGCGGCTGAACCGGATTTAACAAATGTGATTTTGGCCTTTGAAGATGTGGGTGAAGCGCCTTACCGATTAGATCGAATGCTGACGCAGTGGCGCTCAATGGGCAGGCTGCGCTCTGTCGGTGGAATTGCGCTAGGGCGCTTTAGCGGATGGCAGCCGACTAAATCGGGGCCGACGCTGAGTGTGGAAGAAGTGATGCGCGATCGCCTCTGTGATCTTGGCATCCCGATTGTGTCCGATCTGCCGTTTGGTCACGATGGCGAAAATGCTGCTCTACCTGTAGGGCTGCCAGTGCAGCTAGATGCCGATTTGGGCACTTTGTCTTGGCTGTAATCGCCTCGGTCTATCTGCTAAATCTGCTGATCTTGACTCTGCCGATCTATTGATGAGTCCTTTAAGATAGAGACGCCCTTTGTACATACGCTTGCCAAATTTGCCGTGGTTCCTTTAAAAGACGACAACCCTATTAGCACAACGCCTGTAGTTGTCTACGCGCTATTGGCGCTCAATATTGCTATTTTTCTGTACGAAATCTCGCTAGGTGAAGACGCGCTTCAGCAATTTTTTAATGCCTGGGCCATTGTGCCAGCCGAACTCACGGCGTCTTTACAGACAGGTGCGATCGCTGGCGAGAGAGAATGGATCACCTTAATCTCGTCTCAGTTTTTGCACGGTGGCTGGCTGCACGTAGGCGGCAACATGCTCTATCTGTGGGTGTTTGGTAACAACATTGAAGATCAGCTAGGCGCGCTGAAGTTTTTATTGTTTTATTTGGCCTGTGGCGCGCTGGCTGGGCTGACGCAGTGGTTTTTTGACCCCACATCGGTGGTTCCAACCCTAGGGGCTAGCGGCGCGATCGCTGGCGTGATGGGCGCGTATATTATTCGTTTTCCTCGGGCCAGAATCCTTACCCTGGTGCCGCTTTTTATCTTTTTGACGACTTTTCGCATTCCGGCCTTTTTCTTCTTGGGCTGGTGGTTTGTACAGCAGGCTTTATATAGCGCTGTGAGCCTGGGGGCAACGGCTGATATGGGTTCGGGCGGCGTTGCCTACTGGGCACATGCCGGGGGCTTTGTGTTTGGCGCTGTGTTGGGTCCGCTACTAGGTCTATTCTCTAAAAACCGAGATCAATACCGTTGGTAACGCCGACGGTTTATCCAAGGGATTTGGCGATAGATTGAGAGTAATAGATTAAAGGCAATAAATTAAGCGTATACGCAGGATATAAGCGGCTTTGACCAAGCGGCTTTGATAGAGAGGCTTTGATAGAAATCATGACGAAGACACCAACTGATACGCTAAACGAGACGCTAGCCGACGGGCCTGCTGAGCGGCCCCAAGCCGATCTTCTATATGAAGGGCAGTTTGGGACGTTTACGATTGAGCAAAGCGATCGTACCGAAGTCGTCTTATATCGAGCAGGCTTAGCGATCGCGGCCACTAGCTTTTCCCTAGCTGTTCTCTGCACTTTCTTTGCGCCAGAGATTGCGCCTAGCGCTGCGACCCTAGGCTATGGGCTGCTGTGGCTGGGCTTGGGCCTTAGCCTCTTCAAAATTCATATTTACGTGCGCCCCTTGCACCGTGCCTTGCAGCTCTTTTGGGCCGTAGGCGGGCTAGCCAGCCTGATCTTGGCTCTCTACTATCCAACGCCGCTAGCGCTCACTGCCTATCAGCAGCCGCTAACGATCTTGGGTATTGGTTTTACCTTCGCCGCCCTAACTGGCATTTTCTTCAAAGAAGCCTTTTGCTTCAATCGCTTAGAAACAAAGTTTTTAGTAGTGTTAGTCCCTGGATTACTGCTGGGCCATATGGCAGGCGCTTTCTCGACCGGGACAGAGCAAAACATGCTGGCAGCCTGGGCCGTCTTGTTTGCGGTGTTTGCACTGCGCAAAGTCATTCAGCCGATTCCACCCGATATTGGTGATAAGAGCGTTTTTGAATACCTAGAGAAAGAGCGCAAGCAACAAAAGCAGTCCTTCGACTCCGCTCAGGGGTCTTGATCTAAAAGTGCTACGGTCGCGTTAAATACGTGCTGGGCGCTGCCTCTCAAAAACGCGAAATCCAAGGTTTCTGGCGTATCTAACTCGGTGTGATAGTTTTCATTGCGAAAGTTGGCGGTGTCAGTCACAAAAACAGCCGGAGTGTCTTTTTCCCAAAAGGGCGCATGATCGCTTCGCAGCAAATCGGGAAATAGGCTGATTGCCGTTTTTGGAACGGGTAGACTCATGACCAGTGGTCCGGCACTCTGGGCTGAGCCCATAAATGCCCCAATTAAATCGGTGTGATCTGAGAGTCCTAGCACTGCCAAAAAATCCCCGGTTTTGGGTAGGGTTTGAGCGGGTAAGGGCAGCCCCTGCGGATAGCGTTGACAGCCTTCTGTATGACAGGCGTAGCCGATCATGTCTAAAACGATGGCACCTTTTACTTTAGAAAGGTTGGTCGGCTCGGCGGTAAAGGCAAGGCTGCCAAGCAGTCCGCTACCATCTGGCTGGCGCTCCTCTTGATCAAAAAATACGAGTGTCAGCCCATGTGGAAAGGGTAAGGCGGCAGGCGTTTGAGCGGTTGCGCGATCTTTAGTGGAATTTTCACCGGAATCTGTGGCGGGCTGAGTGATGGTGGAGAGTAAGCGAGCGGTTTCGAGCAGCGCCGCGATCGCACTCGCATTATCATCCGCGCCGGGTGAATTTGGTGGCGTGTCGTAATGTGCGCCTAGCACGAAGCTGCCTGCGTTCGGATCTTGCCCTGGTAGCGTTGCCACAAGATTGATGCCGCCAGTTGCTGCGCTGCCAGTCTCAGGATGAGCGTAGGGCTGCTTGCTAAATGAGACGCCATAGCTTGTAAGCTGCTGGGTAATGTACGCAAGGGTTTGATTCTTTTGACTGGGTGTGGCTCTGGGTTTGGCGATCGCGTTAACGTGCGCCATTAGTTGCGCTTCATCCATGAAGAGTGAAGTCGCAGCTAATGAGTCAGCGCTAGATGTAATGGCTGGAATATCTGGAAAGAACCCGGTCTTTAAGGCATCTCTTAGTGCGGTGATGGGATTGCCCCACACAATGACGCTCATCGCGATAGCTGCGATCGCAAAAAATAGCCCACCCCGTTTTGTCACTGTCTACCTCATCCAACTGCCTTTCTTTAAGTTAGCGACAACTTCTAGTTAGCGACAACCTCGCAACAGCCATCGAAAACAACAGTCAGCAGCAGTTTATCTATTGCGTTTAGCTTAGTGCATTCAGTCTAGTGCTTTTGGTTTAGTGCATTCGGTCATCTATTTCAGGACTGCTTTCTTGCTGTAGCAACCTAGAGAGCTGACCTCTAATATCTGCCATCTGCGAATTATTTGGTTTTGGCACCACAATTAGCCGCGCCTCAATTTCCGAAACGTTGGAAATTCGCGTTGTTTTCTCCCAAATTTTACGATCTGTTTCTGATTCAGACTCATAGCGGAAGGTCAGAACATCCTCGCCCACCTCTAAAATTTCAACGTTTTTAAACCAGCCGTTGCTGCTTTGAATATAGAGCCAAACACCTGGCTTCCCAATGAGTTCTCTGAGTTTCCCTTCCATCTGTTTTGTAAGGCCCCAACCAAAACGACTAAGCACAAGACGACTAGTGAGAAAACACGCCTTTGGGCAAGGCTTTTCTGAGTTCGCTGTCTGCAATTATTAAAAAATTCTACCACTTTAGAAGTTTTGTGACAGTGATGTTACGTAAACCTTAAAAGAATATGTAACCTATCAAGCGTGCCGATACGCAATGCATGTCTTCGGTTTTTGATTTATTTCACGTTTCATAGCCGATCGCTCAAGAATCAGGCAATTCAACGTCAGGCCGTTTGACCTTGGGCCTTTCTAATTCAGGCACTTGAACACTGGGCACTTGAACACTGGGCACTTGAACACTAGGCACTTGAACACTGGGCCTTTCGACAGTAGGCGTTTCACTCTCGAAAGGCGTCGTTTCGAGAGTTTTTAAGCTATCTATTGTGGTGTTTGCAGACTGCGATCGCTCGTCATCAGACCTCATGTTCTCTTGCGTAGTTTTCTCAAGCTCAGTCTCATATTGAGTCAACCCAGACTTTCCTGCCTCAGACTTTTCTGCCTCAGACTTTTCTGTTTCGGGCGTCGTTATCTCAGGTGTTCTTTCTTCAGGTGTCTTTGCCTCTAGCGCTTTTGCTCCAGACATCTCTGTCTCAAATGTCTTGGCCTCAGGATCTTCTTGTTCCTCCAGGTCCTGATCAGCTGGCTCTAGTGTTTCTATCGGTTCCGCTGGGGGTTCTGCTGGGATTTCCACTGGAGGTTCCACGGGGGGTTCTGCTGGCGGCGCGTAGTCAGGCGTGACGATTTGCCCAACTTGTTCTAATGAAAGCTCTCCTCGGACAATCTTGGCTAGGGTGTCTTGCTGATCGGGGTCATAAGTAAAGGTTCGAACAGTGCTGTTAAACGTGTTCTCAATCAGATTCTCTTCGGTATCGACTAAGGTGATTTGTACCCAGTTTTGCCCGGGTGTGAGTCCTTTCAAATAAAGTGGTTGCCACTGGTCTAAGACAAAACTCTGGCCATTGACAACAGCGCGAATGCGCCAGTCGGCAATACGACTGCCTGCTAATCTGTCCGCTTGAGAACTGTTTTGGGTCTTTGAATTTTGGTCTACTAAGTTTTGGTCTACTAAGTTTTGGTCTATTAAGTCTTGGGCAATAGAGTGCAGCGGCGCATTGTTCAGATAAAAGTCGAGCAGGACTGGCTCAGCGCCGTAGGTGCCCTGTGGCTCAAGATAGGTTAGCAGCGGTCGATCCGTCGCGGGTGTGTTTTCCCCTGTTTTCGCTAAAACGTGAAAATTTAGCTGTGCGTAAGCGCCGTCGTTCTTAAAGCTTTCTCCCCAGGGACGAACTGCGATCGCCCGCAAGGTATGACTGCCCGGTGCGAGATCGGTAAAAATGAGCGTCTCGTCTAGGCTATAAACCGATTGGGCGGGCTGATTGTCTAAGAACACCTGAATATGTGGCCCTAGCGCTAGTACTTCATCCTTATATATAGAGAGATCGCTGAGCTTGAGCTGAACCTCAACTTGATTAGTTTTGATAACCTGATCGGCTTTGGGAGACGCGATCGCAACCTGCGGCTGAGCCTGGGCTATCAGCTGATTCAAATCCACAAAGACAGCAGGTGAGGCCACTTCACTGACTGCGCCGCTGAGCCGACGCACCTCTGTGCCACGCAGCAAATCTGGTGGATCTGGTAGCGCTACGACACGAACACGCTTTGAAAAGTCGCTGTTACATCCGCCTATACCAAGGCTTAAAACCCCAATGAAACAAACTACGAGACCCCTCGTGAGTTTTGCTATGAGGTTCCTTTTGCAAAAGCCTTGGCTGCCTATTGCTGGACGTAGCCACTGTTTCAACCAGACCGGCCACCGGGCAACTGCCTCTGCAACTGCCTCTGTAACTGCCCCAGTCAATAGCTGAGTCAACCTCAATAAGCGCCTCATAGCAAAACTAAATAGTTGTTATTCCCCGATCATATGGGACAGCGGTACTCAGATTTGATAATTTAAGGACGACCGAAGGGGAGAAAGCCATGCGACGGTTCAATTGAAATTGGGGTTTTCTTGAATCCCTATTTTCTAAATCCCCATTTTGTTAACAAAAATTCTTGAAAAAGAGCTTTTGTTAACGAACTTGACCAGGGGTTGTAGGGGGGTTGTAGGATAATTTGCCCAAAATATCTGCCACTGTGAGTGAAAAAGCCGACGCAAAGTATCAAAAGAGCCGATTGCGTCGAAATGTTGCAATTTGTTAAAGCGGTTGGCTGTTTCTTCTCTTTGCTTATATCTTGTTGGCGCTCAAGCCTCGTAAAATCAGGATCTTCGCTGGTTGAACTATTGTTAACTGCTCGTTATATGAGGTCAAAAGCGTGACTATAATACGTGAGAACATTCTTTGCCTGTGCCCGAGTTGCCTGAGAAACAGTTACCTCTTGTCTATCGCTAAATTGAAAGCTGGACTGAGCCGCCGTTTCGAAGGTATATAAGCACCAAGTGCATAGTGCAAAGCGCCGTTCTTTCTCTGTCTAGAGAGGAGAGTCTCCATGACAACTACCCCGCGCGAGCGGGAGGCCACCAAAGCCAAGGTTGTGGTTGATAGGAACCCTACCCCTACTTCTTTTGAGAAGTGGGCTAAGCCAGGTCATTTTGATCGGACTTTGGCTAGGGGACCCAAAACTACTACTTGGATTTGGAACCTTCACGCTGACGCTCACGACTTCGATAGTCATACCAGTGACCTCGAAGATATATCTCGTAAAATCTTCAGTGCCCACTTCGGCCACCTGGCTGTTGTGTTCATTTGGCTGAGTGGCATGTATTTCCATGGCGCTCGTTTTTCCAACTACGAAGGTTGGATGGCCAACCCGACAGCTATTAAGCCTAGTGCTCAGGTTGTTTGGCCTGTGTTTGGCCAAGAAATTTTGAATGCTGATGTCGGCGGCGGCTTCCACGGAATCCAGATTACTTCTGGCTTGTTCCAGCTGTGGCGTGCCTCCGGTATTACCAACACCTATCAGCTGTATTGCACAGCGATTGGCGGCCTGGTGATGGCTGCTCTAATGCTGTTTGCTGGCTGGTTCCATTACCACAAGGCTGCGCCTAAGTTGGAGTGGTTCCAAAATGTAGAATCGATGCTAAA
Organism: uncultured cyanobacterium; assembly: GCA_963833005.1. GTDB lineage: Bacteria > Cyanobacteriota > Cyanobacteriia > Phormidesmidales > Phormidesmidaceae > Phormidesmis. The sequence continues at coordinate 256,021 of CAWHWK010000009.1, read as the reverse complement.
CCACCACTTGGCTGGTTTGCTTGGGCTTGGCTCTTTGGGCTGGGCTGGCCATCAGATCCATGTGTCTTTGCCGATTAATAAGCTGTTGGATGCTGGGGTTGCACCTCAAGATATTCCACTGCCTCATGAGTTCATTCTTGATAAGGCGCTCATGGCCGAGCTTTACCCTAGTTTTGCTCAGGGTTTGAAGCCTTTCTTTACCTTGAACTGGGCAGCTTACTCAGACTTCCTGACTTTCAAGGGTGGTTTGAATCCGGTAACAGGTGGACTGTGGCTGTCTGATTCAGCTCACCATCACCTGGCAATTGCCGTCTTGTTCCTAATTGCTGGTCACATGTACCGCACTAACTGGGGCATTGGTCACAGCATCAAGCAGATCCTAGATGGTCACAAAGGCGATCCGCTTCTATTTGGTGGTGAGGGCCATGTTGGCATGTACGAATTCCTAGTGAGTTCTTGGCATGCACAGCTGGCGCTAAACCTGGCTTTGCTGGGGTCTTTGACAATCATTGTGGCTCAGCATATGTATGCGATGCCTCCCTATCCTTATCTAGCAACCGATTACGGTACGCAGCTATCGCTGTTTACTCACCACATGTGGATCGGCGGCTTTTTGGTAGTAGGTGCTGGCGCGCACGGTGCGATCGCACTCATTCGTGACTACGACCCGGCCAAGCATGTCAACAATGTGCTTGATCGCGTGTTGAGAGTCCGCGACGCTATCATCTCCCACCTCAACTGGGTTTGTATTTTCCTTGGCTTCCACAGCTTCGGACTCTACATTCATAACGACACCATGCAAGCATTGGGTCGCCCCCAAGACATGTTCTCGGACACGGCGATTCAGCTTCAGCCCATCTTTGCTCAGTGGATTCAAGGTTTGCACACCGCTGCAACTAGCGTCTCTGGCACTGCGCCTAACGCGCTAGCCCCGGCTAGCTATATCTTCGGCGGCGACGTCGTAGCCGTTGGCGGCAAAGTTGCGATGATGCCTATGACTTTGGGCACCGCTGACTTCATGGTTCACCACATTCACGCGTTCACGATTCATGTGACCGTACTCATCTTGCTCAAGGGTGTGCTGTACGCTCGCAGCTCTCGTCTTATCCCTGATAAGGCTGAGCTAGGCTTCCGCTTTCCTTGCGACGGCCCCGGTCGTGGCGGCACCTGCCAAGTCTCTGCTTGGGACCACGTGTTCCTAGGCTTGTTCTGGATGTACAACTCCATCTCGATTGTGATTTTCCACTTTAGTTGGAAGATGCAGTCAGATGTTTGGGGCACCGTGTCCGATAACGGCACCGTATCTCATATTACTGGCGGCAACTTTGCTGCAAGTGCAACCACCATTAACGGTTGGCTGCGCGACTTCCTGTGGGCGCAAGCGTCTCAGGTCATCAACTCCTACGGTTCGGCTTTGTCGGCTTACGGCTTGATGTTCTTGGGTGCCCACTTCGTCTGGGCCTTCAGCCTAATGTTCCTCTTTAGTGGTCGCGGCTACTGGCAGGAGCTAATTGAGTCCATCGTTTGGGCTCACAATAAGTTGAAAGTAGCACCGGCTATTCAGCCTCGCGCACTGAGCATCACTCAGGGCCGGGCAGTGGGTGTTGCCCACTACCTCCTGGGAGGTATCGCCACTACATGGGCGTTCTTCCTGGCTCGAATGTTATCAGTAGGTTAAGGAGCGCGGAGGAAACATAAAACGTATGGCAACTAAATTCCCGAAATTTAGCCAAGACCTCGCACAAGATCCAACGACTCGTCGGATCTGGTACGGGATTGCCACAGCCCACGACTTTGAAACCCATGACGGGATGACAGAGGAGAATCTTTACCAAAAGATCTTCGCTTCTCACTTCGGTCACCTGGCGATCATTTTCCTCTGGACTTCTGGCAACCTGTTCCACGTCGCTTGGCAAGGCAACTTCCCACAGTGGACCCAAGATCCACTCAACGTGAAACCTATCGCTCACGCGATTTGGGATCCTCACTTTGGTCAGCCCGCAGTAGATGCATTCTCTCAGGCTGGCTCTAGTAGCCCAGTTAACATCGCTTACTCGGGTGTGTATCACTGGTGGTACACCATCGGAATGCGCACAAACGCTGACTTGTACATTGGCGCAGTTGGTCTACTCGGCTTTGCAGCAGTCATGCTGTTTGCCGGTTGGTTGCACCTTCAGCCCAAGTTCCGGCCTAGTTTGTCCTGGTTCAAGAATGCTGAATCTCGCCTCAACCACCACCTGGCTGGTTTGTTTGGCGTCAGCTCTTTGGCTTGGACAGGTCACCTAGTTCACGTCGCGATTCCTGAGTCTCGCGGTGTACATGTCGGCTGGAATAACTTCCTATCGATGAAGCCTCACCCCGCTGGTCTAAAGCCATTCTTTACCGGCAACTGGGGCGTTTACGCTCAGAATCCTGATACGGCTGGCCATCTCTTTGGTACGTCTACAGGTTCTGGCGATGCGATCTTGACTTTCTTGGGTGGCTTCCATCCTCAGACGCAGTCTCTGTGGCTGACGGATATGGCGCATCACCACTTGGCGATCGCAGTCATCTTCATCATCGCGGGCCACATGTACCGAACTAACTTCGGTATTGGTCACAGCATCAAAGATATCTTGAACACCCACCGTCCTCCCGAGGGCACTCCCTTCGGTGGCGCTCTAGGTGCAGGTCACAAAGGTCTCTATGACACGCTGAACAACTCGCTGCACTTCCAGCTTGCTTTGGCGCTGGCTTCTCTGGGCGTAATTACGTCTTTAGTGGCTCAGCACATGTATGCGATGCCGCCCTACGCATTCATCGCTCAAGACTTCACCACGACAGCTGCGCTATATACCCATCACCAGTACATTGCTGGCTTCATCATGATGGGGGCGTTCGCTCACGGTGCGATCTTCTTGATTCGCGATTATGACCCTGCGGCAAATGAGAACAACGTGCTTGCACGGGTTCTAGATCACAAAGAAGCGATTATCTCCCACCTCAGCTGGGTTTCTCTGTTCCTTGGTTTCCACACCCTGGGCCTCTACGTACACAATGATGTCGTGGTTGCCTTTGGTACGCCTGAGAAGCAGATCTTGGTTGAGCCTGTGTTCGCACAGTGGGTACAGGCCGCGTCTGGTAAGGCGCTCTATGGCTTTGATACGCTGCTTTCCAATCCTGATAGCATTGCAACTACGGCTTGGCCTAATCATGCAAACGTATGGTTGCCCGGCTGGTTGGATGCAATCAACAGCGGCAGTAATTCTTTGTTCTTGGCAATTGGGCCTGGTGACTTCTTGGTTCACCATGCGATCGCGCTTGGTCTCCACACCACTACTTTGATCTTGGTCAAGGGTGCGTTGGATGCCCGTGGTTCTAAGCTAATGCCAGACAAGAAGGACTTCGGCTATAGCTTCCCTTGCGATGGCCCCGGTCGTGGCGGCACTTGCGACATTTCTGGTTGGGACTCGTTCTACCTGGCGATGTTCTGGATGCTCAATACCATTGGTTGGGTGACCTTCTACTGGCATTGGAAGCATCTGTCTATCTGGAGCGGTAACGTTGCTCAGTTTAATGAGAGTTCAAACTATCTCATGGGCTGGCTGCGAGACTATCTCTGGCTGAATTCTTCTCAGCTAATCAACGGTTACAACCCGTATGGGATGAATAACTTGGCGGTTTGGGCTTGGATGTTCCTCTTTGGACACTTGGTCTGGGCGACAGGATTCATGTTCCTCATCTCTTGGCGTGGTTATTGGCAAGAACTCATTGAGACCATTGTTTGGGCTCATGAGCGTACGCCTTTGGCTAACCTGGTTCGTTGGAAGGACAAGCCGGTTGCAATGTCGATTGTTCAAGGACGTTTGGTTGGTTTAGCTCACTTTACGGTGGGGTATGTGCTGACCTATGCGGCCTTCCTGATTGCGTCAACGTCTAGTCGATTCGGCTAACCGTTTTAATTCGCAAGCTTAGGTAAATAGAATGAAGCCCCTCAGCATTGCTGGGGGGCTTTGTTTTTGGAAGGTTGTAAAATTTTAAAGGAACAAAGAATGAAATCTGTAGCTAACTACAGAGCGTGCAGCGAATCCTTAAAATGAACTATCTATCGTGAATTTATGAGTATTGAACTATTAATAGCGTTGATAGGCTTAGCGACGGCCATGATTGGTTTGATAGCTGCTTTGACGCCTTACCTTGGCGGACTATCTACGTTTGTGCAGAAAACGCTTAAGAAAATTTCTCCCCCTGATCCGCCACCATCATTGAGACAAGACTGGTTTGTCAATGTGGGTGAGCATAGAGGGCATCTAAAATGGGAGGACTGTGTACGTTACGGTTGTATTAGCGCGGGAGGTGGACTTCGATTTGCAGAAGCACTACAGAGACTTAGGCTGGGCGATACGGTGTATGCGTATATAACTGAATATGGTTATGTAGGTTGTGGCAAAGTGTCAAAGGTGGCCGTCCCCGTCGACAGGTTTACTACAGAACCAAACAACACACCACTTTTAAAGAGAGATTTAGTTACGAAAGAAGTTAACAATCAGCCAGATAATCCGAGCATGACTGAATGGGTTGCTGGTATAGAGTGGTTCAAAACTTTTGAAAGACAACAGGCAAGTAAAGAGACTAAGCATTATAGGCCGACGGTCTGTAGGATTAGGGACTTGGGTAGACTAGCTTCTTTACGTAGGACATTTGGTGTGAAAGCTAGTTACAAAGTTACTTTGTAGTGTATGAAAATCGTAGTTGTGCAAATAACAGTCAGGCTTCCTGATGGCATTGCAGCATAGCTTTCAGAGATCTACAAAATGCTGATACGTCGTTTGAAGGAACCACTCGTGATGCTAGAAGCTTGTTATGAGAATTGCATCCGTAATCACATCTTGCTTTCTCTTGTGTCGAGCCATCGCTGAAAAGACTTTTGACTTTCTCCAGAGGGCTGTCCGATAATAAGGTTTTGAATGCTAATGTCTTCGTCTAAATCGTTCCAGTGAATACCACTACCGTTACCGATAAGTCGATAGTTATGGCGCTCTGTATCAGATCCATGAGCTAATCTTGGATACCAGGATAAGGGAACCGCGATGGTGCGGCCATCAGACAAATCGACGGTTAGGGCTTCGTCATTGATTTCTAGTTCCTGAATGATTGGAACTTCGAGTAGTTCAACCGTTAAAGAATTCATCCCATCCCTCTAGTAGTTGTTCTTTGTTTTCTTGTACAAGCTTTTGAATACGGTTTAGCTCAGCCCGATTGAAGCCTTTGTTTTTTTGAAGGCGAATAGGCGAAGCCAGTACTTCGCTTCATCATTGTCGCGCTCAATATGAACATGTGGTGGCTCATCGCGATCGCCTGCGTAGCAAAAGAATCTATATGGCCCGATCTTTAGAAGCGTAGGCATACGAAACAGCTCATGGTGTTAGGTAGGATGCACTTCAATACTTTAACGATAAACGATGGCTGATAGTGCGATCGCTCTATAATCGAAGCAACCTAATCAGATTCGCTCGTAGCTATGCCGAACTCTACACCCGTTGTGCTGAAGAAAGTCACGTTTAGTCTGCCGTTTGGTATCGGTGGTGTGGAGATGGAACCAGATCCGACTGAGCGAAATGCGGCTTGGGAGCTGTATGTGGAGCTAGTGACGCGGGTGGCGGTGCAGAGTTTGCACCCGCAGGAAGGGCTGGTGCGGGAGGCGATGAATTCGCTGTATAGCTTGTTTGGTTCGACGCGGGAGATTTTGCGGAAGGCGGGGCCGAATGTGGGTGCGTCGCATGATTCGGTTGGGGGGATAGCTATTGCTGTTCTCAACAATGGCTTACGCCCGTTTTTATCCAAGTGGCATCCGCTTTTACAGGAGTGGGAGGAGCAGAAGCCAAACGGCATGAGTCCGCAGATGCATGAGAAGGCTTGGGATAAGGAGATGATTGCGCGAGGCGAGCTGGACGCGCTGCGGGGTGATCTAGAGCAGTATGCAAATGCGCTGGCAGAGATCGCGGGTATTGTGGCGTAATGAATGAAGACGCAGTTGATCAATAGGTTGTTATGTTTGAGCGAATTACGTTTGACCCTGAGGTGATGGGTGGGCGAGCTTGTGTGAGAGGCATAAGGGTTACGGTATCGCTAGTCCTGAGCCTACTAGCAAACAAGATGTCTGCTGAAGAAATATTGGCGGCTTATCCTTATTTGGAAGAAGAGGATATCTCGGCTTGTTTGCAATATGCGGTTTTTCTTGCGAGTGAAGAGGTTCACCCGTTTGAAAGTGCTGCGGCATGAAGTTTTTGGCGGATATGGGTGTGTCGCCCAAGACGGTGGAGGCTATAAAAGCTCAAGGATATGATGCAATTCATATCTCTGAAGAAGGTTTGTTTCGTATGAGGGACGCTGAGATTTTGCAGAAAGCTTTGCAGGAAGAACGGATTGTCCTGACTTTTGATTTGGACTTTGCAGATTTATTAGCAGCGGCAGCAGCCACCCTACCTAGCACGATTATCTTCCGACTTAAGAAGACAGTTCCTGACTTCGTTACAGCCCGATTGCTATCGGTACTGGCAGACTGTAATCATGCTCTAAAGTCTGGTGCGTTGGTGACTATTGAGGACGGTCGATACAGATTGCGGCACCTGCCAATCAATTCGTCAACACAACCAAGTTAGTATGGCCGAACCTATCGAAAGTCCTATTTTTATTAGCTATAGCCGTCAAGATCATGCGTATGTTGAAAGGCTCATTGCAGCTTTTGACGAGCGAGGGTTGTCGGTGTGGTTGGATAATCGGATTGACTATGGGACTGCGTGGCAGCGTGAGATTGAAAAGCATTTGGAAGCATGTCAGGCTTTTGTGCTGGTGATGACGCCGCGCGCGTATGAGTCTCACTGGGTGACGTGCGAGCTGAGCGTTGCGTTGGAGCTGAAGAAGCCGATATTTCCGCTGCTTCTGGAGGGACGTAGGTGGCTCAGCGCTGCGGCGATTCAGACAGTTGATGTGACTGGTGGGACGCTACCGCCAAAGCGTTTTTTTGACGCCGTAAGCGCGTCTGTGATTGGGATGGAGATATCAAGACCCAGCGAAGAATTTTTGAATGTTGCTGAGACGGTTTCTGTTGGAAAGGCTGAGCAGTTTCCGGGTGTAGCAAGCGCTGTCTTGGATGCTAAATATGCAGATTTGGAGCGTTACTTAAAGAATGGGCAGTGGAAGGAGGCGGATGAGGAAACGTATCGGCTGATGATTACGGAGGTGGGGAAGGATGAGGGGCAGTGGTTTGACTCAGAAGACTTGCTGAACTTTCCCTGTGAGCCGCTGAAAGCAATTGATGGGCTATGGGTAAAACACAGCGGCGGAAAGTTTGGCTTTAGTGTGCAGAAAGAGATGTATCTAGAATGTGGCGGTATTCCAGATGGCAAGTACTATGGGAAAGCGTGGAATAAGCTGTGTCAGATGAATGGATGGGATGTAGGTGTAAGGACTAAACTGGAGCCACTAAGGGGAAACCTGCCGTCTGGAATGCATCGTCCATTAAACAGAGTGTTTGATGGGACTCCGAGCAGATCGTTTAAAAGTGGCGTGTATGGTCTTTTGTCTATAGCGCCCAGACTTGTAAACTGTAACCTATAAGCGGTTCAGCCCTCTTTAAACATTTATTTTGACCGCTGTTTTGACGAAGCCAAGAGACTTCTGAGATCCGATACCTGGCACCGATCCTAAGTTGTATCGGGGAACTGTGCAGCGGCAATGTCAGGATTAAGACAGTTGGCAAGCACAAATTTTTTGGCGACCTCATGCACTTCGTCCAGGCTGGGTAGCCAGTCAGTCCACAGGCTTATTTGTCCTGGGCTGGGTCTTTTCTTTTTGGTAGGTTTGCTCTTGAGCTTCAGCCTTGCAAGCAGCTTGCTACCCCAGTGGTTTTTTCTTTCGGGCTTTGGCTTTGGCTGGTATCGCGGCAGAACTTGCGGTAGGCGGCGGCGCAGATCTCTAACGTGGTGCCGAGGGCTAAAAATGCGGGATGCCACTGGGTAAGGCCATCGGCGGTGAGCCGGTCGTAGGTGCCGTAGTTGCTAAAGTCGTAGAACCAGCCTTGCTGCATACTGGCTGCTTTGCCAGTGCATTATTTTGGGCAGATCGTCTGGTTGCTGTGGTTCTAGCAAATAATGCACGTGATTGCTCATGATGCAGAGGCCGTATAGCTTAAAGCCGGGGTTCGACTCCGCTCACCCCTCGAATGCTGGATGAGCTCTGAGCGGAGTTGCAAAGCGTTAGTCGAAACTCGCGGTTATTGCAGCGGGTAGTGATGTGATAGCAGTAGTGGGGCTGTAGCTGTCTGGGTTGGCGAGTCAAAAGTAGCAGAGAGAAGGAAAATATCTACAGGCTATTATACTGAGCGTAGTTGCGTGTCTATATCTCTATGGTTACACTACAGCTCAGACAAATTAAACTATCTCCTGGCCAAAGCGTCGAGCTAGAGGACATTGGCTGGCCAGAATTTGAGGCGATCTTAGCTGAGTTAGGAGATAGTCGGGCGACGCGCATTGCTTACAACAATCGGACATTGACCATCGTGGCTCCGCTATTTGCTCATGAAAATTCTAAAGCTTCACTGGGAGATGTTGTTAAAGTGCTCCTAGAAGAATTAGATATTGACTATGTTTGCGCGGGCTCAACAACGCTAAAGCGGCAGGATGTTGATAAAGGCGTTGAGCCAGATGATTCTTTTTATATTGAGAATTTTGCTAGTGCGCTGAATAAACAACGAATTAATCTTGATGTCGATCCGCCGCCTGATTTGGCGATTGAAGTGGATCTGACGTCGAAAACGCAGGCGGAGATCTATCAGGCTTTGGGTGTACCTGAGCTGTGGCGCTACGACGAGGGGCGCTTGCGAATTGATGTTTTGCACTCTGGTGAGTATGTAGAGGTGAACGAAAGTCCTAACTTTCCCGGCTGGCCTTTGGTTGAGTTAGCACAAAGGTATATTGATCGGGCTCGCTTGGCTGGGCAAGGGCGCGCCACGAAGGAACTGCGGCAGTGGGTAAGACAGCGGCTTTCTTAGCAATAAGCGAAAGTCTCTGTAGTCAGTAAGCGCTGTCAAAAATAGTTGACACTATTTTAAAAACACTGATACGCTATTTTTTATAGCTGTTGCGTGCTCGAAAGGCCGCTTCAGCGCTACCGCCCGAAAATTTAGCAAACGCCGACGCTGACTGCTACCAACAGTCAACGCCAGCTCGCCCCTTAACTGACGTGACCAGTCAAGCGGTTGTGGATCATGATGCCATAGCCACCCTGACTTTTGTGATGTCTTTTTGACAAGTTGGGGTGGCTAAATTTTCGCGCTTTCTTCTGTCACCTTCATCGGAGAAACCGTGAAAATGTTAATTTATACCTGCCAAGATCTGTTGGCTTCGGCTCAGCCCAGAGCACAACTCGGCGCACAGCCGCCCCGGCATCGCTGTCAAAATGAGGAACTGCGCCATATTTTGCTGGGCAGCCCGGAGGCGATTCGGCAGACGATTCATCAGCTACATGTTTTGAGCTATGCGGAGTCTTTGCTGTGGAGCCCGGTTACTACAGTGGGTGAGCAGCTAGTGATTACTAGGGCGCAGGGAGAGGCAATGAGCTTGTTGAGGCGATCGCTTTAGGAGAAACACTCTTTGAAAATGCGTCTAATCGGTAGCGGTTGCTGCTGCTAACACTTTCAAGCTGGTCTGAATCATGCCAATGGTGACGGCGGGCAGCTCTAGCTGTGGCGTCAGGCCAGTGGATTTGATCACTTCAAACAGCTTGATGGCGGTGGGGTTTTTCTGGGCGAGCTTGCGGCCTAGCGCTGGGCCAGTAAAGGAGGCCGTTTCTCCCCACAGCAGCGCCGTTGGCGTGGTGAGCTGACCGATATAGTCAGCTAGGTCAAAGCACAGATCGCCGCGAACAAAGGACAGGGCGGTATATTCAGCGTTGGGCTTTTGGGCAGATTGCAGATAGGCGTCGGCGATGTCGTCTGAGATGCGCTTGGGATTGGCGAACTGGCGGTTTTCTAGGAAGCTACGGATGCCGAATGAGGTAGCGATCGCACCCGAATACAGCAGCTTATCTAACACAGGCGTGCTGACAATTTGAGCGAACGGACTGCGGGTGTAGTCGTCGCCAAAGTCAGAAAGACCGGCTGGGGTCATTAAGATGAGAGATTTGAAGAGATTGGGATGTGCGATCGCAATTCTGATCACAAAAGCTGCTGTTAGCGCAGAGGCAACAACGGTAACCGGCTCATCGCAGGTGGCTCGAATAAAGTCACTAATGCTATCGAGATAGTCATCAATGGTGTAGTTTCGCTCTAGATGCGTTGAGTCTCCCCAGCCGATCAGATCTGGGGCGATTACCCTATAGTCGCTGGCAAAGGCTGGAAATACCTTAGACCATTCGTACGCAGAAGATCCGCCGCCAAAGCCGTGTAAGAAAAGCAAAGTTTCTCTTTCGCTGAGCGGTAGGCTGCTTGGGTATTCTGGGAGAGCTGGAATGTAGTAAACCATCTCTCCTAGCCGTGTGATCGTACTCTTTTGATCGACGTAAGGGAGATTGAGCATAAAAAAACTGTTGAATATAGGCTGCTGCTAGATCTTGTTGAATTAACAGCGCAACAAGATCCAGCTACTTTGGATAAAAGACTACCTTGAATAAACTCGCTATGGTTCAACGATAACGCTCTGGCCAATCTGCTCTGGCCAATTTGCTCTGGCCAGCCCCTTACTAGCCAACCTCAGCGCTAGCCAACCTCAGCGTCTACGTCAATCACGCCATTAGCTTCAGCAACGGTTGCCTCTCCATCTTTGTTCTTCTTTAAATAGTCCATTGCCAAAGAAGACAGTTCTGTTACAAGCAGCGTCGCCAAAATGCCGTCGTCTAACCAGCCGATAATCGGAATAATGTCAGGAGAAATATCGATAGGGCTAATCAGATAAAGCGCAGTCCCAAAGATGATGGCCCAGCGCCATTTAGGATGACGAATTGCACCCCGATACCAGCTATAGAACGATTCAATCAGATTGTTGTTGTTATTCATGAGGATACCTAAGATAGTGGTTAGGAGATAGTGGCTGGGGCTTAAAGTTGACGTTTGAACCAGTGATGCGCCAAACATGGCTCCTAAACTTGGCTCCCAAATTTGGCTCATAGATCTGGTCTATAGACTTGGGTGAAGAACCAAAGAACCTTTGCATCCCAGGCATATTTAATATCGCAAGTTTAGCGGATAGCTACGAGTGTAGATATCCCTCTATAGCGATAAGATTCAAAGCGATAAAATTCAAAGCGATAAAATTTCAGCGATAAGACTGCGACAGTGAAGCCCTCGCAACTCATGACGCAATTGATGACGCTATCTTTTGGATTGCCATGGCCACCGCAAATGCATTTTGGTGCCCATCTCTGTCTTCGCCGAAAAAATTAGGTAGCCAATTAGCAGCACGACACTGCCCAAAAAGACCGCAACCTCCTGGCTCATGCAGACACCTCTATCACTTTGCTGCCAGCCACTTTATTACCAGCCGCTTCGCCATCAGTCATTTCACGGCCAGCTATTTCGCTATTAGCTAGATCAAACGCCGCATGAACAACGCGCAGCGCTTCAATTCCTTGTTCTTCTGCCACTACGCAGCTGATTTTGATCTCTGAGGTTGCAATCATCTGAATATTGATATTCGCATCCGAGAGCGCCTGAAACATGACAGCCGCAATCCCAGGTCGGTGAACCATTCCAATGCCTACCACGCTGACCTTTGCGATCGCCTCATTTGTCAGCACCTCACCACAGCCCAAATCTTCAGCCGCTGCTTGCAGTACGTCTCGCGCCAGCGTAGCCTCTGACTGGGCGACCGTACAGGCGATGTCTCGGGTCATTTTGCCTCGGTGCAGTCGGCTGCGCTGAGACTGAATAATCATATCAACGCTAATGCCTCGGTCAGCCAAAATTTGAAAAATGCGCGCGGCCAGTCCAGGCTCATCGGGCACATAGCGAATAGCTAGCTGCGACTGATGGAGATCTAAAGCTGCGCCACGGACAGAGGGCAGCGCGGCTGAGTCTAGCGAGGTCGCCTGATTGAGCCTGGACTGATCAAGCCTAGCCTGATCGAGCCTAGCGGGAGAGCTAATGACGTCAAAGTGTTTGCAAAGTGTTGCGATCGCCCGATTGCCGTCCGCCGCATCTACCGTACAGCTCACCTTCACTTCAGACGTTGAAATCATCTGAATATTGACCTCCGCAGCGGCCAGCGCCGAAAACATACCGGCGGCTACCCCTGGCCGACCAATCATACCCGCGCCAGCGATGCTGATTTTGGCAATGTTGTTAGCGGTCTGGACCTCAGCTTGATCGAGCGAACCTGCTGAACCAGTTGATCCCTCGGCAGCGGGGCTGCGTAAAGCAGGCGCAATGTGCTCTACGACGCTCTGGGTTTGGTTTAGGATATGCGATCGCACCGTAAAGGCAATATCATTCGAATTGCCCTCATGAATTGACTGAATCACCAAATCCACATTGATTTCCTGCGTCGCCAGCTCACCAAATAGCTGCGCCGCCACCCCTGGGCGATCTGGCACCCGCAGCAGCGCCACCTTCGCCTGATCCGCATCAAACTCCACCGCGTCCACCGGATGCGCAATCTCCAGCCCCTCCAGCGCCCGAGGAAACGGCTTTGGCGAGGTCACCCGCGTTCCTGGCTGATCCGTCCAGCTAGAGCGCACCACCAGCATAATGCCGTAGTTTCGAGCAATCTCCACCGCCCGAGGATGCAGCACACTGGCCCCCAGGCTAGCCAGCTCTAGCATTTCGTCACAGGTAATCTCATCCATCAGCCGCGCCTCTGGCACAAGCCGCGGATCAGCGGTCAAAATTCCTGGCACATCCGTATAAATCTCACAGCGCTCAGCTTGCATAGCCGCCGCTAGCGCCACCGCCGAGGTATCCGATCCGCCGCGCCCCAGTGTCGTAATCTCGACATCATCGCCCTGTTCCGCCTGGCCGCTAATCCCCTGAAACCCGGCCACCACAATCACCTTGCCTTCCGCTAGGTGCCGCTCAAGCCGGGTCGTCTTAATATTGAGAATGCGCGCGCGCGCGTGCTCAGCCTCAGTCACAATGCCGACCTGTGCCCCGGTCAAAGAAATTGCCGCCTGCCCCCGCTCATGCAGCGCCATACTCAGCAGGGCAATCGTTACCTGCTCCCCCGTCGAGAGCAGCATATCCATCTCCCGGCGGCTAGGATTCTGCGAAATCTCAGTTGCCAGCTTCACCAGCCCGTCGGTGCTTTTGCCCATTGCCGACACCACCGCAATCACCGAGTGCCCCGCTTCTACCGACCGGTGAATACGCTCAGCCACTGCCTGAATCCTGTCCACACTCCCTACCGAAGTGCCACCATACTTTTGAACAATCAGCCCCACGTTTTCTCTCCCCACGCGCATCTTTTCATCTCTTTAAATCACACCATTGCCGCGCAACATAATTTTCTAACTTTACAATTTTGTAGCTTCATAAAGCATTGCCTACATAGACAGCAGTTCTACACGAACTGATCCCCTTCGATCTATCCGAAAAATGGGCCCGAAAAATAGGCTAAAAAGATGGGTTTAATTACCCAGTATTTTTATCGCATAGATACACATAATCGGGAACTGTAAACACAGCATTTCTGGGCCTTTCATCGTACCTATCAATTTCTACAGATATAACAAATTCCCATAAAGTCACGGGTCGGGACTGGCAAAAAACAGGTATTAAAGATATAAACTTTAGTTAAGTTACAAAATTTTTGGTTGCTAGCTATGACAGCAGTTCTACAGAACCGTTCCGTCTCCAAGTCAGCCCTAGCGGGCGCTAAAACGCCTCATCACATTGTGATTGTCGGCGGTGGCTTTGGCGGTCTGTACGCAGCGAAAGCGCTGGGTAAAACGGCTGTCAGCGTCACCCTTATCGACAAGCGCAACTTTCATCTGTTTCAGCCGCTGCTCTATCAGGTCGCCACGGGTGGCCTGTCTGCTGGTGATATTTCATCACCGCTGCGTTCTGTCTTAAGCAAGCAAAAAAACGTACGCGTGCTGATGGGTGAAGTTGTCGGTATTGAATCAGCGGGAAAAGAGATCCGCCTCAAAAACGGCGAAGCCATCAGCTATGACACCCTAATTGTAGCCACGGGTTCTAGCCACCATTACTTTGGCAAAGACGAGTGGTCAGACATTGCTCCTGGCATGAAAACCATTGAAGACGCGCTAGAAGTTCGTCGGCGGATTTTCCTAGCCTTTGAAGCCGCTGAGCAAGAAACCGATCCGGCCCGTCGTAAAGCTTTGCTCACCTTCTTTATTGTCGGGGGTGGGCCTACAGGCGTAGAGCTAGCAGGCGCACTGGCAGAGCTAGCTTACGAAACCCTGCGCGAAGATTTTCGCAGCATCAACCCTGGTGAAACCAAGGTCGTTTTGCTAGAGGGAATGGATAGAGTGCTGCCGCCCTATCCGGGTGAGCTGTCAGTGGCGGCCAAGCAGTCGTTAGAAAAGCTGGGCGTAGAGGTCCGCACGAGTACGCTGGTAACCAATATTGAAGGGGATACGGTCACGCTAAAGCAGGGTGACTTGATCGAGAAAGTTCAGGCGTTTACCGTACTCTGGGCAGCGGGGATCAAAGCCTCACCATTGGGTAAGACTATTGCCGAGCAAACTGGCGCAGAGCTAGATCGAATTGGCCGAGTCATCGTAGAGCCTGACTTAAGCGTGCCGGGATGCCCTGATATTTTCATCGCCGGGGATTTGGCCCACTACGCTCACAAAAGAGAAAATCCGCTCCCTGGCACTGCGGCTACGGCCATGCAGCAGGGTGAGTATCTAGCCAACTCGATTCAGCAGCGGCTAGCGAGCAAGACCGTGAGTGCCTTTGAGTACAAAGACAACGGCACGATGGCTGTGATTGGTCGTAATGCGGCGGTTGCAGACTTAGGCTTTGCCAAGCTCTCCGGCTTTCCAGCCTGGATTATTTGGATTTTTGTTCACATCTACTACCTGATCGAGTTCGACAATAAGCTGCTGGTAATGCTCCAATGGGGGTGGCACTACTTCACTAGTCAGCGTGGGGCCCGGTTGATTACCGGTAATGATTCTATCCCGGCACTCTCTGCGCTGGTGATTGACGAAATGACGATAGGTGAAAAGGCTGAAAAGAAGTCGTCAGAAATGGTGGAAGCCTGAGTAAATCAAGCGCTAGCACGGGTCGTAAACTAGTAGAAACATAGCAAAAACATAGCAAAAACAAAAAGGCAGAAGCGGGATAGTCCGGTTTCTGCCTTTTTGCTGTCTAGGTTTTTACTATCTAGAATTGAGTCTCTCTAGATTCGATTTGATAAGATCTCTAGGCTAAAGGAGCCTACCAGCGTGATGCCCGCTTAGAGTAGGCGTAGCCAGTGTAGGGCTGCACGCCAGTGGCAGGATAGGCATCGTCATGTGGGCTAAAGATCCTGTAGGCAGCTTCTGCTAAGAATGTAAAAACGTTGCTGAGAGTTTGGAAAAACGTCATGGCCTAATTTCCTCATTTCACAGTGGATACTTTTATATCTTATGAGTTGAGTTGAAGATGGAATCTGACTAGAGGTAATTCTTTACGAGTCTACAAACAGCGCAATAGATTGAACGTCGCAGATTTGAACGTCACAGGCTCAGCCGTCACAGAATTTAGATGAGAAACAAGGTGTTGAGTAGGGTGTTGAACAGGGTGCCAAACAGTAGGCTGAAGAATAGTGAGCGGAAAAATAGTGTGCTGAAGGGATTGATGGCGATACTGGGCGTGCTGGTTGCACTGGTTGCTGGCCTCGGCGGATACTATGCCTACCGGCTGTCACTGCGGCCCGAGCGCAGTAATGAAACGAAGGCACTCTTTGAAGGGGTCACCTACGAACGCCGCATCAAAGCGCTGCCAAGGCCGCTAGTTTTACATGTGGTGACGGTGGACCTAACCGCACCCGGCGTGGATTTTTTGGTGACGCCATCTGTTCCTACTGACGGCTATCCGCTTGCTTCGGATACTGTGCCGGGTTTTCTGTCGCGCTATAGCGCTCAAGTCGCAATCAACGGCAGTTTTTTTACGCCGCACTATGTCAAGTCACCTTTGAACTATTATCCTCACGTGGGCGACGGTGTTGGGTCTTTGGGGGTGGCGATTTCTAAGGGCGATCGCTACAACGAAGCTAAGGGCGGCTGGGCAGCGCTGTGCATTATTTCTAACCAAGATATCCAGATTACTAAAAATGACTGTCCGCCAGAAACGAGGCAGGGCATCGCTGGCGATATTCAGATTGTTAAAGGCGGTCAGCTTTACGATGGCTTGGCGGTTTTAAAGCACAATACTGCGCTGTATCCAAGAAGTGCGATCGCACTCAACGCCGACAATACACAACTCCTAATTGTGGCTATAGACGGCAGACAGCGGGGCTACAGCGAGGGCGTTACCATCGTCGAACTGGGCGAAATAATGATTGAACTAGGTGCCGACCGGGCCTTAAACTTTGACGGTGGCGGCTCTACTACGCTTGCCGTCAGCGACCCAGAAAACCAGCCAGTCGTCTTAAATGCCCCCTTTCAAGCGCGAGTTCCGATGAACCTTCGACCTGTTGCCAATCATCTGGGTGTATTTGCAAACCCGCTGCCCGCCGAAAGGCTCAGCCGTGGGGACGACACAGAATGAGTGGAAAAGTCTATCTACTCGGGGCCGGGCCGGGCGATATTGGCTACCTAAGCGTTGCAGGACAAAGGCTGCTACACCAAGCTGACGCCCTGGTATATGACGCGCTAGTAGATAGTGCGCTCCTTTCAGAACTTGCAGCCGGATGCGAGCAGTGGCACGTCGGTAAGCGCGGTGGACGGCCTAGCACGCCGCAAGCAGAGATTAATCGGCTACTGGTGCGGCTATGCAAGGCCGGTAAGCAGGTTGTGCGGCTCAAAGCAGGCGATCCGTTTGTGTTTGGGCGAGCGGCGGCGGAAATTCAAGCGCTGCAAGCTGAAAAATGCAATTTTGAGGTGGTGCCGGGGCTTTCTTCAGCTTTAGTGGCCCCTTTGCTTGCCGGTGTCCCTCTGACCGATCCGGTTTTGAGTCGGGGGTTTGGCGTTTTTACAGCGCATGATTTGGACGCGCTGGACTGGCAGGCGATCGCACGCCTAGAAACGGTAGTGCTGATGATGGGTGGCAGGCGGCTGAGGGAGATTTGCGATCGCCTGATCAGTCATGGGAAACGCGCCGAAACGCCGATGCTAATTGTTCGCTGGGCCGGACAGCCGCAGCAGCAAGTTTGGCAGGGAACGGTGCTTGGTATGGCTCAGACCGTGGGCGCGGCAACGCTATCGCCCTGCGTTATGGTCATTGGTGAAGTGGTGGGCCTGCGTCAATATTTATCGCCGCCTCTGGCAAAGGCGCTGCCGCTAGGGGGTAAAACAGTGGTTGTGACTCGCTCAGCGAGTCAGGCCAGTCAGTTTAGCAGCGTGCTGAGAGCAAAAGGTGCAAGCGTCGTTGATTTCCCAGCGTTAGAGATTCGCGAACCGGCAAGCTGGGAACCGATGGATGAGGCGATCGCAGCCATCAACCGCTTTAACTGGCTCATTCTGACCTCCCCCAACGCCGTCAACTATTTTATAGATCGCTTCCTTCAGCAGGGTAAAGACTTACGCGCCCTTGCTCATCTCAAAATTGCAGTCGTCGGCAAAAAAACCAACAAATTCCTAGCTCAACGAGGGCTCAGCGCCGACTTTATTCCGCCAGCCTTCGTCGCCGACTCACTCGTAGAACATTTTCCTGAAGATCCTAAAGGTCAAAAATTACTGTTCCCCCGTGTTGAAAGCGGTGGGCGAGACGTTTTGGTGCAGGCCATGACCGCAAAAGGGGCCGATGTGACCGAAGTTGCGGCCTATGAATCTGCCTGTCCCTTGACCATGCCCCTCGCTGCCGAACAGATTTTGGCCAGTCAAAATGCCGATATTCTGACCTTTGTCAGCTCTAAAACGGTGCGACACTTTGCCCGCATTATGGCGGAAACGTTTGGCGCAGACTGGCTAGATTTGTTGCAAAATGTTGGCGTAGCCTCCATCGGGCCGCAGACCTCGCGCGACTGCCGTGAACTGTTGGGCAAGGTTACTGTTGAAGCGAGCGAGTATACGTTGGAAGGTTTAATCGCGGGGCTAGAGCAGTGGGCGAGATCTTAGATGAGCCTTTGAAAGGGCCTGCAAGAAAGCGTCGCCCTGCAAGAAAGCGTCGCATTATTGGGCTAACAGGTGGCATTGCAACGGGTAAGAGTACGGTATCGGATTATCTAGAGACTCGCTATGGCCTGCCGGTGTTGGATGCAGACGTGTATGCGCGGCAGGCGGTGGAGAAAGGCGGAGAGATTTTGAGTGCGATCGCCCATCGCTATGGCTCTCAAATCCTATTGCCAGACGGTGACCTAGACCGCCGCGCGCTCGGAAATATTATCTTCAACAATTCCGCTGAAAAAAAATGGATAGAACAGCAAATTCATCCATTTGTTCGCGCCCAGTTTGATACGGTCACTGAAACGTTTTTGCCTGAGCAAACGCTAGTCTATGCTATTCCCCTTCTGTTTGAAGCCAATCTTACCCATCTTGTCACCGAGATTTGGGTTGTTTTTTGCCACAAAAGCCAACAAGAACAGCGCCTAATAGCCCGCAATCAGCTTTCCATTGAAGAAGCGCAGGCGAGGCTGAGCGCTCAGATGAGCTTAGAGAAGAAATGTCAGCAGGCCACCTACGTTTTGGACAACACGACGAGCCGAGAAAGTCTCTTTTCACAGATTGACGGGCTGATTGGCTCGACATCACGAAGACTTTGAGCCGATTAGAACTAGAGCAGCTTTGCTATCTGTCCCATTCTCTGTCCCAAGAGAGACCCGCATACAGTCGTTATCTTCACGCAAAAGCTGCAGCAGTCTCTCTGACTTTGTATCTTGCAACATCTTTTCAGAAACCAGCACCGCCGCAACACCCTCATGGTTCAACAAGTTAAAGCACTGTTCTACAAACAGCTTTTCTCTTAGTAGCTGATTGCGAACGGGCTTACCATCAGCTATCGGATTTTGATGCGTATACAGCTCGCCTCGATAGAAGTAGTCCATTGCGTAAGCATACTGGTCTTGATACGCCAGCCACGCCTCGGCTACCACCGGGTCAGCCTGACTTAGCGATCGCTTAGACGTTTTTAGCGTTTTTTCGCTTACCCCCTTGCGCTCAGCCAAGTCTTGATGCTGGTAGATAAACTCTGCCACAGTTGGCTTCACACCCCCCCAGGGCGGGCAACAGGCAACAATATCAAAGCCCCCACGCTTCACAAGTGTGTTGAAGCGATAGCCCCAGTGAAAAGGATTTAGCACCTCCACATCAAATAGCGTCAGCAGCCGACGCTGAGGCTTATTGGCTAGCTGCGTTTTTCGGTAGCGAATGCCAAGCTGCTGGCTCATATGATTTAGCAACAACGTATCCAGCTCATGCTGGGCCTTACTGTCTAAGGTCAAAATTTCCTCACGCAGCAGCGATGCTCTGGCATACGGTGGCACGGTGTGCGACTTGGCTAATAGCTGCGATCGCGATCGATAATGCTCCAACGCAATATTCTTTTCGCCTACAATCGTCTGATAGCTGTCTGCGGCCAAAGGCTGAAGCAAATTTCCTTGCAGCACGCTGCTGCCATCTGATCGGTTTACCTGCTCAAAGCGCTCCTCATCTACAGAGATAAAGCCAATTAGCGCGTTACCCGACATCACGCTGAACTCTAAGCCTATCAAAGGCTCAATATCTACAACAGATGGCGCTGTCGCCACTAGATGCGACAGCAGCAGAAAATGTGCCGATTCAGCCGACTCAGCCGAATGGGCGACCCCAAACAAATTCTTCTTCAAGATGCGCTCTTGAATATTCTGTAAGGTGGCATCGTCAGAGTCTATCCTGGCGACCTTTGTCTCTCTTGTCTGCTCAAGGTTTATATGCTCAAGGTTGCCGTGCTCAGAATCTCTCTGATCGGGATTTTTATGCACGAGCAAAGCCGACCGCCATATCTGAAGCTGAGCATCTTTGTTCTGTTGAATGTAGCCGGTTAAGATGCTAAAAATATCTGTTAGCCGCCGATAGAAAGCCGCTAGCAGCGTTCCACTGCTGCAATAAGGATCGAGAATTTTTAGCTCGGGGAGAATCTCTTGCACCAGACGGCGACAGACTAAGGCATTGGCATTAAAGAGTACGTCGTTTAGGGTTTGTTTAGGCAGGCTGAGAGTTGGCTCAGAGGTAGAGGCAGGGGTAGATGTAGAGGTGGCGGCTATGCCTAGCCTGTCGAGTAGCCACGAGTCTAGCGTGCGATCGCACATCTCTCTAGCTAGCGCCGGTCTTCCCACATCTACAGGTTCAATACCCGCCTGACGCCGCCAATATCGCTCTAGCCAACAGCTAAATTCTCCTGCCATCCAAGGGTTTAGACGGTCACTGCTCATCTGCTCGCTCAGCCAGCCCAGCAAATTTTCAAACGCCTGATCGCGAATTTTCAGCAGCGGATATTTCTCTTCTAGCGGATGGGTATCAAACAGCTGACCGAGAAAAGGAACCGTGCCAATGGCCGATTGCAGCGCCAAGGGCCGCTCTAAGCTAGGTAAAGACAGGCTGCGATAGAGCGATCGCAAGCACTGTGCAAAAAATAGATTGTCCCCCTGCTGCAATGCCGCCCCAAAGCGCGTCTGCAAATACCAAGTATCGCCATTTAGCCAGCCTTTTTGCTGTAGCTGCTGCAAAAAGAACAAGCGCTGCAAGGTTAGCACGCCATACAGCCGACGATCAGCCGCACTTTCAATCCCCTCTATGCCCTGATAAAGTTCGTCTGCCAGAACATAGAGCCTTTTATCATAGAGACTTTCTTCACGTGTCACTTCATGCGCTGCTTCGTGCGCCGTTTCGTGCGCCACCTCATGCACCACTGTCGAAAAAAGACCTTGCGAATTTTTGGCGAATCGCCGCAACCGATACATCCACAGCGCCGTTGGCTGCCCAGCGACGTACAGCGCACTCTCAGTCAAAGACTGACACCATAAGCTTCGACGCTTATCAGCCGTTGTGAAAATAACCAGTGGCAGCGCCCTAGACAGCTCTTCGGTGTCATCTGCACCAACTGCTACAGCAGACTTTTTCAGCAAGTCTGTATAGATCTGATGTCGCAGTGTCGGTGTCAGCGGCGTATCTGGCGTTAGGCTCACTTGCCAAACCACGACCAAATTGCGCTCGGCAATTGGAAGACACGGTTGATTTGAATACGCAGTGCGCTGCAAAGATGCTCTAGGTACAGACCAAGCTAGCGATCGCGTAAATAGCCCGCTGAATTGATGCGATCGCAGCTGCTCGCAGGCCACCCCAAAATCTATGCTCACAGTTCTATGCTCACAGTTCTATGCTCACAGTCAGGGCCATCGCCACCTTTATTGCTACAAATTTCGACCTGCTAGCAAATCTTCAGGCATCTACACTCACATTAGCCGGGTGCTCCGCAGCATACGCCTTAAATCGGTCAAGATCTGCCTGCAATGTCGAGGTCACTACTCTGTCTACAAAAGAGCTGCTCATCATCAGCCGCGCCAAAATAGACGGCAGCGCATACGAGATACTCATTTTCACCGTGCTCCCACCGTCCTTGTGGCCATAAAAGCGAATTGCCCCTCGGTTGGGCAAACCGTCTACCGACTCCCACTGGATGATTTGTTCAGGAATCACATTTACAATCCGCGACAGCCAAGAAAAAGAAAGCCCACCCGTATCCAGCTTCCAGCGCGAAAGGCTCGGGTCCTCTTCTAGCACTTCTACCGAACTAATCCACTTCATCCAGTTTGGCATCTGCGAAATATCAGACCACAGTGCCCAAACTTCTTCTACGGGCGTGTCTACATCTACATGAACGGTATGCTCTAGCCACTCTGCCATAAGAAAATTGTGTCTTCAGTAAAGTTCTATCAACGGTTTCGACGGTTTTATCTGTAATCTTAATCGTCAGTCTAGCTATCTCAGTCTAGCTATCTACGACTGTTCGCTGCGGAAAATTACCCACTATTACCCACTACAGCGATCAATTACTACAGCGATTATTTAAGACACTATCTGTATTTTAGTGGTATGGCGAGCCAACAGTGCTAAAGATATACAGGGTAGACCCGCTAAGGTACGCCCATCGCGGGTTAGGGCTCAAGATTAGGGCTCAAGATTAGGTTGCAAAAAATAAGGTTTCCAAAGGGAGGTTTGCTATGTCCGTCTTATACGTCAGTCCTGTTGGCAAAGATGATAATGAGGGCAGCGCCAATTTCCCGCTAGAGACCATCACTAGGGCGTTGCAGCTAGCTCGCCCTGGCAAC
The DNA here is from genome assembly GCA_963833005.1 of uncultured cyanobacterium. Taxonomy (GTDB): domain Bacteria; phylum Cyanobacteriota; class Cyanobacteriia; order Phormidesmidales; family Phormidesmidaceae; genus Phormidesmis. The sequence goes on along the minus strand of CAWHWK010000009.1, from coordinate 233,636 downwards.
GTGGTTCAGCTCGCACCCGGCCTTTATCAGGATAAAGAAACGTTTCCTTTGCAAATTCCAGCTGGTGTGACTGTTGCTGGAGATGCCACGCGCTCGGCAACAATTCAGGGCAGCGGATCGCTGCTGCCTGCCAACAAAGAGGCTGCGAGAGAGGTCACACTGGCGCTGAGCGATCGCGCCCAAATTCGGGAAGTGACCATCACTAATCCTCAGGGCATTGGCATCATCGCCCAGGCAGGCGTGGCGCTGATCATTCGCAACCGGGTAATGGGTTGCCAGCAGCATGGCGCGCTGGTCATGGGCGCGGCGCAGCCCTTCTTTAGCGAAAACGAGTTTATAGACCACACCCTCAGCGGCCTGGCTATGATTGACCAGGCCAAAGGCGAAGTTCGGCAAAATCAGTTCAAGCGTTCAGGAGAAGGCATTGCGTTGCGATCGCGCTCAGCCCCTTTAGTAATTAACAATCAGTTTAGTGACAACCGCTGCGCTATTTTAGTGACCGAATATGCCCGCCCCGTCATCCGGCAAAATCAGGCCAAACGCAGCCAAGACACTGGGCTGTGGACGCAAGATCGCGCTCAGCCCGATATCGGTCAGCCACAGGACTTGGGCGGCAACTGGTTTGAGGGTAAAACGCATGATGTTCGCAACGATGCGATCGCCCCTCTCGCCACTGCGGGCAATCAGATCAACCCCGTCAAAGTCAAAGGCCAAATCACCTATCTCCCCAGTGAAATTCCAGACGAATCCGCTGTTCCCAGTATCTTGCTAGGCAACGTAGAGCCGGTCGATTTCCCCCCCGAACCCCCCAAAACCGAACCAGACGACACACTTAGTCTGGACAGCCGCTTCAACGACCTTGTCGGCCACTGGTCTGCCCCCTTTGTTGAAACTCTCGCTGAAAAAGGCTTGGTAAAAGGCTTTCTCAACGGCACCTTCAAGCCCGATCGCCAAGTCACCCGCGCCGAGTTTGCCGCCCTGATTGCCGCCGCCTTTGTAGACACCGACTCTATTCGCCCTGGCCAAATCTTCCCAGATGTTGCCACAGACTTTTGGGCGGCAAACGCAATCCGACAGGCCCAGATGCAGGGCTTTGTCTCGGGCTTTCCCGATGGCTCTTTTCGGCCCAATGCGCCGATGACCAGAGTGCAGGCGATTGTGGCCCTAGTCAACGGTCTAAAGCTAGGCGACGGGCGATCTGAGGCGCTATTGGTGTATGTAGACAGGGCCCAAGTGCCTAGCTATGCCATCGAACCCGTGGCAGCAGCTACCGAGCGTCAGCTTGTCGTCAACTACCCAGATTCGCACATTCTACGTCCGCTAGTGCCCATTACCCGCGCCGAGACCACTGCGCTCGTCCATCAGGCCCTTGTGGCCGCCAACAAAACGCCTCGCATCGTTTCCCCCTTCATTCCTAATGCCGACACCGCCAGCTTTACCGATCTATCTGCCCGTCACTGGGCGATAGACTACATCGAGCCGTTAGTTCAGCAGGGCTGGCTCAGCGGCTTTCGCGATGGTTCTTTTCAGCCCGACTCGCCGATGACGCGGGCTCAGTTTGCAGTGCTGCTTGTGGGCGCATTTAATCCACCGCCTCAGCGCCCTGCTGTCAGCTTTCGCGATGTTCCTGATAGCTTTTGGGGCGCAGCCGTGATTCAGCAGGCTTATCGCGCCGAGTTTATCTCCGGATTTCCCGATCTTACTTTTGATCCTAATTTTCCGTTGACCAAGCTTCAGGCGCTGCTAGCACTGGTCAGTGGGCTTAACTTACAGCAGCTATCGCCACCCGATTTAGACGCGCTCAAGGTCTATAGCGATGCTTCAACGGTGCCCAACTATGCCAAGGATGCGATCGCCTCAGCCACCCAGCTCTCTTTAGTTTTCAACTATCCTATTACCACCGATCTGCGTCCTAACCGTACCGCGACGCGCGCCGAAGTCTCTGCCATGGTCTACCAGGCGCTTGTCATTACCGACCGCATGCCGACCGTCACCTCTCGCTATCAAATCTCGATCTAGCGAATGACTCGATAAGATGAGAGACTTAAATATTAACTATCTAACGACAAATCACTATGGCTGAAATGCAATTTTCTCGCGGAGTCAAAGAGGACGTTGTTCCCGAAATTCGCATCACCCGTGCCAAAGACCTCTCTGACGGCACCGCTACCTTTTACTTCGATAAGCCAAAAGCACTAGTAGAAGAAGGCGGCGAGGTCACTGGCCTGTATATGGTTGATGAAGAAGGTGAACTGACTACTCGCGATGTAAACGGCAAATTTATCAATGGTGAGCCCGCTGGCATTGAAGCGGTTTACGTGATGCGCGGTCAAGATGAATGGGAGAGATTCATGCGTTTTATGGATCGCTACGCTGAGGCCAACGGTCTGGGCCTAACAAAAAACGAATAGCTAAAACTTGAATAGCTAAAGCTTGAATGGCTAAGACTTGAATAGCAGATATCAGCACTATGGCTACACCGGACTTTCTCGATAGCGCTGACAGCAACGCTGCTCTGGGTCGCCCAGACCAAAGCAGCCCAGAACAGCCTCACGCTGATACGGCTGAGCCAGTGGCCATCGGCTGCGCGATTCTCACAGTCAGCGATACGCGCACGCCTGAAACAGACACCAGCGGTCGGCTAATGCGATCGCAGCTAACCGCCGCTGGCCACCAGATTAGCCACTACCAAATCGTTAGAGACGAGCCAGCCCAAATTTCAGCGCTGGTCATGGCCTTAACCGAACGCGCCGACGTTCAGGCTATTTTGCTAAATGGCGGCACAGGCATTGCCCCGCGTGATACGACCTACGATGCGATCGCCTCACGCCTAGAAAAACCCCTGCCTGGCTTTGGCGAAATCTTCCGCCAGCTTAGCTATACAGAAATTGGCTCACGTGCGATCGCCTCACGCGCCGTAGCCGGTATCACCAACGCAACCCTCATCTTTTCCGTCCCTGGCTCCAGTAAAGCCGTCAAGCTCGCCCTAGAAGCCCTCATTCTTCCAGAGCTAAGACACTTAACTTCACTACTTCGCTAGTCGCTACTTCGCCAGTCACGGCTTCGCTAGTCGCTGCTTCTCTAGAAATCACCTTGTCAGAACTGCGGCGCTAGAAGCTAAGCCGAGGTAAAACTCTCTCAACGTTCTCTTTTGCGCAGTTTATTTACGGTAAACCGTCTGTTCTTTTCGGTAAACCGTATAGTTTTTCGCGACCGTACACAGGAGGTTCGGCGTATTTTCTACACCTGACACCAACAAACCAAAGTGCGATTATGTATTTGTAAGCGAAAGGCGCTTAGCCCCCCCCGGTCTAGTTAGCCAGTCTAGTTAGCCAGTCTAGTTAGCCCAGTCTAGAGAGAACAAAGAAAATGAAAAACAAACAGAAAAGCAACAGCATTTCATCCGCCCTGCATAGCTGGTATCGTAAAGCGCTTAGGCATACAAAGTACCGCTGGGTTGTCATTCTAGGAACATTGTTTTACCTGATAAGTCCTCTCGATATCTCTCCAGACGTGTTCCCTATCATCGGCTGGATTGACGACGGGCTAATTGCCAGCCTCTTAATCACTGAAGTTAGCCAAATTATTTCCGAAGAACTGAAGCGCAAAAATCTTTCCAACAAAACAGCCTTCAACACTCAAACTGAAGTCGAAACCGTTATAGACACAGACGACGTCAAAACCATCAACGTCAAAGCCGTTTCAGTCAGCTAATTCACCGCCTTTACTCTCATCTGAGATCGTCATCTAACTACCACCTAACTGGCACCTGACTGTCTAAGTCCAACCGTCTAAGTCCAACTGTCTAAGTCCAACTGTCAAAACTCAATCACCAAAACCCAATCACCGAAGGAAACCCCCATGACTTACATGCCCGAAACAAATCTGTCAGCCACTACACTAAATGCTGAAGCAGCTCCCAACCCGTCTACCATTAACAAGCTTAAGACGCTAGTCCAAGAAGGCACAGCACGTACTCAGCGGATCGCTAGTATCCTACGCCAAGCCTTCAGCGAGACTCGCGAAGAGTTTCAGGCAGGGCGCAGCGTCATCAGCCCACTAGCCAAAGAGGTCACCACCGAGGCTGTTCATACTTTCAAAAGCAAAAGCCAGCAGGCCGCCGAAACCGTCAATCAGGCATGGCAAGACGAAGCTGACGCACCAGATAGAACCGAGCGACTGATCAGCCTGATCAAGAATTTGGCACAAAAATCAAAAACGACGCTGATTCCTACTGCGGGAAGGCAGGCCAAGCAGCAGGCAACTAGGTTAGATGAAGTGCTCAACAATCGGTATGGCAGTCAGTACACGACGCTTAGAGATCGCTTTGAGCTAGTACGCAGCTGGATCGTAGTTGACACAGCCGCTAAATCACAGGCCGACGATCTAGAGACTGTTACTAGTCAACCTTCGGTTGTGATCGAAGTAGATAGCGAAACGATTAAATAGATCGCGTCTAGACTGCGTCTGATTCCTTTTTAGTTTTCTCACACACCCTAGAACTCACTCCGTTCAGCATTCATCTGCTGCGAGTGGGTTCTTTTCTTCTGCTCAAGTCCTTTTGGCGCATTCCTTCAGCCAGTTCCTTTAGCTAGATTCTTTAGTCAAGTCCTTTAGCCAGGTTCTTTGGCCAAGAACGCCTCACTTCTTTTGGCCAAACTGTTTCTTAGCCTCTTGATAAACCGATTCAGTAATTTCTAAAAGATCTCTTTCACGCGCAAACTTCTCAATTTTTTTGCGAGCCGCAGGTCTGACAAAAAAAGGAATTTCTTTTAGCAGCGCTTCTGCTTCTGCCGTCCACTGCATAGAATTAGCCATTGCCGTTCAACCACTCGTTTAGCTGTTATCGTCCGTATCAAATAGCTTACGACTTTTTTTAGCGGATAGTGGCAACTAGCGGATAGTGGCAACCGCTGAATTATCAGCTGCATCAGCTCGCGTATCAGTTGGGTCTATCGCTTCTTCAGTCGCTAGCCAGTCCTTATTTTCTGCCACCATAGTCGCCGCCGCATCCTCCGGCACTGGTTTCGCAAAAAAGTAGCCTTGCCCATAGTTACAGCTTAGCTCTCGCAATCTCTGGAGCTGGGCCGCCGTTTCAATCCCCTCTGCAATCACGTCCATCCCTAGCTGATGGCCCAGCGAAATAATTGTTTTAACAATTTCGCTATCTTCTTTTGTCTTCTCTTCCATCCGTCCTACAAAAGACTGATCTACCTTGAGCGTATCTGTTGGTAGCTGGTGCAAGTAGCTCAGCGACGAATACCCCGTGCCAAAATCATCTAAGCTCAGCTTTAAGTTCAATGATTTTAAGCGCACAAGCTGAGCGATGGTGCCATTGATGTCTTCCATCGCAGCCGTTTCTGTCAGCTCTAGTTTTAGGCACTCGCTGCTGAGTTTCGTTTTCTCTAAAATGTCAGCGACTTCTTCGGTGAGATACGCCTGATTGAACTGCCTAATTGACAGGTTCACGCTGACTATTAGCTGCCCAGAGCCAGAAAATCGCTGCTGCCAATCATACATTTGGCTACAGGCTTCTTCCAAAATCCAGCGGCCTAGCGGCACAATTAGCCCGGTTTCTTCTGCCGCCGGAATAAATGACCCAGGTGAGACAAACCCTCGCTCTGGATGCTGCCAGCGTACCAGCGCCTCAAACCCAGCGAGCCTGCCCGTCTGTAAGTTGATGATTGGCTGATAATACAGCACAAACTCATGGCGCTCAATCGCCTGACGCAGCTCAGCTTCTAATCGAAAGCGTTTCACCGCTTCTGAACGCATCTCTAGATCAAAAATCTCGTAGTGGTCTTTGCCGAGTGCCCTTGCCCGAGACATCGCTCTGTGGGCATCTTGCATCAGGGTTTCGGCCTGATCGGCCTGATCGGCCCGATTGATCTGATCATCGGTCTGATTGGCCTGATCGGTCGAGTCGCTTTGGCTCAGCGCGATGCCAATACTAAAGCTAGTTGTAATCGAGCGCTGTTCGGGTCCAATCTTGAAGGGCTCGGCTAGCCGGTTGTAGAGCGCGTCGGCTAGCTTCATTGCCTCGGTTGCCCCGCTTATAGGTGCTAACAAGACGGCAAATTCATCTCCACCCAGCCTCGCGACACTCGTACGCGGTGGGACAGTGGATTGAATGCGTTCTGCCGCGCTGATCAATAGCTGATCGCCACACTGATGACCAAAGCTCTCATTGATGGCTTTGAAATGATCTAAATCTAATAGTAAGACGGCGCAAGCAGTGGGGGGAGTTGCCTTGCGGCTACGCTCTAAGGTTTGTTTGATCTGTCTGACTAGCAGGGCACGATTGGGTAGACCAGTCAGTGAATCATAAAAAGACTGATAAAATACTTGGTAGGTAATGAGTGCGGTGCTAGTAAGTACTAGCCCTAATAAAGGCGCGGCGAAAGGAATCCAGCCAGTCAGCGTGAATGCGGCTGCGCACAGCCCGCTTAGGACGACGGCGCTCGCAACAATAGAAGCGCCCAACAGCACTGAGCGCTTCATTCGCCAGACTAAAAAGCCACCTGCCGCAGACCAAATCCAAATCCAGCCAATTTCTGCGCTGTTGGGCAGCGACCAAAATTGGGGCTTGGCATCTAAAACGCTGCCAAGAATCTGGCTAACCATTTGGGCATGAACGACAACACCTGCCATTACATGCTCGTTGTCTTCTTTTGAGCTGTAGGGCGTGTAGAAAAAGTCTTTCTGACTAGGCGCTGTGACACCGATTAAAACGACTTTATTCTCGATCCAACTGGGTTCTATTTGCCCAGCTAGCACCTCGCTTAGCGTGACGGTACGGGCGATCGCACTCAGTGAGCGATATTTCAACAACATCTGGTAGCTAGAGGCGTCAATGTCGTCATATCCGCCTGAGTCTGGCTTGAGGGGGGGAAATCTGTTGCTCCAATCGAAAGAGCCTGAAGGTTGACGCCTAGCGGATAGGCTTCGGTCCCTAAGTATTGAAGGCTTAGCCGCAACGCAAAGGAGTATAGCTGGTCTTCACCTAGGGCCGCGTATAGCAAACTACGGCGCAAAATGCCGTCTGGATCGATAATGAAATCGTTGAAGCCGACCTGCTCTGGCGCGATCGCAGGGGGAGCCGGAATATTATCCTCCTCACTAATTCCTAGCCCTTCAATCGCAATAATTTTCGGCGATTGCAGCATTTCGGCTAGCGTCTCGTACCCCTCCCCTTGGGGAATATCGCGGTAGATATCTAGACCAATGGCCTTAGGGCTATAGCGCTGTAGCTCAGCTAGAACGGTCGCAATAGTTTGGTCAGAAAGCGGCCATTCTTGCTGAGTGCGAATGTCTTCTTCTGTTACTTCGACCACTAAAAGACGCGGATCAGGGCCTTGATCCACTTGCAGTCTCGTTAGATAGTCGAAAGTAAGCAGCTCTAAGGGTTGGAGTCCGCCGATCTGTCGCAGGGCCACTAGCAGGGCCGTGATAGCAATACTGGCTAGCCAATAAGGCTGAGACTGTATGCGTTTATAAAGTCCAATAATTACAGACAAAACCCCTCCTGATCAGAGGTTGGAAAAAGTTCATGAGGTTGTAGAGATGCCTTCCCGTTTTTCTAGCTACAGCATGCCCATCTAGCGTTTGTTCAGATCAGTCGTTGAACGGATGACAGGCGCGCGATGAATCAACCGTTTTATCGCGCTAGTGGAGGCAATGCTGGAGCAATGCTTTACGGTAGCCATTGACGGTGAAGGCGATCCCTGGTGAGAATAGGAAGGAAACAATTCTTAAGGATAGGAATTATGGCCAGCATTCAGCCAACCAAGGTGCCTAAAATGAAACGGCCTAAAAAAGGCTTTAACCACTATGCAGAACAGCTAAATGGGCGAGCCGCCATGATTGGAATTGCCGCACTGGTGGTGATTGAGCTGCTGACGGGCAAAGGATTGTTGACGCTAATCGGACTAAAGTAATCGGCGAGAGGGGCCAAGCAAAAGGAGCTGGGCGAAAGAAGCGATCGCAACGATAACCCGCCAAAGCCTAAGCTTCTTCGGTTTCTTCGGCTTCGATTTTGGCGCGAGACTCGCCCCAATAGGCGCTGTAGGTCCACTCTTCTTTGGGCCCCTTATCTACGGTTTTCCAGCGGTAGATGACGCCTTTGTTCGGGTCCACGCCCACTTCTAGCAGCTTAGCGCCCATGTAGTATTCGGTTTGCTTGAGGGTGCGATCGCGAATAAAAGCACTTTCTCGTTTCGAGATCATTTTGGAAATGTGGGCCTGAGTGGGTTTTGCCATAGTGTTTTGCCGTAGTGTTTTGCTACGGTCAAGTTCTATTGTGGTCGTCCGTTTCTGTATATTATGCATTTTAAGCAAGCAGGAAGATATAGACGTGCGGCGATCGCATTTTTTGAAACGAGTTTTGGCCCCAGGGGTAGGCGGTGTGGCATCAGCACTATCTCTACCACTGCTCACGACAGGGTGCCAAGTAACTACAAACGAGCCTGCCCAGAACGCTGGGCAGAACTCTGGGCAGAACTCTGGGCAGAACTCTGGGCAGAACTCTATGCAAAACTCTGCTGAACTAGAGCCAGTCGAGGCATCTGACTCAGGTGAAACAGTCCCTGAGGCTAATGAAACTTGGAAAGTTGCGATCGCACCTGGAAAGCGGCCTTTTGCGATGGAAGAAAACGGGCAGCTAGTCGGCTTTGATGTGGACTTGATTAAGGCGCTTAGCAAAGTCTGCGGGGCGATCGCACAGGTGCAGGCTCAGCCATTCGATGCGCTCATACCGATGCTGCGAGCCAAGCAAATTGATATGGGGCTAGGGTCTGTGGTCATTACCGAGCAGCCGTCCAAGAGCATTTTGTTTTCTAAGGCTTATTTTGGCTCTGGGGTTGCGATCGTAACGACCAGCGAAAATCAATCGCTCAAAAATCTAAAATCGCTACAGGAAAAAGCGATCGCGGTTGAGCTAAATACGGTAGGGGCACAGCTAGCCAGCGACATTCTGGGCTCGCGTATCTTAACCTATGACCAAAGCAGTGAGGTGCTTAAAGCCGTTGAAACGGTTGAAGCTGACGCAGCCCTGATCGAACTGCCCATATTATTAGATGCGCTTAAGACAGGGACGGTCTCACAGCTCCAGCAGAATGGAAAGCTCTTAGCAGCGCAAGATTTTGGCATTGTTTTTCGCGTGAACGAAGATGAGTCATCCATCAACCGGATAGCGGCTATCAACAGCGCGCTATCAACCCTCGAAGCAGATGGCACGCTCAATGACCTTTATCAGCGCTGGTTAGGCATTAGCTTGTAGCAGTGCTGCTCGAAAACAAGCCTACGGACTGCTCAGCACGACTATTCGGCGCAGCTATCTCAGAGCGACTATCTCAGTACGACTATCTCAGCACGACTATTCAAAGTGACCATTCCAAATTAACGCCCACTCGGCTATCTCCATCATCTGGCGTGCTTTGCCATTCAAAATCGGTTGAAATCCGCATATCTGGCGTGATGGCATAGCCCAGATTTACCTGAGTAATGTTTAGGCTTTCACTGTCGCCCACAATCCAAGACTGATCGACTGTCAGATCAGCCGCGCCTGTACGAGAAGGCACAAAACGAGCCCGCAAGCCTACATGGGCACCATCTATCTGGTAGTCACTGCCCGATTCGGCATGACGGTAGCCGACAATCGGTGACAGATTGAAATAATTGCCTAGCGGAAAGACATAGTAGTGCAGATCTACGCCATAGGCGGTGCGATCGCCTCTAAAATTTTGCTGGTAGTCCGCACTGAGCGTGAGCGGCATCTCGCCAAAAAATACGTCGTCCACACCGACGATAAAGCCGCCTGTGCTGTCAGAAGAAGGAAAAAAGGTGTAGCCCGCTTGAATTCGGGTGGTGAAGCTTGGGTCGTTGCGAATGTCAGATTGCACATTGGGCACCGACTGTAGCCAACGTTGCAGCACCGGGCTTTGCTCAATTACTTCCGGCGGTAGGCTGATCGAGTCTGCGATCGCCGCGTTATTATCTGGAGGGTCGGCAGCTTGGGCAGGAGCAGGTCGTGCGGCAGATAGGGCAATACACAGCAGTAGCCATCCAGCCAATGAACAGCAAAAAAATTGTTTCATAGCCATAATTATCCCGCTTGGCTACTTAAAAGTCAGCCCCAGCTTGCTTACGGGTAGGGCAGCCTACCAATAGTTCACTACAAAGTGCACTGTAAGGTTCACTACAAATAATTCAACGGATCGACGGGCTCTCCGGCACGTCTTACCTCAAAGTGAAGATGTGGCCCGGTAGAAAGGCCCGTCGTCCCAATCGCGGCAATTGTCTCACCTTTTCGCACGGTGTTGCCTTCAGCAACATACAGCCGACTGGCATGACCGTAAAGCGTCGTAATGCGATCGCCATGGTCCAAAATAACGGCATTCCCATAGCCGCCATACCAGCCTGCAAAAATGACAATACCGGTTTCAGCCGCCCGAATCGGTGTCCCTGTCGCTGCGCCAAAATCTGTTCCCGCATGAAAACGGCTGTAGCCCAGTACTGGATGGTAGCGGTTGCCAAAATTACTGGTGATCGGGCCGTCGGTCGGCTTGATCATTCGCCCTGAGGCTCTAGCCGCTCGCAGGGCTTCTTCTCGGGAGATCTTTTCGTCAGCAGAGTCGGACACGGCCAAACGCTCTAAAATGAGCGCGGTAATCTCGTCAGAATCTGTCTCTAGCTGATTGACGGCAGCGGCGAGGGCCCCTTTATTTTCTTGTAGGCGGCTCATTAGTTCAGACTGCTGTTGAGCCTGGGCCGTGTACTGATCGCGGCTGACTAAAAGCTGCTGACGAAGGAGGGCGATCGCATTTTTCTGCTGTTCAATCCCCTGCTGCTGAGCCACAAGCCCAGCAGACTTTTCTTCTAGGCTGACTAGCGTCGCGCGGTCAGCCTCATACACCTGCTTGAGCCGATAGCGCCGATCTAAAAAGTCATTGAGATTTTGGCTTTGCAATAGCAGCGCCCAGCCCTCCGCGCCTTGCTGCCGCTGCATAAACTGCAGCCGCCCCACCACCCCCATCCGCGCCCGCTCATAGTCCTGCTGATTGGCCTCCAAATCGGCTTCTAGTCGAACCAGTTTGCGCTCTGCTTCTGCGAGTTGATACTCGGCATTTGTAATCCAAGAATCGGTGCTTTGAATGGTTTTAGACAAATCTTGCAGGCTTTCGTTCGCCTGGTCTTCGGCTTTTTGGTAGCGCTGCTCGGTTTCACTGTAGGCTTCTCGCTGCTGATCGAGCTGATCGCGCTGTCGCTGCAAGTCTTCTAGTGAATTGCTAGAAGCCGAAGCCCCAGAAACCGAAGCCCCAGAATCCGGAGGAGACTGCGCCTGCGCGGCGTCCTTTGGCAGCCAAGATAGACCGCCAAAGCTCAGGGTCACCGACAACGCTAGCGCCAAGGTTAACGCTAGGAAAATCGTGCCTAAAAAACGTCGAAAATGCTGAATCTTTTGCGATCGCCCGTGCCACAAAACCATTGTCAATCACCCTGATCGTTCGAGGCTTACTCGCTAAAGGGAAACCAGCAAAGCCGCTATGCCAAACCCAAAGATAACTAGGCCGAAAAGCTTGCTCGAAAAGCGGTTAAACCGGGCCAGTCGCTGCGCCGTCAATCGGCTGCGCAGATAAGCCACCCCTGACACTAACACCAACCACCAAAGCAGCGAGCCCGAAAATACGCCAAAGACCAAAGTAACCGATTGCAGATAGTCGCTTTGCGTAATACCGAGACCTGCGAAAATAGCAATGAAGGAAAGAATAGTGGCCGGGTTTGTGAGGGTAAGTGCGAGGGTAGTGGTGTAGGCGCTTGCAAGATCTTTGACAGAAATCAAGGACAAATCAGAAAGAGCCGAATCAGAAAGAGCTTCTAGAGCGGGGGCAAGGCTAAGAGAAAAGGCGGTCTTTAGGCCGAGATAGCAGAGAAAAAGCCCGCCGACAATCTGCAAATAAACAGTGTTAGATACCAGCAGATCGGAAAGCGCGCTCAGACCGAAGGCGGCAATAATGCCATAAGAAGCGTCAGCAGTTGCCGCACCACAGCCGGAGGCCAGCCCGATCCAGCGGCCCTCAGCTAGCGTACGACGAATACACAGTAGGCCAATGGGCCCAACAGGAGCCGCGATCGCTAGCCCTAGCAAGATTCCTTTACCCAGTATAAAAAGCATCTCAATTACCGCATTATCCAGTTACGTCTTATCGTTTACGCCTGCTTCATCAATCGGCAAAACTGTTGTCTCCTTGATTGTTCTCAGCGAAATTGTCGTCCGCGTCTGCACAACGCCTGGCAACGATTTGAGGTCTTCGCTCAGCAGATGCTCTAGTTCAGTCGTCGATCGGCAGCAAACTTTGAGTAGATAGTCGCCTTCACCCACAGTGTGGTGGCAGGACTGAATAGCCAGGTTGGCCTGCACATAGTCTAAAAATGGCTGGCGATGCTGGGGATGACTGAGCGTGACGCTGACAAAAGCGACCAAGCCAAATCCTGCTGATTCGGCATCTATTTGTGCGGCGTAGCCTTTGATGACACCGGCTCGCTCTAAACGACGAACCCGATCGGCGATCGCGGGTGCCGATACACCAAACTCGTCTGCGAGAGCGGTCCACTTCACGCGCCCCTGCGCCATCAAGACTGTTAGCAATTTTTTATCTAGAGAATCTATATTCATAGAAACTTATTTTAATTGCAAAAACTCAAAAAAACCTTTTGAAAGAAAGTATATCTAAAAAATAAATTTCAAAACAAAATAAATATTGCTTTTCTCTTTGCTTTGCAATCACGCAGCAAAACTATTGGCTGCGTGATTTACTGAGATGGGGCCTTAACCTGCATAAATAAAGAAAAAATAAGAGACAGATTTAACACGCGCTTTATACGATCAGGCATCAAAAGATAGTCAAGGCTACAGCGACAGCAAGTGTCTTGGCTCAGTATCTACCTACGTCTTTCAGCTTCTTATGATTGGGCCTCTCACGATTGGACAACGCACCACCAAATTTCCTGCTAGCAAACTTTCTATTCCCGAATCTTTCAGCGCTGAGTTTCTGAACACTGAATTTTTGAGCGCCGCGCTCGAACGCATTGATGTTCCAGCAGATTGGATTGGCATCCGCGCAATGCAGCAAACGAGCAGCTACAGAACGCTGCGAGACGGCTATCCGCAGCAAAATGAACGGACTTTAGACCGAGGGGCGATGGTCGAAGTGCTTGCCCAGGGGCAGTTTGGCTATAGTGCAACAAATCGGCTAACCGCTGAGTCGTTGCGGCAGGCAGCGCAGCAGGCTTATGAGCAGGCGATCGCAGCGAGCAAATGGGCTATTCATCGCTTTACCGAGGCCGTGCGCCCACCGGTTAATGGCTACTACACATCGCCGTATCAGCAGCCTTTTGACCGCCTTGGCGTCGGAGAAATTAATGACTTGCTAAGGCAGGTGTGCGATCGCCTTAAGGTCTCTGACGACATTGTGCGCACCAGTGCGATCGCTAGAATGCACGACGTTGACACCTGGTTTGTCAGCACCAATGGATCTCAGTTGCATCAGCAACTGCATATGATTGAAAGCCATTTGGGTGCGATCGCTCAGGCTCCAGGTGTTACCCAGTCGCGCACGGATAACGGCTACCTAGCCCATAGCTACCAAGGCGGATGGGAGCGCTTTGCCGACCCCACGCTTTTAGAGCGGGCCACCCAGATTGGGCAGCAGGCCATTGCGCTATTGACCGCGCCCAACTGCCCAGATGAGTCCACCACGCTGGTACTCGCCCCCGATCAGATGATGCTTCAGCTGCACGAGAGCGTGGGCCACCCGCTAGAACTTGACCGAATTCTTGGTGACGAGCGCAACTACGCAGGCGGCAGCTTCGTGCAGCCCCAAGACTTTGGCCAACTCATCTACGGCTCACCGCTGATGAACGTCACCTTTGACACCACGCTGGCAGGCGAGCTAGCCAGCTACGACTTCGACGACACAGGAACACTTGCCCAAAAGCAATACCTGATTCAAAACGGCATCTTGCAGCGCGGGCTCGGTGGACTAGAAAGCCAAACCCGACTTGAAGTTCCCGGCGTCGCCTGCACTCGCGCCTGTAGCTGGAACCGCCCGGCTATCGACCGCATGGCCAATATCAATCTAGAACCAGGAGACACCGACTTTGACACAATGATCAGCGGCATTGAAACCGGCATCTATATGGAATCAAACCGCTCTTGGTCTATTGACGATCAGCGCCACAAGTTTCAGTTTGGCTGCGAATATGCGCGCAAAATCGAAAATGGCCAGCTCACGACCGTCCTCAAAAATCCCAACTACCGCTCAACCACGCCTCAATTTTGGCAAAACCTAAAGGAAGTCGGCGACGGCCAAACTCTAAAAGTCTACGGCACGCCCTACTGCGGCAAGGGTGAACCCAATCAGCTCATCCGGGTAGGTCATGCCTCACCCGCTTGCGCCTTCAAAGAGATTGAAGTGTTTGGAGGGGTAAACTCATGAGCCTGCAAGAAACGGAATCATCCAGCGCAGCCAGTAGACAATCAGCAGCTCGCCGCGGCGGTCACAGGCCCCGTCACAAAAGCGCGAATGAAGTGGCCTTTTACCGTTTAGTTGAAGCGATTGACCAGGCAATAGAAACCCAATTAAATCTGCATTTCACCCTTTCGCTGAGTGGAGAGGACAGTCAATTTACCCGATTCAGTCAGGCCAAGATTAGACAGACAGGCCGCGTGCAAGATGGAAAGATCCGGCTCACGTTGATAGCCAGTACGTCAGCAGCAGCCAGTGGAATGGTCTGTGAAATGACCAGCGAAATAGCTAGTGGAATGGCCAATGAAACAACAGCCAGTGAAACGGCCAATGAAACAGTGGCAACAGAAAAGCGAACGGCAGCTATCACTCTCCCTTTTACCGGCAGCTTTAGCGAAGATTGGTCGCTGCTTCAGCCTGCTCTGACCCATCTACAGCAGGAACTGCCAGATCTGCCTGTCGACCCTCACTGTGTTTTACCCACCCGCATTCGTCGCGATCAGCCCGACAGTCATAGCCGTGAGGTCTACTGGGAGAGTGACGGCGCTCGGCTATTATCCGAATCCGCTCTAGCAGAAAAAGTGCTTTCACCTGTTCAGGGGCTAGATTTTGTCGGGCTTTATGCCGGTGGGATTTCCTACCGGGCCTATGCAGACTCTGCTGGCAGACGCCACTGGTTTGAGACGCCTGCTTTTACACTTGATTATTCATTGTTTAGCGATCGCACCGATCTAGCGTCAAAGAGTCCAGCGGTAAAGCGCCCAGCCGCCAAAGGTCAGGCCGCCAGAGATCAGGCGGCCAGAGATCAGGCGGCCAGAGGTCAAGCGGTAAAAGGCACGGTCGCCGGTCGCCATTGGCAGCCCGAGAGCTATACGCAAAGCATCGCCGCTGCCGAAAAACAGCTAGCGCTATTATCTCGTCCGGTCCGCCGCGTGCCAAGAGGCAGCTATCGCACCTACCTTGCACCCACCGCAGTTGCCGATCTGATGGATACGCTTGTTTTAGGCGGGAGCTTAGGAGAATCGGCCCTACGTCAGGGCAACAGCGCGTTTGGTAAGTTAGCAAAAGGAGAAACCGTTCTCTCTGATCTTTTTTCGCTAGAAGAAGACTTTACAAGAGTCGGCATTCCTCGATTTAACAGTAGTGGTGAAGTTGCCCCGGCGCGTCTACCCATCATTCAATCGGGTCGGTGGGTGAATTCGCTCGTCAATGGTCGTAGCGCCAAAGAATACAACCAAATTAGCAACGGAGCCAACCGACAAGAGGCGATGCGAGCTCCGACAGTTGCTCCTGGCACCCTCAAAGAAGCAGAGATTCTAGCTCAGCTAGGGACAGGACTGTATCTGTCTAACCTGCACTATCTCAACTGGAGCGATCTCACCGCAGGCCGGATTACCGGCATGACGCGCTATGCCTGTTTTTGGGTAGAAGCAGGCGAAATTGTGGCCCCGATTGAGAATTTACGCTTTGACGACGATCTCTATCGATTTTTGGGTGAAGCGCTGCTGGGTTTAAGCGATCGGCAGACGTTTGTTCCTGCTGTTGGTACTTACAATCAGCGATCGCTCGGTGGTATGTGGATGCCCGGTATGCTGATAGAGCAGTTTCGATATACGCTCTAAGCACCGCTGCGTTCACCTTTCTACGGTCTTGTTTTCACTATGGCTTCTGAACATGGCTTCTGAACAGAGACTGTCTATTTCTGTGAGTGGCGTTTTTATTGTATTTGCGGCGATCGCAACTGCAATTGTCGGCTGGCAGCTCAGAGGTCTGCTGCTACTGGTCATGATCTCAGTCGTACTGGCCTGCTCTATTTCACCTATCGTCGCCTGGGCAGAGCAATATCGCGTTCCGCGCTGGCTGGGGGCGCTGCTGACCTACATCGCCATTATCAGCACGCTGGTGGGCGTTGTCCTACTTATTGGCCCTACCGTACTCGAACAGATTCAGCTTCTAGTCGGACAGCTACCGTTGCTGTTACGCAAAGCCGCGACCCAAGCAGAAACTTGGGCCCTTGCCTTCAACGACACTCGCCCCGACTTTACCACTCAAGTATTTGATCAGCTAGACGTACAGGCGATCGCAGCCTGGGCAGTGCGATCTACCCGTCAGGTCGCCCTGCGCTCTTTTAGCGTCACTACCGATATTCTGGGCACGTTACTCAGCCTGGTGCTGGCTATCTTTATCTCTGGCTACATGCTTGCCGATAGCAGAACGCTGACCACTAACTTTGTTCGACTCTTGCCCGCCCCTTGGGATCACAGAGTGAGCCAGCAGCTGCCAGAAATTGGCAGTCGTATCGGCGGCTATATTCGAGGGCGGCTGCTGGTGTCCGCTACGTTGGCAATCGTCACCGGCATCGGCCTGAGCCTTTTGGGACTGCAAGACTTTGCAATCGGCTTGGGTGCGATCGCTGGGGTCACCAACCTCATTCCCTTTTTGGGCCCTATTCTGGGAGCCATTCCAGCGCTCGTCGTCGCCATTCCCCAGGGCGGCTGGCTATTTCTTTGGATTATTCTTTTCTATGTTGTTATCCAAAACATAGAAACCTATCTCCTCGATCCGCTGCTGGTCGGTTCGTCAGTAGGGGTTCATCCGCTATATCAGCTGCTCGCGGTGCTAGGCGGCACTCAGGTACTGGGCATTGTTGGGGCGCTCATTGTGCCCCCGTGGGTTGCAGGCGGCGCGGTTTTGCTCGAAGCGCTGTACCTACAGCCGAAGCTTGAGCAGCAAAAGACCCAATAAGCGCGCCCCGAGAGT
The DNA here is from genome assembly GCA_963833005.1 of uncultured cyanobacterium. Taxonomy (GTDB): domain Bacteria; phylum Cyanobacteriota; class Cyanobacteriia; order Phormidesmidales; family Phormidesmidaceae; genus Phormidesmis. The sequence continues at coordinate 216,351 of CAWHWK010000009.1, read as the reverse complement.
GCCCTAAGAGCACCCCCAAGAGTGCCCCAAGAGCATCCCAGGTAGAGAACACCGTAAATCTCCTGATTATTAAGATAGGGGGCTGAAAAATACGTCTAGCCCAGCGTTTTGTTTTTATGAGCATTGTTGTAACCCTCAGTGTGGTGGCCATTGCCCTCTTACTCTTTATCGTCGAAAAATTTCCGGCCGATATCACCGCACTAGGCGTCATGGTGGCACTAGTTTTACTCAAACAGGTGACTCCGCAAGAAGGCATTGAGGGCTTTAGCAATCCGGCTACCATTACCGTTATGGCTATGTTCATCCTCAGTGCAGGTGTCGCCAGAACTGGCGTTTTGCAGCAGGCCAGTACGTGGCTAACTCGATGGGGTGGAAAAGGGCTCAGCCGACAGATTCTAGCGCTAGGGCTGATTGTTGGTCCGATGTCTGGGCTGGTCAATAACACCGCTGTCGTCTCAGTTTTCTTGCCCATCGTCGAAGACTTTTGCCAGCAGAATAAAGTTTCGCCCTCCAAGCTGCTGATGCCGCTGTCATTTGCGACTATTTTGGGCGGCATGATTACCGTTGTGGGCACTTCAACAAGCGTTTTAGCGAGCGGATTAGCCGTTGACTTAGGGTTTGAAGAATTTTCGCTGTTTCAGTTCACCCAGCTAGGGATCATCACCTTTGCGGTGGGCCTGGCTTATCTGGCCTTGGTGGCACCTTGGCTGATACCCGATCGGCAGACAGACAGCAGCGGCCTCAGCCAAAAATATGGAATGAAAGACTACGTCAGCGAAGTGGTGATCACGCCGCGCTCTAGCCTAGTTGGCAAAACGCTTCGAGCCAGCCAGCTTCAGCGCCGGTTCGACGTTGACGTGCTAGAAATTATCCGTAACAACAGCCACTTTCCACAGCCGCTGGCCGATAAAACGCTGGCCGTCGGCGATATTTTACTCGCTCGCGGCGGCAAGCAAGACCTGCTCAAAATTCGAGAAAGTGAAGGGCTTGAAATTTTGCCGGACGTGCAGTTTGGTCAAAAATCCTGGCAGGGCAGCTTTGGTGAAGAAGAAGGCATTGCAGAAGCGCTCGTGATCGCTAACTCTAATTTAGTGGGATCTACCCTAAAAGATCTGCGCTTTCGGCAGCGCTATAACGTGACGGTGTTGGCCATTCGTCGAGGGCAAGAGCTGGTGCGCGATCGCATGGGAAAACTGCCTTTACGCTTTGGCGATTTGCTTTTAGTGCAAGGGCCAAAGCAAAGCATGGTAGGTCTGCAAACTAGTAAGGACTTACTGTTGCTAGAGCAGCGTGACCTAGAAACGCTCCGAGCAGACAAAGCATTTATTGCCTTATCCATCGGGCTAGCAGTCATTGTCGTCGCCGCTGTTACTGACTATCCAATTTTGGTGTCAGCCTTAGCGGGCGTGGTGGCGATGGTTTTAACAGGCTGCCTGAAGCCAGGCGAGCTTTACCAAGCCGTCCGCTGGGATGTTATTTTCTTGCTTGCCTGTCTGATCCCGCTGGGGACTGCGATGCAAAACTCGGGCGCAACCGATTGGATTGCCAACCAGCTAATCTCTATAGGCGGAAATTTATCTCAATACTGGATGCTTACCGCAATCTACATACTCACGGTGATATTGACCGCCGTATTATCGAATAACGCGTCCGTAATTTTACTATTACCCATTGGCGTCCAGGTTGCCAACGCGATCGGCATCAACCCGCTTACTGCTATTTTCGTGGTCACCTTTGCTGCTTCCAACAGCTTTATGACCCCCATCGGCTATCAAACCAACACGATGGTCTACGGTGCAGGCGGCTATCGCTTCCTCGATTTTCTCAAAGTGGGTGGTCCGCTCAGCCTGATTATGATGATTATTACGCCGCCACTAGCCATATGGCTATACGGCGGCAGTAGTTAAGCTAGGCGCTAAAAGATCGGCTGAGCAATCGGCTGAGCGGCATCAAAATTCCTGGGCTCGCGAGTGCCCTCCACTAGGTAAAACTCGCATTCTCAAAGTTACAAGACCAAAAGTTACAAGACCAAAAGTTACAAGACCATTAGACCGTTAGGAGAACACACAAACCATGCCATCAGAACAAAAAGGCGTCACCATCTGGTTTACAGGACTCAGTGGCGCAGGCAAAACCACTATTAACGATGCCCTCACCGCAAAATTGCGCGATCGCAATGTCAATCTAGAAGTGCTTGATGGCGACATCGTACGCACCAACCTCACCAAGGGCTTAGGCTTTAGCAAAGAAGATCGCGATGAGAACGTTCGTCGTATCGGCTTTGTCTCTAATCTGCTCACTCGCAATGGCGTCATCGTTTTGGTGGCGGCCATTTCGCCTTATCGGGCTATCCGCGAAGAAGTGCGCGATCGCATTGGTGATTTTGTCGAAGTCTATGTCAGTGCTCCCGTAGAAGTTTGCGAAGAGCGCGATGTAAAAGGCCTATATGCCAAAGCGCGATCGGGTGAAATCAAGCAGTTTACGGGCATTAGCGACCCTTACGAGCCCCCGACAAATCCTGAAGTGAACTGTGAAACTCACAAGGAAACCCTTGAAGAGAGCGTCAATAAGGTGATCGCTAAGCTAGAAGAGATGGGCTACTTGCCAACAGCGGTAGCGGCTTAGATCTGCCGGGACCTGTGAGCTGAGCGGGCTTCGACTTCGCTCAGCTCTCGAATTTTTCCATGGGTTTTTCTATCAAATCATCCAGCTCCGAATAGTCGGGCAGAGTAGTATCAATCTGTTTGCCTTTGCGGATAACTACGCGATCGCACTGCCGTCTGGCCATCAGTTCATTAAAGCTGCGAGCCTTAAACACTACAAAATCTGCCGAGCTGCCTACCTGAATTTTCCCGATGTCTGCAAGCCCCATGATCTCAGCCGGGGTAGCGGTCATCGCCTGCGGCCAATCCCCAATCGGATGGTCTAAGTGAGCAATTCGCACGGCTTGAACAAACGCTTCTAGCCCATCGTGATCGCCATAGGCAAAAAACGGGTCGCGGCAGTTGTCAGATGCGATCGCACACTTGATCCCTGCCGCCTTCAGCTCACGTAAAAGCGTCACCCCTCGATATCGCGGTGTCCGTCCCGCCTGCCGATCTTGCAGATACAGATTGCACATCGGTAAGCTCACAATTGAAACCCCAGCCGCCTTCACCAGCCCAATTGTCTTTCCCACCTCATCGTCAGTCTGCGCAGACAAACTACAGCAGTGCCCACAGGTCAGGCGTCCCGCAAAGCGGTGGCGCAGCGCAGCCTCCGCCACCAAACGCAGCGCAATGTCTTTTGGGTCTAAGCTCTCATCCGTATGAAAATCTAAATCCAGCCCTCTCTCTATCGCCAGCTCAAACGCCCGGTCAATCTGCTGAACAATATTAGGGTTCATAAAGGCCACCCCGCCCAGCACCCCGCCCGACTCCGCCACCAAATCAGCCAGTCGTTCTCCAGCAGGCGTCAAAAAATAATCTAGCGTTACCAAACAAACCGCCTGCATCTGGATCCTATCGGCCCATGCTTGCCGAAGCTGCCGAAACACGCCAAAGCTTATCTCTGCCTGCTCACCAAAAGCATCTAAGTGCGTCCGAACTGCCTGAGTGCCGTGCGCGTAGCTGCACTTCAACCCAAACTCAGCGCGCCGGTAAACATCTTCCGCCTGCCACCAGCGATCGCTATCTCCATGCACTGTCTTTAATGCTTGTTCAAAAGTGCCGTTTGGGTTAGGGCTGCGGGGCCAAATATGACCTTTATCGAGATGGGTATGCATATCGACAAAGCATGGCCAAATCAATCCACCCTGTAGATCTATGCTGTTTAACTCCATAGAAGGGAGTGTAGAAGAGAGTTCTTGCGTCAGACTTGTACGAGCAGGCACAACCGCTAGCACCCGGCCGTCTTTTACCGCCATATCGACTGTGTATAAGCCTTTGCTATTCGTAACCTGGAGCGCCGGGTCGTCGTCAGCGAGTAGCGCCGATGGAACTTGCCCATTGCATAGCCAATAGTGAGCTGTCTTAGGGATCTGAAAAAAAGAAGCCATGGCCATCTGCAAAAGCAGCTAAACAGTATCTTTCTGAGACTTGCGATCTGGGGTTTGCGATCTGGGGTTTGCGATCTGGGGTTTTCAACCTAGGGTTTGCGTCCTGAGTTTTCCACCCATTCCACCACTTTATTGCCGAGGCGAACATTATCTAATCGATCAACTTCGCGAATGCCAGTTGGGCTGGTGACATTCACTTCTGTCAGATAGCCACCGATAATATCGATCCCCACAAAGATCAGGCCGTCTTGGCGCAGGGCCGGTGCAACTTGCCGACAAATTTCAAGATCGCGCTCGGTCAGTTCCGTCTTATCGCTGCGACCCCCAACCGCCATATTGCCGCGAAATTCTTTGCCTGTGGGGACGCGGTTAACTGCGCCGATGGGCTCACCGTCTAGCAAAATTACCCGCTTATCACCCTCTTTGGCCGCCGGTAAATATGCCTGCACCATGACCGGTTCTTTCCCTTGATGGGTGCTGACTTCAACAATGGAATTAAAGTTGCGATCGCTCCCTTCTAAAAACAAAATGCCTTCACCCGCCTTACCGCCCAGCGGCTTTAGCACACCAGCCCCCCAGCGCTCCACCGCTGTTCGAATTACCTGCTTGTCAGCACTTACAATCGTCTCTGGAATCGCCTCAGTAAACTGCAAGGCGTACATTTTTTCGTTCGCTGCCCGCAATCCCATCGGAGAATTGATCACCTGCGTCTTCTCGCTATCTATATAGTCAAGAATATAGGTGACATAGAGATAAGGAATCGTCACTGGCGGATCTTTGCGCATGAATATCGCATCCATCTCCTCTAGCCGTTGCCACTTAGGTTCACCGAGCGTATACCAGTCAGACTCACTTACCCAGCGGTTGTCACGGAGTACAACAGGCGTCATCTTCACCACCTGCAACCAGCCATAGGCAGCGCTTTCAATCACACCCAAGCGATCGGCCTGAGTCACATATACCTCGTGGCCCATGACCTGAGCTGATTCCATCATGGCCACACTCGTATCATGGCCAGGATCCAATTTTTCAATTGGATCGATAATGAACGCTAATTTCAAAGAAACTCTCCTAACAGCTAAAGCGCTGAGCATTTTAGACCCGAACTCAGCAATAGTAAAAACCCTGATCCCATCAAAACAAAGGAGCAATGGCTAATAGGCCTGCATCAATACTCGCGTTACTAACTTAAATCTTTACGGCTACTACATCCTAGCGGCTAGATGTACAAGCTATCTTAGATACGTTGAGGGAGTTGCTGTTTCTGTAGCGAAGCAACGAATGAAAGAAAAGCCCTCCCAATAAGACTTTTGAGTTCCTATAGAAATTTACGGATACTGTGCCAATTCAAATTGGGTAACACCACTGATTCACGGACTTCATTGGACTCACTAATGTAAGCGGTAGCTAGGGTGAGAGGAAAACAAATGTTCGTCAAGATAATGCAGGCTAGCACTATTACATTAGCGTTATATGCCTTATTAGGTCTTAATATAGTTCAGACAAACGCTGCTGGAAAAACAGTAGAACCGGCAGAGATGATTGTTGCACTCAGGCAAGCACTCATTCATCGAGAATAAACAGTAGCCTAAGAGAGACAAGCAGATACATCGAAAACACAGTTTGCCGAACGTAGCTTTGTCAAATACGGCTTCGTCAAACATAGACTTGTCAAAGCGTGGGCTGACAACAGCTGTTTAGTATGGACATTTCAATATGCACAGCTCATTCAGAACAGTGAGCTATACAAAGCAATCTGTAAATAAAAAGCGCATCTAACTAAATAGATGCGCTTTTGAAGCTTTAAACTCTAAAGTCTGTGCTGCGTACGCTCGCGGACAATAACTTCTCGAATAAGTTCCCGGACGCAATGCTTCCTTGTGTCTCTTCTGCGTCTAGCCTGCTGCCAGCATAGAAGGTGCGAAGCTAGGCGCGTAGGCTTCAATTACACGCCCCGTTTTAGCGCAAGCAACCATCAGATAGTCGCAGTGATCGCACTGGGTCCGGACGATGTCAGACTCCAGCAAATAATAGCGCTCGGCAGAACTACCACAAGTTGGACAGTGAACTTTTTGCACAGTTGCAGAAACAGGCATCTTCTTCTCCCCAATGGTTAAAAATGACTCTAAAAATGACTGCCCTGTCTTTTCCTGGGTCTTCATAGCCTTTAAAAATACTTGACCGTATTACTCAACAGTTGATGATGCAGATTTTTACTTGCCAACAACAGGCGGTAAATTTTATCTTTCAACATCTCCTGAACTAACTCATTTATTATGACAACAATTGGAGACGTCGACAAGTAGTCCAAAGGCATAAAAAAGCCGGGGATCGCCTACTATCAGACCGATCCCCAGGATATCGAAATGCCTGTCCTGCCGAGGATTGATAGGTATTTATGCGCTATTTCTAATGGTAGAGAAGCCTCTTTTTCTTGTGCTTAGGCTTGACAAATACAGGTTTATTTTATATTTGAGTTTATGTTCTTTTACGTTTTTAGACGTTTTCTAGACTTTCGGTGCGTACATACAAAATATAAAAATCAAAGTGTGAAGGGAAAAAGCATTGAGGGAAACCGTAAAGATCTTTTTATTTATCGGTTATTTATCAGCATTTAGGCGCAAAAAGTATCCTACGAAACAACTTTAGGGAAGCGAATTTACTCGCATACTTAACCGATAGCAACTATCTAGTTTACGGGTATTGATAAGTAAACATATTGGCACCCGTAAATATACGCTGTTAATACATTTTTTTAGACGAAAGAAGCGGTTTGACCTTGATAGACAAAACCGCTGTTTGTAGCGTAGGTTCAATGTGATTTAGATGGCACTTTTGTTTGAAAACTGTCGTCTGAAAGCTGCCGATGCTTTAGGATGCCGCAGACGGATGAAAGTATTCGTAAATTTGCTGGGCGAGCTGAGGACCAATACCATCTACAGTGGCTAGCTGCTTCGGGGAGGCTTCGCGGATGTAGTCGATAGAGCGGAAATTGGCGAGAAGCTGCTTGCGGCGCTGATGGCCAAGCCCTGGGATGTCTTCAAGCCGCGATCGCCGCATTCGATCGGTACGTTTTTTTCGATGAAAGCTCACCGCAAACCGGTGTGCCTCGTCGCGTAGACGGCGTAAGAGCATTACCCCTGGCTGATCGGCCTCCGTTTCTAGCGGCTGCTTCTCGCCGGGCAGAAAAATTTCTTCTCGTTTCTTCGCCAGGCTCACAACCCGCAGCTCACTAAGCAGGTTCATGTCTTCTAGCTCGGCAACTACGGCGGATAGCTGGCCCTTTCCGCCATCAATCATTACCAAGTCTGGCCAGTCGGGGTTACCCACTCGCTGCTTGCTAGGATCTTCAGCGTAGCGGCGGAAGCGGCGGCGAATCACTTCGGCCATGCTGGCAAAGTCATCTGAGTGACCGCTGGTAACCGTCGGATTTTTGATTTTGTAGGTGCGATAGTGCTGCTTGGCGGGCAGGCCATCGACAAAGACCACCTGCGAGGCGACGGCATCTGATCCTTGTACATGAGAGATGTCGTAGCCTTCTATTCGCTTGGGCGCGCCGGGTAAGTCAGCGATCGCAGCCAGATCTTCTATCGCCTGATGATTGCGGTCGGCAAACCGCTGAGTGCGCGCTAGCTCGTACTGCGCATTGCGCTCTACCATTTCCACCAGCTCTGCTTTCATCTGCCGCTGGGGCATTTCGATGGTCACTTTGCGGGTTTTCTGCGTAGTGAGAAATTCTGCGAGCATGTCGCCTTCGGGTAAGGGATGCTGTACCAAAATTTCTATAGGAATTTCGACCGGATCGACTAGGCGGTAGTGCTCTTCGAGAACGCGCTGCAATATTTCACCCGGCGTGCCGGATGGGGTTTCTGCCACAAATCCTAAACGCCCCACCAGGCGACCGGCTCTGATTTGGAAGAGCTGTACGCAGGTATGCTGATCGTCGGCAGAAAGCGCGATCGCATCGCGAGAAATAGTATCGTCTGGCAGTGCCACCTTTTGATGCGCCCCAAGCGTTTCTAACCCTTTGATCTGATCGCGAATGATGGCCGCTTTTTCAAAGTCTAGGTTTTCTGCGGCCTGATTCATTTTGCCGGTGAGCAGGTCAATCAGCTCGTGCGATCGCCCCTGAAACACCATCGCTACTCGCTGCATAATCTTGTGATAGTCCTCAGGTGTAATGAGCTGCTGACAAACGCCGGGGCACTGGCCAATGTCGTAATTCAAACACGGGCGATCCTTGAACAAAGGCTGCTTACGCTGACGCAGCGGGAAAATTCGCTTGGCAATCTGAAGGGTTCGTCGCAGCAGTCCGGTATCTACATAGGGGCCGTAGTAGCGGTTTTTAGCATTTTTACGACGCTTACGGGTGATAAAAATGCGCGGATAGTCTTCTGACCACGTAATACAAAGGTAGGGATATTTTTTATCGTCTTTGAGCAGCACATTGAAGTGGGGCTGATGCTGCTTAATCAAATTGGCCTCTAGCGCCAGCGCCTCAGCCTCTGTATCGGTAACGATGATTTCTACATCGGCAACACTGCGAACCATCGTCGCAATCCGCGGCGTATGGTGATGAGCCGCCTCTCGAAAGTAAGAGCGCACTCGGTTCCGCAGGCTTTTGGACTTGCCAATGTAGAGAATTTGGTCAGTCTCATCCTTCATAAAGTAGACACCCGGCTCTTGGGGAATCTCTTTAAGCCTGTGTTCTAGGCGCTCAGGGTCTTGTAGGAAGGTTTTCAAAGCAAAAAGTCAGTATTGAAAAGACTAGGCTCTTTATTAAAGAGGGGGCAAGAGCAGGAAAAAAGGGGGCGAAAAGCAGGAAACTGCAAAAGGTCACCACAGAAACCACTCATTAACTATTTTAAGTGAATCTTTTCAAAGGGTTTTCCTGCGTAGCCTTTGTTTTTTTGAATGCCTTACTGTGATCGCCTTTAAAGAAGATAGCTAAAAAAGACCGTCAAATAAAAAGATTTGGTAGGTGAGTCGCCATCCCTAAGTATTTATCAAGCGTTAAAAAGTATAAATTAATACGGACTGCATTCTATCCTTCAATCTCCTGGTTCCATTTCTTCCGAATTACCGTTCCTGAATCACTGTGAATACTCAAGAATTTGAGCGTCAATATCGAGAGTCTGTCGGCAAAATTTTGAATGAGCTACAGTCGATGGCGATTATCTCTAACCAGCTAGAATCATCCATCGTTGAGGTGGGGGCATCAGTACAGAATCTCAACAAAATGGTGGAAGACTACCTCAAAAATCAGCCTGACGAAGCCGCAGAATAAAAGCGTCATTAAGGCATAGAGGCTAAAAAATCGCCCGTCTAGAGATCACCCGTCTAAAAACTACCTGCACGGAATCATCGGCCATCTGCTGGCGGTCGATGGGTTAGGCGGGCGCAGCGGCGGGCGTAGTGCCAATAAGGTAGGCGACGGCTTCACTTAGATCTACGGGGAAGATGGGTTTAGTCAGATAGGCATTGGCCCCAAGCTGATAGGCTTTTTGCCGATCGGCCACTGAGCTATAGCCACTGACGACCAGAATCGGCAGCGACTGCCATTGAGGGTGCGATCGCAGCTGTTCAATCACGCTAAATCCGTCAACGAACGACATTTTCAGGTTCAAGATTAAAACGTGAGGCTGAAATTTTGCTAGGCTCTCTAGAATCTTTTGCTCATCAGCTAGCGGAAACACCTGATAGCCACACTGTTCTAAATAATCTGCAAACAAAATGCGAGTACTGTGATCCTTTTCGAGGATAAGTACGCGATTGGGTTGTGTCTGCGCAGACGCAGAACAGGTGTCAGCAGAAGGCATTAGGACAAAGAAATTTGAGGCAAAAAAAATGAGGCAAAGCTGCCATTAGGCCATTAGTTTGATTCGTGACGCATCGTACGCGCTCAGGAAAAATGCGGGGTTGGGCCGCTGCCAGTCAGCTATTGGTCAGCTATTAGTCAGCTATTTTTTTGAAGCGACAAACTCACCGATTCTATTAACGGCTGCTTGGAGTATATCGGGCTGCTGCACTAAGGCAAATCGAACGTAGCCCTCGCCAGCAGGGCCGAACCCTCGTCCTGGCGACAGGGCAACGCCTGTTTGCTCAACCAGCTCAGTGCAGAAGCGGATAGAATCTGTCGCCCAGCTATGGGGTAAATCGCTAGGGAGTGGGGCCCAGATGTACATAGTCGCAGTGGGTGTAGGCACCAGCCAGCCAATAGCCTGTAAGGCTGAGACAGCCGCGTCTCGTCTGCTAGCAAAGGTGTCGGTTATCTGAGCCACGCAGTTTTGAGGACCCATTAGAGCTGCGATCCCCCCGCGCAAAATTCCTCGATACTGATTGAAATCTACCGTCGCCTTTACCTGCCGCAAGGCTTTAATTAGCCGAGCATTGCCAATAGCGTATCCAACGCGAAAGCCGCCCATGTTGTACGACTTCGACAGGGTGAAAAATTCTATGGAAACAGATTTTTCGGCATCGGCTTGCAGCACGGAGGGCACAGGATTGCCGTCAAAATACACGTCGGCATAGGGAAAATCGTGAACTAAAACCAGGTCGTGATGTTGGCAGAAGGCGACGGCTGTTTTGAAAAAAGAGAGCGGCGCGCTAGCCGTGGTGGGATTGTGAGGGTAGCTGAGCACCATCATGCGCGATTTTGCCAGCACGTCTGTGGGAATGTCGGCGAAGATGGGTAAAAAATCGTTTTTGGCTAGCAGCGGCATAGGATGAATAGTGCCACCTGCGAGATAGACGCCTCCGGCGTGAGAAGGGTAGCCAGGATCTTGCAAGAGCGCAACGTCACCCGGATTTAAGAGGGCTAAGGGCAAATGGGCAGTGCCTTCTTGCGAGCCGATAAGCGGCATAACTTCTGTCTCAGGATCGACTTCTATGCCAAATTTTTGCTGATACCAGTCGGCGACCGCGACGCGAAAGTCTCGGGTGCTGTTAAATAGCGAGTAGCCGTGGGTGCCAGGATCGTTCAAGGCAGTGGCGATCGCATCTAAGATATGCGTTGGCGTTGGCAAATCAGAAGATCCGAGTGATAGGTCGATAATGGGTTTGCCATTGGCGATCGCCCGCGTTTTCGCACTGTCCATATCAGCGAAAACATTTTTCTGTAAGCGGTGCTAAGCGATCGGCGATTTGCATGAGTCTGGAGAAAAGGATAAATCAGTTCAGAATAAACAAGTGAACCCCCACCTGAACATCCATTCAAGTGGGGGAATAAGCAAGCCTAGAAGTAAAAGCGGCTATTGTCTGGGGCGGCTCTCTTTAGATTGTTTTCTTATAAAGAGAGTTTGTTAAGACAATCTGAGATTAGAGCTGGAGAGCGAAGCTTGGAGATTACAGACTGTCTAGTTCAGATTTTAGGGCCTCTAGCTCAGCGTCTACAGCAGTATCTTGAGGAGGCGCTGCGGGCTGGGCCGTCTGTCGCATCGGCTGGAGGAAGGGATTCCTGGGCAGAGGAAGCACCGCTGAGCATCTTAGCTTTCATCGCTTCTAGCTCGTAGTCCACATCGCCCCCAGCTTCAAGCGAGGCAAACTGACTTTCTAGGTTGGAGCCTGCTAGCTCGGCAGCCGCCTGGCCGCTCGCCTCCATCTGGAGCACTTTTTCTTCCATCCGCTCAAAGGCACCCATGGCGCTGCTAGTGCTCAGCGTACCGACGCTCTTTTGCAACTGCTCATTGGCTTTGGCTGCGCTAGCACGAGCCTTGAGCATATCTTTTTTGGTTTTTGCTTCAGAAATTTTGCTCTCTAGTGCAATCAGCTGACGCTTTAGCGTATCGACTGCGCCTGACTGCTGTTCGAGCTGACCTTTAAGCCCCGCAGAAGTCTCCGCATAGGTTTTTTTCCGAACTAGGGCTTCGCGGGCCAAGTCTTCTTCGCCTTTTTGCAAGGCAAGCTGAGCACGCTGCTGCCAGGTAGTCGCGGCAGATCCGGCTTTTTCAGCTTGCTGCTGTACCCGCTTTTGAGATGCGATCGCTTTAGCAACGGCCTGACGCATCTGCACCAGATCCTCTTGCATGTCGATAATGGCCTGATCCAGGATCTTTTCAGGATCTTCAGCGGAACTCACCGCTGCGTTTAGGTTAGAGCGCACTACTCGGCTAACGCGATCAAACAGTCCCATGTTGTTTTATCCTCAAGTTCTTGGCGATTTTTGGTTTAGTAGAGTTATTCAAAAGATACCGCAGGAAGTAGGGAAATTCCTGATTTTTTTCTAATGTTTGCGCATGACGCTTCGTCGAGCCTGCCTACTCAATTGGCCTACTCAATTGGCCTACTCAATTGGCCTACTCAATTGGCCTGCCCAACCGGCCTGCTCAACTAGCCTGCTCGACCGGCCCGATCAACTGGCCTGCTCACAGAGGTTACCCAGAAGCAAAACCGGAAGCAGGGGCGGGCATAGAAGAGCGCAAATCGGGTAGCGGCGGGCAGGTAGAGATCTGAGGAATTGGCGGAATATGAGGCAGAAGGGCGCTGTGAGCGACGCCAGCTTTGTAGGCAGCGATCGCCCCGACCGCTTCTAGGTACGTATTCACCGTAATGGCCTGAATGCCCAAGTCTGCTGGCGTCACGGCCATCGCAGTCGTGTTTTCTCGAACGGCGATTACCTGAGTCGCTCGCTGGGCCAGGCTCATGACCGCGCTGCCACCAAAAGCCGTCTGCGGTACCACTACAGCATCTACGGCACTTGCCTCTATGCAGTTAAAATCGCGGCCCAAGTCAGTGTCCAAATCTTCCACGGATCTATCATTTGCCTGGTCATTTGCCTGGTCCTTTGCCTGACGATCCACAAACTGAGGTGCGCGGCTTAGCCCCGCTAACACGCAAGACAAAAAGGTATAGCCAATTTCTTCTGCTGCCGATCGCGCCGATATTTTTGGGTCTAGCGGCAGTGGCGAAAGGGCAGGCGCATGAGCACAGGGAATTTTGAAGGTGCGAACAACTAAGTGACTAATCACGGCCTCTGCGCCAGCGAGTGGATCGACGCCCTGCCCCTGACGATAGGCCGCTAGCTGCTCTGACCCTTCATCTTCTGGAAATCGAGCCACCACCGCGATCGCTCGTACCTTTGCCTCAGCAATCAGTCGCTCGGTAGCACGAAGCAAACTGCCAGGATTTGCCAGCGTGCCCCACGATGCACCCGAGCCAGTCGTTTTCAGCGATATTTCTAGCGGCATGTCGGTGACGATATGAGCCTTAATATCCAAACCCAGGGTTGCTCTCGCAGCGTCTGCGGCTTGCAAATGACGCCAGCGCAGGTCGTTTTCTACGCCTTGGTCAATAACTAGGCCAATCGAGTTTTGGTGCACGGGTTGCAGCGCCCAGCGGCCAGCAGCAAACTGATCTAGGCCATAGCCCTCAACATAGTAAGCATTGGACAGCGGCCAGTAAAGCTGTGCCCCGTTCAAAACGTTGGGATGCGTAATCAGCCGGTCGGTTACGCTTGCCAGCGTTCGCGCAATTGGCAGGGCATCGCCAGCGTAGCCACCCATCGCCGCACCAATGCCGGTTGGAATAATCAGAACAGTGGTGTGCGGCGTTTGGCCGGGGCGGGTCATGCGCTGAGATAAGTAAGACGATAGTGTGGCGAGACGATGCTGTGACGAAAAAAATGGTGGTGAAAGAAGTTGTGACGAAAGAAACTATGACGCAATAGCAGTGACAACAGCCTCCACGTAGGCGGTTTGACTATCGGTATCGATGGCGGTGATGGCCCAGCGGAGAGGGTCGCCGTGAGTAGAAAGCTGGGTTTCGATGTGCGATCGCAACGCATCAGAACGTAGCAAATCAGACCCCGGCAGCGCCAAGCGCAGCTCGCTGGGAGGCGCTTGTATGGGCACTTGCAACACAATTAATCGAGTCTGCATCCTACGGTTTACCTTTTGCTACCGGTTTACCTTTTGCTTTAAACTGCTGGCTTTCGGCTTATCCAGGCTGACCAAACTGGCGGGCATACACCTCATCTTCCTTTTCTGTCTCTAGCTTCAGATCAGACGTAGCCAACGCCACGCACAGCAGCGCATAGCCATCGGCCTGAAGCTCTGTGCTGACGCCCATACCGTCTTCCTGGTTCACAGTGCCCTCTGTCACCAACGCGGCGCAAGTTGTGCACACGCCCGCACTACAAGAGAAAGGCAAGTCCAAGCCTGCGGCCTGAAGCGCCTCCAAAATCGGCTGATCGTCAGGGACTTCAACCGTATGGACCGTTCCTTGATGCGAGACTTCAGCGGTAAACGTTTTTCCCATCGTTGAAATTAAGCACTTAAATAACTCTATATAAGAGGCTACCTGAATAAGATGCCGTCTGGGTTAAGGGGCCACCTGACCAGGGAAAGCCCGATCAAATTCTTCAAGCAGATCGTCCATTTCTTCTAGCGCCTGGTTGATATCAATCCGTAAGGTGCCAATTCCTGGCTGTTCCAACAGCTTCAGCAAAGACTGTCGCTTCGAGCGAATCAGCTCGATTCGAGTTTGAAGGGCTGAAAATTCCATGGTCAAGGAGTCTCCGGGATGAGTTACATTTCTTTATAGAATAGTCAGTAACGACGTTTCCTGACGATCTATTTCTTCCTAGCAGGATAAGCACATATGGGACGTAGCGCATCTGCGCCCGTGCTTAACTCTAACTCTTTAAAACCTTATATTCACTATGCGCAAGATCCCCCTCGGCACTGTTCTCCTCGTAGTGGGAGCCATTCTCACTGTGCTGGGCTTTGTAGCCTACGCTCAGGAAAACGCCACCTTAAATCTCGTGGGCTTTTTCTACGGTGTGCCCATTTTGCTAGGAGGACTTGCCCTCCGCGCTGCTGAGCTAAAGCCCGTTCCTTATACCCAGCCCACTAGTGAAGCCGTTCTGGCTCTGCGAGATCAGGCTACGCAGACGCAGACTCAGGTGCGCCGAGACGTTACCCGCTACCGCTATGGCCAAGAAGCCCATTTAGATGAAACGCTAGAGCGCCTGGGCCTAAGTCCAAATGACAGCCAGCGACCAGTGCTTTGCGGCATTCATGAAGAGCAAAGAGACGGCGCGTATACCCTAGTGCTGGAATTTGAGTCACCCTTTATTCCCTTTGAAAAATGGCAGGAGAAGCAGCCCAAGATTGAAAGCTTCTTTGGGCCTGGGATTACAGCAGAAGTGCATCAGGAAAGCGGAGAGAAGGTCGCTGTAGCGATGAAGGCTGTGGTAGCTTAGCTAATCCGCTCGCCCATACCGCTAATAGCCCGGTGGCTGAGCGAAGTCGAAGTCACTTCTCTAGCCGCACCGCATACCACTGCACCGATTCACCTGGTGAGGTTTCAAACTCGCAGTGGGTTTCTATAAGGTATTTGGCCTGTGCTTCGGTGGAGGTCAATTTTTTTAGCTCAGGTGGCAACGCATCTTTGTAGGTGCTCACAATTTCTTTGAGCTTTTGTAATAGCTCGAGTGGCGTTAGAAAGGTTTCGGTTGCATCGGGGGTGAGGAAGACAAACATATCCTCGCTATACATCATTGAGTCAGTCATGGCACAGTCCAAAAAATAGTTGAAGGTCCTTATCTCAGGGCATCAAATCTCAGAGCATCAAATCTCAGAGCATCAAATCTCAGAGCATCAAAATAGCCCTAAAGCACTCTAAAGCACCCTAGGGCAAGAGAGAGATAGACCAAAATTAGCAGCTTGAACGTAAATAATATTGAAGGATAGGCGGCAGGGGTGCGATCGCAATAATTGCGTTTTCTTGAAATCTGAGCCTCAAGCGTGATCACAGTGTTAGAATTTTGGAAAGAAACCCCGTAATCCCGACCGGATTATCGGGGTTTATAGTCTAATATTCTATTCACATTTCATCTACTCACATTTCATCTATTCGCAGACGCTCACCAGCTTCTTATCTCCTCATGGTTCAAACGCCGCTTCAACCAGCCGAAAAAAAGGTTTCTAAACTCGAAGGTATCAAAGAGCGCAGCCAGTTTCTGCGAGAACCCGTGGCGACTGAGCTGACTCAAGACACCACCCACTTCACCGAAGCGGGCATCCAAATCCTCAAGTTTCACGGCTCTTACCAGCAGTACGACCGTGACAACGTCATCCGAGGTCAAGAAAAGCCCTATTCCATGATGCTGCGACTGCGCAGCCCAGGCGGATACATCCCCCCCGAGCTGTACCTCACCTTAGACGATATTTCTGACAAATACGGCAACAGCACCATCCGTGCCACCACCCGCCAAGCCTTCCAGCTTCACGGCATTCTTAAGCAGAATCTAAAAGCGACCCTAGCAGACATCATCCGCAGCATGGGCTCCACGCTAGGTGCCTGTGGCGACCTGAGCCGCAACGTCATGGCCCCGCCTGCGCCATACAAAAATAAGCCCGAATACGTCATCGCCCGCGAATACGCGAAAAATATTGCCGATTTGCTCACGCCGCAGACACCCGCTTACTACGAAGTGTGGCTAGATGGCGAAAAAGTCGTCACTACAGAAGAAGATCCGGCGGTCGTCGCTGCGCGCCAAGGCGGTCGGGTTGGCACTGACTTTGAAACGTCAATTGAGCCGATTTATAACACTTACTATTTGCCGCGCAAGTTTAAGTGCGCAGTGACGGTCCCTGGGGATAACTCAGTTGATGCCTATACCCAAGACGTTACCTTTGTTGTGATCACCGACGATAGCGGTGAGCTACAGGGATTTAATATTATGGCGGGTGGCGGCATGGGCCGTACGCACAACAAAACAGAAACCTTTGCCCGCGTGGCTGACCATATTGGCTATGTCGACAAAGATGACGTGTACGATTTGGCCAAGGCAATTGTCTTCACGCAAAGAGACTATGGTGAGCGCTATAACCGGCGACTGGCTCGGATGAAGTATCTGGTGCACCAGTGGGGCCTGCCTAAGTTTATTGATGAAGTCGAAAAGAGATTTGGCAAAAAGCTAGAGCCGTACAGAGAATTGCCCGCCTGGAAGTTTGAGGACTATTTGGGCTGGCATGAGCAGGGCGATGGCAAGCTGTTTGTAGGCGTGCATGTGCGCAATGGCCGGGTGCACAATCAAGGGAAGCTGCGCAACAAAGCGGCGCTCAGAGAAATCGTTGAAACGTTCAAGGTCTCGATGCGAGTTGCGCCTAACCAGAGCGTGATTCTGTGTGATATTGATCCGGCGGACAAAGAAGCGATTCAGGCAATTTTAGACCGTGACGGTATCACGCCCGATAGCAAAATTGATTCGCTAGAGCGCTACTCAATGGCCTGCCCAGCGCTACCGACCTGCGGTCTTGCGGTCACAGAATCAGAGCGGATTATTCCGAGTATGCTGATGCGCATTCGCAAGCTGCTCAATAAGCTAGGGCTTAGAGGCGAGACGTTTGTAACGCGGATGACGGGCTGTCCGAATGGCTGCGCTCGGCCCTATATGGCAGAGCTAGGCTTTGTCGGTCAGTCGCCGAAAAGCTATCAGCTGTGGCTAGGCGGCTGCCCAAATCAGACGCGGCTGGCGCGTCCGTATATGGAAAAGCTGCACGAGGACAACTTAGAAAAAGAGCTAGAGCCGCTGTTTGCCTGCTTTAAGCAGAACCGGCAGGACGGTGAGAGCTTTGGTGATTTTTGCGATCGCTACACGTTTGAAGTCTCTTCGCAGTTTTACCGAGACCTATACGCCCGTAAAGCCGGTGGGATCGGGTCGCCGTCGTAATCGAGTGGGTGTATCTGACGAACTATTTGCCAAAATGAAGGCAAAAGCAAAAGAAACCGGCAAGAGCATGGCCGAGGTCCTAGAAGACGCGATTAGCGATCGCTTCAGCTAAAGGTCTGCTGTTCTCCTGCAATCTATTGGGTGAGTGTAGCGATTGCCGCGCTCACCCATTGAACAACAGCCCCTCAAGCCTCATGACTAGGACGATAAAACACACCCGCAAACGCGACGACCTCATTCAAGTGGGTCGTGACATTGTTGTTCGCCAAGGCTTTAATGCAACCGGGCTTAGCAACATTCTCGCTACCGCAGGCGTGCCAAAAGGCTCTTTTTACTACTATTTTGAAAGTAAAGAGGACTTTGGACTAGCGATTATTGAAGACTTTGTCAGCGAGTATCAGCAGAAGCTAGCGACTAGCTTGGGTAATCAGGAACTGTCTCCGCTGGCTAGGCTGAGCAGGTACTTTGAGCTAGGTATTGCCGACATGGAGACGAGTGATTGCGCTAGCGGCTGTCTGATTGGTAACCTGGCGCAAGAGATGTCGGCGCAAAATGAGCTGTTTCGCGATCGCCTCAACCAGGTTTTAACCGCTTGGGAAACGCAGTTTGCAGATTGCATAGAAGATGCCTATGCGGCTGGGGAACTGGCCGAAAGCTGCAACGCGCTAGATTTAGCCAAATTTATTTTGGCGGGGTGGCAAGGCGCAATGCTAAGAGCAAAGGTAACACAGTCAACCGAGCCGCTGTACACGTTTATCCGAATACTGTTCGAGCAGATCTTACATCAGCCGGTTCCGGCAAGATCTACCGCTGGTTAGATTCAACTTTTGCAGATAAATCCTACATTATGTAGCTGTAGACGACTGGTCTACTAGCAGTCTTTGGTCTCTGATCTTTGGCCCCTGGTCTACTGGTGATCTATTCGGAAAACGAAAAGGAACAAGCATGTCTAATGAGTTAAATGGAAAGAAAGTCGCCATTCTCGTCATGGATGGGTTTGAACAGGTAGAGCTGACAAAGCCAAAAGAAGCATTTGAGGCGGCGGGCGCACAGACGCAAATTGTGTCACCGCAGAGCGATCGCGTTCAGGGCTGGAATCACTTTGATAAAGCGGACTATTTTCCGGTAGATGTCTCTATTGATGACGCGAGTGTGGAAGACTACGATGCGCTGCTGCTTCCGGGCGGCGTAGCCAACCCCGATCAGCTTCGGACAAAAGATGCTGCCGTCAAGTTCATCAAAGCGTTCTTTGATGCCAATAAGCCCGTAGCCGCTATCTGCCACGGCCCTTGGAGCCTGATTGAAGCCGATGTCGTCAAGTCACGTAGAGTGACCTCTTGGCCTTCGCTCAAGACAGATCTTAGCAATGCAGGCGCAACCTGGGTCGATCAGGAAGTTGTTGAAGACAATGGGTTGATCACGAGCCGCAATCCTGATGACATTCCAGCGTTCAATAAAAAAGCGATCGCACTGTTTTCTAAATAGACGCTCTAGATCATTCTTTTTTTGAGACTCTGAGTCTTCTTTCTCTGGGTCTTTTCGCTCTGAGTCTCTTATCTTTTCGTCTCTTCTTTCTACATCTCTTCTTTCTACATCTGTCGTTATCACTTTTTTCTTTTAATCTATGGCTAATATCACACTGTATGGCACACCCGTCAGCACCTACGTTCGTACCGTCCGACTGCTGCTGGACAGCGCTGGGATAGAATACGACCTCAAAGATATCGGCATTTTTAATGGTGACAACAAAACTGATGACTACTTAAGCAAGCATCCTTTTGGTAAAGTGCCCGCCTTCGAAATTGAAGGCCAGCAAATTTATGAAACCGATGCTATTACTTACTACGTAAATGAAGCGCTCGCTGCTGGAAAGTTCAAGCCGACAGATTTGTTTCTGCAAGCTCGGATGCATCAGATCATGGCTGTGATCAACAGCTATCTGTACGCACCAGCAATTAGCGCGCTGACTATTGAAAATTTGATTGTGCCTCAGCAGGGGGGCGAGCCAGATAAAAAGAAGATTGAAGACGCGATCGCACCAGCAAAGCAGGCTCTTGATGCGCTTGAAGATCTCATTAGCGGTAGCCCCTATCTATTAGGTAGCGAGATTAGTCTCGCCGACTTCTATCTCATTCCTATCTTCGTCTATATCTATAAGACACCTCAGTTTGAGGCCATCACTGCCGAAGCGCCCAAGCTAAAGAATTGGTGGGAAAAAGCGCAGACCCTCGACGTTGTCAAAGCAGTTTGTGGATAAGGCGCTTCATTACGTATAGCCTTACCCGTAGCCTCCTATTTACCGGCCTATCTACCGACTTATTTACCGACTTATCTACTGGCCTGCCTGCCCTCTCACTTACTCACTATCTGGCTATCGCTAAGCTAACACCAACCAAATCCTATGAGTTCTTCAACAAACATTTCTCATTTGTTCCAACCCTACGAAATGGGCGACCTTTCTTTAAATAATCGAGTGGCAATGCCTCCCTTAACCCGTGGTCGAGCGGGAAAAGAGAGAATTCCTAACGCGCTTATGGCAGAGTACTACGTTCAAAGATCTAACGCTGGACTCGTTATTGCCGAAGGCACCGCGCCCTCTAAGCAAGGCAATGGCTGGGATCAGGCACCAGGCATCTATAACGAGGCCCAAACAGAGGGCTGGAGGCAAGTTGCCGAAGCTGTTCATCAGCACGGCTCTTCCATCTTTTTGCAGCTATGGCACACAGGCAGAGCCTCCCACAGCAGCTTCCAAGAGAACGGTCAGCTACCGGTTGCGCCTTCGGCCATCAAAATTGAGGGGTCTGAGGCTCATACAGCGACAGGAAAGCAGCCCTATGAGGTGCCTAGAGCACTAGAAACGGAAGAGATTCCAGGCGTTGTAGAAGACTATCGCAAGGCGGCTGAAAACGCGAAAAAGGCAGGCTTTGACGGCGTGGAAATTCATGCGGCCAATGGCTATTTGATCAATGAATTTTTAGATTCTAAGACCAATCAGCGCACCGATAAGTATGGCGGCAGCTTGGAAAATCGCTATCGATTTTTGAAAGAGATTGTTGAGGTGATAATGACAGTATGGCCTGCAAATAGAATCGGCGTGCGAATTTCTCCCAATGGCGCTTTTAATGACATGGGCGCACCCGACTATCGCGAGACCTTTACCTATGTGGCCAAACAGTTAAACAGCTACGGCCTAGCGTATCTGCACGTCATGGATGGCTTGGCGTTTGGCTTTCATGAGCTGGGCGAGCCGATGACACTACCTGAGTTTAGACAGGTGTTTGACAGCACAATTATTGGCAACTGCGGATATGACCGCGAGACGGCTGAAAAGGCGATCGCAGCTGGCGACGCTGACCTGATTGCCTTTGGTCGGCCATACATCAGCACGCCCGACCTTGTTGATAGGTTTAAAAATGGCTGGGAGCTAAACCCGGACGATCAAAGCACCTGGTACACACACGGTTCAGAAGGCTATACAGACTATCCAACCTACGAAGAAGCTAAGGAAAAAGACGTAGTCCCAGCATAAAAAACAAAGTCTATAAGCGATAAAGCCTGTAGGCGATAAGGTCTGCAGGCAATAGAGCATAGGAGTCTTTCTTCAGAGGGGCGTTCTTCGGAACGTCCCTGTATGCTTTCAGAGGGCTATTATTTTGCTGTTTACAGCGAGTGGCCGAATACAATAGACCCATAGCCTACGCTATAAGCGCCAGAGTGAGATTCAAAGTGAAATTCAAAAGCACCCCAAACCGATGTGTCCAGCTTGACGGCAAAGAGATTTGGATTAGTCGTAGCGTCACCGTTCTGCCCGTCATCTTCTTCGTCAGCAAGGGCGCTCAATATGTTCCGTTGGGGCTGCGCGGCGAAGACCTACCCGAAGGTGTGGGCCAGTGGGGGCTACCTGGCGGCTACTTAGATTATGATGAAACCGCTACCCAAGCTGTTTACCGAGAAGTCTGGGAAGAGCTTGGGCTCGACATTCCTCAGCTGCTAGAAGACTTTCGCTTTGAAGGCAACTTAGATCAGCCTTATGAGGTGTACAGCGCGCCGCTGCGTCGACAAAATGTGACGCTGAAATATGCGTTGATGTTTCATTTAGGTGATGCCGATCTGCCGAAATTAAATCCTCAAGTTTCTAAAGGTGAAGTGATAGAAGCTCGCTGGTTTGAAGTGGATAAAGCGCTGAAAATGACGCTGGCTTTCAATCATCATGGAGTGATGCAAGAATGCCTAGATCGCTGCTATACGTGAGGCACTATAAGCTCTTGTATCTGTCGCCACAGCTTCAGAGCGCTATTGCCAACGACTAGTTCTATAGCCGATGACTAACGGTTGAATAAAATACGGCATTATCTATGTTGACTGACTCTAAATCGAGGAGAGACATGACATCTGTTGCATCTGTTTACCGCGCTGAGCGCCTTCGCCAAGTCCAAGCGTACCTAGAGACCCAGGCTAATAGACCCCAAGCACTGCTAGTCGCAGCTATCTTTATCTCTGTGCTGCTGTGGGCTTCTTCATTTCCAGCCATTCAAGTCTCGCTTACTGCCTATACCCCAGCTGAGGTTGCCTTCTTACGCTATCTGGTCGCATCAGCTATGCTAGGGGGCTATGCTATCGTCAGCCGCATGCCTATACCCAGACCCCGCGATCTGCCCCTGATCTCTATCTGTGGATTTCTAGGCTTTACGATGTACAACTTCATGCTCAACGTCGGCCAGCTCACCGTCTCTGCCGGGATAGCCAGCTTCATCATCTCCTCAGAAGTTGGCGCAATGGCCATTCTCTCCCAACTCTTTTTCAAAGAACGCCTTAGTAAAACAGGCTGGATCGGCGTTTTTCTTTGCACATTTGGCATTGCCATCATCTCTCTTACTGACGGCGGCAGTATCCAGCTATCGATGGGGGCCGTATTTGTATTTGGCGCTACGCTAGCTGCTAGCTTATACTCAGTCCTTCAGAAGCCTTTGCTAGAGAGATATACAGCCGTACAGTTTACGACCTATGCGGCGTTTGCCGGAACTATCTGCCTATTCTTCTTCGCGCCTCGGGCTGTCTTTTCAGTTCTCGGTGCGCCACTTTATCCCACTCTATCAGTTGTGTACATGGGCCTGTTCCCTGGCGTAGTTGCCTACGTCGCCTGGTCGTACGTGCTCTCTAAATTACCAACGGCACAGGCTGGCAGCTACTTAGCACTTGTCCCCGTAGCGGCGCTACTCATTGCCTGGATCTGGCTGCGCGAGATCCCCTCGCCAATCTCTTTGATAGGCGGCGCTGTTATCTTCTTTGGGGTAATGCTAATCAATCACATAGATCGCAAAGCAGTGACTATGTAAGAATCTAGGCCGCCTCGAATAGATCTCGAATAGGTGAGAATGCCTTCAGATGGAAAAGCCGTCTTATTCGATTTCTAGCTTATTCAATTTCTAGCCGTCGGTGGAACAGATAGCCCACTGGCGATAAACATGAGCGTAGTGATTTGATTTGATTTAATTCTCGTTCTCAGTTGATTTAGTGTCAGGCGCTTCTGGTGCTATATCTGTCTGCGCTGCGTCTGTTTCTTCGGTCGACGCTGCGCCTGTTGTTTCGTCCGTTTTCTCTGGCGATTCTTCGAGTTGAGCTTCCGGCTGAGTGGCCAGTTCCCATGTGCCGATGTCCCAGGTGCTAGCGTCCCAAGGTGTAGGATCTACGCCAGTAATGCGATCGCTAATGCCATTAGTCACCGGGCGTCTGACCAGTGGAATCACCGCTACGTCCTGCTGTAAAATGGTATTCAATCGCTGAAACAGCAGCGCTCGTTTCTTTGAATCCAGCTCTTTACTCGCCTGCTGCCAAACCTTGTCATACTCTTCGTTGCAATAGCGGGCATTGTTTGACTTTTGCCAGCTATTTTCCATAGAAGCAATTTCGCTACAGAGCCACCAGCTCATATAAATTGCTGGATCTGGCGTGTCGCTGCCCGCGTTGTACTCTTGCATATCCGCATAAAAGTGGTTGATGCTGCGCGTTTGTGCCGGATCGCCCGAGAAGAAATCATCCACAATGACGCGGCGAATATCAACCTCAATGCCAACTTTGCTGAGATCTGCTTTAACCATTGACTGCGTTTGCTGGCGCACCGGATTGATCGGCGTCTGAAAAATCATACGCATTTCGACGCCATCTTTGTCACGGATACCGTTGTTATTGCTATCAACCCATCCGGATTCATCTAACAGAGCGTTGGCTTTCGCCGGATCGTGACGGTAGTAGAGCGACGGATTGGCGTACTCTGTCGGAAACGGCAATAGCTGGTTGGTTCGCTGGCCAGCGTTGCCGTAGATTTCATTGGCGATCGCATCTCTATCAATCGCATAGTCCACCGCCTGACGCACCCGCAGGTCACTCAAAAACGGATGCGGATTGTCAACGCTCGATCGCTCACCGTCTTTGGTAACCTTGTTGGGATCGGTCGGGTTGAGCATAATTCGCTCAACATAAGAGCCAAAGGTAGCGGCCACCTGTCCTGCGCCACCAGCAGCTAGCTCTACCCGGTCTTCAATGCTGATCTGTAGATTATGTGCAAAATCAGCATCCCCATCGCGCAGCACGCGCCGAGCCGCCACATAAGGGGCAATGCCGCCTTGCAGTTCTACTAAGTCAAAACCGGGCGGACCCTCTCTAAACTGTTCGTTAGCGGCAAAGGTCCAAACGTTGTCTGCGATCGCAATGAAACGATAGGGCCCCGTTCCAACCGGCTGAAGATTAGCGGGTGCACTCCGCACATTTTGTCCTTGCACTGGCTCAAAAACATGCTTCGGTAAAATCATGCCATTTTGACCCGTAAAAGGCAGTGCCCAAGACGGATTAGGCTGCTTAAAAGTAATCTTTACCGTCAGCGGATCAACCACCTCAACTTTTTCGATAGCCTCGTAATACTTTTCGGTTACCGCGGCCACCTGCGGATCGCTGACAAACTCATAGGTAAAGGCGACATCTTCAGCCGTAAACGGCTTGCCATCCGACCAGCGAACATCTGGCTTTAGCTTCCACGTTACTGATTTTCCGTCGGCAGCCAGTCCACCGTTTTCAGCCGTTGGGATCAGCTCAGCAAGGACAGGCACCATCTGTCCATCTGCCTGGTAGGTTGCCAGTGGCTCATAGACAATGCGCGCCGCTTCAAAATCCTGAAATCCGGTTGCCAGATGTGGATTGAGCGTAGTGGGCGTACGGCTATACAGCAGCCGTACGGCAGAAGCGTCCGATTGAGAAGCATCGGTCTCAATCGCGTCTGTCTGCGCTGTGTCAGCATTGGGGTTTGCTGATTTTGAACTACAGCCGGGTAACCCCCACAGTGCACCCAGCAGGAGTGCACAAAATAGAAAAGATCTCTTCACAACAGCGTGCCAATAAAGCAATAACTCAAAGCAGATGCCTTTGCTTTTGAAAAGGAAAGACAGAAAGCTAGTCTACCGTAGCGCGAGTTATTGCTAGGTGTGTTCATCAGGGCCAAGATATCCTGACTGGCACAAGGCTCAGTGGCCGCTGGCGTGCTGGGAAATGCGTTCCAAAAATGTGCTGGCAGCACAGCAGAATTTTATTGGAGACTGGCAGATTTTTCTAGAGAGCGTTTTGATGATTTTGTCCTGATACAAAGCTCCCTAGCGGAATAGTTAGTTGGTAGATGCACCCTGACAGTTCCCTAGATGCTCATTCGAGCCCTAGGGAATTTTTTTGTTTCTGAGTCGCTAGCAAGTAGTCACTGAAAAAGAAGTCACTAAAAAATAACGACCAAAAAGGCCACCTGCAAGGGTGGCCTTTTTAGATTTCTCGCCGACTGGCGTGTTGTTACAGGGCTACTTGGTGACGGTTTCAGTATCGTCTGGCGCTGTTTCTGCTGCGGCTTCCGGCATAGCTTCTGGTGCGGCTTCTGGCGCTGTGTCTGGCGTAGCTTCTGGTGCTGATTCTGGCGTAGCTTCTGGCGAACCGCTAGCTTCAGTAGTCTCAGGCGTTTCAGCAGCTGTAGCTTCAGGCTCAGCCGTTTCAGTAGCCGCTACTTCGGCTGATTCTTCAACGACTTCCTCTTCAGGCGGGTCCACTTTCGGGGTGGGCTTAGGACCACGCATCAAGGCTGGATTCATGGGTGTTCTTGGGCCGTCGTCCTTATCACGGCCTCGCCCTTTGCCTTTACCTTTACCACCGCGCGAGCGATCGTCACGGTCGTCACGGCGTCCACTGCTTTCACTGCTAACGCCACCATCTTTGCGATCCGCTTTTTTAACAGGCGGGGGGACTTTGCGTGCTTCAGTCTGCTGCGCATCTGCCGGTGTCCCAGAGGAGTTTTCTGTAGATTGAGAGGGCGTGGATTGAGATGACTCAGCCGCTTCGCGATCGCTCTTCTTAATAGGACGATCTACCATGGATATCTCCGCTGTGTACATAAATTGCCAATTAATCGTATCACGGGTGCACGGTCTCGCTCGCAACAAGACCATCTAGAGACCATCTGGGTGATTAGCTAGGCGGCCAAGCATCCACATCTTTGTCTAGTGCTGGCTCACTGCCAAGCAGCGGCGTATCGGCATCAGGAGAGGCATCAATAGTTTTACCGACTTCGCCATTGTCTAACACAGCTTCTGGGTCGAAGTTAAGCCCGAGTACATCAATCAGCGCATCTTCGTCGGAGTTGAGCTGATAGAACGGCACCATCAGGTTAGACAGCTTGGGCTCCAAGGCATTGACAACACCCAAGATCAAAAATGAGGATGGACGGCGGCCACCTTCAGGTGTCCGTACAGAGGTTGTGGTCATCTGCACTTCTAGCCAGGTTCGGTTGGCTCGAAAGTAATCCAACCACTTGTCTCGAATAACAGAGGTAAAGTTCTCAAAAAAGGCCATTTTTTAACCTGTAAGGAATCGTTTAAAGAGTCGCTGGCGAACTATTAAATCACTTAATAGTTCAACCTTCAGACTCGCTAGTTCAGTCGCATTCAGTTGCAGCAATGAGAATTGCTTAGAAACGACTACACGAGTCCGAAATCAGAGTGGATGGGATTGAGACCATGACATTCGCCCCAATATCGCAGCAATTTAGCACCCTTCAGTCCTTCTGACTAGGCAATCATCTAATTATATTTATCAATACATCTACGGTTGTAGTGCCTACTGGCCAGGTGCGTTGGCTTAGCAGCGGGCGTTCTCGCTCAGTAGATTCCGCTGCCAGGAAAAATCTAGCGATAGATCTAGCTAGGGACTGGGCCGGGGACTGGACTGGAGATCTGGGCTGGAGATCTAGCTAGGCATTTGACTGGGGATTCGTAAATGGACTGCTGATAGTTAGATCATTGGGTTTGACACCAGTCGTTACATTGCCGATGGGCGGTCTGTGATGTTTGAATTTGGCCGCAGCTTCATGAATATCGGCGGCGATTGCAGCCTGAGACTTGGTCACGACCGGGTCTGCTTCTAATAGCTGAAGCTTGTAGTACAGCATGTTAGAAAACTCATCTAGATCGTCTGCGAGCACTTCAGCAGGTGCTAGGTTCAGCGGTCCGGTTTCTATAATCTGCTCAATTAGCTGGGGGCTTAAGATTGCCTGAAACTGCTGAATATACGACCAGGCGATCGCCTGAATTTCTACCTGCACGTCGCTGTTGTCAACATAGCTAGCTACCTGCTGCGCCAGTGCGATCCATTCGGGGGCAACCCAGCGACTCAATGCCTGATCGAGGTTAAAGGCGGCCAGTACCCGATTGATCAGCGATCGCCCGCCCGATTGACTTAGCGAGCCATCGTTAAGCGTGGCGATAATCGTTTGTAGCAGTGCCAAAACCTGATTAGATTCCCAAGCTGCATCGGTGGGTGCAAACTGCTGTAGATAGGCGCTGGCAACCTGCTCAACTGCGTTTTCTTGCTCACGCAGCCAAACAAATACCTGCTCTGCCAATAGCTGCGCGGCAACATCGACCAGATTAGCGTCTTGACTAAGGCTGTCGAAGGCAGCGATCGCTTCATCAATAAACCGCTCTAACTGACTATTCTCAACCGAGACCGTTGTTAAATTCGCCACAATAGCGCCTACCACAGCCCGCAAATCTAGCGCCGTGTTAGGTCGCCCAAAGGTCACGGTATAGGCTCTAAGAACGTTGAGAACTTGCTTGAGGTTTTGCAGCTTAGACTGGCGAGCTGATCGAAGCGAATCTGCGCCAGAACGGGCTTCGGGCGCGGTTGGATCTGCGGATGGGTTCAAGTCGTCTGAAGCTGTGGTTAAAGGCATAGAGCTGTCCGATAGCGGGGCATCTGGCAGGCCAGAAGACAGGTCAGAAGGCAGGCCAGGAGACGGATGGTCAGAAGGCTTGGCAGTGGGCAGGGCTAGCGTGGACGATGGCGCGGGCGATCGCCTAAAAATATTAAATAAAGCGCGAAAGAGTCGAAACACTCAAGCTGTCCTCGTTGATCCAAACGTAATTATCTAAGCTGGCTGCTTTCTGGAGCTGCGCTTTCTGGAGCTAGGTCTTCTGGGGCTAGCTCTTTGGGGGCTATACCTGACAGGCTACGCGAATCGTCGCTGCAACAGAGCTGGCCAGCGCGGCATAGTCGTAGCCGCCTTCTAAGCCAAATAAAACGCTAGGCGTCAGCGACAGACACTCTTGAGTAAACCAGCCATAGTCATCTGGTTGCAAGCAGATGCCCGCCAGCGGATCGGCCTGGTTGGCGTCATAGCCAGCACTGACGATCAGCAAGTCGGCCCCAAACTCGGCCAGAAAAGGCCGGGCCTCAGCCTGCCACAGCGCCTGATAGTCACCAATTTTACTGCCGGGTGGCAAGGGTAGATTCAGCACATTTTGCCAGCGGCCTGTTTCCGCTGCCGCGCCGGTGCCAGGGTAGGCAGGCGACTGGTGAAACGAGCAGTACGCAAGCTGCGGATGCTCTGCAATCAGTGCCTGGGTGCCGTTTCCGTGGTGGACATCCCAGTCTAAAATAGCCACCTTTTTTGCACCTAGCGTGTTGAGAGCATAGTGAGCTGCGATCGCTGCATTTGAAAATAGACAAAAACCCATAGCGCGATCGCGCTCAGCATGGTGCCCCGGTGGCCGCACCAGCGCAAATGCCGGATGCTGATGCTGCCAAACCCAATCCACACCATCTAGCCAAGCGGCCACTGCTAGCAGTCCTACCTGATAGCTCTCGGTGCTCATCACCGTGTCACTATCTATGCGACCGCCCCCACTGATTGAGTATTTCTCAAGCAATTGAACGTAAGCCAAATCATGCAGTTCATAAACCGCTGCCATAACGTCCCTTTGAGAAGGCTCAGCCCAATAAATTTGATCGGCCCAAGCATCTTCTTTTGCCGTTGATCTTTGAGCGGCTTTCAAATGGTCTATAACAGCGATCAAACGACCTGCATTTTCAGGGTGATGCGAGCCCGTATCATGGGCGGCAAAAACGGGGCTATAAAAAACAGGAAACTGAGATTTCATAGGGGTTTGACGAGCATCCAGAAAACTGACTACAGGCCCCATTCTCCATCGTCAAAACGGGGCTAAATGTGGTAGAATAACCTATAGATTTGGCACTAATTTAAAGCCCAATTAAAAGTCTATCAATAGGGTCAAAATTTAGTTCGCTTCCGCTTGTTTATTTTAGGCTGTTTCATTCATTCTTATCCCGCCCCAAACAGCTGCTTGTTATTGAAAATCGCTTGAAACTAACCAAAGCCTTCTTAGGCTATAAGCTTCGCTATAACCTTGCGAAAAAGATTAACATAACGCCCTCAGAGATGGGCCAAAAAACGAGCTAAAAAACGCGTCCAAAGAATGGAGTATAAAACGGGTTTCACTCATCACTAACCGACAGTTTCTTTAGCCAATGTCGGTCACTTATTATTCTCTACAGAAAATTTCCTTGGAGTATTCCACATGAGCAGTCCTCAAGAGCGGATCGTTCCTACAGATTTGCGCAATGAGATGTCTCGGTCCTACCTCGAATACGCCATGAGCGTAATTGTAGGCCGCGCGCTCCCAGACGCTAGGGATGGTCTCAAACCCGTTCATCGGCGCATTTTGTACGCCATGCACGAGTTAGGGCTGACCGCCGACAGACCGTTTCGCAAGTGCGCTCGCGTTGTGGGTGAAGTCCTTGGTAAGTATCACCCGCACGGCGATACGGCAGTGTACGACGCGCTAGTGCGAATGGCCCAAGACTTTTCCATGCGCCATCCTTTGATCAATGGCCACGGCAACTTTGGCTCTATTGACAACGACCCACCTGCGGCCATGCGCTACACCGAGTCGCGATTGCAAGCGCTCACAGGCGCTGCTCTGCTGCAAGACATTGAGTCAGAAACGGTCGATTTTGCCGACAACTTTGACGGCTCGCAGCAAGAGCCGGTCGTTTTGCCTGCCCGCATTCCTCAGCTGCTGATCAACGGATCTTCTGGCATTGCAGTGGGCATGGCCACCAACATTCCACCTCACAATTTGGGTGAGGTCATTGACGGTGTAATTGCGCTGATTGACAATCCAGAGCTGACCAGCATGGATTTGATGGCGTACATCCCTGGCCCAGACTTTCCGACGGGGGCCCAAATCATCGGCAGCCGTGGCATTCGCGAAGCCTATGAAACCGGTCGCGGTTCGGTGACAATGCGCGGAGTTGCCGCCATCGAAACGCAAGCAAACCGGGGCCGACCCGATCGCGAAACCATTATCATCACCGAGCTGCCCTACCAGACGAATAAGGCGGCGCTGATTGAAAAAATCGCCGACATGGTGAATGAGCGCCGGTTAGAGGGTATTTCGGACCTGCGCGATGAAAGCGATCGCGACGGTATGCGAATTGTCATTGAGCTAAAGCGAGATGCCTACCCGCGCGTGGTGCTCAATAACTTGTACAAGCAGACGCCACTGCAAAACAACTTTGGCGTCAATATGCTCGGGCTTGTGAACGGTGAGCCTCAGCTGTTAACGCTGCGTGACTTTTTGCAGGTCTTTTTAGACTTTCGCATTGAAACGATTACCCGCCGCACCCAGTACGAGCTGCGCAAGGCCCAAGAGCGCGATCATCTTTTGCAGGGCTATTTGATTGCACTAGATAATTTGGACGCGGTGATTGCGCTGATTCGGGGATCTGCGGATGCAGCTGGTGCCAAGGTCGAACTGCTAGAGTCCTATGGGCTATCGGCTATGCAGGCAGACGCTATTTTACAGATGCAGCTGCGCCGTCTAACCGCGCTAGAAGCCGAGAAAATCGAGCAAGAGCATCGGGCGCTGACTGAGAAAATCACCGATCTAGAAGATATTCTTGCTAAGCGCGAGCGGATTTTAGACATTATCCGCGAAGAGGTAACCCAGATCCGATCGGCTCATGCAAACGATCGCCGGACGCTGATTAAAGGCGATGAAAATGACCTCTCAGATATTTCTTTGATTGCGAATGAGCAGGTCGCCATTTTGGTGACTGAGCAGGGCTACATTAAACGAATGCTGGTCGATACGTTTGAAGCTCAAAACCGGGCGACTAGAGGCAAGTCTGGCACCAAGATGAAAGACGATGATGGCATTGAGCACTTCATTACCTGCTGCACGCACGACCATGTGCTGTTCTTTACCGATCGAGGGGTGTCTTACTCGCTGCGGGCCTATCAAATCCCAGAGAGTTCACGAACGGCTAAGGGCTATCCACTAGTTCAAATGCTGCCGATCCCACGGGACGAAAAAGTGACATCGGTGGTTGGCGTCAGCGAGTTTAGTGAAGATGACTATCTGGTGATGTTGACGCAGGGCGGCTATGTCAAAAAAACGGCGCTGTCTGCCTTTAGCCGTATTCGCACAAATGGCCTGATTGCGATTTCTTTGGCCGAGGGCGACGTGCTGAAGTGGGTGCGGCTCGCTCGCGCTGAAGACAGCATTTTAATCGGCTCTCAAAGAGGCATGACGATTCACTTTAAGACCGATCACAATCAGCTCCGACCGCTGGGCCGTCCGACTAAGGGCGTGAGAGCGATGTCTTTACGTGAAGGCGATCAGCTGATTAGCATGGACATTTTGCCCTCGCAGGTTGTAGCAGAACTGGAGGAATCTGCGGCTGATGATGAGGGCGATGAGGGCGATGATGCGATCGCTGAAACAAACCAGGGCCCCTGGGTGCTGGTTGTTTCGGCAAGTGGCCTGGGTAAGCGAGTGCCGGTGACAAATTTCCGCTTGCAAAATCGAGCGGGCATGGGCCTAGTGTCGATGAAGTTTCGTAAGAAGGACGACGAACTGGTGGCGCTGCGAATTGCGGCCCCTGATGATGAGCTGATGATTGTGAGCAATCGCGGCATTATTATGCGGCAGGCAATTGATGCGATTTCGGTGCAGTCTCGGATGGCAACGGGCGTCCAGCTACAGCGGTTGGACAGCGACGATGCGATCGCAGCAGTCGCCCTGGTTCCTCATTTAGACGAATCTGAAAACGAGATGCCCTCAGACGACGACGTTTCAGAAGACAACGTTGCAGAGGTCGTTGTTGAAGCGGTTGCCGAAGCAGTTGCCGAAACTCAATTTATCTCGACTTTAGAAGCAAGGGCCGAAGAAGGTGCCGCAGAAGATATCAATGAGTTAGGAAGCGCGATCGCTGAAGCGATCGACGCAGTCCCGCTTGAGACAGACTCAACTGAGGACTCTGAGTCCTAACCTGAGCCGATCTGGCTTTGGGTCTAGCACTTGCTGCAGTTGGTCTGCTGCTATAGACCTGTTGTTAGTGCTCTACTGCTATGGCTCTACTGCTATGAGTCCACTGTGAGCCAGCCAGAAATGTATCTAATGACATATTTTTAGCTGGCAGCGTAAAGACCTAAACCAAAGTAGCTGAGAGCAACGCTGATAGACGTGTTGCTCTCAGCTGTTTCATGTCTAGTAGGTCATTTCAGCCATTTTGAGAATGGATATTTTGGCCTGCGGGCTGTGCAAATGCTGATTAAAAAGCCTGAAAAATGAGCAGCAACTCTCTATCGATAGAGATACTAACAAACGTATCGAAACATTTTTGTAAAAAAATTGGCGTAATCTTCATAGTTTTTTTCTACAACTAACACTTAAGCGGTAACCTTAATCTCAAATATCAGCGAAACTTGCTGATTACTGATGCTAGCTACGATTTAGATCTCTCACATAGAATTTAATATGATTCCTCTGATACCCCCTATAGGGAAGGGTATTAGTCTCGTTGGGAGTGGCTTAGTTCCCTTCCTCGCGCAGACGACTACCGAACGCAGAAATCCTGGTCAATCCATATCAGACAGCCTAGCGGCAGGACTAGGCATTGGCTTTGGTGAGTTCATTCCAAAGCTGTTGGGTGCGATCGCCATTCTTTTGATTGGCTGGCTCGTGGCAACTCTTGTAGCGAGCGTTGTCCGCAGCTTGTTGAAAAGAACCCGAATTGATGATCGCATCGCCTCTGCGGTGACGGGTCGTCCACCTGAAGATGTACCTGCGGCCAAATGGGCTGGCACCATCGTCTTTTGGGTCATCATGCTGCTGGTGATCATTGCCGTTCTAGAGACGTTGGAACTCACCGTCGTCTCTGAGCCTCTAAACAACTTACTCACTACAGTCTTTGAATATCTGCCTAGACTCGTGAGTGCTAGTGTTTTGCTTCTGGTTGCTTGGGCTTTGGCCACTGTGGTCAGAACCATCGTGAGCCGGGGGTTAGAAGCCTTTAACCTGGACGATCGCCTAGCTGAGAATACAGGCGTAGATCCTAGAGCAAACTCTGTTCGAATTCACGAAACGCTAGCTAATGCGCTCTACTGGTTCGTCTTCCTACTATTTCTGCCACCTGTCCTCAATGCTTTAGAGCTTAACGGCCTGCTGGCACCCGTTCAGAACCTCATTGATCAGTTCTTATCAGCAATTCCCAAGATTATTCTGGCAGCCATTATCCTGGGTGCCGGTTGGCTAGTCGCTAAGATTGTTCGTGGCATTGTCACCAATCTTTTGGCTGCAACAGGCGTTGACAACCTAGGTCGCCAGATGGGTCTTTCTAGCAGCAGCCCCACAACCTCTGGGATCTCGCTATCTGGACTCGCGGGCACAATTGTATATGTGCTGGTGCTGATTCCGGCTGCGATCGCCGCGTTAAACGCGTTAGATATTGCCGCAATTTCTGGGCCTGCTATCGGCATGCTCAACCAGGTTCTTAACTTCATTCCGCTGCTGTTGGCCGCAGGCATCGTGCTTACCGTGTTCTACTTTATCGGTAAGTTCTTAGGCGACCTTGTTAGCAGTCTGCTGTCGAGTGCTGGTTTTGACAGCGTGCTCGAAGTCTTAGGTCTCCCCGAAATCTCTGCACCTACAACCTCTCCTTCCACGCCACCTGTTTCTGCATACGACCCTAGCGTTGGCACAGATCCGATGGCGACCACGATTCAAACAACGACGCCTACTAGCAGCGGCAAAACCCCTTCTGAAGTCGTCGGTTTAGTCGTCCTTGTGGGCGTTGTCCTCTTTGGCGCGGTCACTGCCACTGAAATTCTTCAGCTCGATCAGCTCACCTTGATTGTTCGCGCCATCATGGAGATCGCAGCTCAAGTGCTCATTGGCGTCTTGATCTTCGGCATTGGTGTCTATATCGCCAACCTGGCTTTCCGCCTGATCAAGAGCAGCAGCGGCAGTTCTTCCAACATGCTGGCACAAGCCGCGCGGGTTGCTATCTTGGCCTTTGTCGGCGCGATGGCACTTGGTCAAATGGGCGTTGCGCCTAACATTGTGAACCTAGCCTTTGGATTGCTCCTAGGTGCGATCGCAATTGCAATTGCGATCGCCTTTGGTCTTGGTGGCCGCGAGGTGGCTGGCAAGCAGCTAGAAGACTGGCGCAACCAGTTTAAAAAGTAGGCACCAGCCTGGGTTTATTAGCACTATCAAGATTGCTAAAGACGCTTAATCAGCTAGATATCACAATCAGCTAACAAAGTCCGCAGTAAGTATTAGCTAGCTTACTGCGGACTTCTTATTCATACGCTAGTTACAGCCACGCTAGTGATAAAAAAGCTAGCCAGCCGCTTTTTCTTCTTTTGCTTTGGGTTTAAGGTTTGGCTTTGGGCTTGCATTGCTCATCACCTTGCTCCCACCCACTCTGGTAGCTATCTCGCAAGAGGCTGATATTTCTTGAAGGGCTCCTATATAATCAGCACTGATAAGGAACCCCGTAAAAGGACTGCATGAACAGCGATGATCTCGCCAGATATATCGAAGCGACAGATGGGATAAGCAAGCCCTGGCTGCTGATTCAACTAAGGCTTGCCAAGCTAAAAGAACGTCGCCAAGAGATGACGACAGAAGAATTCAACTATCAGCTAGCCGATCTGCATACAGAACTGATGAAGCTGGGCGAATGGTGGGTAGGTCAAGAAAAAGACGTTTTTTGAAAAGAACAAAGTCGAAAAGAACAAAGTCATGAGTGCAAAATCTTCTAATCAGCCATCAAAAAGTTCATCCTCAAAAGGGTCGTCAAAAAACAAAGATCGCGCTCAATCTGCTAACAAAACAGCGCAAAAATCCTCCTCTCAAAACCCCGCTGCGGTAGACGCTAAAGACGTTAAATCGGCAGACAAACTAGCGCCGACAGTTACCCACCAGTCGCAGCCCAAAGTTGATTCAGAGCCTGAGTCAAAGCCTGCCGAGCGTCACGACCAAGAGATTCCCTACAAAATCGATTTAGAAGATGCTCAGTGGTATCTTAGCCGCGAGTTAAGCTGGTTAGAATTTAATCGCCGCGTTCTACACGAGGCTATAGACGAGCGTACGCCCCTCTTAGAACGACTAAAGTTTCTCGCTATTTTCAGCTCAAACTTAGACGAGTACTTCATGGTGCGCGTCGCGGTTACCAAGCAGCAAATTGAGGCTAGCGTCAACAAAAAAACGCCGGATGGTCGGACCCCAGTCGATCAATTAACCGATATTGGCTGCCGTCTGCGACCAATGTTTATGCAAACACACAGCTATTTTCAAGAAGAATTGCTGCCAGAGCTAGCTGCAGCTGGTATTAACCTGCTCAACTATGAAATGCTTTCTTCAACCCAAACAGACTATCTAGATCAGTACTTTAACGAGCAGGTTTTTCCGGTACTGACGCCGCTGGCCGTTGACTCTGGCCATCCTTTTCCCTACATCTCTAATCTGAGCCTGAATTTAGCAGTTGAAATTCAAGATAAAGACGAATCACATTTCGCACGGGTAAAAGTGCCCAAGGTGCTGCCTCGCTTTGTTAAACTGCCTGACGAGCTGTGTCAAGAGAACGTACAGCCGGACGCTGCGGAGCAAAAAGAAAGCGCGCCGTGTTACTGGGTAGGGGTGCCCATGGAACAGGTAATTGCGCACAATATTGCCGCGCTGTTTCCAGGTATGACCATCAAAAGCTGCTTTACGTTTCGGATTACTCGCAACGCGGATCTTTCGGTAGAAGAAGACGAAGCGGACGATCTAATGCTGGCGATTGAGCAAGAGCTGCGTAAGCGCCGACTGGGCGGCTCTGTCGTGCGTATGGAAGTTGAGTCAGGAATGAACCTGACCATGCGAGCCACGCTGATGAATGAGCTATCGCTGAATGAAGAGGACGTTTATGAGGTAGACGGGCTAGTGGGTCTAGCTGATCTCATGAGCTTTATGTCTCTGCCTTTAAGTGAGCTAAAAGATCCGCGTTGGAAGCCGGTCGTGCCTAACGTTTGGAGAGCGGCTAACTCCGGGGAAGGTGAGGATATCTTTTCGATTATCAGACGCCGCGATCGCCTTGTCCACCATCCCTATCACGCTTTTTCGGGTACCGTGCAAGCCTTTATTACCCAGGCTTCTGTCGATCCTAGCGTGCTGGCGATCAAAATGACGCTATACCGTACCTCAGGCGATTCCCCCATTGTCAACGCCCTGATCAACGCCGCCGAAAACGGCAAACAGGTTGTGGCCTTAGTCGAACTCAAAGCCCGTTTTGACGAAGAGAATAATATCAACTGGGCCAGGACCCTAGAGCGTTCTGGCGTTCATGTGGTGTATGGCCTAATGGGACTAAAAACCCATACCAAAGTTGCTCTTGTTGTTCGCCGAGAAGACGACACGATTCGTCGCTATGTTCATATTGGCACTGGCAACTATAACCCCAAAACAGCCAACCTCTATACAGATCTTGGCCTGCTGAGCTGCCGCGAAGCGCTAGGTACAGACCTAACGGATCTATTCAACTATCTCACGGGATATTCGCGCCAGCAGTCTTACAAAAAGCTTCTCATCGCCCCAGTTAGTCTGCGCGATCGCATAACGCAGTTTATCTGCAAAGAAGCAGAAGCGGCGCGGGCTGGCAAAACGAGTCGCATCATTGCCAAGATGAATTCTCTGGTTGACGCCAAAATTATTGCCGAGCTGTATAAAGCTTCGCAAGCAGGGGTTGAAATAGATCTCATTATCAGAGGCATCTGCTGCCTGCGACCAGGAGTTAAGGGCATCAGCGAAAATATTCGAGTAATCAGCATCATTGGCCGATTTTTAGAGCACTCTCGCGTTTTCTACTTTCACAACAATGGCGACGAACTGTTTTATATCGGCTCTGCCGACTGGATGCCTCGTAACTTAGATCGGCGGGTAGAAGCGCTAGTGCCAATCGAAGATCCTTCTATCCGCACTGAGCTCACTGACCTACTAGAAATCTGCCTAAATGACAATCGCCAAGCTTGGGAAATGTGCTCAGACGGTATGTATGTCGAACGTTACCCTGAGGGCGACGCACCCGAGCGCAGTATGCACACAATTCTGATGGCACAAGCCAGCGAGCAGCAATAGCCTAGTCGAGTTTCTTTAGTCAAACGCCTGTAGCTGAGCTTTTCTAGTCAAACTTCTCTAGCTGCTCTAGCTTGAGCCAGACATTCGGGGTAGGCACTCGGCCAAATTTCACTAGGCCGTAGTCATCGCGGACATCTAAAATCTCGCCTTTGGTGTCAAAAACGTAGCTGGAAAGCCGGGTATCGCTCGCCTTTGCCTCTACGCTGTTTTCAAACTTCTCTCGGACCAAACGCACAAAATCCCCTTTTTTGACGGGCATAGCTTTCTCACAAAGTCAGTGGTAAACAACTGCCACTTATTGTATCGCTATGGCTTGTTTTCACCACAGGCTGTTTCGGTCACTCAGCTTTCATTTGCTAGCTATGCCGACCAACTATGCCGATTAGCTGTGCCGATTAGCTGTGCCAACTCGTTATTCCTGCGAGCTATTTCTGACAGCTAGTACAATAGTGCGCAGAGCGACCAGCCAGCTTTAGCCTATCGATGTCGCTACCACAGACTCTACAGGGTTCTCCTGCTCTGTTATACACCCAAGCAACGCCGCCGTAGTTGCCGTTAGTGCCGTGTACATCGCGAAAATCGCTGAAGGTAGTGCCGCCCGATTCGATACTGGTGGCCAAAACTTTGCGGATAGATGCATGTAGCTGGATGATTCTCTTTTTTGAAAGGCGATCGCACCTCACTGTCGGTCGAATCCCACTCAAAAATAGCGCCTCATCCGCGTAAATATTGCCAATTCCCGCCACCAGCTTCTGATCAAGTAGCGCATTCTTAATCGGTCGCAGCCGCCCCTTAAGCGATCGCGCCAAATACTCAGCCGAAAACTCGTCCGAAAAAGGCTCTGGCCCCAGCCGCTGTAGCCCCGTTATGACTGACTCTGGCATTTGGCCCGGTGACACCCACCACAGCCGCCCAAAAGTCCTTTGATCCACATAGCGCAGCTCACGGTCATCGTCAAAAAATAGCCGAACGCGACAGTGCTTCTGCACCGGCTCTTGCTGAGATACCCAAAGCAATTGACCTGTCATGCGCAGGTGAACGCCCAGCCAGCCAGCCGTAGCCGTCAGGTTCATCGTGTTCGTTAGGTCTATTGAATTTGCTAGGTCTATTGACTCTGTCGACTCTGCCGACTCTGCTAAGGCAGCCACCAGATACTTGCCTCGCCGATACCAGCCGCTAATCCGTGTGCCCGTCAGACCCTGCAAAAAACTATCAGCCAGCTCCGGATAGGCAATCGTACGCGCTAAACGCACCTCGCCTCCTTGAACTGGCTGATTAAGTGAAACTCGATTTAGCCCCCGACGAACGGTTTCTACCTCAGGCAGCTCAGGCACGTAGTTTTTCTCCTGCGCTTGCCTTCATATCGACTCTATCTATCTATGACCAAATCTTATCTCTCTAGCATCTATCTTCATAAAGTTGCCTCCTGAAGATGCAGGCGCATTAGCCCTTTTTCTTTGCAGGGGCCTCAACTTCTACCAGCTCTGCTTCAGCAAAGTTGTTAGTGTTGACGCCTGCGTAGTTTACTTTGCTAAAGCGGACAACCACAGGATACTTGATCCCACTTTGATCGACAGAGGCCACGGAGCCTACTTCTCTAAACCAGTAAGACTCTGGACGGAGAATTCTAACCTTAGAACCGCGCTGGACCATGAATACTAACCCTCTCAACATGAGACAAAACTTACATGACTAGCCATTAGCCAAATACATTTAGTTGAATGCACTCAACCTATGGTTATGCAAAAGCCACTCGCTCTCAAGATTACTACTCTGTTGGAGCCAAGTCTCTCTTTTTAAGTTTTGTTTCTATAGAGCAATAACTTTTGCAAAGCCAGATGAGAATCACTGACCTAATTCGCGTTCCTTACAGCACCCTTCGCGCCTTGCTATTAGAAAAACGCTATTAGAAAAACCCTCAGACGCTAGCGGCACCTGAGAGTCTAATTCTAAAGGGCTTATAAAAAAGAGCTTGTAAGCTGGCCGAAGGTTTTGTGTCTGAACGGTCAGTTGGAAAGACGGTTAATCCGAAAGGCTCATGATGCCGGTAGTGTTGTTGCTGCGGGTGCGGGGAGGGAAAGCGGTGGAAAAACTGCCTGAGTAGGAATGGCAACTTGAGGTAGTGGCACTGCTGCTACAGGAACAGTCTGTGCTGCCGCCGCTGGTGCTTCAGCCGGTGCGTCTGGCTCTGCGCTGCCGCCGCTACCGATTGGCCGAGAAACCTCAATGCCATTCTCTTCTAAAATGACCTGTGGCTCAAACGCCATCGTATCAATGCGTTTAACGCGCACGCTGCCCCCTGCTAGGCGATCGCCGACTCGAACATATCGTTCTGGTTCACTGCTAGAGCTAACAATGGCATAGGGTTCACCACCTAGCTGAACGACACCAGAAACCGCAATCGTAGGTGCAACAACAGGCTGTGGAATGCGAGGAAGCGGCGTAATTGGAGAAGGCCGCACCAAAGGTTCATTCGGTGGCTGCACGCGTATCGGTGGCAGCGTTGGCATTCTAGCCGCTACTGTTGTCGGTGCGCTGCCGTTGCTAGATCCACCATTGCCGCCACCAGTATTATTATTGCTAGTCACGCTATTGCCAGCACCGTTATTAGCCGGGCGGCTATTGTTGCTTGTATTGCTCGCGGCTGGAATCACGATGGGTTCAGGCGCGAGCGGAATAGCCAAGCCCGCAAATGGGTCAACGCGTGACTGCGAAACCAGGCGCGTACGCGCTTCAGGATCGGTTGAGCTGATCAACTCAGCAGTGACAGCCGGAGAGGCTTCTACAGCCACGTCTGCAAATGTTTCATCAGCGGCATCTCCGTCTAGTGCCTGGGCGATATCTTCGCCAGCTTCAGCAATGGTTTCTTCAGCGCCTTCAAAAGGGTCAATAATGGCAACGTCTTCACCAGCACTAAGAAACTGACAGCCAGTAAGTGGCGTCATTATGAGTAAGATAAGCAGCAAACGCCGCATGGTCTGATCCCTCCTAGGGCCGGATATTCAAAAAATCTCGAGATGATATGCTCTGGCTTAGGATAGACACAAAGCCCCCAAAAACTAACGTGAGCTAGAAAAACAATCAAAAAACTATGATTGTTTTTTAGACCTTTCTGGCGGGCGGGCGCATGATTATCTGTAAATGCTGAAGCCCTTTTTTGACCCGACGAGAAACGGTAACGGGGCTAATCCCTAATTTCTCAGCGGTTTCCTTTTGCGTTAGATCTTGTAAAAACACAAATTCGACGACGTCACGGGTTCTTTTTTCTAGTTGAGAC
This sequence comes from uncultured cyanobacterium, assembly GCA_963833005.1. GTDB lineage: Bacteria > Cyanobacteriota > Cyanobacteriia > Phormidesmidales > Phormidesmidaceae > Phormidesmis. The sequence continues at coordinate 175,573 of CAWHWK010000009.1, read as the reverse complement.
AGCGCTTGCTGTAAACGGATACGATCTTCTTGGGCCAGTTGAAAGCTGCGATAGCTGACATCAGGTAGCAGATCGCCTAGCGCAGAAGTACTGCTATCACTGGCTTGCACGGGTGCGTCTAAACTCAGCAGACGGCGGTTGCTGCTAGCGATTTTGACCTGCTGCCACTCCTCTACAGTGATAGCTAACTCGGCGGCTACTTCTTGGTCGCTAGGTCGGCGGTTGAGGTCGGCCTGTAGCTGCCGAATGACACGGCCCGACTGATTTTGTAGCGTTTGCCAGCGTCTCGGAATGCGCACAGCCGTCCCTTTATCTCGCAGATGGTGCTGAATTTCTCCTCGAATATAGGGAATGGCAAAAGAGCTGAAGGCAAAGCCTTTTTGTAAATCGAATCGTTCAATGGCGCGAATGAGCCCAAGGCTGCCTATCTGCATCAGATCGTCAAAGGTTTCTCCAGAATGATGTAGCAAGCGGTGGGCCTCTTTGCGAACTAGGCCAATATTGAGCTGTACGAGGCGATTACGTAATTCTAGTGAGCGATTTTTTTGATAGATATTAAGGATTTCAAGTGATTGATCTTTTAGCACCTTGTGAGTTGAAATTGGCATATTGAAAGGGCCTACGGGTATCAATTAAGACTGCTTGTAAGAGCCAGAACTTAATTGGTCAGTGGGCAAATGATGGGCCTGACACGGGCGCTCAACGTGCCACACTGACACCTCTAGATTAATGAGGCTTATCTTTCTCCAGCAATCGGGTTTCCACGGAACCCTCTCGCCATCATGCCATAGCCATATTGAGATAAAAGAAAGAACAAAAGTCTATAAGCTATTTTAAAAAAGAGTCTAAGAGCTTATCTAAAAGCTTTTTAAAAAACAAAAAGCTTTTTAAAAACAAAAAAGGACACCGTCATGGTGTCCTTTTGATTGATATATCTTGCTGCGATCGCCCATTCGCGAGTCTCAGATGTATGAGCGTTTTCAGCTATCTTTCAAGCTGCTGCTGCTTGGGTTCTTGAGGCACCCTCGATAAATTTACTGATACTAGAATCTACTTATTGTCAGCTTATTTACCATGAGCCTATGGAGGCTCGTTTTATGCGCCGTAACCGGATTCAATCCGACCATAAAAGACGCCTTGCAGGCGCACATCGTCAGGCGCTGCTGTCCCCATGTCTGTATCGGAAGGCTGCTCGGAGATGAACGTTCCTCCAATCTCACCCGTATTGCTGTCTACCTTAGAAACTTGCAAGGAAATATAGCCTTCACCCATATCGAACGCTTTGACGTTCTCACGGGCTAAGTCAACCCCATCAGCGCGGCCAGGTAGAGCAACAGCGTTGTCATAACCCGTTGTGAGGCCGCGAGCTTTGGGATCCAAGAAGTTGGAGGTGCGGTAGGAGGGAACCCGGAAAGACCCTTCAAAATCTGTGGAGGTTGTCACGGCGTTGAGCCCTGGCTGAGAGGTTGCCTTTAGACCTTTGATGGTGAAGAGGAAAGGAATTTGGTCGCCACCGGGAAGTAGGACGGTAATGGGTTGGAAGTCCATACCCAGCTTTTCGTCGAACAGCAGGCTGCCGTCAGTGTTTAGCTTGATGTCACCGCTGACCTGTTCAATGGAGGTAGTGTAGCGGGTGAGCGATTTGCCAGAGATAAACTCGGCTTCTTTGCGCTTGTTAGCCGCTTCTTGTTTGACGAAGAAGCTAGTGGGCTCTAAGCAAAGGTCAACTAATTTGTAAGACGTGCCGTTTTCGATTGGAATTTGGCCACGGCGAGTTTCGTCTACCTGAGGGCAGCTATTGGCCAGTCCGGTGTTGCGAATTTGATCGTAGGTGAGTGGAATGTCGCTCGTGGCGGAAGGGGCTTCGCTACAGGCTGTTAGCACACCTAAGCAAAGGGCAAAGAACGCAGCGAGCAGAGCGCGATACCTCATGGGCAACCTCAAGACTATGAATTTATAAGGGGTATTTAGTACATAATTTTACACTGCGGTTGGCCGGTTTTGATGGATGAATCACTTGCACCATGGCTAAGCGATCGCGTAGTCTCTGACAGGCTGCAGTGTCTGAAAGCCAGATGTAAAAACGCTTAAACAGCCACAACAAGAGGCTAGAGCGCTTTTCTCAATGCTTGGCTTTATGGTTTGATGGCGAGCTTGATTGGAAGCACCGCGTCCCTGTGAAATCAGTTACAAAAGTTAAAACTATGAGGTATTTCTGTCTCTTTTTGTCGATAGCTTCTCAGAATTCTGACTTCAAACCTTTCTGAACCGATTCAAATGAGTGCGTACAACAAGTTGACACTCAAGTTAAAAATATTGGGCATTTGTGTCTCTTTCTCCCATGGCTTCCCAGAATCTTCCATCGAATCTCTCTGAGCTTATTCAAGTCGTGCGAACAACGGCGCAGCAAAAAGAAGGGGACTGCTTAGCGCTCTTAGAGCTACTGAGGCTGTTGGATACGCTTCATTTTGAGATTAGAGACACGCTATTTCGCGAGGCGCTGCCCAACAATCGTCAGCGTCTGTATCAATTACTCAGAGATATTGAACAAGAAGGCGGATGGCCTTATATCAATCGAATGCAGCTACGCGAACTGCTCGTTCATATAGAAGAAGGGGACGAGACTGGCCTTGGACAAGCGCATAGCGATTTGAACGCTGGCGATCAGGGCTATGACGATTAGGCTCTGCAATTTCAGGGCCTTGTTCTGAGCCTTGTTCTGAGCTTTGTAAGGGTGAGCTTAACGAGGAAAAAGGGGTGGTAAGCAGCTCGATAGGTGGCACAGCTTAGGTCTCAACCGTTTATAAAAAAACGTAGGGTGAGTTTTGGTGTACTGTGTCGGCACGCAAAATCAGTGAAAACTCAATCAGTGAAAACCTAATCAGCAAAAACTTAATCAGTAAAAACTCAATCAGTAAAAACCCACTGTCAGGTGATGCATTGAACGTCGGTTATGGTTCATAAGTTAAGCGGGCAATATGGTCTCAAGAACGAAAAATGAAAGCAGGTGGAGCAGGTATAAGTGGCTTTGGCAGCGGAGTGTTCCAGGTATTTTGCTGCCAAGCGTTTTGCTAGGAAGCCTGTCGATGCCGTTATTAGGGGCAGTAGCCCCTAAGGCTGAGGCCAGCGTCAATCGGTTTTGCCAGCTGTCGCAGAGTGACGTGGATGCAAAAGAGACGCTGAGAGTGGCTAGCTTGGCCGATGACGCGGCGGCTAAGCAACAGTATCAAGCGCTATCGCGTCAACAGATTGCTGAGGTCCAAGACTGCCGTCGAACGCAGTGGCCGCAGAATCAGGCGATTTGGCTGCGGCTGTATCCTTGTGATCTAGAGCCAGGGCGGCTAGATGCGCTGATGGATCGCATTGTGAATTTGGGCTATAACCAGGTTTATATTGAGGCTTTTTCGAATGGGCAGGTGCTGCTGCCGAAAAATGACAACCCAACGGTATGGCCGAGCGTTGTGCAGACCGCCCAGTATGCAGATAGGGATTTGCTGGCAGAGGCGATCGCAGCGGCCCATGCCCGCGAGCTAGACGCACATGCCTGGATGTTTACGCTGAATTTTGGCTACTCGTACGGGCAAAGGAGCGATCGCAGACAGGTGCTGGCGCGCAATGGTTTGGGAGCAGACACGCTGGACTATGCCGACAATGGTATTAGCGGCACCTCTGAAGAGGCGTATGTTGATCCTTATAACCGTCAGGCCCAGTTGGACTATGCCCAGATGGTGCAGGCGGTGATTGCCAGAAAGCCCGACGGTGCGCTGTATGACTATGTTCGCTATCCGCGGCTGCTAGGGGCTGCGTCTGTAGCTAGCCAGGTTAAAGACTTATGGATCTATGGATCTGCGGCTCAGCAGGCGCTGTTGCAACGCGCCTACAACAACAAGGGCCGCGATTTGATTCAGCGTTTTTTGCAGCAAGGCTATCTGACAATTTCTGATGTCGAGCAGGTGGATGCTTTGTACCCAACTGAGGGCGAGCCGCTGTGGCAAAGCCGCAATCCGCCTGCGATCGCCCCTGAAGATTTAGCGCCTGCTGCCGAGCGGCGACCGGGCTTACAAAATGAGCTGTGGCGGCTGAGCGTCGCCCATGCGATTCAAGGCGTTGTCGATTTTTTGCAAGCGGCAGCAACGCCTTCTAGGCAGGCCGGTTTATCGACGGGCGCGGTGTTTTTCCCGTATGGCAATAGATCTGTCGGTAATGGCTACGATTCTAGACTGCAGCACTGGAGCCGGTTCCCAAGCTGGCTAGATTCACATCCGATGGCTTACGCGGTATGTGGTAATGCGAGTTGCATCGTTGATGAGGTGAAAGAGGTCCTTGCTGTGCGCAACGCCGCGACGGTGAAGCCTGCCTTGGCAGGTATTTGGGGAGTTGCGCAAAACAATCGTCCCTCACTGGAGGCTCAGATGGATGCGTTGCAGCAAGCAGCCCCGCAGATTAAAACCGTGAGCCACTTCTCTTTTTCCTGGCAAGATCCTGCTTTTGAGCGGGAGCGGAAGACCTGCAGTCCTGGGCTATCTGAGACTCAAAGCGTAGATCGTGAATCGCTTTTGGGCCTGGAGCCCTCGCCGAGATAGTTTTCCAAGCTAGGTTGCCCAAGTTAGCTATCTAGCGAGGGCTCTAGATAGCTTCCCATATAGCCACGAGGTGTGATAAACCAGCCCTCGTGAATGCGGCTGCTGCTGTTGCCAATGATGACGGTAGTGAGCATGTCTATGGTGTGATCGAACATGTCGCCGAGGGTGGTGAGGGTGATGTGTTCGTCGGCGCGATAGAGAGAGCAGGCTAGGGCGACTGGGGTGTCGGCGCTACGGTGCTGTAGCAGCGTGTCGCGGGCGAAGATGATTTGAGTAGTACGGGTTTTGGATTTGGGATTGTAGAGGGCAACGATGAAGTCTCCTTCGGCGGCGGCGCGTAGACGCTGCTGGATGACAGGCCAGGGGGTGAGCAAATCGCTGAGGCTGATGGCACAGAAGTCGTGCATTAGAGGTGCGCCAATGCGAGAGGCGGCAGACTGCAGCGCGCTGACGCCAGGGAGAACTTTTACTTTGGGCGTTTGACCGTTCCAGCCGCTAGCCTGGAGCTGTTCTAAGACTAAGCCTGCCATGCCGTAGATGCCGCAGTCGCCGGATGAGATCACTGCGACGGTTAGCCCCCAGTTGGCAAGTGCGATCGCTCGTTCGGCCCGCTGTCGTTCTTGAGTAATGGGTAATCCTTCAACGATTTGCCCCGGTTGCAGCAAAGGCCGAATCAGATCGACATAGAGCGCGTAGCCAATAACGACATCGGCGTCGGTAATGGCGGCTTTGGCGGCGGGAGTGATTTGGCTGAGCGCACCGGGACCAGTGCCAACTAGGTGAAGCTGGCCGGAACGACCGGTATATTCGGTGGGTGACTGGGCGATCGCAACGGTAACCGCTCCTTTTAGTCCTGCTTTTTTGACGACCTGTTTTTTGACTCTTAGACGAGCTGCATTCGTTGAGTCTGCATCAGTTGAGCTAGTATTGGTTGAATCTGTATTAGTTAAATCTGTGTCGATTGAGTCTGTGGCGGCGATCGCGGCAGCTTCTGCCACGCTAGGTGTGCCGACTGCCTGGCGTACCACCTCAGACGGGCTGGGCACCTTAACTACGCTCAGCGTCTCAGGTGAAAAGCATTTCAACGGCCAGCTTTTTTCTTGGATTAAAGCGAGCAGCCCAGCTTCGTCGGCTTTGAGATCGAGCGTGGCGACACCTGCGATCGCCTCTGTCGCCAGGTGATTTTCCGTGCAGACTTTTTCAACTGCGTAGGCAATAAGTGCTTTGTCTGTATCGCGTTCGCAGCCGATGCCGAGCCACAGCACGCGGGGATGCCACTGGGCTTTTGGCATAGCTGCATCTGGCTGAAACTTGCGCCGGATTGGGCTGATCCAAACGCGGGCCTGGGGGCTAGGCTGACGGTTGCGATCTTCAAATTCAGGGAAGCCGAACTGAAATGTGTGGCTTTTGGGCAGATGCTGCTGCCAGAGGGCGGTGCCTGCTTCTTGGATAATTTGGACGGGTTTTTGGCGTGCGATCGCGCTACTGACGCCTAGCCAGTCTCCAGTTCCTTTCTCCCAGCCAAACGGCTCGCCTAGCGTATCAATCGCTGGTAGCTCTAGGGCATTGGCGGCACCTGTCAGTATGGGCTGCGCGTTTAGGAGCTGGCTGACGCGCTGGGTGAGGCGATCGCCGCCACCCTGATGCCCGCCACACAGGCTAATGGCAACCTTTCCTGCTAGATCGACAACGACGATAGCCGGGTCAGTTGCCTTGTTGGTCAGCAGTGGTGCAATTAGCCGCACGACCGCACCGCTCGCTAAGCAAAAAACAAATCCTTCGTACGCTTGCCAACGTGTCTGCAAAAAGGCTGCTAAAGACGTGTCGTAGACATGGTAATTGAGATTCAAGGCGGCTGCTTCGGGCTGTAAGCCAGAGGCAACCCATAGGTGAGCGGCCTCTTGGTAGGCCTCTTCACGCTCATCTTCACCCGTTCCTTCGTGTCTCTCTTCGTGCCTTTCTTTATTTCTTCTTTCGCAGAGCGGAGCTAAACGGCGTAAGCCCAGAGTCGTTGTGGTAATTGCGGCAATAGATGGCATAGACACATTTTCAAGCTAGCTGGCGAGGCTGAATAGACGCCGGGGTTTCTGATTTTACCTGCTGAGCGGGGTGAGCGTCTTACTGCTGAAAGTCTTACTGTCGAAAAGCGCCTGATGCTCTTTTTGAGAATGCCCTTCTCGAGAACGCCCTTCTTAGGTGAAAACTGATCGCCCAGAGAATCAACCGTGAGCAATCAACCGTGAGCGAAACAGGTCTAATTACCGAGTGCAGCGTCAAGACTAAGAACTAGGTACTGACGCTGCACGGGTAACGGTTTGGGCCACTCTTTAGTCCGCTCTTCGGGCTAGTGTTTAGGCTAGTGTCTGGGTCCCTATAGAGCGGATACTTTATGGAGCGGATACTTTATGGAGCGGATACTTTGATTAGAGTGTTCTGGGATTAGAGTGCTTTAGAAAGAGAGCTGAAGGCCGCCCGCAATTTCAGTCCCATCATCGAACACATTTTCTATGCGCACATAGGCACCGGGTCCTCTGGCCTTGCCGGTTCCGACTCGCTGCAAAATGCGATCGCCCGTCGTCTCATCTAATACAAACTGATTCACCCTCACTTGCGCTGTATTTCCCTCGTCGTCGGTGAGCGTTTCCATCATCTGGTCGCCATTAGCATCCAGCATAGGCTCAGTCTGATACACCGGCACCACATTACCCGCCTCATCGTACTGATAGGCATCGCGCCTGACTTCGCCGAAAGGATGGAAAACCACCTCAGCTCGGATACCCGTTTGTGAATCGTTCGTGCTCTGGCCAAACACCGTATCTCGATAGAATAGCTCAGCACGCATCGTGTTAGCCGCCACCGTCCAAGGCGTATTGCCAAAGTTGTAAACAGCGCCCAAACCTAGCTCGCCCCGCACGGCTGAAAAGTTAGGATAGCTGTCTCTATCCGTCACAATAGCTTCATCTCTAGATATCACCTCGGCCCCATCAGACTGCACAACATCGCCATCTAAAATATCTTCTTCCACCACTGAGCTAACGAGCGCTCTAGCCCCTGTTTCAATCGTACTTACGGTAGTCGGCGCATTGTTCTCGAGATTAACTGTCACCGGTCCTACCGGACCAGGGAGAAAGGAGGGATTGAACAGTTCACCTGCCCCGTTAACTTCAAACAAGGCAATACCTGTCGTTTGAGTGACCGTGCCATTTTCTGTCGTAATAGTATCGACCTGAACGCGCGGTGTCGAAAAAGTATTGATCGTTCGCTGTCGGATTAAAGCATCAGCAGCAACAACCGTTGTGATTTGGCTATTAACTACCGTATCTTGCTGGTTACCAAAGCCGCCCGTAAGCTGTCCGCCCAGGTAAAAGCCGCCCGCTCGAGTAGTCCGCATGTAGCCCGATTGCCCAAGGTCAACCAGCTGGGTCAAGCGGAAAAAGTCATTGCCGACGCGTGCATCTGCTTCATCGGCAATGGTCACATCTACCGTAGGAATGCGGGGCCCGCCCGTAACTTCTGCATAGTTTCCTTGAATGCCATTGAACTCGCTAGTTTGGGCATTCGCCTCTGGCAAGGTGTCCTCTACAGCATAGACTTCAGACATCTCTTGGCTAAAGTTTTGTGGCTGTCGGTCAGCCGAAATGAGGGTAAAGCCACCGTCTGCAATCACCAGACCAGTTGCTGCTTCGATCACCGGGTAGGTTTGGCCAAGCTGTAGGGCTTGCCCTGGCTGTTGGGGCACTAGGGCATAAATGACTCGGCTAGCTTCGCCAGCAGCTAGAGAAAGGGATTCTTGGGCATATCCCGCTTTAGTCCACTGTGGCACAAAGCTAAGCGTGCCCTCGGGGCTTTCAATCAGCAGGCCACCCACATTGTCGGTATAGTCAGCATTGCCGCGTCCAACCTGCTGCGGATCGGGTGGGGCAATTTCAACCGCCTGATCTGCGGGTAAATCAAAAACGCCGTTGACGGAGGAAATTGCGTCTCCTGGCTCGGTTCCAATAGGGGTCGAAGGCACATAGCCCACCCACTGCCGGTTGTTGAACAGGCCCACAGGCTCTAGCAGCCTAGGATTGTCTTCGTCACCGTCTTCGTTGAGCGCGATAATCTCTTGGCCAAAAATATCTCTGGCGGGACGGTGGGTGCGGGTCAAGAACTGGGTGAGGCCAATGGTGGCAGTCAGTCCAGCTTCATTGTCATCTACCGTTGGGTCAAACCTCAGGTTACCCGTCAGCAAGGTGGGTGGCGCACTAGGGTTGCCCACAAGAGGAGGCAGCTGGCCAGTGACGCCTAGACCATCGCTGCCCAGACGCACTTCACTGGCTCCAGAATAGCGGTTGTAAACAAGCTGTTCGTCGTCTTCTGTCCGAATGCCCGTAGCATGACCTAGTCGGTTTGAGGTTGTCTCCTCCGGCAGCTCCACCTGGCCACGAACTCGACTAATTTCAACCTCTTGGACATCGGTCTGAGGCACTTGTCCGGCGACTGCATCGGCTTCGATAACGTCTTGTTCTACGAGCGGATCAAGTGGTGTGCGAACGGTCTCTGTAGTCACGACAATATCGCCCTGCTGGAAAACAGCAACGCCTTGCCCCTCGCCCGTGGGGGCATCTACAAACTCGCCATCATCAAAGTCTAGATCGCCCCCATTTGTAGAGTCTTCTACGATAAATTCACCTACATTGCCATCAGATCTAAAATCTTGCGTAAAGTAAATCCCGGAATCTTCGGGCACTCCGCCGTCGGTGCGAATGTGCAGCACGCGAATCTCAACAGTGTCACCCTCACCATAGGTTGCGCTCTCTGAAACAGTGTTTGGCAGCGCTTGGCCATCTGGGCCAATGGTCACACCGCCGCCCCGAACAAATACAGCAGGCTGTTCTATCCTTTGTCCATCTGCTCTCACAATGGTTACCTGAACCCCTTCGGCAAAACGATGGTTCCCGACGCTACGTGCCAGGTCAAAGGTTGTGGTCAGCTGCACCGACTCTCGCTGAAGGGTGTATCGCTCATTTTCTGGTAAACCCGCGTTGATGAGATCCTCAAAAGATTGTTGAATGTAAGGGAGATCAGGGCTGATTATGATGCTGTTGGGTGCTAGCTGGCTTCTATCAACCGCAATGGGAACTCTGTTTGTCGTCTGAGCAGGCAGTTCACTGGGCAGCGGAATGTTAGATCCGTTTTGTAAGGGGCCCGTCCTAATGTCACGGGCGTTGTTATCAACAATGACAGACCCGTCAGGATTACGAAACGGAACGTTGGGCGTGGTGGTTTGGGCGATCGCCGACGGGACAAGCCAGCCAATGCTACCGAGCGATAGCAGCAAAATCAAGAGTTGAGATGGTCGCCGACGTAGGGATACAGGCGCAGACAAACCAACCATTTTGGGGCAAATAGTCTGTGAATTAGAAAAAGAGGCCATAGAAAAAGGGCAATGGGGGCTATAAACAAAAATACGCTATTTCAGCGCACCGTACCGGAATAATATAAAGAATTGTTTACTTGCGGTTGTCTAAATTTGCTTGCGCTTGGTCAGTTTTCACTGGCCATTTTCATGGCAAAGTAGCAGCAAGTCGAGATAGTTTGTCAAGTCTTAACTGTTCGTAGAAACGAACTCTTTCCGCAGCCGCTACGCCCTATGCCTAATAATCCTCAGCCCGCTGCTAGATTGACAAAAAGATTCTTCATCAGCACGTGCTTACTGTTGAGTATCACTAAAGCTATCCATTTTTAGTGAAATGCTAGCCCCAACCTAATGTTTAATCTGTAAGTTTGTTTGCTAGTGGTGATTCTAGAGAGAGCGATCGCATTGAAAATGTTTTCTTGTCCTGCGAAGTCTTGGAACGCATACCTTTGACGCATACCTTGTTTTGTTCCCTGTGAAAACCGTGCTTCCCAAAGGGTAGAGTCTAGATGACTTGCCGCTCTAGATAAAACAGCTCTAGATAAAACAGCTCTAGATAAAATAGCTCTAGACAAAAGGCAACCACGATAAGGCCACTTCTGTTCTTTAACCATGTATTCAAGAACAGACGAGTAGTCTTTGCTCAAGACGTTCTTCTTTATTTATTTTGAGTTGCTGTCTCTTCATCCGTACGCGGACTTCCTATCAGGCCAATCAAGTGTCTTTCTTCGTAATTCCTATTTTACCAGTGCCAGTATTGTTGCCTGAGTAGCTACCTCAACTTTATCTATGCAGTCTTACTACTCTGCTTTTCAGCCCGTCCCCCTGACAGACCAAAAGCGTTTGCTGCCCGAAGCCATTCCTTTAGCAAAACAGCCTTCTGTCCCTACCGATACCGCTGTTATCTGCATTCATGGCTTTACCGGCACCCCTTACGAAATGGCCCCTGCTGTTGAGACCCTAACTCATATAGGCGTAGCCACCTACGCCCCACTACTTCCTGGGCACGGCTACCAAGAGCGTACAGAACAAATGAGAGCCTTTACCAATCTCAGCGAAGATGACCTGCTTAACGCTGTCCGTCGAGAAATTGCTCAGGCGAAACGACGCTACTGCCATGTCAGCATGGTTGGCTTTTCTATGGGCGGTGCGATCGCGCTTCTGATGGCTGCCGAAGGTCATTTAGATCGCTGCGCCGTCATCGCTCCTGCGCTGCGCTTGCCTAAAAAAGCCGAACTCCTCATTTCGCTACTCAGTTGGGTTCCCTTCACACTAGATGCCCCTCATAAAGAACCCTTTTACCTGCCTGGCTATAGCTTTTATCACTCTCATGCCCTTCACACCCTTTGGCGTGTCGGTCGCCATGCGTGCAAACAACTGCCCGACATTCGCTGTCCTATCCTTGGTATCCACAGCCAGAAAGATCCTGTTATCCCCCCCATCGTTCTTCCTCTAATGCAGCAGCAAATCTCACACCCCATAGAGACTCATTACTTCAACGATTCCGGCCACGTTATGCTGCTAGACAGTAATAGCAGCGAGGTGATTAATGCACTTCTCGACTTTTTTAGTCCTGATCGCTAAATCAACACGCGATCGCTGGCTATAGAAAAACGACCGGAGCTGGCCTACGTATCGAATTGCTGGTTCTAATGTGCCCTACTCGCATGTATCAAAACTCGCAAAGCTTAATTGCTTTTGAGGATTTGATTTGGGTACAAGTTTTAGAACGCAGAAAAGAAAAAAGCCTTATCTCTGCAAGTCCGATCTTACGCGTCAAAAAGAAGGGGCTGTGACACATGATTAGACAAGCCTGTGATGGCGTATTTTTTTTGTTTAATCGCCGCCTGTGCAGCGACTCAATCGGGCGCGTCTTAGGTAGTAACTGGGCATCGATCTCTGAGAGCCTTACATGACAATGCTTCTAGAATAGATCTACCCTGAAGTTGAGTGCTGACGCTGCACTAGTGACCGCTAAAAGCTGAGTATCAAAAAAACGGTCGTTTCTCTTGTACCCAGCTCGAACTACTCCTTCAAAAAGCGCTTAATTGTACTCTCCTGGAGTAGCTTTTTTTATAACAGTCACCCCACCAACTTTCTGGCCTGACATTCTCAATAATTCATCGCCTGAAAATTCAAAACCAAGCTTTAGTGCTATTCGTGCAACATCATCTGCGGTTGATGTTGCTAGCACCTCATTTTTCAGTGCAGGTTCAGACTGCATCTTCTTTAGAAACGCCTTGAGTTGATCTAAAGCCATAATGGGAATTCCTATTTTCAGCTAGCTGGCCGTATGAAGTGAACCCAAAAGACTGAATAACTTGAGAGGTCAGTTAAGTTCTAAAAGGTCTATGCAATTAGTACGCTTTCAACAACTATTGCATACCCCCTCCGATTTGGAACGCGCCTTATAGCAGATTTCATCCTGCGTCTGATAAATTTAGCGACTTTCAGATAGTCGTTATATGAATGAGGAGAGGCTCTAAGCAAATTATTTAAGGATTCATCTTTGGCTGACAGATTAGGCCCTAGCGGATACCTCAGTGCTATAGCTCACCCCGGCGAGCCCTCGTGCTGAATGCGTTTAAAGGTTCTATACCTGCTAAGCCGAGACAATGAAATCTGTCTAAGCTTCTGTGCTAAACAACATGCGCTGGAACCTTCTCTAAAATTAGCTTAGAGCTCTTAACCTGGGCTGGAATGTCAATCGGATAGTCGCCGGTGAAGCAGGCAGAGCAAAAGCTATCGACGGCAACGCCTGTTTCTTCCAACATTCCTTCCCAGCTGAGATAGGCTAACGAATCAGCGCCTAGCTGGCTTTCAATTTCTTTGACTGATTTGGTTGCTGCAATCAGCTGATCTTGATTGTCTGTATCGATACCATAAAAACAAGGATGCGTAACTGGCGGTGAAGAAATACGCATATGCACCTCAGTCGCACCCGCCGCGTACAGCATTTGCACTAGCTTGCGACTGGTCGTGCCGCGCACAATCGAGTCATCAACAATCAAAATACGTTTGCCTTCTAGTACGTCGCGCATGGGGTTTAGCTTCATGCGAATGCCCGCTTCGCGCATAGCCTGGGTGGGCTGAATAAAGGTACGGCCTACATAGCGATTTTTGATCAGGCCCTCAGCGTAGGGAATGCCTGAATATTCTGAATAGCCAATCGCAGCGGGCACACCAGAATCGGGCACTGCCATCACCAAATCAACGTCGGCAGGTGCCTCTTTGGCTAGGCGCTGACCTATACGCTTGCGATAGCTATACAAGCTTTCGCCGTGAAAGACACTGTCAGGTCTGGCAAAGTAAATCATTTCAAACACACAGAGCCTACGCGCGTTCTGCGTGCTCCACCGGATAGATTTTACGCCGCTGCTATCGATCCAAACTAATTCACCCGGCTCTATGTTGCGTAGGTAGGTTGCTCCGACAATGTCGAGCCCACAGGTTTCCGATGCGACGACATATTTACCCGCACCGTACCCACCGTCTCCATTACCACCAATAGGAGCCTGATTACCCATGTAGCCGAGCACCAGCGGGCGAATGCCGTGCGGATCTCGGGTCGCTAGGATGCCACCGGGCGTGCCGATAACCAGGCTAAAGGCTCCTTCACAGCGTTTAAAGGCAGCGATCGCACCCTCGATCCAATCCTTGCCATCATTTACTGCCTCCGCCAGCGCAAATGCAATTAGCTCAGAATCAGATGTAGTCACCAGATTGTGATCACGCTCTAGCAGCTCATCTCTGAGGTTATTCACGTTTACAATATTGCCATTGTGCGCCAGCGCTAGCTTGCCTAGACGGGTTTTGACAATCGCAGGCTGAGCATTGGCCGCATGACTCGATCCGGTTGTGGAGTAGCGAGTGTGCCCGACTGCAAGCTGACCGGGCATAAGATGAAGCATGGCATCAGTAAAGACCTGAGAAACCAACCCCATTCCCTTATGAGTGTGAATCTCGCCTTGATCAAATGCCGCTATCCCTGCTGATTCTTGACCTCGATGCTGAAGTGCGTATAGGCCAAAGTAGGTTAGCTTAGCGACTTCCGCTGTCGGCGCATAGACCCCAAACACCCCACAGGCTTCTTCAGGCTTGTCAGGACGGTCCTCATTTATAAAGGCAGATTCAATGCCAGAACCATCAGGCATTACAGCAGCGTCGGGGGATGGGAACATGCTTAATTCAAACTCCAATGAAATTAGCTACAAACTCACGACAGCTATACGTATGCAGCTCTATTTACTTCTCTATCAGCAGAAACAAGCCACAATAACATTGCTTTAAGCTGCGATATATAGGCTGGGATGAAAGGAAATCGTTCTCACAGCCTTATACTGCCAAACCAGTGTGTAAAGAAATCTCACACTCTTTAATGTTTTTTTAATCTCTGCTCAAATCCTAGCACTCCCTGAAGAATTATCTAGAGGATATTAGGACACTCAAAGCAGCGCTAAGCTATATTGCTTAGCTGTCTACACTCAGTGCTTTTTCAATGGCATTGCTCCACCAGTCTTGCATTACGACAACTGGCACTGATGCCAAATTTTCATGATGCTCGGTCTTAATTTTTAAGGTGCTCTCTGCCCCAGCAACCGTGCCAATCAGATGACAATAGTCAGCTAGATGGGTTTGGCAATACTGTTCCCATTCTAGGTTGGCGTTTGTAGGTACAGACACCAAAATGCGGGCACCCCCTTCACCAAATAGCAGCGTATCTAGGCGTAGCCGCCCTTGAGTTAGCGTAATATCTGCTCCTTTTTGCCCGCTAATACAGGCTTCAGCAAGAGCGATCGCAACTCCTCCTTCCGCGCAGTCGTGCGCAGACACTACCCACCCCTGACGAATGCCGTGCCGACAGGCCGCCTGAACTGCCAGCTCAATGGCTACATGCGTCTTAGGCGGTTGCCCCGCAACCGTTGTATGAATAGCCTTAAGGTACTCAGATCCGCCTAGCGTCACCGTACCCTCTCCAGTGCTATCTGTCCTCATCCCCAGTAGATAGATCAAATCTCCTGCGGACTGCCAGCCTTGACCACATACCTTCGTCAAATCTGGAATCAGACCTACCATTCCGACAACAGGGGTAGGGTAAATAGGCTGTGGATGACCGGTACTATCAAGCGTTTCGTTATAGAGCGAAACGTTACCGCCTGTCACTGGCGTAGAAAACTGGCGACAGCCCTCAGCTAGCCCCCGGCAGGCTTCTGCGAGCTGCCAGTAGCCAATCGGCTTTTCGGGGCTGCCAAAGTTGAGGTTGTCGGTTACTGCAACCGGTTCCGCGCCGACGCAGCTAAGATTGCGGGCAGCTTCGGCAACAGCGGCCAAGGCACCTTCGTAAGGGTTGAGATAAACGTGGCGAGCGTTGCAATCTACGGTGGCGGCAATCCCAGCATTGGCGGCAAGATCAGGGGTAGCTTGTACAGGTGGCGTCTCCCCGGTGGGGTATCGTAGCCGAATCACCGCTGCATCTGCGCCGCCTGGAAACGTAACCGTATTGTTCTGCACCTGGTGGTCGTACTGCCGGTACACCCATTGCTTAGAGGCAATAGTTGGGGTCGCCAGCAAGTCTAACAGCACCTGATCCCAGTCTTTTCCTGAAATTCCTTTATCTGTTGCTGCTGGCAAACTACTCTCCTGCCAAGCCCAGGCTTTTTGCGCATACTCAGGGGGCTCAGCCATCAGCTCGTGCTTATAGATAGGCGTATTGTCCGACAGTGCCGTGGCCGGAATCTCTGCAGCTACGCTGCCTTCAAATAAAATTCGCACAATTGGCTCGGCAATCACCGAGCCTGCTACTACTGCTTGCAAGCCCCACCGATGAAAAATATCAATCAGTTCTTGTTCGCGTCCGGCATGAGCAACAAACAGCATTCGCTCTTGCGATTCTGACAGCAAGTACTCATAAGGCACCATTCCCGGCTCTCGTTCGGGAACTAAGTCGAGATCCAGCTCAATGCCTACACCGCCATTCGCGGCCATTTCTGCCGTAGAGCAGGTTAGTCCTGCCGCGCCCATATCTTGCGCTGCCGCCACGCCACCTGTCTTAAACGCTTCCAAACAGGCTTCTACCAAAGACTTTTCTAAAAACGGATCGCCTACTTGCACTGCTGGTCGATTGGCTTCTGATTCGTCGCTTAGTTCGGCGCTGGCAAAACTAGCGCCGCCCATGCCGTCGCGCCCTGTCGTTGAGCCCACATACAGCACCGGATTCCCAATTCCAACTGCGCCAGACTTCACAATTTCATTAGTCTCCATCAGTCCAATGGCCATGGCGTTGACCAACGGGTTGCCGCTGTAGGCTTCATCAAACGACACTTCACCGCCCACTGTGGGCACCCCAAAGCAGTTGCCGTAGTGAGCGATTCCGGAAACTACGCCCGTAAAAATTTGCCGAGTACGCGCATCTTTTAGGCTGCCAAAGCGGAGCGAATTGAGCGCAGCAATAGGGCGAGCGCCCATAGTGAAAATATCTCGCAGGATGCCGCCTACACCCGTGGCTGCACCTTGAAAAGGTTCAATAGCGGAAGGATGGTTGTGAGACTCTATTTTGAAAGCGACCTGCATGCCGTTGCCGACATCAATAACACCTGCATTTTCACCGGGGCCGACAAGGATGCGATCGCCTTCTGTCGGAAACTGACTGAGTAAAGGGCGTGAGTTTTTATAGCAGCAGTGCTCTGACCACATTACCCCAAACATGCCTAGTTCAGCCCGATTGGGATGACGACCTAGGCGACTGACGATTTCCTCATACTCCTTTGGCTTGAGTCCTTCTGAAGCGATGTCTTCGGGCGAGCAAGCCTCGGGTGAAGCAGTGGGAGATACCATAGGTCTTATTTCGGATGAGATGTCATCAGACAGAATCAGCTACTAATTCTATCGCCTTGATCTAGCCATCATTTGGCCCATCGATAGACTAGCTAGGCTCTTTATGAAGATCCAAAATATGTATGGATACTACGCAAAATGATATCTGCCTACTAGACGTAACCCTTTCGGGAGTTTTTCCAGATGCAACTCTCGGTATATATTGTTAAGAGAGCTTAACTATTTTTTAATAGTCAAGCCAAAGATAATCAATTTTTCTCAGAGGGTTTTCCATGGCAACCTATAAAGTCACACTCGTCAATGAAGATGAAGGCATCAACGAAACCATTGAATGTGCCGATGATGTTTATATCATCGAAGCAGCTGAAGATGCGGGTATCGATCTGCCAGCTTCTTGCCGTGCAGGTTCTTGCTCTAGCTGCACAGGCAAACTGGTTTCTGGCACGGTTAATCAAGAGGATCAGGTTTTCTTAGAAGACGACCAGATTGAAGCAGGCTTCGTACTAACTTGCGTTGCCTACCCAACTTCTGACTGCACTATCCAGACACATCAAGAAGACGCGCTGCTGTAAGCTTCTTGCAGAATCAGCCAAATAGAGTCAGCCGAATAGAATCAGCCAGACAAAACGAATACCCTGCCGTGAGCGATAAAAAATCATGGTGGGGTATTCGTTTTATTGCTGCTTACCTTTTGTTTTCACATTTATTTTTACAAAAGTGTTCTTACAAAGGCTTCTTATAAAGAAAGGCCCTCTCGTCCTGATACCGCGCCGCTAGCCAGGAAATAACTGGATAGACGCATTCAGGAAAGGTCTATGGGCCGCATATCTAAGTTGATGATCCTGGCGCTGCTCGTCGGCAGTGTACTGCGCTTCGCTAATTTAGAAGGCAAAGTATACTGGCATGATGAAGCCTATACGGCTTTGTACGCCACTGGCCACGATCGTACAGATGCCTACGAGGCTCTTTTTGATGGGCAGCTCAAAACGGCTGGCGATATTTTGGTTTGGCAGCAGGCAACACCTGACTATGGCCTAGCGCAAACTGTCCGACAGCTAGCGAAAAATGACGCTCAACACCCGCCGCTGTACTATTTGCTCACACGCATGGCGATGTACATCACGGGTAACACTGTTGTGGCGACGCGGTCGATTGCTGCGATCGCAGGTGTCTTACTCATTCCTGCTGTTTACTGGCTCAGCCTAGAGCTGTTTACCTCTCGCTTAACAGCCAGCCTCAGCGCTGCTCTCATTGCCGTCTCACCCTTCCACTATCTATACGCACAAGAAGCTAGAGAATATAGCCTGTGGACGTTGACTACAGTTTTAGCAAGTGGCGCGCTATTAAAGGCACTGCGCAAAAATACACTCTCTACCTGGCTGGTATACGTTGCGATTTTAACAACAAGCCTATACGGCTGCATCTTGATGTTTTTAGTGATTGGCGGACACGGACTGTACGTTGCTTTGCAGGCGATCGCCACCTACAGACAAAAGCGCAGCCTTTACGCATTCACCAGCTTACGCAACTTTACGCTTAGCACAGCCGCTAGCCTGCTTCTATTCGCGCCTTGGCTACGCATTATTCCAGATGCAAACGTCGTTAGCTGGACAGCGCAGCCCATGCCCATTCTCTCTCTGGTCAAAATCTGGGCCGGTAACATCACCCGACTCTTCTTTGACCTAAACTTAGATTCTACTGATCCACTGTTCTACACGATCCCACCCGTGCTGATTGCCCTAGCGCTCGTTGGCTACACCCTAATTTGGAGCATTCAGCGCATGCCTAAACCCGCGCTACTGTTTTTGGCCTGTATTGGTGGCGTTACGCTGTTAGCCTTCGTAGGACCAGACTTGGTAATAGGTGGACGGCGCTCTAGCGTAACCCGCTACTTGATTCCAGCATATCTATGTATACAAATAGCTGTTGCTTATCTACTAAGCCAGTTACTTACCTCTAGGCGGCCATCTCACTACAGCTCAGCTGTTGGCAGGTCCATTGGCAGATCCGCTACGGCTGTACTGCTTGTCGCCGGACTCATCTCCTGCCTTGCTAGCATTCCCTCAGACACATGGTGGCATAAAAAGAACAGCCATCTGAACCCAGAAGTTGCCCGAACGGTTAATCAAACACCTGGTGCATTGCTTATCAGCAGCGATAATAACGCAAATCTAGGCGAGATTTTGTCACTAAGTCATAGTCTCAATCCCGGTCAGCCGCTACTGCTTTCCCAAGAACCCAACGTGCCAACTATCCCTGACGGTTTTGATTCAGTCTTTCTGTTCAACACATCTGCAAAAGTCAGAGATGAACTAAACCAATCAAGCGCTTACCAAGTAACGTCTGTTGATGAGCCGGGGCGTCTATGGCAAATTCAGTCAAAATGATGAAGACACAAACGGCATAAACAGTAGCGCCGACAGCACATTTACTTCAGTCGATCTCTAGGATGTTCTGTTTTTCGTAGGTTGGAAAGCTCATCTTTTGAAAAGGCACTGCTACGACGCTCAGGCAGTATGTCATTGAATGCGCTCTTTCGCTGATAAGAATTCTTTGCCGTGGCCTTACTCTGTGGATTGTTTTCGTTGTTGCGTAACGCCTGTTCAACAATATTTCGGATTTTTTCGCCATAGTGCTCTACGGTTCGTTCGGCGCGAGCAAGGTCCATTTTGTAGTCAATATTGTAGGCAACTAACGGCTGCGTTTTTGGTAAGTTAGCGGCTGTTATTTCCTGTGCCATCTTCTGCGGATGGGGGGCGGCGGCAGCGCTATCGATAACCCCTATAAAAGTCATAAAAACTACAAGCATTGTAGCTACTGTAGCGAGCTTAATTTGCTTGTAAAAGCGTTCCATAATTTTTTCCAATTGATCACTCATAATTTTTGGTCGACACGGCTCAGCCCCCCTACCCATATTCTCTTCGCTGTAGTAAGGTTCACCTTTCTCTATGGCGATATGTTTATCTGCATCTATGGACAGTATAGAGTTTTTGTCTTTACAAGAGCAGGCAAAGTTCGATTGATTTGTCGCGACGCTTCTACGAATAGAACTCACTCAAAAGAGATAAAACAAACAACAGATGCAAGGCCAAACAAAAAGCCCCCGGCACTGCCTGTTGAGGACAGATGCCGAGGGCTTCTCGTGGAGCAAAAAAGTCTCCGAGGATAATTAGAAAACTACCCTCGGAAGGCTTGTTTCGTCTCTTCTCTCAATCAATAGGTCTTATCTACGCGTTGATAGAAGGAGCCGTCAAAGCAACCGGTGCTGCTTCGCCAGCGGCCAAGTCAAGCGGGAAGTTGTGAGCATTGCGCTCGTGCATTACTTCCATACCCAGGTTGGCACGGTTCAATACATCTGCCCAAGAACCAATCACGCGACCCTGTGAGTCGATGATGGACTGGTTGAAGTTGAAACCGTTCAAGTTGAACGCCATCGTGGAAATACCGAGTGCGGTAAACCAGATGCCAACTACAGGCCATGCACCCAACAAGAAGTGGAGTGAACGGCTGTTGTTGAAAGAAGCGTATTGGAAGATTAGACGACCGAAGTAGCCGTGGGCTGCAACGATGTTGTACGTCTCTTCTTCTTGACCAAACTTATAACCGTAGTTCTGAGACTCAGTTTCAGTGGTCTCACGAACCAAGGAAGATGTCACGAGTGAACCGTGCATCGCCGAGAACAAAGAACCACCGAATACACCAGCAACTCCCAACATGTGGAAGGGGTGCATCAAGATGTTGTGCTCTGCCTGGAAGACCAACATGAAGTTGAACGTACCAGAGATACCCAAGGGCATCCCGTCAGAGAATGAACCCTGACCGAAGGGGTAGATCAAGAAGACTGCAGTTGCCGCTGCTACGGGAGCAGAGTAAGCAACACAGATCCAAGGGCGCATACCGAGGCGGTAAGAAAGCTCCCACTCACGACCCATGTAGCAGAAGACGCCGATGAGGAAGTGGAAGATTACCAGCTGGTAAGGACCGCCATTGTAAAGCCACTCATCGAGTGAGGCAGCTTCCCAGATGGGGTAGAAGTGAAGGCCAATCGCGTTGGAAGAAGGCACAACTGCACCAGAGATGATGTTGTTGCCGTACATCAGAGAACCTGCAACAGGCTCACGGATGCCGTCGATGTCAACGGGAGGGGCTGCGATGAACGCAATTACGAAACATGCGGTAGCAGCAAGTAGTGTCGGGATCATCAAGACGCCGAACCAGCCTACGTAGAGGCGGTTGTCGGTGCTTGTAACCCACTGACAGAACTGCTCCCACAGTGACGCGCTTTCGCGCTGCTGTAGAGTAGTAGTCATTTATTATTCCGAGTAGTTAGGTACGAATAGGTTAAGCGCTTCAAAAAAGAAAGCGTGTGTCTCAACCGATGTAATTAATATAGCAAATGTAACGGAATGTTTCAAGCCGTTAAGCTTGTTTTAACAATATCTATTCCTAAAGATATAGCGCCCACGTTCTCAGCGCATAGCACCTACGCTCTTAGCGCATAGCGCCCATGGTGCTTTTCCAAGACATCTCTTTGTGCAGTACTTGCAGTGCCCTTTGCTCAGCGCCAGAAAACAGCTCTGTTGCGATCAGTTCACTGAGGACCTGTTGGGTGAGCTGAGGCGCAAAGGCTCCACCGGAGCGCAGCAAATGACCATAGTAGGTGAACTGAGGTTTGCCATCGACCGAGCAATGAAAGCTATGGACTTCAGCAATGCTCATTTGAGTGACTGGTGTATTGGCAGGGATAACGACTCTCGGGATGCCTTGGCGTCCGTATACGCGATCGCCCTCTCGTTGCAAGGTCCCAACCAAAGCCACATTCAGCAAAATGCAGGTGTCCTGAATCAAATCAGGCGTAAAAACTGGATCAGGCGAACTGGTCAGCCGGGGGCCGCTGTTTAGAAAGGAAGCGTTAAAGAGCTGGGAGTCATAGATAAGCCCGACTGCCCAGTGCCGAGAGCTTTCAACCTTCACGAACTGGCCAAAGCCATAGTCTTCGCTTTTAGGAGCGTTATCAACATCGCTTGGCGTATCGAGCTGCACTACATAGTCACAGTGAGAATTGGATTTCACCACTCTGCCAAGCTGGTAGTTCGTTGATTTGGCTTGAGAAGCAGAAGAAACCATCGGCACTCACGAAAACCTTATGAATGACGTTTGTCAGATAATGGCCTAAGAATATCGTAGATATCGTACGAATGTATTAGTTTCGGCAGAGAAACTCACAGACAAAAAAATGGAGACAGCGATTAACCCGTCTCCATTTCCTCGTTAATTTTGAAGCATTTGCTATAACCCAAGCTGCCCGGCCAAGCTGACTGGCCAAATTAGCCAATTGTCTATTGAGACTATCAAGACATCTGAGACTATCAAGACATCTGAGACTATCAAGACATCGCTTGAATGATGTAGTCGAAGTACGGCGCAGCTTCGTCTGCGTCATCTTCTCTCATCAGCGCCAAAGACGCTGTTTTCAGACAGCGAATCGCTTCTACCATGCCAGGGACAGGCACATCAAGGGCATTGTACATTTCACGAACGCCAATAAGGCCAATGCTTTCAATCGGCTCTTTATCACCAGCTAAAATGCTGTAGGTGATTAGGCGCAGATACCAGCCATAGTCGCGTAGGCAAAGGGCGCGCTGCTTTTGCCCATAGGCATTGCCGCCTTTTGCAATGAAGTCCGGACGAATCTTCCACAGCGCACTGCTGGCCTGCTCTACGACCTTCTTTTCATTGTCTGCGAGGGTCTGCGCAATCCGCATCCGCTGATTGCCGGTCTTTAAAAAGTTTTCAATACCCTTGAGTTCGCCGCTAGTGGGATAGCGCAACTCATCATCTGCATTAAGGATTACTTGGCTGACAACAGACATAGTTTTAGATTGCGGTAACTCTATTTATAGTGACAGTTTAGCGACTCTAGGGGTAACAAGGAAAGTAAATCTGTCTATTACTTAACTATTTTGCCAGTGAAAAAGAAACCGAAACACTGTGTGAATCGCGGCTGAGAAAATATTTAAGAAATGTTGCGCGCTGCGTAAGGAACCGCAACATCGCGGCTGTACTCGCAAAAAGTCATTGCGGTTAGCTAACAGGTCGGAAGAAATGATTCATACTGATAAGCTCACTGCTTATTGATGATTGTTGCTATGTTGCCTTCTGTCTCTTCGTCTGAACAAAAGTCTGATGCTGAGGGCAGCGCTGGGTTATCGCCAACTGCTTCTACGCCGTGGCATGAGGCAAAGCCAGAAGCAAAATGGCAAGAAGGCGACATCATTAAGGTCGAGATTACAGATTTGAGTAATGGCGGCGACGGGGTCGGTCGCTGGGGTGATCGGGTGGTGTTTGTCCCAAACACGGTGCCCGGTGACGAGATGCGGGTAAAGCTGACTAAGGTAAAGGCTACGCATGGTTTTGGTAAGCCCGCCGGGATTGTTAAACCTTCTACGCAGCGCGTTCGCCCCGCTTGTATTGTGGCCGATAAGTGTGGTGGCTGTCAGTGGCAGCAGGTCAGTTACGAGGCGCAGATAGCGGCTAAGCACCACCTAGTAGTGGATACGTTATCTCGGGTTGGCAAGCTGGAGAATATCCGGGTAGACCCGGTACTGGCGGCAGAAGAATCGCTTGGATATCGAAATAAGGCGACCTATCCGGTGGGGCGATCGCAAACCAACGCGGTTAAAGCCGGTTACTACCGCCAAGGCTCTCATCGTCTAGTCAACCTCAATCAGTGTCCGGTTCAAGACGATCGACTAGATCCGCTGCTCGCTGAAATTAAGCAAGACATTCAAGTGCGCGAGTGGAAAATTTATGACGAACGTACCCACAAAGGGCACATTAGGCATCTCTCGCTTCGTATCGGTCGGCGGACAGGACAAATACTGATAGCGCTCGTGAGCCGCTCAGTAAAGCTAAAAGGCATTCACGAACAGGCGCAGCAGTGGATGGAGCGCTATCCCGATGTTGTCGGCGTTCTTATTAATCTCAACTGGAAAAAAACCAACGCCATTTTTGGCCCAGAAACCTTTTCTATCGCAGGACAGCCCTATCTCGAAGAAACCTTTGCTGGCCTGAGCTTTCATATTCAGCCAGCCACGTTTTTTCAGGTCAATACTACCCAGGCAGAACGCCTGCTGGTTGAAATTCAAGCTGAGCTAGCACTCACTGGTGACGAAATTTTGGTCGATGCCTACTGCGGTGTCGGCACCTTTACGCTGCCACTGGCAAAGCAAGTGAAGCACTGCATCGGGCTAGAATCTTTCACCGAATCGGTGGTGCAAGCTCAAGCAAATGCTGCTCTTAACAATATTGAGAATGTTGGCTTTCGAATTGGCGATGTTGCTGCGCTGCTGCCGGCGCTAGAGACGGTGCCTGATATTGTCCTGCTTGACCCGCCTCGAAAGGGCTGCGAGCCCGAGGTGTTAGCAGCCTTGATAGCCATAAAGCCCGAGCGGATTGTGTATGTTAGCTGTAACCCTGCCACCCTAGCGAGGGATCTGCGCACGCTTTGTGAGGAGGGTGGCTACCGGGTTAGTCGTGTGCAGCCTGCCGACTTTTTTCCTCAAACATCACATGTCGAATGTGCCGTCTTTCTGGTAGCTTAACTGCCAGTAGAGATGTGCTGGTATTGACTAGTGAAGAGGGCTTCCATCCATGAAATTCAGCCAGATTGTTGATGCTTTGGGCGATGAAGTGACGGCATCTAGCTTAGCTGCTGACGCGGATGAAGCCAGTTTAGACGCCGATGCTGCCGATGTTGCCGATATTGAGGTAATCGGCCTAGCCGCTATTGACGATGCCAGCCGCCACGAACTGAGCTATGTAGAAGGGCCACGGTTTGCTTCTTACGTGGCGACAACTGGGGCAGGTGCACTGATCTTGCCCAGTGACGAAGCGCTACAGGCCGAAGCGACCGATCGTAATATTGCCTGGGTGAGTGTCAAAAATCCTCGGCTGGTTTTTGCTCGGGTCATTACACAGTTTTATCAGCCCTACCGTCGCCCGCCAGGTATTCACCCTAGAGCTACTGTGGATGACTCTGTGACTATCGGCGAAGCGGTGGCGATTGGGCCGAATGCGGTTGTCCATGCAGGGGTGACGATTGGCGATCGTGTCTGCATTCATGCCAACGTGGTTATTTACCCAGGTGTGACCATCGGCACAAACACAGTGCTTCATGCCAACAGCGTCATTCACGAGCGATCGCAAATCGGTGCAAACTGCGTTATTCATAGCGGCACGGCGATTGGCTCTGAAGGCTTTGGATTTGTGCCAACAGCCGCTGGCTGGGAGAAAATGCACCAGGCCGGTATTGCGGTTTTAGAAGATGGCGTTGAGATTGGAACCAATTCTACGGTCGATCGCCCTGCCGTTGGCGAGACGCGGATTGGCAAGAATACCAAAATTGACAATCTGGTACATATTGCGCATGGCTGTCAGGTCGGTGAAGCCGTGGCGATGGCGGGACAGGTTGGCATGGCTGGCGGCACGATTATTGGCAACCGCGTCATTTTGGCAGGGCAGGTAGGAATCGCTAACCGAGCCAAGATTGGGGATGGCGCGATCGCCTCAGCCCAAGCTGGCATCACCACCAACGTTGCGCCTGGCGAAATCGTCTCGGGCTCACCCGCTATTCCGCACAAGATATTTCTCAAGTCTTCAGCTATCATTCGGCGGCTGCCCGATATGGCCAGGTCGCTTAAGCAGATTCAGAAGCAGCTATTTCAGGATTAGCTGGTTCTAGAATCAACCAGTCTTGATATTTGGTCTTGAGATTTCGGAGACCCCCTAAAGCCGCCTCCCTTAAAGCTGCCGCCTCTAAAGCCGCTTCTCAGATAAAAGATACTGCTTTTGGATGGGAGATTACTATTTCATAGCACCTTGAAGCTTCGCTATGACCCTTTGCTTTTTCAAAAGATAAAGCCTTCGTGCAAACCTGACTCTAGATTGTGTTGAACTCATTTGCTTCCATGATGACTCATAGAAACTTTCGACCTCTCTGAAAAAATCAACCCATTGATTGGCAATACTCTCACTGCTGATCAGCTGGCTCCGTTGACGACAACGTTCTAGCATTTGCGAATAGAATGCGGGGTTAGATTGTAAAAACTCAAGACTTGAATAGGCCTCATCAATTGAATTTATTTGGATAAAATCGTACTCGGATATCTTTTCACGCATGAATGCAGATTCTGGCGCAAGCAAGGCTGGCACACCGGCGTGCCAGCCGTTTATTAGCTTTATTGCACCCTTACTTTGATAAGAGAGTGAAGGAAAGCGTCGAGCCGCGACGATTAAGTCAATGTTGGTATAATCATTCCACCGTCTAGATTCGAATATGGGTAACCAATTGAGCCCAGACTGAGCCAATCTTTTGCTCCAGTCTGGGCTTTTAAGTTCATCAGCGAGCTGGCTCCTTGACCCGAAGTAAGCAATATTCTCGAGCCTACTGCCTCTTCGTGGATCTCTAGGTATTATGTTGGGCATAGGCCAGTGGTCGATATAGCTAACTCCCCAGGCTTTTCTCTTTGTAGAAATTTGCTCATCTTTACGATTGTGAGTGACGTGCAAGGTTGCAGAGGGATGAAATTCGCGATCGCTTTTGGCACAAATCAGGAGTGTCTCAGGCAGAAAGGGATAAGCATTCCCCAGCGTATCTCTATCAGCCAAGACAAGTCCACTCACAGGCAGTGAGTCGGTAATTGCAAAATCAATACCTCTTTTGGATAGTTCCGCGTAGGTCTGAGCGATCCAAGGGGTAAAGTTACTATGCTTTCCGGTCCAAGTCGAACCTGTGTCAACCGCGTTTAGCAAATCTTGCTGCCAAGACAGTGGAGCATATACATATCGCCTTATACTCATCGTTATAGTCCTTTAGTTGCTGTTGTTACCAAACAAATTTCTAGAAAGTCATAATTTCGCTGGCTCGCAGACAAGCCATTTTGTGGCTACTATGTCGGTCTTTTTCGATAGAGTCCAGTTGCGAGAGTTCAGTTGTGAGAGGCCAATTGCAAAACTGCAGGATAGTTTTCATCTTTCCCTCGACAGCCAATTTTCTCTAAAGAACAGTAAACCCAATAAGAACTTCTGTAGCGCTGTATTAACTTACGACTCCTTCTATAAGTGTTCTTCAGGTGTTCGTGCTACCTTAATAACTAAGAAATACAACTAAATAACTCGCATTCGGGTTTCTTTTACATAGGGCCCAGGCGACACCTAACGAGCTATAAAAGCTCTGCTATCATCTGTCTCCAACTTGGGCTTTAGGTCCAGCTCTTCTAGACCAAGCCAAATCTATTGGGATATCCACACAGGTCATAGCGAGCGTTGCAAACCCTCTACTAGAAAGTTTTCACCATCTTTCACTACATTAGGAGGTCCTATTCAAGCCTGTTTCTCTGAGTTGACAACTATTTAGAGCTGACCACCTTTGGTCGGCTCTTGCTCTTTTAAAGGTGCAATTGAAAAAGGGGTACTGGTTCCGTCGGATGGGATAAATCGCTCAAAGCCATTGATATGGAAGGATCACAGCTGTTTCTAGTCTGAATCGCTGAAACCCTGGCATAAAAGGAGGTTCAGCGGATCTTCCCACTTGGCGGAACCAGTGCCGAAAAAGGCTATCAGAAAAATGTTTTAAGTGAAAATAGCATCAGCCGTGGCACAACCTGACTTTTCAACCGATACTTGTCTCGGTGCCCAAACAGCAGATCAAGCGGCAGACCTAGCCGAGGACCGAGCAACCGAAGGTCGAGCAACCGAATCATGGTTGGCTCTCGTTATTGGAAATACCCGTCTCCACTGGGGATATTTTCATCAGGGTAGCTTTTCGGGTGATTGGCATACCCCTCATCTCACGTCAGATATTGTCATGCGGCTAAAGCACGCTGGGTTTCAGGCCAAAGGATGGCAATCAGAGCGTGACTGGATGGGGAAATTGACGCCCTTAGAGCGATCTGCCTTGCCCACCGCAGCCGTATCTCTCGAAAATGTTTGGATAGCCTCTGTTGTTCCGACGCAGAGCGCGATTTGGTTGGACTGCGAAGAACCCGCGAAAATCGTAGAGCGATCGCATATTCCTCTCTCTAATCTCTATTCAACGCTAGGGATAGATCGCGCCATCAATTTACTCGGCGCGGGTAAGTTAAACGGCTGGCCTGCCCTGGTAATAGATGCTGGAACGGCGATTACTTTAACAGCCGGTACAGACCGGTCTGTGTATGGCGGTGCTATTTTGCCAGGAATGCGTTTGCAAAGTGAGGCACTTACCCAAAAAACGGCGGTACTCGGTAACTACATGCCCGCATTCGATAGCCCGCCATCAGAGATTGCGCTGCCAAGTCGATGGGCGCTTAGTACAGAAAGTGCGATCGCTAGCGGCCTTATCTATGGCATCACCGCCACAGTAATCGACTATCTCTGCGCCTGGTGGCAGCAGTTTCCAACTGGAAAAGCTTGGCTTACAGGGGGTGATGCCCCGCTTCTACAGCAGTACTTACAGCAAAGAACCCCAGCGCTTAGCACTAGGGTTCAAGTTGAGCGAAATCTTATGTTTTATGGCATGAGTGCTTATCGAGAGAATTTTTATCGAGAGAATGCTATCTCAGCGCACTAATCTCAGCATTGTAGGCACTTTCACTGGTGCCAGAAGTTGCCTCTGGCAGTGCGCTCTGGTTGTCTAGCGACTGCAAAGAGCTGACACGGTTGTTTGCATCGGGGTGGGTGCTAAGAAACTCTGGGGGAGAGCCTTGACGCACCAGCTTCTGCATGAAGGTTGCCATGCTCGACTGGTCGTAGCCCGCACGGCCCATGCTGTAGAATCCGTGACGATCTGCTTCGTACTCATCACTGCGGCTAGCTGGGAGCTGAAGGGCAATTTGAGTGCCGATATTGACTAGGCGATCGCGGTTTACACCCAATGCGCCCGTAATGCCTTGAGTAATTGCGGCTTGACGCATCTGCTGCACCGCATGGCGACCAGCAATATGACCAATCTCATGACCGATTACCCCAGCCAGCTCAGCTTCATTGTCCGCTTCCTCCATCAGTCCGGTCGTGACATAGACATAGCCACCCATCGTTGCAAATGCATTCACCGCATCGTCCTCAACGATTTGGAATGTGTAAGGGATATCGGGACGATCACTGACTGCCGCCAGTCTCTGACCAATCTCATCGACATAGGCGTTCAGCGCTGTATTTTCATACAGATCGACTTGACCGCTTTGCACCAGCTGACGGTTGATTCCGCTACCCAGGTCCACCTCTTGAGCATTTGTCATGCTAGAGAGCTGATATACCCGTACACCCTGAATCAATAGGTCCAGCCATCCCGCTTGAGATGGCTGAGCAGTGGCCGTGTTGATACCTACCGCTAGCACGAAGGCGGCTAAAACATAAGCCACCTGACGGTAGACCTTTTTCATCTTAATTTTTAGCAAGTTAGTCATGGCTTGGGGTGGGTACTTCTCATGGATATTGACTGAGGATGTTGAGCCACAAGTGACGATTGCAGCAGAAGCAGGCCAACGCTACACAAAGAGGCACTTCCTGTTTGAATGTTAGCGATTTTGCGAAGCTGCTATGCGTTAAATTGTGACACTTGCAAAACCGCAGCTATAAGCAGCTATAAAAGGCTGTGTTTTGAAAAGTCAGAAAGCAATAGATGGAAAATATCTCAAGTGTGCCTACAGACACATCTATCGAGGTAGTGATTTCTGAAGATGCGCCAAAACATTTTGACTGGCGCTTAGAACACCTATTTTTTCTGCCTGTACAATCTGTATCCTTCGTCGGAGCGGGGCAGAAAAGTATGGTTAAATACTGTGGTTAATAAGGCATTTAACAAAGGAAATTGATGGCAGTTCTAGACTCTAAAGGCCGACTCTTTGGCAAACTTAGCTTGCTAGACCTCGGGGCCGCACTAGCGATTTTGATGGTTATTGTCGGCATCTTTTTCTATCCAGGGGCAGGCGGCTCAGTTGCCCAAACCGGTGGAGGAAAAGAGGTAGAGGTTGATGTCATTGCTAGAGGGCTAACGGTTCTAAACCCAGATGATTTCTTAGCGCAGCTAGCTGAGACTGATAAAACAGACATCATCGTGCGTAACCAGCCCTACGGCGAAATCGGCGTTAAGGGCGTAGTGTCGCTTCCTCGAAGTGTTGCGGTTCCTCAACCCGATGGGACGGTTAAGTCTTACCCAGATCCTAGACCTGAGCTGGACTACACGATTGATATGCTCATCACGCTGGGTGGCAGAGCGCAAATCGTTGAGGGTGTGCCTGTGCTTGGCGTCCCGGTAAAAGTAGGGACGCCTATTGAAATTGATGGGCCGCAGTACAACTTTAGAGTCTCGACTGTCGCCGTTCGGATATTAGATGAAGCTGCTGAATAATTTGCTCTAGATGTTTGCTCTAGATAGTTTGCTCTAGATAGTTTGCTCTAGATGGTTTCCTCTGGCGGCGCGCAGTTGGTTTACGCCTCTAATTTATGTATCTGATTTACGCATCCGTAAAGCCAGTGAGCTGGCTTTTTTGCTGGCTGCTGGGGCCTTCACCTTGGCGAGCTAAGCTGTCGGCGAGTTTATCGGCGATGCCAGCTATCCACACTTCATCTTGTTGCGTGTAGCTACGCGGTGCGTTCGCGCCTAAGATCAAGACACCCCTACTGCCTAATGGCTGACAAATCAGCCCTTGAGTATTTTCGGGCAGATAGTCAAACTCAACTCGACCCGGATAAAGGGCCAGATTCACCAAATAAACCGGCTTTTTCTTTTCCAAAACGCGCTGCACAATCGTCTTTTTGGGACTGGTCTTTCCTAAGCTAGCTTCTGAGGGCGTCTCTAGGCTCAACGTTTTTTGGCTGCCTAGCACCCCTCGTCTGAGTAATATCCGATCGTCGTAATATATGAGCACGCTCCGAGTTGCCGTATTGGTGAGCAGCAGATGCGAGGCCCAAGCAAGCTCTGTTTTTATATTTTCGGCGAGATCTTCGGTCAGTTCGAAGCCTTCTTCGCCGACTAAGGTTACCGCTTCTGGTGGCTTGGGTTGAATCTGCTGCCACAATAGCCCTGCTAAGATTAGCAAGGCGCTTAAAATCACGCCAAGTGCGTCTGATCGAGATTGAGAGGCGCTTAAGCTAGGCGTAGTGATTCGGTTAATGAAGAGCAGGGTGCCACCGAGGGCACCGACCACAATGGGTAAGCGGCGAAGTATCTGACTTTGGTCGGGTCTGGCCATAGGGCTCAATCAGCAATAAAAAGCGAAATAAAGAACAAAAAACGCCACACAGCGGTAGTCCGTATAGTGTATCTTTGGCAGGAATCGATTTGGATGGATAGGACTTGCTGAAAAGAAGGTTTGTAGCCGTTAGGTTAGGGCGACTGACTAAGCTAGTTGGCATCCTAGGGGGCTTGCTCAGCGCTTGTTCTGGGGCAGGGCGATGGTCGCAGGCTAACGCTTTGAGCCTAGGCGATGTTGATCTAAGGCCACAGTGGGGATCTGCCTGGGTGAAAGATGCGATCGCTAACGATCCTGCGGCAAAAGCGATTGTATCGGACTATCTCTCAGGACTAGCGACAGCTGGATACGAACCCAGTCAGCAGGGGGTGTGGGTATCTGTAGGTCAGTATTCGGTAGCCGATAATCAGGGCACGGTGCCAACGCCAGCGGCATCCCTGACCAAAATAGCGACTACGCTAGCCGCGCTGTCTACCTGGGAGCCCAATCATCGATTTGAAACGCTAGCTGGCTGGCAAGGGCAGTTTGATGTTAGCAGCGGCGTTATTACGGGCGACTTAGTGATTGAGGGCGGTAGCGATCCGCTGTTTGTATGGGAAGAGGCGATCGCACTTGGCAACGCTTTGCAGCAGGCGGGCGTTCGCCGGGTTACTGGTGACTTGGTCATTGCTAACGGTTTTAATATGAACTTCGAGCCCAGTTCTAGTCAGGCTGGCGTCGATCTAAAGCAGGCGCTAAATGCCAGCAACTGGGAGTATGCGCTCACTACTGCTTATCAAAATTTGCCGCCGGGTACACCCACTCCACAGATTCAAATTGACGGTGATGTTCAGACAGATGCGGGTAGCCGCAAAACCAGCATTAGCGGTTGGCTAGTACGGCATGATTCTTTGCCGCTGGTGGCTGTCTTAAAGGCGATGAATATCTACAGTAATAATCCGATGGCTGAGCAAATCGCGAATGCTGTCGGTGGGCCGTCGGCTGTTGTCAGTAAGGTTGAGACCGCTGCGGATGTTGCGCCAGGAGAACTCAAACTGATCAATGGTTCTGGTTTAGGAGAGGCAAATCAGATGTCTCCTAGGGCAGCGGTGATGGAGCTGCAAGCCATACAGCGCATTTTGCGATCGCATAGCTACACCATTTCTGATATTTTCCCGGTGACGGGCGCAGATGGGGGCACCGTAAGCAATCGTGGGCTGCCTGCTAATTCGGTGGTTAAAACCGGCAGTCTTGCGGTCGTCAGTGCGCTGGCGGGTGTGGTGCCCACTGAAGAAAGAGGGCTGGTCTGGTTTTCACTGATGAACTACGGGGCAGGGTTAGATGCATTGCGATCGCGTCAAGATCAAATCATATCTGCTCTAGAACAGCAGTGGGGAAAAGCTTCCGGCATTCCCCCTGAGCTAAAAACAACGGTCGTCATTGGCCAGACGCCCTATCAATTTGGCAACCCTGAGCGTAACTTTTCGATGCTAAACCAATAAGGCTAAACCAATAAGGCTAAACCAGTAGGGCCAGACAATTATCGGCACTTAATTCTCGACATTTAACCATCGACACTTGATTCTCGACATTTAATGCAGACACTAGCCCTAAAAATCACCCGGCACAATCTCAGTTACCACTTCACCTGACTCGCCGCCTTCAATAACCACAGTGCCCGCTTCAATATTGCCGACGGCCCTGGGCCCTGATATGGCTACGTCAGGATCAGCAGCTTGCTGATAGCGCACATTGCCATCGGCCTCAATTTGCTGCGTATCGGTTTGCCAAGTCACACTGTCAGCAGCTAGCCTCGAATCGTTCTTTTCACCAACTGCTTGTACATCGCCGGTCAAATAAATAACCTGCGCCGCTAAATCCATCTTTGCCTGATTGGCCACCGCTGTAATCTGTCGCGCTGGTTGCTTAATATCGACCGGGGTATTCATCTCCACCGTCTGGTCGTCCATTTCCCAGACCGCCTGCTCACTGCGTATCGTCAGCGGCTGCGTGAGCGCATCTAGCTGCACGCCGCCTTTTAGCGTTGCTCTATTTTCAGCCAGTTCCACCTGCCCAGACGCGCCAACGAGGCGATCGCTCACGACCTCATACGACTTACTCCCAAACTGCTCTACTTTGAGCGGCTGACTCGCTTCAATCCGCTCTTGCTGCGTAAACCACATCAGCGACTCAGATTGAAGCATCAGCCAAGGCGAGACCTTACTTTGGGCAAGAACGCCCCCTGTAAGTTCCACTCTGTTTTCTGCATTGCTCACCTTCATCAACCGGGCAACTGCCTTAATTCGGGGGTTAAACCCCGTAACCGGTGCTTGATCTAAACTAGGTGCCAAACCAGCTGCTGACGGAGCAGAACCTGCAAATTCACGCGCCTCAACTTCTGAACGGTCGAGTTCTGAACGGTCGAGATCAGCATTCGTATCCGTTGTCTCGGTATCTGCCTCTCCACTGCCTTTATCACTCCCCTCATCACCGCCCTGATCAGCAGCAGTGTCAAAGATATCCGCGTCTTCAAACTCACCCATTACCAGCAGATCCTGCTTGGGCATCCACTTCATCTTTTCGCCTTCTAGGGTCAGATCGTTCTCCTGTGCGATCGCGACCAAGTTCCCTCGCAAAAACAAGGTATTCCCATTCTGTAAAACCTCACCTCTATCAGCTTCCACCGTGTAAACAGTGGCTCCATCTTGAAAAAACTCGCCTTCTAGGCCAACTAAGTCTGCGCGCTGGGTGTCAGGCGCGTAGGTGACAGATTTTGCTTTGAGTCGCCATAACAGCTTCCCGTTTTCGTCAGGCTGCTCTAGCGTCACAGAGCTTAGGGTCAGCTCAGCCTCAACAGCCTCCTGAGGGTCGTTAATCGCCAAATCATTGCCAGAAAAGCAGGCACGCAGCGCAAAAACAAGCACGACGACTGCCGCGACAATAAACGTCCATCGATACCACCGATTTTTCACTATCTACGCAAAGCTCCGCACAAATTAGCCCCGTTCAATTGGGCCTATTAAACAGCCCATTAAACAGCATGAGCGAGCAGCATTATGGCCGAGTAGCCTCAGCTTCATCTAGCACAGAAAGACTAGACAGCGGACGATATGTATAGTTGTTGCTAGCAGCGCTGCTACTACCCCGAGAGGTCTTGCGGATATCATCCTTGATACTGTCTAAATCGACGTAGCGATCAGATACATTGATTAGGCTGTCGCTAGTCATTGCTCTTAGGCTCACAACCTCTATCCGAACGCCCTTATAGCTAGCAGCGTCCACCGCATAGGCGAGATCACCATCGCCACTCACTAGTACGGCGGTATCGTAACAACCAACCAAAGCCATCATATCAACAGCGATTTCTACATCCAAGTTGGCCTTCTTAGAGCCATCAGGCAGCTGAACGAGGTCTTTAGCAATGACTCGGTAGCCATTGCGTCTCATCCATAGCAAAAATCCCTGCTGCTTTTCGTTGACGCGATCAACCCCTGTATAAAAGAACGACCGAAACAGCCGAGAGCCTGATGTTAGCCTAGCTAGCAACTTGGTATAGTCAATTTCAATGCCAAGTTGGAGGGCAGCATAAAACAGATTAGAACCATCAATAAAGATAGCAACACGGCCTCTATTTTCTAAAACTTGCTCCGGCG
Source organism: uncultured cyanobacterium (assembly GCA_963833005.1). GTDB lineage: Bacteria > Cyanobacteriota > Cyanobacteriia > Phormidesmidales > Phormidesmidaceae > Phormidesmis. Next base: position 140,889 of record CAWHWK010000009.1, on the reverse strand, counting down.
TAAAGACGGAGTCATGGCCCAAAATTCGATGATGATTTAACATAATTTTCCAAATCAAAAGTGTTTATATTTTTTGGAGAGGGCAAATTGCCCAACCTGCCTAACAGCAGATATTTACAGGGATGCTGTGTGAGTATGGATTTTTGGAAAAAGCGGAGGCAGGCTCTAACTGCTCCTGATCCGATTGCTCTTACGTAAGGGCTTTAATGATTGTTCTTAAAAGATATTTTTGCTAAAAGCTAATCAGCTAAGGCAAAGTCGTATATCCTACCGACACGTGTATTCGTTTTATCGAGTATTCGTTCCATTCAGCTATTCTCTCAAGCTTTCCTTTAGAAACGACTTGCTCACTGATTACTTACAGAGCCACTGCCTACTTACAGTGTCCCTGCGCGCAACCCTTGTGTACTCAAGCTAACAGGTTCAATCGCAGGTGCAATTTCGAGGAAAAATGACTGACTACTCTTAACGGAATATCACAATTGCAGCTACGATAGTTCTCCCAAGCTTCAATCGTTAGAAACATCGCTTACAGTCGCTCCGATAGCGAGGGTAAGTGTAGAAAATCTTAGCGGTTGTTGACGTTGAGAGTAAGCGAAAAAGAGACCGCTTTGGTATCGAATCGATGTGATAAATTTGTGCCTTAATCCAATCAGTTACTGTTAATGAAATCTGCACTGAATCTGCACTGTATTTGTAGCCGACAGCTGAACTGAATTATTAAGTAGAGTTCGTTTCCAAAGAGCTCGGCCCTATGGTATCGGGTATTTGATAATCATATCGTCAAAGTATTTGTCTGCGTCAGGAGCTAACTGGATTTTAATCTCTTCTCAAGGAATGAGATATTTTACAGCTGCTCTTACTGCGAGTCCTTTAGCGTCCTTTAGTTCGAGTTCAGAGTTTTCTGAGGTATGGCCCTTTGAAGTATATGGAGATATACGGTCTTTCGAGACGCAGATATGTGTGAGCAGGTTAGATAGTATGCGTAACCTCTAGAGCTTTTATGCTCAATAGCTTCTTGCTCTAGAGGTCACATGACTTCTTTCTTTAGATAGATTCTAGAGGTAGATTTTAGGTGTGATAGCAAACAGCTCAACTACCACCGCTCAACTAACTCAGGTATGCAACTAGTTTAGGTATGTAGGCTGTGTAGCTCCAGCGGTATGTAAAAAGCAGGGTATGTAGAAAGGCTGAGCAGTCAATGATGTAAGTGTCGAATGCATTATGGCAGACGCTATATAGAAAATTAGGGGTGTGTGTTTGGATGGGCCTGCTAAACTATGTGGGCATCGCTTGCGATTTTAAGCAATGATTGATCGCAGACTATAAGTGAGTGCTTCAACATTTCATGGCAGGCGCGTTCATATTTTGTTACAAATAGAAGTGAACTTTCTAAGCAGGTACTTACCTTAAGCATGTTAGGCGGTCTGCTAGGCTCTAAATCAACTTCAACGGACTTTGGCGAAAATATGCTGAGTTCCGTTGCTCGTCAAGCTATTGCGCAATTATTTACTCGAAGCGAGTCTGTTGACGTTTCGGTACGATGTTCTCCTGCTAGCAAGATTTTGCAGGGTGTGGTCGATAGTTTTCAGATGAAGGGGAAAGGTCTCCTCATTAAAAAAATGTTTGAAGCTGAGGAAATGGAGTTCGAGACGGACGCTGTTTCTTTGGATATGTCAGGTCTAATGGGCGGCAAGATTCGTCTAAAGCAGGCAACTCATGCGATCGCTACGGTCACCATGACCGAATCGGGTATCAACAAGGCATTCTCCGCAGATTTGGTAGAAAAGCATCTGCGAAATGTCACCAGTGAAGAGGCGACCAGTCTATCGGGCGGCGATCCGGTTTCGTTTCGTGCGGTCCAAATGGAACTGCTGCCAAAGCAGCGCGTCAAAATTTCAGCCCTAACGGATTTGCCGAATAAAGATAATTTGCCCATTCAGCTATCTGCGGAAGTAAGCGTTGAACGACGGCGGAGGGTGGTCTTTACCAACGTAGAGTTTGAGCCGGAAGGCATCCCAGAAGATATTCAGTGGCTTTCTGAAGCGATGATTCCAGGCCTTATTGGAGTTTTGAATCAAATGGTGGACCTAGAGCGGTTTGACCTTGATGGCGTCTCGCTGCGGGTCAATCAGCTAGAGGTAAAGGGCAAAGAGCTCTTGTTTAACGGCTATGCCGAAATTGAGCACTTTCCAGGCATGTAGTCCCCGGTATATAGTCTCTAAAACGCAAGCTTAGCGAAGAGAAAACTTGGTGGGGCTAGTAAATTTATTTCGCTCGGGTGGGGTGGTGATGTGGCCACTGCTAGGCTTCTCTATATTGGCGACGACGTTGATATTTGAGCGGCTCCTATTTTGGCTACAGCTCTATCAGAAGCAGGATCGCTTTATCTTACAAGTGCTAAATCTGTATGCTACGAAGCCTCAAGATGCGATCGCTCATCTGCGCCAGCAGCTACAGTTTCCGCTCGCTCGTATTTTTTTAGCGGCGCTTACCCTAGAGCAGGGCACCCCAGAAGATTTTCGGCTCGCTCTAGAAAGTGCAGCTCAAGGTGAAATGCCTTTTCTAAAGCGGTTTAACACGGTATTTGAAACTATTATTGGCGTTGCGCCTTTACTCGGTCTGCTAGGGACGATTTTGGGTCTGATGGCGTCGTTCTCGTCGCTGCAAATTGGCGATGCGGCAGGCGAATCGGCCAGTGAGGTCACCGCGGGTATCGGTACGGCGCTGGTTTCTACAGCGGCTGGGCTGTTGGTTGCGATCGCTACGCTGCTGTTTTCCAATCTGTTCCTCGGCCTCTATCGGCGACAGAGATCTACGATTGAAGCCTACAGCGGCAGATTAGAGCTGCTGTATCGACAGTACTACCGGCAGTATCTGAAGCGGCAGAGAGGAGCTTGACCGCGATGCTGGGATTTTGCGCTCTTTTAGATAATTTGACCAGATGACTTAGCGAGATGAGTTGGCTAGATAATTTGGCCGATAAGTAGAAACGTCAGGCTTGCGAGTCCTGACTATCCGGCTGAGCACTAAATCTAGAAGTAATATAAGCTAATAGCTAAAGCTGTCTTATTTAGCTGGCACAGATGCTGGCCTATCTAAGGCGCTTTTTATTTTTTGGTAGTCTATTCTTGCAAGCTATCCTATGCACCAAGCTGGGCTAATCTGGGCTACTAGTACAATTGCCTTTTTCCTTACAGCCGCGACTATCTTGATCTCTGGCTCTGTGCCTGAACCAGGTCAGGAAAATCAGACGACTCGTCAGTTCAGCGATCGCCCAACTGCCTACAATGATTTTCAAAACAGCGGCTTAGGCAGCGGTTTAGGAGACAGCTCGGCACTTGCAGCCTCCTCAGCCTCTGAACCCAGCTATCAACCCCAAGAAAGCATCTATTTAGCGCACCCTTCTAACTACGGAGAGCGCTTCTCTGTCGATGTTAACGGTAGGCCGCTCAATAATCCATATATCATTGTGCTGCATGAGACAGTAGGATCCGCTTCTAGCGCCCTCAACCTGTTTCAGACCAACCATTCAAACGACGATGACCAGGTAAGCTACCACGCCTTAATTGGTCTAGATGGCACTATTTACTATGTCGTTCCTCCAGAGCAAAGAGCTTTTGGTGCTGGAGATTCTTCCTTTCAAGGGGCTGCAGGTGAAGAATCGGTGGTGACGAATGCGGCGTTTCCAAGCTCTGTAAATAATTTCGCCTATCACGTTTCGCTAGAAACACCACCAGACGGGCAAAACAACAACAGAGCCAACCACAGCGGTTATACAGACGTTCAGTACCGCTCTTTGGCCTGGCTGCTAGCGCGAACGACCGTACCAGATGAGCGCATCACTACTCACAAGGCAGTCGACCGCTCCGGCTCACGCGCCGATCCCCGTTCTTTCGATAGCCAGTATTTATTGCAGCTACTACATCAGTATCCAAGTCGGGCCAGTCTCTAAATGGCCCGACTACTGCTTTGCATAGTCACTGAGTCGCCTCACTGCTGGTGGTCTGACCGCTGGCGGTTTGAAGGCCTATTTCTTACCTTTATTGCTTCCCTAGTGCAGCCTTGATCTGTTTCTTTAGCGTGCTTTTCAACTGCTGAAAGTTGGATTTTGGTGGTGACTGACTAGCAGCGGCGCTAGCTTTGCCCTCTGGATCGTTCAAATATCGGTAGTGTGTCCACAACTCGCGGTAGGGGCCGCCTGCTCTCATAGGTGTGCCTGCCCAGTGCAAATAGCGTAGGGGGCGATCGCCATCGAAAAGAACATCGCCACGGCGATTAAAATGAGGCGACCCGCCCCAACTACCAGGTTCGCCAGGATTGGCTCTGACGATATTCAACCGGCGAGACATGGTTTTGAGCACTAAATAGTTCATGATCGGCTGATCGGTGGTGCCGCTTGAAAAGTCGAAGTACTCGCGATGAGCCGCACAGTCTTGGAGCACGTCGTATAGCTGCTCTAGCGTTAGGGCGCTCTTGCGCGATCCCCACAGGCCGCTGTTGAAAACGTCCTTTAAGGCATCTGCCTCGAATATATTTTGCTCAGGAACGACATCAGAAAATACGTCTTCTAAGCCTCTTTTGTAGTGATAGTCGCACCAGATGAAATCGGCCTGCTCTAGGTAGTTGAGAGTGTCTGTGACCGGGGTGAAAAATAGAATGTCGGTATCGATGTAAAGAAACTCGTCGAGCGGGCCGAACCAGGCTGCGAGCTTACGCATTTTGTTGGGCAGGGCGAGGAAGTCTCTTGGAAATATCTCACCAATTTTTTGGGTAAGTGTTTCTAAAAAGTCTAGATCTGGAAAAATCTGGACGTTGTATAGCTCATCTAGGCGCTGGGCAGCGGCTTGATAGTCGTCGTTGAAGGGAATCAGAAAGACAGGAATGTCAGGGTCATGGAGCCGGAGACTGCTGAGGAGTGCGATCGCATTCTCACCGACCTTATCATTGGCCACTATATAAACGCCGCGCATCCTAAACTGTCCTCTTTAAAATTGTTTTTAAGCGTGTGTTTGATCTGGATGTGGCTTGCTAGATATTTGAGCCTAAACAATGCTAGATAAAAGTACTTCGGCCAGATTTTTCTAGATCTTCGACGACCTTGAGCATGGTTAGCGTAGTTTCGTAGGCAGAGGCTGTCAGCTCATCGCGTTCGCTTTCGTCCTGAATGGTGGTGGCATCGCTCAGCAAGTTCAGACTGCCAAGAATACCGCTTAGTCGAGATCTGAGTTCGTAGGATGCTTTAGAGATTGCCTGATCTCTTTCGCTGATTTCTTCGCTACAGGTTTCGTCTTTGGCCTTTTCAGAAAACTGGATAGAGCAAAGCTGAGCGTAGTAGCCGCCTTTACTTAAAAGCTCTGTATGCGTACCGGTCTCAACTACCCGGCCTCGGTCTAAAACTGCGATCTGATCGGCGTTTTGAACAGTAGAAAGGCGGTGAGCGATGACTAGCGTTGTGCGATCGCGGCTGAGTTCATCAATTGCCTTTTGCACTAGGCGCTCCGAAATAGTGTCAAGTGCGCTGGTTGCCTCGTCTAAGATCAAGATGTCGGGATCTTGCAGAAGGGCGCGCGCGATCGCTAGTCGCTGACGCTGACCGCCTGATAGCAAAACGCCGCGATCGCCAATTAGCGTCTCTAGGCCCTGCGGCAAATCCTTCACAAATTCGTGGGCGTTCGCTCGGCGTATAGCATCTTCAATTTCCGCATCATTCGCTTCTGGGCGACCATAGACGAGATTGTCACGCACCGACGCATTGAATAAAAACGTGTCTTGACTGACGATGCCTAGCCGCCTACGAAAGCTAGATAGCTCTATTTCCTTCAAGTTGACACCATCAATTTCGATCGAACCGCCGTCGGGATCGTAAAACCGAGGTAGCAAATCAGCTAGGGTTGATTTGCCAGCGCCAGAAGCGCCCACCAGCGCCAGCGTTGTTCCTTTTTTTAGCTTCAAATCGACATCGGCCAAAACCGGACGATCTGCGCCAGGATAGCTAAAAGTCAGGTGATTGAAATGAATGCCGTGCTTCAGCTGACTATATTGGCGATGGCCGTGCGACATAAACGGCTTGTCATCACGGCGCAAAAACTCGCTGACAATTGAAACGCTGGGGATGACGTTTGCCAGCTGACTGCGAGCAGAATTGAGCTGGCCAATAGAAGGCAGCATCCGAAACAGAACGAGTAGGTAGGTAAGCAAAATAGAGGAAAAGGTCTCTATCCGCTCGCCCACTATGAGTCGGCCAACAGCGGCAACGCTAATCAGCGCAATAATACTAGAGACTTCGTTCAGCGGCGCAATTCCTGCGAACAATAGCTGAGAGCGATACTCCGAAACTTCACGATCAGAAATTAACTTGCTAATAATTTTATATTCGACTTCTTCGTTGGCCGTTGATTTGACGAGGCGAATGCCTGACAAAATTTCGATAATTCGAGAAGAGTAGTCTCGCGAAAGCTGTGAAAGCTCCGCGCCAAAGACCTTGGATTGCTTGACCGCTGACTGATTGATCAGCGCAACTACCCCTAGCGCCAGCGTGGCGATAATAGTGAGTTGCCAAGAGGTCCATAGCAAGAAGCCGATAAAGACCAAAATCGTGATAGCTGCGATCGCTAGCCGCGAGAGCGCCCGAATCGCCATTGTGGTTCGGCTCACCTCAATATTGAGATGATTGATCAAGTCGCCAACTTTGGTTTTCGAAAAGTAGGTCAGATCAACATCTAGCAAAATGCGCAGGCCGTTTAAACGCAGCTCTGCGGCTAGCTTACGGTTCAAACTATTAGAAGTCAGCGAGCCTGCATACGTAGCAGCGTTCTTCAAAATGATTAGGGCAACCACGGCAAACGCCAGCGATAGCAGTCGATAGCGTTCGGGTACGCCGTCAAATAGACCCAAAATCCCCTGCAAAACAGCAGGCAGCTGGTCAGCGAACTCGGTAGATTGGCCCAATAGCTCTAACAGAATGGGCACCAATAGAACGGTACTCACACCGTTAAACAAAGCGCCTGAAAATCCCAGCACAACGGTCAGCACAACCAGCACAGGATATCGAAGCAACGATTTTGAAAGAAGTTGTCTAGAATGCATAACCCTTGTTGGAGTAAAACACTGGATGGCTGTAACTCGTTGCGCTCAGACGGCTTAGTATGGTCCCTTGGCTTTGTAGACGCCTTACCGGGGCCTTGCTCGAAACGCTTGTGTAAGTAGAACCGCCGCTGATAAGCGTGAGTTTGGTCATACACAGCTTATGTCACGAGTAGCGACTCCTGATTGGCCTGATATCATGTTTGGTAGAACTCTTTACTTATACAAAGCGCTTTAGTAAATTCCCCAACACTTATCATATGAACTTGTTCTATGGCATCACCTGTGCCTAGTCCGTTCTTTGCCCTAGAGCCTTGATCACTTTTTTTCTTCTGTCATATATCCCTTGTCACTTAGCAGCGTTTGTAAACGTTGAGCCATTGCATTCAAGCTGTAGTGCTCTATGCATCGCGCTCTAGCTTTTAACCCCATCTGGGTTGCCCTCTCCCAGTCTTGAAAGATAGCGGATAGCTGTAAGGCAATTTGATCAGGAGATTCTGGATCGACTAGGTAGGCACAGTCGGCCAAAATTTCGGGGATATCGCCTACCGTCGTCGAGAGGATAGGCTTAGCCATTGCCATTCCATCTGTTAGCTTGAGCGGAAATTGGGCTCTAGCGGTCTCATAATCTCGCTGAGGCACAACAACAACATGAGCGGCTGAAACGACTTCAGCCATCGCTTCCATTGGAAATCGCGGCAGCTTGATTAGCCATTTGCCCCAGCGCTCTAGCAGCTCATCTTCATAGCTATCAGGCTTGCGGCCACCGACGATGACCAGCCGAAAGTCAGGCTGATTTAGCTGATCTAGAGCGAGCAAGACATCTTCTAACCCTTTGTGGGGGCGGGCCGTACCCGGAAACATCAGCACGCGATAGTTGGCTAGGCCATATTTTTGACGGCTGAGATCTGGATCAAAGGCTTGGGGGTCAAATAGTTCTGTATCTTTGCTGTTAGGTAAATAGTACCCATCAAACTTGTTTTGAAGAAACCGGGTGCTGGTAGTTACCGCGTCTGCACGAGCAGTAAGTGTTTCCATCCATTCGAGATAGATGGGGTGCTCTGGGTTGTGAAGCGCCCCGCCCCGTAAGAACACATCGCGAGCAAGCTGCTTGGGATCAGGGCGATAGTGCTGCCGGTGCCAGCTCATTTCCCAGTCGTCAATATCAAGGAGCAGTGGGCGACGGGTCATGATTTTTTTGAGGAGAGCTGTGCCAAAGCTGGTGGGCTTAGGCTTGATGGCATAGATAATATCGGCATCGATGTCGGATAGAAGGGTTTTGAGGGCAACTGCGTACTTTAAAGACCGCGTTGAGGGAATGGCTCGCACCTTTAGATTCTTGGGCGGCGCGGGATATAGCTGTGGCGCAAACTGAACGCCGATTACAGTGACATCGCACCCAATTTTTTGCAGCGCATTTGCGACCAGATAAACGCGTGTCGTGCCGCCGCCTGCTAGGTCTGGCGCGACAACCGCTACGCTGGGGCCACTACCAGCTGGAGACAAAACTTGAGACACGTTCCTTACCTTGAAATTGAACCAAAGCCCAGTTGAACCAAAAACCAGGTGAACCAAGCAAGCTACTGGTAGCCGTAGACAGGATGCAGTTGTGTTTTGATCGCTTGATCTACAAATGCGATCGCCTCAGCAGAAAGCTCAGCGCGATAGCCTCCAATGGCCCCTTTACGAACCTTAAAAGAGTCAGGGCGATTGACATCCCGCGACGACAATACGCCAGTGCGAACCTGTTGGCTACCTTCTAGCTCCATTTTTCGCATGTTCTTAAAAGAAGCATAGTCAATCGCCTGCTGAACTTCATCCGCAGTGACAGACACCTCTAGAAAATTGAATACTCGACGAACCTCCTTATGTACATCGGTCTTCATGTCTTCGTAGCGCACCAGCAGAAAGTCTTTTGCGCTTTCGCGATGCGTTTGCCAGTCGTTATAGAACTGAATATAAGCGCTCAGGTCAGGCCCAGACTTTACATAGCTTTCCAGATTCTCAAAAGGCAGCGTCTCCCGGTGCTGATGATAGCGAGAAACTAGGGCATCTCGCGGATCGCGCACCAGTAAAATAACTTTTTGGCCATCGTAGCGATTGCCAAACTGGCCGTACTTTTCGTGCATCGGCTTAATCGCCGGTAAAAACGGATGGGCTTCTGAAAACCTGAATAGATCGTGTAGGTTGACGTCTTTAGAATTCGCTGCGGCCATGTCTATAGGGGATTGCCCCTGGCCTGATTGCCTCGTATTTGCGAGACAGTGCAACTGTAGCGATCGCCCTAAAATAATCCTTAGCCAGGTGCGGCCACAGTTCGTCAAAGACAAAAGTAGATAATCAGCGCTTTGTCGCTCTCTGCGATGCTTTTGCGCCGCTGACTCAAACCGAGGACGCACTTTTTGCCGGGCCCGATCAAACAGCTGATATGCCGATGGGTTAATTTCGTATAGGGCTTTTAGAATCATTCGTACTGGCACAACCCTTAGGTAGGTGGCAACTCCAGGCTCAGGTTGCCCAACACCCCCTTGCGAAATTCGATAAGCAGCTTTCGCGCCGCTCGCTCCTGGCTATCTTGAAACTTAGCGGCTGCCAGCTCAAATAAGTACGTTTCTCCAGTACAGTCTGTCGGGTCTAGCTCATAGCGCTGAAGCAGCGCCTGAGTGCGAAGGTTTGGCTGGCTGTCTTGTTCATCTAACTGTTTGATCAAATCGATAAAGGCTGCGGCGACTCGCTGCGTATCGTAGGCAGCCTGACCGATATCATCACAAATAGCCAGCTTCAGCGCAGCGGCCTGATCGCTCAGGTGAGCCGGAATAATTCCAGGTGCGTCAAGCAGCTCTAGTTCGTCTGAAATTCGCACCCATCTGAGCTGACGGGTAACGCCTGCTTTGCGAGCGCTTTCTACAATGCGGCGGCGCAATAGCCGGTTGATCAGCGCTGACTTGCCAACATTGGGAAACCCAATGACAACGGCGCGAACCGGACGGGCCCGCATCCCTCTGTCCTTTCGCCTTTGGTTCATGGCCGAGCCAGCCGCCTGAGCTGCCTTGGCCACTTGACCTACACCTTTACCCTGGTTGGCATCGGTATAGTAAGCGGTTTTTCCTTGGCTTTTAAACCACTGCTGCCACTGGTCACGCACCGCTGGTGAAATCATATCGACTCGATTGACCACCAGTACTCTTTTTTTTTCGCCTAGCCACTGGTCCAAGTCTGGATGCAGCGTTGACAGTGGAATCCTGGCGTCACGAACTTCGAGCACCACATCAACGCGCTTGAGCTGCTCTTGCAGCGCCTTTTCGGCCTTAGCGATATGGCCTGGATACCATTGAATAGAAGGAAGCGCCATACATTAGCCATACATTAGCCACAGGCTAACAGCTTACGGCACTATCAACCTACGGCACTATCAACACCGGGCAAGGCGCTAAATTAATTACCCGGTTGCTGACGCTTTCTTCGCAGCCATCTTCAATCAGTCCGGTCCCCCGACAGCCCATCACAACCAGGTCAGCGGAGACTTCGTCTGCCACGTCACAGATGATAAAAGCGGGGTTGCCTTCACGCTCAACCGTTTCAGCGCTAAAGCCACGTTGCTCGAACACCTTTTTACTTTGAGAGAGCAGCGCGGCTACTGCTTCTGTTGAGGTCTGTTCGGGATGGGCCGGGTCGCTATGTTCAGCAGATTCTACGACCGAGAGCACAATGACCTTGGAATCACAGAGTTGCGCCATGTCAAGCGCAGTTTGGAGTACTTTTTTAGCGCTAGGGCTAGAGTCAATTGAAAGAAGAAGCGTCTTGTACATATTTAATTGAATCTGTTTTTCCTTTGATATCTTCTGACGTTTTTTGGTGTCTTGTAGGGCGGACTCGCTTATGGAGTGCCTTTAGATTTTCTTTGGGTTTGTTTCAGAAGAGATCACAGACTTCTGTAAACTAGTAGACACATAGGCAATTTTACGTACTTATTACAGCCTTACGCATCTGCCAAAAGCGGACTGTATCAACAGTAGACAAGCTTTGCCCCGCTTTCAGCGCTGATGCATATAAACGTTACAATTTTTTTAGGAGAGTATTTTCCGTGGCCAAAAAAGCGCTAGCCGATTTATCTGCGTCTGACGTTTCTGGAAAGCGAGTGCTAGTACGCGCTGACTTCAACGTTCCGCTCGATGATGCAGGCAATATTACCGACGATACTCGCATTCGAGCAGCCCTGCCGACTATTCAAGATCTGATTGCCAAGGATGCAAAAGTTATCCTTGCTAGCCACTTCGGGCGTCCGAAGGGCAAGGTGGTTGAGAGTATGCGTTTGACGCCGGTAGCGGCGCGTCTTTCTGAAAAGCTAGGTCAAGATGTAATCAAATGCGATGACTGTATTGGTGATGAGGTTGCTGCCAAGATTGCAAGCATGAAAAACGGTCAGGTTGCTTTGCTAGAGAACGTTCGTTTCTACGATGGCGAAACTGACAACGATCCTGAATTTGCTAAAAAGCTGGCTGCAAATGCTGATATGTACGTCAATGATGCCTTTGGGACAGCTCACCGTGCCCATGCTTCTACCGCAGGCGTAACTGAGTATCTCAGCCCGTCTGTTGCCGGTCTTCTGATTGAAAAAGAGCTGAAGTTTTTACAGGAAACGGTGGATAATCCTCAGCGTCCTTTGGCTGCAATTGTCGGTGGCTCTAAGGTCTCTTCTAAAATTGGCGTAATTGAGACGCTGCTTGATAAGGTCGATAAGATTTTCATCGGCGGCGGTATGATTTTCACCTTTTATAAGGCGCGCGGCATGAGCGTCGGCAGTTCCCTAGTTGAGGAAGATAAGCTGGACTTGGCTAAGAAATTAGAAGCTAAGGCTAAGGAAAAAGGGGTTGAGTTTTTGCTGCCGACGGATGTAATCGTAGCTGACAAGTTCGCGGCAGATGCCAATACTCAGACGGTGAGTGTTGACAATATTCCGGATGGTTGGATGGGTTTGGATATTGGCCCTGATTCTGTCAAGACGTTTCAAGATGCGCTTGCTGACTGTAAGAGCGTGATTTGGAACGGACCTATGGGCGTATTTGAAATGGAGGCGTTCGCTAAGGGGACGACTGGCATTGCTACAACCCTAGCTGGCCTTACTGATAAGGGCTGTATCACTATCATTGGCGGTGGCGACTCGGTTGCGGCGGTTGAAAAAGCTGGGTTAGCTGACCAGATGAGCCACATTTCTACGGGCGGTGGTGCTAGCTTGGAATTGCTCGAAGGTAAGACGCTTCCGGGTATTGCTGCTTTGGATGATGCGTAGGGTTGAGAAGAAGAAGACACCGCTTCTTTCTATGAGCGTTTTTGAATGCGTGTGCTCTTGATGTGTTAGGTGAGCGCTCTGTGAGAATCCAAGGGGAGAATCTAAAGGGGAAACCCCTTTTTTGGAAATCATGGAGCGCTTTTGTATTTTCTAGGCTGTATTGAGTAGCGTCTGGCTAAATCTATGGTTGCGATCGCACATACTCCCGCCCGACAGTCTCCAGATGAAATGCCTCAGTGGGTGCCAGCGACCTAGGCTGATTACCTTGCTGCCTGTGAAAAGGCAGAAGCGCAGCAGGTGGATCACTTTCGGATCTGTTTCAATCTAAGGTTATCTATTTGTCGATATGGGTTGGGAAGGAATTAGCCATTCAAAATGTCGCGAACTGCTGACGATGATTTTTTCGCATGGTTCATGCGTCAGCCCCACATCATTTTTGAAGCTCTAGGTGACTGCATTATTGAGAAACCCGAGCAGCGTGGCGCGTCTCCTGATAAGGTGCTTTATTTAGGCGCGGCGTCTCCTCGCTGGAGTCCTGGGGAATCTCGTCGAGTAAATTGCGGCAGTGGCGTGTGCCTAATTTGGTGTGCGAAGTGAGCGATATGACGCTCGCCAGCGATTTGGATGAGACAAAAGAAATTTACGCTGCGCTAGAGGTGCCGGAATACTGGGTGATTGATGTTCAAGGGCTGCGAGTGATAGCGTTTTTATTACAAGCCGACGGGCGCTATCAGCAGTGTGAGGTGTCGCAGGCTCTGAGTGGGCTAGAAATTTCTCTGGTGGAAAAGACGTTTGCGCGTTTGGTTGACGAGACGAATGGAAGTGCGGCTCAATGGTTTGCACGGCAGATTGCTGGCTAGGATTTCGACACGCCTAGTTGAGCGACCAAAACGACGTTATGTTGGGCGTTGATCAGGAAGTTTGCTGTGACTCTGTAAACGTCTTGATCAAGTAAGAAATTCGTTGTCAGGCTGATACGAGGCTGATATCTTCAGATGCAATTAGGGCGATCGCATATTGCAGCTAGGCGTGGATATCGCCTGGCTGTAGATCGGTGTAGTAGTCGCTGATAATTTCGTTAAAAGAAAGTCCTGTGTCTAGGAGTTCGAGCACGCTTTGTACAGGAATGCGGGTTCCGGCAATGCAAGGCTTACCGAAGTGAATCTGTGGAGACTACGATGCTGTCCATATCAATCACGCTTGCGAGCCGTATTTTTATTCTATGCTCCTAACAAACTTTTCGATTTCTTTGATGTGTTCTTGGAAATGTGCGATCGCATTCTTTGCTTTCTCTAACATTTCTATTTGAGCATCTGATAATGATTTGTCCTGAGCAGCCTTCTTTATTTCGTCAAACCACAGGAAAAATGCTGATATTGAATCCACATAGGGTGAGTGATAAGCCGATAACTGGGTAGGATGCGGTGAAAGTTTAGAAGCTAGCTTAGGAAGTGCTGAGGAACCGTTTCCATCAAGCCTAATTTGGATGGATCTATGCTCTCCGGTTGGGAGTCCCGAGCAGTCGGATGATTGATTAGAAATAAGGCTGTTACTGCTATTAAACCCACCACGAACAAAGCTACTAGGATTCCGAAACCGGGCCTTGTTTTTTTTTGGGAGTCTGGTTCCTCGATTCTTTCAGCATCTAATTCCACCCAATCTTCAGACTCAATCCGGCTAGATAGGCCGCGCCACACTCCTTTCCTCTGAAAACCATTCTCAGACTTCATTGTGGTAACCACAACCAAGAGCTGAATATCGCCAGAACGTTTCGGGAGAGCGTATTCTGTTAATTCTTGTATTAATTCAGATCTTAGCGATTCATTGTCTTTGCCAACGAACCTCTTAAAAGGATCTTTTGTAGAATTAGTTCCTCCGTTATGGGATGATTTTCCTATAGTTTTGAGCTTATCAAAGTCCGCTCTAAATCCATATTTGCTATCAGCATTGTTCTCAACCGCCTTGTCCACGATATCTGCTAAGTCTTTATTGAGTGCTTGAATAGCTATTTTTCGAAGCTGCCGCTCTGTGTCGGGTGATTCAATTTCAACCCAAGCAACTGAATTGTAGATCTGACGACCCATGAAATCGAGGCGTTCATCTCCAGCCTTCAGTGACATGACTAGCAGCACGAGAAATTTGTCTGAACGAGCCAAGATAATTGATGGTTTCTGGCTATCAATGAGTTCTTCAGGTTTTATCCTTTCCAACAAAAGAGGTGTGGCTGGAGCCTGATTGTCTTTTCTGACTTCTAACCAGCAGTAGTCGTGATCCTGCGATTTGCCGCAGCTTTGAATGTAAATTGTCATTTTTCTTCGTTAAAGTAATCGGGTTAGCTCAGCCACTTCTTACCAGCAAGGATGGTAAATCCTCCTGTTTCCTTACAGCTACTTGAGAAGTCTTTGACAGCTTTTTTTAAGTGCGTATCAGCTCCCATCCAGTCGCGAATGAAATTAAAAATGCCTGTATTTCGCTGTTGGAGATGAAGCTTCAGCAAAAAGCTCAATAGATAACGAAGGGGCTGCTCGCTGTCCTTCGGAGCATATTTGGCGTCATGCCTTATTTTTCGGAAATAAAAATCTGGCTCACCTTTTTCATCGATTTCAATTCGTGAGAACACAAGCCCGCCCACTGTTTGAATAGGGGTAATGACGCTTGCAATTCTATGACTCAATTTTTCAGACTTAAAGTATTCAAGTAGCCCTTCATACCCTTCACTTACTCGTCTGGCTAGTTCTTTAGCAGCCTTTTCGTCTTTCAGATACTTCTCGCACTTCACAGGCGCAAGAATAACCAGCCTCGGCGAGTCGAGATTTTTGTAAGCCCTCTTAAAGAGGTCCTTGATTTGCTGAGGACGGTTTAACGAATCATGGTATTTGCCCTTTTCTTCCATCAGGGCTGGGGCATCAATTGGAATCAAGACTGCTGCGGACTGGCTTAAAACAGTGGTAACAAACTCTCTTTCCTCTTTAGTTGCATTGGCACCATGATATTGACCCGGATAATCTCGAAAAACTAGCTGTAGCGAGGGTTCTTCCTGCTTTTTTCCTAAGCCAAATTGGAATGAAGGTGAGGCTCCGGGGCTTGCTTCAGGCTTAGTACCCTTAAGCCCAGCTCTTCCACGCGTTTCAAATAGCTCAAATGCGCTTTTCAGCTCATCCAGTCGATCTTGCAATTTGAAAGAGGTCTCTTCATCTGGCGTTAATTCAAGATCAACATCCTTTACGTTTTTATCAAACTGCTCATACATAGCTGTTAAGAGCGTTGTTTTCCCTGTACCTCTAGGTCCCAGGACGGTAATTTGAAGTTTTTGTATTCCCATTGTTTTCTCAATCTAAAAAGCTTAATTTTTTGACTTGATTAGCTGCCGTCGCATTTTCAACTACTTCCAGCCAATGGCGATGCGCTTTACTACGTTCTTCCAACTGTCCAAATTGATCGCACCAAACCTCAGACCGCATCTCTGCCAAGAAAATCCGCCACTCCTTTTTGACGTCTTCTGCTCGCAACACTCGATCAGTAAATTCTTCAACGATTGCAAAAGCCGCCTGACTCGGCTCATCTAGCAAGTCATTCAGCGCCGTTCTGCACTTGTATGTCGCTTCGGCTTGAAGGGTCGTTAAGCAACTCAAAACTTCTGATGCAGATGGCGAATCAGAAAGCTGTAGCTTCGTAGTATCTGGCGTTAAATCATCAAGGTTTTTACGAATTCGATGCTGAATCAAACCTCGATAAGACAAATCAAATGAAGCCAAAATTTCAAAGCCAAACTTAACTTGACTAGGCTTACCAGGAATGAGCTGATCAGGCATGCGCTGAACCATCGCATCCAAAAATTCTGCATCACGAGAATTAGTGAGTCCGCCTAATTGCCCTTGAGTAACTAATGCATTAACGACTTGAGCTTTAATTTTTGCGATACCCGCTTTGAGTGCCTCATCAACTACCAAGAAGTGCCGGGAGAGATAGGCTCGCACTTCGTTGAGATATTGGTTGTAGGCGATGGCGTAGGACTTAACACAATCACGTCGAATCTCAATCTCTTTTAACGTTGGCAAACCAGTATCTTCTTTGCAGGCATTGAGAGCCACATCTACCTGCTGCTTAAAATCCAAATCAGGCTGATATCGTTGCTCACTGAGGTCCTTTAGTAGTGATTCCAGTCCAGTTGTCAGCCCACTCCAAAGCTCATCAAACAGCGTTTCAAACATTGGGAACCAGTTTGTTTGAAAACTAGCCTGCCCCATTGCTTGCTGAGCCTTCTTCAATTCCGACTCAATCGCCCTTTGTAGTTGGGACAAAGAATCCTGACACGCGCTAGCGTACTGACGATCAAGCTGAGTAATGTTCTCAGCCATGTATTGTAAGATAGAGTCCAGCAGGGCCTCCGCTTCCGCATCATCAGCGCAGTTCGTGGTCATTTGCTGCACCACTTGAATGTGCTTCTCTGCCAGACTTTCCTTCAAATCTTCGCAGTTGTGCCAGTTATCGCCATTTTTAGAATCTGCGCTAGTCCGGTTGAGTACCAGAAAAGACCATAGCTCTAGCGGCAGCATCGGCAGCGCTTTTCTGGCGACATCGTAAAGCCGTACATCCACATCGGCCCAGTAGTCACCTGAAGACTTCGGCATCCGCACAAACAAAACCACATCTACGTCTTGTCCAAGCGTTTGCACCAGCCGCGCCTCATCGCCGACACCGGTATCGCCCAGTCCTGGCATATCTACCAGCGCAATTTGCCCCACTTCTTCATGCGGAAACAGGCACGTAATCTTAACGTCTCGAACCGCCAAATAATTAAAGAAAATGCGCTGTCCATCCGGCGTATCTTGAGCGACGTAGGCTCGAATCTCGCCTCTAGAAATTTGCTTAGGAGGAGAGCCTAGCAGCCCCGCGTACTGATTAAAGCAGTTGTGATATCGCTTGAGATGCTCATACATAGCTCCAGGTTCAGCATAGGCCGAGCGATCTTTAGGTAGCTTTGGCAGCGGCTGCCTGGCAAAGGCGTCTAAGGAAAGTGGCCTTTGGCCCAAGACCAGCGCTTTGTAATACGGCGCAATTACATCGCTTAAAAAAGACTGCTCAGAGTGAAAACAAACCTCACCATAGGTATCGGTTGTCGGCTGATGACGAATCGTGCTACGAACGCCTGTGCAGTGCTGGCGATCGCCATCAGGAATTTCGTCCGTCGTCAGTCCACTAAGGCTCTGCAATAAACGGCTTTTACCCTGTCTCGCTCGACCAATCACGCCAATGTTCAGCGTATCGCGAGAGAATCGCCGTTTAAGATTGGCTAAGGTTTGTAGCTCGGCTTTGATACTCGACTGTAGTGGCGATGTGTTTATCTGACTTAGGCGATCGCACACATCCGCATCGTCTACTTTCTGAATTTGAGCACTACACTGCGCCTGCAAAGCGTAAAGTGCTTCAGACAGTATCTTCAAATGCGTCTCGACCGCTTCAATTCGGCGAACAACCGGGCGGCGTTTCTCAATAATTGCGGAAATTTGAGCTGTCTTCTTTTGAACTGTCTTCTTTTGAACTGTCTGCTGCATATTTTTGAATCCAGAGGCATGTAGGCAGGCGAAATGATTTACCATGCCCCAGTAGAGTGCCCCAACTTCTTAACTTTTAGAGATGCCCTCGGCTGAACGTTAAAAGGTTCTATCCTAGAAGCGGCAAGCAGCGGAAGAGCATGTTGAGTAGTTCAAAAGGTTTAAACGGTTCGACAAATCTAAAGCAGGTGATTTCGCAGCGCATTCAGCAAAGCGTGCAACAACGAATCACTTTTGCCGAGTATATGGAGCTAGCGCTGTATCATCCGCAGTTTGGCTATTATTCAACCCGCGACAGCATCATTGGGCCACAGGGTGATTTTGTGACCTCGCCGCATATGGGCCACGACTTTGGTGAGGTGGTGGCAGAGCAGTTTGCAGATATGTGGGAGGCGCTCGGTCGGCCTGCTCGATTTGATTTGGTGGAGATGGGCGCAGGGCAAGGACTGGTTGCCGGAGATGCGATCGCGCACATCCAAACCCATCATCCAGACTGCTTCGCTACGCTTAACTACATCATCGTCGAAAAATCAGCAGCGCTCAAAGCTGAGCAGCAAAAGCGGCTAAGCCACTGGAACGATAGCGGCATTTCTGTGAGCTGGCAGAGTTTAGATGCGATCGCGCCCAACACCATCACCGGCTGCGCCTTCTCCAACGAACTCATAGATGCCTTTCCCGTTCATTGGGTAGAGCTGCACCCTCAAAAACTACAAGGTCAAAAGCTGCAAGAAGTCTACGTTGTTTACAACGAGAACGGTTTTTCCTCCCAGCTAGGAGAACTCTCCACACCAAAGCTAGAAAGCTACTTTAAAAAGATCAACATCGATTTCAGCCAATACTCAGATGGCTATCGAACAGAAGTCAACCTAGCGGCACTTGACTGGATTCAACAAATCACTGACAAATTAGATCGAGGCTATCTGCTAACTATTGACTACGGCTATACTGCCCAGCGCTATTACAGCCCAGCGCGCAAAGAAGGCACTTTGCAGTGCTACTACCGTCACGCTCATCACAACGATCCGTTTATTTACGTGGGTGAGCAAGACATTACTGCCCATGTGAACTTTACAGCCTTAGAAAATAAAGGGAATGAGCTAGGTTTGCAGACGTTAGGCTTTACTCAGCAGGGGCTGTTTTTGATGGCGTTGGGTTTAGGCGATCGCCTAGGTGCGATCGCCTCGCCTCGCCCTCAATCTAGTGAAAAAGCGACTGCTCAAAATATTCAAAGCATTATGATGCGTCGAGATGCCTTACAGCAACTCATTAGCCCTATGGGATTAGGCAACTTCGGTGTTTTAATTCAATCCAAGAGACTTAGCAAAAAAGAAATCGCCAGACCGCTAAAGGGTCTGACGATTCCGCCGATGGCATAAGCCAATGACACAACTGATGGTGCTAGCTGCCGCGATTCAGGGCTGAAAAGATCAGAACCAAAATAATCTAGCCACTAAATTTGGCCACTAATCTAGCCACTAAAGGGGGCGAAAGATAAACGGATAGCGATAGGCCTGATCCGGGTCGCTGACACTGCTAAGAATTGCCAATACTGGCATAATGATCTGAACCAAGCCTAACAGGGCGACTAGCGGCAGCCCGATAATCAAAGCCGCTGGGATAATCAACAACACGCTGTAGAGCCACATATTGAAGTGAAAGTTCAAAGCTTCCTTGGCATTTTCTTTGACGACAAGGTCGTCAGATAGAACCAAGAAGGCAAGAGGAACGCCTGCTGATAAGACTAGCTGACTGAGAAAAATAGAACCGTGCGAGGCGATTGAAAAAAGTTTTCGCTTGTCAGAATCAAAAGTTGTTTCCATTAAAAAAAATCCTCAAAATGCGCTAGGTCCAAGCCAGACAAGATTGACTTCATTTCAGCTTGGTGGAAGTTCCGTGTCCGACATATTTATATTAGCTGCTGACGGAAAAGGGCGGAATACGGGTGTGTTTCGTAAATACCGTCAATGGGCTGGCGTCCGTACACTAGCCTGAAGATACGCCCTAAAATAAGAATAGAACTTTTGAAGGAATGCAGCAGATGCAAATGAAGCGATTGGGTCATGTGGCCGTGTGTGTAGAAGATGTGGCGAAAGCGGCTGAGTTTTACAAAAACTTGGGAATGAAGCTGGTTTGGCAGGATAGTGATTGGGCCTATCTGAAGGCAGGCAATGATGGCCTAGCGCTGATGAGCCCTGATTATGATCAGGCCGGGCCACATTTTGGATTTGTGTTTAGCGATCGCACAGAAATTGACACCGCCTACGAAAAGCTCAAAGCAGATGGCGTGAAAGTCGGCAAAATTCATGAACATCGTGACGGCACCGCCTCCTTCTATGGGCGCGATCCGTTTGGTAACTGGTTTGAGTATCTGTACGAGCCAGACGATCTCTTTGATGGAAAAGAAGTTGACGGAAAAGAAACTGTGTCTTCAGCAGCTCATAGCAAGCTCTGAAGACGTGCTTTAAGGGCGACTTTTAAGGGCGAGTGAGAACAGTAGTTCTTGGATCGATAATTTTTTTGCCGATGCCAGGGAAGTGAATAGCAAGGCAGATTTTGTTGCCCGCTCCAAAGATATGAGTGACTTTGCCTTTGCCAAAAGCCTTGTGATCAACTGGGTCGCCGACTGCCCAGTCGTTTTCGTGTGTGTTGGGTTTATTCAGATTGGGCTGGGGATTTTTGAGCTTTGCCTGTCGGTTGGTGGTTGTCCAGCGCTCGGGTAGGGCGCTAGGAACAGTAGCCAAGATGTAGTCACGAGGCAATTCGCCAAGGAAAATAGACGGGGTAGAGACTTCTCTCATTTGGCCATAGGTGCGTCGCTCGCGTGCGTGAGAGAGAAACAGCCGGTCCTGGGCGCGGGTAATGCCGACATAGCAAAGGCGGCGTTCTTCTTCGATGGCGGCAGCGTCTTCTAACGAGCGAAAACTGGGGAATAGCCCTTGCTCTAGGCCAACTAAGAATACCACTGGGAATTCCAGACCCTTGGAAGCGTGAAGCGTCATCAGGGTGACTTTGTTGTCTTGGTTGTCGTCATCGTTGTCGGCATTTAGCGAGGCATTCGCTAAAAATGTGAGCAGCGTGGCGTCTTCGTTTTCTTCTTCAAACTGAACGACCGCGTTGTACAGCTCTTGAATATTTTCTATTCGGTTTTCATCTTCGTCTGTGCCCTTTACCTTTAGTTTTTCGATATAGCCAGTTTGTTCTAAAACGTCTTGAACAATAACGGTGGGAGAGATGGTTTCTACTTTCTCCTGCCAGCTGCTCACCATTTCTGCAAAGCTGCTGACTTTCTTTCCGGCTCGGCCTGCTAACGTTTTGACAGAAGTTTCGTCTTTAATAATGTCCCAGAGCGGCACGCCTAGCTCGTTGGCAGCTTTTTCTAAATTATCTAAGGTGGTTTTGCCAATGCCTCGGCGAGGGGTGTTGATAATGCGTTTGAGGCTAATACTATCGGCGGGATTTACCGCAAGGCGCATGTACGCCAAAATGTCTTTGATTTCACGGCGATCGTAAAAGCGCAAGCCGCCAACCAGTCGATACGGAACCTCGTATCGGTTAAGCACTTCCTCCATAGCCCGAGACTGGACGTTAGTCCGATAGAGAATGGCAAAATCTTGCCAGCGAAGCTCAGGATTTTTGCTCTCTAAACTGCGGATTTGACTCACTACATATTCAGCTTCCATCACCTCGTTGTCGGCCCGGTGACACAAGATGGAGGCCCCTTCTCCTCTAGTTGCCCGCAGCACTTTGTCGATGCGCTCGGTGTTGTTTTCGATTAGATGATTGGCAACATCGAGAATGTTGGAAGTGGAGCGATAGTTCTCTTCTAGTTTGACTAGGGTTTCGGTTTCTTCATCAGAAAGGCCGTCACCAAACTCGGCTTGAAAGCCCATCAAGATTGTGAAATCGGCGGCGCGAAAAGAGTAAATGCTTTGGTCCGCGTCGCCAACGACGAAGACGGATCGCTGCTCCCACTCGTCGAAGTTTTGGCCTTTGCCATTCGTAGATAGAAGCTGAATGAGGTCGTACTGTGTGCGGTTGGTATCTTGATATTCGTCAACGAGGATATGGCGAAAGCGACGATGCCAGTAGTTGAGAACCTGATCGTTTTGTCGGAAAAGCTGAACGGGAAGACGGATAAGATCGTCAAAATCTAGGGCGTTATTGGCGGAGAGTCCTTTTTGGTAGTAGCGGTACACTTCGGCGATAGTACGGCCTTTGAAGTGAGGATTTTCTTGTTCGTATTCGTCAGGCGTGAACCCTTGGTTTTTGGCGTTGCTGATGGCAAAGCGGACGGAGCGCGGGTTGAACTTGCGGTCGTCTAGATTCATTTGGCTGACGACGATGCCTTTGACGAGGCTCTGGGCGTCGGATTCATCAAAGATAGAGAAGCTTTTGGTCCAAGTTTGACCGTCGGGGCTTTTGTATTTTTCGATGTCGTAGCGCAGAATACGGGCGCAGAGGGCGTGGAAGGTGCCCACCCACAGCCCTTTGATAAAGGTTTTGTAGACGTAGGAGCGCAGCTGTACCTGCTCGCGCTGAGGCAGCATGTGAAGTGGCTTGCTGTGTCGAGCGAGTGATTCTTGCTCGGCAAAGAGCTTTTCAATGCGCTCTTTCATTTCGCGAGCGGCTTTGTTGGTAAACGTCACCGCTAAAATATTTTCTGGATCGACGTTGTGATTGAGAATAAGGTTGGCAATACGGTAGGTCAGGGCCCTGGTCTTTCCTGAACCGGCTCCGGCGACGACGAGCAGCGGCCCGGTAAAATGCTCTACAGACTGGCGCTGAGAGGGGTTGAGTTGGTTAAGGAAATCGACGGTGGTGACCATACTTATTGGCATGTGGCAAGTCTTGTCGCCTATCGTACGTATGTATTGGCACGATGGCTACGGCTGTAGCTATAGATAATAGTAAGTATGGCACCTGGATAGAAATCCCGACTGGATGAAATCCGTAATTACTCAGAATTCTGTGATGATGGGTTGCGATCGCTCATGCCACAGCCAGTAAAGCAAGCACAGCAAAGAAAGAAAGCAGCGCAAATCAAGCAGCGCAAATTAAAGATGACGGACAGTTTGTCGGATAGATTACCTGAGCCCGTATTGCCGCCTGATTTACCGTTTGAGATTCCACCAGCTGCGATCGCAAATTCTATCTACCACCGCCACCGCCACTGGATGATACAGGCCCTTCTCCTTGCTCATCATGCCGGTCAATCCGGTGAAGTGCCGATTGCGGCCATTGTCGTTGACCCCGATAACCAGCTCATTGCCCAAGCGGTAAACCGTAAAGAGCGCGATCACGACCCGACTGCCCATGCAGAAGTACTGGCGCTGCGCGCGGCTAGCGAAAGGTTGGGTAATTGGCACTTAAACGACTGCATACTCTACGTCACACTAGAACCCTGCATGATGTGTGCTGGTGCAATCGTACAGTCTCGGCTGGGATTACTAGTGTATGGCGCTGACGATAGGAAAGCAGGCGCAGTGCGATCTGTACTTAACTTGCCTGATAGCCCGTGCTCTAACCATAAACTGCCTGTTGTTGGCGGCATTTTAGAAGAGCCGTGTCGTCAGCAACTGCAAGCCTGGTTTCAACAAAAAAGACTGCAAAAGTAATCAGCCCTTTGGCTCTATCCCCCTTGTACCAGCGGCAGGTCTATCCTTTTTTGCTAACGGCGGCTCGAATGCAGCAGACCAAACGCAGCAGACCAAACGCAGCAGACCAAACGCAGCAGACCAAACGCGAAAGTGTCAGTTTGTGCCGCCGACAGGGTGCCTAAGGCGCATAGTGTTAAATACAAGCGTCTAAATCAAAGGATTTACTTTGATCGGTACGGTTCAATAGCGCCGGGGCCCCTCCTACAGTTTTATCTGTAGAAACAAGCCTTTTTCTGCCAGCGACTGGCCTGATTTTCGATTCTCTCGACACATGTTTTTTAAACACATGTTTTCTTGACCTATCGATTTCAAGACGTCTACTGGGTGCTCTTCCCCCTTTTATGCTGATAAACTCTTCTGCTGATATGGTGTTTCCTGTTGATCACCGCTGTCCTGTAATTTCGTCCAAGCTTTCTCCCTGGCTAGCGCCCCTGATGTACGGCATCGGTGAAAAGATAGTGCTGCCTGTCTACTTCAGCAAAATCGAAATTATCGGCGAAGCCAACATTCCCCGAAGTGGCCCTGTGGTGCTAGCACCCACCCACCAATCTCGCTGGGATCCGCTGCTAGTTGGGCTGATCGGCAAAAGAGCGGGCCGCTATCTGCGATTTATGGTCACTGCTGACGAATGCCTGGGGATTCAAGGCTGGTTTATCAGGCGTCTAGGTGGATTTCCGGTACATGTGCGCCGCCCGTCGGTAAAGACGCTGCGCCACGGTGTGCAGCTTTTGCAGGAAAAAGAAATGCTGGTGATTTATCCGGAGGGAGACATTTACCAAGATGGCATTCATCCTCTAAAGCCTGGGCTGGCAAGAATTGCCCTGCGAGCTGAGCGATCGCATCCTAACTTAGATGTCAAAATCATCCCTATTAACCTGGAATACAGCGAACTTTGCCCCAAATGGCGAGGAACTGTCACTGCCCGCATCGGCGAGCCGATGTCAGTCGCTAATTACAAAACAGGTACGAACAAAGCACAGTCAAAGCATCTAACGGCTGATTTGCAAGCTCAACTGCATCTGCTATCGCAGGTATCTTCAGCCGTTCAGCTAGAAGCCTAAATTCTAATCACTAAATCACTAAATTCCAATCACCAGCTCCCATTGATTGAGACGGCCAATGCTGCTGGGCACGTGATCGATGACTTGCAGTTGCCAGCGGCCTTTGACCTCTACTTTTAGCAGCCGACGCAGCGCAGGCGTACTCACAAAAGAGTAGGTTCTTTGCAGCCGCGTTTGACGGCCCAAAGTGCGAGCTTGGACTAAAACCTTTTGACCCTGCGGCGCAATCAGCGTAAAAGAAACGTCACTCAAGAACTCGTGCTCGGCTTGAATGTACACCTTGATGTCTTGTAAGGTGCCGGTTTGATCGATAGTGACTGGGCTAAAAACGCCCCGAGGGTCGTCATCTGGAATGGGAAAAGCGGTGCGATTGCGAACAGAGATCGTTTGATGCAAGGCGCGATCGCGCTCTGAGTACTCTTTAGCTGCCTTCACCGCTTGATGCGCGTTCACCTTGCCATAGCCAAACCAATACGAATGCCCATTGCGGTCGTAGCTACCGTAGCTTTGGCCAAGCTGGGGGTCAGGGGTTTTATCAATAATTTTGTCTGTCGTGCTTTGCAAAATCTGCTTGACATCGCGAGCACTCAAATCAGGATTGACTGAGAGCATTAGCCCTACC
Source organism: uncultured cyanobacterium (assembly GCA_963833005.1). Taxonomy (GTDB): domain Bacteria; phylum Cyanobacteriota; class Cyanobacteriia; order Phormidesmidales; family Phormidesmidaceae; genus Phormidesmis. The sequence continues at coordinate 115,618 of CAWHWK010000009.1, read as the reverse complement.
ACACCAGCGACCAAAGGACAGGCGCTAGACGTACCGCCAAACCCGGTGTAGTCGTCAACGGTGTAGCCTGCCGATCCGGTGCGATCGCTCGTCAGCACCACCCGACCGGGCAGCGCCGTCCGAATTGGTGGCCCGGTGTCAAACGTGCCCGCAGAGAGGGCCATAGACGGCGGCGCATTGTTACTAGGCGCGGTTACCGAAATATGCCGACCCCAGTTGCTATAGGCAGCCTTTCGATTCAAGCTAGTGCAGGCCGATACGGTGATCACATCAGGATGGATGGCAAAGCCACTTAGCCAGTTAGTCATCCCGCGTAGTAAGTTTTGAGGCCAGCCCGATTCTTCAACCTTGCCTTCTACGGGGCGATTGGCATTCCCAGCCGAAAAGACCACAACGCAGCCTTTACCACCGCGTCCTTTAGTCGCCGCCTTGTTAACTGCTGAGCTGATTCGCCGAGAAAGCGGAAAGTAAATAGAAGCTGGCGACCAGCTACAAGAAATCACATCAGCGCCCCGGTCAATAGCCCAGTCAAATAGCTGCTCGATTGAGCGGTCATCTAAATAGCCCGTTGTCTGAATCGGCATCAGGCTACAGCCAGGGGCAATGCCAACGACGCCTTGTCCCGTTTCTTCGGCTAAGGCAACGCCTGCAACTGCAGTTCCGTGGTTTTCGTTTTGGCTAGGCGTGGGCAAATCGTCTTTGTTTTTTAGGTCGCGGGGGGCGACGATTTTGCCGGGTCCTTGCAGATCTAGGTGGGCCAAATCGAAGCCGTCGTCAGTGATCGCAATCGTAATAGACCGGCTGCCTCGGGTAATGTCCCAGGCTTTTTCGGCAGAGACATGGGAGCTAGGGGCGAGGTTGGGTCCGCCTCGGTGGTAGAGGTGCCACTGCTCTGGGTAGCGCGTGTCGGTAGGGCGATAGAGCGGTGCGATCGCCATGATGATATTGGGCTCGGCTAGCAGTACTTGCGGCAGTCGGGCCAGCTCGTTGGCAATCTTTAAAGGATTTTGGCGGGCGGCAGGGCCAACTTTGAAGCAGTAGGTGTTGCTGTTCTGATTGAGCGGGTCTAGCGCATGGGTACGGATGATGCCAAAAGTAGCGGCGATGGATTCGATTTGTGCGATCGCCACCCCCTGTGCAAACTGTACAGTTAGCTCATTGGCAAGATACACATACGTACCTGGGCTAGCCTCTAGCTGATACACGTGGCTAGCGTATACGACGCCCTCGGCAGATCGCAGCGCGGTAAGCGCATCATCTAGCTGCGATGCCTGGAGCTGCCACTCCATAATGGCTCCGTGAGCATATAACTGCTGAGGCGTAATCGTTTGAGTTTGCTGGGGCTGCCACCGATCGGCCAGCGCAGGCAAAGCATCCGCCGATTTCAGGCAAATTGTCAGGCGGTCTTTCACCTTCTCTAGCCGCAGTTCTTCGCCACCGCGCTGCAAAATCACCCCTTCTAAACCTGGCAGCACGCCTTTATTTGGCTGGCCAGTATTCGATTGGCCAGTATTCGGTTGATTAGGCGCACTCGGCGCTAGCGGATCTTGATCGTTTGTAGAATTTTTGGACTCACTCATAGATGCCTCTAGATGCCTCGCCTGCTCATGGTGATGTTATCGCAAACCGTTTCACCGCGTACATGATAGAAGTCAGGTCTGGCCACTTGAGAATCTGTCCACTTGGGCAAGAGTCACACAAAAGGGCGACAACCGCAGACCTCATGCCCTAATCTAGGTTGAATCACCTAAAGACCGAGTCTTCTTTTTACCTATGGTTTCCATCGTTAGAGCATTATTATCTGGCGTATCCCCAAAGGCGGCAGCGATTGTGGTGGCGGGTGCGATCGCCGCGTCCATGCCCCTTACGGCCCAAGCCCAGACGACCGATTTGCCAGTTGATGCACAGCCACCTGCTGAAGCATCCGGGGCCACCCGAGCGATAGAAGGTGCTGACAGCCCGATTGGCATCGCCGCAGGCCAGGCGTTGATGAGTGAAGCAGAAGGTGCGATCGCTGAGCAAAACTACACCTTAGCCGCCACCAAGCTAGTCAGCGCTCGCGACGCTCTCAATCAGGTTTCAACCTACTACCAAAGTTTATCCGGCGTTTTTGTCGGTATCGACAGCCGAGTTAACACCGATCTGCGTGACCTTGCGCTCGAATCTGCCCAGGTTCGCGACCAGGCCAGCTACCAGCTCGCGGTCGTTTACCGGGCTCAAAGCAGACCTGATCTGGCTGTTCCTCTACTGGTCGAAGTTGTCAGCTCTCAGCAGCCCACTCGGCCACTCGGTCAGCAAGCCTATCAACAGCTCTACGAACTAGGCTTTGTTGGCGTTGCCTATGACGCGCCTGGTCAGTAACCGCTGCGCGCCAGCACTACTGTCAACACTATTCAAACGCAGGCCGCAATCAGAAAATTAGCTGTAAAAATAAGCAGCAGAAGATTGCGGCATAATAGTAAGGTTAGTTCCATCCAAAGCATAAGGAGGCATAGATGATTAGCCCTAGCCAGGTAGAAGCGATGATAAAAGCGGGCCTACCCGACGCAGAAGTTGCCGTCCAAGACCTGACAGGTGGCGGCGATCACTATCAGGTTGCCATCGTCTCTAGCGCCTTTGAGGGGCTCAGCCTAGTAAAGCGCCATCAGCTCGTATACAAAGCGGTCGATTCGGCCATGTCGTCTGAAGCGATTCATGCGCTTTCGCTCGAAACCAGCACGCCGAAAGAGATGACAGCCGCCAGCTAAGTAGACACAAACACAATCGAATAGTTTAGTGATTGCAGTCTAACGGCCACAGTTTTATCGATCACAGTCTTAGTAACTTCAGTCACTGCCGCCCATCTACTGCTACCCGTTTATAATGGATTCCCTCTACTATTAACGTACGAAGTCTATTTTTTAGGATAGTAATGTCTCCAGAAACCAAAGCAAGAATCGATACCCTCGTTGCCGAAAGCAAAGTAATGGTGTTTATGAAAGGCACCAAGCTAATGCCGCAGTGCGGATTTTCTAACAACGTCGTGCAAATTTTGAACATGCTAGGCGCTCCTTACGAGACCCTAGACGTGCTGGCAGATCCTGAAATTCGCCAGGGCATCAAAGAATATTCCAACTGGCCCACAATTCCCCAGGTCTACATCAATGGCGAATTCATTGGCGGCTCGGATATTTTGATCAAAATGTATCAAGATGGAAATTTACAAGAGACGGTTGAAGTAGCCTTAGCTTCCTAGTTCTGTCTCACGGTTGGCTGAGTTTTTTACTCAGTTACGCCTAACTTCTCTATATCAAAAGCGCCTCAGCAGATCTTCAGGGTTTGCCGAGGCGCTTTTTGTATGGCGTTTTTTCCAGATTTCGTTTTTTCCAGATTTTGTTGTCAATAGTCGCGGCTAGTAATAGTCAGTTTCTACTTCTGGCTGAGCTACGACAAAGTTAGAAGTGTCGTATAAAAAGCGCATAGCTTCTTGCTCTAGCTTGTTAATAAGGTAGGACTCCATAGCACCAGAGTGGCGCAAAGAAGTCACATATCCTTCGAGATAAAGCCTAAGTTCATCGGTACGATAGCCCTTGTTCCAATAGTCTACGAAGGTGTCAGTAATTCGCTGGTAGTAACGAATTACTCTGGCGTCCTGAAGCATTTGTTGGTTGGCCTCACTCAGTGAAAAACAGTCAATTGATAAAAACAGTCAATTGCGAATAGGTTTGCAAACGTTTGATTGAAAACAATTACGAAGAACAATTACAACTAACTTAACAGCTTAACTTAACAGGCAAGCCGTCGTACCTGTATCTGTCAGGGGGCCGGTTACGGCAGTGTGCGTTAGTTTTAACAATTTGGCTTGTAGCAGTTATAAAAAGATGACGCTCAGGAAGTTGTAAAGCAATATGACTAAAGGTGTCTTTCTATTTTATCAGTTTGGTTCAGTCTGTAGGAGATTCAGTTTGGTTCAGTCGTCTGTAGCTAAGCCCGTGAACTGCCTGAACGGTCTCTGCTAGTGCCGATAAAGCCAGTGACGCAGGCGGCGCTGCAAAGAGGCGTGTTCTCGTAACTTCGATTACAGAACTCGAAAAACAGCTCTGCTAGTCTCAAAGACATGAGGGCCTATCAGTAAATTCCTTTTAGCAACCATATCTAACGTGTCGAGTTTCTTGTGATCGCAACTATTAGATCTAGTGTTAAACAAATTAGCGTTAAGCAAAACATTCAGGTCGTCGAAAGCAATGTCAATCTGCGTTCTCTGCTGAGTTGGAATTTGCAGCAGGCAGGCTATCGCGTTAGCCAGTGCGCAGATATGCTTTCGGCTAGAGACAGCTTTCAGTCTCAGCAGCCAGGGCTGGTGGTCTTAGAAGCTGAGTTTGCGGGTGGACAGGGTATTCAGCTATGCCACTGGCTACGCAATCAGGGCTATCCGCTTATATTAATGCTGTCGGCTCGTACTAGCGAGAAAGAGGTGGTTGCGGGATTGCAGGCGGGCGCGGATGATTATTTAAAAAAGCCTTTTGGGATTCAAGAATTTTTGGCGCGGGTGGAGTCGCTGACTCGCCGCAGTCGGCACAGCTCTACGCCGCTATCGATTGACTATGGTGATTTGCATATAGATTTGGTGCAGCGGCGAGTGCGCTACAGAGAAGATTTTGTCGACCTGACGCCACAGGAATTCAGCTTGCTGTATATTTTGGCGCAGGCTGAAGGCCAGCCGCTCAGCCGGATAGACTTACTGCGCAGAGCTTGGCCAGATGCGATAGATAATCCCCGCACGGTAGATACACATGTGCTGTCACTCCGTAAGAAAATTGAGATTGACCCGCGTCATCCCGATTTGATTCAGACGGTGAGAAATGTAGGGTATCGTATTTGCTCTCGGACGTTGGAATCAGCGCCGATAGAGGCCGTTGCGATCGCCCACAGCCGCCCCGCCTAATTTTTTCAGTCTTTTCGAGACCTTCTTTAACGACCTCTAGAACCCTAACTCCATTCTGTCTGTGCCTGCTGTTCTGCGAGCACCAACATCTGTCGTAGCTGCGCCCAATCTACAGCGCTAGCCGCTAGGTCTGCTACCAAACGGCCTGAATTCATCTGCCACAGCCGCGTTGCGTGAGTTGCCATTAACTCTATTTGATGATTTGACATCACAACTGCAAACTTTTTTTGACAGGCCCAGCTAGCTAAGCTAGCGAGCAAAAACTCGCTGTAGCCGACATCTTGGGCAGAGGTTGGCTCATCTAATAGCAGCAGCTTGGGTTCGCCGATGAGCGCGCGGGCGATCGCAACTCGCTGCCGCTGACCCAATGAAAGCGCGATCGCCTGTCGCTCCATCCAGTCGGTCGGAATCTTTAGTCGCTCGGCCCACTCAGCCACCGCCGCTGCCACTTCAGCAGGCGCAACCCGTCGCAACCGCAATGGATAGCCCAAGGCTTCCTGCACGCTCATCCCCAGCAAACGACTTTCCTGGTTGACCAGTATTACCTGGCGTCGCAGCGAAACCACCGGCAGCTCGTGAATATCTTGCCCATTAAAAGTAATGCGTCCGCTGTCAGCCTCTGTCAGCCGGTTCATTAGTCGCAGTAAGCTCGTCTTACCCGCGCCAGACGGACCTACTAGGGCCACAAAGTCTCCTTGTTCAACTGAGCAAGTAACCGCTTTAATTATTTCAACAATGCCAGCCGTAGCTCTCATCGTTACCTGATCAAAGGTCAGCAGCGGCACAGAGATGATAACGCCTTCCAAAGAGATAAAGTGAACGGTTGGTTGAAATTACTAGCTAAAAAGTCTTAGCTAAAAATCAGGAACAAAATGGCTCGCTGTCGTAATCGTCCAAATATCTACAAGCAGCAGCAGCGCCGTTAGCCCTAATAGAATAAGGTACATCCAAGGCTGTGCCAGCGGCTTAACATCGCGCGTATCGATCTGTGTTTTGGCCTCTACGTACCTTACCAGTTTGGCAAAGCCCACCACCCGCACTGGCAGTAAGTAGGCTTTATCTTGCTGTTTGTTAAGGAAATAGTAGACAATGCCGCCTTGCCCCGTAGAACGGGGTTTTAGCGCTGTGATGTCGGCCCATGTTAAAGCCCAACCCCTACGGCCAAAAACCCTCACCCAGCCTGGGTATGTGAGCGCAATTCCGCTTTCATCAACCTCTACTCGCTCACTAAGCCCACCCCATAGCGCGGCTGCACCGATTGCCCCACCTATCCAAAGCAGTGTGGATGGAATCGGTGAATTCGTTGCAGTCGCTAAGAATGGCAGAGGAACAACCAAGGAAGTGTAAAAAGACATCAGCGTCAACTGAATCAGGGGGGAAACATTGAAGCGCTCTGCTTCCAGTTCATCTTTTGCCAGTTTATCTTCTGCCAGTTCGGTTTCTAACGAGGCGTTAAGTTGAGGATCAGCAGCCATAGCGTAGAAAGTTGACAGTAAAGATATCTTTAAGCATCTCTGAGCCAAAGATATCTCCCATTGGATATCTCCCATCAGATACCTCTCATCATAAGAGCATCTGTAAAGTTACAAATACTTTTGTACCACGCTCCAGCCCGTAGCGGTGACGCCAATAAAAGCCATCAGCAGTATGCCATTGAGTGACAGGTGCAGTTTGCGCGCCCAAGGTCTCTCTGGACTGATACGGGTCGCGCTCCAAGCTGAGGCTAGCGTTAGAGCCACCACCACCACACCGGCTGGCAGATGGATAGAGTGACCTAAATGACCATACTCGCCTAGCGTTCCAACTACGCCGATGCTCAGCAGCAAAAGAACGAGTGCGACCAGTATTGCACCTAGCGTGAAGTGTAGCGGTCGTAGCCACAAAGGCCGATCGCGATCGCTGTGGCGTGTGTAGTAAAGCGTACCGCCACTGATCGCTAGAAGACTGTACACGCTCAGAGAAAGGCCCATAGACCAAGCAGCTATTCTCCAGAGCCATAAAAAAGATGGAAGATCCACCAGCACTAACCTCTAAAACAAGTCCTTTATTCTAAAGGCATAGCACTTCAACGACTATTTTCTATAACGACTGAGTGCTTGGGTGTCTATTCAGAGGCCACTGTAGCCGGAACAGCGCCACCACCATCTTGCTGTGTGCTCTCTGAGCGAGCATGGGCACTAGGGGGCAAGGTCTGATCCATTTCATCGTCAATAGCAAGGCGTTCACACGGAATCGTATCCGACAAAATAGCGCTAGCCATCATCCCCGTATGAATCTCGAGATTTCCTGAGACCGGCGATTCAAACAGTAACCGCTGACCTGGAAAGACAACGCGCTCAAAGTACCAGTCAGCGACGTTCGTAATCCGAGCAATTTGAATCTTGCTCGTGACATTTACATAGCAGCAGAGCAGGACAGCAGCATCTTTAGAAGGAACGGGATCTAAAATTTGAGCCATGGTTTAGGGCAAGTAAGAAAGAGTTCTGCAACACTTCACATTAAAAAAGCTAACACTGTGAGGCTAACACTTAGGAAAATCAGCGACTGTAAAGAAGGCTACCAAGCCTATCCGTCTACGAGAAACGTTGTAAAATCAAGTGTTTTCACGGAAATTCACAAAGAAGACACACAAAAGTTCGACTCCTTTGAGTCAGTCGTTTTTTGTCAGTCATTTTCTGAAAGACGACGACTGAAGATAGCCATCGCAAGTGAAGCTGTTAGTCAATTAGTCAATGCCGAAGCAATCACACCTGAAATTAAAAGGATATGTATTCTCTCATTTGTTTGGCGAGACTAGCATCTTCCAATAGTGACCATTTATCTATATTTGCAGAAAAGCATCTCTATATAAAACTATAAAGCGTAATAAAACTTCGTCCTTATGGCTCACAGATACTGCGCTGTTGCGCTGTTGCTGTAGGTAAGCTCATTTGAGCTGGCCAAGATTAATGCCGGGATTAATGCGAGTCTGTGGCGTCAATGCTATCGTAAAGATATATGAAAAACCTGAGAGAGCAAGCCTGCTTCCTTCCTCACACCATGACCCACCGCGTTCTTTACGTTCGTCTTCCTTGCAATCCGATTTTTCCTATCGGTGTGGTGTACCTAGCAGACCATGTACACAAGTGCTTCCCCGATGTAGAACAGCAGATTTTTGATATGGGAACGGTCCCCCCATTAGATTTTACAGCGGCACTAGATCGATGTATTGATAGCTTTCAGCCGACAATATTGGTGTTTTCGTGGCGAGATATTCAGATTTATGCGCCAGTAGGTGGCAGAGGCGGCAACCCGTTACAAAATGCTTTTGAATTTGCCTATGCGTCTAATCCCTTAGTGAGGCTCAGAGGCGCTTTGGGGGGTGCGCGGATGACCGCCACTTACTTAGCTGAGCTACGTCGCAATGAAAAGCTAGTGAAGCGCGGCCTGAAGCGGGCTAAGCAGTATCAGCCTGAGGCAAAGGTTGTGGTCGGCGGGGGCGCGGTGAGCGTATTTTATGAGCAGATGCCGCAGATGCTGCCCGTTGGGGCCATTGTCTCGGTAGGCGAGGGCGAAACCCTGATGGAGAAGCTGCTGCGCGGTGAGGACTTTAGCGGTGAGCGCTGCTATGTGGTAGGTGAAACGCCACGCGATCGCCTAATTCACGAATGGCCTACCCCCATCGAAAAAACTGCTTGCGACTACGACTACATTCAGGCGATGTGGCCCGAGTTTGAGTACTACTTACAATCGCAAGACTTTTATATTGGCGTACAAACCAAGCGTGGCTGTCCGCACAACTGCTGCTATTGCATCTACACCGTGGTCGAAGGCAAGCAGGTGCGCATTAATCCTGCCGACGAAGTGGTCAAGGAAATGCAGCAGCTATATGACCGGGGCATTCGCAAGTTTTGGTTTACCGATGCGCAGTTTATCCCCGCTAAGCGCTACATCGACGATGCTGTTGAGCTGTTAGAAAAGATTCAAGCCTCTGGGATGACAGATATCAACTGGGCGGCGTACATTCGCGCTGATAACCTGACGCCTAGGCTGTGCGAGCTGATGGTGGCGACCGGGATGAATTACTTTGAAATTGGCATTACTAGCGGTTCACAAGAGTTAGTGCGCAAAATGCGGATGGGCTATAACCTAAAAACCGTCTTGCAAAATTGCCGCGACTTAAAGGCTGCTGGCTTTGATGACTTTGTCTCGGTAAACTATTCTTTCAACGTGATTGATGAGCGCGACGAAACTATTCGACAAACCGTTGCCTATCACCGAGAGCTAGAAGACATTTTTGGGGTAGATAAAGTAGAGCCTGCGATCTTCTTTATTGGCTTGCAGCCACACACCCATTTAGAAGAGTACGCGTTTGAGCATGACATTCTAAAGCGAGGCTATAATCCGCTGGCGATTTACCTCCCTTGGGTGGCGCTAAAGCTGCTGTGGAACCCTGGCGAGCTAGGGGCGTTTTTTGGGGATGTTTGCTTAGAGGCAATGCGTACTAATCCCAATGACTTTGGCCGCGAGGTGATGGCGATTCTAGAATCTCGCTTGGGCAGAGCGCCTTTGGCTGAAGCCCTGAGCGCACCTGTAAAACCACCAAGTCGTGTCTTGGCTGAGGTATCATCTTAGACACTATTCTTTAGACATCATTGTTTTTGTATAGCTGTCTGAGTCCTTGGTTATTTTTCAACTCTCTTTAATTTCTCTCTACTTAGTAAGGTTTTAGTAACAGCATGTTGCCGGGCTCCATTCTTCACAAACTAGTGCGCGACCGTCAAGCCACTTCTCCAACTAATCAGGATGCAGACAGCGCAGGGCGAACACCGCTAAACTTTGGGGTGTATTACAAAAATACGCTGGTGGCGCTGTGTCACGCTTTGGAAGACGCGGTTTTGGCGACGAAGACGTCACCCCTGATGGTGACTGCTTTTCAAAAGGGAAAGTGGTACTTACAAGAGGCAGATCGCTACGCTGATATTGCCGATACTGCCGATAGGATTGTGATTTTAGCGGCCTCGGGCGCGGGTTTTCGTGAGCACCCAACAGGCCACCGAGACAATGTCTCGCTAGTTGATCTAGACGCCGACGATCCGGTGGCTGAAGAGTGGCACCTAATGATTATGGGGTCTACCTATAGCGCAATGGTGCTGTGCCAAGAGCTAACAGAAGAAGAATACGGCCCGCAGGGCAGACCCGATAATGACTTAGAGCGTAAGTTCTATGGCTTTTGGACATTCGATCCAGCGCTGGTGGGCCAAACGATTGCGATTACTGCTGAGCATGTTGGCCGCTACGACACTGCTGTGCAGCAAGATTTGGAAACGCGCCTTGCAAAAGTAGACGACGAAGCCTCGACTAAGACGGGTGAAGTCGGCAACGTGGTGATGCGGGTGGTGGACTATTTGAAAGGGGGCGATCGCAACGTCGGAGAAACGGAAACGTTTAAGTTTGCCGATTCGCTTAGTCAAAATTTGGTCTCGAATGAGCTACAGGCGTATCTGCGGATGGCTCAGCTAGCTGATTTGGCCGATCCGACTAATCCACTGGGGGCCGCAGAAGTAGCCTCGCTTTCAGAGATGATGGGTCAGTTTTTAGATTTGCCCGTATGGCAGATGCAGCGACTGCGGCTAGCGAGCTTGCTGCATCGAATTGCGCCTGCTCAGCTAGCAAAAGAGCCTTTAGAAACTGAGGGAGAAAGCTGCCCGCTCAATCAGGGGGCGCAGACGCTGAGAATACTGCCTAGGTTAAGAGCGATCGCGCAAATTATTTCGCATCAGCACGAATGGTGGAATGGCAACGGACAGCCTGCTGGCCTGCAAGGCGATCAAATTCCAGTAGAGTCTCGCATTTTAGGGCTAGTAGCCGCTTTTCAGCATGAGGTAGCCCGCCGTCGCCACGAAGAGTCTCAAGGCCCCAACGCCACCCCCGACAACCCGACATCTCCTGATCCGAACGCTGAGAACGAGTGGAAGCATGTGACTGACGCATTTGCTAGCTGTAAGGCCGAGGCTGGTGACCGATGGGATCCCAAGCTGTTAGAAATTCTAAGCTTCTTAGTCACGGGCTTGCAGCAGGGGCTGAGCCTGCCCTCTATCCCTTTGAAAATGACGTTGAGCACAGGTCTTATCAACCCAGATGTTGCAGAATCTTGGCCGGATTTTTCAATCTCAGAGTCAGCCTCTCAGACATAGCAAGACAATCGAACATAGCGAGATCATCGTAGGTCTAACCCTCGCCCCTTTAAACCTCAGTTAATTAATCAGTTAATTAAAACAAAGACCCAAAGATGAGCAACGACATAGACCTGAAATCCCTTTGCGCTGGCGAACTAAAGCATTTGGCAGGCACGAACATAAGCGACACCGACCTCTCTGGCTGCAACCTGTCAGGTATTCATCTTACAGGCGGTGTACTTTCAGGCTGCGATCTAAGCAAGGCTAGCCTGAATCGAGCAAACTTAGAAGGCTGCAATCTGGTTGGGGCCAATCTATCAGGCGCAGATCTGCGGGCAAACCTATGGGGTGCAAACTTGATGCAGTGCAATCTCACAGGCGCAGACCTGCGTGGTGCTAACTTGCGCGGCGCAAATCTGATGGGTGCAAATCTGACTGGTGCTAGCTTGACCGGTGCATTTTTAAGCGGCGCAACCCTGATGGGCAGTAACTTGAAAGGCGCAGACATTCGCGGCGCAGATCTGCGGGGTGCCAACCTGAGTGACAGCAATTTGCGAGAAGCCGATCTGTCACGCTCAGATTTACACGGGGCGACGCTGACTGAAGCGAACCTAGAAGAGGCAAACTTGCAGGGCTCAGATTTTACCGGGGCTTCTTTAGCTCGGTCTAATTTGCTATGTGCTGATCTGCAAGGCGCTATTACTGTCGGTGCTGACCTTACAGGTGCTTGCGTTACGGGAACCGTTCTAGCGCTGTAGTTTGCCTCTACTCTTTTCTCAGCCCTTTTTTCAGATCTTTTCTCAGCCCTTTTCTCAGCCCTTTTAAATACGAGTATGCTCAAGCTTCGTGGGTTCGAATGTATCTAGAGAGGTGGTACGACACGAGCCTAACCTCCTCAGGCGCGAGTCTTTGCGGTGCATTGTCTATAAACTTGGAGAGCCCTTTGGGATTGAGCACCCACACGCCGCTGCGCCGCGCTGCGTCTGTGCGTGAGGTGATAAACCATCCCGGAAAAACCACAACTGGCTGCACCTGATACCGACGGCCCGTGCTCTCTTGAATCTGGGTGCCAAGCCAGCCAGCCTGTGCGCGTGACTGAACGACCGGATTGCGGTCAATCTTGTAACCATTGGCGGTGATAGAGTCGCCATCGAAATGGATATGAGCTTTTCCTTGAATGGGCTTGCTGTATGTTTTCGTCTCGATGGTGAAGATGCCATTTACGCCGATGATAACGTGATCGATATTGAAGTTTTGACCGATAACATTGTGAAAGACCTGATAGCCATCGGCTCTAAGACGCTCTAAATATTGGCCAACGGCCTTCTCGCCGTCTCGGGCTATTTTGAGTGTTTTAATTTGCGCTCTGAGCCTAGTCAGGCGAAAGAAACAGTAGGCCGAAAAGAGACCGCAGCAAAAAGACACTGCGATTGGATGTGGGAAGACTTTGGCATACCAGCGCCACCATTCATAAGCTACAAATACAAGACAATACATAGCGGTAAAGTATATTGCCGCAGCGTCTTCGTCTAAAAGCCGCTCGATTGCTTCGTCTAAAGACTGTCCAGGATTTCTAAGCGGGCGATCTTTGACGGGCGATCGCTTATGACTGGGCCGACGAAAGCTGCGAAGCATAGTAGCTGCCCTAGATGGATGCTTTATATAGATGCTTCTAGGGTGCCCAACCATCAGCCGGTCAGTAAATCTTCTTCGGGGTAGCGAATGACGCTAGGACTAGGATCACCCAGCAGGGCTGACATCAGCAACAAAATCCCGACTCGGCCAATGTACATAGTGGCAATGATAAATAGCTGTCCGGAGATAGAAAGCTCAGCGGTGATGCCTGTAGAAAGGCCAACGGTAGCAAAGGCTGATACGGCTTCAAACAAAATTTTGATAAAAGAGAGATTTGGGTCACTGATAGAGATGCAGGTGGTGATGATGACTACGCTGATAGCGGAGGCAACCACTACTGAGAGCGCCTTGAGGATTCGGGCCATCGGAATTTGACGCTGGTAGCAGTTAACTTCTTCTTTGCCTTGCAGTGCGGCTTTGGTACTCATCAGCAAAATGCGGGCGGTTGTCGTTTTGATGCCGCCGCCAGTGCTGCCGGGGCTAGCACCGACAAACATAAGTGCGATCGCCACAAACAGCGCGCTCGTCTCCATCGCTCCAATATCAATAGAGTTAAATCCCGCTGTGCGCATCACAACTGACTGAAATCCCGCTATCAGCGCCTTGGCACCGAAACTTTTTTCTGCGAGGGTAGCCGGGTTGTCATATTCAATAAACAAAAAGCCAATCGTGCCTACCAGCAGCAAAATAAAAGTTGTGCTGGTTACAATCTTGAAGTGAAGTGAGAATACGCTATGCGCTTTGCCGCCACGCAGACGGGCCCGCAGCCACGCAAACGCCTCCATAATCACCTGGTAGCCAATGCCTCCTAGAATAATCAGCGCCGAAATGACGACCATCGGCCACGCATTTTCGGCATACTGCACAAGGCTATCTGAGAACAAGCTAAACCCGGCATTGTTAAAGGCGCTAATGCTGTGAAAAATAGAGAGCCACAGCGCCTGCCCAAGCCCAAAATCTTGAAGAAACGTTGGCATCAAGCAAAATGCACCCGTTAACTCGAAAATGAACGTCATTGAAATAATCGAAACGACCAGCGCATTTACATTGGCTAGCTCTGAGGTATCCATTGCCTGTTGAATAGCCAATCGATCTTTGAGGCATAGCCTGCGCCCAATGAGCAAAAGCAGCAGCGTCGTTGCCGTCATGTAGCCTAGTCCGCCTAGCTGAATGAGCAGCAGCACGATGCCTTGGCCAAACGACGAAAAATAGCTGCCGGTATCTACGACAATCAACCCCGTTACGCAGACTGCGGACGTTGCGGTAAATAGCGCCACGAGCGGATTGTTCCAATTGCCACTAGCAGTCGAAAAAGGCAGCATTAAAAGTATCGTACCGACTGTAATCAGAGCCAGAAAGCCGATACAAATTGTTCGAGGGACGGTCATCATATTGAGGTACGGCGAAATGACGCTGATAACGTAACCAAAGAGATCAGCATCCTTTCATCATGACGGATGATGTGCCAACTACTTATAGCTAGAATATGTCCCTATGTTGCCCCGCAACCTTTTTCCCAGACTCAACCCACTTCAATCCTTCTTTGCAACCTACTATGACTGCGACTACCCCCCTTGCTCAAAGAATTCAGCAGTTTTATGACACCTCTTCCCCGCTGTGGGAAAAGACCTGGGGTGAACATATGCACCATGGCTACTATGGCCTCAGTGGCAAGCACCGTAAGGATCGTAGACAGGCCCAAATTGATTTGATGGAAGAGCTGTTGAACTGGGCAGATGTCTCTTCGGCTCATATGATTTTGGATGTGGGCTGCGGAATTGGGGGTAGCACGCTGTACTTAGCTAAAAAGTTTGATGCGAAAGCGGTTGGTATTACGCTGAGCCCTGTGCAGGCAGGGCGAGCCGGGGAACGGGCGGCTGAACAGGGCGTTGCCTTGCAGGCTTGGGAAAACTTTGATCCATCAACGGGTCCGGCGGTGCAGTTTCAGGTCACGAATGCGCTATCGACCCCGTTTCCAGACAACACTTTTGATTTTATTTGGTCAATGGAAAGCGGCGAGCACATGCCTGATAAACAGGGATTTTTGCGTGAGTGCTATCGACTGCTAAAGCCCGGCGGCACTTTTTTGATGGCGACCTGGTGTCACCGGCCAACCGATACGCTAGCAGGGCCTCTGACAAGCAGTGAACAGCAGCACTTGGATTCACTGTATGAGCTGTATCATTTGCCCTACGTTATTTCGCTAGATGCCTATGGCGAGCTGGCTCAGTCTGTTGGGTTTTGCGATCTGGCTATGGCAGACTGGTCGCAGCAGGTGGAATTCTTCTGGCAAGATGTGCTGCGCTCGGCGATGGATGTGAAGGTGCTAGCAGGCATTTTGCAAGCGGGCTCGGAGACCATTCGAGGGACAGCTGCGATCGCACTGATGACCACTGGATTTAATCGTGGCCTGATCCGCTATGGCATCTTACGCGGGACAAAATAGCCCAGAAAATAGCTCAGAAAATAGCTCAAAAGAAATGCCAGCGTATAGATAGCTATATCCATACGCTGGCGTGTCGTTTACCCGAAAAGATGACTACTGTGCGGCAGTTTGCGAGCAGTCGAGCAGGCGAACCATCGCCGCCGCCGCGTAGTTGCGCTTAGCCGCTTGGTTAGGATAGAAGGCCGTACCAACTTCGTTCAGCGGGGTTGCTACTCCGCAGAATCCAGACAGATTAGAGATGACATCCTTTGCCCAGTGCCCGTTAATGTCGCTGAAAGACCTAACCGGCTGGTTTGCTGCAAGCGTAGTCGTGCTGTTCTTGTACTCAGCCGCGCGACGCATAATTGCAATGAGCTCAGCGCGAGTAACAGCCTGAGTTGGGCGGAAAGTCCCGTTGCCATAGCCGCTGATAATGCCTAGCTCTTGGGCTCGCTTAATCTTGGCGGCGCTCCAACGGCTAGCAGGCACATCAGAGAAAGGATTGCTGCTAACCGCAGCCTGAGGAGCAGTACCTAGACCTTCCACAACCATAGAAACGACTTGTTCGCGTGTGAGGGTCGCTTGTGGACGAAACGTATTGTCTTCTGCAAAGCCAGAGATAAAGCCTAGCTGAACCGCGCGGTTGATTTCAGCCGCGTAAGTATCGCCCTGCGCGTCTGTGAAGCTAGCGGGCGCAGGGGTGCCACCACCAGCAGGCGGGGTGACTACGCCGCCGCCAGTTTGGTCACCGCCGCCGGGTGTAATAGCGACATCCTGCCCGCCTAGCTGAGCGACCGTTAAGTCATTGGCGAGATAGGTCCGGCCAGTGACACCGCCATTAAACGTCTGGCGGGCTAGTCTCCAACCGGGCTTCATGAAGATTTTGGTAAAGCCATTGGCGGCGATGCCATCCGTTTGACCAATGATGAATTTCTTGGCGCTTGCACCGGCAAACGGCGTGGGCTCTGCATACAGCACCAGTACGCCATTTTCGTTCTCAATGGTGGGGTTGTACTTACTGAGATCTTCACCAGCCGCTCGAATAATATAGCCGTTGGTGTCGGTGCTTTTACCGCAGATGCCAGAGAAGTCAAAGTTGAGCAGCAGCACGTTGACCTGCGTAGGCGATGATCCAGTTGTGCTGTAGCAAAGGGGCTCGGCGCGCTTTTGCTCGATAATCATTAGGCCGTAGCGCTGGGTGCCGCCCAAACGGCTAGTCGGCTGAGCGACCATGATGTAGGGCGTCTGGTCGGTTTCGTTCATGCCAAAGGGTGAAGCGGCGTTAGACTGGGCCGGAACCGCTGTAGGCATTGGATCTGTTTGGGCAAACGCTGCGGGTAGGTTGCCTGCTGTAACTGCGATCGCAGCGGTAGCGAGAGCGGCAATAGTGAGTTGGAGTGATTTCATTTTCTGCATGTCCTTGATAGTAGATTTCGCGTGATTGGCGACAGCGTCTGCGTTGTGCACCTGACCTTGTTTGGACTCGACTGATTCACAGGTTACCCGTGGAATTTAGTCAAATCAACTCAAGAAAGTTAGCTGGTCTATCCGTAAAACAACTGTGTGAGTAGCGCTTTATCGAATGCGTTGCGAGTGTCGCTGAGAAGATCGCCGATAGTTGGATAAAACTGCATCAATTTCTCGGGCAGTTCATAAATAATTTACAAGCTCTTCTTGTCACCTTCCTACAGTGTCTGACAACATAGGGAGAAAGTCGTGAAGGTCGCCTGGTCGTCTTATGTATATAGGAATAATTGATTTGATTCGTCGGTGCGATCAGCGAAGGGTCGCTTTTGCAGTCGGCACACTTCTAAGCGGTGCGATCGCCCTGCCACAGGCGGCTCAAGCTGCCGACGAAGCTGCTATTCAAAGATTAATAGAAACTAATGAGTGTGCGGGCTGCGACCTACACGAGGCAGATTTGCGAAGGCTAGATCTATCGGGCGCTAACTTAGTGGGCGCTGACTTGGAGGGTGCTAACTTTTACTATGCCAATCTGGACGGTGCCCAGCTTCAGAACTCGAATTTAATCGATGTTAACTTTGGCTACGCCAGCATTCGCAATGCTTTTTTAGATGGGTCTGATTTGCGCTATGCCATTTTTGATCATACTGATTTGAGCGGCACGTCCATGATTGAAACGGATCTGCGTGAGTCCTATATTGATGCGCCAGTGTTGCTCAGTACCATTCTCAATGGTGCTGATCTGCGAGATATGCTCTTTTTCGACGCAGACTTTTCTCAAGCTAGCCTATGCGGCGTCATTACCTGGACTGGCATCGAATATCGCCGGGGCTGTAATGTTTCTGTTCCTGAGCAAATTAACGACGAATTTTAAGCCGAGCGAATTTTAAGTCGACTTAATCTTCAGCCAATTGAGATTGCCCTGAAATCACTTGCCCTGAAGTCATTTGATGTGCCACCATGCCTGCTGCTGGGCCGATAGCTGGACCGGATAGAGCGTCATAATAATCGGCTGGCTCCGATAGCTTTGACCGATGATTTTGACGCAATAGGAAGGATGCCTGCGAGTGGACAAATCTACCGTGAATCGCCGCCCTATCCGACGCCAGCTAGGTTCTTTACTACGCCACTGAATGCGACAGCAAGGCCAGGGCAACTGCTCGCGGTCATACAGACGGCAACAGGGCCCGACAACCTGATAGGTAAGGTGTGCGCCCGGACTCTCGAAAACATAGCCAGTCGGCCAGGGATGTTCAAACAATTGTGGGGAAGAAGAGAGATCAGATCGAAGGGGAAATTGCTGAAGAGAATGAGCGCTAGCAGTCATAGAACGGGACGTATCATTTAGGCGTATATTTACAGAATATAGAAAGCCGATAGGCATACAGCTGCTCTGGCCAACTATACGGCGGCAGAACACCGGAGAAATAAGGATGTCAGAAAAAGAAATGGAGACGATCGATACTCAGGTGAGCGATCGCATCTGTAAACATATGAACAAGGATCACGCGGCCGCTGTACTAACTTATGCCCAGCGCTATGGTCACCAATCAGCAGCGACCGCTGCCACCCTAAAAGCAATTGATAATCAAGGCATGGACCTATCGGCTGAAGTCAACGGTGAAACCCTACCGGTTCGGATCGCTTTCGATCACGAACTCAAAGATGCTGCGGATGCCCATACAACCCTAGTTGCTATGCTAAAAGCATAATGCTGTCAAAGGCGCTATGCTTTTTGGCCATCATTCTCAAACTCTGCCTTCATTTGCCTCCAAACGGTGTCTTCTATGACCGTTAGTGTTCGCTTCTTACCTGATAATGTCATCACTCAGGCCAAAGTGGGTGAACCATTGCTAGACGTTGCTGCTCGTGCGGGCGTCTACATATCTACGGGCTGCCTAATGGGTTCTTGCCACGCCTGCGAAGTTGAAATGACGGGTACAGATGAAGCTGTACTGGCCTGCTTAACCGCAGTTCCTAAAGACACAGACTATCTTGAGATCGACTTGGTGAGCGATCCAACCTGGTGAGGACTTTGATAATGAGCGTATTTGCTGGCTTTTGGCAGCCAGTAGACAGAAAAGCGGTATAAAGACGAGGTAAACGAGCTGAGCCAAACCTGTCTGTTCGGTTCTCCCTTTCGGTTTCTCCCCTTATGGGCGTTTGGGTTTACTTGGTAGAGTATCAACAAGAAAACTAAAGAGCGAACATCTCATTAGAATCGCATTCTAGTTGTTTGTAAAAGGTATTCAAAAAATGGATGAAGTAACCGGTCGCATTCCAGAGTTTACGGATTCAAAATCTATGACAGAAAACCCTCTCCTCAAGTACGTAAAGGCGATGGACTCAGAGACCATCACGCAGCTATCGCGACCCGACTCTTCTGATGTGATGCAGGTAATGGAGCATAACGTGATTGGCCTATTGGGCGGTCTGCCCTCTGGTCAGTTTGAGGTGTCTGTTACGACCAATCGTGAAAACTTGGGCCGCCTCTTGGCTTCTGCAATGATGAGCGGTTACTTTTTGCGGGGCGCTGAACAGCGATTAGCCTTTGAAGAGCGCTTCACTAGCAATTTCTTTGACGAAGAGAACGCTGACGAAAACGCTTAGTCGTTACACTAGGCACATATAGGTAATTGCGCTAGTGGGCCAAATACAGTAGAGCAATGGAATTACGGTGCGCAGGTAGGCGGGTATGGTGCGCAAGCAAAGAAATAACCAAGGCCCAAAGCAAATAAAACAAAGCTCGGCGGAGATAGATCTGCCGAGCTTTGTTTTTGCTGAAAAAGAATTGCAGGCGTTGAGGCGATCGCTGCTAAGTTGGTACGCCTCGCAAGGGAGAGAGTTGCCCTGGCGACAGACCCGAGATCCCTATGCTATTTGGGTTTCGGAAATTATGCTGCAACAGACCCAGGTAAAAACAGTCATCCCTTACTATGAGCGATGGCTGCAGGCATTGCCGACGGTGGCGGACTTGGCGGCTGCCGATCAGCAGACGGTGCTAAAGCTGTGGGAAGGCCTGGGATACTACGCGAGGGCGCGAAATCTACATCAGGCGGCTCAGCAAGTGGTGGCTGATTTCAATGGACAGTTTCCGCAAGATTTTGAGAGTGCGATCGCGCTCAAAGGCATTGGTCGCACCACCGCAGGCGGTATCCTCAGCGCCGCTTTTAACCGGCCAGTTGCCATCCTTGACGGCAATGTCAAGCGCGTTTTGGCCCGCCTAGTTGCCCTTCCGGTAGTCCCGCGCAAAGCCCTCAGCCCGCTTTGGGAAATCTCTGAGCAAGTTTTAGATCCTAAGCATCCTAGAGACTTTAACCAGGCGATGATGGATCTAGGGGCAACCCTTTGCACGCGCCACAATCCTGCCTGCCTACTTTGCCCTTGGCAGCGTCAGTGCGCAGCGTACAATCAAAATGCAGTTTCCCGTTTTCCCATGACAGAATCTCGTCAGCCGCTTCCACACAAACATATCGGCGTTGCCGTCATCCTCGATGAGCAAGGCTTGATTTTAATTGATCGTCGTAAGCAAGAAGGGCTGTTAGGAGGCCTGTGGGAATTTCCAGGTGGCAAAATTGAGCCGGGCGAAGCGGTAGAAGACTGCGTACGGCGAGAAATTCAAGAAGAGCTAGGCATCGAAATTGAAGTGGGCGATCGCCTAATCACCATCGAGCACGCCTACACCCACTTTAAAGTCACCCTCAACGTGTTTATTTGCAAACACCTTAGCGGCGAGCCTCAGCTAATTGAATGCGACGAAGTCAAATGGGTCACCCTTGATGAGATAGACCAGTACCCTTTTCCCAAAGCTAACAGCCAAATTATTGCAGCGATGAAGGCCTACTCAGCTCTCCCGCCAGCGTGAAAATTGTCCTCGATTATTTACGCTTAGTCCTTGGGTTGCTACACTAGCTCACATCAAAATATTGACGCTAGATACGACAGACTTGGAAAATAACAACAATGTTTAAATCTAGATTCTGTTGTTTCTACTTTGACTCTTTTGTCTTTCTCACTGGGTTTTGTCACTGTTAGTGTCACTATTTGCGAGTGCGAACCCGCTTGTAAGGATCTTGCTTGGCAATCCATTTAAGAAACTTTGCCATCGCTGGATGAGACCGGAGTAAGTCTGCGGAGTGAAGGCTAGCCGCAAGTTCTTTGTTCTCGAACAGAGTGTGTATTTGTTTGTGGCAAGGGGGGCAGATGTCGATGGTGGGGCCAAGGTCTTGGCGGTGGCGCTTGTTTTTTCGCTTAGTTTGCTGACGGGGAATGAGGTGGTGCTCGGTCAGTTTGGGACAGTCGCGATCGCATAGCAAACAGGTCGGCATTGGGAATTGAGGAGTAGGTGTTTAGGGCTATCTTCGCGTGGCATGATCTTGCGTGGCATGATAAGAGGCGTTGATATTCTCTTATTTTAGTTTTTCTATGCTTGGCCTTGCCATTCACACTAGCAGCCCTCAGCTGGGCCTAATGCTGCAAGGCACCGACGAGATGGGCAAGGCTATCAGCCGCTATCAGGTATGGGATCTGGGCCGCGACGTGTCTAGCCATCTACACGTAAAGCTGATGGAATTTATGGGGGGAACCCGCTGGCAGGAACTGAGCTTTGTGGCGGTGGCGAAGGGGCCAGGTGGGTTTACCGGAACGCGAGTGGGCGTGGTGATGGCGCGGACCCTAGCGCAGCAGTTGCAGGTGCCGCTGTTGGGGGTGTCTTCTTTGGCGGCGATGGGCGTTACCCAGGTCAGCGCGAGCCTGCACGCGCGCCAGCGCTCTATTGAACACACGACTGAACCCACGACTAGTAAAGATGTTGCGATCGCTATGATGGCCAAGCGAGAAGCGGTGTTCGGTGCGATCTATCGATCGGCTAACGACAGCGACTTTACGGCTGTTCGGCTAGACGAGGCGATGCCGATAGATCGGTGGGCAGCCGTGCTAGCGCAGTGGAACCAGCCCTTTGTAGAGGTGACAATATCAGCTAATGAGGGCGTTGCCAAG
The DNA here is from genome assembly GCA_963833005.1 of uncultured cyanobacterium. Lineage (GTDB taxonomy): Bacteria > Cyanobacteriota > Cyanobacteriia > Phormidesmidales > Phormidesmidaceae > Phormidesmis. Next base: position 94,014 of record CAWHWK010000009.1, on the reverse strand, counting down.
TCGGTGCAGGGGGTGATGGAAATTGCGATCGCTCGCTATCAAAAAGGCGATCGCCCAGACTGGTCTACGGTGATGCCGTTCTACGGTCAGCATCCTGTGCATCGCTAAGCTTTCTGCTCTGTAACCAGCGTGAGGCTAACCCAAGCGCCTGTGCTGTCGTATTGCCGAATCAGCCGCTGTCGAGTGTTGCTATTTAATAGCCAGCCAGCTTCTAAGAAAATTGGCCGACGTGGCGTAATCTGAATTGGGCATGTCGAAGACGCACCGTCGGGCAATAGTAAAACCTGTATGGGCTGGGTGCCTTCTCGAAATATAAGACGTTGACCTTCTACGCTTGCCGTTGAGCTGATAGGTGGACGATCTGAACCTGGGCTGATTGTCTGACGAATCTGGTGTGCCCCGATTTGCTCTACGGTGAGCTGCGAGGTGCTGTAGCGCTCGGGTCGTAGATCCGCGTACTGGGTGACGGTTTGGCCTTGCCATGTGCCTAAAAGATCGCTGAGCTTTAAGGGCGATCGCGCTTCTGTTTGCGTGCCCTCTAACCGCTCGCGAATGAGGGATATTGACTTCAATTCATTTTTTTCGAATAGCTGAACTAGCCTCAGCCTGCGATCGCCTGAAATTAGCCCAAGCTCTGCCCCAAAGCTAGAAAACGGCCCCCACTGCATAGAGCCCTGAGAAAACGCGCCGTTTTCAAAAAATAGCGTAGCCCGGTTGAGTGAACAATAGTCCAATATTTGAACTTGAGCGGGCCCCTCTGTGGGATAGCGCCGAACTTCTTGGTGTATTGCTAGGCGATCGTCACTGGGCGTCAGCTCTACTTCTGTGCGGACGTCGGATAAAATCTGTCCTTGAGCAGAAAGCTGGGTGAAAGAGCCCTGCCAAGTGCCGACATTTTTGAGCAATCGCTGCCACTGGCTGGATATCGGGTTTGCTGGAGGTAGGCTCATAATAGAAAAAGGAAAGGGGTATTGCTGATAGCGGCTGAGTGGGCTGAACCCTTCTAAACTGTAGAACGATGCAGAGTTCCTAACTAGACCTTGTGAAACGACAATGACTTCAAATCCATCTGATGTCGCCACCCTGCCAGGCGAAGATAAAGCCACTGGCTTGGGTACGTTTGGCGGTGTGTTTACGCCCTCTATTCTGACGATTTTGGGCGTAATAATGTATTTGCGCTTCGGGTGGGTGTTAGGTCAAGTCGGCCTGCCTGCCACGCTGCTGATTGTCACGATCGCCACGTCGATTACATTTTTGACGGCGCTTTCGATTAGTGCGATCGCGACCGATAATGTTGTTCGTGCAGGCGGCGCGTACTATATGATCAGTCGCTCGCTCGGCATTGAAACGGGCGGCGCGGTAGGCATTCCACTGTATTTTGCTCAGGCTCTATCGGTGGCACTGTACACCATCGGTTTTGCCGAGAGCGTCAACAATATTTTTCCGACTGCCTCTATTGTAATTGTGGCGCTGATCACGACCGTGCTAGTGACTGCGCTGGCACTCACCTCCGCCGACGTGGCGATCAAAGCCCAATATGTAATTATGGCCGCGATCGTAATTTCTTTGATTGCGCTTGTTTTTGGTCACGATGTTGAACCCATTGCCTCTGACGCAGCCTCCTCGCAGGTTGTACGCGTTGGCTTTTGGACCGTTTTTGCCGTTTTCTTCCCGGCGGTCACTGGCATCATGTCAGGGGTCAATATGTCGGGCGATCTCAAAGACCCGATTCGCTCGATCCCACGCGGAACGCTCGCTGCGGTAGTGGTCGGCTACGCTATCTACATGTTTATCCCGTTTGTTTTGGCAATTCGCACGCCGACGGCCTCGGCAGCACTGCTAAATCCTAACGTGATGGTGATGAAGCGGATTGCGATTGGCGGGCAATTTATGATCGATTCGATTGTGCTGGGCGTGTGGGGAGCAACGCTATCTAGTGCGATTGGCAGCATTTTGGGCGCACCGCGCATTTTACAGGCGCTGGCGCGCGACAATATTTTGCCCAGCAGTTTGCGCTGGCTGGGTAAAGGTAACGGCCCGACAGACGATCCGCGTTTGGGTACGCTGTTCACGCTAGGAATTGTGCTAGCGGTGGTGAGTCTGGGCAGTTTGGATGCGATCGCGCCTGTGCTTTCCATGTTTTTCCTCACCACCTACATGGTGCTCAACATTGCCGCCGGGCTAGAAGGCTTTTTGCAAAGTCCCTCGTTTCGCCCCACCTTCAAAGTACACTGGTCGCTCTCTTTGCTAGGGGCCATCGGCTGCATTGCCGTCATGTTTTTGATCAATCCCATCGCGACCCTCGCGGCGCTCGTGATTGTTGGCCTTATTTACGTTTGGCTAGAGCGCCGACAAATTGAAAGCACATGGGGAGACGTGCGCCAAGGCGTTTGGATGACCATCGTGCGTACTGCCTTGCTCAACATTGACGACGATACCGATCCAAAAAACTGGCGTCCGCATCTGCTAGTGCTTTCGGGCACTCCAACCAAGCGGTGGTATCTCATAGAGATGGCGCAATCGTTTACGCACAACAGAGGCCTAATTACCGTTGCCAGCATTTTGCCTGCTGGCTCTCGGAGCATCGCCCAGCAAGAAAAGGCCGAACTAACGCTACGCGACTTCTTAGATCGAAAAGGTATCCAAGCCTTTGCCAAAATCATTACCGCCGCCGATCCCTATTTAGGGGCCAAGCAGCTATTGGAAACCTATGGCATGGGCCCGCTAGTTCCCAATACTGTGCTGCTCGGCGATACCGAAGAGCCCTCGCTCGACAGCGTTGAGCGATACTGCCAAACTATTCGCATGTGTCACGACGCCAAGCGCAATGTGATTATCTACCGGGCTGAGCAAAACGTGGATAGTCCGCCGGAGATGCTAACGCCGCCGATGTTCACGCGCGATCAAAAAAAGCAGATAGATGTATGGTGGGGCGGTTTGCAATCTAACGGCGGCTTGATGTTGATTTTGGCCTATCTGCTGCGCACGAGCTGGCAGTGGCGGGCGGCAGATATTCGACTAAAGCTAGTGGTTCCTAACAAAGCAGCGGCCCAAGCGGCTGAAGCCAACCTCACGAACCTGACAAATAGCCTCAGAATTGGAGCCCAATCTGAAATTATCCTGGCCGAGGGTCGTCCTTTTAACGAGATTCTGAGGCAGTCGTCCGCGAGCGCGGACCTGGTGTTTTTGGGTTTGGCCCTACCGGATGAAAATATGCCCGAGTACTACCAAAGCCTGCAAGAGCGGATCGCGGACTTGCCGCCGACCATCTTGGTTTTGGCCGCAGAGAATTTAGACTTTTCAGAAATGCTACAAAAGGATTAGTCGTTTATTTGTCTGCTGCTTCTGTCTGTTTCTCGATCCGGCCGTAGGCAGGCACGAGGTCGTATGATCGAAGTGTAGACTGAAATGTAGACATGTGGCTGAGGTGAATTATGGGACGGTTGCAATGGCTAAAGCGGCGATTGAATGCTGGGAAGACTGGCTTGCTGATGGGACTAAGCGTCCTTGCTATGATCCTTTGGCTAGCAACACCTGTTGCCTGGGCGCAGGATAATGCGGTGGACTATACGCTGACGAATCAGGCAGGGGTAGATTTTTCGGGGAAGGATCTATCGGGGACTTCGTTTGCGGCGGCGGATGCGCGCGATGCAAATTTTGAGGGGGCCAATATGGTGGGCACTATTTTGACGAAGGCGACGTTTTTACGGACTAATTTGGTGGGCACAGATTTTACGAAGACGTTTGCCGATCGCGTCTTTTTTGATGGTGCTGATATGACCAATGCGGTGTTTGTTGAAGCGATCGCAACCAGCAGTTCCTTTAAAGGCACCATCATCACTGGCGCAGACTTCTCTTACTCCATTTTGGATCGCATTCAGGTTAAGCAGATGTGCAAACGCGCAGATGGGGTAAATCCGACAACGGGGGTTTCTACCCGAGAGAGCCTGGGCTGTCGCAACTAGCTTGTTGTATAAGCTAATTGTTTATTATCGCTGCGTTTATTTCTAGCTGCTAGTTTTTAGTCTTTTTGTTGTTAGCGCTGTCTGTATTCTTATGCCAAATAGTTTTTTACTCAGCCGCGTTTTATTGCAGTTTGAGAGTAAGCCTAAAAAAAGTCATCAAAGCACTCTCAGATGAGGGTCGCCCTGATAAAAAATCTATCTTTGCAGATGTATTTTGCCTGCCGGATTAGCTTGACCTAATTTGCTGGGTTCTGTTGCTTATAAAGCTGGCTTAGATTAAAAGACCTGTGAGCGATTGCCTCGGTGGCTGTGCTCACAGGTCTTCTATTATCCATTCTAAGATTGCTCTTTGAGATCCTCGACTATCTAGAGCCGTCAGTCTCTTGCTATCGGTTTCTTGCTACCGGTCTCGAACGAGCATCGTTCAGACTACAGCTTGCGCTCTAGCGTCTCGTTTAGCTTCTGCATAGTGGCATCTAGCTTTTCAGTAGGTGTGGGCTCTGCTACAACTTCTTCGGTGCGCTTCATCCGCTCAAAGATGCGAATAATTACAAACAGCACAAAGCCAATCACGATGAAATTGATCACCGCAGCGAGAAATGAGCCGTACTTGATGCCGCCTGCCGATAGCTGAGAAATATCGTCAACTCCAGCCGCACTTAAGGCAGGATTCAACAATAAGGGCGTGATGATGTCTTCAATTAATGAGGTGACAATCGCCCCAAATGCCGCACCGATGACGACAGCAACCGCTAGGTCAACGACGTTGCCGCGTAGTAAAAAATCTTTGAAATCGTTTGCAAAACTGCTGACAGAGCTAGTAGCTCTGTCTCTTGTTTGTCGGTTAGCCATGATGAGTACCTTATAAACAGAAAGTGGAGATATCCCTTCGCGCAGCGCCTTTTCAGGGCCTTCTCAAGGGCTTTTTGGGGCCCTTGAAGATTGATAGGTTGCTTAAAGATGCAGATTACCCGCAAATAATAAAGAACGTATTAAAAAAACTGCTCGTTTTCCTTTCTCAGTTGTCCTTTGTAAGGAGCGCGATTGGATGACGTAACAATATCAGTGTTTCTTCGGGCATCCAAGTGTTTTTGTTACAAATGTGATGGGACTTTAGGGTCACCAGGAGAAATGGTAAGTTTCTTTACGAAACCGCTTCAGGCTTGAACTTTTCGCCTTTTTGCGGGTCGCGCCAGTCGCAGACAAATCCCTGGCTGTCCGGTAGCTGCTGACTCCAAGGACTGGGTGCGATCGCTTTCTCCGCTCCCCAGACAATATCAAACAGTCCGTCGGCTCTCACCCGGCCAACGTAGGCTTTTTGCGACAGGTGATGATTGGCTTCAACTGTAATCGGCCCTTCTGGAGAGTCAAAGGTTTGACCATAGGCCGCAGCGCGAACCGCCGACGTCTGGGTCGATTCGGCCTGACGAACGGCCTGCGCCCAAAGCTGCACCATTGAATAGGCCGCTGCCATCGGCCCACCTATAAATCGATCAGCGCCATAGCGATTGTGAAAAGCCTCGATCCACTGCTCATTTTGAGGAATTTCTACTGTTTGAAAATAAGGCCAGGTCGCATAGTGGCCCTCCACAAAAGATTTTCCAATTTGAAAGACCTCCGCTTCGCTGACTTGCACAGACATCACCGGATACTTATCGGCAGATAGCCCTGCCCCGCTGAGCGATTGAAAAAAGGTACGATTTTGAGCGCCAACGAGGCTGTTGAAAATAACGCCGCCTTCGGGCAGGGCCTGTTGAATATCGCTGATTACCGAGGCCATATCGAGCACGCTGCCGTTTTCGATGGGGACAAAGGCTTCACCAGCGACCTTTCCTCCTTTCTTTTTGAGGAGAGCCTTGGCGATATCGTGGGTAGTGCGCTCATCGGCACTGACGAGAAAAAAAGACTTGCCTCGGTTGCCAAGCATCCAGTTGAGCGCGGGTTCTATCTGTTGGTTGGCAACAGGACCTGCATAAAAAATGGCAGCGGCGCACTCTTGACCTTCATAGGCACCGGGATACCAAAGCAACCTATTTTGGGCCGTGACAACGGGCAAAATTGCCTTGCGGCTAGCGCTGGTAAAGCCCCCAAAAATGACATCAACCTGACGCTGCGAGATTAGCTTTTCGGCTTTTTCGGCAAAGGTAGGCCAGTCAGAAGCGCCGTCTTCGATAATGGGGACGAGCTGCTTACCTAAAAGCCCGCCCGCTGCGTTAATTTCTTCGATAGCAAGTAGCTCTGCGTCTACTAGAGGGGCTTCGCTGATTGCTAAGGTGCCGCTGAGGGAGTGTAGCAAACCCACTTTGATTTCGGTAGCTTTAGTAGTGTCAGTGGCGTCAGATGTGCCGGTGGTTTCGCTGCTTGAATCGGCTGTCTCGGCGGGTGATGTAGGCGTGCGGTTGCCCTCGGCTGGGGCATCCAACTTTGAGAGGTCGGGAGCACAGGCTTTAAGCAAAAAGCCGCCGCCTGTAGTGGATAGGCCGTAGCCTATAAATTTTCGTCTGCTAAATCTCGCCATCTTTTTTTGTCTCATGGCTAGCGCTAGGGCTAACGGTAAAAACGTTCAGGAATCTTTTCAATACAATACGCCTTTACAATTGAGAAACAATTTTTCGGTCCTTTTCAACTACTGCTTTTATGACTACTGTTATTGTCGCTACGGGCAATCCGGGTAAGCTAGCTGAGCTAAAAGACTATCTTCAGGTGCTTGATTGGACGCTGGCGCTGAAGCCCGCAGACATAGAGGTAGAAGAGACGGGAAAGACGTTTTTGGAGAATGCGCGGCTGAAGGCGTCGGAGGTGGCGATCGCAACTAAAAGCTGGGCGATCGCAGATGATTCTGGCCTTTCGGTCATGGCCTTGGACGGCGCGCCGGGGGTCTATTCGGCTCGCTATGGCGACAGCGATGCAGCCCGGATTGATCGGGTGCTGCGAGAGCTAGGAAATGAGACCGACCGGTGCGCAGAATTTGTGTGTGCGATCGCCCTATCCCGCCCAGACGGCAGCATTGCGCTCGAAACCGAAGGCCGCTGCCCCGGCTCCATCCTAAGCGCAGGCCAGGGCGCAGGTGGCTTTGGCTACGACCCCATTTTCTACGTCACCACTCAGGGCAAAACCTTTGCCCAAATGAGCCCCGCCGACAAAGAACGCTACAGCCACAGAGGCATCGCCTTCGATCAGCTGATGCCAAAGCTGAAGGCGCTCAATCTATAGGTCGATCTATTAGAAAGTCAATCTATTAGAAGGTCAATCTAAAGGTCAATATAAAGGTCAATCTATCGGTATCGTTGTACCGAGCTAAGACCGGGTGGGAAAAAGCTGATTAAGAAAAGCAGGCTCTATCAATTTTTCCTAATACTTTGCTGCGATTTCTGGGAAGTCTATTGCTGTCAGACGATCATTCCAGGTGCCCTTTGAGCGTGGTGCGCGGTTTGCCGTCTGTGCTGTCCCAGAACGTACTTAAATGAGAAACTACCTGCGCATATCGGTTCTTGCTTTGGCTTTGGTATTTTCGAGTGGCGCACTCCGACCCTTTCGGCTCAGCACCTCCAGGGTTCTAGCTGCCTGTATCGTAGAAGATCCTGCCGCGCCTGGTGGAATGACAGACCCAGACGCAGAACCTATACCCGGAAACACGCCCACGTCAGGGCAAACCATCATCTGCGGTGAAGATTTAGACGCTCAGGGAATTTTTGCCCCGGAAGCCAGCGATGTCACTGTTGAAGTGCAAGGGCCTGCGGGCGGAATTTCGGTGACAGATTTACCGGGTATTGTGCTGGGCGATGGGGCTGTGGTCACGGTTTCTGGGCCAACTCGCCCGGTCACGACCGCAGGCGACGGCGTTGTCGGCATTCAGGTGCTATCGGGGGCAACCATTACGATTAGCGGCGTTGTTTCGACAACGGGAATGGAGTCGGCGGGCATTGACACAGAAGGCAACACCACGCTCACTATTAACGACGGGAAAGTAACTACCGAAGGCAGCAGCTCGCCTGCGGTCACTGTTGGCAGCGGCTCCACCGTCAATGTCACGGGTGACTCGACAGTCGCGACAACGGGCGACGGCTCTGATGCGATCGCCCTTTCCGGTGAAAACAGCACTCTAAGCGTCGGCACTGGGGCCAGCGTCTCTACCACTGGCAGCGGGTCTAACCCAATTCAGGTAAATGGGGCCAACAGCGCGGTCACTATAGACGGCAGCGTCAGCTCGGCGGCTAGCGGCGCAGCGGCGCTTCGAGGCACGGCTGCTAATTTAGTCATTAGTGTCGGCAGCGGCGGCGTTGTCTCAACTCAGGGCGCGGGTGCTAGCGCGATTGAACTCAGCAGCACAGGCGCGACTATTACCATCGGCAGCGGCGGCGAAGTCAGCATTGCCGGATCAGGCTCTATGGCCATCGTTTCTGGCAGAAATGCCACCGTCAATATTAATGGCCGCGTCGCAAGTACAGCGCCGTCTAGCCAAGGCGTCGTTTTGCAAGAAGGCTCGTCGCTCACAGTCGGGGCCGAGGGCTCAATTAATACGTCTGGTGCCGGGTCTTCAGCCGTTGTAATTGACGAAGCTGCCAGTGCGGCCAACGTCACGGTCAACGGCAGCGTCAGTGCGGCTGAGGGACAGGCCATTGTCGATCCAGGCAGCACTAACAGCACTGTTGTCATCAATGGCCGCGTTGCAGGCGGCTCGTCTGAACCAACTGTGGCGCTAGGGGCAGGTAACGACACGGTCACAGTAAATGGGTCAGTACAGGCCACGGGGGCGAGCCCTGTGATTGACCTGGGCGCAGGTAACGATACGCTCACTGACAACTCTAGCCAGACGATAGAAGGCCCCGGCCTGCTGGCCACCGGTGGCGAGGGCGCAGACACCCTCAACCTCAACAACGGTAAGCCGAACGACTCATCTCGCTACCGCGAATTTGAAACCACCAACGTTGGCGTTAACAACAATCCTGGCGATCCGGCTAACGGCATGGGCTCCACGCTAAACGTCACCAACAGTCAGGTTGGCAATCGGATTAACGTTCAGGCCAGTAGCCAGGTTAACGTGCTTACTGGCGGCACCATTGAGCTGAGACCTGACGATGCAGCCGGTAACGGTTCTGGGCAGCAGGGCGGCAACACTCGCTTCGATCCGGGTGCAACTGCCAACGTGCAAACCGAAAATCGTACCGGCGTCCAACCCACCCAAGAATTTAGCAATACCACTTTTGCAGATGGCACTATCGTCAACGCCACGTCCAACTTCGTTAGAGGCACCCCCTCAAACAATCCCACGACCGGTCGGGGTGAAATCGCGCTGCAGTCTGACTTTACGCATCGACTAACCACCGAGAACGCCCTCAGATTTGGCGCGGCGCTCAATGCCCTAGCCGATAGCGATGTGCTCTCACCGCTACAGCAGGCGGCGCTCGATACGCTAGTGGGCCAAGCGCCAAATGCTGAAGAGGCCGAAGCGGTTATTTCTCAGCTTGCAGGCGAAATTAGAGCCCAGGCGGCGGCAGGTGGCATCCAGGCCGCGACGCTGTTTAACACTATTCTGTTGCCTTCTGGCACCCGTGTAGACAGCCGCAGGTCGCCGATTTCTGTCCACTCCAAGGCCGGAAATCCGCTTTATGACACTACCGCGCTAGGTAACGGAGCGTGGATCTCTGGATTTGGCGGGCTGCTAGATGTGGATGCAGATTCGATGGCAACAGCGTCAAGCTCTGACACCTATGGGATAGCGGCAGGATACGACCGGGCGATCGCGCTTGGAGAGGCTGGCAAAGGCGTCTTTGGCCTTGGCGTGGGGTATGCCACCACCAATGTTGATGGCATCAGAGACTCTGCCGATATCGACACCTATTCTATTGGGGGCTACTTTGAAGGCAACCAAGGGCCTCTATCTGGCAACATTGCCGCTTCCTATAGCTCGCAAAACGTCAGCGCCTCTACTGGCACTGACAGTGACGGCAGCCTCTTTGCTATTTCCGCCGAAGGCTTTTACAATCTGCGCCCAGAGGCCGATATGGCAGTTGGCCCCCTAGCTCGAATCGGTGGCGCTTTTGGCAGCTACGGTGGCTTTAGCACCCAAAACGAAGTCTTTGGGGTGGACTATAACAGCGCTGATGTCAGCCAGCTTACAGCCGGATTTGGCGTGCGAATTGGCGGACAAACCGAGGCCGATGTCGGCCTAGCGGCGCTCAGCCTCGATTTGCTGTATGAAGCGGCGCTCAGTGACGATACGGTGCAGTTTGACGGTCAGCTAGGCAGCAGCGAAGTTAGCGTGGCTTCGCCTTCTGTCAATAGCAGCGGCTTTGCCGTCGGCGCAGAAGCCGCACTAGCGATCTCGGATCGCACATCAGTTGGGTTTCGCTATCAGGGCAGCTTGGGCAATAGCATTCAGTCGCATACGGGAGAGATTAAGTTTTCTATCATGTTCTAACGCGATTAGACACTGTAAAGCGATTAGACATATAGAGAACCTGTTCTGAGAAAGTGTTTCTAGACAGAGCAAAGCGACCGCCTTAGTCAAAAGACGGTCGCTTTTTTTTAGCGTATTTGTGTGTACTGTGTTGGCTTTGCTGCTTACTGGCCTACTGACTTACTAGCCTACTGGCCTACGAAGCCCATATGCTTTCTCGTGTGCTCCGTGCCGCACAGGATTGGGCTCTGCACGTTGCTATACAGCGTTATTCTTGTTCAGTAGCTCTTGAACTTGACCTAGAGCCGCTCTAAAAATGTTAAAACCTGCCCACCCAGCAGCGATGAGTAAGGGTGAGATTACAAGCAGAACGCGTATATCCATTTTTATTCCTCTCCAGAAATATTGCTTAAAAGGCTGTAACAATCTTCTCATATAATCTAGCATCACCTTGTGGCAACGATGACAAATACTCAGAAAAGATCGGTCGCGATGATTACCGGTGCCTCTAGTGGAATTGGGCTGGCGATCGCACACCAACTTGCCCAAGCAGGCTACAACCTCGCTCTGTGCGCCCGCAGCCAAGACCGCCTGGCCGCTGCTGCTGAGGCGCTATCTCAGTACGATGTGGAAGTATTTACCCAATCGGTAGACCTGCGCGATGAGCCTGCTATTCTCGGCTTTTTTGCGGCAGTTAAAGCCCGCTGGGGCCAACTAGACGTGTTAGTTAATAACGCCGGTTTGGGCCATAAAGAGCCTTTGATGACAGGCAGCACCGAGGCATGGCGCGAAATGCTAGAGGTAAACGTGCTGGCTCTTTGCATTTGCACGCGCGAAGCGGTGAGTCTGATGGCTGCGGCTCAGCCCGGTCATATCGTGCACATTAGCTCGATGTCAGGCCATCGGGTGCCTGCGATCGCTGGCATGTATTCGGCCACTAAGTTTGCGGTGCGCGCTTTGACAGAGACGCTAAGGCGAGAGCTTAGATCGCAGAATAGCCCCATTCGCATCTCTTCTATCAGCCCTGGCATTGTCGAAACGGAGTTTGCTGAAAAATACCATCAGAGCGCTGAAAAAGCAGCCGAAACCTACAGCCAGTTTCCGGTTCTACAGGCTGCGGATATTGCTAACGCGGTTGTGTACGTACTGACGCAGCCGCAGCATGTTGAGGTGAATGATATTTTGGTGCGACCAACTGAGCAGTCTTCGTAAAAGCTAGCGATCGCACCTGTGACAGCTCTATCCTGTGACAGACCTATCCTATGACAGACCTACAGAATCGATAGGCCCGTGAAATCGATAGGCCCACGAAATCAGCAGGCTTATGAAATGATTTCTAGTTCGTCTTCATGCAGATGAGCTTTGAATGGACGCTTGGCCCCTTCAACGTCAAACGAGGCCACAATTTTGTAATTAGGGCTGATGGGACGACCTTTGTAGTCGGTCAAGATAGCTGAGATCACCCCTTCCATGCCCTGCACTTCGTACGGTGCATTGCGGTGCTTGGGATGATTGAACAGGGTGAGGGGAGCCTTGATACGAACGCGATCGCCAACTTTCATAGTGTGAGACATAAACGAACTTACATAGGCACATTCTCTCACAGCGCCGGACTCTCTCAGTATTGGCGATTGGTCGTGAGCATCAGCCGCGATTGCCCGTCGTGACTGCTTGCGATCAATCAACGAGCCGCTTCGATTCGGCGCTGCTCTAGGCGGCCAATCAGGCGGCCAATCAGGCGGCTAATCAGGTGGCTGATCGGGCACCGAATCACCAGATTGGTCTGCGGGCAGGTCAGTTGGCGGCAATAGGTTTCGATTGGCCGGGTCAAACGCCTGCCACAACAGCCCTATCACCGAGCCAACGACGCTGGCTACCACTAAGGCTAGCAGCGCGGTCACCCACCACCGAGGCTTTTGGCTTACCTGGCTGTCATCGGTGCTAAACTCAGCCATTTCGTCTGCGGTCAGTGGGGCATCGTCATCCTCTTCTTCGCCATACAGTAAGGCCCGTGAAGCGGGTGTCATGGTCGCTGGTGGCGGTGGAATGAGCGTTGCTGTACTGGTTTTGCCCCTTCTTGCCAAAGCATTGCTTCCGCCCGCTGCGGCGCTGGCGACAACTTCACGATTGGCCATTCGGCCACTTGCTATATTCCTGCCTGCTATATCCCTGTCTGCTAGGCCACTGCCTTGCGCCGCCGCTAGGCTAGACTCATCGGCGGCGGCAGTCATCATCGCGTTCATCAGAACAACGGCCACATTGTCGTGACCATTTTTTTGATTAGCCAGCTCTATCAAAGAGTCTACTGCCGCGTCTAAAGGCACTATCTGCTTCATGATCAAATCGACATAGTTTGTCCAAGATGTCTCTATCTGATGATGATCGCTTAGCCCATCAGAGCACAGCAACAGTACGCCGCTAGACTCAAACAAAAAGCGCTGCGTGTGAGGCCGCAGCTGGTCGTATTCGCGGACGCCAACGGCTTGACTAAGCGCGTGGGCATCGGGGCGCTGGCGAGCGATCGCATAGAAGCTATTTCCGGTGCTCACTTCTTTGCCCGCAATGTCATCGTCTACGGTTAGCTGCTGGCAGTGCTCGGGTGTAATCCAATAGGCGCGGCTATCACCAACGTGGGTTAAGTACAGCTCGTTGACTTCGGTAGGCCCTTCTTCGGTGTCTACTCGCTGTGGCAAAACGAGCGCCATCACTAACGTAGTGCCCATGCGCTGGCGATCGGCTCGGCCTTGCTGATCGTTTTGCTGGGCAATCATGTTGTTGGCGACGCGAATGGCCGCCTCAATTTGGTCTATTACCACCTGGGGCGAAATGATTTGAGGCTGTTCCATCGCCTCGGCGAGCAGTCCCCGAAGCTGGAGCTGGAGCGATCGCACCACTCGCTGACTGGCCACCTCGCCCCCTTCATGTCCACCCACCCCGTCGCACACAATCGCCAGTCGTGGCAGCAGCGGTAAATCAGCCGTATTGGTTCGCTTTAGCTCGCTCGGGCTAGGATAGCAGGCATCCTCATTGCGCGACATCTGTGGCCCTGTGCTAGTTGCACCCGCTACCTGAAAAGACATTGTATTGCCCGCCGCTTCTTGCAGCAGCCGGTCATTAATCTCTGCTTTAATGGCCAAAAAGTCCGGGTCAGGCCCCTTTAGCTGTTTGCACACCGAGCGAATCAGCCGCGCAATTTCGGGCTTAGCCGCCGGTAAATAAATCCCTTCCCAGGCGTTAGCTAAGTCGGCAAACGTTGGCGCTGTTGGATTGGTCGATAGCCCAATTAGTCGCACTCGCCAAGCTTCTACTCGAATGTTGCTTTTTTTCAGCAGGCTGGCCGCTGCGCCAAACGTTTGCAACGGCTGCCATAGCAAAATCATTTGCCACAGCCAGTAAGCTTGACGAAACGCCGTGGCCTCTGGCCAAGCTTTGGCGATCGCAGGCATAAGCTGACCGCTGTGATTGACCGGCACATTGCTTAGCAGCAGCACCGCCTCCCCGGACGCTTGATGACAAATCCCATAGATTCCTGGCAAGTTGAGCTGATACGGATACGCCTTGAGATAAGGCACCGCAAATCCAGGCACCGATTCTGGCACCTTTGGCGGCTCTTCTGGCTGAGTATCTAGCCAAATAGACGGCGCAACGACCCGATAGCGATTGTCTACGCGATCGCCAATCGGAATTTTGTTCGTCCCGTGGCCCAAGGCCCAAACGTACTGTTTGAAGGGATATTTGCTCTCGTCACCATTCATATAAATAGGGTCTTGCGATTAAATTAGGTCTATGGTAAGGGAAAAGGGATTTAGTGCAAACTACTCAATGCAATTCAGTTCTGCGAGTCGATCTGTGATTCAGGCATTGGCCAGACATTGGCCAGACATTCGCCAGACATTCAAGGCGTCATCTTAAAACGTCTCTTGTTCCTTGTACGGGCAACATAGAGGTTATAGCGGGCTTTAGCCCATTAAGCAACGTCGATTGAAGCGACACCGCCCATAAAACATTGAGCGAACATTGAGCGAACATTGAGCGAAACAATCGATTATTTCCATTCTTATCGGATAAACACTTTGGATGTTGCTGCACTAGGCTATAGGAGACGACCTATTAAAGACTGCTAGGGACACGTACCTAGTCAAAACTGATATGACTTCTGCCTTGATATGGGTGATTGTTGGCGTAGTTCTCTGCCTAATGGAGCTACTGCTGCCAACAGCATTTATCGAATCTGCCTTTGGCGTCAGCGCCTTTGCCGTTGCACTCCTTTCTCTTATAGTCCCTAGCGCCAGCGTCCAAATTGCCCTGTGGATGGTGCTGTCCCTATTGACCTTTTGGGCACTTAAACGCTTTATTCCTAATCACACCGCCCCGGCCCTTCGCGAGGCGACAGAAGCGAGAACCACCACCGAAATTTTGCCCGGTCAATCGGGAAGAGTGATTTACGAAGGTAACTCTTGGCAGGCCCGCTGCGAAGATCATCAGGTTGCTATTCCTTCAGATCAAGAAGTCTTTGTTGTCGAGCGTAAAGGCAACACGCTGATTATCATTCCGCTCAGCAGTTTTCAGTAAAAGTAGCTTCTAGCAGCCAGGTCTTTTTAGGTCTCTTTTTTAGATCTCTGCGCGCACCCATCGCTCTGCGTAAACTCTCAACTACTACAACTAAAACTTCAACTACTTGAGGAACCCTTAGTCTTATGAATCCTTTCGCCCTGCTCATTTTCTTAGCCCTTGGCGGCGGCATTGCCAGCAAATCTGTTCGCATCATCAACCAAAGTGATGAAGCCCTTGTTGAAACGCTCGGACGCTACAACGGTAAAAAGCTCACGCCTGGGCTTAACTTCACCGTTCCCTTTGTAGATCGCATGGTGTACAAAGCAACCACGCGTGAAAAGGTTTTAGACGTGCCCCCGCAGCAGTGTATTACCCGTGATAACGTCTCTATCAGCGTAGACGCGGTTGTGTACTGGCGCATCGTCGATTTAGAAAAAGCCTATTACAGAGTAGAGAATCTGCGAGACGCGATGGTAAACCTCGTCCTCACCCAAATTCGCTCTGAAATGGGCAAGCTGGAGCTAGATGAAACCTTTACGGCCCGCGCTGACATCAACGAACTGCTGCTACGCGAGCTAGACATTTCTACCGACCCTTGGGGCGTTAAGGTCACGCGTGTAGAGCTGCGCGACATTTCACCCTCCAAAGCAGTCTTAGACTCTATGGAGCTGCAAATGACCGCCGAGCGGCAAAAGCGCGCCGATGTTTTGACCTCTGAAGGTGAGCGCGACGCGGCGATTAACTCCGCTAGAGGGCGGGCTGAATCGGTTGTTTTAGACGCTGAGGCGCGCAAGAAAGCCGTTGTTTCGGATGCCCAGGCTGAGCAGCAGTCAATTGTGCTAAAAGCTCAGGCGGAACGGCAGGGGCTGGTTCTCAAAGCCCAGGCGACCTCTGAGGCCCTAGAGGTGATTTCAAAGCGCCTCAAAAACGACCCGACGGCTCGTGAGGCTTTGCAGTTCATCTTGGCGCAGGACTATTTGAATATGAGCCGCCAGATTGGAGAAAGCGACAGCAGCAAAGTCATGTTTTTGGATCCACGCAGCATTCCTGGTGCGCTAGAGAGTATGAAGTCTATTGTGGGTGACGCTGAAGTTGGCTAATTTTTGTCATGAGAAATTCGTCATGAGAAATTTGAGCCAATTCATTTCTGCGCTAAGTTGACTATGTTGGATCTCATTCTTCTTGGGGTGTTTGACTTTTGTCTTTGGATTTGCTCACAGATTTATTTTCTGATAGTTCTAATCCCCGCATCTTCAATTTTTCTTGAATTGATTGCAGTATTTCCTCAGCTTGATTTAGAGCCTCGACGGCCTCGCCAACCGATGGTTTGCCTAAAGGGTTTGGATAACGACTGTCTACAGCCCAGTTAGAAAGTGTTTCTAGGTCAGAATATTGCTGAAATGTCTGCCACTGCTTTGGCAGTAATGGCGTGAGTCGATTGAGGTCGTGGCTGTAGGGAAACTTGATCTGAAGAAATACTAGGCTAGCTTTGATTGCTTTTTCTGCCGCTTGCTGTGATAGGAAGCAAATCTGACTAGAGAAAAGCGCTCCTTGTGTCATCAGTTGCTTGGCCGCTAGGATATCTGCCTGGGCGTAGGAAAGCCATCTAAGCGTCTGCCGAAGAGTAGGTTCGTTCATAAATGACTTTGCCTTCTTTAAGGGCAGGGTGAAGCACGGTTCCAATCAAATGACCGTACTCTGCGATGTCTCTTTGACTGGCCACAACGATATCCTTTCCAATTGGAAAGTCGACAAGGAGCCTTCGAATGGATATTGCCTGCGCTCGTGCATCGCTGACTTCTTGAAAAATGACAAGCAAATCGATGTCGCTCTCGCTAGTAGCATTGTCTTTCGCATGGGAACCAAAAAGGATGATCTTTTCGGGTGCGAAGGTTTTTGTAATCCTTTCTACTGCCTCTCTAATCCAGTAGGCAGGATTCGCGTTTTCCCAGTTTTTAGGTTTGTCCTGGGACAAGAAAGGTTGATCGTCGGGAACTTGCTTAACGACGATAATTTTTAGAGTATCACCAGGTTGGAATGGCAAATCATTCAGTACAACTGTGCCGTCTGCTGTCAATGTAGCTTCAACTGTGTGCCTGTCCATTTTCTGCTGATGAGAAACGACCTATCTCTAGTTTAAGGGAGCGATCGCATTCCATATACCAGAGCCTATGGCCTTACCGAATGTTGTAAAGGCGGCTGTCGCGAATTTGAACGACGGGGTAGTTGAGCGATCGCACCATCATTTCATCATGGGTTGTCACCACCACTGTAATCCCGATGCTGTTGAGCTTGCGCAAAATGCTAAATACCTGCTGCGCATTGTCACCATCTAAGTTGCCAGTTGGCTCGTCGGCTAGCAGTAGCGGCGGTGTGCCCACAACAGCGCGGGCAATGCTAGCTCTTTGCTGCTCGCCACCAGAGAGCTGAGACGGGAATCGGTCAGCTTTATCTTGCAAGCCCACCATCCGTAGAGTGAGCGGTAGGCGGCGGTCTATTTCTTTACGGCTAAAGCCTTGGGCGTGGAGGACAAAGGCGACGTTTTCGGCGACGGTGCGGCGAGGAATGAGCTTATAGTCTTGAAAAATGACGCCGATGCGGCGACGAAGCAGGGCTAGGCGATCGCCTTTTAGCTGCGTAATCTCTTGACCGTTCAGATAGATTTGACCAGCGGTCGGACGCTCTTGGCCGTAGAGCATTTTTAACAGGGTGGATTTGCCTGCGCCTGACGAGCCGGTGATAAATAGAAAGTCACCTTTGTTTAGAGAAAGGTTGATGTCTCTGAGCGCAGGGGTGCCGTTGGCGTAGGTTTTACTAACTTGGCTAATGCGGATGAGAGCCGAGTGAGTGGGTTCAGCCTGAGCCGTCTCAGATACGCTCAGAGGAGTTGGAGGAACCCGCCGGGCCACGGGGGGCGCTTTTTTGAATGCCTTGGGCGAAAGAATTGAGATCATGCGCTATCAACTACCGCTATCAACTATGAGGCTTTGGCTTCAAGATGCCCGGTCGCCTCTGTTTAATCATCAACAGTTGATACAGTTTGGCTAGGAAAAGTCAGGTTTCGAGCTAGGCCCTCGTGGAAATACGGTATAGCGTGTACTTTATGACACCCGCTTAGCCAAACCCTCACTTGGCTAAACCCTCACTTAGCCAACCCCCCAGTTAGTCGAACCACTGAGCAATAAGCTGATCCATTTCACCGCTGGCTTTAATCTCTGAGAGGGCCTGGTTGATCTGGCTGCGCAGGGGTGAGTTTTTAGGCAGGGCGATCGCACTGCCAGTCGGTGCATCCGTTGGCATCAACTGAGCGGCAAGCTCAGGGTAGCGACGCAGATGGCTATTTGCAACAGTGGCCTCTACAAAAGCGCCGTCAATTTCACCACTATCGACGGCTGCGAAAGCGTCTACAGTGGTTGGATAGGTGACAATCTTTAGGCCAGACAGCTCGCTAGAAAGGGCCAGGGCATAGCGGGCTTGGACGCTGTTGGCAAGAACGCCGATGGCTTGATAGCTAAGATCGCGCGATCGCAAATAGCCATCTACAGAAACCAGCGCATGGCGAGAGCGGTAGTAAATATAAGAAAAATCAACCTGCTGTTTGCGATCGCGATTCGGTTCTAACGCAGCCATCGCCATATCCACCTCGCCGTTTGCAACCGCCGAAATCAGCGACCCAAACTCCAAATTCACCACCCTTAGCTGACGCTCTAACCGTGTGGCAATAAGCTGAGCTAGGTCAATATCGAATCCTACAATTTCAGTGTCGTCAGGAGTCTCTATATCCGCTGGCTCTACACCGCCAGCCTCTACACCGCCAGCCAATCCACTAGTCTCTACGCCTGCATCGGCCTCAGCTCCGTCATCTACTACCTGCTCGTACGGCGGATAGTTAGCTGCTGTTGCCATCACCAGCGTACGGTTATTTCTAGCCGGTGAGACCGCCCTACCCTCAGTTGTTTCAGACTCACCGCTTTCACCCCCACTGTTTTGTTGTGAATTTGATTCAGTATCTCTAAGTGCCCGACAGCCTGCTGCTATAACCGGCAGTGCCAATCCCGCCAAAAACCAACGCCGCTTCATTTGCACCCAAGACTGCCTATTTCTACAGTTTTTTCTTTAACGCTTGCTACTCAACGACTTTCTATTCAGCGACTTTCTATTCAACGACTTTTCGTTTGATATTCATACCAAAACGAAGCCCAAACAAACTGAGGTAGTGCTAGCATCCGCCGCCACCGCCAAGGCTCTTGATACAGACGATACAGCCATTCTAAATGAGCTCGGCGCATCAGCTTCGGTGCGCGTTCTTTCACGCCAGACCAAATATCATAGCTACCACCCACCCCAATCCAAACAGCACTCGGGCAAAGAGAGCGGTGCTGATCAATCCAAAATTCTTGTCGGGGAACGCCTAGGCCCACAAAGATCACATCTGGCTGAACCCTAGCGAGTTCATCCGTAAAAGCCTGTAGCTTATCGCCTTTGATATAGCCATGCTGCACGAATGCCAAATTTAGCCGAGGTGCTCGCCGCTGCCAATAGGCCGCTGCTGCCGCTACCACGTCAGGTTTGCCCCCATAGAAAGCAACCTTCGTCTCCGGTCCCAATTTATCCAATAAATCTGCTGCGAGTTCAATGCCTGGATAGCGTCGAACCGGTCTCTTTTTCACCAGCCGAAAAAACAGCTCAACGCCCGAGCCATCTGGTGCCACCAAATCAGCAGATTTGACCAGCCGCCGGAGCCCAACGTCCTGCTGCGCCTGCATACAGATCTCAGCATTGATTGTGACAACGTGCGTACCCTGCTTTCGAGCAACGCGGTGGCGTAGCCATTGCACATAGTCGTTACACTGATGCACCGGCAACCCCATGACTGATAACGTTTTCAGCTCTACCTGTTTCGCTACAAATTCATCCGCCACGGATTCCTAGCCTTACTACCTAACGATTGCTTTTCTGCTCAGTGGTTGTTCAGAGTGGTTGTTCAGAGTGGTTGTTTAGAGCGGTTGTCTAGAACTGCCTAGTAATCCGTTTCCTCCTCGTACTCCATGACCTTCTTCTTAGGAATATTCAAAGGCTTCGCTTCAATTAGCTCTTCTTCTTTTACCGGCTCGCCCCAAACATCCCCGGTAATATCAGCTTCATCGGCGGGCGCATCGATCACCTCTGGCGGGGCGGGACGACGTTCTTCTCTAAAGTCTCCTCTGCGATCTTCTCTAAAGTCCTCTCTGCGATCTTCTCTAAAGTCCTCTCTGGGCGGGGCGGGGCGGGTGTCTCGCTGCCTGTCTTGGCGGGGTGGCGCGTCTTCTCGCCAGCGTTCTTCTACCGCTGGGCGGCTGCGAGCATTGTCCCATCGGGCCTCATTCTTGGTTCCAGACGGTAGCTGATTAGCGGCTGAAACCGGCATCACATAGCCATCGCTCAGCCCTCGTTCCCACGGCGGGCTGCCAAGGCCTAGCCGCTCTAGCAGGCCCACACTTAGCTGAATGAGTTTCTCTTCACTGCCTTCAAATACAATGATGCGATCTGGACCTGTGCTGACAATTTCTTCGACCGGCAGTTCGTAGGTGCTCACCACCTGATCGGGAATTTGCGGCAGGCCCACAGACGCGACGACCAGGGTTTCTAGCCTGCCAGTAATAACATCAAACTTGAATCCGCGCACTCGGCCTAGCACTTCACCAGACTCGGTAATGACTTCGCTATTGACTAGGCTGCTGAAGGCCATTGTATTGATTTCGCCATCTAGCACCGTGTCATCGTCAACCAAGATGACATCGCCCATCTGACGAATATCGCTCAAAAGCATTGACCGCTCGTTATTGGCAATCACCTTCGAGAGCATATTTTCTTGCAGCCCTACTGCCATCACTTCTAGGCGATCCATGTCTACCCACAGCTGACTAATGACGCCCAGTCGCCGCCCGTTACTACGGGTGATCACCTGGGTGCCTACGATGTCAGAGCGGAGTCGGCTTTGTTCAAAAGTCATGGCGGTTTAGAGAGTGCCTAATGTGACTAGCACTAGAAAATTGTCGCGGCAGCTTGAGGGACTATACCTTAATTTTAGATGTCTATTGTATCGAATTGCTTACCGCTTCCGGTTGGGGGAATGCCGAACAGAAAAGCGGTGGGCGATGAAATGCGAGGGATAAAGGATGAAGTAAGGGCGGCTTAGGAAGACGCGGCTTTGGCTAGGTTGATGCCGAGAACTTGGGTATAAGCGCCTCTAGCCTGGGTGACGCCGATGGTGCGTTCGGCAGATTCGATCATGGGGCGGCGCAGGCTGACGACGATGAACTGGGCGAGCTGGGCCTGCTGCTGAATCATTTTTGACAGGCGCTCTACGTTGGCACCGTCTAAGAACATGTCGACTTCGTCGAAGGCGTAGAAGGGTGAGGGGCGGTAGCGCTGGAGGGCGAAGATGAAGCTGAGGGCGGTGAGGGATTTTTCGCCGCCGGACATGGAGGCGAGTCGGCGGACCTGCTTGCCTTTGGGGTGGGCGACGAGGGTAAGGCCGCCGTTGAAGGGGTTGTTGGCGTCGTCGAGCTGGAGGTGGCCGTCGCCGTCGGATAGCTCGGCGAAGATAGATTGAAAGTTGAGGTTAACAGCGTCAAAGGCTTCTTTAAAGGCTTCGGTGCGCAAGGTAGTGAAGTTTTCGATGCGCAGCAGCAGCTCGGTGCGCTCTTCTTCGAGGGTGGTGAGTTTGTCGGTGAGTTCTTCTAGGCGCTCTAGCATTCGCTCGTATTCTTCGAGGGCGAGCATATTGACGGGCTCTAGGGCCTCTAGCCTGCGCTGTAAAGACTTTAGCGATTTATCGAGATCGTCTAGGGTAAGATCTGCGGGGATTTCGGGGAGGGGATCGCTCAGTTCGGCAAACTGGCTGGTGATTAGGGCGTTTAGTTCGTGAAGCTGCTGCTGGCGAAGCGCCTGGGTTTCTTGCAGCTTTTGCTGCTGCCACTGGTTTTGCTGTTGCTGGTTTTGTTCGGTTTTGTACTGACGCTCGCAGGTGTCTCGGGCGGTTTTTTCTTGTTTGAGTTTGTCGTCTAAGATGGCGATCGCGTGTTTGGTTTGCGCAATGGTCGCTTGCAGGGTTTTCTGCTGCTGTGCGATTTCGCTTTGCTGGTTGATTTGGGTTTGCTGCTGCGATCGCATTCCCACTACCTGCTCATTCGCCAGCTGCATTTTCTCCTGCAGGCGCTGCTGCTGTGCGGCTAACTCTTGCTGCTGCTTTTCCGCTACTCTTAGCGCCTGCTGCTGTTCATTTAGCTGCGTCTCAAACGTCCGCACTGCGCTCTGTGCCTGCTGCCAGTCGCTATGACTCTGCTCTTTTTCTAGTTCGGCTAGCGCCTGCCGTTTATCGCTTAGCGCTGTTTCCTGGGCGGGCAGGACCTGCGCTAGCTCGCTCAGCCGATTTTTGGCCTGCGCGTATTCCTGGTCGGCTTTGGTTAGCTGCGCTTTGCTCTGACTTAGCCGCTGCTCTAGGGCCTGACGCTGGCTCTGCGCCTGGTCGGCCTTTAGCCCGGCTTCTCGGTAGCGCTGCCGCGCTTCAATTAATGCCTGAGACTTTTCTTTGGCTTTGAACGTGAGCTGGCTGACCTTTTGCTCGCAGCGGATGAGGATACTGCTGATTTCAGAGAGGCGATCGCGCAGTGCCGTGGCTTCTTGCGATTCCCCTGCTGCCACTGTGCCAAAGTGTAGCCGTCCGCGAGTGCGCAAGCTGCCGCCGGTCATGGCCCCGCTCGATTCGAGCACTTCTCCGTCTAACGTCACAATTCGATAGCGGCCCATATTGCGACGCGCTTCGGCTAGGGTTTCAAATACCGCTGTGCCCCCAAAGACAAAGGCAAACACGTCGGCATACTTTGGGTCGCAGGTAATTAAATTCACCGCGTAGTCTACAAAGCCATCAGGCCGGTTCCACTTGTCTAGCGGCTTAAAGTTCGGCACGCGGATTTTATTGAGCGGCAAAAAGGTTGCCCGCCCCGCTCGCTGCTGCTTTAGCAAGTCAATGGCCTGCGCCCCAACGCGATCGTCT
Source organism: uncultured cyanobacterium (assembly GCA_963833005.1). Taxonomy (GTDB): domain Bacteria; phylum Cyanobacteriota; class Cyanobacteriia; order Phormidesmidales; family Phormidesmidaceae; genus Phormidesmis. The sequence continues at coordinate 71,057 of CAWHWK010000009.1, read as the reverse complement.
TCGACCACCATAAAGCCCATGCGCCCGCCCGCTGCAATCTCTAGCGCGAGCTGATAGGTCGGATCTACTCGGCCTAGCTCGGCCACAATGCCGCACAGCCCCTGAAGGCCGCTCCGCTTTAGCACCTCTGTTGCCTGTGTCCCTTGCGACTCTTTAATCGCCTGCTCTTGGGCTTCTAGCTTGTCTAGCTCGCGCTGCTTTTCGCGCTGCTCTTGCAGTAGCCGGTTTAGCGTCTGCGTCTGCGTCTGTAGCTGGGCTTCTACATCTGCTACCGCCTGGGCTAGCTGCTGAACCTCAGCCTCTTCTGCTTTCTGATCTTCTTTTTTCTCACCGGCTACTTTTCCCGTTTCCCCAGCCGCACTAGACATCTCCTGCTCTAGCTCGGCGAGTGCCGCCCGCTGGCTGTTCATCTGGGCCTCTAGCTGGCTCTCGCGCTCTTGCAGTCGTACGCTTTCGGCCCGCTGCGGCTCTAGCTGATTCAGCAGCGTTTCAACCTGATGGCGCAGGTCGGTCTGCTGCTGTACCCAGGCTTGAGATTTGCCCGCGATCGCAGCCGTCTCTTCTCTTTTGGCCTCTAGCTCAGCTGCCGCCCGATCTCGCGCTGTCGTTAGCTTAGTTAGCTCATCATCTGTCAGGCTTTTTAGCGCCGCGCTAACGCCCACTAGCTCACCTTCTTGCGCTCTAATACGGGTCTGCGTCTCAGTAAGCTGCGTTGAGAGTTCTCTGGTCGCATGGCTCAGGTTCTCTTCTTGACGCACAAGCTGCCGCAGCTCGGCTTCTTGAGTCGCTAGCTGGGCCTGAAGCGATAAATATTCTTCTTCTCCCAGTGCTTTGACTTTCGCATTGAGCACCGCTAACGCCGCTGCGGTGTTTTCCATTTGCTCGCTGAGCGCGGTGATGTTGGCACTCAGCGATTCGGCTTCCCTGTGGCCCTGGGTAATTTTGCCCTGGAGCTGCTCGGCCTGCTTTTGGTGCGATCGCCACTGCATCACGCCTTCCCACCGCTGCTTTTCTTGCAAAGTGGCCTTTAGCTGCTTATATTTTTCTGCCTTCTTCCGATCTTGATCTAGGCGCGCTAACTGAGCAGTCAGCTCTGTTTCCACAATCCGGAAGCGTTCCTCTCGCTCCTTTACCACATCTAGCTTCGCCTTCGCCTGGTTGATCTTGCGATCAAACGACGCCACGCCCGCTAGCTCGTCAATAATTTCTCGGCGCTCACGGGCATTCATTGAAATGATGCTGGTGACGTCCCCTTGCAGCACGACATTGTAGCCTTCAGGGTAAATTCGGAACCGCTGCAGCTGCTCATGCAGATCGTTTAGCGTGCAGGGCTCATCATTAATGTAGTAATTCGAGGTGTAGGTGCCCTGGGCTGTGACCCGCAGCCGCCGCGTTACCTTCCATTCGACTGGGAGCGAACTTTTCTCGTTTAGAGATTCATTGGCGTTCCCATTCAGACTACTGTTCCCATTCAGATTACTAAGGGTTCCGTTTAGAGAGTTCGCGCTCTGATGATGACCGTTACGACTGTCTTCGCTGTTGTCTTTGTTGCCGCCTTTCCCTTCGTCTTCGCCAGCTGCTGTTGGACCTTCGAGTGCTGGTTCAGTCGGTTCTAGTTCAGCCGGTTCCAGTTCAGTCGATTCTAGTGCTGATTCGGTTAACGTCGCGCTGTCGGTGTCCTCTGACGTTTCGTCTTCGTCTTCCTCATTACTCAGTAGCTTGTCCGCGACATCCGTAATATCAAACGTCGCCGTGACGATAGTTTCTACAGTAGAGCGGCGCTTGGCTTGATTTTGGTTTACCAAATCGGGCAGGCGCTCTGCTCGCATTCCCCGAGAGCTGGCTAGACCCAAGCAAAATAGCAAAGAATCCAAAATATTTGATTTCCCAGAACCATTCGGGCCAGAGATGACGGTGAATCCTGGCAGTAAGGGGACATCTGTTGCCCCTCCGAACGATTTGAAATTGGAAAGCTCGACTCTTTTTACGTGCACGCAAAGTGGCGCACTAAGCAGTGCGTACGGGTGTACTGTTTCAGATAATAGCACTCCAGAATCTGGAGCAGCCGTTCTCTAGCGAGGCCACCAATGGCTAAGGTGGCCAGTAAGGTGATTAACGGCAAGGCTATTAACGACAAGGCGATCAATGGCTAAGACAATGGCTAAAATGATCAACGCTATAAGCTAAGTCGTATTCTTAACAAAGAATGGTGCAAAGATCACCCCTTCCTTTCAGAAAGTCTTAAAAGAAAATTGTAAAAGTGCCCAGATTCTGGTTTTCCTTTGCCCAGAGATAATGCTGGTAGATAATGCTACTTGTACGAATTAGCTGGGCTTAACATTTTGAGCCCCATATTGTGTGTCTTTTCCTGATTCTTATCGCCCATCGCTGACAGCTCCTATGCTTTTGGGATTTGATCCGGGTCGGGCGAAATGCGGTCTGGCTATTGTGGGCCTAGATCGAACGCTGCATTATCACCAGGTGATTATGGTTGAAGCTGTCTGTGAGACGATTCAAAACTTACGGCAGACATACGCTGTTTCTGGCATTGTGATGGGCGATCAGACGGGCTCTGCTCGGTGGAGAGAGACGCTGTCGGCCTTGCCTAATGCGCCAAGAATTACCCTCATTGATGAGCGATATAGTTCGCTAGAGGCGCGCGATCGCTACTGGGAAATGTATCCACCCACCGGCTTAGGCAAGCTCATGCCGCAAAGCCTACGCAGCATTCCTCGACCGATTGATGACATCGTTGCGATTTTGCTGGTGGAGAGATATCTGAAAAGGCTCTCCGGCGAGGATTAGGCTGAGCGGAGTCGAAGTCACAGCTCTGCTCGAATCTTAAAAGAATAGTCACCTCCCGGCTCTAGCTGATAGTCGAACTGCTCTAAAAACCGACCTAGCGGCTCTTGAATCAGCGCTCGCCCTAGAGACGGCTCTACCGTTAGCTGACCGATGCGAAATCGCCAGTGAAATCGCCACTCAAACTCATTTGCGCTCACTTCACCTTCAATCCGTCCGTTCTGCCAAGACTGGTGGGTGATGCGAACGTAGGCTGTGGTTTCTGGCAAATCGAAACTAGAATTCACGCAGACTTAATACTCCGTACACTTCATACCTAACGCTTCGTACCCAACACTTTGTACTTAGGCCCTCTATTCAAGGTATCGCCAAAGACGGTAGCCTAGACGTGAATCCCTTCACCCCTTTAAGAACTTATCGTGCCTAAGGTTGGCATTATTTACAACGATATTAAGCCTATCGCCACAACCGCCGCTAAGGAACTGGGCGATCGCTTAATCGCGCGTGGCTATCAGGTATGCACTACGACCGGTATCGCAGGCATCTTGGGCTATTCTCAACCGGGCAAACCCGTCTGCCATACGCCCGTAGAGAGCTTAGTTCCGCCTGGCTTTGATAGCGACATGGATTTTGCCGTGGTGTTTGGCGGCGACGGCACGGTGCTCTCAGCCCTTCGCCAAATCGCACCAAAAGGAATTTCTTTACTGGCGGTCAACACAGGCCATATGGGTTTCCTGACCGAAATTTATCTCAATCAGCTCAATGACGCCGTTGATCAGGTGGCAGATGGCAATTTTCATCTAGAAGAGCGGGCAATGGTCATGGTGAAGCTTTACAGCGACAGTGTGCTGAGCTGGGAAGCGCTGTGTATGAATGAGCTGGTGATCCAGCGTCAGCCGCTGACAAGCATGTGCCACTTTGAGGTGAAAGTAGGCAGACATGCCCCGGTCGATATTGCCGCCGATGGTCTAATTATTTCGACGCCTACGGGCTCGACGGCCTATTCGCTTTCTGCGGGTGGCCCGGTCATTGCACCGGGGGTGTCGGTGCTACAGCTCATTCCTATCTGCCCGCATTCTTTGGCTTCACGCGGGCTGGTTTTTCCAGATTCTGAGCCGGTCGTCGTCACGTCGGCTAGTTCTGATCCGCTGGTGATGGTCGTAGACGGCAATGCGGGCTGCTATGTGGTGCCAAGCGATCGCGTTTGCTTTGAGCGATCGCCCTATCCGGCCAAGTTTATTCGCCTGCGCCCCCCAGAGTTTTTCCGTGTCCTGCGCGAAAAACTGGGCTGGGGGCTACCGCACATTGCCAAGCCGACTTCTGTAGAGCTACCCTGAGCGCAATGATGCTGGAAATGTGCATTCTATGAGCGCCCCCTCTTCCCAACCCGATTCCACCCTTAGTTCGCTCCAGATGCTGCCCTCTGTGCTGGTGGTAGAAAGTGATGAAAAACTTGCGCATGAAATTGGCGTAGACCTGCACGAGGCGGGCTATAAGCCGCTGACAGTGTCAACCCTGCGATTGGGACTGGCGAAGGCTAGAGATGCTTCTCCTGCTCTGGTGGTGGTGGCCAGAAAGCTGACAGAATCGTCTGGCCTAGAGCTGTGTCGCCAGCTTCGCGCTGAGAAAAACCGCGTGCCTATTTTACTGATGATGATGCACGACGAGCTGAGCGATCGCGTGGCCTGCCTTGAAGCGGGCGCAGACGATTATTTTCTCGCGCCCTATCGCAGCGACGACTTTATTCGGCTAGTCAACGCCTATCTCAAACCCAGCGCGGCTAGCGGTGAGCAGCTGCGATTTGCCGATCTGGTGCTCGATTTGGCACAGCGTCACGTCATTCGCAACGATCGGGTGATAGAGCTGACGATGAAAGAGTTTGAGCTGCTGAAATACCTGATGGAGCATCCGCGCGAGGTGCTTACGCGCAAGCAAATTTTAGAAAGTGTCTGGGGGTATGACTTCATTGGCGAGTCAAATGTGATAGAGGTATACATCCGTTACCTGCGGCTAAAGATTGACGGCGAAAATGAAAAGCGCCTGATTCAAACGGTCCGTAGTGTAGGGTACGTGCTGCGCGAAGCCTAACCGATAGCGCTGAGCCCCTCTAGATTGATACTGAAGAACTCAAAGACAGCCCAAAGGACAGCCCAAAGGACAGCCCAGATGAAAGATACGATGTTGGTGCGTAGTCGCATTCGCAGCGCGACGCTATTACTATTTTTGATGATTGCTATGGCGGGTTGCTCAATGCCTGACGGACCTGCGTCTGACGGACCTGCGTCTGATGGATCCATATCTGATGGACCTACAGATGAGCCGACAGCGACTGAGACACCGGAGACGCCAGAAATTACGCTTAGCGGGCCGGGGCAGCTGCTGCCCGTGAGTGCGATCGCCGATATTAAGGGCACCCAATTTGAACTAGAAGTTGCCGAAACCACTCAGCAGCAAGCCTTGGGCCTGATGTTCCGCTCTGCATTGCCCGATAATCGGGGCATGTTTTTCCCTTTGGGCAGTCCTCGTAGAGCCCGGTTTTGGATGAAAGATGTGCCCGTGCCCTTAGATATTGTCTTTTTACGCGATTTGGAAGTGGTTGCGATCGCGGCCGAAGTGCCGCCTTGTGCTGACTTACCCTGTCCTTCTTATGGACCAGAAAGCGAGTTAGTCAACCAAGTCATCGAGCTGCGAAGCGGTCGCGCCGCCGAAATTGGCCTTCAGCCCGGAGACGTAGTCTCAATCGAGCCAATTGTGTCTAATGATTTATAAATAAAACCTTAAGCTCTGCCCTCAGAAGAAGAGCTTTTTGCCGTTCTCCCGCAGAATTGCGTAACCAAAAGCAAAGAATGTTTGCTGTATTTTTCCTGATCGCCAGGAATCTATACAAAAACTGGACAAAAACTGGGCTTAATAAACCTCAAGTCAAAAGCGTCAGCAAGCTCAGTGCCTGCATCACGACGCCTCGCGTCAGTTCCTTTTTATCTGCATCTGTTACCCAAAATGATTCCGACAGACTACGCCAAGCTCATTCGTTTCCTTCAAGACGAACTAGCCATCCCCCAATCTGCTATCAAGCACGCCCTACAGCGCTGCAACCAAGATCCTGGCCCCTTGCCAATGATCCTTTGGCAGCAGGGCGTGCTCAGCCTAAAGCAGCTAGAGCGCATCTTTGATTGGATGGAAGTGGCCTAGCCATGGGTTGAGCCAGCATAAAAGCCTAGATACCAAAATCTGTATAGCCAAATTCTGTCAGTTAGATTTTGGCCTCTAGCTTCTACAGACTTATTTCTATAACCTGATTTCTCTGATCCTATTGCTTTGACCCGATTGCTCTGACCCGATTGCTCTAACCCAACTGCTCTGGGCTTATTGATTGTTTGGTTGTTCAAGCGCATGGCTAGCGATTAGAGTCAGATCGTCTAATACTCAAAAAAACTTGCCAGTCAGGACTTTTCTGTTGAAAATATAGAGAGAATAAGGCACTCATTAAGCTTTCGAATGCGTCACCTCAATCGCCTTTCGAGATTCCGATGAACATGGTGCACCTACTTTAGGTGTGACCGGGGTACTATCTACACAGTTGCTTCATGAAAACAACAGGCAAGTAGATGGCATGAAGCCATCGGTTTGTTGCATCTACTTTTAAATTAGCTTGCGTCATGAATGCCCGCTCTACCGCTAATCCTGACGCTAATCCTGAAAATTTTATTGATACGTCACTTCTCCTTAAGTTCCTAATTAGCGACTGCTTCCAAAATTTTCAGTGGGCCCCCTTCGAAGAATAAGAAATGGATTGCAGCTTTGATGCATTCTTCAAAAGTTGAATATTTACCAGAAGACATTTTCCAGAAGACATTTTCCAGAAGACATTTGCCAGAAGACGTGCTGAAAGATTTGCCAGAAGGTGTCAGCTTCAACATCTTCTTTAGCCTCTTCTAGGCTGTCGTGATTTCATACTGTTTCCAACAACTCTTACCTTAAATATGAGTACTATTATAGTTTCGACCACTGCTGATGCGGGCAATGGTTCATTACGTGGTGCGATCGCTACTGCTAAATCTGGAGACACCATCAAGTTCTCGAATAAGCTAGCCCGTAAAACCATTGTGCTCAAGAGCGGGCAGCTAACACTAGATAAAAATCTTACAATTGATGGGGGCGATGCAGCCGGTCTCGTAATCAGTGGCAACAATAATAGTAGAGTCTTTTATCTCGATAAAAAGAGAAAAGCAACCCTCAAAAACTTGACGATCGCGGATGGGAAAACAAAAGGTGCAGGCGGCGGTATTGATACTCGCCATGAGAGCGAAATAACGCTCCAAAACGTGAAAGTGCACGGCAACACTTCTGAGCTAGGAGGTGGTATGCGCGTTGGCCACTTAGCAAAGGCCACTATTCTTAACAGCAGCTTTAAAGATAATAGTGGCAAACTTACTAGTAAGTATAAGGGGTTCAGCGCAGGTGCAATTTCTCACAATGAGTCGCGTGGGCAGCTGATTATTAAAGGCACGACGTTTGCCAACAACAAAGGGTACAACGGCGGTGCAATTTATAGCTTTAGTGGCATCTCTTTAGTTATTGAAGACTCTACTTTTCAAAATAATGTTGGAGATAAAGGCGGCTCTATATTTACTGACGGTGTCAGCTCAAAAGGATATAATTCTGGACTTTCCAATGACGGTAAGCTCATCATTCGCCGTAGTGAATTTGTAGGTAATAAGGCAAAAGGTGGCGGTGGTGCAATCTATGCATGGGGCTATACCCGTAAACAAGGCTATAAGGACGACCAGGCAATCATAGAAGACAGCAAGTTTGTTGATAATGCTGTTACTTTAGACAAGCAGGGTAAAGCTAGCGGGGGGGCGATTTGGGCCAAGATGGGGCTAGATATTCGCAACGTTACCTTTGCCGATAATGTCGCAGACCAGCAGGGCGGTGCGCTTTGGACAGAATCTAAGCTGCCTATCAATATTGTAAACAGCACGTTCTCTGAGAACCGGGCAGTTAAGGATGCGGGCGGTGCGATGTTCCTCAACAACCGCTCTACGCCAGTCAATATAACAAATTCAACGATCGCGTATAACCAGGCAGGGCGGGCAAACGGTGCGCTTTGGTTTGATGGCAGTCATAATGTGACGCTAAAAAATTCGATTGTTGCTTTTAATACGGCAATTGATCGCAGACAGGATCAGGTGGGCTATCAGGCTAAAGATGGCGGCGGCAATCTTGAGTTTGCGACGTCTTCACAAGCTTTGCGGGTAACTAACAACAGTTTGGTTGCCGATCCGCTTTTAGGCTCTTTGACTTTGATCAATGGTGATTTGGTTCATCCACTAAAACCTGGCAGTCCGGCGGTTAATGCTGGCGTGACCTCGGGCGCACCTACAACCGATCAGCGCGGCATTCAGCGAGATAGCAAAGTTGATATTGGCGCATTTGAGCTAGTTGCTTCCGCGCCGAGCCCGCTAAAAGCCCAATCGTTAACGGCTAGCCCGTCTTTTTCTGCGACCACGCCTAAGCAGTCAGTTGCTACTCTTATGGCTAGCCCTATAACAACCCCTGTCGTTAACTTGATGGCTGATCCGGTAGCCTACTTAAGTTTGAACGATGGTAAGGGGAGGCTTGCCAAAGATAGCTCTACTCGGGGTCGCAACAATGCGGGTGCGTTGGTTGCGGACGCGGATTGGACGGAGGGGGTGAAGGGCGGCGCGATCGCTCTCGATGGTAAGGGCGATGCGATTAAGCTCAAAAATTCTGGCGATATCAACCTGGGTACTCATAGCAAAAGAACGATTTCGCTGCGGTTTCAGGCGGACGATATCGGCAGCAATAAGCGACAGGTGCTTTACGAAGAGGGCGCGGGCATACGTGGCCTAAATATCTATCTCGATCAAGATCGGCTTTATGTGGGGGGATGGAATACGCCTGGAAAAGAAAGTGGCTGGTCGGGGACTTGGCTGAGTACGAAGCTGGGTAAGGAAAAAGCCTTGGCTGATAAGTGCCATAAGGTTGACTTGGTGCTCGACGGGGGCAGTGAAGTTACGCAAAACGCTTTACGCGGATATTTAGATGGTCAGCAGTTTGGCAGCGGCGCGGGCTCTCAGCTATGGAGCCATTCTGGCGGTATTGGCATTGGCAGCATTAACGGTGGCACGCGCTTCCATGATGGAATTACGCCTGGGAGCGGTAGTGGGTTTGCTGGGGCAGTGGATGAGGTGATGGTGTTTAATGATGCTTTGAGCAGTAGTGAGCTCAAAACATTTCTGTAGTAGATGTGTTTGATAGGGCTCTTTTAATGCTCTTTCAGGAGTGCTAGCGAAAGCGCTCCTGATAACGGTCTTCAGTTTTTGCAAAAAGAGAATCTCGTAATCTCACATTTACAAGAATTTCTGAGGCTGTCCGGAAAATTTGTGAAAATTAGGGAGAAAACCGACTAGAAAGAGATTTTCTTTTAAGCTCTGATAAACTTTTGAAGAATCACGGCACTTAAGCAAGATTTATAGATACATTATTACGAGGAGTATTGAATCTGCTTGTACAGGTCAGTATTCTTCATCTACAGTCTTCGGGCTACGTCAGTAACGCCAGTGTAAAAAGCCGATGCTATAGGTCGGATCAAAAGGCCAGCGTTGCAAGTGACAAGTGCGGTTCTTACAGCTTCTACCAAAAAACTCCCCCAATAAAAGAGCCAGACTCATTTTCACACTTGCGTAACATCACCATCATAATGCTGGGAAAGGAGGCATTGCCGTTAAGATAGCTTTTTTTAAGAGATGGCGATTACATTCGCTAACACTCTATGGCTGTCGCTAGCTACCTAATGAAAAATGCATTTTGCTTGACTGATTTACTCGCAATTATGCATCTTGACTGATTTGTTTGCAATTAGGCTCGGGTACCTTGTGCTAAAGAGGTGCATTTTCGTAAAAGAACAGACTTTGTCTTTGATAGGCATTTCTGTTCTAGTAGCTTTCCAACCACTGCCTAACACTTTTAATATTTGGTGATTAGGCAATTTACAACGGTAATTTACATAGATGAATCTCAAAATTTTTGCGCTAAGTATAGTTGCTGCAACTGGAATTGTATCGGGCTCTTTTCTCGTTTCTGCGCCTGTGAAGGCCACGACGATTGTAGACGGCGATACTCTAGCGTTCAGCGGCTTTTCTAGATTTAATAGAAATGGAAATACAGGCTATCTTGATTTTGCAGAAGGTAGCAAATTTGAAACCCCGACCAGCACCGGTATAGGTACTGCTAGCGTCGTACAAGGTTCGACAGGTGCAGCGTTTGAACCACTCGTCAACACGACGGTTGTTTTGAAAGACTTAACGCTATTGAAAGCACCTGGTGTGGATAGCTGGATGCTAGGTTCGGAAGTGTCAAATTTCTTGACGCTGGCAAACGGAATCACGTTTAGGTTAGACACGTTTGTCTTAAACAAGGAGGCGAAGGATTGGATTGCTGATTATACTGGGGTGTTTTTTGGCGATAATACTATTAGTGCACGCGGCGGATTCGATCCTCTTGATGATAAAAATTTCGTAAAGCTCAAAGGAAGTTTCTACATTGCGGATGCTACGGCTGTACCAACCCCTGCTTTACTTCCTGGGCTGTTAGGCATGGGTATTGCAGCGCTTCGTCAGCGCGCCCGAAACGAAGAGGGAACTGAGGAAAACGCCTGATATTTATGCAGGTGGGTCATATACGAGTGTACATGAGTGCACTGGAACCTAATTTTGCATAGTGATAGTCGTTTAGATGCTCTTTTACAAAGTGCCGAGTGGCTCGACTGCCTTATAGGGCCTAGTTGAGTCGCTTGGCCTTTTAATATTTATACAAGCTGCCTCTTAGCTTGTGCATTCTTCATACCAGCAAAGGCTCTAAAAAGTGTTAAGCCTTTTTCCGGATGAGGCGTTGTGATGGTTGATCTATGTAGTGAAACGCGTCGGCGAATACTGATTTCCGAATGCCGACTTGCCAAATCGTCTCTTTAATCTGCCGCAACTATTATGACCAGCATCCCTAGACCGCGCAGTCCCCAAGCTCAGTCTCCCGATTTTTACAGTAGGTCTAGCTCTACAGGTAAAAACATTTGTCTAATAGTAGGCTTGACCTGCTTACTAGGATTTCTGGTGGATGTATTAGTTTTGGGTACACCGCCCGATCCCTTTGCGCTGGAGTGGCGAGTTAACTTTTTGCAGCAGACGGGCGATCGCAGCATTGTTTTATTATTTGGCGTTGCTTTACTTCTCTATAGCGTGTCTGACCAGCGTCGTCTGAAGCGACCTTTGGCGATCTTTTGCCTAGCGATAGGTGTGGCTTTCTTACTCTCTTCTCTATTAATTATCCGCGACAGTCTAATCTTAAAAGACCAGGCTTTTAGAAGCATTAGCACTCAAGAAGAACAGCTTCAAACCCGTATTGAAGAGTCTAAATCGAGCGGTAATTTACCCCCTGAAATTAGCTTTGACCAATTGCAGCAGGCTGCACAAGAAATCACTAGTCGGGCTGAGGAAGCGAAACGAAGCACCGGTCAGGATATTACCAAAGCAGGCATGTCAAGCTTGGGCAATTTATGTGTAGTGGGGCTTGGGCTAGTGGGTTTAGGTCGGATGGGCATAAAACGAGGATAGTATGCGAGTGAACCAAGTATTTGACCTGCATCAAAGGAAATAGGCAGTATGGTATGGCAAAAACTGCTTAGTTCGACTTTTTATCCTCGTCTTCGGCAAGCGCTAAAAACAAATCACGGCAGATTTGTCTTATTAGGATTATCCGTCGGACTCATTTACTTACCTGTCTGGCTAGGATACCTTGTTCCTCAGGCAATTAAAGGTAAAGTAGGTTGGTTTTTGATCTCGAGTGTGCTGGTTTTAGCAGGGCTAGAATTGTGGAATAAGCGGCAAACGCTTGAGCAGCTAGAAGCTTCTGAAGAAGATCGAATTTTAGGATACCTTCTAGTTGGTTCAGGTGCAGTTCTCTTCCCATTCTGTCGGTTTGCGATCTGGCCGCAGGCGTTGCTTTGGTTCCTGATCCTAATAGGCATTGTATGTATGACCTGGGGAATCAGCTTCTTTCGTCAATTTATACTGCCGACTTTCTTCATTGGTCTGACGGTCTATCCTCGTATTGGCCTCATTTCACGATTTGTTTGGGAGCTTTTTGTACCCTATCAGGCACTTGAAAAAGTAATGGCATCAATCGCCAGTGCTGGAATGAGAGTGATTGGCTTTCCGGCTACTCAAGAAGGTGTTTTTATCACTTTTCCTGAAGGGGCTGTGCAAGTCGGATGGGGATGTAACGGATTGGATATGGCGATCACCATTGCAGCCGCAGGATTCTTGATGGGGCTGCTGTATAAACAAAAGCCTACTCAAATGGGCTGGTTAATTCTGGTAGGGGCATTGATTGCTTTGGCAGCCAATATTCCCCGCTTGATGCTGGTGACTATTGCTCACGTATATTGGGGGGAGTGGTGGTTTCACTTTTGGCATGGGTTCTGGGGTGGGCAAATTTTCTCAGGAGTTCTCTTTACTTTGTATTACTATGTTCTCATGGCTTTGGTCAGCCAAAAAAAATCGAACTCACGCGCCTAATCTCTGAGTATAGAGTTTATCTAAAAAACTCAACAGCTTCAAGAAATCATTAGAATTCTCACACTTGTTTTAGCGAGAATGTGATTTAATATAAAATGTTATTTGGATTAATCTTAAGAATTTATCTTAAAGATTAGTTCTTGAAAGTAAAGTGTTGAGCCAGGGATTCTACAGGATAAGAGAATAGACTGCTTAAGCAGCTAATCATATTATTCTTTATCGTGTTTGTTTATAGAAACTATATCCTTGTAGGAAAAGAGCAATAAATGCTTACAAAAATTCCAAGCGTCAGAAATTTTTCACTTGCTTTAGCTATCGCGTTATGTTCCGCAGTAAGTGTTAATGAATCTGCATCTGCACTTACTATCTCAGGTGGATTGACTCCAACAAATGGCCCAAGGGCTGGCTATGATGGAATCATTACTGATTTTGATTCTACATCACTGAGCAGTTTTCCCGAATTGACAGCGTTTGATCGGCAAGATCCTAGAGGTACTGGAGGTGCAGATACCACTTTAAGAATTTCTAACAAGCAAGGAAACAATCCGAGCTTGGCAAAGTTTACATTCAATGACTTTCTACCTTATTTTGGCTTTGAAGTTGTCGATATTAACAATAACAACGCTTCCTTCAAAGTTTCTTTGTTTAAAGATGATGAGTCAGTTTTCTCAGGATCTCTTAAGCAGATACTGAAAGACTTGGATAAGTGTGACCCTTCCAACAGTAACAGTTGCTATGTTAATTTTTTCGAGTTAGATCCTCAAAAACGTTTCAACATGGTGCTATTTGAGGAAGAAAGTGGAGGAAATGGTAACCTGACAACATTAGACAATATTGCATACAAAGTTCCTACTCCCGCACTTCTACCTGGACTTATCGGCATGGGAGTAGCTGCTTATCGGAAGCGCAAGAATGCTGGAGAAGTGCAGGAGGCGTAGCACCACTGGTAAAACCATTTGAAGTGAAACAGCACTTTGCTTTCGAGCAGGTGCTGTTTTTTTATCTATAATACAATACGAATTATGAGCACTTACTACGTTTCCGAAATTGGCGTTGACTCTGCAAGCCATGACGGACTCTCTTGGCAAACAGCTTGGCACTCCCTTGCATATGCAAGCGATCGCGTCCCAACAGGCAACAACACTATTCATCTAGGCAGCGGCAAGTTTGTTGCGACGCAAACAGCTCGACCCAAAAGCGGCATTACCATTGCAGGCATGGGAGATAGCGGTGAAAGTGCAACGCAGATTATAGCTTCTCCTAACTGGCAGTTAGCGGCGGTTCCAAATGAAACCAACAGCGGGCTCAGTGAGTATTTAATTGCCGTTCAAGACGCTCAAAATATTACTATTCAAGATTTGGTATTAGCTTCTGAGCCACAGCATCGGATTACAGGAGCGCTTTATGCTTCGGATGCAGAAAATGTTACCATTCATGACGTAATAGTGCGAGACTTTCGCTGGGCTGGTTTAAGCATTGAACGATCAAACGGGCTGGGCATCTACAACAATCGCATTGAAAACGCAAGTACTGAGAAATTTAAATTTCAAAATGGCCTGATTCGCACTCGTTTTATCAAAAATTCAGATATTCACCACAACACCATTGTATCGACTATTGGAAGTGGCTACGGTTACAAAGGCGGCGGCCACGAAAATGTGCAGATACATCACAACTCTTTTAAGCTTGATCGGGGGTTTGCCATCGAATCGGCACATGAAAACGAGTTTGGCGTTGAGATTTCTTATAATTCTATTAACCAAACCATTTCAATTCCTAAAGGCGGACAAAGTAAAAACCCTAACGATGAAGGCTACGAATATACCTTTTGGATTCATCACAATCTCCTCACAAATAGCTACGCGATTGAAGGCCCTCGTAATCATTTAAAAATTGATCATAACTACATCCACATTGAGGATACCGGCGGCAACGTGTATACCCAACATGGCGGCAGAAATGATGGCCCAGTTTGGATTCATAACAATGTAATCGAAAATGTTGATCGAGGTTTGATTTGGGTAAATCAAGGCGTTGCCAAAAATATTTTTATTTACAACAATACGGTTACCTTTGCGAATGCAGGTGACCGTACAGGTGCAATACTCAGTGCGCCCAATCGCAGCAACCGTAATAACAACATTAGCAACTGGGTCGCTCGTAATAATGTTTTTATTGCGCCAAACAGCCAGCCTAGAAAATTATTTCGAGAGAGTGGAGCTGATTCTGACATTACCGTAACCAATAATGTCATGGTTAATGTGACTGATGTACCTAGCGGAAACTATGCTAATGTTGAGCCAAGATTTCGCCAAGAGGGCGATCATCCTTGGCCTTTCTATTTACCTAGCAATTCAAATAGCCCGCTGGTAGATAAGGGTGTAGACGTAGGGCTACCTTTTTTAGGCACAGCGCCTGATATTGGCGCCTACGAACTGGGTCAAGCAGCCCCTTCTCCAATGAGCATTACTTTATTAGGCTCACTAATGCTGTCAGTGATCGTGCCAGTTGGACTGTTTAAGCTGCATCGTATGAGACGCTAACAATGTTGTCCCAGTTTCGGGTTTGTCATGAGCTAAAGATATCTTTTTCATGCCGCACTCCCGCATTAGACGAGAGTGCGGCATCTATATTGAGCTAACCTACTGCTACGCGCTCAGGTAATAACCGCTTTTTTCTCCGTTCTGACTTTCGAGTACCGCCTGCCTGCTCGTATTCGCTGCTGTTTTTTCCGTAATGTGTGGCCACACCTGTAAGCATTCTATCTGACATGTCAGCCAGCGCTTTTTCTAGTGCACGAAAGTCATTTTGAGATTGATCAAGCTGTGAAAGCAAAGTGTTATAGACTCTCAGCGAGGTTCGGGTCTGGTCTAAGAGTTGCTCATAGGCTTTGATGGTAAGGCCGTTACCAAAATCGAGTTTGTCTGAAATAGACAGCAGTGCAGCTTGGCGAGCTTGGGCTTTGTCGATAGTCAGCGATCTCTGTTTCTTTCTTCTAGGCATTGTTTTTATGGAATTTACAACAATCCAAGAATATTTTTAGTGTGCCTACTTACAGAACCGTATTTCCAAGGATATATGTTTCTTTTTATACAAAAATTGTCTTATATATGCTCGGTTATTACGACCAAATCGATAACGTTGAAAGCTTTTGAGTAAAATCTAAAAGGTTATTTACTAACTCCAATGTCATAGATAGCAACCTTTATGATTATTCTTATAGTGCTTATGCATTATTTATATATGCTTAAGCGTTACTTACAAATGCTTATGTCATATCGTATATGGTTGATACGCTATCAGCATTTGCTTGTTGATTATCTGTTAATTAATATAGAAAATTTATAAATGCTTATTATTTAGCAAAAAACAATGCTGAAACATGTCGTAATTAAAAGGGCATGGTTAATAACTATCGGTGCAACACAGCCTTAAATGAACTCACAATTGATAGCAGCTTTAAAGACGTTAACTCGGCACCCAAGTAAAAACCATTTGCTAGAAAAATGGATATTACTCAGATACCGAGATGATCACTTTATGCAGTCAATCTTGTGTCGCCATAGCAACATAAGTCCCTACGTAAAGTCAGCAGCTGTAAACTGACTGACATCAGAAATGGTGTCAATTCGAATAGACAGCGTATCGTTAAAGGTAAATACATTGCCACTTTGCGTAATCGTCGAGCTTCCAAAATTGAAGCCTTGGATTTGTAGCTTATCTTCACCCTGTGTGAAGTCTTGAATCCGATCAATTTCGACTGTACTGAAATCTTGCGTGGTGTACTTGAACCGATCCATACCGGCCCCACCTCGCAAGGTATCGGCACCAGCTCCACCTTGCAGCAGATCGTCGCCTGCACCACCATCTAGCAAATCGTCTCCATCCTGACCCAAAAGGACATCATTGCCCTCTCCACCAAAGAGTCGATCATCGTCAGCGCCGCCTAGTAGGTTATCGTTACCTTCGCCGCCCAAAAGGACATCTTCACCTGAACCACCGAGGAGTCTGTCATCGCCAGCACCCCCGAGGAGTCTGTCGTTACCAGCACCACCTAGAAGGGTGTCATTGCCAATTCCACCAACAAGTGTGTCGTCACCAGCACCACCTAGAAGTCTGTCATCGCCTGCCTGCCCGTAGATAGTGTCATTTCCGAGTCCGCCGTTAATTGTGTTATTACCACCATCACCAGTGAGCGTGTCGTTTCCTGTTGTAGACATTGTATTTTTCCTGTTCTAAAAGATATGGAGTGTTATGTAAAAAACAATGCATTAAAGCGATAGCAAGTTAAGTGTGTTCAAAACTCATGTCGCTTCTCCCTGGTTCTCAATCAGCATTGTGCCTTGCCATAGCTTCGATATAAACAACTATGCTAATATTTTCATGACAGATTAAAAAAACTTGCTACTCAATGAAGGTGTTATATTTCAGCAACAATGTTCATCTTTTTGTCTGGCTTCTGTTTTGCTTAAGCAGGCCTTTCTATATGTCTTTTCTGCATGAAATATGCAAATCATGTATAAGTCATTTTTCCCAGCGTTTACAGTGGTTTCAGCTAGTGTCATCCTTCTAGGCAAGATGCCAGTTGCCATATTCTTCGCTTTCAACGATTTAGCTTTCAACCATTTAGCTTTTAACCATTTAGAAAGAATAATCCTTTAGTAAAAGCGTCCGGACTAATAGGACAAATCAAAGTAAAACTTAATCATTATTGCAAATAACCGACTGGTTCTCAGCAGTTTTCACAAGTGTATGCAAGATTGCAGCATCAACTCACCAGTAGCGTCATCACATCGACATTTTTATTTCCACAACTCGCGCCCCTTTCTAGAGCAGAGAGAAATGCAGAATGGTTAGCATACACGAAAAATACAAAGTTCAAAATACTCAAAAAGACACATCTGAACGGGATTCTTTTACGCTAAAAAGGTATGAACAATTTTTTAAATTCTTCCCTAAAGACACAGCCAAAGTTCTTGATATAGGTTGCAACACTGGCAGAGGGGGATTACGTCTTCATGGGCTAAATCCGAGCTTAACCATTGTAGGACTCGATTGTGTTCAAGAAAGATTGGATGCCTTACCTAAATGTTATTCAGGAGGCGTATGTGGCCTATCGACAGATATGCCTATTGAGGATCAATCTATAGATGTAATTGTTGCGGGCGAGTTTCTTGAACATTTGTACCCCAACGATGTAGACAAAACATTATGCGAGTTCCAAAGAGTTTTGAAAATTGGCGGATTCTTATGCTGACTACACCTAATCCTGGCTACATCAAAAATAAATTGAGTGGGACATCGGTATACGGGATGAGTCATTTAACCCAACATTTTCCCAAGGTTTTACGCTTTCGCCTACAGATGCATGGGTTTTCTGGGGTTAAAATGTACGGAGCGGGCAAAGTATCAACATTTTTGGGTGGGCATTTCCCCTTTATGCAGGTATATGGCAGCTATCTGGCTGTCGCTAATAAGTGGTGAATAAGGCTGATAAATTGCAGTCAGTTCCATCCATCAGTTAACACTTATTAGAAATGACAGCTTGGTATGATTCAGGGTTAGGCTCACCAAGGTTGAGCCTAACAAAACTATAACTACTTAACTGGTTCGATTAATTGTCTTTAGCTAGTTTGGATATGATGTTGTTTACCGTTTTTCCGGTTTAGCTGCTTTTCTCGAACCTCTAGCCATCTTAAAGCCAGTAAGCAAACAACCGTGAGCATATGCCCTGGCTCTTCCATTTGAGTCAAAATCCACCCAAAGCTAGCAGTGGAAAGTACTAAAAAGCGACCGAAGTCATCGACGCAAACTTTTTGCCAAGCTACAACACACAACCATAAATAAGCACATAGACCTACAACGCCTAAATCTCCCCAAATACCGGCCCAGGTATAAAGTGGAAAGAATACCGTAGATTCTTGAGGTAAGTATACGGTTTTAACAATATTCCAAAACTCTGCGGTTACTGGATGAATAGTTGCACCCAGGGGTATTAAAAGTTTTCCATAGTCTCTCATTACCCAACCACCTAACCGGGTAACGGTATGCCCAGGGCCCAATCCAAATAGCCAATTAAAAGGAGAATCGAAGTAGGGAGGAATCAATCGAAACGCTGCAAACTTAGTTTGAGCAGCCAATCCGTGCCATCCCCAAATCGGTCGATATATCCAGTTTTGATAAGGGGCTAAAATTTCCCAGTCTAAATTTAGCAACGCCCAGCGAAAAATAATCACACTGATGATACCAATAGTAAGGTAGGTCAGCAGCCTGGCGGGTTTCTCAATTTTGCTGATTGCGAGCAATCCCCATCCGATTGCAAGCGCCAAAAAAACTTGTTTAGAATCTGAGACTTGGGTTTCGTAGAGTGCGCCTATGATAGGCAACATCCGAATCCAAAGAGCTAAGTGCTTGAACTGATTGAAAAAATATAGACTGAAATAGATAGAGACCGTTGCAGCAATATAGTTAGCCGCGCTGCCGCTGCCGCCGCCAAAAACACCTCCGATGTTGTCTTGAAGCGTACCGCCATCTGGTTTTGGATATATTCCTAGTGGTAAGAGAATAGATTGAGCGATCGCCAGCAACAAGTTGAATAGGGCAAAGCCCAACAGCCAGTACTTAAAGGTCTTTAATCGATCTCCCGACAGCGGCATGGAAACCATTGCAGCTAATAGCATGAAAGGCTCTGCCAGGAGCATAAACTGTAAAGCTAAGTTGATGATGCCGGCTTGATTTAAAAGCGCACTTATCAACATACATATCAGCAAAATTGACAGTCCTATCAATAGCTGAGTCACGATGCTGAGCTTTTTGCGATCGCGTGTTTTAGTAGTCAAAATAGTGACTAAACACGCAGCCGGGATAATTCCGAAGTGCGCAAAATTGACTACCGAAGGTGCCCCAAATGAATCTAGTAGACGCGGAAAGAACGCACTGGCAAAGCCCGTTAGAACGAGTACCGAATTTCTGACATAGCCGTCTTTCTTGAATGTCTTTCGCTCATCTGAAAACTTAAGTTGGCCGGTCATAAGGTTGAAAGCTTATACAGTTCACAGGTTCGAGCCATTATGAATAAACAGATTCATAAAAACTTAGCAGCTGTTGAGAAACTACCTGAGGCGAAAATCGTACCTCTACAACGTCTTTTTGCTTTAAACCATGCGCTAAGGCCAATGAGATAGCTTCCACAAGACGATGCTGTGCCTGCACCCCAAACTCAAAGAAATAACACTCCGATGTACCTACTTCACGAAAAATAGGAATATCCGAACACACTGCCGGGCAATTAAGCGTTAAGGATTCTACCAGCGGTAAACAAAATCCCTCTGTAGAAGAGGGAATGACAAATAGATCAGCCTGCTCATAAAGCCAGCGCAATTCTCCATCTTCTAAACCCGAAAGAAAAATTACCCGATTTTCAAGATCGAGCGTTTGTACTAGCTGGTTAAGAAGATCGGTCTCTGGGCCAGCACTACCGACTAAAATAAGCCGAGTATACGAGTCAATTCGATTTTCCTTAAGTAGGGTAGCGTACGCTTGAATCAACATGTCCAGATTTTTATTTTTACGGTGCTGCGCAACCGACATCAGGAAAGGAGCTGAAAATTGTCCTAGTGATCGAGGAATGCTAGGACTGACGCCAGCAAAGTCTACGATGTTGTAAATAACCGCCGTATGCTTGTGTTCTTTGATATTGGGAAAATAAGTCTGCAAGGCTTTTAGCGTACAGCCAGAAACGCAGGTGAAACCATCGCTGTTTTTGATGCACTGCTGCAAAAATAGCTGATTAAATAAAACCTGTGGGTAGCCAAAGTTTTCGGGACATTCGTAAGGATAGAGATCGTGAATGGTCGCAACTACTGGAACTTTGAACCACGCTCGTACAAAGGGAAAAGGAAACGACATATGAATGATGTTTGGTTCAAGTCGCTCAGCAAGCTTTGGTAAGCCAAACATAAACCATCGGTTTCGAGAAATAGAAGTGTTTTTGATATCGACGGTAACTAGGTGAACTTTAGGCAAAGAGGAATCAAACCACTGCTTAAAATATGATAACTGCCAGCTACCGATCAGCAGAGTAACCCGACTGGCTGGGTCAGTTTCTGCTAAACACCGAGCTAAGTTAGCCGCATGGCGACATACACCTGTGGGTTTAGAAGGTCGATGAAGAGCAGGAATGAGAATATGCATCAGGTAGATTTTTCAAAAGGCTGATTGATTAGGCAGTTAACTCATTAGTAAGAACAATTGATTAGGCGCTATTATCGGCAAAACAGAGTCCCAAGAGCGTTTTCATTTGGCAAAGAGTTAAGCCCATAAATTTTATCTAGACCAAATTCTTCTAAAATTTTCAGCCCATTACTTATCTGCTCAGGCCGTAGCTCATCTTTCCACACATCTAAAGGATTTTTTGAAGATAGTGTGCTAAACCCATGGCCTTGAGATCTAGAAGGCTTGCGAATCATAGATAAGAGCTGACTATCTTTTAGCGCTGCCGATGCGTCCTCATCTAAATAATCAAACAGTTTTCGTAGCTCTTCTTCCGGATTACGGAAAAGGTTTTCGTAAAACAGAACGTAGAGCTCACCTGCGTTTAATTGTTTAAAGGGAACGTAGTGAATAATTGACCAAATTAATATCTGGTTCTCAATAAAATCATCGTTTGAGCAGCTTATCAAATGCTCAAACGGTTCCAAATAGTCAGACATCAAAGTAGAGCGATCTAGAAACTGTTTAGGATTTGTCATCCATAGCCAGTGTTGATATCTTTGTTTAGAGAGGGCAGCCGAAAAGGGATGCCTGATAAGCATAATTTTTTTAGCAGCCGGAATATTTTGGTGAACCCATCCCATCAACAGGTTTGCAAAAATATCTTTAACAAAGAGTCCTTTGTAAATGAATCGAGGGCTGCTGACGTCCGCTCTAAAATGCTTGAATTCGCCGCTAAATACCGAGTGTAGAAACCTTCCGGTGCGAGACGTTTGATCATCGGGTCTAAGGTAAGGATGAAAGCCAAAGTTTTTTGTTTGCCTAACATAACCTGGATGAACCGGTTCATAAAGCTCTCTGTATTGTTTATCCCAATTGATCAGTGTACCTAGCCAAGTCGTTCCGCTTCTACCGTCTCCAACTAGCCATACAAGATTCTTGTAGTTCCCTAGATGATAGTTCAGGCTGGCTGCAGGCAGCCTCGATAGCCGTTTAACAATCTTTTTTCGACCGTTTTTACTGATGAATTTTTCAAACTGACCGATTTTCACCATCATTAATTAGGAAATATGCAACATCTATCTTGATATGAACAATGAGTTGGAGCGGCAAGTAGCAACGGAAATATACTACAGCGCTACGGCATCGCGATGAACTACCGATTGATTAACGACAGATCGGTAAACATGATCTAATCGTTCGCCGACAACTTTCCAATTAAAGTTCTCATCAACTATCTGGCGACCTGCTCTGCCCATTTGCACCCGTAGCTCAGGATCTTGAGCTAGCGTTTTCATCGCGATCGCCATATCTTGAATGGTTTGATCTGGCGCCTGTGCGGAAATCTTAAACCCGGTTTGTTCGGTGACCTGAATAGCTGGTCCCCCCAAATCTAGGCAAACGACCGGACGACCAGAAGCCATTGCCTCAATGCACACCCATCCGCCAGAATCATGCAAACTCGGATGAACGAGTACATGGCTTTCGCCCAGCTTCTCTAGGGTTTCCTCACGGGGCAGTCGCCCCCAGAATTTAATTCGATCAGCCATGTCAAGATCTTTTGCTAAGCGTTTCAAATTTTCTAGCTCAGGGCCATCACCGATAAGCCAGTATTCTGCATCGGGGAGGTCGGCTTTAGCAAAAGCTTGCACTCCTAGGTGAAAGCCCTTCCAGTGAAGCAGTCGCCCCATACTAATAAATCGGACGGGCTGAGCAGAGGGCAGGGGAAACTGGTTGAGCAGGGCAATTTCCTCACTGAGCAAACCGACCTCTGGCACAATGCTGACTTGCGTAGCGCCCATACGGTAGAGCCGTTTGGCGGTATCGTCAGTGGTGGCACGCACCACTGCGCTCTTTTTAATCGTTAAAGAAACCAATGGATCTCGCTCACCAGTGTTCCGAACAATGTCTCTAGCCCATTCGTACAGGCGAGCACGTAAGCTGAAGTCCTTCCAAAACTTAGGTGGCGCTGATTCGCCACCGCCTACAGGTCCCCAAATAAAGGGAATCGGCAGAAAAGACAACAGGCTGGGCGCAGAATATTTGACGAATGTAACATGGTGAGAGATATCGAACCCAATTTCTTGATGCAGGCGTTTAGCAACAAAATAGGCTTGAATTTGCCACAGGTAATAGTGCAGCTGCATTGCGCCTGATTGTCCCAAACTGAGGCTATCTTGCCAAAAGGGCAAAGTGAAATATACAAAGTGTAAATTAGGAACTGGATTGGCAGCCAGTTCAGCTTCAATGGCGTCCATGCTTTCATCTGGGCGAGTGAGTACCCACACCTCATGATGCTTGGCGACTTCGCGCGCAACGTTCCAACCAACGCCGCGCTCTGAGCCTCTACCAGGCTCGCAAGAATATGCAGATATCAGTACTTTCATGAGGTTTTTATAGGGCTTTCATGGATTTGCCGATGCGGTCATTGAAGTAGGAGATCGAGAATGCCTTGAAGCAAAAGTGTGCCTACCTTTAATGCGCTTAATCACCTCTAAAAAGGCATTAACTTCACAGTAAAGGTCTTGCTCGCCGAAGACTGTTTGAGAGCGATCGCTATAGCTGGCTCGGGTTTCAGCATCTGTCATAGCAAGAATAGACTCACACAGAGCATTGACATTGCCGCAGGGGTAAACCAGGCCGTTGTAGCAGTGACGAACAGTATCGCTATAGCCCCAGTTACCGCAGCGATCGCTCAAAATGGGCGGAGTACCCGACACCATTGCTTCTGAAACCACCAGTGGATGTGGGTCGATCCACGAGGTCACAACAAATACATCTAACGCTGCGAAATAGAGCGGGATTTTAGACTGGTTGACAAAGCCGTAGTTAACCACTTCACCATCGAGTTCGGCAAGGCGTTGGTTAATAGCTGGCTCTAGATCGCCTCCACCAAACAGCACGCCTCTAACCCGGGGATCTTTTTCGTGAGCCTGAATGATGGCATCAATAAATTCAAAAGGATTTTTGCGCTCAATGTATTTACCCATGAAGCCATAGAGCAGCGTGTTTTCATCCCAAGCCAATTCTTTGCGGATAGATTCAATCTCTTGGGGATGGGCAGCGATAGTTTTTTGGAAGCGATCGCCATCCACCGGATGACAGCCTCGGACAATTTTCTTATCCGCAACGCCGTAATGCCGCAAATGCACCTCGTTATGATCACCGCAAGAAAGCCAATAGTCCGCCAGATTGTTCATCCAAGGATACAAAAGCGCCATCGCTATCAAACGACTGCGACTATAGCGACCATCTGACATCATGCTGGCATCATTCTGCATAATCAGCGGAACGCCGTGCAGCTTGCAAAGCGCCGCCGTCAGCCGGTAAGAGTAATTGACAAAGCTCTGCATAAAAATAGCATCAAAATTTTGCGACCTGATCTGCTTAAACAGATCAGGGGCGATCACCGTTTTGGTTCGCTGAGTCGGCACTTTATTAGACAGATCTTTGAGATACTCGTACCGATAGCCACCAAGCAAATCTACATCCCAAGCTTCGGCCTTAGCACCTAAAAAGTTGTCGCCACTGCTTTGATTTTCTTCAGAAAGATACAGCACCTTTAGAGAAAGTCCCGGTTGCTCGCTAAGCTTTCTCCATAGCGGTCCGTGGTGCTGAGTCGGATGGGTAAACACGACCCCCAGCCTAAAATCCTTGCTCATCAAGATCCCTCCATGCTTCTAGATATTACGACTGACTAACCGCCGATCAGGACAATAAAAGTGCGCTAAATTAAGCGCTTAAGCTCTCTATACTGTAGTTTTACCAGTGCAGGTCTTGTTCATAGCCAAGGTCAATTAGCGTATTTCCTGCGACTGCCTTAAAAGCTTGCTTATGGTCTTCTTTAAAGAACGTTTTCCAACCTCCAATGCTGCCCTTGCCGCCTTTTCTAAAGGTGTGAGACTCCTGCGGATTGAGCGCATAAGAAGCAAATTTTGACTTAATCTGGCTAGATGAAAGGCTAACACCTAAATAATCTAAAATTTGCTCTACCAGATACAGCCTTTTCTCTTCAGACCCCCCTCCCCGCTCACCTACCAAATCTTCAAACTTAACAGCATAACTGCTGCGATCATCTATCCATCCCTGCCATCGGGCAAAATCGGTGCCAATATCTGGCTGCGAAAGATTAGAAGCAAATGGGCTACCTACAGGGACACCTTTAATAGACATCATGAGCTGCTCATCAAAGCCTGCTGCCTGCATGTAAATATCATGTAAAAAAATTCGCTCTTCTTTCATAACCCAGCGAGCATGCGAAACCGCAACATCTCGAAGATCTCGGTAGATAAACAATACCTTGCATTCAAACTCTGCAAGCACATTCAAAATTTCATCACAATGCATCAAATGGCTTCGTACAATGGAGCCATTAGGCGCTGAACCGATCTTCCAACGTACATGCTCAGTCGTGTTCATAATGCCACACAGAGCCTGCACCGAAACAATATCATCCCATGTTTGCAAGCCTGGTATAGAATACAGAATTTGATAAAGTAAGTGAGTTCCGCTTTTAGGATAGGAATTACAAATCACTAAAGACTTGGATGATTGTCTCATCAATTGGCTTAGTAACCGCCGTTGCCAATAGTTAGTTGCAAATAAAAAGTCTCGACCATGCAATCGAACTATGTCTTTGAGTTGGTAGCTCATATTGTCTCTTTTATTTACTGTATGGCTTACTGATTTTCGATAAAGTTTTTTCATAAACTTGGGCTACCTGCTCAGCTGTGTTTTCCCAGGTAAATTTCTGTGCGCGGATTTGACCTTTTGCAGCTAGCATCTTAGCCTCGTCCGGATGCCTGTAAACATAACAAACAGCCTCAGCCATAGCCTGAATATCAGTCGGATCAACTAATACAGCTGCGTTCCCAGCGACTTCTGGCATCGCTGAAACATTCGCTGTAATCACAGGCGTACCACAGGCCATCGCTTCTAGAATAGTTAGACCGAACCCCTCGTATAGAGACGGTGCCATTAAGCAATTAGCTGCGTTGTAAAGTTCTATCAGCGCAATGCCATTGGGCTTACCCAAATATCTCACGGCGCCACTCAGCTTCCGTTCCTGAATAAATTGCTTTTGCGCTGAGTTAAAGTCAGCACCTGCTTTCCAAAAGTGGACTGGTAGCCCCCGTCTCTTCAAAACCTCAACAACCGCCAAGATTGCCGAGATATTTTTTCGGGCATTATTAGAACCAATATTCAACAGACAAAAGCTATCTGCGGTAAGGCCATAACGTTCTCTGACGACGCGAATCTGCTCAGGCGTGAGTCTTTTAAAGCTCCGATCAACCGCGTTAGGAATGACGGTGACATCTTCAGGCGAAATGCCTAGCTGTTCTACAGTGTCCTTTTTCGTGTGCACAGAGACAGTAATGACATGATCCGCCTGCCGCATAGATCGCACAGCCTGCTTCCAAAGGGTCATGCTCAGCATCGGAAACTTGGCTCTTCCCTTAAAGGTTTCAGGCTGAATTAAATTGATTAAATCGTGGCAGGTGACCACACTTGGTCGATGGCTACGGCTGAGTTTCGCGCTTAGGTAGCCATCACTATGATCAACAATGTGGAAAATGTCAGCGTCTAGCCGCTCAAGAAAATTTGGATAGCGCCAATATCGTTCGTAGTATTTGCCCATACCATTGAAGGGGCTTAACAAAGCGGACTTACCAAAAATCTGTGGGCAATGCTCTGAAATAGTCCAATCTGATCGGACAGAATGAAGACCACCCACTAGGCCATCTGCATAGACATCCATGCTGACGGAAAAATGAGGGACTCTACGGAGAATAGCAACATGCATGGGTTAAGTTGGGAGGCTAAGCGGAATACATGGATTAGCTGACAAAAGCCCTTAGCCGGTTGAGAGTATTATCGATAAACTTGGGTCGCAGGTGAGGTGCATATAACCAGGTAATACCTAGCTTTGCAAGTGGAACAGGCATAAATCCCACCCACAAAAATAAAATCGTATAGATGATGCGTTTGGCCAGATTGTGGCTAGAGAACTGCCAAAGCGCAGCAACTCCCCACCTCACCAACTTCACTACTTGATCAGTACTAACCGGATGATCTTGCGGCTCTAGACGTAAAGAAGCTAAGCGTGACCAAATGCGACCAAGCGATCGGCGCTCCAAATCAGCAGGCATCTCTTCACCAAAATCCTGGGCACGCTGGCGCAGCAGCGCAAAGTTTTGTAAGTCATGCTGAACGAACCGGCGAAACCGGCTGCCAGATACCGAAGTCAGCGCCCATTGGTTATTGTTATGAACCCGGTACACGCCAATCGGCTCATCTACGCTAGCAAGCTTTCCAGCGTAAAAAGGGGTCGAAATCATGAGATAGTCATCAGCTGTCGTTTTGTAAGCATCAGGAATCGGAAAAACAGGCGTAAGCGTTTCACGACGGTAGGCATTACCACTCATCGGAGCGCTCACGTAGCTGCTAGTTTGCAGTAACTTTCTCCACACTTCTCCAGAAGCTAGGCTCATACCGATTGAGGGAATGCAGTAGCCTAAAGGTTGACTTTCCCCCCCGACGACGCGGAGACGAAAATGCACTTTGCCAATGTCTGGCTGGAATGCTTCCACAATTTTTGCTGCGGCATCAGCAAGCAGATAATCATCAGCATCTAAAAATAGAACAATATCCCCCCGGCTAGCAACAAAGCCAGTATTTAAAGCAGCAGCTTGCTTACCGTTTTCTTGAAAGATAGATTGGATGCGCTGACCATAACCTTCTATAACCTTTCGAGAAGCATCGGTAGAACCATCATCAATAACGACCACTTCCACATTTGAATATGTTTGACTTAGGGCGCTATCTATCGATTCAGCCACGAATTGCTCGTAGTTATAGTTGTTAATAACGATACTTATTAGCGGCTGATTTTCCATAATTCTACAAAACTTAATCACACAAGAATTTTAGAGCAACGAAAAGAATAATGTGACTGTCTTCTAAGTATATGGTAGCAATTTGCCTAATGGCTCTTCAGCAATCAGAGCAAAATGACTCTACAAACTTGTGAGAAGTTTTTCAGTGCCTGGAATATGCCCAAAAAGCTTATTTGAATATTCTATAAGATTTTTGTTATTGACCATACCTAAAAAGATAGGGTTCTCGATAAAATCTTCCCATCTATTCAAAACTTTCATTTTTTCTGCTTTGCCATCAAGCTTTCTTTTCTCAAAAGAACTGCCGCCACCTGCCTCGCTTACTTCGTAAAGCCCAGCGTCAGAAAAGGTTAGACCAAGTTGGTTAGCAAGCCTTTTTCTGTACTCAATATCTGAAAACCATAAGTTGTAATTAATAACAACTTTATGGTTTTCCAGATAAGTCGTTTCTCCTAAGCATTCTTTTGCATAAGAGATCCAAAGATCAGAAACAGAGAGCTTCTTTGAGTATACTTTCAAGAAATCGAACTGTTGCTTGTCACCCTTCCAAGACTTACTCGCCTGAATTCTACTAGCCATTAAATTAAATGGATCCCTCATAACAATCACGTCATATCTTTGGCGGCTTTTACCTAAGAATAGATCATGTTTTCTATCAACTATGGAATTTTTGATCCTGGAGATTTCTTGATCTTCAAAACTATAAATCAAACATTCTTTGAAAGAAAGATTTCCTCTAGATTCTTCTTTCCACCACTGTAAGTTTTCGTATCTTATTCCTCTCCTTTCTGGATTATTTTGCTTTAATATCTGGTCTCTATATACATCTCTATATGGATTGTTTGTTGTTCTGCAACAGTTAATAAAAACATGATTCTCGGATAACTGTTTGAGTATCCAGTTAATAACCGCATGATTTCCAGAACGCCTTAGTCCTAGTACTCTGATTTCTTTTTCGTTCGTAACTTTTTCGGGGTCGCTCTTGTTTAGCTTCAAGCTTATCTGCCTAAATTCATCTCCAACTGCATCTCTTATTTTTTCACCAGATCTTTTGATGAGATATTTTGCTTTTCGATTTATCATCTTGATGACATTGCCTAAACTTTACAGTTATCATTAATTTTTCAATTCTTCTGCGGACATTTTTCTCCAAAAATCCTACGAGATCAGCCAGCTTGACAGATCCTTATCAATTAAGACCTGAAGCCTTTGAACATCTTCTGAAAAATCTTCTAAAAGCACTTTTCTGTCTTCAAAAGAAATGCCGGGTTTTGCTCCTAAATTCCATGATTTTATTTTTCCTGCCAAATGTGTTCTAAAGTTTCCTGGAAATAAAGCTTGTATACCGCTTCTGACAATGTTCTTCTTCGCAAAAAAATCATGGAGAATTCGACTTTTAGGCAAACCTGACACGTTCATTCGAGTCATATCAGGCTTGAAATTTTCGTCTACACATAAAAAATTGAATACCTCTCGCAGAAATCCTTGGGGATTATTTACAAAATCGTCGTACAAGAACACTCTAAGCTGCTCAGTCCTAAAATTATCAACGTAGGGCTTCAATTGCTGATAATAATAGCCAGCTGTTTTATAGTGCCAAAGATGAGCCCAGTTATCTTTAATCCTGTTGTTCTCTTCGCTTAAAGCCTCTAGAAAAGGAAGCTTTTCATATCCCTCTCGAAGCAAGTGTGTATAACATGAAAAAGCTCTATCTACCGGATTGCGCAACACTACAATCAGTTTGGCCTCTGGAATATAGTGCTTTATTCGTTCCGCCGCTTTTTTGCTGTATAGGTATATAGGCGAAGCTTCACCTATCGCAATCTCATCTGTAACGCCTTCAAACAGGCTCTGGTAGTCCTCTAGCTTTGTAATCGAATATTTGTTGATGCCTTGGTCAGGATTTCTGAAGTTCAATTCTTCGTTTTCCAACGCAAAAAACATTGGTTCCTTCAGGAATGGCATAAATATCTGTGGATGCTGCCTGAGGTAGTAGTGGAGTGAACTCGTACCGGCTTTCGCGGCACCTATGATTAAAAAGTTGGGTAATGTCATTACATGTCCTTGGTTAAATATATCTTCGTCTTGATATCTTCATCTTGAAAGTCACATTCGTACCTCTATGCAATAACTACTTGGCTTGCTTTTTTATATCTTTTTCAGACTTGACAGAAAGCCAATGTGAAAGATCTCGACCGATCATACCTTCAACACATCGAACTTCTGGAACAAAGGATTTGACCATGTTAACTCGGAACTCATATGGCAGTGTTTCAGACATTTTTGCAGGAGAACGGAGCTTAGTTTTTGCCATAGCAATGATTGAATCAGGCAATACCGTCTTACTCACTGTTTTCAGCATTTGACTTCTTTTGAAAATCTTATTTAAAAAGAAATTTTTAGGTATGTAAGAAACGTTTTTAGTTGTTTTGTCGAACTTAAAGTGACGACTCACCCCTAGAAATATACAGATGTCTTTAACAACTGCTTCAGTGTTTTGCTTCAAGTCTCTATGGAGATAGATCTTAATTTGCCTAGAGTCAAATGTTTCTAGGTAGCGTTTTAACTGCGTGCAATATAGGCTGCTATCTCTGTATAACCAACCTGGCCGCCATCCTTCTGCTTTGCGTTTTGCCTCTTGCTTGAGTGCTTCCTCAAAAGATAATGTTTCGCAACCATCTCGCAGCTGGTAACAGTATGCAGAATACGCACGCTCAGCCGGATTGCGAAGAATCACAATGAGCTTAGTGTCAGGAAGATATGATTTGATGCGTTCAGGAGCTTTAGGGAAATAAAGATATTCAGTGGAAGCTTCGCCAATAGCTTTTTCGATCGTGACATCTTTAAAGAGTTCTTGATATTCTTCCAAAGTTATTGGTGAGGGTTCTTCACTACTCCTTAGGAGTCCATTACTATGGGTTGTATAGAATTCAGGGGCAAAAAATCTTGGCTCCTTTACAGGAGACATATATATTTGCGGATGTTGGCTTAAATAATGATAAAGAGAAGTTGTTCCAGCTTTGGCAGCTCCTATAATTAAAAAGTTTGGTAGTGTCAAAAGTCTTCTCCTTTTCTTTAATTATTTTGCTTATCTTGAGTAATTTCACTCAAGATAAGCGAGCATATATAATAATCTATACAGTATTTTCAACAACTTCCCGGTAGTTTCCCGATCTATTTAACCGTCCTGCTTTCAGTTCATATATGCGATCGCACTGCTTAATAGTAGATAGACGATGTGCAATAATAATTAGAGTTTTTTTGCCCGCAAGCGAATTGATTGCTTCGGTTACCATTCTCTCGGTGTTGTTGTCTAGCGCTGCGGTGGCTTCATCCAACACCAAAATTTCCCGTTCATGATAAAGCGCTCTAGCAATTCCTATTCTTTGTCGCTGTCCACCTGAGAGCCGAACCCCTCGTTCACCCATTGATGTATTGATCCCATCAGGTAACTCATCAATAAACTCTGCAAGCTGTGCGGCCTTAATAGCCTCGTAAAGCCTCTGATGATTGATCAGTTCATCGGGCACTCCAAACGCGATGTTACGCTCAATTGTGTCATCCATTAAGAAAATAGACTGGGGAATATAGCCAACTAGATCTTGCCAGGAGCGCAGGGCTGAGTAAATTGAAACGCCATCGACACTGATATCTCCACTTTGGGGCGTAAGCAAGCCCAAAATAATATCTACGAGCGTCGTCTTACCCGCGCCAGACTTACCAATCAGCGCAATCGATTCTCCTTTTACAAGCTTTATGGAAATATCTTTAATGACATCTTCAGAAGAACTTGGATATCTGTAGGTTATATTCTTTATCTCAACGCTTTGATCGAAGCGCATTGCTACATGATGACGAGATGCATCGTGCCGATCTACTCCGGATAACCTGCTTGACCCAGATGGTATCATTGCTGAGGTCATTGGCGATGTCATTAAGTTAGCACTCTCAGATCTTTTTAGATCACTACTTCTTAATGTCTCTATTTCCTTAATATCCCGATAGAGTACATCGACAATGTGTCCATTATTATTGATGCTGGAAATTGAATTAATCAAGTAATTGATAGCCGGAATTAAGCGTAACGAAGCTGCTGCAAAAACGGCCATGATTGAAGTGACATCTTCAAAATTTTGATCGACAAAAAACAGAGAGCCACAGATAAAAAGAACAATAACAGCAATCAGACTAGTTTGTATGATTATCGGGAAAACCATATTGGAAGTTCGAAACAAAGTGACCGCATTGACCCAGCTTTGTCCGTACGCTGAAATTTGTTCTTCAAAATAAGTTTCACAGCCAATAACACGGGTTTCTTTAAGCCCTCCCAAGCTGTGATTGACTGCGCGGATCATATCTCTATCTGCCCGAGTTCTTGCACGTCCCCAGCGCTTAAACTTAGAGCTTAATCGGCTGAATGCACCTAATACGATCAAGATGATAGCTGAGATAGCTGCTAGCAAAAACAAGTTGGTTTTTGCTAGCAGCGCTAATAGCACGACAATTGTCACTAAGTTAACAACTGCTGTTAAAAGCGACATCATGTAATCTTGGCAAAAGGTAGTCGTTTCTATCGAAATATTTTGAATGATGTCAGATGTATTTCTGTTTAAAAAGAAAACATAGGGTGCCTTGAGATACGCATGCATCATTCGCGATATCAGTGCTTTCTTTTGATTGAACGTAACCTTGTAGGTATATGAATTTGTAATGATTAAGGCAACTGATTTAAGACAGAATGCTACAGTCGTCAACAGACCTAAGGCAATTACAAACTGCTTATGCGAAGTGAAATTTAGTGTACCGTAAAGCCAATTAAGGAAAGAAATATTTTCAATAGAACTAGGATTAGAGGCAACTCCGATAAAAGGGCCAATTAATCCAACGCCAAAAGCCTCCAACACGGATGTAACAATAGCCATAAAGAAAAGAACGATGAGTTTTTTTCTTGACTCAGAAACAATATATAGAAATTTTTCTATCTGTTCAAACATGTGTTTCAATCAGACTCCATCTTTAATTAATAGGGCTATCCACTGTGTTGTCTTAATAAGTACTTACTGACTAAGTTAAGTACTTACTTTAAAGCGTGTTTAGCTACATTATTAGGTAACTAAACACGTGCTAGCTCGATACTCTATTGATAAACATAGCAACAGATTAAAACGGCTGTAGTCTTATGACATTAACGCTCTTCCATAATGTGTCATAGAAATCAGCATTGTCTTAACATCCTCATAAAATCTTTATAGAAGATAAATGTCAAAAGATACTTTGGCCACTTTCCACGCTGTCATGTGAGTCTTTAGAAGCGTAACAAAGTCCTGCTCTATTCAATCTGCCGCATAGAGTGATTAACAGACTTCACGTCTATTCTCACCATGCCCATAATTTTTGGCAGTATAATAAAATAGTGCTGAAAGCAAAGCTTACGGACTTCCATACGAGAGTAAAATCAAGTTGATCAGCTTTTAACAGATTTTCTTCTTGACTATGAATCGAGTAAAAAAATGTGGCTGTAATTATCAATATTTAAATACATTTAATCGCTGCTAAGATAGTAGCCACATGCCTATTTACGGGACAATCTAGAAACAATCCGGAAGTTGGTTGAGAGGTCTATATAAATAATCTTTTTGCACCTCTACAATCGTTGCGAATAGAACGTAATCTCACATTAGACTCAATCGGAGATTGGGAAATTTGCTAGCACAAATAAAGTGTCGAAGCTATTCAAAGATGCCGTTATGAAAATGCAATACGTCGCCCTGAAGAAAAAAGCCACGTACTCTGCGTAGTTTGACCGGCTTCAATGTAAATGAGTTTGAAGCCCTGCTGTCGAGCTTCGGCAAGGCGTGGGAGACCTTCGTGCAAGAGCAGGCCGAGCGTCCAAGTCGGCAGCGGGCATACGGCGCTGGTCGAATTGCCCACCTGAAGCAGCTCGAAGACAAATTGCTCTTTATCTTATTTTACTATTGTCAATATCCGACTCAAGAAGCCCAAGGATTTTTCTTCGGCATGAGCCAGTCTCAGGCGAACGAATGGATCCATCGACTGAGTGGATTACTCAATCAAGCATTAGGGTATGAGATGCAGCTACCTGAGCGCCGAGCAGCCAACCTGGAAACTGTGCTCTCTGTGTCCCAGTCTATAGTTCATTATCGATGGGACAGAGCGACCGATTAATCGACCAAAAGACAAAGAGAAGCAAAAAAGCTACTACAGCGGAAAAAAGAAGAGCCACACGGTAAAGAACAACGTAATTACCGAGCGAGGTAGCAAAGTGGTGTATTTGAGCGGCACTTGCGAAGGCAAGCGTCATGACAAAAAGCTAGCTGATGACGAGCAATACAGCTTTCCACCTGGGAGCAAGCTGTTGCAAGACACGGGCTTTCAGGGGTATCAGCCGAAAGGGGTGACGGTGATACAGCCGAAGAAGAAGCCACGGGGTGGCGAGCTGACTCCAGATGAGAAAATCATCAATCGTGCGATATCGAGCTTGAGAGTGGAAGTAGAGCACCAGATTGGTGGAGTTAAACGCTGCCAGATTCTAGTGCAAAAGTTTCGCAACCGAGTAGCAAACTTTGTCGATGAAGTGATGGAGACAGCTTGTGGGCTGCACAACTACCGACTCGCTCACCGTCAGGGATAAATAATGAGGAGATGACGAAGAACCGGATAGAACAGCGACCCTGTTCTCCGACTCACCACTATTTCCAATAATGTCTATTAGATAAGGAAGTTCTGTCACAAAAGCATTACGCGACCAAGAAGCCTATGCCAAGTTTAGTAATAATACGACAAATACATGTTGCAAGTAAACGGGAAATAATTGCTGTAGATTTATACGGAAGGTTGCTTAAGCTTTGGCATTATCCAAAATCACAGATACATCTGGATTACATCGCCTCAACACAAGATAATTATCCTGCAATAGCAATCAGTAAAAATTAGCAGCCTGAAAAATCATTTCGTAAATTCTACAAACTGCCTCGTTTCGCAAAACGCATCAAAGACTGCGCCGCCCGTGAATTCGCATCCATCCCCGACAGCCGCTGACTCAGCCGATACCGCCAAGCCTCTGCCCAAACTTACCCGCCAGCACTCTCCCCTCTACATCACAAGTATGCGTACACAGTCGGGTCGTGTACAAAGGAAACGTGGGAAGATCCGTAACGTCGGCTAGATTCTCTTTAGTCCAATGCTGTCAGTTCAGCATAAGTCAAGTCTCTAGCTCTGGTGAATTTAGGATTCCGAGCTTCGTTGATCACGACCGGCTAAAAAAGGCTAAACGAGCCTTCGCAGCAAGCTGATTGCTTCATTGGGTGCAGGCGCAATGATCAGCGGATCCCCCACAGTCATAATCGGACTCCACAGCACCGTCTCTGCATAGCGCAACGTGTGCAGCAGATGGATCGTCTGCTGCACATCTTCGGGGTGGCCTAGCAAAATGTGGCGGAGCGATCGCCTTTCCCCACTCCCCACCGGCACTCTCAAGCAGCGTAGCGGCGACGGACGACAAACGTATTTAGCAAAAAGGCAAACCGTTTTGAGCTGCCCCCCTTTTATAGCAATGCCCTCCCCATAACTGACTCCGGTCGATTGATCTGTAAAAGCTGCGCCATTGCCCGCGCGATAGATGTCAGCGGTTCGATATAGCCTGTTCCGACATTCAACCTGAAGTGATCAAGCCAGCGATCGCGGCAACGCTAGTATTTCCTGCGGTGAGGGCAGTCTAGCCAAAACCTCCAGAACCTCTGACAAACCAGAAAATCCGGTAGAAGGATTTGCCCTCACCTGCAACAAGCCCAATGCCAAAATCTCAGGCAACTCATCCTGTAAAGACATCAGTTGCACAGCAATCTCATCAGGAAGCTCAACAGTAACTTGCATAAGGGCTTACAGATATCAGACCACGCTTTTATAGTTTTTAGTCGGATGAAGAATGAAGCTGTAGCTACAGGCTAAAATATAGCCATCTTGTCTGCAAACCAGCAAGTTTTGATCTGCTCCCAACCCTCTGTAGAGTCTATGATTCAAGTCGCTATCAGCCCAAGCACTCTACTGGATGAGAGCATTTGTGTCGAAGACATTGAAGGACTCCGGCTATTTAAGTTTACCGAAGCACTTCAGACCAAACTAGAAGAGCTTTTGAAAAAAAATGAACTGAATGCTTTGTCTTCAGAAGAAGCGGACGACCTCGACAGCATCAACGAGCTAGAGCGCTTCTTCACCTATCTCAATGCCCGATTGATCGCACCAGCATGACCGTCAACGATCTCCTGCGTCAGCGAGTCCGCAAGCAAGCCAATGCCCTGCGCGAATACTGCCGCTCGCCAGAATATCAGCGTCACAGATGCATTGACCTCACATCATGATTGCCTCCCCTCAGTACCTCACCCCCGACGATTACCTCCAGCTAGAAGCTCAAAGCGCTCTCAAACACGAATACATTAACGGCAAAATCTATGCAATGGCCGGGGCCAGCGATCGTCACGTCACGATTGCGCTTAATCTAGCGACTCTTCTGCGCAGCCACGTACGCGGAACCGGCTGTCGGGCCTATATTTCTGATATGAAAGCCCGAATTGATGCTCGTAACTGCTTCTACTACCCCGATGTCATGGTCACCTGCGACCCTCGCGACCAAGAAACGTCAGACTACAAGCGCTTCCCTAAGCTAATTGTAGAAGTGCTTTCTCAATCGACTGAGGCATTTGATCGAGGCGATAAATTTGCCGACTATCAAACCATAGAAAGCCTAGAAGAATACGTCTTGATTAACACTCGTCACCAGCGAGTAGAGTGCTTTCGCCGCAGTAAAGCAGGCAGTGAAGCAGGGCTTTGGGTACTGCAATTCT
This sequence comes from uncultured cyanobacterium, assembly GCA_963833005.1. Lineage (GTDB taxonomy): Bacteria > Cyanobacteriota > Cyanobacteriia > Phormidesmidales > Phormidesmidaceae > Phormidesmis. The sequence continues at coordinate 34,688 of CAWHWK010000009.1, read as the reverse complement.
ACACGCCAGAGACAGAGAAATTTGTTCTAGAAAGCATTGGCTTCACAAGTACGTTTGCCGCTCTGTATGAAGACGCAGCATTAGAGCAGTAAAAGGCCAGTCACAAAAGCGGCAAAATCATATTCAACGTGAGTTTAAGATAAGCCGTTGGTGATTTGACGGAGTCCATCCCTCCTGGTGGCCCACAGGGTCAGGATGGGTTGATCGCTTGCGCCACACACCGAAACCCACCCCTGCGCCCCTCCCCGGAGGGATTTACTTCAGGCTGTGCAGTTAAAAGCCTCGGCAGCTGGGTATTTGAGGCTTTTGCTTAACCCGAACTTAGGCTAAACCAGCTTTCGCAGCAAGCTGATCGCTTCACCGGGGGCAGGCGCAATCACCAGCGGCTCCGCCACAGTCATAATCGGACTCCACAGCACCGTTTCTGCATAGCGCAACGTGTGCAGCAGATGGATCGTTTGCCGCACGTCTTCGGGGTGGCCTAGCAAAATGTGGCGGAGCGATCGCCTTTCCCCACTCCCCACCGGCACCCTCTCAGGCAATGCCATCACAGAATCAAAATCAGGCGATTGACCAGCCGTAAGCGGTTGACCGGTCACAAACATCATGGTTTTCATGGTTTCTCTAGGTATTCAAAGGATATGGGGTAGAAAAACCACGAAAAACTTAGCCCCCCTAACTTGCCAGAAGTCAGGGGGGCTGTGAAAATATCCACAACCTCTCTCACTGTGTACGCAGTGTTAGGGGCGAGCTGTCGGTGTTGGATTGCAGCCAACGCCGATAGCGGCTAAATTTTTCGAGGCAGGTTAGCGATCCACCTGAGTCCGCTATTACGGCTGTGCGATGGCGCAGTCTCTCCACAGGAGAATCGCTAAAAAATAGACTATCAGCCCCCCTTTAAGGGCGTCAACTATTTGATACAGAGACTGATACAGAGAATCTAGATATACACGCAGGAAAGCTGCTTGAGTAAATGTCTTTTGGCATACGAATGCCTCACTGCGCCTCGTAAGCAAAGTCTTATCCAAAAAAAATACGCTTCTGCCAGCCTCTTGCGCGCGACGGCACAGTGCCATCATCCAAGTGCCATCATTCAAGTGCCATCATCAGCTCCATCCTGGCCACCCTGGCCGGAGCGCGTCCATTCATCAGTCCTGTAATCCACGCCAGCGGCATCCTATCCGGCGTCAATAAATTGGCCGTTATCAGCACTAGGGCAGACGTTTCGCCCCAGTGCCCTTCCATACGCAAGTTAATCAAAAATCTACGAGCTTCCGTCATCAAGCCGCTATTGTCAAGCATTTATCCGGAGCATCACGCAGATACCTGAAAAGTTTCTAGAGCAGAACTTCTGATATGCGTCGCCCAGCAAGTATCTGCCTCTGTCCGTTCACATCCGCCTGCCCGCATTCGCTTCCTTGCACCTATCTATTTTCTTGCACCTATCTATGCTTATGCCCCCCCAACCTCTACACCGACTCAAAGTAGCAACGCTCAGCAGCCTTTTGTTAGTCAGCGGCGTGGCCATTCCTCAAGCAAAAGCACAGTCTTCACAGCCTACATTACAGCTCACGCAGGCTTCTACGCCCAACAACGTCTTACCAGCGCTGCCCACACAGCCAGCACCCGCAGCTGCTCCGGCACCCTCAGCACCCACGCCCGAGTCCGCTTATACGCTAGGCGCTGGCGACATCATCAATGTCGATATTTTTAGAGTCCCCCAATACAGCGGCCAGAGTCAAGTTTTAGTTGATGGCACCCTTAACCTTCCGCTTGCGGGCAAAGTTAACGTCAGTGGCCTTAGCCTAGACGCCGCCTCAGCCGCTATCTCTGCTCGATATGGACAATACCTCAGACGCCCCATCATTACCCTTAGCCTGTTAAACCGCAGGCCGCTTCAGATCGGTATCGCCGGAGAAGTCAGCCGCCCCGGCTCATACACCATAGAGCAGACGGAAACTCAATCTTCCCGCCTCAGTCAGCTCATCGAGACTGCAGGCGGTATCACCCAATCTGCCGACCTCTCACAGGTACAGGTTCGGCGTCCACAAGTAAATGGCACAGAACAAATAGTCACCGTTAATCTGCTAGACCTAATTAAAAACGGCAATCTCAGCCAAGATGTCACGCTCAGAGACGGCGATTCCATTTTTATTCCTACCGCGCTGGTTCCCTTAGAAAACTCAGCTCTACTCGCCGACGCTAGCTTTGCTAACGATGTTAACCAACCAATCAATATCGCCATCATTGGTGAAGTATATCGCCCTGGCCCTTACACCTTACAAGGCGGCCTTGCCCGTACTGGCGATGCCGGTACCCCCGGCGCAGCCGGATCTTCCAACACGCCTACTACAGTCACCCGAGCCATTCAAGTCGCAGGCGGCATCAAGCCTCTCGCCGATATTAGAAAAGTACAGGTTGTTCGACCCACCCGAGCAGGCACCCCTCAAGTTTTTGAAGTCAATCTCTGGCAGCTCTTGCAAGCTGGCGATCTTCAACAAGACGCAATATTACAAGAGGGCGATACCGTTTTCATTCCAGTTGCCACTGCGCTTACCCCCCAAGAAATCAGTCAATCTGCCTCCGCTAGCTTCTCTCCCGACGCCATTCGCGTCAACGTTGTCGGCGAAGTCGATGGCCCAGGCGTTGTCGAACTACCCCCAAATACGCCACTGAGCCAAGCCATTCTTGCCGCCGGTGGTTTTAATAATCGCGCTCGCCGTGGCACTGCTGAACTCGTCCGACTCAAAGAAGACGGCACGGTAAATCGCACCACCATACCCGTAGACTTCGCCGAAGGCATTAATGAAGAAAACAATCCGCTTCTGAGAAACAACGACGTGGTCATCGTTAATCGTAGCGGTCTTGCTAGCGCCTCAGACACCTTAGGCACCATTCTCAATCCACTCAGCGGTATTTTTTCTGTCTTCCGGTTTTTCAATATCTTCAATTAATACTGCTAATTAATACTGCTAATTAATACTGCTAGTTAAAACTGTTAATAAACAGCTTGTTCGACCCTCTACTCCTTGTTGTTAACTTACCTTTGAGTGTGATATGAAATCTGAAACAGTCTTGCCGCTACCACCATCACAATTCGATCCGGCTGTTTCGATGGAAGAGTCAGAAGGTGGGCTAGATGTCGGCCAGCTTTTGCATACCTTGCAGCGCAAATGGCTTTTAATTGTAGGAATTACCCTCGCAACAACGGCGGTAGCAGCGGCCAAAGTGCTAACAGACACACCAACCTATAACGGGACGCTAGAAATTCTCGTTCAGCCGCTAAGCGCAGAGAGCGAAGTTATCTCTAATATTCCAGAAACACTCGCCAGCAATGCTCAAAGCCCCACCACCACAGCGGCGCTCAATCAAGATCTGATCAAAATACTAACCAGCCCTAGCGTCCTAGAGCCAGTAGTCGAAGAAGTCAAAACTCGTTACCCACAGTTTTGCAACCTGCCTGTCGCAGAGGTTAATAATGCTGAACTAGCCGATAAGCTCTGCTACAACAGCATTCGACGGGGACTACAAGTCGGTGCAGCCGAAAAAGACTCCAATATCCTCCAGGTTGGCTTCCAAGATCCTGATCCTCAAAAGGTAGTTACCATTCTCGATGCAGTTTCTGATGCTTATCTTAAGTACAGCCTTTCTTCTAAGCAGGCAGATATCAGACGCGGGATAGATTTTGTCAATCAAAAGCTGCCTGATCTACAGACAAAAGTGAACACCTTTCAAGAGCGATTGCAAAATCTGCGCTTAGAAAACGATCTGATCGATCCAGAATCACGCGGCAGTCAACTTTCTAGCCAGATGAGTGCGTTCTCTCAAGAACAGCTACAAATTGAAGTCGAACTACAGCAAAACCGCGATATCTATCAAAACTTAAAGCAACAGCTACAGCAGCCTCAAGAGACGACAGCGTCCTCTGCTCTGGCCGAAAACCCACGCTATCAAACCCTTCTAAACTCGCTTCTAGAGTTAGACTCTCAAATTGCCGAAGCCTCTACTATCTATTTAGATAGCAGCCCAGACATGCAGGTGCTTAAAGAACAGCGTCAAAACCTGCTAACGCTACTAGCTCAGCAAGGGCAGCAGTCCGAGCAAGAAATAGTCAACAAAATTCGTGAGCTTGAAGCCCGTGACCAGGCGCTCAAGCAAACCATTCAAGGACTCAATACCGACGTTGACAATCTTTCAGGCATTTCACGCAGCTACACAGATATTCAAAGAGAGCTACAGGTCGCAACCGAAAACCTCACTCAATTTCTGGCGAAAAAAGAAGCCTTGGAAATTGATGCTGCCCAGCGAGAAATCCCGTGGGAGATTGTCACGCCACCGACCGATCCTCGACCTCAGCCAGTCAGCCTACCGCAAAATCTTCTGCTAGGTGGAATATTAGGTTTACTGCTAGGCACAGGTGCCGCCCTCTTATTAGATAAGTCTGGTGGCGTGATCCATAACGATGACGAAATCCGCCGCGCCACCCGGCTACCAGTATTAGGTAGAATACCGAACCAAACATTCCCTGAAATAGTGTCTGACAGAAAGAGCGTCGTAGAATCTGTTCCGTATGTAGACGCAGCGGCCCAATCTGAAAGCAATGGCTTTAGCCGTAGTAACAAAGTGCTTACTGCTCAAAAGACATCTGCTAATGCCTATGCAGGCGATCCTTTCTCAGAATCTTTTCGTTCTCTATATACCAATATTCGCCTGCTAAATACGCATAGACCTATTCGCTCTGTTGCTATTAGCTCTGTCATGCCAGGTGAAGGCAAATCGACAGTCGCTATCCATTTAGCAGAAACTGTTGCTGCTATGGGCCATAGAGTCCTATTGGTCGATGCAGATTTGCGCAACCCTCACATTCATACCTATCTAGAGCTGTCGAACGAAAAAGGCTTAACCAACCTATTCTCTGGTGAATCTAATCCTGCGGTTATCCAAAAATTTGCGCCAAATTCCAGTCTATACGTCATTGCATCTGGCTCAGCGTCCTTTGAGCCTACTCGCCTGTTCTCTTCAAAAAGTATGCGCCAGTTCGTCGAACGCATCGAATCAAAATTTGACTTCGTCATTTACGACACCCCGCCCTTACTCGGCCAGTCCGATGCCTATCTCATTGCTGATAACACCGACGGTCTGTTGTTGGTCACCAAGCCTGGTCAGCTCAAGCAATCTTTGCTAGATCGGGCCATGGAACAGCTACGCATGGCTAATATAAATGTTTTAGGTCTGGTGAATAGAGAACGCTAGACTAGCCCGCTAGAAGCGTAGGTCAAGCAGGTTGATTTACTTCGATTGAGCTGAAGCAGACGCGCTGATTGGCTATGTAAAAAGAAAAGGCATGTTTTGCCCCCGTTCTCTGAGTTGAGGAACGGGGGCTTCTCGGTAATGCTGTCACAGTCAGCTCAACTGAATTAACTGACTTACTCGTATACAACTCGCGACTGACGGCTGCTCTCAACTCAACAGCCCCGGCTTTATAAAACCGAGGCTGTTGAACCCTGCTGAGTAATGTCAGATACTATAGATGCTGACCAGTACAAACTGCACTGGCCAGCTTCAGCCTTTTTTCTTCTGCAGAAGACTTTGTTTAGATACAGTCTTTCCTAAAAGATTCACGACCGGCTTGTTTCACGACTTTCTGACCCACGATTGACGAAAAGACAAATCCGGCTCTAGGCCCAACCACAATTTCACGACCTGCTTAAACGCCAGCCATAGAAAAGGTGGAATCGTAGATGCGTAGCGCCTCCATAGCCGTCTAGGCTCTTGCACTAGCCGATACGCCCATTCTAAGCCGTACTTTCGCACCCATGCCGGGGCCCAGCGCTTCGTGCCCGCACACACAGAAAAAGCGCCTCCTAACCCTATCATTACAGCCTCTACGCGTCCCTTGTGCGCAGACATCCAGCGCTCTTGTTTTGGACAGCCCAGTGACACAAACACCAGCTTCGCGCCGCTGTGATTAATTGCCTGCACAATTTGTTCATCTTCCTCATCGCTAAGCGCCCGAAATGGTGGGGAAAACATCCCGGAAATTCGTAAGTTAGGATGCGTCTCTGATAGCCGCTGCCGGATCTGTTCTAGCATTTCAGGCGTAGAGCCTAGAAAAAACAGCCCTATGCCCGCCTGCTGAGCCTGATCGCACAGCGCCGACATTAGCTCCATACCGGCAACCCTCTCTTGTGGCTGCCCTTTCATCAGACCTGTCATCCAGGCCAGCGGCACACCATCAGGCGTCAGCAAATCTGCTTTCTTCAGCACCTGCGCAAACTGCCGATCCCAATGGCCCTCCATCACCATATGGACATTAGAGACACAGACCACCTTACTTAGCCCCGCCTTTGCCCAGTTCACAATTACCTGCACTTGGCCATTAAAGGGCAACGCTGAAATCGGAAATCCAGTTACGCTCTGTGTTGGCAGAGGGTGCGGAATCAATGTCTTGCTCGCTGAATTATTTGTTGAAGTCATAGAATGAAAGGCTCGAATTTTTTCTAAAAAAGATCTTCGACCGATATTTTTGTCAGATACCACACCCTGAGAAATCAAGAAATGTGAGAAATCAAGAAATGTGAGAAACTAAGAAACTTGAGAAGAAATCTAGCTATCGTATACAGACGATTACGCTAATGCAGAAATATAGAAACAGCTTTTAGAATCAGCCGATTCTGAAAGCAATAAGGTCTGTGAATAACAGAATTTGAGAGTAGAAAATATAGAAATGGCAGAGCCTGAAAGGGTCTGCATGACACTAGCCTCTTGACCTTTTCTGTTAAGCAGAAGGATTCTTAGTCGAGCTATAAGGGCTCCGTGTGCAAGTAAAATTCCGATGGCTACCTTTCGCTTGCCCCTTCTCCTAAAATTGAAATAGAAGATTGGCATGAGAAGGTTAGGAAGGGAAGTTAGAGTGAGAAAAGCACCCTTTAGTTTGGCTAACTAAAATCAGCTGGCTAGGACTCTGCAAGTGCAAGCATCAAGTGAAAGCATCTCTATACAAAAAATGTGTGCAGATTGCAGCAAAGATTTCTTCTAAGCCTAATACCTGTTCGAGTTTGTCCGACTAGAGTTTGTTAATGCGCTGTCTAGCGTTCATCATCTTATATAGACGAGAAGATAAAGAGAAACTACAAAGATAGATGCGAAAAACAGTATGTCAGCACCACCAAATGGGCCACTGACTGTTGCAGTCTTTTGCTTGCAGTCTTTTGCTTATTGTCTATGTGCCTTTCTGTTCATTTTCTTTCTAGTCACAACCCTTTCTAGTCACAACCCTTTCTAGTCACAACCCTTTCTAGTCACAACTATTTGTGAAAGCTTGTGAGAAAGCCTATGGACAGAAAAGCTAGTTATCTAAGTAACCCACTAAGTAACCCACTTTGTCTCCATGAATACTCTTTCCCTCTCTGTAAAGAGATGGACATATGCCGATAGAAATTAGCAGCAAAATAGATGCTGCAAATTGCCGTAGATAGGCAAGATTTTGAGAAATAGCGTTTTGAAAGATAGATGCAGCGAAATCGACAGACGCTATGTCAAAAAGCTCAGCTCGCGAAGCAGATAAACAGAACGCGGGCTTTGGTAAGAGCCTTTACGAATTAGTAGGTTATAGGTAGGTTGCTTATGAGTGAGTAGCTCTAAAAATAATCTACTAGGTAAACAGCAAACGACTGGGTAGATGACAAAGTTTTACTGATAAGTACCATTGCATATATCTACATAAATTAGCAAGTAAAACAGCCACCGTTTTGAACTAATTTATGAAAATAACATAAGGCAGGCAGTTGCAGTATGTACTTAGTGTTTGCTTATACCGCGATCGCACCCAAAAATCTCGTCACACTTATACCGTAATAGCGGACATCACCACATCTTTGAGCTGTTGTTGCTGACGCAAACGGGCGATCGCACTTTCCACTACCCCAGTTTCTCCACTTAGCAGCAGCAGTTGCGAATCTGCTGTGCACAAAATAGTTTCTACGTGCAGGTGCTCGGTAGCCTCTACCTGCGCTGCTAACGTCAGCTTTGCGATCGCGATCGCTCTTAGCCGCTCATCATCGTATGGATAGGCATCTACTTGAAAAATGCTAGGCAGACGTTCAAGCGATCGCTTCAGCAAATCCTGCTTCGCCTGCGTTGCTCGAAAGCTAAACAGTAGTCGGCCATCTGCCACCGTCGTTGTATCAACCCCACTGCCCAAAAAACCTTCCAAAGAAACGCCCCGGTTCGAGAAAACCGCCGCCGCCGCCGTTAGCGTCCCTGGATGATTCAGCGCCCGAATCACAAACATCCATCGATTCTCAGCTATCCCTTTAGCCACTTCTTCAGCCACCTGCCAAAGCCTCCTTTAACTGCTGATCTAACCTGTCAGCAATGTGCTGCAACATCTCCGCTTCTTCTGCCCATAGCTGCAAGTTCACTACCCGGCTCCAGCCGCTCGGTGTCACCACAATCGGCACACCCAAAGGCGTGCGAATATCGTAAAACTCGCCTTCTAGCTTCACCTGCCCAGAGATCACCATCTCTCTGCCTTGCAGCAGGTTTTGCACCAGGTCTACCGTCACATTTGCCGTTGCCACAATTGTCTTTGCCCCCGATAGCTGCGTGACGAACGGCTTTAGTAACACGCGCAAATCCGGCGGGAGGCTATCGACATAGCGATAGGCCGCCGGAATATCATCGCTTTTCAACTGCTGAATTACCGCCTGCTGCTCGCGGGCGACCTCCAGCGGAAAATCCTGAACCCGTCGCCCGCGTTGGACCCGTCGCCTCGTCGCGCGCAGCTCGTCCTTAGTCATGCCGTGAATACGCACACTGCTCCATAGCGGCAGCATTCCAGATCCGTGCTCACCGACGACAAACCCTTGCACAAGCTGCCGACGCACGCCCAAATCTGCCGCAATTTCCCGCCGAAACCGCAGCGTATCAGAATAAGCCCCTACCCCAATTACCCGATGCCGACCCAGATAGCGGCTAAACACTTCCACCGCCAGTTCTACTGGATTGGTCACAATAATGACCACCTCATGGCCATAGCCATGCGTTGCCAGCGCCTTGGCATAGGTTTCAAAAATTGGCAGGTTAACGGCGGCTAGCTCGGCTCTAGAGGTTACCTTCCCGCCCACGGTTGCCCCTGCCGTCATCACAATCACGTCAGCCACTATCTCTTCGGGTGAAAGCGCCACGTCGAAAATAGGAGCCTTTTCTGCGTAGGCATCGCTCAAATCGCTACACAGTCCATACAGCATCTGACGGCTGCGGCCTGTGGCTCTGCCTACTAGCTGGAGCCGTTCGGTTGGGGCCAATATTCCTAAAACCACCAGCTGTGCCACAATCTCACGACCGCAGTCACCGCTCGCACCAATGATAGAAACGTCCATGGCATCCTTGTGCTGAGAGTATGCTGAGGTTTGCCTGGCGGCCAATCTAGCGGCCAATCTAGCGGCCAATCTAAGAGCTAGTCTTGTGCGCCTTCTTTTACTTTGCCGAATCGGCGGTCGCGCTTTTGAAACGCCTTCATCGCCTGATGAAACTCTGCCGTATCAAAGTCAGGCCACAGCGTATCGGTAATGTAAAACTCCGAATAGGCCAGCTGCCACAGCAAAAAATTGCTAATGCGCATTTCTCCGCTCGTGCGAATCAGCAGATCCGGATCGCTAATATCAGAAGTGTACAGGTGACGGCTAAAGAGTGACTCGTCAATATCCTCAGGCTGCAAGCTCCCGGCCTTTACCTGAGATGCGATCGCCCGGCAAGCCTGCAAAATTTCCTGCCGTCCCCCGTAATTTGTCGCCACCGAAAACCGAATGCCCTGATTTTCCTGGGTCATCTTCACCGCCCGGTCAATCTCCTGCTGTAGCGTCTCTGGCAGCGCCGCCAAATTGCCCACAAACTCAATGCGGACATCCTCTTCCATCATTTCTTTTAGCTCTTGGCGCAGCACCCGCTCAAACAGCGTCATTAAAAAGTCCACCTCTCTAGTGGGCCGCCCCCAGTTCTCTGTCGAAAAGGCATAGGCTGTCAGGGCGTCTATGCCCCAATCACGGCAGCAGCGCAGCAGCTTTTTCAGCGTCTCCACTCCCTTGCGGTGTCCCATAATCCGGGGCAGCCCGCGCCGCTTTGCCCAGCGGCCATTGCCATCCATAATCACCGCCACATGCGACGGCATCCGCCCCAAGTCCAAATCTTCAGGCAGTGATACTGACCCGGTAGCAACATCTCCGGTAGAAAGGCCCCCGGCAGAAAGACCCAAAGAGGCACCAAAATTAGCCGTCATTTCTTTTCCTGAGAGGTAGGGCGAGGCAGCTTACGCTTGAGTAAGTTCAAAAAGTTAAGTCCCTTTATGCTGAGCCGACGGCCCAAACTGCGCAGCTGAGGCGCAACCGTATCACCATCGGCTGAAGGCGAAAACTTATCAAGCAACAGTTCCCTCAGTTTACTGCTGGTCAGGGGCCGATTTAACATCCCTTTCTCGGCCACCGAAATCGAGCCTGTCTCCTCCGAGACCACCACACAAATACACTGCTCCACTCGTTCGGTAATCCCCATTGCAGCCCGGTGCCGAGTGCCCAGCTGACGAGACGCATCTCGTTCTGAAATTGGCAAAATCACCCCGGCGGCTAGCACCCTGGAGCCGCGAATCAGCACCGCGCCATCGTGCAGCAGCGTCGTCGTCTGGAAAATAGTTTGCAGCAGCTCACGCGACAGCAGCGCATTGATCTTCACCCCTGGCACCGAAAAATCGCTCTCCTCAATCGGTTCGTCTGTTTCTAAAATCATCAGCGCCCCGGTTCGGTTTTGAGAAAGCCCCTTCACCGCTTCCACCAGCTCATCGATTACGCTATTTGCCGTCGAAAGATGATTTTCGGGCCCCTTAAATAGCTGCACGATTTCGCCTCGCCCCAGCAGCTCTAGCAGCCGCCGGAAATCAGCCACCAGCATAATTGCCAGCGCCACCGATGCCCCCAGCAAGATCTTCTCCATCAAAAAGTGAAGCACCACAAAACCCAGCACGCCGCTCATTAGAGTCGCCGCCATCAGGATCATTAGCCCCTGTACCATCCACATCGTGCGGCGATCGCGAATCACCGACAGCACCATGTAAACCAGCGCAAACACTAAACCAATATCAATAATGGTGCGATACAAGGGTCAGGCCTGTTTCACCGTAGTCAACATCAAAAATTCCTTAATTTTCAGCCTCTGTGACTGATGACCGTATACTACTGCGCTATGACTGCGTTAGGGGTTTGAGGTCGGTTTTAGCGCCGCTGGCAAACAGTCATGACGAACGAGATCTTCGTAAGTTTCTCGGCGCAAAATCAAATCCGCGCGGCCTTCATTTACAATCACAGCCGCGGGCCTTGGCACCCGGTTGTAATTTGACGACATGCTGTAGTTGTAGGCACCTGTCGCGGGTACAGCTAGCACCTCGCCTGCTGCCAGCTTTGGCAAGCTCGCCGAGTGAATCACCACGTCTCCCGACTCACAGTGCTTTCCGGCAACCGTCACCGTTTCACTAAGCGGTGCAGACATTTTGCTCGCCGCGAGTATGCGGTAAACAGACTCGTAGGTAATCGGACGAGGATTATCAGACATGCCGCCGTCCACAGAGATATAGGTGCGAATGCCAGGAACCGTTTTCTGTCCGCCGACTGTGTACGCTGTTACACAAGCCGAGCCCACCATCGATCTTCCCGGTTCACACAGCAATTTTGGTAAGGGCAGATCCTTTGCCTTACAGGCCGCTACCATACTTTCACATACCGTCTTTGCCCATTCGTCAATACTCGGTGGATCGTCCGATTCGGTATAGCGAATTCCTAGCCCGCCGCCAATATCTATTTCTTGGATGGTGATGCCGTACTGACTGGCCGTCTGAAACCAGCGCATCATCACATCAGCCAAGTCGCGATGGGGCTGAAGCTCAAAAATCTGCGAGCCAATGTGAGCATGTAGCCCAATGCAGTTGATGTGGCTGGTCTGCTTAGAAATGAAGTCGAAGACCTCTTCGAGCTGGTCGGGGTCGAACCCAAACTTGCTGTCGATATGGCCAGTCTGGATATATTCGTGAGTATGACACTCAATTCCAGGGGTCAGACGGAGCAAGATAGTGACTGTTTTCCCAGCGTCTTTGGCTAGCTGGTTTAGCGTTTCTAGCTCGTGCCAGTTATCAACGACCACCCGAGCGTCTGCCGCTAGGCCTAGCTTTAGCTCTGCTGCCGACTTATTATTGCCATGAAAATACAGCATTTTGCCCTTAGCACCTGCGGCTACTGCTGTCTGTAGCTCACCGCCAGAGACCACATCAATAGCGATGCCTTCTTGCGTCGCGATCGCACACACCGCCAAACAGTTCCACGCCTTAGAGGCATACACAATCAGCGACTCACCAGGATAATGCCGTTCAAATGCCTGCTTGTACTGACGACAGGCCGTACGCAACGTTTGCTCATCTAATATATAGAGTGGCGATCCAAACTCCTCAATCAAATCCACCACATCACAGCCACCCACAGTCAAATGATCTTTGTCATTAACAGCCGCGCTCAAAGGCAGCAGGCTTTGGTTGGGTGAGGTTTGGGCACTTACCTTCGCCAAATATTGCCGACTAGATGCTTGATCGCTTGAACTTTGCGGTGCGGATGAAACAGTAGAAACCATAGATCGAGGAAAGAGGTAGAGGATCGAGGGAAAAGGTAGCGGATCGAAGAAAAGGTAGAGACTTAAGGCGAGTAGAAGACTGGCGAGAATAAAAAATTAGAAGTGGCAGAAGACTGGCGGGAAAAGACGCTCATTAACAGGCATCCGTTAACAAGTGTACAATTGGCCGTCTACTTGCGTGCATCGAAGATTCGCATCGGAATCTTAGGTGGCGTCTATAAATAATGTCTGTTCTAGCTTGCCTACCTCTAATTGCAGCCGATGTTCCAGCCGTGCTCGCCCTAGACCAGCGCTGTTTGGGCGGGCTGTGGACGGCTTCAGGCTACCAAAAAGAACTAGCCAGCGATTGCAGCGATCTGTGTGTTTTGGTGAGCGCCCCAACCGCCGAACCACTTCAGCAGCGTCTGCAAGTATCGGATAAAATACCTGACTTTTCAGCTCCCGATCTTTCGGCACCCGGTCTTTCGGCTCCCGGTCTTTCGTCTCCCGATCTTTTAACGCTGGCCGCAGGCGATCCTACCGTTCAGCGATCGACACCTATTACGCTGCTAGGCATGGGCTGCTTATGGGCGATTTTAGAAGAAGCCCATATTACAACGCTAGCGATTGAACCTGGCTATCAGGGGCAAAAGCTGGGTTTGCTGCTGCTAACTCATTTGCTAGCGTGCGCTCGTCGTCGTGGGCTTACGCGGGCCACATTAGAAGTGAGAGCTTCTAACCAAACGGCGCAAGCGCTCTATCAAAAATTTGGATTTCAAGAAGCGGGTCAGCGCAAGCGCTATTACTCAGACGGGGAAAACGCGCGGATTTTCTGGCGTAGCGGCCTGCAAAGCGATACTTTTGGGGCCCAAATTACTCAGTATCGTGAAGATGCGATCGCTCACATCACCCGTCAACAAGAGCACACCCTTCTTTGCTAGATCATCTTTTCTAGGTCAGTTTTGAGCCCAGCTGTGCGTTCAGCTTTGAGTCCAATTGAGAGATTCAGCTAGTTTCGATACAAAACATCCTGAGCAAACGAGACAAATAGGCACACTGTAAAAAATAATTTGCAAGAAAAATCAAGGCATTTTTATCCAATTGCTTACTCGAAACAAAGGTTAATTTCTGTTAGCTTCGTAGCCATTTCCTCGTTAAGTTCTCCTGATCAAATACAAATTGCCATAATATCAGTTGTATTGAGTTGCATTGAGAACTCATTAACTGGTTTTCTCGCAGGGTAGTGAACACCGCCCTCTCTCCACGATTTTTTGCTGTGTTAGAATCAGCGTAACCAGCCCGCAGCAGGTGATGGAAAACCGCCATGTTTGAACGCTTTACAGAAAAGGCCATTAAGGTCATCATGCTCGCCCAAGAAGAGGCCCGTCGTTTGGGTCACAACTTCGTAGGCACAGAGCAAATTCTACTTGGATTAATCGGAGAAGGCACCGGCGTCGCCGCCAAAGTCCTCAAGTCTATGGGCGTCAATCTTAAAGACGCTCGCATCGAAGTCGAAAAAATTATCGGTCGTGGATCTGGTTTTGTCGCTGTCGAAATTCCATTTACCCCTAGGGCTAAACGGGTGCTTGAGCTATCGCTCGAAGAAGCTAGACAGTTAGGCCACAACTACATCGGCACAGAGCATTTACTGCTTGGCCTTATTCGCGAAGGCGAAGGGGTTGCTGCCCGTGTTCTTGAAAATCTGGGTGTCGACCTTTCTAAGGTGCGCACGCAGGTTATTCGGATGCTCGGTGAAACCGCCGAAGTTTCCGGTGGCAGCAGCAGTCAAGGCCGCACCAAGACGCCTACGCTCGATGAGTTTGGCTCTAACCTGACGCAGATGGCGACAGATGGCAAGCTAGACCCCGTCGTGGGCCGTCAGAAAGAAATTGAGCGCGTTATTCAAATATTAGGACGACGCACAAAGAACAATCCGGTGCTAATTGGTGAACCGGGTGTAGGGAAAACTGCGATCGCTGAAGGGCTAGCACAGCGCATCGGCAATAACGATATTCCTGACATCTTAGAAGACAAGCGAGTGGTCACCCTCGATATTGGCCTGCTTGTTGCCGGAACCAAGTATCGCGGTGAATTTGAAGAGCGCCTGAAAAAAATTATGGATGAAATTCGCTCTGCCGCGAACGTCATCTTAGTCATTGACGAGGTTCACACCTTGATTGGTGCAGGCGCAGCCGAAGGAGCCATTGACGCTGCCAACATTCTAAAACCTGCCCTAGCGCGAGGTGAATTGCAGTGCATCGGTGCGACAACACTTGATGAGTACCGCAAGCACATTGAGCGAGATGCGGCTTTAGAGCGGCGCTTTCAGCCCGTCATGGTAGGTGAGCCTAGCGTTGACGAGACGATTGAAATCTTACATGGATTGCGCGATCGCTACGAACAGCACCACAAGCTCAAGATTTTAGATGAAGCCTTGGACGCGGCTGCAAAGCTCTCCGACCGCTATATCTCTGATCGCTTCTTGCCAGACAAAGCTATCGACTTAATTGACGAAGCGGGTTCACGGGTTCGTTTGTTAAACTCTCAGCTGCCCCCAGCGGCCAAAGAGCTAGACAAAGAGCTGCGTCAAGTTCTTAAAGATAAAGACAACGCCGTGCGATCGCAGGACTTTGACAAAGCCGGTGAGCTGCGCGATCGCGAAATGGAAATTAAAGCCGAAATTCGCACCATCGCTCAAACTAAAAAGGACGAAGACGCCGCTGGGCAAGTCAAGGAAGACTCTCCCCAAGTTACTGAAGAGGACATTGCCCACATTGTGGCCTCTTGGACGGGCGTTCCGGTCAACAAGCTCACCGAGAGCGAAACCGAGAAGCTGCTACACATGGAAGATGTGCTGCATCAGCGGCTCATTGGTCAAGACGAAGCCGTTCGAGCGATTTCTCGTGCCATTCGCCGGGCTCGCGTGGGGCTAAAAAGTCCCAATCGGCCTATTGCTAGCTTCGTCTTTTCTGGCCCCACTGGCGTCGGTAAAACTGAACTAGCCAAGTCGCTGGCCACTTACTTCTTCGGCGCAGAAGAAGCCATGGTTCGCCTAGACATGTCTGAGTTCATGGAACGCCATACGGTTTCCAAGCTGATCGGTTCGCCCCCAGGATACGTCGGCTACAACGAAGGCGGTCAGCTCACTGAGGCCGTTCGTCGCCGCCCCTACACCGTCGTCTTGTTCGACGAGATTGAAAAGGCTCACCCCGACGTTTTCAACATGCTGCTGCAAATTTTGGAAGATGGTCGCCTGACCGACGCCAAAGGCCGCACAGTAGACTTTAAAAACACCCTGCTGATTTTGACCAGTAACATTGGTTCAAAAGTGATTGAAAAAGGCGGCGGTGGTCTGGGCTTCGAGCTTGAAGCCGATCAGGCAGAGTCTCAGTACAACCGTATTCGCTCTCTGGTAAACGAAGAGCTTAAGCAGTACTTCCGCCCCGAGTTTCTAAACCGGCTTGATGAGATTATCGTCTTCCGTCAGCTCACCAAAGACGAGGTCAAAGAGATTTCTGTCATCCTGCTCAAAGAGGTCTTTGGTCGCCTCAGCGAACAGGGCATTACGCTAGAAGTGACCGATAACTTCAAAGACAGGCTAGTCGAAGAGGGCTATAACCCTAGCTATGGGGCAAGGCCGCTGCGTCGAGCAATCATGCGATTGCTTGAGGATTCTCTAGCCGAAGAGATTCTCTCTGGCCGGATCAAAGATGGCGATACCGCTGTCGTTGATGTCGGTGAAGAGGGTAAGATCGTGGTCAATTCTTCCAAAACAGAAGAGAAGCGAGAGCTAATCTCTGCGGCGGACTAATGGCAATCAGTTGGCCTTCGGTGCCTAGCTCTCCGGCGGGTCAGAAACTAGCCAGTTAGAAAAAACACCATCTGTAGAATGCCTGGGAAGCCTTTTCCTGGGCATTTTTTATGCGCCGTTTTGGTCTAATGCCACCAACTTTAATACCTCGCTTTGATGCCTAATAGAGCGTTGGAGATTAAGAAGTTTTGTAAATAGACGTAACGCTGTCTTGCGTTCACTCACAATCAAAATCAATAATTAGAGAAGAGCCGGATCTATGTGGACGACGCATCGCTAGCGGCTAAGAACATTTAGGAACATACCTGTTGGAGTTGCCATGATTGGTGGGATATTCGAGACGATCGGTAAAACGCTGGGCGTTGGCAAAGAGAAATACTTTTTAGAATTGGACGATGCTGCTGAAGATAGCGTCAAGACTATTAAGAAAGCTGCGACCAAAGCCGCAAAAAGTGCTGTAGAAACGGCGAAAGAGGTTTCTAGCGACGTGGTGGATGCAGCGCAAGATCTTGTTGATGACACCGCTGACAAAGCGCAGGCGACTGCCAAGAAAGCGAGTGATAAGGTAGACTCTGCTGCTGATAAAGTCGAGAAAAAGGCAAAAGCGATCGCGCCAGATCAAAAGCTAGCTCAAAAGCCAGACAAAAAAACGTCAGCAAAGAAGTCCTCAAAAGGGAAAAAAGGCGCTCCAGAATCCACACCCGCAGCAGAAGATAGCCAGCCTGTAGAAAAAGCTGCACCCGCCGCGCCATCGGCAGAAGATTTAATTGTGGCTGCGATCGCTGCTACTGCCAAAGGAAAAACGTTAGACGATAAGGGCAACGTCGTCGAAGCCGACACCAAAACCTTCGCTACCGACTACCTGGAGACCCCAAGCCGTGCCAGTCGTCGTCGCCCTGGCCCTAGCCTATCGCCGTTCAAAGGCATGGCTAAAGAAGTCAACCCCCGTCTGAGGGGCTAACTGACCAAAAGAGCGCTTCAAAAATCGGCTATGAACCCCCCACCCAGAGTTCATAGCCGATTTTCGTTCTTATATATGCTGCTTATCTAGCAGAATAGGCTGTTATGGGCTCTTTGATAAACCGAATGTACAAATGCTTGAATGTAGAGCGCAATACCCTCGGGGCCCCAAAATCAATCGGCATCATCTGGGTTGGTAGCTGCCAGTCAGCGATTCTCAATTCACTGGGCTGCCGCAACGGAAACTCAATTGCAGCTAGCGACGAACACAGCCCCAATCGCTGAGCCTCCACCAAAATAGGCACTCGCTCAGGCGATACGCCCAAAATATCCACCATTGCTCTATCGAGGGCAAACACATCCGGCGAAGCTGCTAAAACGCCGAGCGCTTTAGGTTCTCCGCCACTAGGACCGTTGCCTTCATGACCAACAATTCCGTCGATAATAGTCAGATCTGGCGCAATCATCCGCGCTGTTTCTACCAGCATGGCGCTAAATCGCTGCGCATCTTTTCCGGCCTCCATGTGCCACCAGGCTTTCATTTTCCCTGGCACGCAGCCAAATAAGTTTTTAACACCCAACGTGACGGTCATCTGCACATGAGATTTTACCTTTGGCAAGTTAATTACCACGTCCGCATCCATCGCTTCTTTTGCCAGTAAGAAATTGTCGAAATTCTTCACCGCATCTTCCCCCTCAACGGCATAGCGCTTGCCATGCATCTCCACAATAGGTAGATCAGCTTTGTCTGCCCACGCTAAAAGTCCGTTGGCCTTAGCCACCCCTCGCGCGCTGCCGAATGCCGGACTATCTCCCAAAAAAGGCTTTCCCCCTACGGCCTGCACCATTTTAGCAATGCAGTAAACCAGTTCCGGGCGAGTGGTGCATTCTTTAGCGGGGCGAGCACCTGTGAGCAAATTGGGCTTTAGTAAAACGCGATCGCCCGGTTTGACAAAGTGAGCCATCCCACCCAAAGGTGCGAGCAGCGTTGCCAAATTTTGTTGCAAAGCCTCTATCTCGTAAGTATCAGCTTCTATCAAGCTTACTGATGGCAAACTAACTGACGGCATTCTTCTTTCTCTCTGCGTTAGGACAACTATCGCGGTGGCATACCTGCATAATAGGCTGCATGCCGTCATAAAATCACAAAATGTTAACCCTTTGGACTAAAACTAGCGGAACCTGGATCAATATTGCTCTCGTCATTTTAGGTACACTTAGCGGCCTGAGTCTGCGCAACCGACTATCAGCCAAAATGCAGACCATCATTACTCAAGCCATCGGATTGACGACTATCTTCATCGGAATTTCTATGGCCAATGCCCTACCTGAAGCCAGTGCGGGCCGTGTAGAAGGCGTTGTTTTAGCGCTCTTATCGCTGGTAGGGGGAGGGCTACTAGGTGAATGGTGGCAGCTAGAGCGGCGTCTGGTGTCTTTGGGAGACTTAATTAAGGCCCGCATTAAGGGGGACAGCCGTTTTACCGAAGGATTTGTCGCGGCCAGTCTGCTGTTCTGTATTGGGCCAATGTCGATCTTGGGCAGCCTCAACAATGGTTTGAGAGGCGATGACACTATTTTGATTATTAAAAGCACGATGGACGGACTTGTCTCTATTGCCTTAACCGGAACCTACGGCATCGGTGTGGGCTTCTCCGTTCTGCCTATTTTGCTATATCAAGGAAGTCTGTCTCTCATTGCCAGCTCGCTGGCTCAAGCCATCCCCTATCCAGATACAAATCCTAATGTTCTGCTGGTGACAGGTGTCGGTGGCATTATGATTTTGGGCCTGGGCTTTAACCTGCTAGAAGTCACTAAAATTCGCGTTGCTTCTTTTATTCCTGCGCTCGCTCTAGGCCCAATTATCGCTCAGCTAGCAAAGCTGATCTAGGTCTGATCAAATAGCTGGCACCTATTTAATCAAACCCAGATTCAATCAGATTTGACCTTAATTAGACCTATCTGCGGCTTTAGCTGGCTCAATTTCCCGGCGGCCCTGAGCGTACAGTAGATGAATGCCAGCGCTGCCTGACCGGTTATCCAATCAGAAAGGGGCGCAGCGCTGAAGGCCAAGGCGGAAAACAAAAGCGTAAACAGTAGCAAGCAGCCAACGTTGATTGGAAAGCGGGTGCGATCGCCCCCACATCTATAAATGCAGTACTGTATCCAACGGGAGGTGACAAAAGATGCCAGCAGCATCGCCCCCACCGCATTTGTGCTGGCAAGCACGCCAAATCCAAACAGCCTTTGGGCTTGCAGTAGCGGATACATCCAGATACGAGTGACTTCATTGAGCTGGTTGTAGAACCAAAAGCAGCTACGAACGACGACTAAATAAACCAGCCACCGCAAACCGTTGGTTAAAATGACCGACCCAAGCGGCGTAGATATCCACTCGGAAAAAATTGCTGAGTAAAGCTGCGGTGGATACAGTTGCGCACTAGCTATTGACAGCGGGATTGCTGGTTGACTTGCTGATTGGCTCAGCGCAAACAAAATACAGCCGGGAATCGCGAAAGCGATCGCATAAAGCCAAGGCCAAAGCGTATTTAACTTGACCGGATATGTTTGCTGTTGATATGCGGCAGATAGGGTTGGCTTGCTTTCGTATTTCTCTCCAACGTCATCGTTTTCCTGATAGCCAATTTCATAGACGCACCAGTAACTCAGCGTCAAGAAGAATAAAGCCAAGGCATTGAGTAGTGGATGAGCACTAATACAGCTCCAGGCAACAACGCCAAAAAACCAGTGACCGAATAAAACCTGCTTGATGAAATGCGATTTTCCTGGATTTTTGACTTTTTCGGAATAAAAAAACGGTATGTACAAATCTGCCATAGCCGGAACGAACTCAGCCTTTGGCCACACGATTAAACAAGGGGTAGCCGCTACGTCAAGGATGGGTTGATCAGCGGTTGAATCTGTAACAACGACCGCCTTACGGATAGAGACCTCATCTAGCGTAGCAAGCACCATTTTTAGCTTGCCCGCAGCTCTGTCTGCTGCACCTCGCCAAAAACGGCAGGCAACAATCTGAGTTCGATCTGTTATAACTGATGCTATTGGCAAGTGCTTAATCAAAGGTTTGACAATAAACCCAAATCCTAAGGTCGCGATGATAATTGGCGATTCAGCATTATTTTCAATGGCTTGCGCCAGCGGTTGATTGCAATATGTTGTCGCCAGCGCTTTCGCGCGCCAGTGCCATACAATCACGGTCCAGGGAAATAAAAGAGTGGCAGTAACCACCAACAGCCAGTCCTTGGAAATGTTGTTGGTTTTGAAAGCCCCAGGAAAAAAGCGCCAAGGCTTTATCGCTTTCGTTACAATCAAAAAAGCTGCGCCCACAGGCCGAGGATAGATGGATCCTAGATACGCCTGAGTCGAATTTCTGAGAAACAGTGTCTCGTCAAAGTCAACAATAATTGGACTATCGTTTGCGGCGTTCTGTACAGCGTTCAAGACTTGGTCATCAGGCGATGCCGGTGACTGATTTTCTGGCTTTATGGTCGCTGGCTCTGCGGTCGCTGGTTCTATGGTCGCTGGTTCTGCGGCGACCGGGTTTCCGGTCGATACCTTATTCATACACGGGTTTCATGCACTGTTATGTAGGATGTTTCGTACAGAAGATCTGAGCGCAGTTATCTACGAACTGGCTGCGATCGCTATTTAAGGGGACTGTTAAAGTTTGTGCCTATCGAGCTCGTGTCTGTTGACAGCGCCAAAGGCCGACTTCATCAGGCCGCTCGATTGCTCGCCCTAGAAATTCGCAAGTGAATGCGATGAATATTTGTTGTTAGTAGATGTAGAGTGCCCCATGATCTAAGTGTATCTCAACACTTTGTGTTCACTGTAGACGTTCACTACTAACGGTTATTACTTATAGTTGCTACCAACTACTATTTCCTACCTCTCTAGATAGCGCTAGCTAATCTTTTTTAATCCAGCACCAGCTTGCTGTTAGCTGCCTGCTCTTTTTTGATGCTCTTAATGCGCAGTAGATAAATGCGATCGCGCTTTGACCAGTTATCAACGCCATCACCTCAGGTGTGCCGAGCGCCAAAGATGAATACATCAGCGTGAACAGTAGCAGGCAGCTGACGTTGATTGGGAAACGGGTGCGATCGCCCTCGCAGCGGTAGATACAATACTGTATCCATCGAGAAATCGAATAGGCCATCAAAAGCATTGCGCCCGCCGCACTTGTGCTTGCTAACAACGCAAAGCCAAACAGCCGTTGCAGCTGCAAAAACGGATAAATCCAAATGCGAGCAGTCTCATTTGCCTGGTTGTATATCCAAAAAGTGACGCGAATAGCCACTAAATATGCCAGCCATATGACTACCCCGCGCACTGTAGCGCCCCCAACCACAGACCAAACTAGACCTGTATCAGGCGAGCTTAACTGAGCCGCCATAGCATTCAACGAAATAGACCACTGACTAAGCGCAAACAAGAAGCAGCCGGGAATCGCTAAGCCAATCGCCCAGCACCAGGGCCAAGGCGTATTCAAGTCTATTCGAGACTCGTATTGCCTATAGGCTGACGATAGCGTTGGTTTTGCCTCGTATCGATCGCCGATTGCATCGTTTTCCTGATAGCCAATTTCATACACACACCAGTAGCTGACAGTCAGTAAGAGTAGGCTCAACGCATTGATAACTGGATGGGGGCTAATACAGCTCCAGGCAATTACCCCAAATACCCAGTGACCTAGCAAAACACTTTTTACGAAGTGAGCCTTGCCTGGATTCTTGACTTTTTCTGAATAGAAAAGCGGAACGTATATAGCAGTGCTGGTTGCCCGAGCAGAGGGCATTGGGGCAGTAATGATCTGTTGCATTGTGATTTTGGTATGAGTCTCTGAAGTCTTCACGTCTGATAACATATCGGTACAACTTCTTAGTTTTTTGCACTATCCAGTTTTTCGCATCATTTTTTCACACCGTCAGACGACTTGAAGCGCAGCTTATGGAGCTCCTTCGAAAAGCGGACCTTGTCAGTAGGAACTAGCTCTTCTAGCCGTTTCTGTGGCTATCTTTGTGGCATCAATAGGAGATATATGTACGCCAAAGGCTTCTCCTCTCTTTCCTATCTTATGGAGCTAGCAACTATGGAGATAACAACTCACAGTCTCTATAATCTCCCTTAGCTATAACCTCACAAGAAGTAGTACAGCGAGTGCTTCAAGGTTCTACAAAGAAAGTCGGTTAGAGCATAGTCGATTGAAAAACAAGAAATGGCTGGGTTCGGAAAATATGCTTGTGGAACGCACAGAAGTTAGCCACAAGCATCTGTTGCTAGAGCGTAAATATCTTTAATTTGAAGCTGAGGCTTCAAATTAAAAGACCAGCCAAAGGGGCGGTGCCAGGCGGCAGAACCGTATTGACTTGCGCAGATGAGCTAAGGCTAAGCCGACGGCTGAACCTTAGCCTGAAACTTTTCTCCAAGGGCAAAAATGGCTCAGCAGCAGATACACCCTTCTAGCTTGCCTCATACAAGAGAGAGTTCTACTAGAAGATCCTAAGTTGAAGAATCTAGATAACTTATCAATAATACTTGCTATAGTTATGCAAATACGCAGGTGATAAGTACTTGTTAGACGCTTTTATACATGTTTTGAGCATAACAAACTCCTCAGCAATTTACTTATTCGACAAAGCAATTAGCCTAAAAGTTAGCTCGAACTAAAAATAGATGAAAATGGAATAAAGCTGCTAATAACAAAGGTCCCTCAGAATATTTCTAAGAGACCTTTATCTTTAATCTGTAGTTAGCGCTATATCTTTGAAAAGATATGACTTGGTGGCGGGGCATGGATTTGAACCATGGACCTTCGGGTTATGAGCCCGACGAGCTACCAGACTGCTCTACCCCGCGATGCATACGATTTGAGATTTTTCCCTCAGAAATTCTTTCTTCAGAAATTTTTTCTCAACCGCTCAACTAGTATAGCGGGTTACCTGCTGGTTGTGACGCTTTTTTCGAAATTAATGCTCAAAGATACTTAAATCATCGAAAGCTCACCGCTGACATCTAAGCGGGTGTATTTTCCAGATATCATGAACTGCTCGGATAGCGCTTCAGAAACATCAGGTGTAATCCAGCCTAGCTGCTTTAGTAGAAATACCGCCGTGGCGTATTTGGCTCGCTTGCTGCCGTCAACGACTTTGATCGCAATGCCCAAGCCACTACCAACTTTGCCGATACACTGAATGCCTTCTGCGCCCGACTTGCTCACCAAAGCGCCTTCTGTCAGGTGCATAAGCTGGCTATCGAACCCTTTTGGCCCCGAAATCATCATGGGGTGGTGGGTCATCGCCCGACAGATTCTTTCCATGTTGAGGGTTTTTCCGCCTGTTAGCTTGGCGTATAGGGTGGCCATTTGGCTGAGCTGCATGAGATAGGTCGGTACGCCACAGTCATCGTGAGCGCAAATGAATTCGTCGGCAGGCATCCCCAAAAGTTCTGATAGCTGCGAGATGATGAGCTTTTGTACCGGGTGCGATCGCTGTAAATATCCGTCTAAAGACCAGCCTCTGTGTTTACACACCGCCAGCATCCCAGCATGCTTACCCGAGCAGTTATGTGCCAGCGGCGTGTCTTTGTCTTTGGGGGTAGGGCACTGCAAAGCCAATGGTTCAACATCGCAGCGCCACAGTACATTAAATGCCTGGCGGGTTTGCTCAATATTGCCGTGATGAGAACTGCAGATGATTGCGAGATCTCTATCAGTTAGATTGAAATGATCGAGCGTTCCAGTTGTGGTGACAGCCATTGCCTGAAAAGGCTTAAGCGATGAGCGGATAAAGCTACCAAATTCAGGATCGCCTGCACTGGTTAGAACTCGACCTCGCTCATCGCAAATGACCGCGTGCGCTTTATGAGTGCACTCTACAATGCCCTCTCGCAGCAGCTGAATTTCGAGCAGCGACGAGGAATGACGGCTCACCCTATTCATAGATTCAACATTCCATACAGTGTTTTGCGAAGCATCTAAATAAACTGCCAGGTTACGAGGCCAAAGGCAATGGTGCCGCAGATGATGGCAAACGTCTTTCGTAGCCGGTGTAGTATGGGCTTGATTTGATAGTCAGCGACGAGGCAATCGCGATTGTAAACCTCTTCTGGCTTTTGCCAAGTTTGGCCATCGTACCAGCCAGACTCTTCGTAGGGAACGGCCTGCTGTGCGAGGCGATCGCACACATGATGCCAGCCAGTATAAATTTGAACCAAGGCTAACGTCGGCAGTAGCAGCGCGCCCAGAGACGCACTGATCACAAACTGTGGTGTCATCTTAGCGGGTGCAAAACTAGCGGCTGACATGGGGCCGATTACAACCCAGCTCAACAGCCATAGACAAACAATCGGCGTGACATATTGGCGCAAGCTGCGCCCGACCCAGCTATAAAACCAGGACTCGCTCATACTTTCGTATTGCTTGATAGGGATTTGGTCAATAGGGACCGGACACCGGGCGCTGATAGAGCTTTTTTTAGTATCGCCGTTCATCGATCTATATAGTCTGGTTTGGTATAGTCTGGTTTGGTGATTGGAATCCTTCGTTATCTTATGTGGTTAGGGGGGGTTAAGCAGGTTTTTCACCGTGTGCTTGCTCAGCTTAAGCCCCCAGCTCAAGACTGGAGTGAGGCTGGCGCAAACTCAATGCGTTCGGCATGTCCCCAAAATGCTTCTAAGTCATAAAACTCGCGATCGGTCGGCATGAAAATATGCGCAATGACGTCGCCATAGTCTTTGAGCACCCAGCGGCCTTCGCTCATCCCTTCAGTTCTAATTGGCTGACGCTCAAACTTGTCTTCGATTACGCCTTCTATTGAGTTTGAGATGGCACGCACCTGTACGTTGGAAAACCCCGTGACAATCACAAAGTAATCAGCGAGATAAGAAATGTCGCCGGTCTGTAAAATCGTGATGTTGCCAGCTTTTCTATCATCGGCTGCTTCTGCGATCGCCAGTGCCAGTGCCTTGGCCTCTTCATCAATCGGCGCTTTGTAGTCATCATCAGCGCTCGGAAGAATTACAGAATCAGCGTTGGTGAGCGTGCGCTCAGCCTCCGCGTTTGCTAGCGCGCGCTCAGGATCTACGCCTAGTTCTTTCTCACTCACTACTTTTAGGGGTCCACTCAAAAGCTCATATCCTCAAGCTAAAACTACTTAACGTATCCTTATCTTACTGAAAGCCCTATCTTTTCCGCTAATTGTTGTGCTGACCAGTTGCGCCGTATTTGGCTTTAAAAAGCCTTCAAACTGCCGATGTCAAAAAGGATGCAAAGGTATTGACATAGCGCTGCGATAGTCTGTGCTGTAACATTTCATCATAGTTTGCTGCTAGGGCGCTGGGGCATAATCGATAACTATTCTGATATGTCAACTCGCTTGCGTCTGATTAATCTTGCTCTGTTAATTCCGTTTTATTAATTTCATCCTGTTAATTTTGTAGGTGGAGCTGTTGCTGTGATTATCGGTCTTTTTATTGGACTGTGCACTGGCGTGATCGCTGCTGGTGTCGTTTATTGGCTGCTAAAGCAGCGCATCGAAAAGCTGCTGAGCGCCTTGCGAAATAGCGAAAGGCGATTGCAGCAGTTGGAAAGCGAACATGAAATTCGGCTCAGGGCGGCAACCGACCAGCTACAGGCTGATTATGAACGGCAGCTTTCCGAAAAAATTGAGTACTATCAAGACGATCAAATCTTACAGAGCGATCTAAAGGAGCTAGAGTTTGAAACTCGGCTGCAAGTGATTGAATCGGCGTACAGCCAAGAGCTAGAGATGCAAAAAGCGTCTTGATCCTTTTAACCCTGTTGTTGAACTGTAGGGTTAGCCGCCTGTTATTACGAAGGCAACGTTATAGAATGTGTGTCGTGGTAACAACGCAAAGGAATACCGTATGACCCGTGCAATTATGGAAACAGAGAAGGGGACCATTAACCTTGAGCTGTTTGAAAAGGATGCGCCTAAGACTGTGGAGAATTTCGTTAAGCTCTCTAAAGACGGCTTTTATGACGATCTAAACTTTCACCGTGTCATCCCTAACTTTATGGTCCAGGGTGGCTGTCCCAACGGAACGGGGACCGGCGGCCCTGGCTATAAAATCAAGTGCGAAATCAACCCCAATAAGCATCAGTCCGGTAGCCTTTCTATGGCCCATGCGGGTAAAGACACAGGCGGCAGTCAATTTTTTATCTGCCATGAGGCTCAGTCACATCTAGATGGCGTTCATACTGTCTTTGGGAAGACGGAAGATATGGATGTGGTAAATGCGATCGCCCAGGGAGATAAAATCCTCTCTGTAAAAATTGAGGAGTAGCACCTTGGAATCACACCTTGGAGTCGCACCTTTGGCTCTAGTGGTTCTAGCCGAATAGTCGGTGCTAGATCCGAACTTTAGATAGGTGTGTACCAAATAGTGTCAAACCGCCGGAGAAAAAATATCTTCAGGCGGTTTTGCGTTCAAATAGAATATAGATATATAGATGCTGCTAAAACGTTTCGCTTGGCATCCGGTTTCGTGATTAGATTTCGTGTTAATGGCGATTAATGGTTTCCTCTCCAGCTTCTTCTTCCGCTTCAATTCAGACCAAGTCAGATCAAAATAAGCCAGATCAGGCTAACTCGGAGTCAGTCGCTCATGATGGTGGCCTTTATTCGTCACCGATTGGTAAAAAGCTGTTGACTGGCCTCACAGGGTTGGGTTTAGTCACCTTTGTCGTGGCCCACGTTTTGGGCAACCTAACGCTGTTTTTTAGTGCCTCTGCCTACAATCAGCTAGCCCATTTTATCGAGAGCTGGGGCTTTGCTTTGTATCTGGTAGAAGGGGCGCTGCTGGTGATGGTTTGCGTTCATGCGGCCATTGGTATCAGCATCTACTGGGGCAAGCGGCAGGCTCGGCAAACTGCTTATGCCGAATATGAGAGTAGAGGAACGCCTAGCCGACAAACGCTAGCTTCGCGCACGATGATTGCGTCTGGGCTTTTACTGGGGCTGTTTCTGATCGCTCATCTAGCGACTTTTAAGTTTGGCAAGATTTATATAGTGCCGGATTCTGGCGATCGCGATTTGGCCCGATTGGTTTTTGAAACATTTCAGCGTCCGGGCTATACCGCTGGCTATGTATTAATTTTGAGCTTTTTAGGACTGCATTTGCGGCATGGCATTTGGAGCGCGTTGCAGTCTTTGGGTTTGGCAACCCAACCAGCAGTATTTGCCGCGAGTGCGGTGCTAGGGGGCGCGATCGCGTCTGGATTTATCGGCTTGCCCCTAGCGATTTATTTTGGATGGATTGGCTGAGGCTTGACTGATGACTCTAGATGCTCGTATTCCCGCTGGCCCGCTGCCTGAAAAATGGGGCAACTTTAAAGATCACTGCCAACTGGTAAACCCGACAAATAAGGCTAAGCACACTATTTTAGTGGTAGGCACTGGACTCGCAGGTGCTTCGGCCGCCGCCACGCTGGCTGAGCAGGGGTATCGGGTTAAAAGCTTTTGCATCCAAGATTCGCCCCGCCGGGCCCATAGCATTGCGGCCCAAGGCGGAATTAATGCTGCAAAGAACTATCCCAATGACGGGGACAGCGTGTGGCGGCTGTTTTACGACACGATCAAAGGCGGTGACTATCGCTCGCGCGAGGCCAACGTCTATCGTCTCGCCCAAATTAGCAATCAGATTATCGACCAGTGCGTGGCTCAAGGGGTGCCGTTTGCTCGCGAATACAGCGGTTTGCTGACCAATCGTTCTTTTGGGGGGGCGCAGGTTTCTCGAACTTTTTATGCCAGGGGGCAGACGGGGCAGCAGCTGCTGCTAGGGGCGTACGGCGCGATGATGCGGCAGGTAGCAGCCGGGAAAATTGAGCTGTTTCCTCGGCGCGAGCTGTTGGATTTGGTGGTGGTAGCGGGCCAAGCTCGCGGCATCGTGGTGCGTAATTTGCTCACGGGTGAGTTTGAGCGCTATGCCGGGGACGCGGTAGTGCTGGCGACGGGCGGCTACAGCAATGTGTACTACCTTTCGACCAATGGTAAGAACTCTAACGTGACGGCGGCGTGGAGAGCCCACAAGCGCGGGGCGCTATTTGCAAATCCTTGCTTTACCCAGATCCACCCAACTTGCATTCCGGTGGCCAGCGAGTTTCAGTCGAAGCTGACCCTGATGAGTGAGAGTTTACGTAATGATGGCCGGGTGTGGGTGCCAAAAACAGCGGGCGATGGGCGACCGGCCAATGAGATTCCAGAGGAAGACCGGGACTATTACTTGGAAACGCGCTATCCCACTTTTGGCAATCTGGTGCCGCGTGACGTGGCGTCTCGCAATGCCAAGCAGGTGATTGATGAGGGGCGCGGGGTTGGCAAGACGGGCCTGTCAGTGTACTTGGATTTTCGCGATGCGATCTCAGATCAAGGCAAAGACGCGATCGCCGCTCGCTATGGCAATCTTTTCGAGATGTACCAGCGCATCACAGGAGAAGATCCCTATCAGGTGCCTATGCGCATTTACCCGGCAGTGCACTATACGATGGGCGGTCTTTGGGTGGATTACCATCTGATGAGCACGGTGCCCGGACTGTTTGCGTTGGGCGAAGCGAATTTTTCGGACCACGGGGCGAACCGGCTAGGGGCCAGCGCGCTCATGCAGGGGCTGGCCGATGGCTATTTCATCATTCCTTACACGCTGAGTAATTACATTGCGGCGACAGATATAGCCCCGGTGGCAACCGATCACGATGCTTTTGGGGAAGCGGAAGCCTCGGCCCGTGCGCGAACGCTGAAGCTGCTGAGTATCCAGGGAGATAAAACGGTGTTGAGCTTTCATCAGGAGCTGGGGCATTTGATTTGGAACGGGGTGGGGATGAGTCGCAACAAGACGCAGCTCGTGCAGACGATTGAGGCAGTGCGATCGCTGCGTGCCGAATTTTGGCAAAATCTGCGAGTGCCTGGAGAGGCGAATACGCTCAACCAAAATCTAGAATTTGCGGGTCGTGTCGCTGACTTTATGGAGCTAGGTGAACTGATGGCCCGCGATGCCCTTGCCCGAGAAGAGTCGTGCGGCAGCCACTTTCGCACGGAGTATCAGACTGCTGAGGGGGAAGCCCAGCGGCGAGATGGGTTGCATTCCACCGCTGCCGCCTGGAAATACACAGGTGACGAGCGGCCTCCTGAGCTGGTGAGCGAAACGCTAGCTTTTGAGAACGTGAAACTTACCCAGCGCTCCTATAAATAGGAAATAGGTAAATAGACTCCTGAATAAATAGGCTACGTAGGCTGAACGGGCTATGTGATCTAAAAAATAGGTTAATAACGATTAACAACAAATCGAGAAATAAGTTACCTCACCTCCGTAAACGAACCCGCTAAATGCACATATGAAAATCAATTTGAGAGTTTGGCGACAGGCCAATCCACAAGCCGACGGTAGCTTTGAAAACTATGCCGTAGAGGGCGTTCAAAGTGACCTTTCCTTTCTAGAAGTGCTCGATATGCTCAATGAGCAACTTACGGCAAAAGGCGAGGTGCCGGTTGAATTTGACCATGATTGCCGAGAGGGAATCTGCGGTTCTTGCGGCATGATGGTTAACGGTCAAGCGCATGGCCCGCAGCAAAAAACAGCGGTCTGTCAGCTATACATGCGCAACTTTCAAGATGGCGATACGGTGACGCTAGAGCCCTGGCGAGCCACTGCTTTTCCTGTGATTAAAGATCTTGTTGTTGATCGCTCATCGTTTGATCGCATTGTGGCGGCAGGTGGCTATGTGTCAGTTAAGACGGGAGCTGCGCCGGATGCCAATGCGGTGCTAGTAGCCAAACCCGACGCCGATAAAGCATTTGACTATGCCACCTGTATTGGCTGCGGGGCCTGTGTGGCGGCCTGTCCAAACGCATCGGCGTCTTTATTTACTGCGGCTAAAATCTCTCACTTGGCCTTACTCGCCCAGGGAAAACCTGAACGTAAGCAGCGGGTCGTGAAGATGACGCAGCAGATGACAGCAGAGGGGTTTGGGGATTGCTCGAATCATGGGGAGTGCCAGGCGGTGTGCCCGAAAGGTATTTCGATTGATGCGATCGCCCAGATGCGCCGAGAATACATTCGCGCTAAGCTACCTTTCGGCTAAACAGCTTTCGGCTAAATAGACAAAGCCGTACCACATCATAAATGTCCAAACGGATTGCCAACTATGTCCACCGCGCAAGTCAAAGAAATCTATACCGATGGAGCCTGCTCTGGTAACCCAGGTCCTGGGGGTTGGGGTACTCGCATAGAATTTGCGGATAGTCAGGTGCACGAACTAGGCGGCAGAGAGACAGCCACTACCAACAATCGGATGGAGATGCAGGCTGCGATCGCTGCCCTAGAATTTCTAAAAGAGAGACTTGATGGTGCAGATATTGACCAGCCTGGCAGTGTCCCCGTTATTCTCCATACAGATAGCGAGTACCTGAAAAATGGTATTACCAAATGGATTAAAGGCTGGAAACGCAAGGGCTGGAAAACCTCTGCGGGAAAACCTGTTTTGAACAAAGACCTTTGGCAACAGCTAGATCAGCTTAGCCAAAGCCTAGCTGACGATGAGCTAAGTGTTGACTGGCGCTACGTGCGTGGACATACCGGAAATCTTGGCAACGAGCGCTGCGATGAAATTGCTAGGGCTTACTCACATGCTCAGCCAATCTCACTGAGTCAATTTTCACCAAGTCAATCCAGCGCTGGAAAAAAACGAAAATCAAGCGCCAAGGTAGAGTCAATCCAGGCGGAACTCGAAGCTTCTGGAAAAAACGAGACTCAAAACACTCAAAACCCTAAAAAGGATTCAATCAGTACGCCAGAAATAAATACTGGTACTACGCAAGAATCATCTGAGGAAGCAGCGCTAAAATTTTACGAGACTTCATCGTCTGTAGAACAAGCAACAGAGAATGTAATGGCTGCCTCCTCTACTTCCAAAAGTCACAATGAACCGAATAGTGCATCCGAAAGTGCCAGAATTGAACGCCTGAGAAATACGCTAGAAACCCTCCAAGTTACCGACGAACTGGCTAAGCAGGGCTATCTCATCACGAGCGCCGAATTGGCAGATCTGATGGATGTGAATGCCAGCGCTGTCACCAGCCGAGGAGACTACTGGGCTTGGCGAAATTGGAGTGTTTCTCGCATTCGTCGCGAAGGCAACCAGATTCTTTGGCAGCTAGAACGGATTGACGAATAGTCCATTAGCGATGAATAGCCCATTAGCCAGGTGGCCAGCCTAGTGCCCGTCCACCTAGCAAGTGTAGATGCAGATGAAAGACTGTTTGGCCGCCATCTTCACCCGTATTGATGACCACTCGATAGCCTTTTTCTAAAGATTGCTCTTTGGCAATTTCACTGACTGCCAACAGCAGGTGTCCTAGCAGGGCCTTATCTTCGATTTGAGCCTCTGACAGTTTAGGAATCGGCTTCTTGGGAATGACAAGAATGTGAATGGGTGCTTGCGGGGTGATGTCTCGAAATGCCAGGCAAAGGTCGTCTTCATAGACGATGTCTGCTGTAATTTCCCGACGGATTATCTTACTAAAGAGTGTATCTTCACGCTGGCTGTTTTCGGTGCTTTCTGGAGAAATAGAGTCTGATGTCATGGGGTGTCACGTTTGACTGCACAAAGCAGCCCTTAATCGCAGCATCCCAAGTTTATATGGCCACAGATTATCGGTCTATAGGATTCGCTCTATAGGATTCGCTGTGTGGAATGCGCCATAGAGAAGATTGTCTCGGTGGGTGTCGCGTTAAGGTCAGTGGCTAAAGTCGGTGGCTAAAGTCAGTGGCTAAAGTCGGTGCTGACTACGACGCCATATGAGCCCATAACATCGGTAACGCCAACTGAGAAGGGCAGTTCTATGCCCCAGTCAAAGTTTCCTTCTTCATCTAGCAGGTCGCCAATGACGGGAACTTGGTCTAGGCTCATGCCCTTGGGGGCGTCTTGTTGGGCGTGAGCGTTCGCTATTTGTTCATTGATGTTGAGTGCGATCGCCTCTAACTGCACGTCGTAATGCCCATCAACAACACTCGCGGTATTCAACGGCAGCAAGGCCAAACTTTGACTAGGAGTCGTTTGTGCATAAGCAGCACTTGCAGTCGCTAGAGCGATATATCCTGCCCCTGCACACACCACACAAGCAGACAACACCTTGCAGCCCCAGCGACGAGCAGACGCTGTTATTGAAGTGGATTCTGGCAGTACGGACGACTTTAGCAGCATGGAGGAACACTCACGGTTTAACTCACCACAGCTTACTCACCGGCTATCTAAGGCTGATAAGGTGATATTTACTGAGCTACTAAGTTAAATTTTTGTGAGAATTCTGCTGTTTTTCTAGGATCCTTTCAGGCAGAGAGAGCCGCGCAGCCGTATTTCTGCTAGTAGGATTCCTATGACAACATCCCTATTGATAGACCTTATACAGAATCTGCCCAACCGACCCAAGACCTATTTCAAGCTATCTTTAAGCGCTTTGACTACTTTCTCACTGGTCTCGGGTGAGAGTTCCGGCCACATTGGCAGGCTCAAAACCTCCTGGCCCAACTCATCACTAACCGGATTAGCCGCGTACTGACCATCGTATACAGGGAGTCGATCTTGTGGGAAAGGATAGTAAACCATCGAGCCAATGCCCGCTTCTGCTAGCGACTGCTTCACCTGATCGCGCTTTCCGTTCAGGATGCGAACAGTGTACTGATGAAAAACGTGCCCGTCTGTCAGATGAGGGGTGATGATGCCTTCTATGCCTTCTAGCAGGGTGCTATACGTTTTGGCGACCTGCCGTCGCTGCTGGTTCCAAACGTCTATGTAGGCAAGCTTTACTCGCAAGACAGCCGCTTGCATCGCGTCTAGGCGAGAGTTATAGCCCAGCATGGTGTTGTGATATTTTTGCTTTGCGCCGTGTACACGCAGCATCCCGGCGAGTTCAGCGAGCTGATCGTCATCGGTGGTAATGAGGCCACCGTCGCCATAGGCTCCCAAATTTTTAGTAGGAAAAAACGAAAAAGCGCCCATGTCGCCTAGTGCGCCTGCTCGCTTACCGACCAAGGCGTTGCGCGTCGTGTCTGGGCAGGTTTGTTTGCAGCCAGCACAGACGCCTTTATACACAGCGCCAAAAGCCTGAGCGCAGTCTTCAATGATTTTGAGGTTGTGCTGGGTGGCGATACTGGTTATTTGCGCGATCGCCGCCGGATTGCCATACAAATGCACTGGCATAATCGCCTTTGTTTTTGGCGTAATTGCCGCTTCAATCAGGCTAGGGTCGATATTAAAGCTATCGCGGGCAATATCGACAAATACAGGCTTTGCGCCCACCATGCTAATCGACTCTGCTGTGGCAAAAAAGCTAAACGAGGTCGTAATTACCTCGTCGCCTGCCCCAATGCCGAGTGCCCTTAGGGCAATTATTAGCGCATCTGTCCCGGAGTTCACGCCGATTGCGTGCTTTACGCCCAAATAGCTAGCTGCTTCTGACTCAAACTGCTGAACCGTAGCGCCTAGAACAAACTGACCTGATTCCAGCACCTCGTCAATGGCCGCACGAATATCTGCCTTAATTGCCTGATATTGGGGCTTGAGGTCTAGAATTGGAATCTGGATTGAACTCACGTCGACTCTCTTATGTGGGTTTTTCTCTGCGGTTTTCTTTTTCTTATATGGCAGAGATCTGCTAGAGATCCCACGCCAAAAGAGCGTAGCAATCACAACTATATCGCCTCAAACTTTATCATGTCTGTTGCTTGTACAGCTTAGGCACTTGCTGAAGGCGACGACTCGTAAATTACATCTTTCACGTCTTGATCACGTCTTTATTGCGTCTTGATGGTGGGATTGCCGAGCGTGTCTTGAACATCTGGCAAGAGGACGTCTTTGGGGCCGAAGCGCACTTGTGAATGTAGCCATTCGGCAATGAGGTGAGGACAGTTTTTTCGGGTCCAGCGCAGCATGAACGGGCGGAAGGCGGGTTTGGATAAGCGGGCGATCGCTTTCATCAGATAGTTGAGGGGACGCGATCGCACTCGCCTGTTAACCAAATTCGTCGCGCCTATGTCATATAGGCAGTCCAGCACTAGCCGCACCGTTACCTCCTCTCGTAGAAATAAGCTTTCCAACAGCAGTTCTACATCTCTCATTCGGTCGTCTTCAATTTGTCGCTCACGGATAACGACATCATTTCGAGGAGATCTTTTAGAGAGACTAAACATAAAACGAGATTAAGAAACTAGGCGATCGCAGTAGGCGTAAAGTTGCAAC